>CAWFNU010000001.1:0-86327 GCA_963817265.1 uncultured Chloroflexia bacterium
CCAGTCAGGGTACTCGCAAGTTTTACTTCCCTGTCAGCCTTCACCCCTGGGATGGAGAAATGAATTCAAAATCGTCTAGTAGGTCCGTTTTCATCGTTTATCCGGATTTTGTAGTCTCCCCCAAGTGGCGGAGAAAAGAACTCCCCAGCCGGTTGATGTGGCGGAGCAGCCTTTAATGTATGATGAATTACGGCTTCACATGATCATATGGAGAACATGCATCAAACTGGATCCTTAGCAGGATCATCAATCAATTAGGATAGGAGATCAAAATGGGAATACTTTCCTGGATTGTCGTTGGTTTGCTGGCTGGTTGGCTGGCTGGATTGGTCGTAAAAGGGAATGGTTTCGGATGTATCGGGGATATCGTCGTCGGTGTGGTTGGCGCATTACTCGGAGGTTGGATTGCTTCCTATTTCTTCCATATCGGTGATCCGATTTCTGGCTTCAACCTTGAATCCATCCTGATAGCGTTTGTCGGAGCAGTAATATTCGTGGTTTTATTGCGCTTGGTTACAGGAAGACGATCAATAATATTTATACATGCCTTCCGTGGACGGGGATTTCCATTTCCTATTGCGGATCTGGCCTCAACATTTGCCAGTGATGGCATTTTTACGCGAAAATCCTCCACCCTAAATCGGAGTAAAATTGGAATACAAAAAAGTTGATTTTCCCGGTGACCGGGCTTCGTCAGCTGGTTCTATACATGCCTAGGATCTGGGAAAAGTGAATTGAACATGAATAAAAGCACAATTTCCCTCGGACGCATTCTCGGAATCCCGATCGGGGTGGATTATTCCTGGTTTTTGATCTTTGCGTTGCTCACCTGGTCCCTGGCTACCAGCTACTTTCCGGCGGAATTCACGAACTGGCCTGTAGCCCAGTATTGGATTGTGGGTGCTGTGACGGTTATCTTTATGTTTGGCAGTGTGGTGCTGCATGAGTTGGGACATTCGTGTGGTGGCCTTGCGTTACAAGATTCCAGTGCGCAGCATCACACTCTTCATATTTGGCGGTGTTGCCCAGATTGGAGCTGAACCACCCAGCGCCACATCGGAGTTCTGGATCGCCATCGCCGGTCCTGTGACTGAGTTTTGCCCTGGCGTTATTCTTTGGCCTGCTGCAATCGATCGTTGGCGGCCTCGCCCCGCTGTTGGCCGTTGCCAAATACTTGGCCTATATTAATGGAGCGCTGGGTCTCTTCAACCTGATCCCGGGTTTCCCCCTGGATGGTGGTCGGGTCTTTCGGGCTATTTTATGGGGAGCCACACATAATTTGCGCAAGGCTACCCTCATCGCTGCCAACGTGGGTCGCTTGATCGCCTATATATTTATCCTCCTGGGTGTCTGGCAGATATTCACGGGCAATTTCGGCAATGGCTTATGGATTGCCTTTATCGGTTGGTTCCTTGAAACCGCGGCCTCCTCGCAGATTCACCAGCAAACGATCCATGACCTGTTGGCAGGTCATCATGTGGCAGATGCAATGCGCCGCGACTACACCTCCATCTTGCCCGATACCACCCTCGAGCAGTTGATCAATCAGCACATCCTGGGGACCGGCCAGCGCAGTCTGGTGGTCAAACAGGATGACCGGGTCTATGGTTTATTGACACTTGCACAATGTGAAAGCCATTCCATCCTCTGCCTGGCTGACCACAACCGCCGCCCAGGTGATGATCCCGCTTGCAAAAATGAAATGGATCCGGCCCGATGCGGAGCTGGTGGATGCTCTTGGAGAAATGGACCGGGACGGTGTCAACCAGTTGCCTGTCATGGCAGGTGATCAGATTCTGGGCGTGCTCGGTCGGGATGACGTGATCAATTTCTTGCGTACCATGAGTGAGCTCCGCCGCCATTAGGACCATCTTCAGGCGAAGTGACGATTGCATGGAATGGTACGCGCTCGAAAACGCCGTTGTACAATTGAAATCGGAGAACTGGATGCCGCAAACGCCACACATTGAGAAACATTTTACGGGCTCCGAAGTCATCAGGGACATTGTGATCGGAATGTCTGATGGGCTGACTGTGCCCTTTGCCCTCGCAGCCGGGACTCTCCGGGATTGCCAGCTCGACCGCCATCGTCATCACCGGAGGGCTGGCTGAGATTGCAGCAGGCTCGATTTCCATGGGATTGGGCGGCTATCTCGCCGCCAGAAGTGATGCTGAGCACTACGCCAACGAACGGGAGATCGAACAGGCACGAGGTCGAAATGATCCCTGCCAAAGAAATCGATGAAGTGGAACAGGTGCTGTTGACCTATGGTCTCGAGAAAGAGCAGAGCACGCTCGTGGCGAAAGCCTTGAGCAAGCGCCCGGAGGCCTGGATTGATTTTATGATGCGCTTTGAGTTGGGTCTCGAAAAACCCGCACCCAAACGTGCCCTGAAAAGTGCTCTAACCATTGCAGTGTCTTATGTCGCCAGTGGGATGATCCCGCTTGCCCCCTATATGTTGATTTCCAACACGGGGTCAGCCCTTATGTTTTCGATCATTTTTACGATTGCGGCGCTGCTTATCTTTGGGTATGTCAAAGCCCGCTTCACTGGCGGGCGTCCTGTTCGCAGCGCACTCCAGACCGCGCTGATCGGCAGTCTCGCGGCTGCCGCGGCCTTTGGTCTTTCGAAGCTTATTTCCAAGTGAGAAGGATATCCTATGAATCCAAATCATACTAACCACCGTGCTCTGTTGCAGAGCATCGCCCATCGGGTGATGCTCGAGCGAGGCTTGCTCCCTGATTTTTCCCCCGAAGTGCTCGTCGAACTGGGACGGCTTCAACACCCGGCGCACATGATCGAGGGGATCCTCGAGATTCGTGACTTAAGCGATCTTCTCTGGTCTTCCATCGACAATGATGACTCGCGTGACCTGGATCAGCTTACCGTTGCTGAAATGATGCCCGGTGATAAAGTAAAAGTCCTGGTTTCCGTGGCAGACGTGGACTCGTTGGTTAAAAATGGCTCGGCCATCGACGCTCACGCCCGCCATAACACCACCTCGGTTTATACCGCCGCCGAGATCTTTCCAATGCTTCCTGAAAAGCTTTCCACCGACCTGACCTCGCTGAATTTCGGTGAGGAACGTCTGTCGATCGTTGTTGAAATGGTTATTGATGCTGACGGGAACTCTTCAGGATTCTGATGTCTACCAGGCCCGCGTCACCAATCATGCCAAGCTCGCTTATAACAGCGTGGCTGCCTGGCTGGAGGGGACCGGCAGCGTTCCGGAGGCCATCCTGGCTGTGAAAGGCTTGGATGAAAATCTGCGTCTCCAGGATCGGACAGCCCAAAAGATGAAGTATCTCCGTCACACTCACGGGGCGCTGAGTTTGGAAACAGATGAAGCCAGGCCCGTATTCGACGGCGATCAGATCCGCTCTCTGGAAATAGACGCAAAGAATCGTGCCAGGGAGATCATCGAGGACTTCATGGTCGCGGCCAATGGCGTGACCGCCCGTTATCTCTCGGCCAGGAATTTCCCTTCGATCCGCCGCGTTGTGCGCATCCCAAAACGCTGGGATCGGATCGTCGAAATTGCGCTGGAACACAAGATCATCCTCCCGGAAAATCCGGATTCAAAAGCACTGGAGGAGTTTCCTCGTCAAGGCGAAAGCGCTGGATCCCTTGCGCTTCCCCGACCTCTCTTTGGCTGTGATCAAGCTCTTCGGCTCCGGCGAATATGTTGCCGAGCCTCCTGAAGGGAATGTTCCGGGGCACTTTGGCCTGGCAGTCAAGGATTATGCCCACTCCACCGCTCCCAATCGCCGCTATCCCGATCTGCTTACTCAACGCTTGTTGAAAGCTGCCATCGCTGCACGGGTCTGTGCCCTACCGGATGGACGAATTGGATCTTCTGGCCGCCCATTGCACCGCAGACGGAGGATGCTGGTCAACAAGGTCGAACGCCAGGTGGGTAAATCCGCGGCTGCGCTTCTGCTCGAATCGAGGATTGGAGAGCGGTTTGATTCGATTGTCACGGGTGCTTCCGAGAAAGGCACCTGGGTCCGGTTGCTGACTGTGCCGGTCGAAGGCAAACTCGTGAATGGGTTTGAGGGTCTGGATGTCGGCAACCGGATTCATGTGCAGTTGATCTCGGTCGATGTTCAGCAAGGATTTATTGATTTTAAGAAGGTCGGTTGATAAAAAAATTTCGCAAGCCGTGATACACCACCTACCAACCAAAAGGAGACCGAAATGACCAAAATGAACAGGCAATTCCTATACCGTTCCTGGAGCAGGATCGCCAACCACCTTGCCTCCCCTTCCGTATGCCGAAAACGCATTGGAACCGATCATAACGGCCAAAACCCTGGGTTTTCACTACGGGAAACATCACAAAGGGTACGTGGACAACTTGAACAAGCTTATCGCAGGAACAGATTTTGCCAACCTGTCATTGGAGAAGATTATTACCAGTACCGCCGGACAGGCGGATCATATGCCGATCTTCAACAATGCTGCTCAAACCTGGAATCACACATTCTATTGGAAAAGCCTGAAACCAAATGGAGGCGGCGAACCACCCGATGCACTCAAAGGGAAGATCGAGGCATCCTTTGGTAGTGTCGACGCCTTCAAGAAGGAGCTTGCCAGTACAGCCGTTTCCCAGTTCGGGAGTGGTTGGGCCTGGCTTGTCCTCGATGGAACCCAGCTCAAGGTGGTAAAGACTGCCAATGCCGATATGCCGATGACGATGGGCTTGAAGCCCTTGCTGGTCATTGACGTGTGGGAGCATGCTTATTACCTGGATTATCAGAATCGGCGTGCCGACTACGTTAATGCCGTGCTCGACAAGTTGATCAATTGGGAATTTGCCCTGCAGAACGTAAATGCGTGACGGGTTGAATTAAATTGATATCGCGGAACTCATCGCAGCCCCTGTCATAAACTGGATTTGTCTTAGCGATGTTGTCGAAAGGGGCTTTCCCCCGGTCGAGAATGAACCGTTGGTTGACGTCATCCGCATGATCGGAAGACCAACTCTTTTTGGATGACCGCAACGTAATGGGTCGACTTCGCGGGGTTTGCCAGGTTTGTGACAGGCAAACCAAACTTCTGTGCGAGGTGCTCAAGCACTTCATCAACCGTTGAGGGAGTTACCATCAACGAATCATTCTATCGGTACATTTCCAATAAGGGATAATTCAAATGAAAAAGCAGGCAGGTTTATGGATTGATCATCGCAAGGCCGTGATCGTAATGATTACCGAGGCAGGCGAGGAGATCAAGGAAATAACCTCGAACATGGAAAAGCACGTCCGTTTTACGGGTGGTAATGCTTCTCTTGACGGTTCCACCGAGGACGTGCGTGATCGGCAATTTGGGAACCATCTCAACAATTTTTACGATTCGGTTATCGCTGTCGTTCGAACGGTAGACTTGCTCTGGCATATTTGGCCCTGGCGAGGCCAAGGATGAGTTGGAAAAACGTTTGGAGCGCGATGGGTTGAAGGGCAGCATCCTTTCTGTGGAAACCGTAGATAAAATGACGAACCATCAGGTTGCCGCGAAAGTTCGGGAAACACTTTCAGCTCTTAAAGGTGCGCGGAGAAAGGATCCTGATCTCCATCAGCAACTGCTGTTTAATCAACGGGCAGATGCGCGCTGTGAAAGGTGGATTTTAATTTTGGTCAATCGACAAGGGATGGTAAGGAGTGTGATTTATGCTGCCGATCGGTGATGACGATAGCGCACACGTAGAACGGTTCCGGTGGTCACCTATGTTTTGATCGCCTTGAATGTTTTATTCTTCTTCGTGGAACTGGGCGGAGGCGACCCATTTATTGAAAAGTGGGCCTTTGTCCCCAGCCGGTTCCTCTCAAATCCCATTGGTGATTTCCTGACCCTCTTCAGTTCAATGTTTATGCATGCTGGCTGGGTTCACTTGGGTGGCAACATGCTTTACTTATGGATCTTTGGCGACAATGTGGAAGACCGTCTCGGACATATCAAGTACATAATCTTCTACCTTGTCTGCGGGCTTGCGGCAACTTTTGCCCAACTGGCATTTAGCACGGGATCAAACGTCCCGAATTTGGGAGCCTCCGGGGCTATTGCAGGCGTTCTCGGCGCATACATTTTGATGTTCCCAAAAGGGAGCGTCAGGGTATTGCAGGGTACACGCGTGATCCAGGTTTCTGCGTTGATCGTCATCGGGTTGTGGATTGTCCTGCAGTTTTTTAACAGTGTCGCTTCGATTACCAGTGCAGCCGACACGGGCGGTGTGGCATACATGGCACATGTAGGTGGATTTATCGCTGGAGTTGTGCTGACCTTCCTTCTAAGAGGAAATACGGCTCCACGGCTGACCGGATAAATTACCGGGATTGTTATTAATGGTTTTATCTACTCAAAATGCCCGTTTTTTCAACGGGCATTTTGAGTAGATCCTTGGAAATTCGATCTGATACAGCAGATCACATCTAAGTGCGTCTTGTTCGCACTCTCAGGGCAAAAACCGCCAGGGCATACATGGCAACCGCCAGGGCCAGACATGCTAGGATGCTGGTAACGATCGCGTTGCCATCCCAACCTGTGTTGAGTAAAGCACGCATGGCCTCCAAAACGTAGGTGATTGGGTTTAATTTGGCAGCCACTTCAAGCCATCCTGAAAGCAGCGCTAGCGGGACAAAGGTTGGTGCCAGGAAGGTCAGTGGGAAGAAAAGGAAGCTGGCTCCCTGGGTGGCTGCTGCACTGCCGCTCCCGAGTGCGGCCGAAACCGTGAAACCGGCGAATCCGATCCCCAGCAGCACTCCCAGGCCCACTACTGCCAGCAGGCCCAAAACTCCGGTTGCAGGCTGGAGACCCAGCAGAAGCCCCACGGAAACTACAATGGCAGCTTGCACACCAAGGATGATCGCGCCAGCCAGGATCGGCGCGAGCAGGAGCGCTGCTCTGCGCACGGGGGTGAGTAATAGTTTATCAAAATAA
Source organism: uncultured Chloroflexia bacterium (assembly GCA_963817265.1). GTDB lineage: Bacteria > Chloroflexota > Anaerolineae > Anaerolineales > Villigracilaceae > UBA877. The sequence goes on from CAWFNU010000001.1 coordinate 6,935, forward strand.
CCGCGTTCGATATCACGCACCAGGTTTTGGGCAGCGATGCCCGAACCTGACAGCGATCCGCTGACGATCGAGAGGGGTAATATGAAACCCAGGTAGCTGCCTTTGATACCGGGAATGAAACCTGCTGCTTTCCCCAGGGTTGATTGGTAGATGATCAGGAAGAAGATGCTGATCGCGATCGGCGGTAGGAGCGCCTCCGGTGTGCGCAGCAGCGTGGTTAGTGACCGCATCGTCAAAAGGAAGATATGCGTGGGCAGTGAAATGGTTTTTTTCACGTCCCGTCGTACAGAAGGGAGAATATATGAATTTGTTGCCATGGCTTAATTTACCTCCACCCGTTCAAGTTTCCGGGATGTTTTGGATTTGGTGGCCTCGCCGGCGATCAGGCGTTGTCCTGTGACTTGCAGGAATACATCGTCGAGGGTTGGTTGGGTCAATGTCAGCGAGATCGGAGCCAGGCCCACGTTTTGGAGCTGGTTGATGACGGTCGGAATGGACTCTGCCGCCTTGCTCATGTATAGCCGGACCATCTCCCGGTCAAGTTGAATTCGGTTTCCCATATTCTCAAGGCGTGATAGTCCTTTTTGTGCTGTTTCAGTCGTATCAAAGACCAGGTTGATCGATTCCTCGCCCATCGCTGCTTTTAAGGTGGAAGGAGATCCTTCCGCAGCGATTTTTCCTCCCACGATGATCGCCACCGTATCGGCGAGTTCGTCTGCTTCCTCCAGGTATTGTGTGGTTAGGAAGATCGTGATTCCAAGCTCGCTGTTTAGCCGCCGGACTTCCCGCCAGACATCTCTGCGGCTCACCGGGTCCAGCCCGGTGGTGGGCTCGTCCAGGAACAGCACCTTCGGCTGGTGGACCAATGCCATTGCCAGGTCCAGCCTGCGGCGCATTCCGCCGCTGTAAGTGCCCACCCGTCGTTCAGCAGCATCCGAGAGCTGCACCACTTCCAATAATTCTTTTGCCCGTCCCGTTGCCTCGTCCTTTGAGGCTCCAAACAACCGTCCTTGTAGGATGAGTAATTCCATGGATTTCATCAGGGGATCGATCCCAACTTCCTGCAGCGCAACTCCGGCAACCCGTCGCACTTCGCTTGCCTGGCTGACGGTATCAAAGCCTCCAACATATACACGTCCCGAAGTGGGGAGGGCTAATGTGGTCAGGATTTTAATGGTGGTGCTTTTTCCAGCTCCGTTCGGGCCGAGGAAACCAAAGATTTTCCCCTCGTCCACCCGGAAACTTATCCCATCCACCGCGGTTACCTTCACCTTACCCGGGTAGGATTTGACCAGGTCTTCAACAACAATTTCTCTGTCTTTCATGATTTTCTTTCCTTTCTCAAAATTCCAAAAATTTATTGGTGAATTCGTCCTTCTAATGAGATAGTTATAATCCAATATATCCAAAATGTCAATACAAAAACTGTACAAAAAGTGGTCAAATAGTATACAAAAATGATGATAGAAATCCTCCCTGGCGGTACCCTACCGCTGAATCCTCAATTTTGTTGTAATCGTGGAGGCACGAGCGACGAGAACAAACCAGGGTAGATACTCTGCGCAAGGCAAAGCCGCCTGTCTGACCATGCTGCCGGATCCACTTGGGATTGCGTTCCATACTCTCGGAAAAATCCCTCGACCCGCCATGGACACAAATTCCCGCAGCATGTATAATCTGTGTACTCCGATGGGGAGTAGCCGCCCGGTTTTTTCGGGATGGACAGTCGTCAAGACGGAAAGATATTTCCCGGCTGTCTAAAGAAAAGAGCAAGACCATCGCCTCAACCGCGATGGTCGTTTTTAATGCTTTGGAGCGTGAAAGCAGACAATGAAGCAGGTTGGGAATGGCGTTTGGGTCTTTTGTGGCACGCTGAGTGTAGGAATTGGGTTGTTGGGTGTGTTCTTACCTGTTCTACCCACCACTCCATTTTTATTGCTTGCTGCTTATTGTTATGGACGAGGTTCAAAACGACTATACGATCGGCTGGTGTACCACTCGTGGGTCGGCAGTTATATAAAAAACTATCAGGATGGCAAAGGGATCCCCTTGGGGCTGAAATTAATCTCAATCGCACTATTGTGGCTGACCATGGGGATAACGATCGGGTTGCCCGTTACAGCCTGGTGGCTGAAGATACTGTTACTACTCATCGCAACAGGCGTAACCCTTCACCTCGGCAAGATAAAAATCCATCATGATGGTTCTCGGATCCCGATGATGAGGAATAACTTGCCATAATTCGATTAAATTCGAGGCTTCATTCTGTTCAATTCTTTACGATGCAAGGATAGAAATAAAGAGAAATGGTTAGGCTGCAGAATTCTCGCATCTCTTTGGTTACCTTGATCCTGTGCCTTTGTTTGGGCAGTATGATCGTTCCCCCCATGACCAATATGGTAAACCTGGCATTGGCAGAGGGTTACGGGATCGAATTTGAGAGGAACAACCAAAATGATCAGACGATTCTTGATGAAGAATTCCTGATCGCAATTGTGCATGGGTTACCAATTGATTGTCAATTGTCATCTAAATTCAACCCACTGACCTTGCGCAATCCTCCATCCAATTTAACTCCTGAATCTCCACCCCCCGAATGCTCTTAAATTAATAGATGTCCTGCCTTGGAATCCACACCCACCTTTGGTCGGTATGGAGTCTAACCGCATTTATACGGAAAGGTTTTCCAGGGTTTTGTCGCGCATACTGGCAGTAGCTATTTTATTTCTAGATAACAAGGATACACGGGATTAAGGAAGGAGATAAAAATGGATTTCCTGGAAGGATTATTCAATTTTGGAGATGGGAATCGTAGAAAAAATGGCGGTTCTTGGAACCAGAACGAACATCATCATGACCATGACGACCATGACGACCATGAGGACCAGCACGATCGGTTTGAGCATAACCATACTAACCTGAATAATATCCCCAATGAATATCAATTCAGCCCGGAGGTAGACCTCACCGGGATCAGTGTGCAGTCAGTGTTCAGCAAGGCTGATCCAAGGCGCAAAATTCTGCCATAAATGTGGGAAAGCAGTCGATGTCAGGAAAATTTGTGCAAGTTGCCGATCAATGATACCTATGGACGTTGCTTATTGCCCGCAATGTGGGTACAAAAATGGATGAGAATACCAGCAAAAGGAAAAGAGTTCGGCCAAATCTTACAAGGAGCGTCAATTGATCGAAAAATTGGAAACAATAATCTTGTCTTCTGTCCAGGCTATATACGATGCCATGGGATGGTTTGGGGTGGCGCTGCTCCTGGTCTTTGAAAATGCCACTGGGATCACTCCCAGCGAGATCATCCTCGGACTGGCAGGCTGGATGCTTATTGCAGAACACCAAATAACGCCTGCCATGATCCCCTTGGGCGGCTTCTATGCTGCGGTCGGAAGTGTACTGGGTGCATCTCTAGCGTACTGGGCAGCGCGTTTGGGCGGCCGCCCGCTGGTGGATAAAATGGCACGCTGGGTAAGGGTCCGCCCGGCTCATATATCTCGTGCAGAGCTTCAGTTCCAGCGCTTTGGAGCTGGCCTGGTGCTTGTTGGGAGGGTAATCCCGGGGATTAGGACGCTTATCAGCATCCCGGCTGGATTGGCCCGCATGAATTTTATAAAGTTCCTGGCTGCCACCTTTATTGGTGCTTACATGTGGTGCACGTTATTGATCGGTTGTGGCTATTTATTCGGACACGAATGGCCCTTAATCAGCAATTATGTGATACAGGGATTCCCGTACCTGGCTGTAGGTGGATCATTGGCACTTGCGACTTATTACATGATCACCAGGAAAATGCGAAATCCCGCTGGCAAAACCATATGATCCTGACAGATTATTCCGAATTCCGGATCATTCTCAAAGGAGCGATTTTATGGACCGAAACTTAACATCCAATTCTGGCCCTGCCGCAGGCGAACGTGGGTGCTACCCACAGCAGCAATTGGCATTGCTGGCACTGCCCTGGTGATTTGGGTTGAGGAAGTATCAGCTTTCGTCTCAGAATTCCTGGGTGTGATCCTTCTACCTGTTATGGCTGGGGTGATTTATCTATTTAATAACTATATATTCAAATCCGCGACGCCAAAAGCCAGCGACATAAAATTTGATAGGAGTAATTAACCAGATGAATACTGATGGACCCTGGCATACTTTGACACAGGAATCAACTTTTGAACTATTAAACAGTCATCCTAATGGGCTTGCAGGGGTAGAAGCTGCAAGGCGACTATTGGAATCAGGCACAAATGAGATACAGGCTGCCAAGCGAATTTCAGGCTGGGAAATTTTGCTGGAACAGTTCAAGAATATTCTCATTCTAATACTACTCGGGGCGACCGCCATCTCAATTGTATTGGGACATGGTGTAGAGTCTATCGTAATAGCGATAATTGTCATTTTTGCAGTGCTGCTTGGTTTCATTCAGGAATATCGCGCCGAACGTGCGATTGAAGCACTGCGGAAAATGGCTGCCCCCACAGCCACCGTGTTTCGGGATGGCAAAGAAGTAAAGCTACAAGCGCGAGACTTGGTGCCTGGGGATGTGATCCTTCTGCACACCGGTGACAGGATCCCCGCGGACGCTCGCTTGCTCGAGGCGATCAACCTGCAGGTAATTGAAGCAACCCTCACTGGCGAATTGATCCCAGTAGAAAAGATCATCCTTCCAATTTCTGGAAACGATTTGCCGGTTGGTGATCGGAAGAACATGGCTTTTGCTGGCACAGCCGCAACCTACGGGCGCGGCAAGGCAATCGTAATTGCCACCGGAATGCAGACAGAATTTGGGAAGATCGCCCAGCTCTTGCAAAGTGTTGAAAGCAGTAAAACCCCGCTCCAGCAGAATCTGGATAAGGTGGGTTCAGCGCTGGCTCGTGCTGCTTTTGTGGTGGTTGCCCTCATAGTAGCCCTTGGTTTAATCCGAGGGCAGCCTTTCATCGAGATGCTCATCTTTGGCATTGCCCTGGCAGTGGCTGTGGTACCTGAAGCCCTGCCTGCCGTTGTAACAATTTCGTTGGCGATCGGTGTGCAAAAGATGGTCAAACGCAACGCTCTCATCCGCCGCTTGCCGGCAGTTGAAACACTTGGGAGCACATCCGTCATCTGTTCAGATAAAACCGGCACACTAACCAAAGATGAAATGACCGTACGCAAGATTTACACGGATGGTGAAATATTCACCCTAACTGGCGCGGGATATGAACCTGTTGGAGTGTTCTCCCGAAATGGGAGCAGCGAACACCTCACCCCCGAACTCAAGTCATTGCTGACTGCAGCTGTACTGGCCTCGGATGTCACATTGGTGCAAGAAGGAGATATGTGGACCATAAAGGGAGACCCCACCGAAGGTGCACTTGTGGTGGCTGCCGCAAAAGCTGGGTTGCAGAAACCTGAACTTGATGCAGAATTTCCGCGTGTCCACGAGATTCCTTTTTCATCCGAAACCAAACGCATGACCACCCTGCAAAAAATGAATGGAAAACTGAAGGCGTGTGCCAAGGGCGCCCCAGAGGTGATCCTAAAGGACTGTGACTGGCTGATGACCGCCAATGGAGTAGTACCATTGGATGCTGCGGGGAAGGAGATCTTGCTGGCTGTGGCGCAAGACATGGCCAGCGACGCCCTCCGGGTGTTAGCCATCGCCTCAAAGCCAGATGTAACCTTTGCGGATGCCCAAACCGATATGACTTTTCTAGGCATGGCAGGCATGATCGACCCACCACGCCCAGAGGCTAAAACAGCCATCGCCATCTGCGCGCAAGCGGGCATTCGCCCGGTGATGATTACCGGCGACCATCCTGTAACGGCGAAGGCAGTGGCGCGCGAGCTTGGGCTGCTGAAAACCGGACGCGTGGTATCGGGTGCAGAACTGGAGTTAATGACCGATATTCAATATGAGAGCGAAGTCGAGACAATCGATGTTTATGCCCGAGTCTCCCCGGCTAATAAACTGCGGGTCGTGACAGCGTTACAAGCCAACGGTCATATCGTGGCGATGACCGGCGATGGTGTGAACGACGCACCTGCGCTAAAGAAAGCGGATATTGGAATTGCGATGGGTATCACTGGTACGGATGTGACTAAGGAAGCAGCCTCCATGACACTGCTAGACGATAACTTTGCATCGATAGTGGCGGCAGTGGAAGAAGGACGTGGAGTTTTTGGCAATATTAAGAAATATTTGATGTATTTGCTATCTTCGAATATTGGCGAGATCGGCCTGATGGCGGGTTCTGCCCTATTAGGTCTGCCTTTGCCCTTGACGGCGGTGCAAATACTATACGTCAACCTGGCCACTGATGGTTTACCAGCCTTGGCTCTTGCAGTCGATCCGGCCGAGAAAGACCTGATGAAACGTAAACCGCGCAACCCGCGCACGGGGATTTTCACCCGCCCGGTGGTTGCCCTCATGCTTGCAGGCGGACTTTGGTCAACAATAGTCAACCTGGGATTGTTTTCCTGGGCCATGCATTCCGGGCGCAGTCAGGAGGAGGCGATGACCATGACTTTCGTATCCCTGGTGCTAATCCAGTTTTTCAAGGCGTACAACTTCCGTTCTGACCGCAATTCAGTGCTTCAAAATCCTTTTGCTAACAAGTGGCTGAACATGTCGGTATTATGGGAAGTTGTCCTGCTCCTGATCATCATTTACCTTCCTGTTCTGCATAATGCTTTCAATACCTTCAGCTTGCCTTTTATGGATTGGCTAATTGTATTAGGACTTGCTGTGACGGTGGTGCCTGTATTGGAATGTGTCAAGTGGATGGTGCGAAAGGGTCGGTTTGGGAATATGGAATGAACCATTCTTGACGCAAACCTAAATGAGCAAAACCTGGATATCCAACTTGGTTCAATCAAGGAAAGGCGAGGAGATGCAATGAAAATGATGCTTCTTTTAACCATGATGGATGTACTTATATTTTGCGGATATTGGATTCTGTTTTTAAAGGAAGGATTAAAACGCATGGTTGGTAAAAGGTGAATATCTTCGCAAATTGATTACCCAAAGATATTCTTCCAAAAGTGGGATCAGTCGACACACTCTTTAATGAATGGCACCCAGGTTTTGCTTGGCGGAGATCGGACAATATGGAAAATAAAAATTATGGAGGCCGCGATTGTCTACGCAATTAAGAAAACAAAAAAGGGATGTTGAGAAGGATTATCCTAAGTCTCAGATCATAGATAAACTGCGGCGACTTGCTGACTGCATGGAGCAAGGCAGGAAGTTTCAGATTCAAGTGGCAGGGGAGCGGATAACTGTCCCTTCCAATGCCGTCATCAAAATCGAAGTTGAGCGCGGGACAACCTCGGCAGAGTTGGAATTCCAGCTCAAGTGGTCTCCCGAGCAATCATCAACGAGAATTGAAACAAGGGATGCCTGATGAAAGGTTCAAATGACAAATTAAAATTATCTGCGCGTGGTCAAAGATCGATCACCAACAATAATGATTTCCACCGGAAAAACAGGCGAAAAGTCTGGTTGCGCTTGGCGGCAATTTTCCTGATCATTGTTTTTCTCGCCAGCGAGTGTGCAACATTACTTCCTTTGGAATAGGGCATTATCAATGATCACGAAATGATCAATTTACTGGTTAGCCCACTGGGTAAGTTTTTCTTGAATCCAGATGGTTGGATATGTCGGTTCCTTATCGCTACACTCAAGAGGCGGAGAGCACCTTCTTCCTAACCTTGATGGAAATCGCTCAAACCCAACCCTCTGAAAGGTCATTTTCTCTGACGATTCCAGGATGGGATTCTGACCAACAGGGATGACCATTGGACGTCCAAAGCCCCTCGGCTTGATAGGAGAGAGTATCAAGCTCATTGATATCCAGAATATCATTCGCGGAGGAAAAAAAGGAGAAGAATAATGATAGCTGATTTATCCAGCGGAACAGGCCCGATCCTGTCAGGCATTACCCTGGTTGTCATGGTTGTTGCCCTGCTCGGATTGATCATCCCCATTCTCCCCGGCTTGGTAATCATTTGGGCTGCTGCACTTGGATATGGAATCTTGGCTGGATTTGACACGCTGGGCTGGATCATGTTTGCCATTCTTAGCATATTGATGATTGCCGGTGAACTCGCTGAACATTTTCTTTTGGGGATGTTGGTCCGTACGGACGGCGCGCCATGGGGAGTGATAATAATTGTGCTGGCGGGTGCTATTGCCGGGAGTTTGATTGTCCCAATTTTCGGTGGGATCCTCGCTGGGTTGTTGGTCCTTTTCGGGATTGAATGGTTCCGCTCAAAGGACGTGAAGAAAGCATTGGCAAGTCTGCGAGGACTTCTGATTGGATATGCGTTGGGATTCGCAGCCCGGTTTATCGCCGGGCTGATGATGGTTGGCTCCTGGTGCGTGGCGGCTTTTGCTTGATGCATCTTTTAGTATAGGAAGGAGAGAATTATGACTGCCGTGAAATATCTATTCCTCATTGGCGGGATCTTCTTGGGATTGGGGTTTCTCATGATGGCCGGGATTGGGTTGCTTTTGCTGGAGCAGGCTAACGAGAATGGAGAGGGATTTAAAGCGTTGCTGCCCTCGTTACGATTTTCGTTTCCTTTTGGAGGGGGAGAGGTGAACGAAGGGAATGAATTCACCGGGCAAACTTCGGGATGGTTATTTGGGATTGCCTGTCTGCCGGTTGTATTTCACCTGGCAACCAGATTCCTTTGTCGTCGGGTACCCCTGCTGCCGGGTTTGAAAGGATTGCTGGAAAGGTTAGGTCGAGTAAATAAAAAATTTTTCATGCCTTTCCATACCTATCTAAGCATTCTTGCATTGTTTGTGGCAACCGTGCACCTGCTATTTTCCTCATGCCCCAACCCGTTGCCGGAATGGGGATTAATTATCGCAGGGATCCTGGTGGCGACAGGCTTGATCATTAAATTACGGTTCGTACAAAAGATTTCCCCGAAATTGGTTAAATGGGTTTACCAATTCCATGCCAGTCTGGTGGTCTCTGGGATTCTTGGTTTCGTCCTCTTGGCTGGTCATGTGCTCATGGACTGAGTTGATCGTTATTGCTGGAGATCTGATTTGACTCCAGGTGTCAATAAGCACCATGGCTGTTTGAACTTACAAAGGTTGCCAGATGATCTATATTGTTACGGCAGAAAGTTGATCGATACATTCTGGAAAACTTGCTCAATTTTGGCAGCCATAAACATCAAAACAGGCGCTATTTCTCTAAAACTGTCCGCGCCACATAGACGATCTTGATAAAGACCGTGATGGCCACTATTATCACGGTTGATTTTCACCCAGCCGTAAGGTCTGGCAGCACCGGTCTGGTTTTCTCGTGATAAACGGAAGAACCAAAATTCAATAAAGCTAAAGTTATTTGGTTTTATCCGGATGATAAACCAGTATCAGGATCCCGGACCCGACAGGTCTTGCCTCCACGAGGCGCATGGCAAGCCTGTCCTTCTCATCCGGGAAGAAACGTTTTCCTCCCCCCAAAATGACTGGGTAAACCATCAGGCGGTATTCATCGCACAGGTTGTGTTTCATCAATGTGTGTGCAAGCTGCCCGCTGCCTGCCACCAGGATATCTCCTCCTGGCGTCTCCTTCAATTTGCTTACTTCCGCCGCCGCATCGCCCTTGATTAATTTCGAATTGTTCCACTCGGCATTTTTGAGTGTTTTCGAAACGATATACTTGGGCATGTTGTTCATCTTGTCAGCAAATTCCCCCGTCCTCGAAGGCCACGCCGCGGCAAATCCTTCATAAGTGATTCTCCCTAGCAGGAGAGCGTCGGCATTGATTACTTCGTCAAGCTTGAATTTGTCCCCCTCGGGTCCGCGTTCGAACTGGAACGCCCAGCCCCCGAACTTCGATTTTTCTGCTCCCCCGGGGTCTTCCATCACGCCATCCAGGGTCACAAATTCTGAAACGATTATTTTCCGCATAATATTCCTCCATGCCTTGATCGATCCAAAAAATCCTTCCGATTTAGAGAATCAATTTTATATACCTATTTTTCTTTGCTGCTTGATAGATTATTTGAAACTGCAGCCCGAATAAGGTCCTCCAACTCGGTTTCCTGGATTTTGTCACCCTCGAAGAAATCGATGGAACGCATTTTCTTCGCATCCATCCCGGAGTTGAAAAGGTTGTGTGCATCCACCAGGGAAGCTCCTTTAAAAAAGTTGATTTTGATGTGGTCCTTGAAAGCTCCAGCAGCTAAAACATCCCCATTTTGAGACCAGACCGCAGTACCCCATTTCCATTCTTCTGTGCTGTCTGGTGCCGCTTCATGGACCAGCTTGCGAATTTTCGCCAGCAGATCGCCGCGCCAATCTGGCAGTTCCGTGATCTGGTTTGTAATAAGCTGTGAAGGTGTCAAATTTCCGATTGTTTTCATCATGATTTGGTTACTCCTTTTGGGTGAAGGACAATCCCTTGGCTGCCAGGCTGCGCTTGACGCTGCTGAGCGCATTCGGTCCGATTCAGAACATCCCATCCGCGTTGGGGGAATTTTCCGGGACGGGTTGTCCAACATCCCAAAACTCAGCGATCTTGTTTTCTTCGAACCGGAACAGGTGTACAACGGCCATCCCCGCCTCGCCCTCGCGCAGCACAATGTGGGAGTGGACCGCCACAAGATCGCCGTCGCTGATCACATGTCCGATTGTGAGCTGCTTTAATGGATACTTTACGTGATTCTCTATCATCGCCTCCCTTAACGCATCAAAACCCGCTTGGAAGAATGGATTATGGTGCTTGCCTCCTGTGGCAGCGTATTGCAGGTAGGCATCGTCGATTTCACCTGCTATCACCATTTCCAAGAAGGTAAGTGCATCCTGCTTGTGGGATGTTTTCCGGATCTTGGAGCTTGATTTTCCTCCAGGTTTTGTTCTGCTTTGATCCATATTATTTTGCCATCCCATAATAGAGCAGCACGTTGCCGTTCTTGAAAACCTTCGATTTCAGGTATTTCAATTCCACCCGGTTCGGCATGCCGCTAAAGATGGGTTTTCCACCGCCCAGGAGGATGGGATTTACAATGAAACGGTATTCATCGATCAACCTGTTCTCCATGAACGACACCGCCAGGTCGGAACTGCCAAAGATGAACAGGTCTTTACTGGCCTGTTTCTTTAGTCTGGAAATCTCCTCTACATATTTATCCTTGACCAGCCTGGTGTTCTGCCAATCGGCTTTCGAGAGTGTTTTCGAAAACACGATTTTCGGCAGGCTGTTCATTTTGGCGGCTACGATCGGATCGTCTTTGATTGCCCCTGTGGTTGGCCAGTAACTTGCCATCATTTCATACGTCACCCGCCCAAATAACAATGTTTCCACGCTGTTGAGTTGTTCGATCGCGAATTCGTTAAATTCATCATCCACGTGATGCCAGTCGATCTCCCGCTTGGGTCCTTCAAAGTAGCCGTCCAGCGTCGTCAGGTTGAACACGATGACTTTTCCCATGCTCATTCCCTCCCTTTAATGACCTTCGCGATCAGGTCCGATAACCGCTCCATGGATTCGGAAGACCCTTCCTCCATTCCCTCCAGCACCATCGCGTCCCGATCTTCGACTGACTGGAAAACAGAGCTGTCCGTCATCCTCGTCTTTCCGTTCATTTCTTCAAACACCACTGTCTCCAAAATCACATGACCCGGTGTCCCCTCATATTCAAACGTGGAGATCACCCATTCAGGTTTCGAGATCCCATGGTACACGCCGTGGAAGGCATACTCCTTGCCGTCCTTGTCGGTCTGCACGAAATGCCACCGACCACCGGGTCTCACTTCCATCTGGTTCACTTTCGTGGTCAATCTCTTTGGTCCCCACCATTGTGGGATGGACTCAGGGTTCGTGTACACCTTGAAGACCAGCTCACGCGGCGCATCGAAAATGTGTGTCCTGACAATTTCTTGTTTTCCCGGCTCGATGATGAAGGTGGATTTGCCCATTTTATATCCTCTATTTCCCTTGAAGGATGATTGAAAGTAGGCAGCTATTGTATAGCTTCAAAATATTTTTGTCAATATCTATCTAAATTATCATAATTTCTCACATGGATGGAGAACTGCACCGATAATTGATAACTATATGGATTCAAAAAGCCACCCGTTATGGGGTGGCCTCTTTCCTGCCCTACTAGTTGGCTTCCCTCCGCCTCTCCATCCATTTGATGAAGAAATAGTTCAATACTCCCAGCACAACCATTCCAAGCAGGAAGGCCGGGTAGGCAATCCGCCAGTTCTGCGCTCCTGTCATCATCGACCATTCCGACATCCCCCCGATCCCTGCCAGCAGCGTCAGCGGCATGAATATGGTCGTGATCAGGGTCAACCTGCGCACGGTCATATTGGTGTCATTGGCGGCTTTGGTCATCCTGTTGTTCAGCATGGACAGGTACATTTCCATCAGGCTGGTGACCAGGTCGCGGTATGACTTCGGTCAGTTCGAAGAACTTGGATAGATGGTCGTAGATGTCGCGATAGAAGTAGATCGCCTTGTCGGGGATGAATGGGCTGTCCTTGCGGCAGATCTTGACCAGGATCTCCCGTTCGTGGAACAGGCTTTTTCGCACCGCCAGCAGGTCGCGCCGCAGGTGCATCAGTTCTGACGGGTCATAGTTGTCCAGGTTGGATAAGATTACTTCCTCCCCTTCGTTGAGTCGATCCTCAAGTGCCTCGATCGCATGGAATTTCTCATCCACGATCTGGTCCAGGATGATGTGCAAAAGAAAGGCAGGACCATGCTTGGCGCTTTCCGCCTCGTTCTCCACGCTGCGTTGAATGTTCGCCATCATCGATAAGTTATGGCTGTTTTGGCTGCTCACCGTAACCAGGAAATTACTTCCCAGGAAGGCGTCCACCTCAGACACCGACAGGACCCCCTCCGAGAAGTGAAACGTATTGAAAAGGATGAAGGTGTTGTGGGAATAATCATCCATCTTGGGGATTTGGTGTTCGTCCAAACAGTCTTCAATCGACAGCGGGTGTAGTCCCAGTGGTTCGATCAGTTCGGATAGATCCTCTTTTTGCGGCTGGAAGTAGTCCAGCCAGATGTAGCCTCCGCCTTTCATAGCTTCCAGCGCATTTTCGAGGCTTTCAGCCTTCGATAAGCTGCCATCGTTGCCAATGTGATAAAAACGCAATTCTGTCATGCCCTACTCCGGGTTTCGATTGTGTTTGAGAGAATTTCAAAAAGTATAGCATGATTGCTGGTCAAAATGGCTCGTTGCTATCCCACTCCCATTTATCTGGCGATAGGTCATTATATTTTCATTCAACCGGGTCGTTTCGATCCTTTAGGGTCCCTTGATGACCTAAAAAACCACGAATGGAGTGTTGTATAATGATGATTACTCGGAGTTGGTTGATGGCGATTGTATAATTCCTCCCGATTATCAAAATATCGCTAAACCCGCGGCCTGGATTTTCCCCCCGTTGCATTCATCTCATAATACCTCATCCCTGATCATGCGGTCACTTGGAATTACTAGTCGGAGGTAAAAATGAAAGACATCTTTGTCGTGGAATCGTTAAGGACTCCGTTTGGTTCTTTTGGTGGTGCATTATCGGAGATTGAGGCACCCCATTTGGGGGGGACCGTGATCAAAATGCTGATCGAACGGGCGGATATCGATCCGGACTTGATCAACGAAGTGATTATCGGACAGGTCCTGTCCGGTGGCGTGGGTCAGGCTCCTGCCCGCCAGGCGATGCGTTACGCCGGGCTTCCAGATGCTGTCCACGCCATGACCATTAACAAGGTTTGTGGCAGCGGGTTGAAGGCCATCATGCTTGCAGCTGGTTCCATCGCCCTCGGTGACTCCGATGTGGTCATCGCCGGCGGCATGGAGAACATGTCGCTCGCTCCTTTCATCCTCAAAAAAGGCCGTTATGGCTACCGCATGGGGCACGGCGAACTACTTGACCTGATGGTCTACGATGGCTTGCAGGATCCCTATACCGGCCGGCACATGGGCGAGATTGCAGATGCCTCCGCGCAGCGTTTCGGATCTCAGCCGCGAAGAACAGGATGAGTTCGCCATCCGCTCTTACAAGGCTGCTCAGAACGCGGTCAAAGAGGGGATATTCAGGGACGAGATTGTCCCCGTGGTTAAGAAAACCAAAAAGGGTGAAGAAATAATCGCCGATGATGAGGAACCGTTCAAGGTTGATTTCGAGAAACTGAAACTGCTTCGTCCCGCGTTTACGAAGGACGGTACCGTCACCGCGGGCAATGCCTCCACCATCAACGATGGTGCTGCGCTCTCCTTGCTTGCCGGGGAAGACGCTCTGAAAAAGTACAGCCTCAAACCGCGCGCCCGCTTGGTAGCCTACTCCACCTGGAGCCTTCCGCCCGAGATGTTCCCGGATGCCCCCGTTGGGGCTATCGAGGCGGTCTGTGCCCGGGCGGGACTAAAAATTTCCGATATGGATTTGTTTGAGATCAACGAAGCATTCGCGGCTGTCGCTATGATCGCCATTAAGCAGTTGCAGCTTGACCCGGCTAAGGTGAACGTCAATGGTGGTGCGGTTGCCCTCGGGCACCCCATCGGCGCCAGTGGCGGTCGTCTTGTCGCCACCCTGGTCCGGGAGTTGGGCCTGCGCCAGGCTCGCTACGGTTTGGCCACCCTTTGCATTGGAGGCGGCGAGGCGGTTGCGGCCATCTTTGAAAGAGTATAACTCGTTGCATGGCGAAAGGAGCGATACATGATTAACCAGCGTTGGCGTTACTGGGTGCAGGGCAAATGGGGAACGGTGTCGCCCATGTCTTTGCTCAGTTCGGTTTTAATGTCACAATATTTGACATTTCTCCCTCCCAGCTGGAGAAGGCGCAAAAAACCATCCAGCAAAATCTGGATCGACAGGCGAAAAAGGGCGTCATCGACCCTGCCGTCATTCCATCGATTATGGCACGCATCACCGTTGCCAAAGGGATATCCGACTTCCAGGCTTGTGATCTGGTTGTCGAAGCGGTCAACGAGAATGAATCCCTGAAATTTGACCTTTTTCGCCAGTTGGACGAAACGGTGAAAAAGGATGCCATCCTGGCCTCGAATACCTCCTCCATTTCGATCACCCGTATCGCCGCCGTGACTAAAAGGCCCGATAAGGTAATTGGCATGCATTTTATGAACCCGGTGCCGGTCATGCAGTTGGTCGAAGTGATCCGCGGCCTGGCTACCAGCGATGAAACCTTCCAGGGGATTGCCGCCCTGGTGGAAAAACTGGGCAAGGTCATGGCGGTCTCCCGCGATTATCCGGGCTTTATCGTCAACCGTGTGCTCATGCCCATGATAAATGAGGCCATTTTCGTTCTCTACGAAGGCATTGCCACTGCTGAGGATATTGACAAGGGCATGAAGCTCGGCACCAATCACCCCATGGGGCCGCTGGCACTGGCAGACCTGATCGGTCTCGATACGGTGCTGGCGATCATCTCCGTCTTGTACGAAGGCTTTAAAGATCCCAAGTTCCGCCCCTGCCCAATGTTGGTCAATATGGTGAACGCTGGTTATCTCGGTCGCAAGTCCGGGCGCGGCTTTTATACATATTAATGAGGACGGTGCCTTCCAGGTCGCAGATCGCTTTGAGTAAGGATTTGACCGGTTAGTTCGTGTCTGATTAAGGAGCCTCTCGTGGAATACAAGCATATCCTGCTCGAAATTACGGACAATGTCGGCGTTTTGAAGATCAACCGCCCTGACAGCCTGAACGCTTTGAATTCTGAGGTCGTTGTTTCCCTGGGGGTTGCATTAAACGATTTGCAGCAGGATGCCTCTGTAAAGGTTGTCGTTATCACCGGCGCAGGGGAGAAAGCCTTTGTCGCTGGGGGGGATATCAAGGAAATGGCGGACATGGCTCCCCTGGCTGCCCGCGCATTTTCCCACCGGGGTCACACGCTGGTTGAACTGATCCAAAAAATGGACAAGGTGGTCATCGCCGCGGTCAATGGGTATGCCCTGGGTGGTGGCTTGGAGTTGGCCCTTGCATGTGATTTCATTTACGCTTCTGAGAATGCCAGGCTTGGCTTGCCCGAAGTGACTCTCGGGGTCATCCCCGGTTTCGGGGGTACCCAGAATCTCACCCGGCTGATCGGCCCCAACCGCGCCAGGGAAATGATTTTCAGCGGCAAGCCGCTTTCTGCCCTGCAGGCCCGGGATTGGGGGCTGGTCAATGCAGTTTTCGCGACGGACGAGCTCATGCCAAAGGTGATGGAGATCGCCCAATTGATTGCGCGCAATGGACCCATCGCAGTGGCGGCTGCCAGGGATGCCATCGCGAACGGGCAGAACATGGCCAGGGAAGATGGTCTTCGCTACGAAAATGCCCTCTTCGCTACCTTGTTTTCCACCGAAGATCAGAAGGAAGGCATGCAGGCGTTCATCTCGAAAAGGAAGGCCGGGTTCAAGGGCAGTTAAACCTATTCGATGGGATGCGGAGTAGAATCGGTTTTTGATCCAGGTCCGCTGGGAGATGTTTCATGGATTTTGAATTAAGCCCGGACCATAAGGTCCTGCAAAGTACCGTCTGCGATTTTGTGAATAAGGAAGTTAAACCGCTGGCCATCCAGATCGATGAGGATCACAAGATACCGGATGGGTTGGTCCGCCAGATGAGTGGGCTCGGCTTCATGGGCACCTTCATTCCCGAGGTGTATGGCGGCGCTGGGTTCGATATCCTTTCCTATGTCCTCGTTGTGGAAGAGGTGTCCAAGGCCTGCGCTTCCAGCGGAGTCCTGATTTCCGCTCACACCTCCCTGGCCTGTGATCCCATCCTTCATTTTGGGACGGAGGAACAGAAAAAGAAGTTCCTGCCCCCGCTCGCTTCCGGGGATAAAATTGGCTGTTTCATGCTCACCGAACCCGAGGCCGGCAGCGATGTCGCTGGCTTGACCACCACGTATAAAAAGGATGGTGACGGTTACCTTGTCACTGGCAGTAAAATATTCGTCACCAACGGCGGTTACCGCGGTACCGGTATCCTCTTTGCTTCCATGGATCGGAACTTGAAGCATAAGGGCATCTCGGCTTTTATTGTCGACCTGGGCTCGTCCGGTGTTGAAATTCTAAGAAATGAAAGCAAAATGGGGATTCGCGGCAGCTACACCACCTCCTTCGCCATAACCGATCTGCGTATCCCCGCTGAAAACCTGCTGGGTACGGAAGGGCAGGGTTTTAAGATCGCCATGGAGACCCTCAACGGCGGTCGCATTGGGATCGCCGCTCAGGCGCTTGGGATCGCGGAGGGAGCCTTCGAGCGCTCCTTGGCGTATTCCAGGGAACGCAGGCAGTTTGGTCACCCGATCAGCGAGTTGCAGGCCATCCAGTTCAAACTGGCCGATATGTTCACCCGCATTGAAACCTCCCGGCTGGTTGTCTACCGCTCTGCCTGGCTCAAAGAGAACGGCAAGCCTTACGCCCCAGACTCAGCCATGGCAAAGTTGCATGCCTCGGAGACCGCCATGTTCGTTACCAGGGAAGCCATCCAGATTCATGGCGGATACGGTTACGTCACCGAGTACGAGGTGGAGCGCATGTATCGCGACGCAAAGATTACCGAGATTTACGAAGGCACAAGTGAGGTTCAGAGGCTTATAATTTCACGGGCATTATTATCCTGATTCGTCGGAGAATAAACACTATGAATTACACCAGGGAATTTTATTGGAACGTCGGGCATGGAGTCCTTATCCCCATGTTTACGTTCACTGCCATCACGGCTGCGATTCTGATTTACGGCTTTTTCAGGCGCATCCGCATTTACCGCCAGGGGAAACCCCTGCCGCGCCTGGATCACCTTCCCACCCGCGTTTTGAGGTTGTTTAATCGGGGTCTTGTGCAGCTGAGGGTGATGATCGTTAAAGCCCCGGGGATTACTCACGCTCTCCAATTCTGGGGCATGCTCCTCCTCCTGCTTGGCACGATCATCGTCATGATTCAGGTTGATTTTACCCAGCCATTATTTAACTTTAAATTCATTTATGGCACCTTTTACCTGGCATTTTCACTGGTCCTCGATATTGCCGGCGCGCTGGTTGCTGTGATGCTTGCTGGATTCCTGGTTCGCCGCTTTATTTACAAACCGAAAGGGCTGGCGACCATCCGGGACGATTACATCATCTACGGTTTGCTGTTCGCCATTCTCATCACTGCCTATCTCATCGAGGGTGCCCGCATGGCGGTCACCGAGATCAACCAGGATCCATACCTGGCGATGTTTTCTCCTGTCGGTCTCCTGGTTGCCCGCCTGTTATCTGGATGGAGTGAAACTGCTCTGCGGGAAATGCATATGGTTTTGTGGTGGGTCCATTTCTTTCTGGCTTTAGGTCTTGTTGCCGCAATCCCGTTTACGAAATTACGCCACCTCTTTACCACCCCCGTCAATTATCTGTTTGCAGATTTGAAGGAGAAGGGCAGCCTCGCTACCATTAACTTGGAGGCTGCGGATGTTGACCATTTCGGCATATCAACGTTGGCGGATCTCACCTGGAAGGATATTTTCGACGCTGATGCTTGCACCAGCTGCAAACGCTGTCAGGATCGCTGTCCGGCTTGGGCCACCGACAAGCCGCTCTCACCCATGAAAGTGGTGCAGCAGATCGGGGAAGTTGCTTTTTTGAATCCCCAGGCCAACTTGATCGATACGATCACTCGTGATGTCCTCTGGGCTTGCACCACCTGCTATGCCTGTCAGGAGATCTGCCCTGCCGACATCGAGCATGTCAACAAAATTTTGGAAATGCGCAGGAACCTGGTCCTGATGCAGGGCGAGTTCCCCGGCGCCGAAGTGATGACCGCCGTGAACAATACCGAAGTCAATGGCAATCCCTTTGGCTTGGCTTTTGCCTCCCGCGGTGACTGGGCCAGGGATCTCAATGTGCAGCGCATGGCCGACGGCAATGCGGTGGATGTTCTCTACTTTGCTGGCTGCTATGCCTCTTTTGATAAACGCAATCAGGATGTTGCCCGCAACTTTATTAAGATCTGCAATGCCGCCGGGGTGAAAGTGGGCATCCTCGGCAAGGAGGAAAAGTGTTGCGGGGAACCTGAGCGAAAGCTCGGGAATGAATATGTTTACCAGCTTGTGGCTGCCGAGAATATCAAGAAGATCAAGTCTTATGGTGTAAAAAAGATAGTGACTACCTGCCCTCACTGCTTCAATACCTTGGGCAGGGATTATAAGGATTTGGGATTGGACGTGGAAGTCGAACACTATTCAACATTCTTAAATCGCCTTGTTAGCGAAGGCACCCTCCATCTCAAACCGGAATCGTTTGATTTCACCTACCACGACTCCTGCTACATCGGGCGGTACAAGGGCATTTTCCAGGAGCCGCGTTCTGTCTTACGCTCTGCCGGTGGGAACCTCAAGGAAATGGAAAAAGTGGGCGAAAATAGCTTTTGCTGCGGTGGCGGTGGTGGTCGTGTCTTGGCGGAAGAAAAACTGGGGAAGCGGATAAATGTGGAGCGTGTGAAAATGGCTCAGGCTGCCGGCACCCCGCTTTTGGTTTCCAATTGCCCCTTCTGCCTCACCATGTTCGAGGATGGCATCAAGACCGGCGGGATGGAAGGCAAGCTTCATGTCCGCGATATGTCGGAAATAATCGCTGAAAGGATATCCGGCTGACAATGCAGCTATATAGTGTATTGAGTAATTCTTTTCGATTGGACGGCGGTGCCATGTTTGGGAACGCGGCCAAGGCGATCTGGAACCGCTGGTTGCCCGCTGATGGACAGAATCGCATTAGCCTGGCAACCCGCGCATTATTGGTGGTCACCGAAAAAGAAAAAGTGCTGTTCGAGACCGGTATTGGTGCTCACATGGAACCGAAACTGCGCGACCGTTATGGCGTCGAGGGTTCCAGGCACATGCTTTTGGAGTCGCTTGCATCGAAAGGGGTTTCCCCTTCTGAGATAACTCACATTTTTTGCTCGCATCTTCACTTTGATCATGCCGGGGGCTTGTTGGAAGCCTGGCAGCCAGGCCGCGAACCTGGGCTGGTTTTCCCTAACGCCCAGGTATATGTAAGTGGACCTGCCTGGGAACGCGCCACCCATCCCCATCCGCGCGATCGCGCTTCTTTCATCCCTGCCCTCCAGCCTCTATTGGAGCAGAGTAAGCGCCTCACCATCATTAAGAAGGGGAGGTCTTTTCCTTCGACGAATTTGACCTTCGTTTCTTCCGCAGTGATGGACATACCCCGGGGCTGTTTTGCGCAGACCTGCATTTTGGGAATGATCGCCTCGTTTACGCCTCCGATCTTATTCCGGGCAGGTTCTGGGTTCACCTGCCCATTAGCATGGGTTATGATCGTTATCCCGAGTTGCTCATTGATGAGAAGAAGGCTCTCCTCACCTCCCTGGCGGGCGAAAACGCCTGGCTCTTTTATGTGCATGATCCGGAATTCGCTGTTTCCCAGGTCCGCTTTGACGACGAACAAAAAACATATATTGCCGTGGATGCCCTCAAGGACCTGGCTATTGGCTCGGGCCAATAACTTTATTGGAGAAATGGATGTCTGCAAAGAAACGCAAGCTTACACTACAGGAGGCCCTGTCTCAATGGGAGCGGTCCACTCTCGCCGAAACTCTAAAGCGCGCCCCCGAGCGGCAGGAAAAATTCATTACCGCCTCTTCAGAGGAAGTCAATCGCCTCTATACCCCGCTCGATTTGCCGGATTTTGATTACTTGGAGGATCTCGGTCTGCCCGGTGTTTACCCGTTTACCCGCGCCATCCATGCCACCGCCCACCGCGGCAGGTTGTGGACCATGCGCCAGTTCGCCGGTTTCGGCTCGGCCGAAAAATCCAACACCCGTTACAAGTATTTGCTCGAGCAGGGCAGTGGCGGACTGTCGATTGCCTTTGATCTCCCCACCTTGATGGGGTACGACACTGACGCACCCGAAGCCTTGGGCGAGTTCGGGAAATGCGGGGTGGCGGTTAGCTCGCTCAAGGATATGGAGATCCTGCTGGCGGATATCCCGTTGGCGGAGGTCTCCACCTCCATGACCATTAACTCCCCTGCTGCCATCCTGTGGGCCATGTACATCGCTGTTGCTGAAAAACAGGGTGCCTCACAGGCTCAGTTACACGGCACACTTCAGAATGACATCCTTAAGGAATATACCGCTCAGAAGGAATATATTTCCCTCCCGAGCCGTCCATGCGTCTTGTCGTGGATACCATGGAATACGGTTCCCAAAGTGTTCCCCAGTGGAACACCATTTCCATCTCCGGGTACCACATTCGTGAAGCCGGAAGTACTGCTGCCCAGGAACTCGCCTTCACCCTTGTCGATGGGATGGAATATGTCCGCTGGGGTATCGCCCGTGGCATGGATGTCGACGAGTTCGCCCCGCGCCTTCTCCTTCTTCTTCAATGCCCATAATGATTTTTTCGAAGAGATCGCCAAGTATCGCGCCGCCCGTCGGATTTGGGCGCGGGAGATGCGCAAGACCTTTAAAGCCAAAAACCCGCTCTCCTGGTTGCTGCGTTTCCATACCCAGACTGCCGGGATGACGCTTACTGCCCAGCAGCCGGAGATCAATGTGGTTCGGGTTGCCATTCAGGCACTGGCAGCTGTTCTGGGCGGCACCCAGTCCCTGCACACCAATTCAATGGATGAAGCCCTGGCTCTTCCCTCCCAGGATGCCGCCACCATTGCCCTGCGCACCCAGCAGGTGATCGCTGCAGAGTCCGGTGTGGCGAACACGGTGGACCCGCTCGGCGGTTCTTATTTCATTGAAGCCCTGACGAACCGTCTCGAGCAGCAGGCCCGCGACTATTTCCAGCGCATCGAAGATTTGGGCGGCGTGCTGCCCGCCATTGAACAGGGCTTCTTCCAGCGCGAGATCGCCGACGCCGCCTATACCTACCAGCGTGAAATTGACGACCATACCCGCACTATTGTCGCTGTGAATGACTACGTCGATAAAAAGCCCATCCCGATCCCACTCCTCGAATTCGACCCGGTCGGATATTCCCGCCAGGTGGATCGCTTGAAAAATCTCCGCCTCGAGCACGACAATGGGCGCGTGGGACAGGCCCTCGATAAGCTCCGTCTTGCCTGTCAGGGAAACCAGAACACCATGCCTTTCTTGCTCGATGCTGTCCGGGCGTATGCCACGCTGGGAGAGATCGTCAATGTCATGAAGGCTGTGTTCGGCACCTATACCGAGCCTACCTGGATTTAGTTGCCTTCGCTGTAACCCGGGGAAATACCTTTATCGGTTCTGATTGATCTGGCTTGGGAGAAGTAACATGAAGATATTGGTTTGCGTAAAGCAAGTGCCCGACATGGAATCCAGGTTCAAGGTCAACAGCGCAGGGCTGTGGTTCGAGGAGCAGGACCTGGCCTTTAGAATGAATGAGTACGATGAATTCGCCGTCGAACAGGCCATCCGCGTGAAGGAACAGCTTGGCGGTTTGGCAGATATCACCGTTCTTTCTATTGGTCCCGACCGGGTCGTGGAAGTCATCAAAAAAGGGTTGGCCATGGGTGCTGACCGGGGGGTTCACATAAAGGATGAACTCCCTTGGCAGAAGGATCCCTGGCAGATCGCCTCCATGATCGCAACCTTCGCCCATGACCGGAATTACGACTTGGTTTTCACCGGGTTGCAGTCGCAGGACCGCGGCTCTGCCCAGGTGGGGGGTATCCTGGCGGAATTGCTCGGGTTTGCCTGCGTTTCAACCCTGGTTGGTTTCGATTTGAAGGAGGATGTGGTTACCGCCCGGCGGGAACTGGAAGGGGGCATGCGTGCGATCGTAAAATTCAAGCTCCCTGCCGTCCTTACCTGCCAGCTTGGGTTGAATACTCCCCGCTACCCCACCCTCCCCAATATCATGAAAGCACGCCAGAAGGAGTTGCTTGTTTTTCAGGGTACTGATTTCCTGATCGGTGAAAACCTCACCACCACCGCGAGCATGTTTCCCCCTGAAAA
Organism: uncultured Chloroflexia bacterium; assembly: GCA_963817265.1. Taxonomy (GTDB): domain Bacteria; phylum Chloroflexota; class Anaerolineae; order Anaerolineales; family Villigracilaceae; genus UBA877. Next base: position 29,859 of record CAWFNU010000001.1, read on the forward strand.
GAAGGGGCACGGTCTCGTTTTGGAAGGTGACCTCAATGAGGCTGCTGATAAATTGGTCGGTATTTTAAAAGAAAAGACCACGGTGCTGAGATAACCTATGGACATCGCCCGATGAAAGCGCTCCTCGTTTGCGAATTCCAGCACGGGAAACTGCTCAACTCGACCTGGGAATTGGTCGCCTTTGCAGATCAGCTCGCCGCGGAAAAGGTCATGCTGCTGGTTGGGTCTGAAGCCGAAACCCCGAAGTTCGCCGGCAGGGTTTATTTGGCTGACTCCGCGCTTTATGGCGAATACAATCCTGATCAACACAAGCTCCTGGTCCTGGAAGTTGTCCATAGGGAAAACCCGGACTATATCGTCTTCGTCCACTCTTCTTTCGGTTGGGACCTTGCACCCCGCGTGGCTGCTGCCCTCATAGTCGCCCAGGTCTCGGAAATTACTGGGCTGCAGGAAGGCAAATTCGAAGTCCCCGCCTGTAATGCCAAGCTGCGTCGCCTCCTTTCCCCGGAGACCCCACAGGCAGTGCTCACCATCCAGGCTGGCGCGTTTAGCCCCGCTGAAAAGACTGCTGGAACCCCGCAAGTGGAAAGGATTTCTCTGCCTGCTGCTGCTCCGCGGGTTGAATTCCTCGGTTATGAACCCGCAGAAAAAAAGGAGGTCGACCTCGCCAGGGCTTTGGTGATCGTCAGTGCCGGGCGCGGCATCGGGAAAAAGGAAAATGTGGAGACGGTCGCTGCCCTCGCCAGGGTGCTTGGGGGGGAATTGGGTGCCACCCGTCCCGTGGTGGATGCCGGTTGGGTGGAACATACCCGCCAGGTCGGGAGCAGCGGGCAAACCGTTTCACCCAAATTGTATGTGGCTTGCGGGATCTCTGGCGCTATCCAGCATATTGCCGGGATGAAGAAATCCGATTTTATCGTCGCCATTAACAAGGACCGGGATGCCCCCATTGGTGAAGTGGCGGATGTCCTGGTCGTCGCCGATTTGATGCAGTTTCTCCCCCTGCTCACCGCCCGCCTGCAAAAATGAACTAGGTATGTCATTGCGAGGAGCGTTTTGTGCGACGAAGCAATCTCCACCTAACGGGAAGCAATCTTCTTTGATGAAAAAGGTTGTCGAATAATAGGAACGAGGCCCAATGCATCTTGAATTGACCGAGGAACAAAAACTGATCCAGGATACTGCTCGCGCCTTTGCCAGGGCGGAATTGGAACCCGTTGCTGCCCGTCTCGACCAGGTCGGCGACCGGGAAGTCTTTTTGGCGAATCTCAAAAAACTTGCCGAACTTGGGTTTATGGGTCTCAACATCCGGGATGAGTACGGTGGCGCTCAGGCTGGCATGGTCGCATTTAGTGTAGCCGTCACTGAAATTGCCCGCGCCTGCGCCTCCACCGCGGTAACGGTATCGGTCAATAACCTGGTCTGCGAAGTCATCCAGTCGGTCGGTTCGGAAATTCAGAAGAAAACCTATATCCCCAAAATTTGTTCCGGCGAATTTTCTGCCGGGAGTTTTGCCCTCACCGAACCGGGCGCAGGCTCCGATCCGGCTGCCATGACCGCCTCCGCGGTGCAGGTCGGGGACATGTGGGTCCTGGACGGAACGAAGAGGTTCATCACCAGTGCACCCTATGCCGGGGTGTTTGTGGTTTGGGCCGTCACAGATAAGGCCGCCTCCAGGGGCAAAGGCATAAGCTGCTTTCTGGTTGAGGCGGGTACTCCCGGTCTGGTCATTGGTCGTTTGGAAGAAAAGATGGGACAGCATGCTGCTGCCACCAGCGAGGTCCTGTTCGAGCACTGTTGCATCCCGAAAGACGCCTTGTTGGGGGAACTCAACGCTGGCTTCCGTGTGGCAGTTGGCGAACTGACCGGGGGTCGGGTTGGCATTGGCTCGCTTGCTTTGGGCGTTGGGCTGGCAGCCATGGATTACGCCACTCGTTATGCCCACGAGCGTGTCCAGTTTGACCAGAAGATTACGAAATTTCAAGCGATCCAATGGATGATTGCCGATTCCTATACTGAGCTTGAAGCTGCCCGCTTGCTCCTTATGCAGGCTGCCTATCGGGAGGAACAGGGGCAGTCATTTACCAGGCAGGCCGCCATGGCGAAGATGTTCGCCACGGAAGCTGCCAACCGGGCGTGTTACACTGCTCTTCAAATGACTGGAGGCTACGGTTATTCGAAGGATTTCCCACTGGAGCGTTACGCCCGCGACGTGCGCGTTACCTCGATCTATGAAGGCACCAGTGAGATTCAGCGCACGATCATTGCCCGCGAGATTTTGAAGGAGATTACCCAGGGGTAATTTGCTCATGAAGGACTGGGCTGGTCTGGTGGACCATGCACCTTGCCAGCCGCAAAATGGTTCTGGCATCCTGCCAGTCGGCAGGGCTTGATTACTTTACCAAAGGAAAAAGGAGACTCGAATATGCAGCCGGTTTATGTAGTTTCAGGAGGAGTATCAAAGTTCGTTAAAGCCCGCCCTGATAAAACGTTTCAGGGGCTGGTGAAGGAGGCTTACGATTATGCCCTGGCTGACCTGGGCATCGATCACTCCCAGTTCTTTGAATTGGTGGATGGCAGCGTGGCTTCCTACTTTTCTGACCATTTCACCCGCCAGCTCATGGCAGGGATTATGGTTCAGGATTACCTGGGGCTGTGCCCCAAGCCCTCCCATCGGGTGGAGGGCGGTGGAGCCACTGGCGGCATCTGTTTCCAGGAGGGCTGGAAGGCGGTTGCCTCCGGCTATATGGACATCTGTCTGGCGTTTGGCTTTGAACAGATGAGCCATGTGGAAACCTGGAAGGGCAATGAATTCATTGCCCTGGCTTCGGATATTTCTTTCGACTACCCTGTCGGCGGTTTCTACTCTGGCTACTATGCCATGATGGTCACCCGCCACATGGCGGAGTTCGGCACAACGGTGGAGCAGCTCGCCCACGTATCCGTCAAGAACCATATCAACGCCTACCACAATCCATACGCGCAGAAACGACAGCGCCTCACCATTGCCGATGTGCGTTCCTCCCCCATGGTGGCCTGGCCCCTCACCCGCAATGACATTTGTGTGATGAGTGATGGCGCTGCAGCCGTCATCTTCTGTTCGGAGGAGGGTCTCACCAGGCTGGAGAAGGCTGCTGGCAAACGCATTCCCCGGGTAAAAGTCGCTGGCATCGGCCGCGGCACTGATGCCATGCGCATGTCCGATCGTCCCCACCAGTCTTATGACGATTTCTATAAATATAACGCCTTGCCGAATGAATTGAATGAGGATGCCCGCGCCTATTATAAAAAATTATGGAAAAAAGGCTTCCGCTATCCGGGTGTCCATTCGTTCCGCGCCGGTCGCATGGCCTCCCGTGAAGCGTATAAGAATTCGGGTATCACTGATCCGCTTAATGAAATTGATTTTGTTGAACTTCACGATGCCTATACTTCCTCTGAAGTGCAGACCTATGAGGATATGGGCTTGTGTCGTTACGGGGAAGGGGGTCCATTTGCCGCCAGTGGGAAGACCTTTATGCCCGGCATAGACTACGGTCTGAAATTACCGGAAAAACCGGTCTGTCCTGTCAACCCCTCCGGCGGACTCATTGCCTGCGGTCACCCTGTTGGAGCCACTGGGCTGATGCAGGCGGTCTTTGCCCTCTGGCAGCTGCAGGGCACCATCAAAAAGCATTTTGGCGATCCCGCTCTCCAGGTTCCGAAGGCGAAGCGCGGTGCCATTCACTCGCATGCCGGTACAGGTACCTACGTGACCGTCAGCATCCTGGAAAAGGAAAAATAGGAGCAGCCCGCCATGACTAAAAAGGTTATTTCCAAGAGGATTGAAGATAATCTGGAGGGGACGGTGGTTTTTAGCGTTCCGTTCCCAACCGGGGATGATCTCTCGGTCTTGAAGCAGATGTCACCCATCGTGATCAGGCAGCCCTACAAGATCGACTATAACTTTTCGTATGGTCAGGATTCCCCCTTCTTTGCCGCCCTCGCCAATGGACGTTTCATTGTCTGCCGTGAGCCGCAGACCGGATACACCTATGCCACCCCGCGCGCCCATGACATGTACACCGGTCGTGAAACCGAGTGGGTGGAGATCAAGCCGGAAGGGAAGATCCACGCCTTCACCGTTTGCTATTTTGGATCTGAAGCCTTCCTCCCGGAGTGTCCCTTCACTCTGATCCAGGTGGAATTTGAGGAGTGCGATACCCTCTTCCTGGGTCGGCTGATAGGGGTTGACCCGGACGATGCGAATATTAACTGGATTGGCAAAAAGGTAAAAGGGCGCTTCCTCCGCAACGCCAAGCTCAAGCCCACGGATATTTACTTTAACCTCGCAGAATAATGGCTTACACCCTTTTCAACGAGGGAGTACCAGGAATTTGATATCGCGAGTTTCGTTCGCAAGTTCAAATTCTTCTTCAGTTTCGAGTTCCACGGAAAGCGGAGATTGGCATGAAAGATCCGATTGAAAACAATGGCGAGCTCATCGGCTGGCACGATCCGGACGAGAATCGCCGCTGGGTGCGTGAAAACAAGTCCCGCCAGTTGATCGACAAGCGTACCACGGTCGCGGATGCCGTCCGGAAATTTGTGCCGGATGGCAGCCTTCTCGCCATGGGAGGCTTTGGGCACATCCGCATCCCCATGTCGTTGATCTATGAGATTGTCCGCCAGCGCAGGCGCAACCTCACCGTGATTGGCAAGACCGCGGTGCATGACATAGACATTCTTATCGGGGGGGGTTGCGTCAGCCGTGTTGAAGTGGCTTATGCCTTCGGTCATGAGTTGCGCGGTTTGTCTCCTTGCGGTCGCCGGGCAGTTGAGACCGGTCAGGTGCAGGTCACTGGGGAGATCAGCAACGCCGGGTTCCAATGGCGCTTTTTGGCCGCCGCCATGGGGGTTCCTTTCATGCCCGCCCGCTCTATGTTGGGAACGGATACCATCAGGCACAGTTCGGCAAAGGTGATCGACGATCCCTGGAGTGGCAAGCCGATCGCTTTGGTCCCCGCTTGCTATCCCGACGTGGCGCTCTTCCATGTTCATCGCTGCGACCAATATGGCAACGCCCAGGTTGACGGCATCATGGTCGAGGACTTCGAGTTGGCGCGTGCTGCCCGCCGCTTGATCATCACTGCTGAAGAGATTATTGACCACGAGCAGATTCAGCGTCAGCCCTGGCGCACGGTTATCCCCTTCTACCTGGTGGACGCTGTCATTGAAGTCCCCTTCGGAGCCCATCCCACTGAAATGCCTGTCACCTATTATTTCGATGAGCAGCACATCGCCCACTGGTTGGAGGTTTCCAAAACCCCCGAGGGGACTCAAAAATATTTCGAGGACTACGTTTTCGGCGTCCCCGATTTCGACGCCTACCTTGAAAAGGTAGGCGGTCTTCGCTTGCTCACCCACCTTAAGCAGGTAATGAACTTACAGTCTGATTCGACCTCCCCCCGGGAGGATGTCCCATGACCCCTGAACAGCCTTATAACCTGACTGAACTCCTGGCGTGCGTTGCCGCCGGTCTCCTGGAAAATGGCAGCTCCGTTTTTGTGGGCACGGGTCTTCCCCTTGTGGCGGGGATGCTTGCCCAGCGCACCCACGCTCCGGGCTTGCTGATCATCTTCGAAGCGGGTGGCATTGGGCCTCAGGTGCCTGCCTTGCCCATCTCGGTGGGCGACTCGCGCACCTACTATAAAGCCTCCGCTGCCTCCAGTATGCACGACGTGATGTCGGCTTCCCAGGCTGGATATGTGGATTATGGCTTTCTGGGTGGCGCTGCCATGGACTGCTTTGGGAACATTAACACTACCGTCATTGGTGACTGGAATCGCCCGAAGGCTCGTTTGCCCGGAAGTGGGGGAGCCAATGATGTCGGCTCCTTTTGTTGGCGAACCATCTACCTGATGCGCCAGCAGTCCCCGCGCACCTTCGTCAAGAAACTCGATTTCATCACCACCCCCGGCTATCTCACCGGACCCGGTGCCCGCGAACGCGCTGGGCTTCCCGCTGGGAACGGTCCTTTCCGGGTCATCACCCAGCTGGGCGTGTACGGTTTTGATGACGCCACCAAGCGCTTGAAGCTCCTCGTCCTTCACCCTGGCGTGACGGTTCAGCAGGTCCAGGAAGCCAGCGAGTTCGAGATCCTCATCCCGGGTGAGGTTGCCGTCAGCCCCGAGCCCACCCTGGAACAGGTCCGCATCCTCCGCGAAATTGACCCTGGCGGCCTGGTGATCGGCAAGTGATGAGGTTCCTGCTCTTCAGCGCTCCATTCCGGTGTTGACATATTGCGCATAGATATAATCCCATAATTTACTCGCTCGCCATGTTATTCGTTTCCATTCGTTTTCACCTGGTTTTAGGTTTCAACTCCCTTATGCGAAACCTTCGCTCTTCACATGACTACTTTACAATTACGGAAGTTCGATTTTGCTTGTAATGAACTTGGAGGTGTCCAATGGATTTCCAACTGACTGAAGAACATCTGCTGATTAAAAAGATGGTGCGCGATTTTGCCGAAAAAGAAATTGCCCCGCGTGCAGAGGACATAGACGCCACCGACCAGTTCCCCGCTGATATTTTCAAGCGCATGGGTGAACTTGGCATCCTGGGGATCCCCTTCGCCGAGTCTTATGGCGGTTCCGGCGGAGACTACCTCAGCCTCCTCATCGCCCTGGAAGAAATCGCCCGTGTATCCGGCTCGGTTGCCATCATCTTGGATGCCCAGACCTCCTCTGCTGCGAACCCATCTACCTTTTTGGCACCGAGGATCAAAAAAAGAAATACCTCCCACCCCTGACTCGTGGCGACAAGGTCGGGGCTTTTGGGCTCACCGAACCGCAGGCGGGTTCTGATGCCGGTGCCACCCGCACCCGTGCGCTCCGCGCTGGGGATGAATGGGTCATCACCGGGCAGAAACAGTTCATCACCAATGGCTCCCTTGCCGACGTGCTGGTGATCACCGCCAAGACGGACCCGGAAAAGGGGACTCACGGTATCTCCTCATTCATCGTTGAAAAAGGGACTCCCGGCTTCCAGGTGGGTCGCGATGAAAAGAAGATGGGGCTGAAAGGGTCGGTGACTTCTCAGCTGTTCTTCGAGAACTGCCGCATCCCGGTCGGGAACCTGCTGGGAAAAGAGAATGATGGTTTCAAACAATTCCTGACCACCCTGGATGCTGGTCGGTTGGCCATCTCTGCCATGGCGGTGGGTCTTGCCCAGGGTGCCTTTGACCGGGCGGTGGCCTACTCAAAGGAGCGTGAGCAGTTCAATCAGCCCATTGCCCGCTTCCAGGCCATCCAATGGATGATTGCCGACATGGCAACGGATATCGATGCTGCCCGTTTAATGGTTCATCGGGCTGCCTGGTTGAAGGGGCAGGGAGCTTCCTTTTCTAAGGAAGCCGCCATGGCAAAATTATTCGCCACTGAGGCTTCAGAACGCGTTTGTTACAAGGCCATCCAGATCCACGGTGGATATGGTTATGTCCGGGATTATGCCGTTGAGCGCATGTACCGCGACCAGCGCCTGTGTGCCATCGGTGAGGGCACCAATGAGATTCAACGCCTCGTCATCGCTCGGCAGGTGTTGGGGCTTTGATGCAAAAGCTAAACCCGGCGATTGCTGCCGGGTTGTTGATTCTTTTTACTGGATTATTGCCGATGTTTCTACCTTCTCCCCGCCGCTTTGGGGGTTGGGGAAGTAAAACGTCTTTTATTCCCCTTCATAAGTTTCTTCACCGCTTCCCAGGGCGATAGTTTGCGCTCCATCAATTGCGCCACCAGTTGCTCATACCGAGAGTCTGGAACGCTCGCCCGAAACTCATCCACCAGCGTTTCCGTGAGCAACCCTTCGAGCTCGGCTTCCAGCCGGGCTTTCTCGCGCCGTCCCCATTCTCCGCTCTGGCGCAGGTGCAGTGCATGCTTTTCTATGGCAGTCACCAATTCACCAACTCCCGTCCCATCGGTGGCGATTGTGCGCAGGATGGGGGGCACCCACAGGGTTCCACGGTTTGGTTCACTGTCGGGCATGACCATCGCTTGCCCGTGGTGGCGGAAAACCTTGTCCACCGGGTGCGCCAGTCCCAGCATTCCCTTCAGCGCTCTCTCGGTCTTTTCCACACCCGGTAGATCTGCCTTGTTGACCACCAGGATGTCGGCAATTTCAAGGATTCCAGCTTTGATTGCTTGAATTTCGTCGCCCAGTCCGGGCAATTCCACCACCAGGGTCGTATGTGCCAGCCTAGCAATATCCACTTCGGTTTGCCCTGCCCCAACGGTTTCGATTAGGATTACCTCGAAACCGGCTGCGTCGAAAACCTGGACCATCCCCGCGGTCGCCTGCGCCAGCCCCCCAAGTGACCCCCGGCTGGCCATGGAGCGGATGAATATCCCCGGGTCTCCTGCCAGGTCCCGCATGCGTACCCGGTCCCCCAGCACTGCTCCGCCGGTGAATGGGCTGGACGGGTCCACGGCCACGATCGCCACCTGTTTGGGACTCGTTCCCCTTCGATAATGGAGTGCCATCTGGTTGACCAGCGATGATTTTCCGGTTCCAGGAGCTCCGGTCACGCCGACCAGGTGAGCTTTTCCAGTGTGTGGGAAAAGTTTATCCAAGGTTTCCCGCCCATGGGCGCTCCCCGTTTTCCACCTCGGTGAGCAGGCGCGCCAATGGCATGCGCTCGCCTGATAGGATTGGTTCAATATTAATATTGGTCATTGCTTATAAGGAAAGCTTGAAAGCGCTGCGGATTTCGTTCACGATCTTTTCCGTTGATGCCCCCGGACCATAAACACCTGCCACCCCCATTTCCTTCAATCGTGGCGCATCTTCGTCCGGGATGATCCCGCCGACAAAGATTTTGATATTATCCAGCCCGTTGGCTTTGAGTAATTCCAGGATGCGGGGGATGAGCTCCATGTGCGCCCCCGAGAGGATGGAAAGACCCACAACGTCCACATCTTCCTGCAGGGCAGCTTCTGCGATCATTTCTGGAGTCTGTCGCAAGCCGGTGTAAATAACCTCCATGCCTGCATCCCGCAGGGCCCGTGCAACCACTTTAGCGCCTCGGTCGTGACCGTCCAGGCCCGGCTTGGCTACCAGCACCCGGATTTTTCGTTTGCTCATGGTTTCCTCCAATGTGGTGATTACCCCCGCATTATACTTCCCGTTTTAAAAGAATCACCCGGTAGGTGCCTCCGAACAGGTCGGCTTCTTCCCTGATGATTTTCAATCCTCTGCCAGGCAGAATATCTCCCAATCGTCGATTGATATCGGTACCGAAAAGAGTGCTGAAGTAATTCAACAGCTTGCGCAGGACGGAAGGATGTCGATCGTCTGGAAGAAATTTGTCGAAGATGACAACACGTCCGGTTGGTTTAAGCACATCTACCGCGGCTTGAAAGCAGGCTCTTGCATCAGGGATGACGCTCAGGATCAGGTTAAGGATGACAGCATCGAAAGTATCTTGCGCTGCAAGTGGAATTTGTCCATCCCCTTGGATCAAATGCGCTTCGCAATGGGGGATCGGGAGTTTGGAGCGGGCTTTTGAAAGCATCTTTGCACTTAGGTCAATTCCCACGGCGCGCACCCTTGCAGGGAGTAGCGGCAGGTCCGCTCCCGTTCCAACCCCAACGAGCAGCACGGATTCGCCTGGCTGTAGGTCCAACAGGTTCATGGCCCGTTTGCGCCCTCGCATAAACAGGGTATTGACGGTTCCATCATATACCGGCGCCCACAACGTATAAATGAACCGGTTCCAGCCGTTGCTCATTTTCATGCTGGCTATCCAAGTCTGTAATGGAATATCCCTGTCGCTTTTGCCATGCTGGGGATAAAACGCATCCAGCGGAAAGCACGCAGGCGAGCTTCGGGTTTGTCGAAATAGTACCATTTCTCTATAAGGTGCAGTCCCCAGCTTTCCAACTCTTGGGGATTTTTTGCGTCCCATCGGATTTGGGTGCCTGAGCGCTTCAGAACGCTGCTCGTGCGGTTATGGTGTCGGGAGACAAATGGGCTGGCAGCATCGAAAACCAATTCCCCCGTGGGAAAGCGTTTTCCCATTTCCATTACGAGGGGTCTGACATCGCCAGTACTGAAATAGGGGAATACGCCCTCCGCCAGGAAAATGACCGGTTTCTTGAGCATTTCCACTTTATCCAGCCAGGAAATCTCCAGCATGGATTGGGCGATGGTTTTGCAGCGCGGCCCGTCTGGCAAAACCTTGCTGCGCAGCTCGATGACTTCTGGCAGGTCCACTCCTAGCCAGTTCATTTGTCCATCATCGAGGCGGTAAAAACGGGTATCCAGCCCGCAGCCAATGTCCACTACCAATCCACCTGGGTTTCTTGATAAAAAATCGTTTGCGAAGGCGTCGAATTGTCTTGCCCTCATGGCAGCAACGAAAACATCTGTCCCGCTCATTCCCATCAGGAATTCTGAGTTTCCGCCCAGGGATTTGTACACTTGCTCAGCCCGTGGGTCGTGGAGGATGGGTTCCGCCCGCGCTGATTCGATTGCCCGGCACGCCAGTGGAACGAGCAGGGTGCTTGCGATACCTTTTAAGTTTGGATTGGTCATCATTTGCTTTTCCTTCAAATTTCCAAGGTCAACGGAGGGGCTCTGAAATGGGTCAAAAAATCTTTGGATCTTCAGTCTATGGATTCGGGCTCCGAATTTTGCCTCGTCTTGGCCCGTCGGATGACAGGTTCAAGGACCATTTTCACGGATAACCAATCGAGGAAACCTGGAGCAAGGATCTTGAGCCATGTTGTCAGCACGCCGGGGCTCATCAATACTTCGCGGCGTCGTTTGTTTGCTGCCTGGAGGGTGATCGCTGCACAGCGCTCTGCAGTCATCATTTTATTAGTGTAAACAGCGCGCCCCCTCTCTCCCCGTGGAACGCCATTCTTGTTCATTTGTGCTTCGTGGAATTCTGTTACCACCCAATAAGGGCAAATAATACTGACGCTTACGCCATATCGGGAGACTTCCATGCGCAGTGCATCAAAAAATCCCTGCAGGGCGTATTTGCTGGAAATGTAAGGAGTATTGTACGGTATGGCTGCCTTGCCCCCGACGCTGGAGACAACCACAATTCGTCCATTGTTCTGTTTCAAATAAGGCAGGGCATAATAGGTGCAGTGAACAGCGCCATAGAAATTTACCCCCATCGTATGCTTGAAAAGGTTTAAGTCAGGGAACTCGTCAAAAAAAGCGCTAACGGCCAACCCGGCGTTGTTGATCAGCATGTCGAGACGGTCAAATTTCTCGATGCTCTTTTCCACCATGGTCTTGCATTGTGCTTCGTCGCTCACATCCATTGGAATCGCTAGCACTTCCCCGCCGCGCAATCGGCATTCCTCCGCCACCTGCTCCAATCGGTCAGCCCGCCGGGCGGCTAGCACCACCTTTGCCCCCTGGCTCGCCAACTGCAGCGCCAGGGATTTGCCGATTCCCGCCGATGCCCCAGTGATGATGGCAACTTGATCTCTGAATGGTTCAGCTTTCATTTTCTCCTCCCGCATGGCCAAAAGGAAAGGAATGGTTTTCAGACCTCAGCCACCACGATCCCATATCCTGAAGCGATTTTCCGTCCGGCATTTCCGCCGGTAAAGTAGGCTTGTTTTAGACCCTCTGTATTCATGTCCCGCACATCGCAAAAGCCCCTGTCTTTTAAAAAGGGTTCGATACCCCCTTCTTCTATTCCAAAGGTCAATTCCTCTCCGGTCATGAACCGGTATCGGCGCATGTTGCTGATTTCACCGTGTCTTTGGACCCCGTCTATAACCTTGCGATAAATATAATCGAAGACCATCGCGCTGCCTGGTGCCGAGTGCTGAACGACAAACTTGAGCGTGTCATCAACGGCTTCATTGCTTAGATACATCGTTACCCCTTGCCAGATGAACAATGTTTTCAACCGTGCTTCATAACCTGACTCTGGAAGCCGTTCATCCAGGGTTTGCTTGTTGAAATCAACCGGGACGAAGGTTACATGCTTGGGGATCATCCCGAAGATACTGCGTACTTTGGCAATTTTTTCAGTTTGGGTGGCGGGATGGTCAACTTCGAAAACTTTAACGTGTTCCCTTAATTTATCGAATCGATAAGCGCGCGAGTCGTATCCTGCACCCAAGATGACAAGTTGCTGCAAACCTTTTGTGATGAATTCCTGCAGGATGTCGTCGATGTAGCGTTCACGCGCCATAAGAAATTCGCCCACTCCAGGTCCCCTTCTTTCTGCATATCCAGTTCGAATAAAAAAAGCTAGCGTGGAATACAACCACCCAGGTACGAACTCGCGGGCGTATGGGTCATAGCAGAGGCGTTTTCCTTCCGCTCTTTCGCTTTCTACTCCGCGCGCAATCGCAATCCCTGCTGCAGTCAGGCTCGATTGATTTTTGCGCATTTTATCCTCCTAATCCGGGCCGGGATTTGCTTCTTCTCACCAAATACCCGGGATCAATCTTTTTACCTTGTTGGCATAATTTTGATACTCATCTCCAAAATATTCGGTCAGCAGTTTTTCCTCGACCATCATTCTGTAGGCCAATCCTGGCAATAGCAGCAAAGGAATGGCTGCCAGCCCGATCAGGCTGGAGTATCCAATGCATAATCCCACCGCCATGACAATGAACCCGGTATATCCCGGGTGTCTTACCCAGCAGTAAGGTCCGTCAGTGACTAACACATGCACGATTTTAACCCTCAGGTAGCCGGAATACATCCCGCCAATGGTCATCCGCGTCCATATTCGGATGACCAATCCCATCAGGATGATCACTAATCCAGCCAGTTCCATGGTAATTCCCCTTGGCAGGAGCGCAGGTAGGAACAGGAATTCAAGCGGTGGGGCGAAGAAGATGGCAATAAATCCTGGCAGGATCCACCAAAACGAACGGTTGTTGGGTTCCGTGCGTTTATTGCCTCCTTCGTCTCGGCTGCGCCACAGGTAGATGACCCCTCCCGCGCCATAGGCCAGGCTGATGGCGAACAGGAACCACCCGAGGAAATTTTTGGGCGTCGTTTCCAAAGCAAGCAAAGCCAGGAGCAATGCCAGGGCATTGCCGATAATAAGCAGGAAGAGACGGATAATCGTGCTACTTTTCATTTCTTCCTCCTTGGATGAACCTCTGGATGCCCTTGATTTTGACACTTTCTGCGATCAATACACTGGCAAACCCGGTAAAGGCGATCAACACAACCTCCCAGTTGTTGAGCGGTGCGAATTTGAAAAGGTTGCGTAGGAATGGAATGGTTAACACCAGTGCCAGGAAGACACCAGCGCCTCCTGTCACCCACCATAGTGCTTTGTTGGGGATGCGGATGGATTTAAGGATGGAAAGCTTCCATGAACGGTTGGCGAAGATCAATCCCAGGTTGCCGATCACCATGCATACAAAAGCAAGCATCCGGGCAACCGTCTCGTCATAACCTCGGCTTAACATGACAGCATAAATCGTCACCACTACTACCAGGATGCCCAACCCTTGGATAAGTCCTGAAAGGATCATGGCACGCCCAAATAGTGGTTCCTCCAGTTTACGCGGTGGGCGTTGCATGATATCTGGCTCATCCTCCTCGGCTTCGAAAACAATGGTGCAAGCTGGGTCAATGATCAATTCCAGGAACAGGATATGCACTGGCAGCAGGGCTAGCGGCCAATTCAGCAGCACAGGGATGAGCGACATCCCTGCAATGGGGAGATGCACGGAGAAGATAAATGCCATCGCCTTCTTCAGGTTATCGAAGATGCGTCGTCCAGTGCGGACTGCCTGTACAATGGACGCAAAATTATCATCCAGCAGGACAAGCGCAGCAGATTCGCGCGCCACATCTGTTCCGCGTCCGCCCATGGCGATCCCGATATGAGCTGCTTTGAGTGCTGGGGCGTCATTAACGCCATCTCCCGTCATTGCTACAACCTCACCATTGGCTTTTAACGCGGTCACAATCCGTAGTTTCTGCTCTGGTACCGCCCGGGCGAAAATACACACGGTTTTGATCCGTTCCTTTAACTCTTCATCAGTCATCTCGTCCAATTCGGTCCCAGTGATGATCTGGTCATCTGGTTTCAGACCCACTTGGCGGGCAATGTTACTGGCTGTTCCAGGGTAGTCACCAGTGATCATGATGATGCGGATCCCCGCGGTATAACATTCTTGTACTGCCTCCGCTACTTCAGGGCGAACTGGGTCAGTCAGGCCGATCAGCCCGATAAATTTAAAGTCGAAATCATGCTGCCCTTCCGGGAGCGAGCCGTTCTCGAAGGCTGCCTCGGCAACGCCAATAACCCGCAAGCCAAGATTTGCCATTTCGTTTATTTCATTATGCAATTCTTCTCTCTGCTCTGGCGCGAAATGGCACAGGTCGGCAACTGCTTCCGGTGCGCCTTTGGCAGCTATTACATAGTCATGACCCTCCGGCGAACGCCAAACGTGTGACATGGCCAGTAAATTCTCTGAAAGCGGATACTCCCGCACCAATTCCCAGTTCTTATGAATGTGTTCTGTATTCACCAGGGTGCGCCCGCCAAGTTCCTTCATCGCCTTTTCCATCGGATCAAATGGATTGTCAGGACTGGCAAGGATGCTGTACTCGACGATCTGGTGGAACGGTTCGGGGAGGGACATCTGTCTCCCATCCACTTCCAGCATTTCCTTCCCGACCGATAGCCGGGTGACCGTCATCCGGTTGAGGGTTAGCGTTCCGGTCTTGTCTACGCAAAGGACAGTGGCTGCTCCAAGCATTTCAACCGCATGTACCCGCCGCGTAAGTACATGTCGCTGTGAAATTCTCCACGCGCCAAGTGCTAGGAAGATGGTCAGCACTACTGGAAATTCCTCAGGCAGGGTGGCCATTGCCAGGGTGATTCCTGCCAGGAACCCATTTAACCAGTCCCCCCGCGTAAGAGAAAAGACGATCACTACGATTACACAAAGACTGAGGCCAACCACGGCAAAATTCCGTACGATCTTCCGCGTTTGAATCTGGAGATTTGTATCCTCGGGTTCGAGGATCTGCAATGCCTTGCCAATTTTGCCTATTTCTGTGCGCGGTCCCGTTGAGCGAACTTCGGCTACACCCTGTCCCTTCACAACCAGTGTGCCCGAGTAGACGAAAGGCAAACCATCGCCGCCAGGCCGGCCCATTTCGAGTCGCCCGTCCCAGGCTCGCTTGCGCACCGGGACGGATTCACCTGTAAGAAGCGACTCGTCCACGTTTACATAGTTCGCTTGGAGCAATACCGCGTCCGCTGGGACACGATCACCCTCCGAAAGGAGGATAATATCCTCCCGCACCACTTCGCGCCCCGCTATTCGTTGTTGCTTGCCATCCCGGATCACCAATGCTCGCGGGCTTGAGAGATCTCGTAAAGCCTCTAATGCCCGTTCGGTCTTTTGTTCCTGGTAAAAAGTAATTCCGATGATCACCACTACAAAGCCCATTAGCATCAGAGCTTCTTCTCTGTCACCCAGGAAGAGGTAAAGCAATCCGCAAGCGATCAGCATTAAAAACATCGGTTCGCGCACTACTTCCAGCAGGATATGCAGGAAAGTGCGTTTTTTGGCAGAGGGAAGCTCGTTATATCCATCCACTGCCAGGATTTCCAGGGCTTCCTGCTCGGTGAGTCCCTGAATGAGGGTTTCGTTAAATTTTGTAGTCATGAATTATTCCTTGCTGCGTTGAGATTTGAGATTGGATGCGTTTTCATTCAATTTAATGTCCGAAAACCTGAAATTCCGGTTGTGAGGACCGTGAAAAAGTAAGATCGTATGTCGCCAGCTCGACGCTGCTCATAGTGACGCTCGGATAGTTATTTCGCATGAATCAATTTCCCTTTAATGATTTATTGTCCATATTAATCGTTTGCATGGACTTTATTACTGATCCACTTTCCAACTTCCACCACCGCCAGCAGTCCCAGGGCAATCCCCACCACTTCCATCCATTCTGCTAAGGTTAAGGGTACTAGGCCTAGCAGGCTTCTTAAACCTGGGATGAGGAAAGGCAATATGGCCATCCCCAGCCCGGTCACCACTGCCCAGACCAGTGGCATATTGACGGTTAATTTGTTCATCCGGAAGAGTGGCTGGCGCATGCTTCGGTAAGCAAAAATATAGACCATCGAGTTGACCGCGAAGGATGCAAAAACGATGCTCCGTCCTTCAACAGCATTCCCATGCGCCGTATAGAGATGATGGAAAAGGAACAGGACGGCGGTTGCGCTCGAAACACTGATAATGCCGATCAGGGAAAGACCCAGGTGACTAAGGATGGGTTCCTTAAGTGATTTCGGCTTCTCATCCATGATCCCGGGTTCCTTTGGCTCGAATCCAAGCACGATATCCGACGGGCCGTCACAGATCAGGTGGATCCACAGGATCTGTGCAACGATCAGGGGCGCTGGCCAGCCCAGGATCATTGCGATGAAGATGGTCAGCACCTCGGCGAATGAGTTCGACAGCGTATAAGCTACCACTTTGCGGATGTTCTGGAAAATGATCCGTCCTTCTTCGATGGCCGCCACGATGGTTGCGAAGTTATTGTCGAGCAGGATTACGTCCGCGGTTTCCTTTGCCACATCCGTGGCGGAACCTACTACAACTCCTATGTTGGAGCGTTGAAGGGCGGGGGCGTCATTGACTCCATCACCGATCATGGAAGTGATTTCACCGTTTTCCTGTAAAGCCTTGATGATCCGCAACTTATCTTGGGGGCGGATCCGGGCAAAAACCGAAGTATTCCGGACATGCTCTTGTAATTCCTTCTCGCTCAAGGCAGCTACTGCTGGACCTTCGAGACTTTGTTCACCCTCCTTCATGATTCCAATGCTGCGGGCTATATGTTCGGCTGTCTTGAGATAGTCGCCGGTGATCATCTTAACTTGGATGCCAGCCTTCTGCGCCACCTCTACAGACTCGACCACACCTTTCCGCACGGGGTCTTCCATTCCTACCAGCCCCACCCAACTGTAGCCGCTGTAATCATCAAGTTTGCCCAATTGCCGGTAGGCGAGTCCGATCATCCTCAAGCCTTCCCCCGCCCACTGGTCTACCTTTAGGCGGTAACGGGCTTCCTCTTCTGGGGATAGGTTGCACATACCCAGTACGATTTCCGGTGCCCCCTTCAGGAAGTTGTAGCTTTCACCTTTAAATATGTTTCCGGTAATGGCTGTGATCATATACTTGGTCTCGCTGGTGAAAAGCTCTTCCTCCAATCGTTGTGATCCGTCGACCATTTTCTGGGGGTCGTCTCCCATGATTTTGCGCGCTTGCTCCCACATGGCGATGTCCACCGGCCCTTCAAGGTCGTTGCACAGGACCATGGTTTGCAATGCACGTTCTTGGTCAAGTATCTCGGATGTGGAAACGCGCATCCGGCCCTCGGTTAGCGTGCCGGTTTTGTCGGTGCAAATGACTGTCACCGAACCGAGGGTTTCAACGGCCAGCAGTCGCTTCACCAGGCCGTTGCGCTTGAGGATCTTACGCATCCCCAATACCAGGATGACCGTAACAGCAATAAGCAATCCCTCGGGCACTGCTGCGATCGCCAGGATGATGGACGTTCGCAGCATGTCCAGGAATCCGCCTCCCATGATCATTCCGGTTGCCAGAATTGCCAGGGTAAACCCTGCTACGATCCACGTCAGGGTTTTGCTGAAAGACTTCAAACGCTTCTGCAGAGGCGTGTCTTCTTCCACATGCTCTTGCAGGCTGGTGGCAATCTTTCCCAACTCGGTGGCTGGACCGGTTTGATTGATTTGCATTTGCCCCCGCCCGGTAAGCACGGTGGTCCCCATGTAGACTTGCTCGTCAGGGGTTTTATTCACCGCCTCACTTTCTCCGGTTAGGATCGCCTCGTCTAGTGCCAGTTTGATGCCCTCGAGGATCACGCCGTCCCCTGGGACCTTTTCGCCTGCGTTAAGCAGCACCAGGTCTCCCGGCACCAGTTCCCAGACTTCCACTTCGCATCGCTCACCATCCCGGAAAACAGTGGTGGTCGGTTTGAGCAGCCCCTTGAGGGCAGTGTAAGTCTTCTGGGCTTGGTATTCTTGGATGAAACCCAGGATTACGTCAATAACGACAACTGCCATGATGATGGCGAAGTCGCTGAATTCCTTGGCAAATAGGGAAACCACCGCTGCCACCAGGATGATATAAACCAGCGGGCTTTTAACCTGGTTAAGCAGGATGGTCCATGCCGGCGTGGATTTCTCGATCGGCAGGCTGTTCTCCCCGTATTGTTTTCTGCGGGCGAGGACCTCGGTTTTGGAAAGTCCGGCAGCGGGTGTTCGTTGCACTAAATTGGATTCCGGGACTGGTTGCATTGGTGACTCCGTGGATAAAAGATGCCCGCACCCGGTCACTGACCGTAACGGGCAAAGCTCACGGCTGGATGGACGCAGGGGAACACCTGCGACAGCCGCAATGGATTTATGAATTTGGCGGAGGGAGCAAGGGGGAGATCAGCACCGAACGGATAAAAATCGGATCCTTTGAGATTTCCAGAGGCGGTACTTGTTCGATGTCCATTTCTCTTGAAAAAGAATTAACCAGGTCATCCTCATTAATTTCTGCAAAGGGATGGGTGTCTCCTCCTGGGTCTGTCGTTTCGATGGCAGGTCCTTTTCTGGCAAGGCTCATTTCCTCTCCGGAAATATTCCCAACCAGGTTGGTTGCGCATATGAGCAAGAGAAGGCAGGCTCCAAGGAATAGTCGAAAAGGCTGGGAGCTAGCCCAGCTGGACATGGCTGACTCCCTGCCCGAACAGGGCGATGATATGCTCGTCCTCTATCCGGTAGTAGACCTCTTTGCCTCCCCGTCGGGCAACCACCAGTTCCATTTGACGCAAACCTCGCAAATGGTGTGAAACGGCTGACTCGCTGATCCCAACCAGTTCAGCCAGCGAGTTTACATTCATTTCCTGTGTGGTGAGCGCAAAAAGGATGCGCACCCGGCTGGTATCGCTGAAGGCGCGGAAAAGTTCCGCCACATGCGCGGCGGTATGTTCATCAAGCAGGCTGCTGGTTGGACCGCTGTTCCTGCTCAATTAACACCTGAGTATATGTTCATATGTTCAGTATAAATTATATTGTATTTGTTGTCAAATGACCGGGGCTTTCAGGATGATCCCTTTTGGATTACTCGTCTTGGCTACTTTTAGTAAGTTCACCCCACCTTGGATCTTGCAAAAATACATAATATCAATAATCTATCCGTTGACGAATAAAATAAATCGTGCGAGAATGCCTTGGAGAATCTCTCCATGCAGACCAAACCTTCCATTTTGCTGGTTGACGATGAAACTGCCATTACAGACAATTTATCGCCCTTCCTCACCCGGTCGGGCTTTGCTGTCACCGTGGCCACCAACGGCGAGGAGGCCCTGCAGAAAGTATCCGAGGGTCATCCCGATCTGCTGGTTTTGGATGTGTTGATGCCCCGCCTCGACGGCCGCGAAGTGCTGCGCCAGCTTCGCCAGGCTGGAAATTGGATACCCATCTTGTTGCTCACCCAGGTTGGGGAGGCGGGGGAACGTGCCATGGCACTCGAGGAAGGTGCCGATGATTACCTCAATAAACCATTTGATCCCCATGAGTTGGTTGCTCGCATTCGTGCTGTGTTGCGCCGTGCCCGTCCGGGACAGCCGCCCCTTTCGGCAGCTGTCCGACTGGCTTGCGGAAATTTGATCCTCGACCGCCTCTCCCATCGCGTCTGGTTGAATGAGACCGAATTACAATTGACACCCAAATCCATTATGCTGCTGGAATATATGATGACACATCCCGACGAGCTCGTCTCCCGCGATCGCCTGTTGGATGTGGTATGGGGATGGGACTACCCGGTTGGCACCCGCGCTGTCGATACACGCGTTGCCGAATTGCGCCGGGCATTATCCGACGATCCGGGACAGCCTCGTTTCATCGAAACCATCCCCGGTCAGGGCTATCGTTTCGTTGGCATGGTGGAAATCCGTTGAAGAAATTTAGTCGCTGGCTGATTATCGTGACCCCTGCGTTCCTGGGGGTGGCTTTGGCACTATATTTTTTCCTATCATACGACCTGGCTCATGCTCACATTGTTTACCTGAGAGCTGACCTGGGAACCCTCTCCCTGATAATTGGGTTGGGACTTTCTGGGTTGGCTGCATTGGTTTTCATCCTGCTCGACCGGTCTTCCCGGGCTCGCCGCCAGGCTGCCGCCCTTGCTGCCGACGACCGTCGCCGCTTCCTTCGCCGTCTGGACCACGAACTGAAGAATCCCCTCACTGCCATCCGGGCCGGGTTGGCCAATCTTGCAGAAGCATCCTCTGCGGTTGCTCGTACGCGAGGCGCTGACCAGCGTGGAAGCTCAGACCCTGCGACTCAGTCGCCTGTCTGCCGACCTGCGGAAATTGGCGGAACTGGAAGTCCGCCTGGTCGAACATTCACCGGTGGACGTTTCTGCTCTAATGCGGGATGCCTTCAGCATGTCTCAGGAGCATCCTGGGGCAGGTGGGTTGCATCTGAATCTGAGCATCCCCCGCGCCCCATGGCCCTTGCCTAAAGTCCGCGGAGACTACGATCTCCTCTTGTTGGCGGTCCACAACCTGCTGGACAATGCTCTGAAATTTAGCCGCCCGGGCGACACGCTGGAACTGCGTGCCTTCGAAGATGGGTCGGACATCGTCATTGAAGTGGCTGATACCGGGCCGGGCATCCCCGAAGACGAGCAGCCCCACGTTTGGGAGGAGCTCTATCGCGGCGAAGCTGGGCGCGGCACTCCTGGCAGCGGGCTGGGACTTGCGCTTGTGCGTGCCATCGCAGAACGGCATAATGGTTCGGTCAGCTTACGCAGCCGCCTTGGGCAGGGGACGGTCTTCAGCCTGCGCCTGCCCATCGGTTGAACGCTCCACGTCACGGATCGGTCACTTCTTGTGGCGAAAGTGTGACCCGCCTGCCATCCCATTGGAACATGGATGTCCTAAAATAAGAGTAATTCCACCCCAGATGAGGAGGCTCCATGAAATCCCGCATAGATATTGCAGTAATTATTCTTTTGCTCGTAACAGCTTGTAATGGTACCTTTGAGGTTGGTCTTGAAAATCCACCAACCGGATGTTCCAACCCTGGTTGCACCTTCCCCTACACCACCAGTTTTGGTTGACACACTCGTTCCGTCTGCCTCAACAGGAACCGCAGCTCCCACGGAATTGCCCGTCCCTCATTTGGTCCAGGTCTTCCTGATCGCTGTGGACGATAACGGCAAATCCGGTCTCCCAATTGGCTGCGGTGACAGTGCAGTCCCTGTTCAGGTGGAGACTCCCCCCACTCAACAGGTTTTACAGGCAGCCTTGGTAGCACTCCTCTCGATAAAGGATCAATTTTATGGGCAATCGGGCTTGTATAACGCTCTTTATCAGTCAGACCTGCAGGTGGCCTCTGTGACAATCAATTCTGGCAAAGCCAGTGTGTATCTTACCGGAACCTTGCTTATGGGAGGGGAATGTGACTCCCCCCGCGTCCAGGCCCAGCTCGAGCAGACGATCCTCCAATTCCCCACCGTTACGGAAGTAGCCATCTTTATTAATGGGAAACCCCTGGCAGATGTCCTTTCACTGAAAGGATAGGAACTGCCAGGGTACTTCTCAACCGGAGAATAAACCTCCCGTTGGACGATGGACGGGAGCTTTATGGGATGATTGCGATGGTTTGATTGAAAGTCTGCTGCGTTTCCTCTTCCGATATCGGGAATGAATACTTGGGTTTCTCCGGAGGTTTGATAAGAAGATCACCAATGTGTGATATCTGTTTTCACTCTCTCGCATATAATGAATTGAAATAGAAACACCCGGAAGGTAACTTGAAGGTTCTCCAACCAATTCGTTCGCCTTGAAAGGAGCGTATGGCAATGTCCCTTTTTGGTGTCCATTCCGAGGTTGGTAAACTTCGCAAGGTCCTGGTTCACCGTCCCGAGTTAAGCTTGCAGCGGCTTACTCCTGCAAATAGCGCAGAACTCCTGTTTGACGACGTCCTTTGGGTTGAGCGAGCCCAGTTGGAACATGACCATTTCGTTGAGGTCATGCGTTCCCGTGGGGTCGAAGTGTTCTACGTTCTGGATTTGCTCACCCAGGCACTTCAGGCCAGCCAGGACGCTCGGCGGCTGGTGATTGAACAGGTTGCCACGGAGTATACGGTTGGCTGGTCTCTGGTCGATGAGATTCGCCAGTTCTTATGGGGCCTTAGCCCTCAATTTCTTGCCAAGCATTTGATCGGGGGTTTGACTGCTGGCGAGTCCGGCATCGATTGGAAAAAATTCGCGAAGATTTCCCTGCATGCAGCTGCCCTGCAGGAAATGAACACCTTCCTCCTCCCCCCTTTGCCCAATACCCTCTTCACCCGTGACTCGTCATGCTGGATCTATGACGGTGTTTCAGTTAACCCCATGTACTGGCCAGCTCGCCGCAGGGAATCGCTAAATCTGTATGTGATCTACCACTTTCACCCCATGTTCAAAGACGCCGGTTTTGAATTTTGGTATCCCAATGTCACTGACGGTGAATTCAACATGCAAAACTTCGGTCGTTCCTCACTGGAAGGTGGTGACGTTCTTCCGATCGGGAACCGCACCGTTTTGATCGGGATGTCTGAGCGCACGCAGGGCAGCATGATCGAACAGGTCGCTGAAGCGCTATTCTCAAGAGGCAGCGCTGACCGTGTGATTGCCTGTGTGATGACCAGGGATCGCGCTCACATGCATCTCGATACCGTTTTCACCATGCTCGACCGCGACAAGGTCACCATCTATCCCAAGGTTGTTGACCAGGTCAAAGCAGTCAGCCTGCGTCCTGGCAGAAAAGCTGGTGACTTTCATGTCACCCTGGAAAAAGACATGCTCTCTGCCGTGACAAACGCCCTCAAGGTTCGTAAACTATCCGTGGTTAAGACTGGTGGCGACCAGTACCAGATGGAGCGGGAACAGTGGGACGATGCCAATAACACCATTGCCCTGGCACCGGGTGTGGTGGTCTCCTACGAGCGCAACACCCATACCATTGCCCGCATGCGCCAGGCGGGCGTGGAGGTCATCACCATCCCGGGCTTTGAATTGGGAAAGGGTCGCGGTGGCGGTCATTGTATGACCTGTCCGCTTCTGCGCGATCCGATTTAATGATTTGGTTCCCCCTGGACCAAAATAAATCCGCCTTCTTGGCGGATTTATTATTTCAAGGTTGCTGCTTACTTATCCGGTTTATGTTCGTGACGGTGGTGTAGATCCGGGGCATGGGGGTGCTCATGTTCCAGGGCCTCATGCACGTGTTCGTGTGTGTGGGAGCCGCTTACCAGGGGCACGCCTTCCTGCTCCCCGTGTTCATGGTGCATATCTGGATGGCTATGGCGGTGGTTATGCACCGTTTGCTCGTGGATATGATGATGCGCGTGATTTTCGCTTAGCATCAACCATGTCCCCGCCACCATGAAGGGTAGTGCCGCCCAGAATAAGGTTTGCGGGTTCTCCCGTAATAGGACCAATGACAGGATCACTCCAACGAATGGGGCGGTCCCAAATAGGGTGCTCGTTCGTGCTGCACCCATCGATCGCATCGCAACAATGAACAATTGGATGCTGATCCCATAACTGATGGATCCCAATAACATGGCCAACAGGATGATATTTAGCGTAGGAAGTTGCTGTCTTAGGACCAAGCTGAGCACCAATGAAAATGTCCCTGCTCCCAACCCTTTGATCCCCACAATAACCAGCGGATTTTTGGCAGAGATATGACGGGTAAAGTTGTTATCCAATCCCCAAAGGAAGCAGGCGCCGATGATCCCCAGTGCTCCAAGAGATATGCCCCATTTGCCGCCCGTCCAGGTGAGCACGATGCTTGCCAGGGTGACCAGACCGATTGCCCAGCCTATCCTTCGGTCGATTGATTCCTTGAAAAATGAAATCGCGATCAGGGTGGTCGCAACTCCTTCAAAATTGAGCAGGAGAGAAGCAGTGGAGGCAGGCGTCCGCTCCAGTCCCAGCAGTAGGAGGATTGGCGCGCCAATTCCGCCTGCCAGGAGCGCCCCTCCCAGCCAGGGCAGGTCTCTGCGGCTGAGGGCTGCCTCCACGGTTTGGCCCTTATTCCGGACGCGCTGGAAAAGGAGCATCAGGAACGCTCCAATGCCACTTCCGAGGTACAGGAAAGCAGCCAGGGGGACAGGCTTGATTTCACCCAAAAGTAATTTGGACAGGGGTGCTGATGCGCCAAATAGTATGGCTGCTCCCAGGGCTTGCAAGGCAGGAGTGAATTTGGAATGCATTTATGCAACCTCGCCTGGAGTATTAAACCTCATAGGTTCCTTCATTGAAAAGAGCGGTTGCAGAACGGAGTTCTGGTTATTTCTCTGCTGCCATTTGCAGCCGGCACCAGGCGTACAGCCCATCATAAACTTCAAATTGGGCGTCCAGGTTTTCAAGGTCATCCGGGAAGCGCAGGCTGTACCCGCTGGCGATCGCTTCCAGGCCGCGCGCGATCGGGTCCTTGTCGATATCTTCGGAAACGTCCGCGGAATGAACGATCTGTGCTAGGCGCACCAGTCCCGGTTCTTTCAATTCGTATTTAATCATGATGGACTCGAATGAGCAGCGTCCATCCTTGTGGCCGAGTTCCACACCAGGGGCATCGAAGGGGATGGCACCGGTCTCTCTGGCGACCTTCTCGATCTGATTTTTTGGAACGAACAGGAACTCTGCCTCGCTGTCGACAAAACGGGCGACCAGCCAGGGGCAGGCAACACGGTCAACATGTACGTGTGAACGGGTGATCCATTTCATGGTAGTCTCCTATAATCTAGTTACGGTTGATTCAAAATTTGAGGAACATGTAATTCTTTTCAATCGGCAACAAGGATAGGCACGCCTTCCTGGCAAACTGACCGCAGGAAGGTTTCCGGGATGGATGGGTCGTCCGGTCGCTAATTGTACTTTTTAATTATATTCGTCTCAACATTCTTCACCATGGATATTCAAGGCGTCGATTCGCTAACACTTTCCACGACATAAATACTTTGGTATTGTGTCTTGTTCTCGCCTGCACATCCCGAGATGATCCGGCTGGCGGAATTAACATTCAATTGATTGGCGTTTCCAACAAAGAAATGCAACCCTTTTCCAACGAGGTCAGCCGCTGCAAGGATCCGGGTGGGAACGTTTGAAGAGCTTGCGCGTGATACCAGGGCTTGGTAGAAATCATCCCACGGTTCGAAGCCATTCGCTTCGAAATCTCCAAGGCTGATCTCCGGGATGATGCCGAATCCTGTTGTTTGAGTGGGAACGATATCCACAAAGGAATCTGGGTCCACATGAATAGCGAAGGGTATTTGGTCAGCATTGCAAGTCGGAATGACAATTTCGGGATTGGATCTAAATAACTTTAATAGGAGCGGAACGCAAATAATCAGGAATACGATCAATATACCGGAACCCTTGGTTGCAGTGATCATCGAAATATCGTTTTCTGCAGGGCTTTTCCCCCACCTTGAAAGGATTTCTCCTAATCCAATTACAGGCAAAATGACGATAAAGGGAGCTGCACTTGTATAAAAACGTGCTCCTCCATCAATGGGGGGAAGGAATGGGGCAGAAAGCATGATCCCCATGAAGGTGATTAGGAAAAAGGATTGGATGGGCTTGCGCCATTCCTTTATGATCTTGATTCCTCCCCACAGCAGGCACAGGAAGCACAACACCCAAAGTGGAAGATTTGCCCACATCGGTTTGGTGGATGGAGAAAATGGGATGAGGATTTCACCTCCGGGGAGCAACACATCCCGATAGGATTTAGCCGACGCAATGAGGATGCTTAACGGGTGTTTTTGGATGATCTCCAGTGCAGTGGAAAAAACCAGACGCGTATCCGGACCCAGGTCTTGCACCGCTCGATTCCAGCCAATTCCCCCCAAGGCTTGCCCGTAAAGAGTATAGGCAAAGTTTCCCAGAGGATCGCTTCCGGGCTCCACGAGGATTTTTTGGGCAAACGAAGTAAATACAAAAAAAGATACGATCACGACCAATAAACTTTGCCCTGCAACCATAAAAGAATACTTTTTTCCTTTTCTAAATACCCAACCGCTCCATATAACGATCATTGGAAAAATGAAAAATGCTCCTGCTCTTGTGCAGATTGCCACCATGAGAACGGCTATTCCAAATAACAATGACCGGATATCTAAACTCCGCGCAGCCGATATCAGGATTGTAAATGCCAGGCAGGCGGTTGCTAAACCGGCCAGTTCAGTTCCTACCAACCCAATGTAATAATTGGCATAGAAATAGAGCAATGTCATATAAAGTCCGGCAGCCCAGTTCCCACCCAGAATCTTTACTTGTCGTCCTGAAACATAGCACGCCACCCCTACCAGAAATGTGAAGACTGCCAATGACCATTTAAGATTATTGCCGGTGAGAAATAACAACGATGACAATAATGCTGGAAACAGCGGGCGCCAGGTCGCCTGGGAAAAGCTGGTTGGAATTAAATTTCCTGAAAGGATTTCCCTTGCCCCGGTGTAGTAGTAAAACTGATCCTTGTACGGGATTAGCCCCGCAATAATCCGGTTGTTGGAAAATCCGGATGTCCATTTATATGATAGTGGCAATGCAAATAAAACTAATGTGACTGCTAGCCCGGCTAGCCACCCCTTCCAGCCGTGTGGTCGGAAGCTGATCGAGAAAAAGAGGAAAGAGATTAGGAAAAAAGCTGGTGAGTAATTGGAAAAGAACACAGAAAAAGTGTAAGGGATTCTGGTTGTAATGATCAAAACATAGAGAATAATAATGACCGCCGTTACCGAAATGATAACCAGGGATTTGGGAGTACTAGGTTTTGATTTCATAGGTTTCTTAAATATGTAATTACATTAATTTGGGACAGGTGCTCAATAATTCTCTCTACTTGCTGGGAGCTGTGTTCTGTAACTGCTTGTCTTTGGGCTCGTTGTCGGGTGTGAAAGGGTCCTGACATATTATTCGATCAGATTTCATGAGTAACTCTTTTTTTCTTCCGGCGGTTTAAGAGCCTTGAAGTTCCGGTATAAAATCAAATCATATACGATCTTCAATCCCCCGCACAGGAAAAACGGGACACTGAGCAAACTGGGGATGGAGAGCAGCAATCCGCTCAGCGAGGGGGATAGCGCCGCGCCCACCGACCGTGCAATGGTTGTCACCCCCGAAGCCGCGGATCGTTCATCTGCTGCCACCACTGCCATCGTGTACGATTGTCGTGTCGGCACGTCCATCTGCGAAATCGAAAAGCGCGCCAGCAATACTGCTATGGCCAGCGGCAGGCTCGGCATCAGTGGCACGAGCATCAAAAACAGGCTGGATGGAATGTGGGTATATACCATCGTATTGATAAGTCCAAATTTTGCTGCTATGCGCGCTGCCAGCAGGGCGGAAATTCCAGCCAGGATGTTGGCTCCGAAGAATATGCTCCCCAGTACCCCTTCGTCCACCCCAAATCGTACCCGGAACCAGTAAGCCATCAGGCTTTGGATAACCAGCCCTCCGGCGAAGGCGTCCATCGCAAACAACGCGGAGAGCTTGGCAACCACCCCTCGCGATTGGTGCAATCCCAGCGTGCGTCGGATAGGTTTCAACTCCTTGATTATTTCGACTGCTGGCGAAAGGCCGAGAAACAGGAGCATCAGCAGTCCCCCTGCCAGTGCGTAACCGGTCAGGATAGTCTGGTATGAAGCCAGCGCGCTCCAACCTCTGGACTGCAGCAGCGTTGCCAGCCAGCCTCCCCCCAGTGCGCCTGTCGCGGTTGCGAACGAGCCTGCCAGGTTGTACCATGCGAAGATGGATGTGCGTCGCTGGTTGGGGATGAGTTGGGTCAGGGCGGCTTGTTCGATGGACAGGAAGGGGCCGATCTCGTTTCCGCTGGGGCTGATGACGCCGATGATTGCAGCAGCGGTAAGCAGCAGTGGGTTTCTGGTCACCAGGAAGACAGTCCCTGCCAGCACCATCAAGAGTGCCCCCAGGAATAGCATTCTTCGTCTTCCCAGCCGGTCTGCTGATGTGGTCAGCCACAGAGAGATTCCAGCGTCGCCCACCAGGGTAAATGAGAATAATAATCCCACGCCGCGTTCGTCCAGGCCAACCTCGATCAAATAGAACGCCAGGATTACGGAAAGGAACCCGTAGGCAAATAAGCGGATGATGCGCGTGGTAAAAAGGATTGGGACGTCCCTTCGGGGCATTCCGCAAGTATAGCCGATTTCCAGACTCAGGCACCGAAGCCTAACCTCACCCCATTAAAAAATAAGCTGCCTGGTGAGGCAGCTTATCAGAATTATGCGGGCCAACTTTTTACCCGTTTTGGAATCGTATTCGAGTCTTTAGCCGTGCGCTGTTTGACTCAGCGTTATCTGGACAGTCTGGCTGGATCCGTTCCGCAGGAATATCACGCTGACCTGGTCACCTGGTTTGAACGAAAACAGGATGTTTATGAAGGAGTGGGTTGCATCGATCGCTGTTCCCCCAATACTGGTAATGATGTCACCCGTTTGCACGCCTTCCTTGCTGGCAGGGCTGTTGGCTGCTACGCTCGTTACATAGGCACCATATTGAGCTGGCAGGTTATAAGCGCTGGCTATATCCGGGGTGATGGGCTGGAAATTGATTCCCATGTAAGGTCTGGAGATAAAGCCAGACTGGATGATTTGATTTGCCACGGCTGCAGCAGTATTGATTGGGATGGAAAACCCCAGGCCCTCCGCAACGGTACCGCTTCCGCTGTTGCGCACGATCAGGGTATTGATCCCTACTACTTCCCCCGCCAGGTTGACCAGGGGTCCACCCGAGTTGCCTTGGTTGATCGCCGCGTCTGTCTGGATTAACCCATCGATCGTATACCCGTTCCCCGTGTCGATCGACCGCCCCGTCGCGCTCGATCACTCCAACGGTCACGGTGTTTTTGAAATCACCCAGCGGAGATCCGATCGCAATGGCAGTGTCGCCCGGAGTTAACGCATCTGAATTCCCCAGGCTTGCCACGGCGGGTATCTTGCCGTCGGTCTTCAATACGGCAATGTCTGAATACTTGTCAGCCCCTACCAACGTCGCCTTTTCCTGGGTCCCGTCTGCCAGGGTGATCGAAATATCTGTAACTCCTTCGATCACGTGGTTATTGGTCAGGATATAGCCCTTGTCTGATATGAAAACACCGCTGCCGCTAACCGTCGCGGGGCCAGTGGGACCAAATGGTGTGATCTGGCTTGGGATGCTGCCCGACACGGTCACAACAGCCGGTCCCACCATCTTTACCGCCTGGGTGATGGTCGTTTGGATGTCAGTCGTGTTGATGGTAAGAGTCTGCGCCTGGGGATTATTGCTGGCTTGGACTACCTGGGTTGAGGGTGAAGGTGCGTTCGCGCTCGACGGGCTGGTTCTGTCCAACTGTTCGGTAGACTACCACGCCGCCTACGGCTGCTCCCGAAAGTGCCGCAACCCCTGCGAGCAAGACAACTAGCATAAGATAAACAATCCGATTTCTGGTCATGGAGACCTCCTTATATATTGAAGAAAATATCCTGGTTAATTATGGTTATTGCCAATTCTAGAACCGCAAGATGAATTGAACATGAATAAAAGCTGGCAATTTTAAAAAATGAGAATTTCCCCTCGCATCTCTTGTTCCTCATTAACACATATTAAGACAGGGATTTTGCGGCTGGAGGCCGCATAATCCCTGGCATTCTGCAACGATGTGGAACCTGCTTATATCACGTTGAACCGGACTTCGAAAGTTGTCCCGGTACCGGGAGTGCTTTCCACCTGCACCTTGCCGTCGTGCACTTGAGCGATCCATTGCACGATGGATAGTCCCAGTCCGCTCCCGCTTGGAGACCTCGGGTCTGTTTCTTCAACTGTGTCTCGCGTTCGTGCCTTGTCCACCCGGTAAAACCGGTCGAACAGGTGAGGAATGTGCTCGGGAGCAATACCCGGACCGTTGTCTGAAACCCGCACCCAGGCGCTCCCGTCGCTTGTTCCCGTTTCAGCCCAAACTCGTTTATGGTCTCCGGTCGTATATTTGATGGCGTTTTCTACCAGGTTGCTGAGCATCTGCAGCAGGTACTGGCGGTCGCCCAGAATCCTCGTCTCTGGCAGGTTTCCTGCCCTCCAGGGTCACTCCATTCCGGGTCGCCAGTGGTGTCAGCCGTTCCACTGTCTCAACCACTACATCGCTCAGGTCTAGCGGTTTTTTCTCGATCGTGGTTTGCCCTGCATCCATTCGCGCCAGCGTCAGGAGATCGTTAACCAGGCTCGACATAAAGTCATTTTCACTGTGGATAACGCTCAATGCCTGCTGGTATTCTTTCTGCGACCTGCGCGATGCAATTGCCCGGCTGGTTTCCAAATTGACGATGGTAAGCGGGGTGCGCAGTTCGTGACTGGCATCTGCCACAAATTGGCGCTGTCGATCGAATGCCGCCTGCAATCGAGCCAGCATGGCATCGAAAGTATTCGCTAATTCTCCAAGTTCATCCTTGCTTTTCGAATTGATTCGCCGGCTCAAGTCCGTTTCACCAATGCTGCGTGCTGCCTGTGTGATCGTTTTAACCGGTCTCATGGCCCGATCAGCCAGCCAGAAACCACCCGCCAGGGCAATCGCGATCGTCAGCACGCTTCCGATGATCAGCGTGAACAGGAACCGTCGGATGAGTGCGCCGGGGTCGAGGATGCCACCAAAGATGATTAGGTAAGTGATTCCAAATTGTCCCTGGACAGGGGTAATGATGAATACATAGTTCTGGGATGTTGGACTCGTCCAATAGAAAACCGGTGACTCGCTTGGTCGGAGGGAATTTTGTAAACCGGTGGATACGATTTGAATGGCATCCTGAGCTGTAACGGGTCCCTGGCTGCTTAGCACGTGCCCATCCGTGGTAAGCAGTACCAGAACATCTGTATCCCGCAGCAGGCCGTTTGGCAGACTGATTTTTCCGCTGCCCTGGTATAGCGAGCTTTGCACGTTTTCCACCACACCGCTAATTCTGCGGTCTAATTCCCGAATGGCTTCCGCCTGCAGGTTGCTTGATTGGGTATAAAACAGGAATACGCTGAAGGCGCATAGGATTACCGCTAAAATGGCAGTGAACCACAAAACCAGCCGGAAGCGAATGCTGTGGATCAGCAACCCTAGCCGGTCTTTGGTTGAACGCCCCTTTTTTAATTTCATTTCTCCTCCGGCACCCGCAGGCGGTACCCGGCTCCGCGCATAGTCTCTAAAAGTTTCACATCACTGGGATCGTCGATTTTTGCGCGTAAACGCCGGATGTAAACGTCTACAACATTCGATGCTATCACGTGGTCGTAACTCCACAAATGCTCTTCTGCCATCTCGCGTGTGATCAGGTGGTTGGGATGCCGCATTAGGTACTCGAGCAGGGAGAATTCTTTGGCGGTCAGGTCGATGGAGCTGCCCCGCGTTCCACCGTGTGGGTCGCCGGGTCAAGCATCAGGTCCGCCACATGCAGCGATCCTGACTTGCTGGGGCTTTCCCGTCGCAATAATGCCCGAATGCGGGCGCGTAATTCGTCCACTTCAAATGGTTTCACCAGGTAATCGTCGGCGCCGCTGTCCAACCCGCGCACTCGGTCGTCAAGAGCGTCTCTCGCGGTCAGCATCAATATGGGGGTGCTCACGCGCCGGTCACGCAGTTCCCGGCATACTTCCAGTCCGTTTTTTCCGGGCAGCATGATATCCAGGATGATCACATCGTAGCTGGAGATTAAACCCATTTCCTCACCATCCAGCCCGTCAAAAGCGGTGTCCACGGCATAACCATCCTCTTCCAGCGTAATGCGAAGGGATTCGCTCAATCGGCGGTTATCTTCGACCAATAGGATGCGCATCTAAG
Source organism: uncultured Chloroflexia bacterium (assembly GCA_963817265.1). Lineage (GTDB taxonomy): Bacteria > Chloroflexota > Anaerolineae > Anaerolineales > Villigracilaceae > UBA877. Next base: position 61,752 of record CAWFNU010000001.1, read on the forward strand.
TTCTCCGGACACGAAAGTTCTAATAAATTGTAGCACGCAAATATGACGGTTGGATGAAGCATCCGCTGGGAATCGACGATATTTCAAAAAACCCGTAATCAAGGTTTTTATTCTGGAGTCTTGTACTCTTAAGAAACGAAAAAAGGGATGCGGCGTCGCTTTGTGACGCCGCATCCCTTTTTTTCTAACTTTCTCCCCTCCCCGAACCTGTATAGACTGGGGACATGGTTTACACTTCTTCGGGGACATCGCTTACATGTTGATTCGTTAACAATTATCCTCCCGAAGATTAATTCGAGCAACCTTAAAACTGCAATAATAGACATCGAAAGTTCCATCAGCCTCGGTGGGACGAAGAGCAACGGGATTATTCCGAAACGCTTTGCTGATACGATACCTTTTGTTGTGGAAATAGATCTTCCCAGAATCGTCAACTGTCCGGACCACATCCCCTGGGTCGTATAAAATCGGAGCCAGGTTTTCTGGAAAACAGCGAGGGCTGGAGTGATAGCGTTCAGCTGGAACTGCCTGGCCAAGGGCCTGGTGCGGCCGTTCCTGGTTATAAAAATCCCGCCAGTGATCAAACTGCAATTGGCAATCTTGGAGGGTGTGTAAGCCGACCTGATCGAGCACTTCGGCCTGGAGGGTGCGGTGCAAGCGTTCATCTTTGCCTTGAGTTTGTGGGTGATAGGGACGACCATGGGAAACAGACACACCCAGGCGCACTAGCCAAGCGGTCAGGATCGTATGAGGGCTCTGGCGGTCATCTCCCCAGGGAGAACCATTGTCCATCAGCATGCTCTCGGGCAGGCCATAAGTGCGAAAAGTCCGGGTTAGTTGGGCCTGCACTGTCTGCCAGAGTTCATTTTGGCAGGCATGCAAGCCCACTAGAAAGCGAGAATGATCATCCAGGATCGTCAGAGGATGGCAGCGACCTTGATCGAGCCTGAAATGTCCCTTGAAATCCATTTGCCACAGTTCATTGGGGTTTACCCGCTCAAACCGTTGCATGGGGCGGTGCTTACAAGCGTCTTGGGGATCAATCTTTCCGTTACGCTGCAAAATAACCGTAGTCGTACTAGCAGATGGTAAGCCACACCAACCATTCCGTTCCAGGTAGGCTAGGATCTTCACCCCACCCCAACTCGGATGATGTGAACGCACTTTCAGGATGGCAGTTTCTATTTCTGCACAGGTTTGGTTTGGGCTGTGCAGAGGACGGCGAGATTGTTCTTGCAGCCCCTCTACTCCTGCTTCGGTGTAGCGCTCCAACCATTTATATCCTGTCGTCCGGCTGATCCCAAACTCTCGACATAGTGCGCTCAGATTCACCCTTTCCTGTCGGGCTTGTTCAACAAATAATTTGCGCTCTGACATAGCGGTTGCCTCTTTCCAGGGCATGGCCGTCCTCCTTCGGTTGAACTTCCATGCCTGATTCTACAAAAGGTGTAAGCTATGTCTCCGAATTTCTGTAAGCTATCTCTCCGGTCAATACAGAACCGGGGAGGGGTAGGGGGTGGGGCGAACCAACGAAATTGATGGCATACCTGGTGGAAATTCTTATTTTCTTTGTCTGATTCAGTTATCAAATAATTGGACTATTCATCTTGTATTCATCTTGGTTCTGTATACTCGCTCAAACCTTACTGAGGAGATCTACCTATGAGTAAACAATTCGGTGCCTTGCTGGCAGCTATCCTGATTACCGGTGCGATTGTCTTGTCCATGTTTGTGGTCGGAGCAAATGCGATGACCAATCAAAATGGGACTGCCGTCTCGAATTCTCCTGCTTCTGCTGCGGCACCTGTTACATCAAATACGAATTCTTCCTCTTCTGACCAGGCAACAATAGCCCAATTGCAGGCTCAGATTGCCCAATATCAGGCTCGCGAACAGCAGTATCAAACTGCTCTGAATAGCGATAATGCGCAATTGTCCCAGGTTGCCTCTCAACAGCAGATGATTCAGCAATTGCTCGCCTATCTCCAAAACCGCGGCATAATCTCGATTGACAGCCAGGGAAATATCTACGTAACCAATCGTTAGGAGGTTGCGATGAAAATCATGAAAACGGCACTCCATTATTGGATTGCGATTGTTAGTGTATTAAGTTTCTTGGCTGGATGGGGCATGTTGGCTCATTCACTCAAGCCGGTTCAGGCTTCCCAACCTTCCACTGTGAATACAGCTTCTTTGCCTTCATTGCCGCCAATCCAGGCTTTTGGAGGGGCTGCTGGGAATGGTGGGAGCGGGTTGGGTTTTTCAGCCCCAAGTAATCCATCCACCTCTGTCTTTCCGCGCCTTCGCTCGGGTGGTTCTTAGAAAATGGAAACACGATATTTTCGGGCCATGAACACCGATATCATGCTGGCTGCCCTTGGCACTCCGGCCCGGACGGCGGAAGGGTTTGAAGAAGCGCAGCGCTTCATTCAAGCTAGTGAGAGTCGTTTCACTCGCTTTTCTGAGCAAAGCGAACTCTCTGCATTGAACCGCTCTGCCGGATCGCCATTCCAGGCCTCCCCAGACCTGTTCTCGGTCGTTGCTCTGGCACAGCATTTTTTCCACCAGACCCGCGGCTTGTTTGACCCGTCCATCCTGCCAGACCTGCAAAGGGTTGGCTATGACCGCAGCATGGATCTTCTTCGCCGGCAGGGAGCAGCCCCGCTTTTAGAATTGTTGCTCGCAGGGGCCCGCCCTTCCTTCAGCGAGATGGATCTTGACGAAACCCGCGGCCTGATTCTTCTGCCAGTTGGCATGGCTCTGGATTTGGGCGGGATTGCCAAAGGCTGGATTGCTGAACAGGCTGCCATCCTCCTTTCCGATTTCGCTTCCGTATGTGCTGTTAACGCCGGAGGGGATATGTTCCTGGTGGGGCTTCCCGGAGGGGAAGACCAATGGCCTGTGGCGATCGAAGATCCGCTCCAACCTGAAGTAGACATAACTACCATAAAAGTTGACCCGGGTGCAGTTGCTACCTCCGCAGTTACCAAACGTGTTTGGAAACAGGGAGATAAATTGCGCCATCACTTGATTGACCCTCGCACCGGCGAACCCGCTCAAACCGATTGGCTGAGTGTGACGGTTGTTGCGCCGCACGCATACCAGGCGGAGGTTTTCGCAAAGGCCCTGCTGATTGGCGGACCGCGCGAATCAGATGATATTGTTAGTAGAAATGGGAATAATATTTCTTATCTGGCTATCGATCATGATCGCAAGATAACAACGTCTCAAACAACTCTGGAGAACTCATATGTCCATTGAACGAAAAAAAGAACTAGATGGTTCCGAACCTCCATCCTCATGGCGGGTGATTATCAGTGTTTTTGCTACTCTTGGCATCTTGGTGCTGATACTTTTTGGCGCTTTGTTTTCCCTCACGCCCTCTGGACAGGCGGTGGGCAAGTGGTTTGGTTGGCTCTTTGCCTTGGATAGTGTTCAACTCTGGTGGTACATTACCCGTGCCAGCGGGATCATTGCATATTTGCTATTATGGTTTTCGATGGTGCTCGGCCTGGGGGTTACCAGCAAATTTTTTGATCATTTGCTGGATCGCGTGTTCACTTATGATTTCCACCAATTCATTTCGTTACTTTCGATCGCATTCATGCTTTTGCACGTGATTGTCTTGTTGTTCGACCGTTACCTTCCCTATTCCATTTGGCAGGTCCTGGTTCCGTTCATCTCCCCTTATCGCCCATTCTGGGTCGGTGTGGGAGTGATTGCCTTTTACTTCACTCTACTGGTAACTGTGACATTCTATCTTCGCAAACGGATTGGGATGCGCGCATTTCGCCTGATCCATATCCTTAGTCTGCTGGGGTATGTGGGTGCCACCTTGCACGGGCTTTACGCTGGAACTGACTCCCCGCTGACTTCGGTGCAGTTGCTCTACGAAGGCACTGGTTTGGTGGTGATTTTTCTGACAGTCTTTTGGCTTTCGCTCCTGGGTCTTAAAAAGCTTGAAGCGCGTCGCTTGGCCCTGGCTGCTGCCCGGGTTTCCCATCGTCGGCATGTCAGTGCTAGGTAGATCGCCCCTTTTGAGAATATAAGCTAACGAAATTGAGCTGCCTTTTATGCAGCTCAATTATTGATCCTGTTCTTTTTGTGGAACTCCCGTTCTTTCTTATTCCATCTTGACAAAACAGAACATATGTTCTATTATTAGCATGGCACACCATATTCCACGATCCGCCTTGCCGTAGGAAATTCTGCACCTTAAAAATTGAAAACGTTTTGGGTAGTCATATTCCCCTTATCTACATGCACGCGGATAAAAGGGTATTCGTACCTCTTCGTTCCTCAAAAACCGATCCAGGGGGCACCCTTTGTAATGCCTCCCTTGGCTGTCCAGAGGATTTATCTTTAATATAGGTTTCTATTGTCCAGGGCGACTCTTTTCCCGGAAAATGTTTCACACTACCCTGAAGTTCCAAAAAACGACCCCAAATCAGTCACTCGTTTATAGTCGTTTTGGTCTGCCAGATTGCTGCAGAAGGATTGTTTCACGGTCAATATCAGCTTCATACCGCTTTAGACCGCTTCGGACTCTCTGCATGGTCTTGCTGAAAGACTCCCGCAGGGGGAAGCATATATCCCCCTGCTTCCGCCTACATCACCACCCGCCCTTGGCGCACTCCTGCTCGGATGGCTTCGGTGCGGCTGGTCACGCCCAGTTTGGCATACAGGGAGGACAGGTGAAATTTCACGGTGTGTTCGCTGATATTGAGGGCTAGCGCGATCTGTTTATTGGCCATCCCTTCCGCTGCAAGTTGTAGCACTTCCAGCTCGCGCCCGGTGAGGGGTTCGCTGACCGGTTCACCCGCTTCGAAAACTTGGGTGGGATGGTGTTCCATCAATTGGGTGGTGAATGCAGGCGATCCAACCCATAAGCCTTCACCCAGTGCATGCAGGGCAGCAGAGATTTCCTCCGGGCTGGCATCCAGTGGCAGTACTCCCCATACCGGCAATCCGGTCATCCGCGGGCTTCTTCCAGCGCATTGGTAAGCAATAAGACAGGCCGGGCCTCTCCTTCCAGGAGCTGCAGATCATCTGCCGATGTCAACACCAGCACATCTATTCCAGAGAGGTTCTTTGGGCTGGAGCTGTCAGCGCTTACCTCAATATCGGGCAGGCTTCCGATCAATTCGCGCAGGCCCAACTGCAATGCCATGGATTGGGTCACAACTACAACACGCATCAGATCACATTCTCCGGGACCGTCATATGTGGAAAGGGAATTATTGTTTCTGCAAGGAACTTCAGGAGTACGCTGGCGGGAATAGCCAAGCTCTGGTCTCCGCCAAAGATCATCGTGTTCAACCCCATTACTTCCCCGGCTGCGTTCAGGAGCGGTCCCCCCGAATTGCCTGGTGCCAGTTGGACATCGCTTCGCAGGATGGGAATCTCTCCGCTGCGGGTGCGAGCCGAGGTGACTGCTGAGAGAACACCTCCGGTCAGCGCATTTCGCTGACCCCAGGGATGCCCGCAGGCGAACACTATCTCCCCGGGTCTTGGTTCCTTGGGTGGAAAATGTTGCCACGGGATGTGCTTTTACGGGGATTTCCAGGAGGGCCAGGTCTTCGTCAGCGGTCGCGCCTGACCACCCGCGCAGGGTGGGAACCACCGCTGTTCAGCAAGATCTGCAGGGATCGCCCCTTTCCGGCTACATGGTTGTTGGTCAATACCAGCCCTTCCCTGGCTAGCACACCGGCACCCACACCCCGCTGCTTATCTTGGACAACCACCAGCACACCCAGGATTTGGTCCATCAGCTCATTGAGTGCGTTTTCAAACAGGCCTGTTAGCATCACGGCCGCGCTCCGACCTTCACCTTTAGTGTCTCCTGCTTGCCGCCCCGCAGGATTTCGATTTGGATGGTTTCGTTTACCGCATTGCCGGATAGGTGCGCGAAGAGCTCGTCATGATCCTCTATCGGCTGGTTTTCAATGCCCACTAGGATGTCGCCAACCATCAATCCACCTTTCTCAGCCGGGCTGTCGTTTTCCACACCCACGATTACCAAACCTGCAGCTTGCGTTCTTTTAAGAGCTTTTTGCGCTGCCTCGGATATTTCCACAGGTTGGCTGCGGATACCCAGGTAACCGTGCTGAACCGAGCCATGCTTGGCGAGTTGCTCAGCCACCTTCCACGCAATGCTGGCTGGGATGGTGAGGGCAGCCCCGTAACCAAAGCCCGAGGTATTAAGACCTGCAATTCGACCTTCGGCATCCACCAGGGGACCACCGGAGAATCCGGGGTATGGGGTGGTGTCGGTGCGGATGTACCGCTCGAGCATTCCTCGCGGCGTCCGCACGGGTCCGCCCAGCGCGCTGACCACTCCCATGCTGGCTTCGATCCCGTCCGTGGAGGGGCGTCCCAGCGCCAGCACCAGCTGTCCGATCTTCACATTTGAAGCGATCTCGGCAGGTTTGGCGGCGGGGCGTTCAAGGCGAAGCAGAGCCAGGTCCGAACCGGGGTCGCGCCCATGCAATTTTGGCCTCCAGGACAGTCCCATCGGGCAGTGTCACCGTCAGGCCTTCTTCTTGTTCGATCACGTGGTCTGCTGTGAGGATCAGGTCAGCGGCATACGCGCATCCGCTGGCTGACATCCGCCGCCGGCCGTTTACGAGCACAGTGGAAGCACCGGCTTTATCTGCTGCAATTACCATGGCGTTTGAAAGGTCTACCAATACGTTTGACATTTTTTGCTCCTTGTTAATTTTACATCAGTATATCTTCCGGTTTAGCCACGTGCATCGCCAAAATGACCAGTTCGTACCTGGAAAATCGACTAGGTCTCGGTTCTATCTCCTTTTTCTCCTCGCCTGAGGTAAAATAATTAATCTGAATAATCTGCTAAATTTAATTTCTTATCCAGCGTAATAATTGGGTGCTCAATGGCAAAAAGGAAGAAAAGCGATAAAAAGAAAAGACCGGTCGCTGTTACCGTCATTGCAGTGGCGATAGCGGTGCTTTTTCTGATTCGCCTGTACCAGGTATATGAACCTTTGATCCGCAACAATATATTTAGGAACGGGATCACAAGCCCTTTGTTTGTTGGTTGGCAATTGACATCATTGGGCGGTGTCATCCTCTCAAGCGCCTCATACTTGGTTTTATCTCTGGCAGGCATTTTCGTATTGATCGGTTTTCTGCGCCTCCGCCATTGGAGTTGGGTCCTTTTGATGGCCTGGGCGGGCGTATCCCTCATCATATCCCTGGTGGACTATTTCTACTCCAACCCAAACTATGCCGTTATGGCCTCGAATGTCATTATCGCTTTTGCCTTGAATATTACGGAAGTGCAGCGGATTTATGGTATTAGGAGGGACGATGGCTCAATTTTCTGATCGTCCATCCGCACCAGTCACGGCTTCTGACCTTGATTTGCTACGCAAATTCGAACCGGTGGTCTGCTACACCAAAGGCGAGCAGTTCTTCCCCACCGATGTGGATCACTACATTAGGGAAGCTAGTTTATGGGAACACCACGCTGATGGTCGCGATGAACTCCTCGTCAAGGAGGGGGCTCTCACCCTTGAAAAGTTGATTGAACCCCGTCCGGCTGAGTTTGGCTCGGTTCGCTATCTCCGATTCGTCGAGCCTCTCAGCCTTACAGAGGCAGCCCAGGTGTTGGCTGATCAGGCCGCCCTGCGAAGAGATATCGGTCAAATTTTCCACCCCGGGATTGGTCGACTGGCGCGCGGCGGTATCCTTCCTCGCTTGCTGGATGGTCTTTTCTCCTTGTCATTTTTTTTGCGGGGTAAAGTATCTGCTGCCACTGCTGCTGCCGCGGAATTGGACTATAACGCGATTTTCTCCGAAGACGAAAAATATACGTATTATGGTCGCGTCACACATCAGAATGGCTGGACTATTCTACAGTATTGGTATTTCTTCTGCTTCAATAGTTGGCGTTCCGGTTTTCATGGTGTAAACGACCACGAATCAGACTGGGAAATGGTCAATATATATTTATATGAACAGGATGGACAGCTTATCCCGGAATGGGCTGCATATGCCTCCCATGATTTCAAGGGGGATGACTTGCGTCGTCGCTGGGATGATAATGAAGAACTCAAAAAGAACGAGGCCGGGCACCCTGTGGTTTACGCCGGGGCTGGGTCGCATGCTTCATATTTCCGTCGTGGGGAATACCAGGCGGAGGTTAACCCTGCAATGCCTGGCTGGTTCTCGGGTGTGATCCAGGCGCTGAATAAGTTGTGGACTGGTCCACTCGGGCAGCCGGCAATAAACCCATTTCATATACCGTTTGTGGATTTTGCCCGCGGTGATGGCCTTTGCATTGGTCCAAGCGAATCTCAAACCTGGACTCCTGTTCTGATCGACGAGTCTACCCCCTGGGTTGGTCAATATCGAGGGCTGTGGGGTCTTTTTGCACGGGACCCCATTTCCGGGGAAAACGCGCCGGCAGGTCCCATGTACAACCGTGATGGATCCCCCCGTGGTTCATGGTACGACCCGCTCGGGTTTGCTGGCCTCGACAAGGTCCCGCCTCCTCCGCAGATGCAGCCAATGCTTGCTGACAATTGTGCCAAAATCTCCCATCGCCAGGGAGAATTGGAAAAACAAATCCCCGAGAAAGTTTCGGAATTGCAGGCACTGGGTGCCCGGCTGAAAGGGATGGAGGGCAATCCCCACCTGGCAAAGCAATATGGTGCGTTGGAAAGGGAAATAAATATGCTCTCGGCGGAAGTGCGCAGTCTGCGTCGCGAGTACATGGAAAACACCTCTCTGCTCCAGGGGCTGACCTGGCGATTGGATGTGCTGAAATCCGGAGGGCTGGATAACCCCCGCTCCCACATTCGCGATCTTGCCATACCTGACGATCCAACCATGGTTCTGCGCTTTGACCGTGCCGCTGAAACCTGGGCCGCGGTCAGCTTGAGCATCTTGCTCTTTGCGGTCGCGGCACTCATTTTCTTCGCTCCCAAATATATCTGGGCGAGTCTGGCGATCATCCTGATTCTGTTTGTCGTAGCCGAATCCTTTTTACGCGGTGCCTTTACCCGCACGGTGAGCCGGATCACCCTGGTTCTGGCGATGATCGCGGCGGCTATCCTTTTCTTTCATTTCTGGAAGTGGATCATTGTAGGTGCATTATTGGTTATGGGCGTTTCCCTCATGTACAATCGCTTGAGAGAGCTTACAGGGTAACACTTCTTATAAATATTTCGGGTACAAAACCTTCCGAAACCATGGTTTCGGAAGGTTTTACTTTTTCTTATTTATATTTTTGATGAATTCTTGAAGAAAACGCCTCCTTTCTTGCTGAATATTTGATTTAAAAATGGTTATAGTCGGAAATATGATTCTTCTCATGGTGTAAATTTATGATTCATATGGCCTATGTTTTGATTATGAGTTCGTCTTTAATTTTGGAGGCATCCATATGACCGATCTTCTCTATATCGGATTGACAATCGCATTCCTTCTGCTAAGCTGGGGCTTTATTCTCTTTTGTGATCGCCTGATGGAGACTAAAAAATGACCCCAATATATCTCATCACCGGCCTGATCACCATTGCCCTTTTTATTTATCTCGTGATTGCTTTGTTGAAACCGGAGTGGTTTGAATGAACAGTTCCAGTTGGTTCCAAATCATCATTTACATGGTCGTTCTGATCGCTCTCGTCAAGCCTCTTGGGGCATACATGGCCAGGGTATATATGGGCGAACGGACTTTTCTCGACCCTGTATTGCGGCCGGTTGAGAAATGGATCTATCGCCTGAGTGGTGTAAATTCTGATCAGGAAATGAACTGGAAAGTCTATGCCTTTGCCATGCTTCTCTTTAACGGCTTGGGTCTTTTGATCGTATACGCTCTCCAGCGACTGCAGGCTTTCCTGCCGCTTAACCCACAGGGCTTCAGCGCGGTATCCCCTGACTCTTCTTGGAATACGGCTGTAAGCTTTGCCACCAACACCAACTGGCAGGGGTATGGTGGGGAAACCACCATGAGCTACCTCACCCAGATGCTTGCAATGACTGTGCAAAATTTTGTCTCGGCTGCCACCGGCATGGCCATCGTCATCGCCATGATCCGGGGCATCGTCCGCCATGTCACCGACAAGATTGGCAACTTTTGGGTGGATCTGACCCGTTCGGTGCTGTATATCCTCTTGCCGCTGTCGTTCGTTATCGCACTGGTGCTTGTATCCCAGGGCGTGGTGCAGACCTTCAGCCAGTATAAAACCGCCAACCTCCTGCAACCCACCAGTTACCAGCAGCCGCAAACGGATGCCAATGGTAACCCGGCCAAGGATTCCTCCGGCAACCCGGTGATGGTAACGATTCAACAGACTAACCAGATGCTGGCGGTCGGGCCGGCGGCCTCCCAGATTGCCATCAAGCAGTTGGGCACTAACGGCGGCGGTTTCTTCAACGCCAACTCGGCTCATCCTTTCGAGAATCCCACACCGCTCTCCAATTTCCTCGAAACGCTGTCCATTCTTCTGATCCCTGCAGCTCTATGCTACACATTTGGGAAGATGGTTGGAGATACGCGCCAGGGTTGGGCGATCCTGGCTGTAATGACCATTATCTTCGTGACATTACTCTCTGTAACAGTGTGGGCTGAGCAGACGGGGAATCCTGCCATTGCCTCACTCGGGGTTGACATCAAACAGTCCGATATAAACCCTGGCGGGAACATGGAGGGCAAAGAGGTCCGGTTTGGAGTAGCCAACTCTGCTCTCTGGGCGACCGCCACTACTGCTGCCTCCAATGGATCTGTAAACTCGATGCATGACTTGAACATGCCATTGGGAGGCATGATCCCAATGTGGCTTATCCATCTGGGTGAAGTTATTTATGGCGGGGTTGGTTCTGGGCTGTATGGCATGCTGGCTTTTATCATCGTGGCGGTATTCGTGGCTGGATTGATGGTGGGACGCACCCCCGAATACCTCGGCAAGAAGATTGAGGCTTTTGAAATGAAAATGGCCTCTCTAATCCTTCTGATCCCGGTTTTCACTGCCCTGGTTGGAACAGCCATCGGTGTTATGACCGCTGCAGGAAAAGCGGGAGTTCTCAACCCCGGGCCGCATGGCTTCAGCGAAATACTGTATGCCTTTTCATCAGCAACAGGCAATAATGGGAGCGCTTTTGCTGGCCTTAGTGTAAATACCCCGTTTTATAACATCGCCTTAGGGATCATCATGTTTATTGCCCGGTACTGGTTGGCGATCCCTGCCTTGGCTATTGGCGGCTCGCTGGCACTTAAGAAGAAGGTTCCATCTGGTGCAGGGACGCTGGCAACCCACACCCCCCTTTTCATCCTCTGGACAATTGCGGTTGTCATCATTGTCGGGGCGCTGGGCTTCCTGCCTGCCCTCGCCTTGGGACCAATTGTCGAACATTTAATAATATTTCATTAGGTGAAAAAAGCTATGACCATTCAACAAAAAAAGCGCTCCAATTTCCGCGCACAGTTATATCAGCGGGCTGTTCTGGATTCATTTACCAAGCTCAACCCACGCTGGATGGTGCGCAACCCGGTCATGTTTGTGGTGGAAGTGGGCAGTCTGCTCACCTCCGCCTTGTGGATCCAGTCGCTGTTCGGCAAGGGCGAAGCCCCGGCTGCTTTCATCGGTGGGGTGGCCCTGTGGCTGTGGTTCACGGTCCTGTTTGCCAACTTCTCTGAGGCGCTGGCTGAGGGACGTGGCAAGGCCCAGGCCGAAGCACTGCGCAAGACCCGCCAGACAACCCAGGCAAAGAAACTTCATTCTCCAGATCGGCAGGCGAAATTCGAGTTGGTTGCTTCCACTGCTTTGAGGAAGAATGACCTCTTCCTGGTGGAGGCAGGTGACACCCTGCCTGTGGATGGGGAGATCATAGAGGGCATTGCCTCGGTGGACGAGAGCGCAGTCACTGGTGAAAGTGCACCGGTTATCCGTGAGTCTGGGGGAGACCGCAGTGCTGTCACCGGTGGGACGCGCCTTCTTTCCGATTGGTTGGTGGTGCGCGTTACTGCAGATCCGGGTGAGGGTTTCCTGGACCGCATGATTGGTTTGGTCGAAGGTGCCAAGCGCCAGAAAACTCCCAATGAGATCGCTCTCGATATCCTTCTTGCTGGTTTCACCATAATCTTTCTGATCGTCTGTGCCACTCTCCTGCCTTATTCCCTTTATAGTGTGGGTACAGCGGGTCAGGGTTTGCCCATCACCATTACTGTTCTGGTGGCCTTGCTGGTTTGTTTGATCCCCACCACCATCGGCGGGTTGCTCTCAGCCATTGGCATTGCCGGTATGGACCGCATGATCCAGCGCAACGTTATCGCGATGTCCGGCCGGGCTGTCGAAGCCGCCGGGGATGTGGATGTGCTCCTCTTGGATAAAACCGGAACCATCACCTTGGGAAATCGTCACGCGGTGGAAATGATTCCGGTTGGTGGGATCTCATCACAGGAATTAGCCGAGGCTGCCCAGCTGTCTTCATTGGCTGATGAAACCCCCGAAGGCCGTAGCATTGTTGTACTGGCCAAGGAGAAATATGGCTTGCGCGGTCAAACCATGGGTCCCAGCGAGGCTGCTCCCATGGGTATGCACTTCGTGAAATTTACCGCCCAAACCCGCATGTCGGGAGTAGATTTCGATGGAACCACCATTCGCAAGGGTGCTCCCGACACTATTATGATGCTGGTCCGGTCAAGCGGCCATCCCGTTCCTCCCGACTTGCAAGCCAATGTGGATTCCATTGCTCGTTCCGGGGGTACGCCCCTGGTTGTTGCCCGCAACGGTCAGGCATTGGGTGTCATCCACCTTAAGGATATCGTCAAGGGAGGCATCAAGGAGCGCTTCGCCCAACTGCGCAAGATGGGTATTAAAACGGTGATGATTACAGGTGATAACCCATTAACCGCCGCATCCATCGCTGCTGAGGCGGGTGTGGATGACTTTCTTGCCCAGGCTACTCCCGAAGCCAAGCTTAAATTGATCCGAGAATCTCAGGCGGGTGGGCGGTTGGTGGCTATGACAGGCGATGGTACCAACGATGCCCCGGCATTGGCCCAGGCTGATGTTGCTGTTGCAATGAATACAGGTACGCAACCAGCGCGCGAAGCTGCCAACATGATTGACTTGGACAGCAACCCCACCAAGCTGATCGAGATCGTGGAGATAGGAAAGCAATTACTAATGACCCGCGGCGCATTGACCACCTTCAGTATTGCTAACGATGTTTCCAAGTATTTTGCTATCATTCCAGCTGCTTTCGCCACTACGTACCCTTCACTGGGAGTGCTAAATATCATGCACCTTGCTACCCCACAATAGTGCAATTCTCTCAGCGGTGATTTTCAATGCTCTGATCATTATTGCTCTCATTCCTCTGGCTTTAAAGGGCGTTCCTTACCGGGCGGTGGGTGCTGCTAAACTTATGCGCGACAACCTCCTCATCTACGGGCTGGGCGGATTGGTTGCCCCGTTCGTTGGTATCAAGCTGATTGACTTGCTCCTGGTGGCATTGCACCTGGTATAAATTCATTGTGAGGTGATATGAAAACAAATCGATTCTCCTTCACTCCTAAATTGATTATCCATAGCATACAGGCTGTCTTGACGGTAACTGTCACAACTGTCCTGATGATGTTATTTGGACGCAACATGTTAGGCGAGGCCGTGATTGCGATGCTGTATCTGCTATCGGTAGCATGGAGTGCAAATAAATGGGGGCAATTACCAGGCATCAGTGCTGCCATCACGGCAGCTCTGGCATTTGATTTTCTGTTCATCCCACCTTTTTATACCTTTGCAATTGCTCGATTGGAAGGCTGGTTGGTACTGGCCATTTTCCTGGCAGTTGCCATCCTTGTTGTTGGACGAATTCAAGATAGCCTGACGAAAGCACGCGAGGCTGTGTTTATGTACGAACTAAGTTCAGCTCTTACTGGGTTGCGTACACAGGAAGCAGTGGCACACACCGTTGCCCGGTTCCTCCGGCAGCTATTCCAGGCATCCTTGGTAAATGTGATTTTCTATCCCGAGAACCGCTCCCTTAGCATTGTTGCCAGTGAACCGCCTGATGGGAAGGGTAATAATCGACCAGATCGTGTACTCCCGCTACTAAATTCTTGGGGATTGGCTGGTGAGATCCAGGTCTGGCGCGGTTCGAATATTGATCTACCTTCAGAAGAGGGCCGGCTTCTGGCAGAATTTCGCCACTCAAACGGCGCGAGCGCTTGAGCGTACGCAGCAAGACCAGACCGACAAGTTAAATCAAGATCTAACAAGTAAAGCTTCTTCCAAATAAAGGAATAAACATGCGTTCACAAATTCGTCCGGCTTTAATGGTCATCCTGATTTTTATCATAATAACAGGTGTTTTCTATCCCCTATTGATCACTGGGATTGCACAAGTGGTATTTCCAAATCAGGCCAATGGCAGTCTCATAGTTGCCAATGGAAATGTGGTTGGCTCTGGATTGATAGGCCAGCAATTTGATGACCCCAAATATTTCTGGGGACGTCTTTCGGCAACCAGCCCCTTCGCGTACAATGCCGCGGCTTCTAGCGGTTCCAATCTTGGACCTACAAACCCGGCTTTACTGGATGCCGTAAAGGCCCGCATCGCTGCTTTGAAAGCTGCTGATCCCACCAACTCCCAGCTTATCCCTGTGGATTTAGTCACGGCTTCTGCAAGTGGGCTCGACCCGGACATCAGCATCGCGGCTGCTCTCTACCAGATACCGCGCGTGGCAAGAGTTCGCGGAATGAGTGAAACAGCAGTGAGAGCTTTAGTAGATCACTATACAGAAGGACGTCAATTGGGTTTCCTTGGGGAACCAAGAGTCAATGTCCTTAAACTTAATCTAGCATTGGACGGAATTAAATAGTATAGTAAAGACATGCCTGTTGAACCTTCCCGCCCTGATCCTGACGAACTGCTGGCTCAAGTTCAATCTGAAGAGCAGCAGGAAAAACGCGGCCACCTGAAGATTTTTCTGGGCTATGCAGCCGGAGTGGGGAAAACGTATGCCATGCTGGAAGCCGCCCATCAACGAAAAGCAGAGCAAGTGGATGTGGTGGTCGGGTATGTGGAGACACATGGCCGTGTTGAAACGGAGAATCAATTATCTGGGCTGGAAACCATCCCCGTAATGAAGATGGAATACCACGGTGTCCAGCTCCCAGAAATGGATATTGATGCCGTGCTGCAGCGGTCTCCCCGCCTTGTTCTGGTTGATGAACTGGCTCATACCAATGCCCCGGGGTCGCGTCATGCCAAGCGGTATCAGGATGTGGAGGAACTGCTTGATCGTGGCATCAACGTCTACACCACTCTGAATATCCAGCACATCGAAAGCTTGAATGACGTGGTTGCGCAAATTACGGGAACAAAAGTGCGCGAGACCATTCCGGACCAGGTGATTGATTCTGTCACCGATATAGAGTTGGTCGACCTGCCCCCTGATGAGTTGATTAATCGCCTGCAGGAAGGCAAAGTTTATATACCGGAACAGGCTCAGCGTGCCATCCAAAAATTCTTCCGTAAAGGAAATCTGACTGCCCTGCGCGAATTAACCATGCGCCGGGCAGCCGAACGGGTGGATGACCAGATGCGGGCTTATATGCGCACCCGGGCGATTCCCGGCCCGTGGCCTGCAAGTGAACGTCTGTTGGTCTGTATCAGCCCCGGCGCGCTGGGTGAACGTCTTATTCGCACTGCCCGCCGGTTGGCTGATGAACTAAATGCAGAGTGGTTTGCTATCTATGTGGAAACCCCAGACCAGGCCCGGATTTCCCAGGAACAACGCGATCAGGTTGCTGGTTCCTTACGGCTGGCGGAAGAACTGGGGGCAAAAACCACAAGTGTTCCTGGTCAATCGGTTGCTGAAACTGTGATGGAATATGCCCATCGCCATAATGTGACCAAGGTGATTGCTGGCAAACCTATCCATTCTCGCTGGATGGAATTCTTGCGCGGTTCTGTGGTGGACCGTTTGATTCGCTTAAGTGGTCCAATTGATGTGTATGTGATCAGCAGTGAAGCGGAACCAACCACTAAAATGGTCTTGGAAGGCTGGCGGCCTCACCGTCCATTGATCAGGTACATCTGGGGACTTTTGTTGGTGGGGGCAACCACGGGTCTCTGTGCATTGATTGCTCCTTACATTTCCCCAACTAACCTGATAGTGGTTTATTTACTGGCAGTTGTTATCGCTGCTTTTTACCTGGGACGCGGCCCGGCAATTGTGACCTCGGTTATTGGGGTGGCAGCCTTTGATTACTTTTTTGTACCTCCTTTCTTAACCTTGGCAATTTCCGACACAGAATATTTGTTAACCTTCCTTGGATTGCTGGCGGTTGGATTGGTTATCAGCCAATTGACTTCCCTGGTGCGTGATCAGGCTGAAGCTGCAAAACAACGTGAGGTGCAGACGGTCGCATTGTACGAATTAGGTCGCGATCTGACGGAAACTTCTGGGCTTGAAGCCGTCACCCAGACTGCGATTGCTCATATCGGCCAGACAATTAGCCGGGAAGTCGCAATATTCCTACCGGTTGCTGATATTTTGAAAGTCTATGCCGCCAGTGCGGATTTTGCGATCTCAGCCGATGATCTAGCGGTGGCGGCCTGGACCTTTGAACATGGTCAGCCAGCTGGGCGCGGCACCGATACCCTGCCGGAAGCCTCGATGCGCTATCAGCCTCTAAAAACCATGCGTGGGGGAGTTGGAGTGCTTGGGGTGAAACCATCCACTTCCAATCGTTTCTTGACCCGTGACCAAATCCGCACCCTGGACGCTTTCGCCAATCAGATCGCCCTGGCTATAGAACGCGCCCGCCTGGCTGAGCAGACCCGGCAGACTGAGATGCTGGAAATAACCGACAAACTCCAAAATGCTTTGCTTAATTCGATTTCTCATGACTTGCGCACCCCATTGGTCTCCATCACCGGGGCGTTGAGCAGCCTGGCCAATGACCAGGTAACTTTGGATAAAGCTGCCCGGCGCAGCTTGATCGAAACTGCCAGTGAAGAAGCTGACCGTCTCAACCGGCTGGTGGGTAACCTGCTGGATATGACCCGTCTTGAAGTCAGGAGCCATGCGGGTAAAGCGTGATGCTTGTGATCTTCAAGATCTCATCGGCTCTTCTTTGGAGGAAGTAGGTTCGCGTCTGGGGGATCGTCCGGTTATCGTGGATATTCCTGATGACACTGCCATTGGTATCGATGGATTTTGTTTTGATTCAACGTGTGCTGGTGAATGTGATTGATAACGGCCTGAAGTATTCCCCGCCAGATTCACCGATGGAAATCCGGGCTCATATGGCAGGTGCCTTTGTGGAGATCACCGTTTCTGACCGTGGGGTGGGAATTCCATCGGAAGATCTGACCCGCATCTTTGACAAATTCTACCGTGTCCAACGCCCCGACAATGTTAACGGTACCGGTCTTGGTCTTGCCATTGGTAAAGGGATAGTGGATGCTCACGGCGGGTTTATTTCTGCCGAGAATCGCCAGGGTGGTGGCACAATCATTACGATTGCACTGCCCGTGGAGGCATAAAATGAGCGAGCAGGATATGCGCGTCTTGGTAGTGGATGATGAACGTTCGATCCGTCGGTTCTTGAAAGCTTCTTTGGGAAGCCAATTTACCATCTTCGAAGCCACCAACGGCGAAGAAGCCCTATCGGCTGTTGCATGCTGACCGTCCGGATGTTATCATCCTGGACCTGGGGCTTCCCGATATGGATGGCGTGGATGTCACCCGCCGGCTGCGGGAATGGACGCAGATCCCCATCATTGTTGTTTCAGTTCGCGAGCAGGAGAAGGACAAGATTGCCGCCTTGGATGCCGGTGCCGATGATTACCTGACCAAACCCTTTGGTGTGGGGGAATTGATGGCACGCCTGCGTTCGGCTTTGCGGCGTTCCGCCCAGGCAGAAACCGATCCGGTTTTCAAAACCGGGAATCTGGTGGTCGACTTGAACCTGCGTGAAGTGCAGGTGAATGGGCAACCCGTTTCTTTGACACCAACCGAGTACGATTTACTGCGTGAATTCGTCAAACATGCCGGGAAAGTGTTGACCCACGATCAGTTGCTGCGTGCCGTTTGGGGGACGGCCTATGAAAGCGAAACCCATATGCTGCAGGTAAATATCAGCAATCTGCGTCGGAAAATTGAACCTGACCCGGTACGACCAAGCTACCTCATCACCGAACCTGGGGTTGGATACAGGCTGAAGATTATCTGATAAAAGCTCATGGAAAGACTGGCTTGTTCTATCCTGATTTCATTCTTGACATAATAACACCGAACCTAGATTCAATCCATAAGCTTCGCATTCGATCTTGTTCATTTCCCTCCAATAACTAGAATAATCTCAAGTTTAATATCGCCTTGACACGACCTTGATGTCTTTCAGGCATTTTTTGTCGTTTCTTGACGCTGTCTATCTGTAAAATCCAGTCTTGTAGAAAAAGAAGTTGAGATATGACTGGAACCGATCACGTGAAGAAGAAAGGGATTCCCAAAGTCTGGAAACTGGTTATTCAAGGTTTACCGTTGGCAGGAGCCGCTGCGACCGTCTTTTTACCATTATCGCGGCTGGGGCAACAATTCAGTGTGCTGATTGTCCTGGTGTGGCTGCAGGTGTTTTTTCATCGTTGAATGTTTATTAGCAGGAAGATGAATGAAGGAAGATGGACGAAAAGACAGTGCGTGTGCTGGTGGCGGATGACGAACGCCCGATCCGACGATTTCTAAACGCTTCTCTGAGCGGGCAGTATACGGTATTGGAGGCGGCCACGGGTGAAGAAACCCTGGCCGTTACTGTGTCTGGACGCCCGGATGTGATCATCCTGGATCTTGGGCTGCCGGACGTGGACGGGGTCGAGGTGACACGCCGCTGCGGGAGTGGACGCAGATACCGATCATCGTGGTCTCGGTACGGGATCGGGAAGAGGACAAGATTGCTGCCCTGGATGCCGGAGCCGATGACTATTTGACCAAGCCGTTTGGGGCAGGCGAGTTGATGGCACGACTGCGGGTGGCATTGCGCCGTTCGACTCTTCCCGAAAGCGAACCGGTCTATCAGGCCGGTGGACTGTTGGTGGATCTGGCCAGCGGGATGTGCGGGTCAATGGACAAACGATCACTCTTACGCCGACGGAATACGATATCCTGCGCATTCTGATACAACATGCCGGCAAGGTGCTGACCCACCAGCAGCTGGTCCACGCTGTGTGGGGCACAAGTTATGAGGCGGATGCGCATCTGTTGCGGGTGAACATCAGCAACCTGCGTCGCAAGATTGAAGTGGATCCAGCCCGGCCGCGCTATATCGTCACTGAACCCGGTGTCGGGTATCGACTTAAGGCGATTGGATCGCTAATAAGGTTTGATCTCAGCCTTCTCATAATTTCAAGGCACAGAAGGAAAATTATGTTATTTTCAATTGCATTACTCATTGTTATTGTTTTCATTGCTTTCAAAGCTGCTCCGGTGGAAAAGAAGGAGCATGCCCTGTTCATGGTGCCGGACAGATTGGTCTGCTGGCTGCGCTTGCCTTATTTGGAGTGGACTATTTCACTTCCTACTTTTATGCCACCGGCGAGATGATGACTGCGCTTCATCCCTACAATCTGCAGAAATACGCTTTCATCGCTGTCATCATCATCGCGGTTGCCAATGCAGTGTTCGGTTTCCTGTACATGTACTCTTTGGGGGTATTCAATGAAGGGGGTGGTTCTTATACAGCTTCTATGCGCTATCTGGCACCCGGGTTAAGCTTGGTCGTGGCGGTTGTCCTGCTCCAGGATTATATCTTCACTATCGTCGTTTCCAGTCTTTCTGGCGTGGATCAATTGCTTTCCCTGACCAACTCTTACAACATTACTTGGATTATCCACGTGGCTATGGGATGGCCTTGGTGACAATCACATGGTGGCTTACCATCCGCGGCCGCGGGGAATCTGCACGTGTGGTTTTCACCATGCTGGGTATTTTCATCTTTCTGACCATTGCCATGGCCGTCGGTCTTTTCCTCGCAAAAGGCAGAGCGGTAGTCTGCGCTGCCTTACACCATCTCCCGCCACCACACCAACCATCTGGAAAGCAGCTGTACCACATGCTGACTGCTTCCATGAAAGGCTTGGTGGCTCTGAGCGGTCTGGAAGCCATGTCCAATGGGATCCAGTTCGTGATTAACGAAGACTTTGCCCTGGTAAAATGGGGTAAGAAGCATTTGCCTCGATTGGCAGGTCTCTGGAATTATTACAGCGGAAAATCTGGCATCGGGCGCATGGTCCAGACTTCCTTCTTATTCTATGGTGGAATCACCACAGCCTTTCTGACATACTTTGCAATTCACTTCAACGCCTTTGATGGCACAGCCGGACGTTCGTTGGTGGGAAACTTGTCTTTATCGGTTTTAGCCAAATCCCCGGAGGAATAATCCTTTACTGGGCTTACCAGATCCTGGCGGTGGCTTGCTGGCAGCGGCCTCCATGACTGCTTTCCAGGATCTGCAAGCAACAGAATGGCGTGATGTAGCCATTGGGGAAATCCCTGAGATCATTGTATATCGGGATAAACGGGGCACATTCACCCGCTCAGTGACCATCGCTTTTATCCTGGTCATCATCATTACTTTCATTATCCGGGGAAAACAGCATTGGGCATTCCTTATTACGGCATTGGTGTCTTTATGCCGATCATGATGATGGGCTTTGCCATCCGAAGACATATTTTAAAGACCTACCCCAAGGGAACAAAACGTTCCTGGGGTGCTTTCGGAGCGGGATTTGCTGCAATACTTTCAGCAATTGTTTTTGTTGGCCAAATTGTCGGCAAGTGGACCGAAGGCGGCTGGATGGTGCTGATCTCGTTCAGTATTCTGGTAGTGACCGCCAATTTGGTCCTGATCTCTCCGATTGGTTATCGCGAACCTAAACAGATTTACCGAATTGTACGCGAAAAGGCGCGCGTCCAGGGAGCAATGGCTTCCATTGTGGAATGGCAGTCGCTAAAAATGCAGGAATACCGCTACAAGGTGATTGTCTGGATCGCCCGGTTCTTTGAGATGCTTGGAGTCCGTCGTCCAATGCGGTATGAACCGCCTGCGCCTGCTGGTGACTATGATCATGCCTTGCACGTGGATCACCCTGAGGCTCCATCTTTGCTCCAGCAGTATTTGGACAGCAAACCAAGTGAGCCGAAATTGGGTGGTGCTCCAAAACAGACTTCCCCGGTGATGAAGAAGGGAAAGAAGAATAAATATTCTGGGAGGCGTAGTCCCGGGCGCGGTTTAGATTAGGTACGACTGCCTTTTTGGTGTCACCATTCTTTTTTGAATTTCGAAACGAACGAATTGCTCAATTGAGCAATTCGTTCGTTTTATTATTAGGATACTTATTGGCTTACCGCGTTTTCCGGGAAAAAACCAAATGCTTGGTATATAATAGCATCTTACCTCAATATTCTTGACGATTTCTTGACACATATTGACGCCATCTTGTCAATTCCTTGATACAACTATATATAAAATCTATCTTGTTTCCTTGACAATTTCTTGACACATTTAAGCATCATTTTGCCATTGGCTTGACACTCACTTGTGAATGGTTAAAAGTACATAACAAGGTTATCAATATGGGTTTGATCCGATTTATATAAAAGAGGCACAAAGATTTCCAAGGATTGGAAATATGTTATTCAAGGTTTGCCTTTGGCAGGAGCTGCTGCGACCACCTTTTTGCCATTATCACGGGTGGGGTACCAATTCAGTGTGTTGATTGTCTTGATATGGTTGCAGGTGTTTTTTCTTGTCGAATGTTTATTTGCAGGAAAATGAATGGAATTTAATGGATGAAAAAACGGTGCGAGTCCTGGTGGCGGACGACGAGCGCCCCATCAGGCGGTTTTTGAGCGCTTGTCTCAGCGGACAGTACACGGTTTTGGAGGCGGCCACGGGTGAAGAAACCCTGGCCGTCACTGTGTCTGGACAGCCGGACGTCATCATCCTGGATCTTGGGTTGCCGGATGTGGATGGTGTCGAGGTGACCCGCCGCTTGCGCGAGTGGACGCAGGTACCAATTATCGTGGTGTCTGTAAGGGATCGGGAAGATGACAAGATTGCCGCCCTGGATGCTGGAGCCGATGATTATTTGACCAAGCCATTTGGTGCGGGAGAGTTGATGGCTCGGCTAAGAGTAGCCTTGCGTCATTCGACTCTCCCGGAAAGCGAACCGGTCTATCAAGCAGGTGGTCTGATGGTAGACCTGGCTCGCCGGGAGGTGGCGATAAATGGGCAACCGATATCCCTGACGCCGACGGAATACGATATCCTGCGGATTCTTATTCAGCATGGTGGCAAAGTGCTAACTCACCAGCAACTTGTTCACGCAGTATGGGGCACCAGTTATGAAGCTGATGCGCATTTATTGCGTGTGAACATCAGCAACTTGCGACGCAAAATTGAGGTCTGATCCAGCCCGTCCGCAACATATCGTTACAGAACCCGGTGTCGGGTATAGGCTCAGGATATATGGTAACCTCGGTGTCAATCAGGAACCTGCTTAATATCTGGAATTGTAAAAAAGGTAAAGAATGATATTTTCCATTGCATTGCTAATTGTGATTGTCTTAATAGCATTTCGTCTTTCGCCTATAGAGAAACAGGAACATGCTAATATTCATGGTGCGGGGCAGATCGGCCTGCTGGCTGCGCTTGCCCTTTTTGGAGTGGATTATTTCACCTCGTATTTTTATGCCACTGGTGAAATGATGAATGCCTTGCACCCCTATGGGTTGGAACATTGGGGCTACATCGCGGCTGCAATAATTGCCATCGCAAACATTTCCTTCGGCATGCTTTATATTTATTCCCTGGGCACCTTCAACGAGGGCGGTGGGGCATATACCGCATCAATGCGTTACTTGAAACCCGGTCTTAGTCTGGTGGTGGCTGTTGTCCTAATTCAGGATTACATTTTGACGATCGTGGTCTCGGCGCTTTCTGGTGGAGACCAATTGCTATCAATTTTGAATCTGTATGGGAAATACTGGTGGTTGCATTTCCTGATCGGTGCCACCCTGGCTGGTATGACCTACTGGTTGACCATCCGCGGACGTGGCAAATCGGCCCGGATCGTCTTTATGATGCTGGGCAATCTTTGTTTTTCTCACCGTCACAATGTTCATTGGCCTGCTGATTGCCAGTTCAAGGGCGTTCCGGCAACAGCCGCAGTCAATCCCCATAACTCAACGCCACAAGCATCTGGCAAGCTTTTTACCATTTACTTACGGCCTCCATGAAAGGCATGGTCGCCCTGAGTGGCCTTGAAGCCATGTCCAATGGCATTCAGTTTGTCATCCATGAGGACGCTGGGATTGTAAAATGGGGGAAGCGGCGCTTCCACGTCTGAAAAAGCTATGGGATTTCTATAGCGGCAAATCCGGCATTGGGCGCTTTGTCCAGACCTCGTTCCTTTTTTATGGCGGTCTGACCACTTTTATGCTCACTTCATTTGCCATCCGTTTCAATGTCTATGATGGTACGCTTGGCCGGACCCTGGTGGGAAACCTGGCCTATATTGGCTTCCAACAGATTCCCGGAGGAATTATCTTGTTCTGGGCTTACCAAGTTTTGGCTGTCTTGTTCTTCTGCAGCCTCCATGACTGCTTTTCAAGATTTGCAGGCTACTGCCTGGCGCGATGTTGCCATTGGCGAAATCCCCGAGATTGTGGTTTACCGTAACCCACATGGCACTTTCACCCGCTCGGTGACTGCCGGGTTCATTATTGCTGTCGTTCTAATGCTGCTGGTACGCGGCGCCAACAGTTGCAGTGCCATTTTACGGGGTGGGCGTGTTTATGCCAATTATGGTCATGGGCTTTGCCATCCGAAAACATATCCAGAAAACATTTTACGGGCGGAAACGCATCTGGGGTGCACTGGCGGCTGGAGGAGTTGGCATCCTGGCAGCTTGGTATTCGTTGGCCAGATTGTGGGGAAATGGACGGAAGGCGGTTGGGTGGTGTTGATTTCGTTCAGCGCGATGATCCTGGTTGCAAATGCTATTCTGCTTTCCCCAATTGGTCATCGCGACCCAAAAATCCATTCACCGTATTGTGCGTGAAAAAGCCCGTGTGCAGGGCTCCATGGCCTCGATTGTTGAATGGCAGTCAATGCACATGCAGGAATATCGCTTTGCATTGCTGGTCAATATTAGTAATTTCTTCGATCTCTTTGGTATTTATCGTCCGGTCACATCGCCCCACCCGTTTCCCGCCGGTGACTATGATCACGCCTTGCACGTGGATCACCCGGAGGCTCTGTCTTTGCTCCAGCAGTACTTGGACAGTAAACCAAGCGAGCCAAAATTGGGTGGTGCCCCCAGGCAGACTGCCCCGGGGGACGAAGAAGGGGAAGAAGAATATTAACGAGGCTACCAACTCAGACCCGTACTTAAGTTAATGTCGGGTTTTTCCTAATGCCAAGGTGCAAAGGAGGACCGGGCTATTGCAGCAATATCCAACAGGATAAAACCCAACCCATTGACCAATCTGAAATCTTTCTCCGTCCGAAGAAAAAATCCTCCAAATACCTT
>CAWFNU010000002.1:0-24345 GCA_963817265.1 uncultured Chloroflexia bacterium
ATGTTGTGTGTGTATTAGTTTCGTTACGTATGTTTTACGCCACCTAAGGCGGAAGGAAGCACTGTCAGAACGGTCTTTTCTGCAAAATGGACAAAATTGAACGATGAATGGATCTTTGATATTCAAGCAGATGCATTCCTCTACCGCATGGTACGGAAACTTGTATTTGTCCAGGTGGTGGCGGGACAAGGCAGACTTCCGGTGGAGATCCTTGTCAATGCTCTAAAAAATGTTCCCGGGAAACCAAAGCCGGTCCGGGAAAACATACAAAGCATAATCCCTGCGAATCTAGCTCCGGCGTGCGGTCTGACGCTTGTAGAAGTTCGTTATGATAATCTGGTTTGAATTCGTGATAATTTGGAGAGACAAAAGTGTACAAATCTTACTATCCCAAGGTCGCTGAGATTGACCGCCAATGGTTGCTAGTGGACGCCAACGGTGAAAACCTAGGTCGCCTGGCGACCAAACTCGCTTCACTCTTGCTGGGCAAACACAAGCCAAGCTTTACTCCCGGTGTTGAGATGGGTGATTTTGTGGTTGTAATTAATGCGCAAAAAATAACTGTCACTGGTACAAAGACACATACAAAATTAACTGAGAAGATGTATCATCATCACTCGGGGTACCCTGGAGGCTTAAAAACAATAAGCTTGCGCGACCAGTTAAGTACCCATCCGGACCGCGTCATTCGAACCGCTGTGTGGGGCATGTTGCCGCATAATAAAATGGGTCGTCATCTCATAACACGGCTCAAGATTTATGGCGGTGCAGAACATTCGCATGGTGCCCAGAATCCGAAGCAGGTAGCATAAGGAGCAGGAATATGTCTGTGCAATATTTTGAAGGTATTGGGCGTCGAAAGCAAAGCATCGCCCGGGTTCGTATAATGTCAGGTTCAGGTCGCTTCATCGTCAATGAAAAGGATGCTCCTGCTTTCTTTACCCGGCTAGGGGATCTGGATGCCATATTGGCTCCGATGAAGGCTGCTGGTCAGGATACAAAAACCTACGATATCACTGTGGTAGTGAGTGGCGGCGGTGTTACTGGTCAGACTGACTCAGTCCAGCTTGGCTTGGCACGAGCTCTGGTAAAAATGAATCCAGAAAACGTTTCTGCCATGCGCAAAGGTGGTTTCCTGACGCGAGACGCACGGGTCAAGGAACGCAAGAAGCCAGGCCTCAACGCGCTCGCAAGGCACCCACTTACACCAAGCGATAATAAATACACTCGCAGGTAAGAGATGACACGCTCAACGTAATGCGTGTGCCGCGGTATGTTACTGCGATCACGCATTACGTTTTTCTTTTAAGGAGTTCAAATGCCTGGAATAACATTAATTGGAATGGGTCCTGGAGATCCTAAAAAAATTACTCGCGAAGCTTGGGACGCACTTGTTTCAGCCGATCAAGTGTGGCTGCGTACAAACCAACACCCCGCTGTTGCGGGTCTTCCCGCGACACTTGAGATGCACAGCTTTGATGAACTTTACGAAAACGGGGAATCATATGATGACTTGTACACAGCCATTGTTGAGAAAATCCTTGAGTTGGGACAGTCTCCTGGTGGTGTTGTTTATGCAGTTCCAGGAGATCCGTTTGTTGCCGAGGCAACCTGCCCCGAGATAGCACTGCGAGCTCGGTCACTGGGCTTGCCGTTGAAAATAGTTAATGGACTTTCCTTCCTCGAGCCGGTATTTACTGCGTTGGGTTTGGATCCGTACCCAAAAATGGTTTTAGTAGATGCTCTCGAATTGAGCCAGGCACATGTCCCAAATTTTCCTCCAGATATGCCGGTGTTGGTGGCCCAAATTTATTCGCGAATGGTAGCTGCTGAAGTCAAAATGACACTTAATACTGTTTATCCTGATGATCATCCGGTCCGTCTAGTGCATGCAGCCGGGACCAAGGAACAAATCATCGAGGATATTCATTTGTATGAGATCGATCGGTCAGAAAAGATTGGCTTATTTACAGTGCTGTATGTTCCACCGTTAGGCGAGGGAACCTCATTTGAAGCGTTTCAGGAAATTGTTGCTCGCTTGCGTGCTCCGGATGGTTGTCCTTGGGATCGAGAGCAGACACATGAACTCCCTCCGGCCGCATTTGATGGAGGAAGCCTATGAGGCTCTTGCCGCGATGGATTCCGGCAACCCCGCTGCCATGTCTGAAGAATTCGGCGACTTGCTTTTGCAGATCGTTTTAAATGCCCAAATCGCCAGCGAAGAAGGCGATTTCAACATGGCTGATATTATTAAAGGCATTTACGACAAGATCATCCGTCGCCATCCGCATGTTTTTGGAGATATGACATTGGATGGCGTTCAAGGAGTATTAAAGAATTGGGAAAAGCTCAAGGCGGTAGAACGGGCAGGCAGCCATGAGCCAGAAAAAGGACTGTTGGATGGCGTTCCATTGGCGCTACCAGCTCTTTCACAAGCGCAGGAATTTCAGGATCGCGCAGCACGTGTCGGTTTTGACTGGAAGGAAGTCTCTGGTGTGTTGGATAAAATAAGCGAAGAAATACAGGAGATAAAGGAAGTAACCACCGAACAGGAACTATTTGACGAAATGGGAGATTTGTTTTTTGCTCTGGTCAATTTTGCCCGTAGGAAAAATATTGACGCTAAATCCGCTTTGCGAAATACGAGTTTGCGTTTCAAGAAGCGCTTTGCTCACATTGAACAAGGAGCCAGGCAGCAGGGAAGGAACCTATCTGAATTGTCTATCGATGAGATGGAAAATTTATGGCAGGAAGCCAAACACCTGTGATCCAGGGAATCATGACAGGATTGCCCAGCTGGCAGCATGTTCTTGGTGTGGGGGTAAATTCTCAGAATAAATCAGGAATCATTAGACTTGCCAACGTACTGTTGGAACGTCTGAACAAATTCTTTACCGTCAGAAAACATATGGACATGTAATTTCCGCGTAGATTTTTGCCTAATAAAAATTGCATCTCTACGCCAGCTCATTGATAAGATATCATCGACTAAAATCTGGCATCGGCTCCACGCATACGGCGAACCTCGTATCCATATACGCTGATTAGTGAGGATGAATTCGCCATTGAATACCGATGCAATATCTTCAATTACCCAGGAGACAGCTGCCAGGGGGACTAATCCAAGAAAAATAAAGTTAGTTATGAGGTTGGCAATCCAAGTTGGCAGGAACGAGGTTAAGGCACCCTCCGTTTTGCTTGCAAGTAGTGAATATAGGACGAATATTAAAATGGTAATTCCCACACACCCACTGAAAATTTTCCAGGTTATTACAAACCACTTTCGGTTTGGTGTGTTACGGAACAGGATTTTCTCACCGGGTTTCTCTTCGAATTCACTAATTGGCATACTTTTTTTCGATTACATCACAGTTTACCCTGATGACAATTGTTAGATCGTAATCGTACCTTTCTTGGTTTTGGCAGGATATGTTGATTATACTTCCCGGGTTACAGGAGAATTTGAATTATAACTTCATCATGCATGATGTCAAAAATCTCAATATTAATAATCTTTTACTCGCCATTCAAGATCTTGGCTGAAGAAATTAATATTCCTGTACTTATACCAGGCACAAATGAAGGAATTCAAGGTCCGGCACGATGATCCAATGCGTTGCCATTTTGCTTGATTCCGATTAATCCATAACTGGGATTCTTGATATATATATATTTCCAATAATTTCTCGATTTCATTTGAGGATAGAGTCATTTATATATGTCTCAAATTGGGGTTCAATAAAACTTTAAGGTTATTCTCTTGGATTTCCTCTTGATTGCAGTAGGCAATCATGTTAGAATATTGGAAACAACGCCCCATATATAGGGGAAATTATTATCAATACCACCAAATATGGCGGCTACGTTTGTTCTATATTTCACGGAGTCATTTTCATGCGTTGTCCATATTGTCATAATGAAGACTCTAAAGTTATTGATACAACCCATGACAGCCATGGAGGCATTCGCCGAAGACGGAAATGCTTAAAATGTGGACAAAGATTTAGTAGTTATGAACGCCCGATCCTGGCGATTCCACTGATTATTAAGCAGGATGGAACTCGCGAAGAATTTGAACGGGGGAAATTGGAACGTGGTATACGAATTGCCTGTGCCAAACGCCCCGTTTCTGCTTCTGATATCGAGCGGCTATTGGGGCAAGTGGAAGCTGCGCTTCAGAGCCAGGGTAAATCCGAGATTTCGTCACGAGTAGTTGGAGATCTGGTTATCAAAGGATTGAAAGAGCTGGATCAGATTGCTTATATTCGTTATGCCATAGTTTATTTGCGCCTAGACGATTTACATTCCCTTCGCAACGAAATCGACCGCCTGTTGTTAAAATCATAAGCATAATCAAGGGCTGATTGCATTTCCCGGGTGATGTGTCAGTGCAATTTTGGTTTTTACTATCCAACCTTGGCATTTATTTTATAACTATATCAAAAGCACGAGGAGAAATTCTGAATGTCGATGACGACCACCGTCTCAAAAAACCATAAATTATACACACCGCCGATCCCTTCTGATCTTCAAGGGGCGGAATTAACCGGTAATGCACGACAGGTGCTCGTTCGCCGTTACGTTCGACGAGGTGATGATGGAAATCCAGCAGAGACTGTTGAGGAGATGTTTTGGCGAGTAGCATATCACATTGCAAAGGCCGAAAATCTTATTACGGCGATGTAATGGTGCACGCCAAGGAGTTTTATGAGCTCTTGACAGCCAGGAAATTTTTCCCAAATTCTCCCACTTTTACCGGTGCTGGAACTCCTTTGGGGCAACTTGCAGCATGCTTTGTTCTACCAATAACCGATGACATGGGGCACGACCCGGCGGGCATTTTCCAATCCCTCCGAGATGCTGCACTTATACAACAGACCGGAGGAGGGAATGGGTTTTCTTCGCGTATCAGGCCAAAAGGATCTCTCGTAAAATCATCAGCCGGTCAAGCTACTGGTCCAGTAGGGTTCCTCCGCGTTTATGACCACGCTTTTGGTGAGATTGCACAGGGCGGAACACGGCGCGGAGCTAACATGGGTGTTCTTCGTGTT
Organism: uncultured Chloroflexia bacterium; assembly: GCA_963817265.1. Taxonomy (GTDB): domain Bacteria; phylum Chloroflexota; class Anaerolineae; order Anaerolineales; family Villigracilaceae; genus UBA877. Next base: position 5,052 of record CAWFNU010000002.1, read on the forward strand.
GATCACCCCGATATCGAAGAATTCGTCACATGCAAAACTGATGAGAACCAGATTACCAATTTTAATATTTCCGTAGGGATTACGGATGCCTTTATGAGGGCGGTAAAGGACGATGCTCAGTGGGACTTGGTTTTCCCGGATGTTACTGATCCTGGATATCGCGGGTTCAGTGGTACTCCAGAGCAGGCATTGGCAAAGGGGATTCCTTTGCGTACCTACAAGACAGTGCGTGCTAGTGATCTATTCGCTAAAATCGTTAACCAGGCGCACCATAACGGTGAGCCGGGACTTTTGTTTTTGGATGCCGCCAATCGCTATAATCCAGTCCCGCATTTATATCCGCTTGAAGCCACTAACCCTTGCGGGGAACAATGGCTTGGACCTTACGAAAACTGTTGCCTTGGTTCAGTCAACCTTGCTGAACATTGTGCAGCAGATGGTCAGGTGGATTGGGACGATTTGCAGCATAGTGTCGAAATAGCTACTCGGTTTCTAGACGATGTCATCGATGTCAATGCCTATGTCCCGGCAGTTCCCCAGTTGAAAGAATCCGCTCTTAGGGCTCGCCGCATCGGACTCGGAATAATGGGGTTGGCAGACATCATGTACCATGTGGGTGTTCGATATGGCTCGCCTGAGGGACAGGAATTTGGAGCTCAGGTGATGGAATTCATTCGTTACCACGCAGTGCGGACAAGCGTGGCATTGGCGCGTGATCGAGGGGCGTTCCCGGCCATTAAAGGCAGTATTTACGACTTTGAGAAGATTCAATGGCAGCCGCCTAAACCAATGGCTCCTTATACCCGTCAATATGGCCGCCCCTTGCTGGATTGGGATGAAATTCTGGAAACGATTCAGAAATATGGTATTCGGAATGCCGCCCAGACTACTGTGGCTCCTACCGGGACAATTGCCACAGTTGCAGGGTGTGAAGGGTATGGATGCGAACCGGTATTCGCGCTGGCATACGTTCGTCACGTAAATGATAATGGCAAGGACTTAAGATTGACGTATGCCAGCCCACGTTTCGATAGTGCCTTGGAAAAAGCAGGAATCTCCGGGGAAGCACGCCAGGAAATTATCGAGCGTGTCATGCAGCGTGGAACTTGTCAGGATGTCCTTGAGATTCCAGAAACCCTTCGCAACGTATTTGTTGTCGCCGGAGACATCCCTGCTGATGAGCACGTATACATGCAAGCTGCCCTCCAGGCGTTTGTGGATAATTCCCTTTCAAAGACGATCAATTTCCCCGAAGATGCTACGCTTGAGGATGTGGCTGAAGCATACCTTTTAGCATGGGAATTAGGATGCAAAGGTATTACAGTATACATCACTGGTTCCCGTGAAAAAGTAGTACTGGAAACCAACGCTACATCAAAGAAAAAACAAGCCCAAGTAATGTCAACTGATATTCAAGGTTCCATTGGCACAGTTGTATTACCATTTGGAAATAATGGCAATGGGAAACCTGTTTCAGAAACAGAACTCGCGACCCAATTAGCTGCCTGGCACGAGTCCAAGAAACCACGCCCACGCCTACTTCCCGGAAGCACCTTTCGGGTTGAGACCCCTCTCGGTAAAGCCTTCATCACAGTAAATGAGAACGGGGGGAAGCAGCCATTTGAGGTATTCATTAATACTGCCAAAGCTGGATCAGAAACTGCCGCTGTCTCCGAAGCCATTGGCAGGCTTGTTTCATATGTACTAAGGTTGGCCTCTCCTATAGCACCACGTGAACGGCTTGCGGAGGTGGTTCGCCAATTGTCAGGAATTGGCGGTGGTCGTTCATTGGGCTTTGGTCCAAACCGGGTCCGCTCTTTGCCTGATGGTGTGGGACAGGTTTTGGATGAATACCTAAATAACCGGAAAACTCACCAAGTCACCGAAACCGATGTTAAACAGAATCCAGAAGCAATTATTAAAAAACCCGATCTATCTAATCCGGAACCTGTCGTGCCTCCTTTAAAGATGGGCGATTTGTGCCCAGAATGTGGTGAAGCCACCATGGTAAACGAAGAAGGATGTCGCAAGTGTTACACTTGCGGGTATAGCGAGTGTTAAGCTTCCCGGAATTTGGTAGATTCAATGGATAAGCAGGGTTGATTCTCTGCTTATTCTGTTTTAAGACAAAAAGTATATAATTTAAGATCCCGTGCAATCTGGCAATATTATCTGATGAAAGGGATTCATTGAGCGATATTGAAAGTGAAGTGAAACCCAAAATAAATCCACGCCTGCAGGAAACCTTTGCCGCCTTGAAGCACTATAACTATCGGCTTTGGTTTTTCGGCCAGATGGTATCCCTCATGGGGACTTGGATGCAGAGCACTGCCCAGGGGTATTTAATCTATCAACTGACTGGTTCACCTGCCTACTTGGGTCTGGTGGGGTTTGTTGGAGGAATACCGGCTTTGTTGTTCACTTTATTTGGTGGGGTGATTGCAGATCGGATTTCTCGTCGAAATATGATGGTAATTACTCAAACATCTATGCTTGTTCTGGCTTTCATTCTGGCTGTTTTGGCATTTACGAATAGGGTCCAGCCTTGGCATATTCTTGTATTGGCATTTTTTCTGGGCGTTGCCAATGCTTTTGATGCTCCTGCCCGGGTTGCTTTTGTGCTTGAATTGGTCAATCGGGAGGATATGACCAATGCGATTGCACTTAACTCCACAATGTTCAACTTTGCCACTGTGGTCGGTCCTTCAGTGGCTGGGTTGACCTATGCAGCATTTGGTCCTGCCTGGTGCTTCACTTTAAACGGGATTTCATTTATTGCAGTGATTGTGGCTTTATTGTTCATGCGTATTAAACCTATAGCTCAGCCAAACCTTCGTGCTTCAGTGATGACAGACCTGAAAGAAGGCTTGGGATATGTCTTCTCTCATAGACTGATTCTTAGTCTTATTGGGTCTATTGGGCTTGTTAGTATTTTTGGAATTGGGATGATGACTCTTCTCCCAGCTTGGGCGACGGATATTCTCCATGGTGATGTGACTACGAATGGCTTGCTGGTCTCTGCTAGAGGTCTTGGGTCGTTGGTTAGTGCTTTGATGTTGGCATATTTAGGCAACCGGAATCTTCGAGGGAAACTTTGGACGGTTGGTGCGTTTATTATGCCAATCATGTTGTTTATATTTGCGTGGATTCGTTGGTTGCCCCTATCTTTGTTAACACTCGTTGGGATAGGGTGGAGTTTCATGATGATCATGAATAACAGCAATGCCATGGTGCAATCCCAGGTGCCGGATCATTTACGCGGGCGGGTGATGAGCATCTATACCCTGGTCTTTTTTGGTTCGATGCCGCTTGGATCATTATTTGCTGGGGCCTTTGCTGAGAAATTCAGTGAACCTGTTACAGTGGCAGTAGGGGCAGGAGTAATGATGCTCATGGCGATCGGATCCTGGATCTTCTTGCCACTCATCCGTAAGCAGCATTAATAACGAGATCGGAAGAAGCCAATTTTTGGGAACAACGAACCACCTGTTCCAAAAAATTATTAGCACAGTCTTGTTTTTTTATGTTGGCCTTCTCTCACCAAACCGAACTGTGGGTTATCCAAACATATCGTTTTTCCAATTCCTTATCCACTATCATTGAGATGTGAAGCCTATGCGTTATCTTCGTGTAAAATAGTAAAAATGGAGGAGCTGTAATGTCCAAACGACTTGTCGTAGTGGCTGGCAACATCGGGGCAGGGAAAACCTCTCTTACAGAACGAATTGGTTCACGTCTCGGGTGGCGTACGGATTTTGAGTCAGTGGCGGACAACCCTTATTTGCCAGATTTTTATGCTGACATGCATGCTTGGTCCTTCCACCTGCAAATTTATTTTCTAGGTCATCGTGCTGACCAATATCTCGATGCCGCGCATGACCCACGTTCTGTCATACTGGACCGCAGCATTTATGAAGATGCCTACATTTTTTCACGTGCTCTACACCACATGGGGAATCTTGCAGAGCGAGATTATCTTGCGTATCGTAAACTATTTGACCTTGTCGTGGACAGCCTGCCACCACCGAATTTGCTTGTATATTTAAAATGCCCAGTGGAAGTATTGATGGCGCGCATTCAGCGTCGAGCCCGAAACATGGAAACAGGGATTTCTTCAAGTTATCTGTCACTGCTCGATTCATTTTATGAGGAATGGCTCCGCGCATTTGATGTGTGCCCAGTGTTGACCATAAGGACTGATGACTTGGACTATGTTAACCAACCTATGGCATTGGAGGTAGTGGTGGGACGGATACAGGAACGGCTCGGTGGGAAGGAAGAACTTGACCTGCGCGCAAAATAGCGCTCGATGAATTTGGAGATCTTGATGAAAAATTGGAAAGGTATTTTGCTTGTAGCAGGAATTTTGCTCCTTGTCGCTGCCCTGGCTATTTATATTGGTAGGATAGTTTCATGTTATCCTTCCCCGGGTACCTATGAACAGTTTACCCCCGACCAGGTTAAAGGGTTTAGGGAGGCCTGTCAATTGGATTCCTCGGTATTAACCCAATATAGTGGTTTTCTATGGCTTTTCATACCAGGAATCAGTATTTTCTCCGCCTATTGGCTACTAACAGGACCGAGGATTAAGAATCGCCGTGTTAGGCAGTTGAATGTGTTCTTGATTCTGTTGATGTTTGATAGCCTGCTGGTAACGATGTATGGAATGCTCGGGTATCCAGCACCAGGAGTAGCCAATGCTCCAGCACCTTGGGCAGTTGAGGTGATTGCGGTGTTGGGATTCTTATGTTACCTGGCTGCCCTCGTTCTTTGGCATTGGAAGCGCTGGGGTTTGATGCTATTTCAGGGTGCTTCGATTGCTTTGGCTGCTTTTATCCTTTTGGGGGGAGGATCATTAATTCTTGCTGGGGTCATCATTGCTGGGGTGGTCGGACTTTCATTGTTTATGCGCCCGCTGCGGAATAAATTGGAATAATTGGTTCTTTTTCTATAGAAGGAATTTAATTCGAGGTAACCACCTAATTTTTGCGATTATCCATTTTACAAGCATCTTCATGTACGGTTTCGTGTAAAATATGAGGGAGGAAACGATGCCAGAACTAATCGATCCGAATAACTACTTACCGCGCTATTATCAATTAGCAAATATACTGCGCGATCAGATTTCCAATGGAAAGCTGGAAGCGCATCAACCCATCCCGTCCGAACGCCAGATGGAAACGATCTATTCTGTTAGCCGGCCCACGATAAGGCAGGCGATTGATCTGCTTGTACGCCAGGGATTTCTTTACCGGGAGCATGGTCGAGGGACATTTGTATCACCTCAGAAGCTGCAAAAAGGAATTTCTGAGCTAACAAGTTTTACTGAGGACATGAAACAGCGGGGAATTATTCCAGGACAAAAGATTCTGGAGATTGGAAACGTACAACCAACTGAAAAAGTTCGCCAGCATCTTGAACTTCCTATTGGAGATGACAAGGTTCTTTTCATTGAAAGGATCCGTCTGGGAGATGGTGTGCCCATGGGGCTTCAGACTTCCTTCTACTGTTTGAGCGATGAGCAGACAATTACCAGGGAAGAACTTGAGGAGAATGGATCGATTTATCGGATACTCCAGGAAAAATTCCACCTCATTCCGACTGAAGCAGACGAAACCCTAGAAGTAACTCTTGCAACTCCGCATGAAGCTTCATTATTACAGATCGAACCGGGAAGCCCCTTGCTACTAAGTGAACGCACTACGTATTCCCAATATCGCCGAGTTTTTGAATTTGTAAAAATTCTATATCGGGGGGATCGCTATCGCTATGTGGCGAAACTCACTAGATAGTTAATGCTGTTGAATATTTCGCAGGGGGAAACAGCCTTCCTTGAAAAGGGGAGGCTTGACTTTTACTGATCATAATGATATTATATAGATGTAATGTGGTCATGTGGTCATTACCACATATCGGTTCATTTTGTAAAGGAAGAATTTCGTGGCCCCAGTGGATGATAAGCAACTTGATCAAATTGTGCAGCGTGTTCTCATGCAGGTAATGGGTCGGATCCCAGTTGTTCCTTCATCTGTACAATCTTCGTCAAAAAGTGAAGAAATTCCAAAGACCGAAAACAAAAGCAAAGTTCGAAAAATTGTGGCTCTGGGTGCTGATCACGGTGGATTTGAGTTAAAAGAAACCCTGAAGGCAGATCTAGGTGAAAGGGGTTTGGATGTCATTGATGTTGGCACCTATAGCAGAGCTGCAGTCGACTACCCTGATTATGCTCATGAAGTTGCCAAGTTGGTGAGCACAGGCAAAGCTTGGCGGGGAATCATGATTGATGGGGCAGGGATTGGAAGTTGTATCGTGGCAAATAAATTGCCAGGGATACGTGCAGGGATGGCATATGACTATACTTCAGCTGTAAACAGTAGGGAACATAATGATACAAATGTTTTAACCCTTGGAGCTGGCCTGATTGGCGTAAACTTGGCAAAGCAAATTGTTAAAACCTGGTTATCCACTGATTTCAGCGGAGATCGCCACGCTCGACGTGTTGATAAGATTTCCGTGGTTGAAAAGATGTATCTTAAATAGAGGCTTGAAATGTTATCTGATACCAGATCAGTAGAGCAATTGGTGGAAATAATCACGCATGAAGTCCTTGCTGCAATGATGGAGAAGCAGGAAAAGACGAATATACCAGACGGCGGTCACTGCAAGTTTACCTGTGCCGAGTCGCAATGTGTGCGCACCTGCTTCGACCGTGCTGGAAATGTGGTCAGCGCAGGCGCTGAACGGCTCTCATCCACAATAGGAGTAATTCCCAACGACCTGGATCTCGCAAAAATGATTGACCACACACTGCTAAAACCTGACGCTACGCAGGAACAGATTGCTCAATTGTGTTTCGAAGCTCGCAAGTACGGTTTTGCATCGGTATGCATTAACCCCACCTGGGTGGAATTATGTGCCAAATTATTGGAAGGTTCAACAGTAAAAGTGTGCACTGTGATTGGTTTTCCTTTGGGAGCTACTTCACCGGAGGTTAAGGCTTTCGAAACTCAGGTTGCTTTGGGGCATGGTGCTACAGAAATTGACATGGTTATCAACGTTGGGGCATTAAAAGCACGCGATCTGGATCTGGTGGCAAAGGATATTCGTGGTGTGGTCGCGACAGCTCACGCTGGAAAATCGATCGTTAAAGTAATTATTGAAGCCATTCTTCTGACCGACGAGGAAAAAACCATCGCTTGTCTTCTCGCAAAAGAAGCTGGGGCAGATTATGTGAAAACATCCACTGGTTTTGCGAGTGGGGGAGCCACAGTCCATGATGTTGCCTTGATGCGGCGTGTGGTCGGGCCGGATATGGGAGTAAAGGCTGCCGGAGGGGTGCGTACTTATGAAGATGCTGAAAATATGATAAAAGCTGGAGCTACCCGCATAGGCGCAAGCGCAGGGGTGAAAATCATTCAAGGACCTACGAATCCTTCAACTCCTGCAGTGACTTCTCAGCCGCCCGCCAGGAATTATTAATTTTGGAGATCCGCCATGTTAATTGCCAGAGTTATCGGAACTACGGTTGCGACGATCAAAGATGAGAAACTTTTTTCTCGGAAATTGCTCATTGTCCGGCAAACAGATGAACATGGGGACCCGGTCGGGAAGCCATTTGTTGCTGTGGATACTGTCGATGCAGGCATTGGCGAACTGGTTCTAACCTGTGCAGGGTCGTCTGCCCGTCAGACGAATATTACCAAGGACTCCCCCGTGGATGCAGTCATCATGGCGGTTATCGATTCACTTGAAGTGAACGGACAAGTTTCTTTCCGAAAAACGTAGGCTGGCTGGAGTTGAAGGAATATTTAGATGGGATTCGATAAAGACCTCGCCTCAATTCAAGAAGCACGTGACATGGTTAATACCGCACATGAAGCCTGGAAGACCTGGAGTCGCGCATCACAGGAAGAAGTTGACCGGGTTTGTGCTGCCATGTCCATATCCGGCGTACAAGCCTCGGAACGACTGGGGCGAATGGCCCAGGAAGAAACTGGGTATGGGGTTGCAGTTCACAAGAAAATCAAAAATGAATTCGGATCGCGGGTGGTTTGGGAAAGCATCCGGGACTTAAAAACGGTCGGTGTCATTAGGCACGATTCTCCCCGACGGCTATATGAAATAGCCTGGCCAATGGGTGTGGTGGCTGCTTTAATCCCATCCACAAACCCAACTTCTACTACCTTTTTTAAGGCTTTGATTGCGGTAAAAGCACGAAATGGGATTGTTTTTTCCCCTCATCCTGCCGCGAGACGATGCACATTAGAAGCTGCCCGCACCATGGCTTTGGCTGCTGAAAACGCAGGGGCTCCCAGGGGTCTGATAGGATGCCTCGAGCAAATTTCCCTGCAAGGTACACAGGAATTGATGACTCACCGCCAAACTGCGATAATCCTGGCAACCGGCGGGACTCCCATGGTTAGGGCTGCGCATTCGACCGGGAAACCGGCATACGGAGTTGGTCCGGGCAATGTTCCTGTTTATGTGGATCGCAGCGCGGATGTGGAAAAAGCTGCCAGGTATATCGTCGCCTCGAAAGCATTTGATTATTCCACCATCTGCGCAACCGAACAAGCTGTGATTGCTGATCTACCGATCGCAAACGAATTGGCCGAACGAATGCGGGGAGAGGGAGCTTATTTTACTAACCTTCATGAAACGGATGCATTGCGCCAGGTCATTTTTCATCCAGATGGCAGCCCCAATACAACAGTTGTGGGAAAATCTGCCCCTTATGTGGCTGAAATCGCTGGATTCCATGTCGATCCTGAAACTCGTATCCTTGTCACGGCTCTTTCCAAAACTGGAAAGGAAGAACCACTCTCACATGAAAAGATGACAACTGTGTTGGCATGGTACGTGGTCGACGGTTGGGAACAGGGGTGTGAAAGGTCCATCGCTATTATTGAGGCAGGTGGACTCGGTCATACACAGATTATTCATGCCAACGATGAACGAGTCATTATGGCTTTTGGTCTTGAAAAACCGGTCTTTCGGATCCTGGTTAATACCATGGGCACATTAGGCGCTATCGGCTTGACCGCTGGAGTGATGCCCTCTTTGACCCTTGGTTCTGGCGGTGTAGGAGGTGCTATTACTGGAGACAACGTTTCTGCTTATCACCTGATCAATATTAAACGCCTGGCATATGAAACAATGGAACCTCCAAAGGAGGCGTTTTTACCCGGTGAAAGATCACTGTCTGCGAGCGCTGAGGACATCGAGCGGGTTGTCCGCCAGGTTGTAAGTGATATTCTGGATTTTAAGAAAAACTAAAATAATCAACCCAAATTTGAAAGGAAGGTACAAAATGGCTTTAGATCCTACTTTGATTGCTCTCGGAATGGTTGAGACAAAAGGCCTTGTCGGTGCAGTGGAAGCTGCAGATGCCATGGTCAAGGCTGCCAACGTGAACCTGATCGGTTCTGAATATGTCGGCGGAGGGTATGTGACCGTGATGGTGCGCGGTGACGTGGGTGCTGTCAAGGCTGCCACTGATGCTGGTGCTGCAGCGGCGAAGCGTGTGGGCGAATTGGTTTCGGTCCATGTAATTCCTCGCCCTCATTTGGATGTGGAAATGATCCTCCCGAAAACCAGCAAGGGCAGCATTGGCGGTCGTTCCACTGAGCCTAAAACCAAATAGATTTTGGTTTGATTGCTGAAGGTTATAATCGACTTTTTATCACGCGAAAAAACCTTGCTGAAATCTGACTGCGTGCTTGACTGACATCTGAATCCCTGGGATAACCAGGGCATTGCTCAATGATTTCAGCGAGAAGGAGAATGTTCTATGGCTGATACGTTTTCGCTGCGCTGCTATTGCTACCTAGATAAAATGCAGCCGCAATATGCATCTTTTGTTGGGACGATTACTCAGGGCGACCTTCCAACGGAAGGAATGGCGGCATTGTATGTAGAGATGGCTCCCGGAAATGAAGTTTTCCGGGTGGTGGACATCGCTGTGAAAGCTACCGAAGCCAGACCCGGAGCGCAAATCGTTGAACGCGAATTCGGGATGTTTGAAGTTCATTCACCCAACCAGGCAGCGGTTATTGAAGCCGGGAATGTGGTCCTAAGCCGTTTGGGGCTCAGCTTGGTGGATCGCATGAAGCCGGAAGTAGTATCGATTCAGGTCATAACCCGCGTTGACCCTTACCAGGCTCAACTAATAAATCGGTTTCGCCGTGGCAGTATGTTGGTTGCGGGAGAAACCATGCTCGTTCTAGAATGTGCGCCAGCTGCCTACATTAATATTGCTTGTAATGAAGCAGAGAAGACCGCAAGCATCAAGCTGGTCCATGTGTCCTCGGTCGGCCGTTTTGGCCGTATGTGGCTCTCTGGATCGGAAGCTGAAATTCTTACAGCAAAGAACGCTGCCGTCCAAACGCTGGAGAATATGGAAGGCCAGAAAGCTGGTTAAGTCGCAATTGCTTGCGGCTGGAAGGGAGTAACAATGCCCAAAGAATTTTATACCGAACGAGATATCGAAGACATGGTCAAGCGCGGAGAAAAGTCGCTGATAGTCAACGAGAATGTCGTATTAACCGAATTAGCTTATGAAAAAGCAAATCGGTTGGGGATGATTCTTGTTCGCAGTCAACCAGACAACCCACCCAGCGCGCCAGTGCGCCCATACATCGCTCAAAAAAATGGTCCGGTAGTCCCTCCCCAAATTCCAGGAATTGCAGCTGAGCAGGCGGAAAAAAACCTGCAAGTGCGAATTCACGAGGCGGTAATCTCCCGCATGGGTAACCAAGTGGATCCAGAACTGCTGGATGTCATCATTCAACGTGTTTTGACAAGTACTGGAGTGAAATAACCAATGCTGTTTGGACGGGTGAAGGGGTCCGCAATCTGTCCCTTAAATACACGGGCACCCAGGGGTTGAAGCTCCTGGTTGTTCAGCCATTGAATAAAAACCTGGAACCCATTGGGAGTTTGCAGGTTGCGGCGGATGTCGTTGATGCTGGCCCAGGGGATCTTTGCGTGATGGTCAGATCCCGGGAGGCTGCGTTGGCAATGCCGGATGTCAAATTCGTGCCGGTAGACCTGGCCCTCGTTGGCATAGTGGATGAATTGGCAATCCACCCGGAAGGTGAGTTTGTTTTCACACTTGCACGAGGCAGGAACCAGTTTTCCTGAGAGAATTTATGATATTGGGTAAAGTTGTTGGGACTGTAGTGACCACGATTAGCCACCGGGATTATAAGAACCGGAGGCTGTTGGTCGTGCAGCCAATGGTAATCGAGGGGGAATCCATCGACGAAGACTTTATCGCCTTGGATAATAGTCAGGCAGGGATTGGCGATACTGTCCTCGTGAATTGGGAGGGGAATGGAGCTCGCCAGGTGCTGGGAAATCCCGACGCATGCATCATTTCTGTGATTGTAGGAATCATCGACTTTGCATTTATCGAAATATAACCTGAAAGTCTCCAACCTTAATAATCCATAAAGGGGGCCTTTCTCAGAATCGATAAAAGCGTTACGGGAAATCCCTTCGCGAAGATTAGGAGAAATTTGATTCCTTCCCAATCGATATGGTAAACTAAGCTCTTATGGTACCCCTCGAGATTGCATGGAAATGGAAGGTTATATGGATTCGCTTGATAATACCAAGGTTTCATCTTCATCCTTTGTGATGATTGGTGATCAGAAAATCAGTGCAGAAAAACTATTGCTTGAAGATGGAAGGGAGAAAATCCGTCTGATTGTCTCGCAGGGAGATAAAAACATTTCTGACCCTATCCTCCTGTCTGAAACGGATCTCATTGAATTATTGCATCAAGCCATCAATGCGAATGTTCTACCTCGCAATTTTATTGGAAAGTTGCGAGAACGAATGGAAATATAAATTATTCAGATATCACCTTTACTTCTCTTAATATCCTCGAAAGTAATTCCATTTCGATTGAAGGAATAAGAATAAACAATGGGTGATTATTTTGGGCTCCCCACCGGTATTTTGGAAAATGAATTTGTACGGCTGGAATACCTGTCCACTTGTGGCCCGCGTATTGTCTGGTTTTCTTTAAACGGTGGACCTAACTTACTGGCGGAAATTCCTGATATTTTTGTGGAAACGTCACTCGGACCATTTTATTTCCGAGGGGGACATCGACTTTGGCGTTCACCTGAATTAATGCCCGAAACATATTCTCCTGACAACGACGGGCTGGAAGTACAAAATATCAATTGGGGAGTAAAACTTTCTCACCACGCGAACACTGGGATCGCTAAAGGAATGGAAATCCAAATGGATTCCGGGAAAGCCTCAGTTACGGTAACCCAGCAAATTTATAATGAAGGTTCGCAAACTGTTAAACTTTCGCCTTGGGGAATAACCATGTTCCGACAGGGTGGGACAGCAATTCTACCGCAACCGCTGGGGAACAATGATCCGCACGGCTTATTGAACAATCGCGTTTTGGCGTTTTGGCCCTACACGCACATCAACGATCCCCGCTTAATTATGCGCGACGATATTATTCTAATCCATGCAAACCCAGCTTTGCCTCCTCTAAAAATCGGATATTATAATCCGCATGGTTGGTTGGGGTATTGGATGGATAATACTCTGTTCCGCAAGAAGTTCAAGGTGAGTCCTGGTGCACCTTACCCTGATGGGGGCTGCAATTCAGAATCATTTTGCAACGACCGGTTCGTGGAATTGGAATGTCTTGGTCCATTGGTATCTCTAGAACCTGGAGCAGCCACAACCTTGGTAGAGACGTGGGAATTGTATGACACTCTTGACGTCTCTTTTATCCCCAAACAGCTCCGCGAGATAATAGAGTATTAGCGAAATCAACCAAGAATAAAATATGTTGATTATTGTCATTATCAACTTTTAAACTATGTTTCCAGAATCCTTTACATTGGCTTTGTCATAAATATAAAGCAAGCAGAAGTATAATCTCCGCAGTTTATCACTTCTTCTCGAAAGGAAATCAAATGCGTCCTGACTGGGATTCATATTTTATGAAAATTGCTTACGCTGTTTCAGAACGCAGTACGTGTGACCGGGCATTTGTTGGTTGCGTACTGGTTCTCGATAAACGTATCCTGACCACCGGGTTTAATGGCTCTCCTGTCGGCCAGCCGCATTGCGACGAAGATGGTCATTTAATGGTTGACGGTCACTGCATCCGCACTATCCATGCCGAAACGAACGCCATCATTCAAGGTGCCTTGCATGGTGTTTCAACGAAAGGTGCTACTTGTTATGTTACCCACCTTCCCTGCATCAATTGTACAAAAGCATTGATTAATGCTGGAATTACCCGTCTGGTATATAGTGTAGCTTACCGCACGGACGAAAACGCTATGAATTTCCTAAAGGCAGCGAATATTGAAGTAAACAAATCTTCCTTTTCTCCCGAAATACAACCCACAGAATAATCAATGGACGAGCTAGGAAAGGAAGAATGGAGTGTCTTTCCCCTCAACATCTTAGGTATTTCTGAATGCTAATTGATAATTAATTTTCCTTGATTTATCATTCCCAATACTAAAATTCCCAACGGGATCTATCACCAATTACTAGAGACTTTATTTCCAAACTCGCGTTTGGGCTATCCAATGTTCCATATCCGAGACGTCCTTCTGGAGTCCAGGCGGCAAATTGGTTATCGATCCAAATTACCAGCCCGAGTGGGGGACGTGGCGATAGTTCTGTATGAAGGACGATTTCATTATCAATTTTAAATATTACGAATTCGCGTAGCCATTCTATCGTATAATCGTGCCAGCTTGTTGTGTCAGCAGGGATCGGAACGGCATCTTGTTTTACGATTTTTGATAATAGTCTTCGTAGAATGCGCGAGAAAGGCCTGATTAGCAGTATGGGCAAAGAGAAAAGTGTTGGCGCAAGAAGAAGGGATGGGATGCGGGGAGATTTCCATGTCCCAGCGAAAAACCCATTTGCAGGCATTTCGTCTCTCAGAGAAAGCCAGTTTGAATTTGATGCATGAAAAAACCAGACTGCGTTGGGGAGCACTGGTAATCGTCCCTCAGTGCGACCAAACCCAAGCGAAAAACCAAATGGATCATTCCACAGCCCAAAGCCCCAAGTCCCGGGAAGATTGGGGGAGGAAACCTTCGCTTGAACCTGCATTCTCCACGGGGGGGAATGTAGGAATTGTCTGCGCCTTAAGACAACGTAGTCATCGATCTGCGCTAAGCGATAATTACCGTGTTCTACTTGAGAAATTTCCAATCGCCAATCTTCCTCTATTTGATTGACTGATGCGCCACCTGTACAGCGAGAATTAAGGGAATTTTCCACCTCATTATTATACGAGTATAATAGCCATCACGGAGAAATTTATGGAGATAACCTGGTACGGGCATTCCTGTTTTCGGTTGACCGAACGAAGCATGGCAACAGTAGTCACCGATCCATTCGACGCTGATACCGTTGGGTACGAACCTCTAAAATTAAAGGCTGATATTGTTACTTCTAGTCATGATGCTCCCGGACATAATTGCTTGAGCATGGTGAAGGGGTATAGTCATGCCATTACCGGACCGGGAGAGTTTGAAATTGGAGGGGTATTTATTACTGGTGTTCAAACGGATCTTTCTGGTAAAAAAGCAGCCTCTGATAAACCTCGTAACACACTTTATGTTTTCGATTATATGGGGATCACCGTGGCACATTTGGGCGACCTCCGCTCGGTGCCGACTCAAGCTGAGATTGAAGCATTAGGGACGGTCCATGTAGCGCTTGTTCCCGTGGGTGGTGGAACCGGGTTGAATGCTGCAAAAGCGGCAGAAGTTGTCAGTTTACTGGAGCCAAATGTTGTAATTCCGATGCATTTCTTTTCACCAGAAGCAAAAGTCCCCCTCGACAAGTTAGATAAGTTCATGAAGGAAATGGGTTTACACGAGGCCGAAACGATGCCAACTCTAAAAGTCTCAAAGTCATCCCTCCCGGATGAAACGAAGGTGATTGTGTTGGATTACCAGCGGGAGTAGTATTTTTAAAGTAATTAGTAATGCACAAGATGATACAAAATTAATCAAAAATTCCGTTGCGATTCTTTATCGGAGTATCCAAGGTTTAATAACTGGTTGAATGCAATTCTTGTAAGGATCTGTAAACATGGCTGTTAAACTTATCATGACTTGGGATATTGCCCCTGACCACGAACAGGATTATTTTGAGTTTGTTATCAATGAATTTGTTCCTGGAGTTCAGCGATTGGGACTTCAGCCAGCGGAAGCCTGGGCAACGGTCTTTGGGGAATATCCGCAGATCCAGGTGAGTATTTTGGCAGAAGGCTTGGCAGATGTCCAAAGGGCACTGAATTCAGACAGTTGGTCCCAGTTGCAAGATAAACTTTTCGCTCTGGTTAAAAATTTCTCTTATAAGGTTATCCCGGCGCGCAGCGGTTTTCAATTTTAGCGAGGATCACAAGCTCCGCCTTGAAAGGCAGGCAGCACGAAGGAATATGCATGAAGGCTGTTCAGCCTTCCATACCTTCGTGTTTTTTATATGACTCGTTTCTCAAAATTAATTCTTGAATGGTATTCTCTTAAAGGACGAAAATTACCCTGGCGTGGAAATCCTGACGCATATGCGGTTTGGGTTTCTGAGATCATGCTGCAGCAGACGCGTGTAGAGACAGTTTTGTCGTATTTCAACCGCTGGATGGATAAATTTCCAAACGTGGATGCGTTAGCGGCGGCTTCTGAGCAGGACGTGCTTTCTCTGTGGGAGGGACTCGGTTATTATGGCCGGGCACGAAATCTCCATAAGGCTGCCCGGATTGTGATGGATAAATATCATGGGGAACTACCTCACAACCTTATCGAATTACGTAAGCTTCCCGGAATTGGGCGGTATACAGTTGGAGCAATAGCGTCTATGGCTTTTGGCTTGGATACCGCAGCACTCGATGGTAACCTAAAACGGGTTTATGCTCGCGTTTTTAATATCGCCGAACCTGCAGATTCTCCATGTGGCGAAGAAATTTTGTGGGACTTGGCTGAAATGCAGTTGCCGAAAGGACGTGCGGGAGATTACAACCAGGCTTTAATGGACCTCGGTTCCAGCATCTGCTTACCGCGAATCCCTATTTGTTCGCAATGTCCCCTCAAGGTTTTATGTAAATCGTTTGCGCTTGGTCTCCAGGACCAACGACCAGTAAAGAAGCCTAAACCTGTTGTCCCGCATTTCACGGTCACTGCCGCGATCCTTCAGAGGCGGAGAAAGATCCTGCTTGCAAAGCGCCCATCGAAAGGATTGCTGGGCGGCTTGTGGGAGTTTCCAGGTGGAAAAGTGGAACAAGGCGAAAGCCTTGAATGCTGTTTGGAACGTGAAATCAAGGAAGAACTTGGTGTCACTATTCGTGTAGGGGATATAGCCGGAATTTACCAGCATGCGTATACTCATTATCGTATCACGTTACATGCTTTTTTCTGTGAACTTCTGGTTGGAGAACCAGCAGCAATTGAAGCAGCGGAAATAACCTGGATTTTCCCGTCAAAACTTGATAACTACCCTATGGGTAAAGTAGATCGTCAGATTGCCAGAAGCTTGCAATGAGAGATGACGAATACAGAGTTACCCGCAGGCATATGGTCGAGGAGCAGATTGCAGCTCGTGGCGTTCTGGATCCCCACATTCTATCTGTGATGGGCTCGGTGCCGCGTCACCACTTCATTCCCATCGACGATCTGGCGTGGGCGTATGCAGATGGTCCTATTCCAATTGGACATGGACAAACAATCTCTCAACCCTATATTGTCGCGTTGATGTCTGAAATGCTGCATTTAAAATCAACGGACCGCGTTTTGGAAATTGGGACCGGATCTGGCTACCAGGCAGCAGTATTGGGGATGTTGGCAGCGGAAGTTCACACGGTTGAAATGATACCAGAATTGGCTACCCGTGCTGCCAAACTCCTTAAAGAATTGAATTATGACAACATACAAGTACATACGGGAGACGGGTCTCTTGGCTTGCCGGAAGACGCTCCATTCGATGGAATTTTAGTCGCAGCCGCCGCACCTTCCACGCCGCAACCTCTGTTGGATCAACTAGCTGATGGAGGCCGCCTGGTGATCCCGGTGGGCGAGCGTGGTTATCAACACCTGCAAATATGGGTGCGATCTGGACAGGTTTTTTACTGCCAGGAAAATCTGGCAGTCGCATTTGTTCCTCTTCGTGGAACATACGGTTGGAAGTAATCAGGTATTAAGAATAGAATTATTTCTCCTGACAAGAAGAAAAACCCTGAGATCTTCTTGATCTCAGGGTTTTGTTTAATCCTCACCCACCAACAATTTTAGCCGTTCCCAAGGCTTTAAATTTTCATCATCTGCAAGGATTGATTTTAATTCATACATCTCATCCCTTAAAGCCGCCGCGTGCTCGAACTCCAAATTCTTGGCAGCTTCTTTCATTTGCTTTTCCATTTCTGTGATTACTCTCTGTAATTCAGAGCGAGAGGTAACATCTTTATGTTTTCCAGTCTTATATTCGCCTTTCATCTCGGAAACCGCCTGGGGTGACATTTGATCGGTAAGGTCGCGGATGGCTTTATGGATGCTGACGGGAACAATCCCATGTTCCTTGTTGAATATCACTTGCTTGGTTCGCCGCCGACTTGTTTCATCAATGGCCCGTTTCATGGAGTCGGTGACCCGGTCAGCATACATGATCACCCTTCCATCGATGTGGCGTGCTGCACGTCCGGTAGTCTGAATGAGGGCAGTATCCGATCGCAGAAATCCTTCCTTATCCGCATCCAGGATTGCAACCAAGGAAACCTCTGGCAGGTCGAGCCCCTCACGCAGGAGGTTGATACCTACGATCACATCGAAAACTCCCAAACGCAAATCCCTTAAAATCCCGATCCTTTCCAGCGTCTCCACTTCTGAGTGCAGGTAGTGCACTTTGATACCGAGTTCCATCAAGTATTCCGACAGGTCTTCAGACATCCGTTTCGTTAGGGTGGTTACCAAAACCCGTTGCCCGTTTTCGACCCTCCCACGAATTTCCTTTACCAGATCGTCAACCTGACCTTTTGTTGGTCGAACCTCCACTTCGGGATCCACAAGGCCCGTGGGTCGGATGATCTGTTCAACAACTTGTTCAGCATGACTCATCTCGTATGGCCCCGGGGTAGCTGAGGTGTAGATGGTACTCCCCATCACCTGTTCGAATTCTTCAAATTTGAGTGGGCGGTTATCTAACGCCGATGGAAGGCGGAAACCATATTCCACCAGGGTCTCTTTACGTGATCGATCACCGTTATACATGCCGCGTATTTGCGGAATGCTCATATGCGACTCGTCTATTACCAATAGGTAGTCACTCGGCAGGAAGTCAACAAGCGTCCAGGGGTGCGTTCCTGAGGCACGCTGGTCCAGCTGTCGGGAATAGTTTTCAATTCCAGCACAGGTTCCCACTTCTCTGAGCATTTCCAGGTCATAATGAGTGCGCTGTTCGATACGTTGGGCTTCGAGCAATTTCTCACTGGATTTGAAAAAAGCTACGCGTTCTTCCAGCTCCTTTTCGATATTGGTGATGGATACTTTTAAACGGTCTTCCCCAGCCAGGTAGTGTTTCGCTGGATAGATATCCACCTGTTCTGGTTCGGATAGAATTTCACCGGTTAAGGGGTTTACTTCAGAAATGCGTTCCACCTCGTCACCAAAAAAAGTGACCCGGTACCCGCGTTTGTTTTCGTAGGCCGGGATGATCTCCAGCGTATCGCCGCGCACTCGGAATGTCCCTGGACGAAGTTCCATATCATTGCGTTGATACTGTCCATCCACAAGTTGGCGGATGAGGGCGTTACGTCGTGTGATTACCCCCACTTTCAATTGGACCACACCCTTGCCATATTCTTCTGGATTTCCCAACCCATAGATGCAGGATACGGAGGCTACGATGATTACATCCCGACGTGACATTAATGCAGTTGTGGCAGCCAGCCTGAGACGCTCGATCTCCTCGTTTATCTCCGTCTCTTTTTCAATGAACAGATCATGGCGCGGAACGTATGCCTCAGGCTGATAGTAATCGTAGTACGAAACAAAATAAGATACCGCATTTTCAGGAAAGAATTCGCGGAATTCGGCATAAAGTTGCGCCGCCAACGTCTTATTATGTGCCATGATCAGGGCTGGTTTCTGCACCTGCTGGATCACAGAGGCGATGGTAAACGTTTTCCCGGTACCCGTTGCGCCTAGCAGAACCTGGTGTTTAAGTCCACGCTGAACACCGTCCACAAGCTGACGGATTGCTTCCGGTTGATCGCCGGTAGGTTGGAAGGGGGCAT
>CAWFNU010000003.1:0-12662 GCA_963817265.1 uncultured Chloroflexia bacterium
CATAGTACCCTGGATGATGATGGTGGGAACGTCGATGGATTCGGGGGGAATCGCGAGGAATTCGGGAAAGCTCACTGCAGGAGCCAGGAGAACAAGTTTGCTGACCTGTTTGGGAGATTCATATGCTAAAAGGACAGCCATCAATCCTCCCAAGCTTGATCCAATTAATGTCCAGCCGGTTTCTTTTCCAAGGATGGCTCTGAGTTGCTCAATGCGCTCCTTTAAATTTCCTTCAAAATCGGGAGTCACAATACCAGGAAATATCCCGCGCAGAAGGTGGGCTTTAAAAGTCTGGCTTTTATCTCCCCCGGATCCATGAATGAAAACGATTTTGGAATTGTCCATAAGGATATTATATAACAGCCTGGAGTTCGCAAAAAGCTCCAGGCTGATGATTCGTAAGCAAACAAGGTTTATTTCGCAAGGACAAAGACTACTGCCACCATCCCTGCGCCTGTGTGTACGGACAATCCCGGGTTGACATCAGTAAAGGTAATCTCTTCCGGGCAGGGAAGGGCAGCTTGCAGAAGGGCTTGGAATGATCGAGCACCGTCCGCGGCATTGACATTTAAGACAGCCATTTTCTCGATCTTATGTCCGCCAGATTTTTCCAGTGATAACTCTACCGCACGTCCCCATGCCTTTTTCTGGGTGCGGATTTTTTCCAACAATTCCAATTTTCCGTTTTGAATAGTCAGGACAGGTTTGATGTCCAATAAGCCAGCCATCCCTGCTGCCAGGTGACTGACTCGACCGCTCATGGCAATATATCTTAATGTGGCAAGTGCTCCAAAAAGGTATGTGCGACTGCGCACATTTTCAGAGTCAGCAATCGCCTCTTCGATGGATGCACCTTTCGCTATTGCTTCAGCCGCCGCCAACACCATGTAACCCTGCCCCATAGCCAGGCTGCGTGTATCGAGCACTTCGATGCGCTTTCCTTGAAACATCGCGGCAGCCTGGCGGGCTGATGCATAGGTTGCGCTCATCTCGCTGCTGATGTTCATGCACAACACCGCCTCAGCTCCAGAATCGAATGCCTTTGTAAATGCTTCTACAAATTGACCAGGCGAAGGAGCAGCTGTTGTGGGAAGTTTACCCTCCCGATCGATGCGGGTAAAAATGGCATCATTATTAATTTCATATACATCACGAAAACTCTCATTCCCAAATTGGATGAGAATGGGAACTTGTATAATATTGTGTTTCTTTGCCAAATCAATTGGCAGGCCGGAATCAGTATCTGTAATAATGGCAATACGGGACATTTTTCCTCCAGTACAGATTTGAACAAATTAACACTAATATCGGCCCCAAGGTTCGAGGTTTATCATCATCATCTGATAGTTTGAAATAAGCAACGTCCCAAATCCCACAGAGGTAAGAATGGGATCACAGGAGAGAATGCTACCAAATGACTGATTCGCTTTTAGTTGTTTTCGAGAATCCCTGGGATTCTGGTTACCCTTGACAAAAGGAGCAGCACAGGAGTATAGTATTGAATACCCCACCCCCCTGGGGGGGATAGGAGAGAAAATGAAGAATGAAGAATCCTTAAAACGGCTAAAGATCATCGAGGGGCACCTACATGGGGTGATACGCATGATTGAGGAGGATGCATATTGCATTGATGTGATGCGCCAGATCCAGGCGGTACAGGCAGCGTTGAACAAAATCAGTGCAGGCATCCTTGAAGATCACCTCAACTCATGTGTCACCACGGCCATCCGTGGGGAGGACCCCGCAGAACGGGAGCGCGTATTGAAGGAAATCACAGATGTTTTTGAGACTGCTACGAAAGTGTAGCGTTTTATCCCTTTTGAAAACAAGGAGAAAATCATGAATACCGTTACATATCAAATCCCAGCGATCAATTGCATGCATTGTGTGCACACCATCCAAACCGAGGTAGCCGACCTGGCAGGCGTCAAATCTGTCAAGGCAGATGCAGCTACGAAGAAAGTCGAAATTGTCTTTGATGCTCCTGCCTCAGAGGAAAAGATCAAGGCTCTGCTATCTGAGATTAATTACCCCGTTGCAGCCTGACATAATTGGTTCCTGCCCTTATGTTCCCTTATAAATATTGGTGAATGATGACTGATACGAAACAACTTACGCTTCCTATTACTGGAATGACATGTGCTAATTGTGTGGCAACAGTCGAACGCGGCTTGAAGAAACAGGAAGGCGTTCAGACAGCAGTGGTTAACCTTTCATCCGAGCGGGCGACGGTTACATTTGATCCATCAGCCACAGGATTGCCGGATCTCCTCGCCAGAGTGGAGCGCGCGGGTTATGGGGTCGCGACCGGTGAAGCGGACCTAGTCATCAAGCGGCTTTCCGACGATAACGATGCTCGTCGGCTGGAAAAATCCCTAGCGAAACTCGAGGGCGTTCTGGATGTCTCGGTCAGTATTACTACTGAACGGGCGCGGGTGAAATACGTTCCCACCGTGGTAAGCCAGGCTGAGATACGACAGGCTATTACCAGATCCGGGTTTGAGGCGGTAGAAATGGGCGGTGAAGCCGAAGATGCCGAAGCACAGGCTCGCGAGCATGAAGTTTCAGAACAGCGTCGGTTGCTCATCATAGGTCTGGCATTCACCGTCCCGTTGTTCCTATTTTCAATGGCTCGGGATTTTATGCTGCTAGGAGATTGGGCAAACACTAACTGGGCACAGTGGATAATGTGGGTCATTGCAACTCCGGTTCAGTTCTATGTGGGAGGCCAGTACTATATTGGGGCTTTCAAATCTCTGCGCAACCGTTCGGCAAACATGGACGTTCTCATTGCAATGGGGTCGTCTGTGGCGTATATCTATTCAATATTTGTCACCCTGAATGTAATTACCGGGCATGTTTACTTTGAGACTGCGGCGGTTATTATCACGCTCATCCGCTTGGGAAAATTTTTAGAGGCACGCGCCAAGGGGCGAACCAGTGAGGCGATCAAAAAGCTGATGGGGTTGAGGGCGAAAACAGCAAGGATCGTACGCGATGGTACGGAAATGGAAGTGCCTGTTGATGAAGTGCGTGTGGGAGATTTTGTGCTCGTCCGCCCCGGAGAAAAAATTCCGGTGGACGGTGTGGTCGTCGAAGGTCGTTCGGCATTGGACGAATCAATGTTGACTGGTGAATCTCTTCCGGTTGAAAAAGGTCCAGGTGATCCGGTCATCGGCGCAACCCTCAATAAGCTGGGCATGCTTAAATTTGAAGCAACCAAAGTAGGCAAAGAAACCGCATTGGCACAAATTATCCGCCTAGTTGAAGATGCCCAGGGCAGCAAAGCTCCCATCCAGAAACTTGCTGACCAGGTGTCGGCATGGTTTGTCCCGGCGGTGATTGGAATGGCAGCGGTCACCTTTATTGTATGGTTTTTTCTTGTACCCCAGCCTCCTTTGGGTGCGGAGATTACAGGATTCACAAGAGCACTCATCAACATGGTTGCAGTACTGGTGATTGCCTGCCCATGTGCGATGGGATTGGCTACTCCCACCGCTGTCATGGTGGGGACGGGGAAAGGGGCTGAAATTGGGATTTTGTTTCGCACCAGCGAAGCGCTTGAACGTGCCGGAAAGGTTTCGGTTGTTGTTTTGGATAAAACTGGGACTGTGACGAAGGGTCAGCCTGCAGTGACGGACGTGGTAACAGATGGAAAAATCCCTGAACCGGACCTGCTAAAATATGCAGCTTCTGTCGAGAAAGGCAGTGAACACCCCCTTGGGGAAGCTATTTGGGCCGAGGCGACAAAAAGAGGATTCGGACTGTTCGAATTAAGCGGATTTAAGGCAGAAGCCGGGCATGGTGTCGAAGCCGAAGTGGAAGGCCATAATGTTTCGGTTGGCAACCTGCGCATGATGGAAACCCGAAAATTTCCGCTCGTTGGATTAGAAAAAGAGATTGAGCGGCTTCAAACAGAAGCTAAAACTGCGATGCTTGTAGCTGTCGATGGAGTGGTACGCGGAATTATTGCTGTGGCTGACACTGTTAAAGATGGGTCGATAGAGGCAATTGCTGACTTGCATCGCATGGGGTTGAAAGTGGCAATGATCACCGGCGATAACCAGAAAACTGCCGAAGCGATTGCGAAACAGGTTGGGATAGATACCGTGTTGGCAGAGGTTTTACCGGATGGCAAGTCGAATGAAGTGAAGAAATTGCAGAAATCGGGGACTGTGGTGGCAATGGTTGGAGATGGAGTCAATGATGCCCCTGCACTGGCGCAAGCGGATGTTGGACTGGCGATCGGTACTGGCACGGATGTGGCTATGGCAGCAGCACCAGTAACGCTGATCAGCGGTGATTTAAGGGGAGTGGCACGGGCGATTTCGCTTTCGCGCAAAACACTTGGTACCATCAAGCAGAATTTGTTCTGGGCTTTTTTCTACAACGTAATATTAATCCCAGCCGCTGCTCTTGGGTTTCTCAACCCCATGCTGGCAGCGGGAGCCATGGCATTCAGCAGTGTGTTTGTGGTTACCAATAGCTTGCGGTTAAGAAAATCAAAAATCCAATGAGAGTATAACGAAATGAATCAACTTATCGTTGCCTTTATTACCGGCTTGACCACGGGTGGGTTGTCCTGTCTGGCTGTCCAGGGCGGACTGCTGGCTAGTTCCCTCGAACAACAGTTGGAACAGCAACTCGACCAGCAGATCGAGCAGGAGATCGCCGCGCGGCGGGCTCGTCGATCTGGGAAAAAACGGAACCAAATAATTGCCAACCCTCGACTGGCAGCTGCCCATCTTGTTGTTCCTGGCCGCAAAACTGGTTGCATATACCATACTCGGATTCCTACTGGGAGCATTGGGATCGGTCCTCCAATTGAATGCCGTAACGCGAGCTGTCCTCTTGATTGCGGTGGGCATCTTTATGGTAGGCAATGCCCTTAGAATGTTCAATGTCCACCCCTTTTTCCGCATCTTTGCTATCGAGCCGCCCAAGTTTATCACTCGCTATATCCGCAGGAAGGCGAAAAAAGGTGAGAATTTCTTTTCTCCTCTATTCCTCGGTGCTTTGACGGTTTTTATTCCATGCGGGGTGACCCAGGCAATGATGGCCGTGGCAATTGGCACCGGGAATGCTTTTCAGGGTGCAATCCTGATGTTTGCCTTTATCCTTGGGACAAGCCCGGTATTTTTCACGGTTGCCTACCTTGCCATGAAATTGGGTGCTCGTCTGGAAAAATGGTTCATGCGGTTTGTAGCAGTGGTACTCTTAATATTGGGGCTGGTCTCGGTCAACTCAGGGTTAACACTGATGGGTTCCCCGCTTTCAGTAACCAATATCATTCAGGCCGCAAAGGCAGCCCAGCCAGACCAGGCTGTTAATCCTTCTCTTCCCCCGTCAGACGGGATTAACCTTTATGTGAGTGCGGGAAACAGCGGATATTCTCCCCGTGTCGTGCATGCCCAGGCTGGTAGTCCGATTACATTGAATCTTGTGACAAACCAGACGTATCTCCTGCTCACGGTCGTTTGTCATTCCCTTCCTGGGAGTGGAAAAACTCTTGCCATCTTCTGGAACAGAGAGCATTTCTATTCCGGCACAAATTGCCGGCACGATCATGCGTTTTTCATGTTCCATGGGCATGTACACTGGAGAGATCGTTTTTGACAAATGATTAATTTCTTGGAGGATAGAATGGTTAAAATAACCTACCGAGTGGATGGGATGCACTGTTCCAATTGTGCAATGAATATTGAAGCGATCGAGGATGACCTGCCCGGTATTAGACAGATTTGCGCAAGTTACCAAAAGGGACAGATGATCGTGGAATTCGATGAGGTTGCAGTAAGCGAGGCGCAAATCCTTGCAGCTGTTGAGAAACGAGGGTATCAGGCTTCCCGCGTATAAATGAATAGCATATCTAAATTCCCTTCCAAGGCAATGTGGAAGGGAGTTTTGTGTTTTCTCAGGAAATATAATGCAGAGCGAAGAGGTGATCCTCAAAGGCAATGGGAACCAACACAACGGAGGTGGCAACTGTGCCGCCAGATTTCTTTTTCCAGGTTACTTTGATATTTCGCAGGGATTAATTTCTCCATTGCCTGTTGGTAGGCGGTAACTAGTGCTTCCTGGCTGCTTTGTTCGACGAATGCCGGAAAAGGATCTTTAACATTGGCCCATTCCTCTGGCGAGCGATATCCAAGCAGGGAGGCAAACTTTTCATTGCAAACCTTATGGATATCATCCAAGTATATATAAACTGCTTGGTGGGAGGATTCTAGAATCCCTTTCATTTGTTTTGATATTCCATTAATTAATTCCTGATGGTGTTGCTGTTCTTTTTCCATTTAGACATCCTTTCTCTAATTACTCCAGATTATAACAAGAATTAAGCTTATCAACAATGATGATAAATTCGGATTAGCATGTGATGATGGATTTTGGTGTTCTGCTTTAGGTGTATACTTGCGCCCGACAAAGGAGACGACATCACATGAATAAAGGCGTCTGGTACGCCCTTGGAGCGTATGTCACTTGGGGACTATTCCCGATCTACTGGAAAATCCTGGGGGGCATCCCGGCTATTGCAACTACTTGGTCATCGCATCTTCTGGTCGTTCCTGTTGCTGTTTGGCATAGTACTGATTGCAAGGCAGGGAAAGATATTCCGGGACTGCTACTTAACTGGCGCGTGCTGCTCATCTATTCAGTTGCAGCTGTACTGATCGCCATCAACTGGCTGACTTATGTTTGGGCGGTTGGAGCGGGGTTTATCGTGGAGACCAGCTTGGGCTATTTCATCAATCCCCTGTTGAGCGTGTTGCTGGGCGTGATTTTCCTGCGGGAACGACTGCGACCGCTCCAATGGCTCCCCATCGGGCTGGCAGGTCCGCGGGAGTGCTTTACCTGACCTTTGCCTATGGTTCGCTGCCCTGGGTTGCGCTTACGCTGGCAATCTCATTTGGTTTTTATGGGCTGGTAAAAAAGACTGCACCTTTGGGTGCTTTGCATGGTCTGACATTGGAAACTGGCATTCTTTTCCTGCCGGCACTGGGATTTTTACTTTTTTCCGAATTCAACGGGAACAGGCGCATTCCTGCATACAGCCGCGCTCGTTAGACGTGATGCTGGTCGGAGCAGGGCTGGTGACGGTGGTTCCCCTGTTGTTGTTCGCCTCAGCTGCGCAGCGCATCCCATTAACATTGATCGGGGTCTTGCAATATATTAACCCGACCATGCAATTCCTTCTGGGGGTGCTGATCTTTAAAGAGCCTTTTGATCATCACCGGCTGATTGGTTTTGGGGTCGTTTGGGTGGCGCTGATCCTTTTCGGGGTGGAAGGGTTCTGGGCGCAGCGCAGAACCCGGGTTCTGGCAAGGGCAAATTAATCAAGACGGCGGACGATGTATTCGTCCGCCGTCTTGATTAATGAAAAGCGAGTTGGGTTAGTTTACTGGTGGATTTCCAGATCTTTTCAGCAAAGCTGAGAGTACCAGAAGAATACCCACTGCCAGAACAATACCAGGGCCAATGAGGCGCGTGATCCAGAGAGAAGTGACAAGGAGGGAGGACATGGCAGCGAAAGCAAGCCCTGCGAATCCGCACAGGATGATTCCTGCGACTTTCACACCTTCTATCTTCTTGTTCATGCCAATCAGTAGCAGCGGTAGACCGACTGCAAACGGCTCCACTGTCCATAGCACTCCCCAGGAACTCCACCACCCGGTGGTGGCACAGAATTGCAATACCATTCCTGTCAGACCAATGATGGATGCAGGGATCATCAACCAGGGGATTTTGAGGAAGATCGCCATCGAGTACAAAACCAAGTCCCACACTGATTACTTCCAGCGGCCATAAGTATGTCCAGATAGACCAATTACCGGTGATGCTGGCAAGAAATAGTAAAACCCCGGTGGTCAATGTCGGGATGCCTGGGATAAATAGACCGCTCAAGCCGCGTATCTTTGAGAATATGAACGGGGGCAGAACGAATAGCAGTCCTGCTCCTACCACGATTATTGGCCAGGCGCGGAAACCCAACAGAAATCCGTCACCTACTGCCCGGATAAGCAGGTTGCCTGCCAAAGCCAGCACACCCAGTAGGATCAGGGTCACCCCGAAAAGAAGAGATGTTTTTTTTTGCATTTGAACCTCCTTTAGATTCGACTAATGAATAGGCCGCGTAAAATTATCCTGGCGGCTTGCACTCCCAGTGAATAACCAATGAATATTGTTAAATCTGCTATGAATTACTTGGTAAGTATTGCAACACCGAGTGAGACAAAGAATACGATCACGACAGGATGAGCAGAATATTGCCAATTCGACGTGTCAACCAAAGGCCAACCTGGCCGCGGTGATTGAGCAGGAAGGGTGCGATGATAGACCCTGCCACAAGGATTGGTTCCAGCGGCCAGAGAAATGTCCAATTTTGCCAGTATCCACTGAAGGCATAATATAAGAAAAGAAAGCCGTTCCCAAGCACAAATCCCCCAGGAATCAACAACCATACAGAAGGGAGCGCACTCATCAGCGCTATCAGTAATGCTCCAACCACTACTAGTTCCAATGGCCAAATGTTCCCAAAGACCTTCCACCCAAAGATCCCGCTCAACCAGAGCATAAGCATATTGGCAATTATTATGCCAGCCACTGACCAAAGCACAGCACCTTGGACATTATGTCGTTTCACATGAGGTAACATGGCGGGCGGTGTAAAGATGGTTTTGGCTTTGTTGAAAAGGTCTCCGTTGCCTGTCTTGAGTTTAACGGGATTTCTGCCTGTTGTTACATCGGTATCACCTGAGGCAAAACCGGCATCCGGAATATGCTGACGTGATGTCCCGGAGAAAACAGCAATCTCAGAAGATCTGACCATGGAACTACCAACTACTTGGGTGAGAGCTATTGTTTCTGGAATCTTGATCCCGGATTTCCTGCAGCTGCGCCAAATAAAGCATTTGACATGGACTGTGCAGTTTGGAATCGGTCTTCGGGATGTTTAGCTAGAGCTTTAAGCGCCACTCGTTCAAAAGGTTCCGGTATATTCGGGTCAGATTTACGCGGCATGGGGAGTGGATCGTTGATGTGCTTCATAAGTATTGCGAGCGGAGTATCAGCGTCAAACGGGACACTGCCGGTCAAAGCCTCATAGAAAGCTATTCCCATGGAATAAATATCACTGCGGGCATCGCAATGCCCTCCAAGCCCTTGTTCAGGAGCCATGTAGCTCAATGTGCCCATCAACGCACCAGCGACTGTATACTGGGTTCCACCGACGATCTGGGCGATGCCAAAATCGGTTAATACCGCCTGACCGTGCCTGGTGAGCATGATATTCGCTGGTTTCAGGTCACGGTGAATGATGCCTTCCCCATGAGCATAAGTCAATCCATCCAGAACATCCATAAAGATGCGTACGGTTTCCCCCAGTGCAAGTCGTTCGCCGCGTGCCCTCAAGGAATTTAAATATGCCTTGAGGGTGTCGCCTTCCAGTAGTTCCATGACCATATAGTAGAGGTCATCCTGAACGTCGAAATCGTAAATTTGCACAATATGGGGATGTCGTAATGCTGCCACAGCACGCGCTTCACGGCGAAAGCGGGCCAGGAACTCTGCATCTTCAACCAGAGTCAGAACGCAGGACCTTTATGGCAACATATCGGTCAAGTTGTGGGTGGTAGGCTTTGTAAACCTGGGCCATTCCACCCCGACCCAAAGGCTCAAGAACGCGGTATTTACCTAGGTTCTGCCCTTCCAGAAAAATTGGAGCCATTTCGCTATTCTTAGTGTGATTTGCAGCCATAAGTTTCATCTGTGGCAGATGATACCCGAGGCTGCCAAATTCAACCTATCAACTGGCTAATATCAGGCTATTGACTTTGAGTAAGGAGATTATCAATTCTTCTGGAATAATTCCAAAAACCCTTTTTTGTTTTCTACCCACCTGGTCGATCAGGGTAGATACTTTCCAGCCTCACGCTGTCATTAGTTTATAACCCAACCCGCGCACAGTGAAAAGTAGTTGCGGATTCGCAGGGTCTACTTCGATGCGAGTTCGCAAACGGCGTACAAGGTTTTCGATCTGATAATCAAAAATCCCGCCTGCCTTGTACTCTGGCCAGACAGACGCGTCCGATCTCATCCTTTGAGCACACCAGGCATTTTCGTTCGAATAAATATGCCAGCAGAAGGTATTCCTTGGGTGATAAGTTGACTGGTTTACGGTTGACCCTTACAACACCGGCAGCAGTATTCAGGTCCAAATCTGGAATGGGGTTTTCACACGTTGTAGTATCCGGGTCGTGAAAAATAAACGTCACATCACCCACCTTTATACTGTCACCATCTCGCAAATTCATCGGGGTTAAGATCCGTTCCCCATTCAAGTAAGTTCCGTTCGTGGATCCAAGATCTTCCACAAACCAGTGGCGCCCCTCCCGGCGGATGCGGCTGTTCTCACGTGAAATGCTCTTACTGGCGATGACGATATCGCAATCTACGGAACGCCCAATAGTGGCAGTTTGGGATGGCAGGCGATGTTCCTGATGTTTTGGGTCAGTGGAGGAAATGGAGCCGGAATTTTCCAGGGTCATGGGAATTCTCGCGAGTTCTCTTTTCTTGGTAATTATACTCCGGCGAGGATTATAATTGCCGCCAATTGCGCTTATATTCTATTTATATAGGAGAAGAAAATGATCAAGAAAGAAAACTGGAGTTATTGGTATTCTAACTGGAGGCGGTGATGTTCCTGGCTGAATTCCGCTATCCGTGCAGTGACAATTCGTGCGATGCGAGAAGGGTACCAGGTGATTGGCCTGCGGCGTGGTTGGGCTGGGATGACTGAAATCATCCGAGACAAAGAGGCGGATAACAGCAACAACTACCAATTCCTGACCGAAGAAATTGTCAATAAAACCGGTCGCACCGGTGGTACTTTCCTGCACACCTCGCGCACGAAACCAAGCACAATGGCAAAAGAAGAAGTGCCAGTTCATTTCAAGGAAAGTACAATGTTGATAAGAGAATGACCTGACCCCGAGGTTTTGAAGAATTTGGATTGGCTGGGCGTAGATTACCTGATCCCGATCGGGGGTGACGATACCTTGAGCTATGCCAGTGCGCCTGTTTCAGGAAGGCGTGAAAGTTGTTGCCATTCCCGAAGACAATGGATAACGATGTACCGGGTACGGATTATTGTATTGGTTTCAGCACCTGTGTCACACGCACTATTGCGTTGACTAACAGTTTGCGTACAATTGCCGGATCGCATGAACGATTTCTAGTGCTGGAAGTCTTCGGACGTTATGCTGGTTTTACCGCAATGTTGCCAACAATGGCAGGCGCAGCACACCGTTGCGTGATCCCGGAATACAAATTTAACATTGAAAAATTAACCGAGTTGATGATCGCAGATCGCAGCATAACCCAAGCCGCTATTCAGTGGTACTGCGTTTCAGAGGGTGCAATGTTCGAAGGTGGGGAGATGGTCTTTGCTGACCGCTCAACGGATGCATATGGCCATGCCAAGTTGGGCGGTATTGGTGACCTTGTGGCCGGCCGAATCAAGGAACTTTCAGCAAAGTTCAACAACGGCAAGGTGATCAACACCATTGACCAGAAATTAGGTTACATGGTGCGTGGCGGTGATCCGGATGCAATTGACTCGATCGTCCCAATGGCATTTGGTAACCTGGCGCTTGACCTGCTCCTGAAAAACATCCATGGGCGGCTGGTGGTTCTCAAGAATGGCCGTTATGACAATATGCCGCTGGATGTGATTTCCGGTAAAACGAAGGTCGTTAATGTGGATCGTTTCTATGATATTGAACGCTACCGCCCCAAGTATGAGAACTTTGAGATGAAGCCGCTGTTCATCATGACCAGCGAAGGCTGATTGAGTAAAACAAAACAACGCCCCAGATCTCGGGGCGTTGTGATTCGCCTATCAAATTCCTAATTCGGTATTTTCAGGATTAAAAGAAAAAACAATACCACAGCACAGGAAATAATGCATGTCATTACGATGATGGTTGTGGCGATAATTATTTCCTTGGTGTGATCCGGAACCTTATTGGATATTATGTTGTCGTTCATAACAACTCCTGAAGAATAAACTTGATTGGTTACTTAATATACGGCTTATTCCTATCTTGGTAGCGTCTAGAGGTTGTTATTAATCAGGAAGAATGGCGCGATATTGTAAGCGTTCAGGAAAATTAAGAGACCAGCTCACACTTGAAAATCAAGCCCGAGCAGCCGCGAGCTCCACTTGTGTATATTTTAGTCGTTCAAGCACAGCCGATGCCACGTTGCGCATCAACGCATAACCAAGTAAATTATCCACCTGCATCAAGGCACGTACTGCAGCTCCGTCAATTTCAATTACCTTTGCGGAGAGATTTTCGCGGGCAGATGAAATATAAGTGTAAGGTTCGATGATCGATGAGACCCCCAGCATCTCGCCCGGGGCGATTGAGCCAACCAGGGCATTGCAAATAGCTCCTTCACCCCCGCCGCTATAAATGAGGTCCACATCACCTTCGAGCAGAAGGATGAGTTTGGTTGCGGGATTATTTTCCTTGACCAGGAGGGACTTTTTAGGATAGGTCTTCTCTTCAGCGACCATGGCAATCGCCTTGAGCTGGTCCTCTGTCAGCATTGCAAAGAACGGATAACGCCGTAAGATTTCAATCGAAATCATGTCTCTC
>CAWFNU010000004.1:0-26844 GCA_963817265.1 uncultured Chloroflexia bacterium
AGTTCATCTATGTTTTACCGAATTTCCAGAATCCGAGTGGCACAACGCTCAGCCTGGAACGCCGGAAAAAGCTGGTTGAACTTGCGGACCGCTATGGTGTCCCGATCGTGGAAGACGACCCTTACGGACAGCTCCGCTTCGAGGGAGACCATCTCCCCTCCCTAGTATGGCTCGACAGCCAGTTCCGGGGCGATGATGGCTGCTACACCGGGAATGTTATTTACCTGAGCACCTTCTCCAAACTTTTAGCGCCCGGCATCCGCCTTGCCTGGGTTATTGCCCCGGAGCAAGTTATCCGTAAACTTGTCCAGTCAAAACAGGCAGCAGACTTGAATACAGCTGCTTTTAATCAAATGGTGGCATACGAGGTGGGTAAGGGCGGTTTTTTGGATGAGCATGTCAAGTTCATCCGTCAGGTATACAAGGAACGACGGGATGTAATGCTCGAGACCATGGAAGAAATCTTCCCGCCTGAGGTGAGATGGACCAAACCGCAGGGGGGTATGTTCCTATGGGGCATCATGCCAGACTGGATGGACGCTGCTGAAGTTTTTAAAATTGCTATTGGCCGAAAGGTGGCTTTCGTTCCCGGGGCATCATTTCACCCAAACGGTGGTGGCGATAACACTATGCGCATCAATTTTTCTTATTCCAATCCGGAAAAAATCCGGGAAGGGGTAACCCGACTGGGGACTCTGCTAAAAGAGCTGGTAGCAGAACATAAGTAGGATAAAAAAACTCCCGCAGGATAAACCTGCGGGAGTTTTTTCCAAGTTTATCTGTTATTCATGAATGTATGGTACGTAATCTGCTCGCGCCAGACCCTGCTCAATGGCTTTCAATGCCACCGCATGAGCTACCGCCTGATGTAGTTTTCGATCGAGGGGGTTGGGAGCCAACTGATCAGCCGTAGTGTGGTTGGCAATCGCTTCCGCAGCAGCCAATAGCATTTCGTCTGATATGCGCGGTGACCAAGTATCCACTGCTCCTCGAAGATTCCTGGAAAACCAAGCACGTTATTGACCAATTTCCCATCCGCAGCAAAGGCAGCACCATGTTTGAGAGCGACTTCGGGTTCAATCTCTGGATGTGGGTTGGAAAGCGCTAATATAACCTGTCCCTTACGTACCATTGCCGGCTTGATCAACCCTTGTGCACCGGTAGTTGAGACAACAATCTCACAGTTTGCCATTATTTCTTTTAGGTCGGAGCGTTTGCCACCATTGGCTACGTGACGAAGCACCGCTTCTTCATTCAAATCTGTTCCCCAAACCGGATTGCCAGTAATGGTCATAAGGATTTTGGCTATGGCATTCCCAGCTGCCCCGAGACCAATTTGCCCAATAACAGCCTTGCCAAGATCTCTTTTGAGCTTGCGGCACGCAACGGTCAGCACTGCTGTGGCTACCACCGCTGTCCCGTGCTGGTCATCGTGCATGACCGGAATATCCAGGCGCCTTTGGAGTTCGTCTTCAATCCTGAAGCAACGCGGGGCGGAGATATCTTCCAATTGAATAGCAGCGAAGGTAGGAGCAATGGCTGTAATGATCTTGATGATATCATCAGGATCCTTTGTATTCAGCAGGATAGGAACCCCTGAAAGACCCACCAGAGTCTCCATCAGCATGGCTTTGCCTTCCATAACAGGCATTCCAGCCAAAGGTCCAATATCCCCAAGACCCAGCACTGCTGTGCCGTCGGTAACGATTGCCACCAGGTGACTGATAGACGTATATGTATGGGCAAGTTTCGGATCTTTGGCGATCTTTATACAAACCTCTGCCACACCAGGCGTATAGACCTTTTGTAACGTGGCAATGGAATCGATCGGATATCGGGAACGAACAGCGATCTTTCCCTTAAAATGCAAAGCCAATACCTCATCTCGTACATCCAGCAGTTTTGTTCCACGGTTTTTGCGGATGGCTTCCAGTATCAATTCCAACTGATTTTCATCGTCTGCAAAGATGGTAATTTCGCGAACAACCTGGTTTGTACTCTCGTTCAGCAATTCAATATTTCCAACATTCCCCCCCACTGCGGTAATAGCACTCAAGAGTCGACCGAAGGTCCCAATCTCATGGGCATTGACTACCCGAACGATACGGAGTAACTTATTTTCCCAGCTCATTTATTCCTCGACTAGAACTAATATTTCCGGGATAGTGGGAACTTTCCCAGTTGGATTTCTACCCACCAATCTCGCTCATTACCCGGGTTTGCGAGATTTCCCCATCAGCAAGCCTGTGGCCCCATGGTTTTTCCCAGACAGCCTTATGAACCAGCTTACGGAGATCATCCAATGATGCACCTGCTCGCAAAGGAGTCAACAAATCAATCTCATACTCTCGTAATAGACACATTCGCAGGATGCCTTCAGCAGTAAGGCGAGCCCTGGAACAATCAGCGCAGAATGGTGCACTAACTGAAGATATGAACCCGATGTCTCCCTGAGCACCTGGGATGCGGAAAATCCGCGCCTCACCATCCAATTCGCCACCGTTAACAGCCGAAAGCGGACCCAGATCTTGTTCTATGCGAGCCAAAACCTCAAGAGATGAGACCATCTGCCCGGTCTGGAAATCTGTGGAACCGCCAAATGGCATCATCTCAATAAAACGCATTTGCCATGGATGATCGCGGGTTAGGTTTGCCAAGTCAACGACGTCCTCTTCATTAAAGCCACGCACCACCACTGCGTTAAGCTTGACTGGGGTCAACCCCGCAGATTCAGCAGCCAATATACCCTCCCATACATCCTCTATATCACCGCCGCGCGTCAAGCGTTTGAACTTGGCAGGGTTTAAGGTGTCGATGCTCACGTTCACACGTCCCAGCCCCGCACTTGCTAAAGGTTTGGATAATTTCGACAGCAGCACACCATTCGTCGTCAAGGAAATAGACTTAATTCCGGGTGTGTTGGTGATCCCCTGCACAATATCAACAATATGAGCCCGTACAGTGGGTTCTCCACCAGTTAGCCGGACCTTGTCGAAGCCCAGATTGGCAAATAATCGCGCCAATACTAACACTTCATCGTCCTGCATCATATCTGCGGGCGGCCGGAAAGTCATATCCTCCGGCATGCAGTAGACGCAGCGCAAGTTGCAATGGTCTGTAAGACTAATGCGGAGATAATGGATTTTACGTCCAAAACGATCGAAGGCCATACCACCTCGTTATTACCAATAAAGATAAGATTGATTATACCTGTTTCCAACTTTCCCACCAATTGACGGGTCGTGTCAGGCGTGCTATTATCCATTGAATTTATTATTTATTTGCTGATTTATTTGAGAGGAGTTATTATTATGAGCACTGATTTTATTATTCGCATCATTGGTATGGCGGTCTTTTCAATTGTGGGGGTTTATGTGGGGAACGGATTGTCCCTTTTTAACCCTGATCAACAACTATTCTATACAATCACCTTCACTTTGGTTGGCGCCCTTTTTGGATTGATCCTTACACCATATATTACTACTCGCCCCATCCGGGCATTGCGGGCTGCACTGGGACGAATGGCTGCCGAGACTTTATTATCAGGCCTGATTGGACTGTCGATCGGTCTGCTTACAGCAGCACTGCTTGCGTTTCCGCTATCTCTGCTCCCCACTCCTTTTGGGAAAATTCTACCTATCGTTGGGGTGGTATTATTCGCCTATTTCGGTGTTGCTGTCTTCACCTCTCGTCAGGCTGATATCGCGAATATCCTGAGCGGGATAACCTTGCGACGAGAGGAAGGCTCTAGCATTGGGGGAGCTCCTTCCAACCGAACCATCTTGCTTGATACAAGTGTAATTATCGATGGGCGAGTCGCCGATATCGCCAAGACCGGTTTCCTCCCCGGAACATTATTGATCCCACGATTTGTGCTGAACGAACTTCAATATATCGCAGACTCTCCGGATAGTTTACGCCGGCAGCGCGGGAGACGGGGGATGGAGGTGTTGGCAGAATTGCAGAAAGCATCTGCAGTGGTAGTTCGGATAAGTGACGTGGACGTGGAGGGGGTTCGGGAGGTGGACGATAAGCTGGTCATCCTGGCGAGGCAGATGAAGTGTCCCATCCTTACAAATGATTTTAACCTTAACCGAATTGCTGAATTACAGGGAGTGCTAATCCTGAACATCAACGAACTGGCAAACGCCGTCAAATCAGTGGTCTTGCCAGGTGAATTAATGTCTGTTAATGTTATCCAAGAAGGGAAGGAAGTAAACCAGGGTGTTGGCTATATGGAAGATGGCACGATGGTGGTGGTAGAGAATGGCAATAAGTACCTCAATAAGGAAATAACTGTTACTGTAACAAAAGTTCTTCAAACAGCAGCTGGAAGGATGATCTTTGCCCGTCCCGAAGGGAAAGAGTAGAGGACATAAA
This sequence comes from uncultured Chloroflexia bacterium, assembly GCA_963817265.1. Classification (GTDB taxonomy): domain Bacteria; phylum Chloroflexota; class Anaerolineae; order Anaerolineales; family Villigracilaceae; genus UBA877. Next base: position 4,381 of record CAWFNU010000004.1, read on the forward strand.
TTCGTCACCAAGAAGCGCGGTACAGACCGCGCTTTTTTTATACTTGATATATTTGGAAATAACCTCATTTAACCAGTCTGGGGTTGGGTAGTATATAATAGCTGAAGGAATATTCCCAGGAGATATTCATGTTGCGCGTTTACAACACTCTCGCACGCAAGAAAGAAGAATTCCACACCCTAGAACCGAAAGTGGTCAAAATGTACGTCTGCGGTGTGACCGTCTATTCTGACGCTCACATTGGTCACGCCATGTTTGCACTGGTTTTTGACATCGTCCGCCGCTATCTTATCTACCGCGGCTATGATGTCCGATTGGTGATCAACTACACTGATGTTGATGACAAAATCATCAACAGAGCCAACTCTCTTGGTGTAGATGCATCAGAACTTGCTGAAAAATACATCCTGGAATTCCGCCGACAGATTGAAACACTAAATATCCTGCCTGCTACAGTGAATCCGCGGGCTACCAAAGAAATGCCACAGATCATCCGCATGATTGAAGGACTTATCGAAAAAGGTTTTGCGTATTCTGCCAAGAACGGCGATGTATACTTTCGGGTCACAAAAGATCCAAGTTATGGCAAACTATCAGGACGTAGAATTGAAGACATGCAAGCCGGTGCACGCATCGAAATTGGTGATGAAAAGGAACACCCAATGGATTTCGCGCTGTGGAAGGCATCTAAAGCGGGTGAGCCATCCTGGGAGAGTCCATGGGGAAAAGGTCGCCCAGGGTGGCACATAGAGTGCTCCGCAATGAATCTAAGCCATCTTGGCGAGCAAATCGATATCCACGGGGGAGGAAATGACCTGGTCTTTCCACACCATGAAAATGAGATTGCCCAAACCGAAAGCTTTACTGGAAAACCGTTTGCTCGATACTGGATGCACAATGGTATGCTGCAATTGCAGGGGGAGAAGATGTCCAAGTCGATCGGCAATCTGGTAACAATAGATGAATTCCTTTCCAAGCATGAGCCTGATGCGCTTCGGATGATGATCCTTAATGGCTCTTACCGTGCACCGCTTTCTTATTCGGATGACATAGTTGATGCTGCAGAACGTGGCCTGGACCGGCTGCGGTCCGCCTTAAAACCGGCACCTGTAGGTGCCCCCGGAGCTTCTTCAGAGATACGTGCGACAATAGGCAAGCAAGTTGAGACTGCCCAACAAATATTCATAGAAGCGATGGATGACGATTTCAATTCTTCTGGAGGGCTGGCGGCACTTTTTGAGCTGGTTCGAACCATAAACTCAGCTCGAGACTCAGGCGCGTCTGACCCAGATCTCAAACCAGCCCAAAATACGTTAATCAAATTGACGGGAGTGCTTGGTCTTCGATTAGATGAGAAAATATCCTCGGATAGCAATGCCGATAAATTCATCGCTCTGCTAGTCGAAGTTCGCGCCGAAATGCGCAAGCAGAAAAACTGGGTCATGTCCGACCTTATCCGTGACCGGTTGAAAGAACTCGGCGTGGCCATCGAAGATAGCAAAGACGGCACCGCCTGGCACTGGTAAAACCAACGACGTATTCCCTTCCCACCGAAACACTTCTTAGTAGCCCATCCAAACCTAGACGGAGTTGAATGTTACCCCTCCTTCTTTTTTTGTCGCAAGCAATTTAGCGATGGATGAGTATTATATTTCCAGGACCAAACCAACCAGACGACAGTATGAGAAATGATCCTGAAGGTGCACAGCAAGCGATTTAAAAAGCCCGCCAGGCTTTACAAAAGGGTGACTCTCGGGCCGCCCGCAGGTGGGCCAGGACGGCGGTTTCGCTGTGCCCTGACCTGGAAGAAGCCTGGCTTATTTTGGCTGCTTTCAGCAGCCCACGAGCGAGCCAGGCATATCTCGAACAAGCACTCCGGATCAATTCAGAAAGCGTACGCGCCCGCAAGGGAATGGAATGGGCGGCAGCGCGTCTCCTGAAAGAAACCGAGCAAGATGAAGAAGACACTCGACCAAGTCCCCGACAAGAACCAATGAGCCAGGAAAAGGTCGAAAAGGAATCCGAGCCTATTGTCGCACCACAAGCAGCTCGACGTCCCCGACCTATAATGAGAGTATTACAATATTTGGCCAGCAAGTTTTTGACTATTTCGGCGACCATTTTTATCGGGGTTTTTATTACTGTGCTGCTTGCGAGCCAACCATCCCGGCGCGGACTAGGGCCACCCGAATCCCCCTTTGAAACCAGTATAAAAGCGCAAATCAAACTTATTGTCCAAAATAGTCTCCAAGGAAATTTCTACGAGTCTCCCGATCCAGACCAGGTCAAGACCCTGACTGAAAAACTGAGCAATGAAATGGGATTAAACCTCCCGTACCTTCCGCGGAATTTACTCTGGACAATTAAAGCACTTACTTTTAACTGGGGGCCATTGGGGCAGAGGCAGTCAACTTCGTTTTTCAGCATTAGCAGGGCAACCGCCAACGTGAGCGACATCATAATGTTATATCTTCCCAATACATTATTATTGGTAACCACTGCGTATCTCCTGGTTTTTTTAATCGGCACCCCCCTTTCTCTTTATTTGGCGAGAAATTACGGGAATCGATCGGATAGGTTATTCTCAATACTCGCACCGATCTCGTCTGTTCCGAGCTGGGTGTTTGGCATTCTACTCATTTCCATTTTTGCATTTCAATTACGGTTGCTCCCTTTTAGCGGTATGTACGATATCCCAAAACCCGGAAACCAATTGGAGTACTTATTATCCATTGCCAAACACATGATCTTGCCAGTGTTGGCAATCATCCTCAGCCTCCTTTTCCAAGTTGTTTATGCCTGGCGGACCTTTTTTATCATCTACTCAGAGGAAGATTTTGTCGACCTCGGTAAAGCCAAGGGTCTTCCACCCAATATTCTCGAAAGGCAATATATCCTGAAGCCAGCATTGCCGTATTTTATTACGAGTTTTGCAACCACCCTGATAGGTTTCTGGCAATTAACCATGGCGTTGGAGGTGATCTTCCGGTGGCCAGGATTGGGCTGGCTGTATATCAAGGAAGCCCTGCCTAATTTCTGGGGGGAGAGTATGGAGCCAGGCGAGTTAATGGTTGCAGTGGGTATCGTAGTTATCTTTGCTTACCTGCTTGGACTAGTAGCTTTCTTACTTGATGTTGTTTACTTAATTGTTGACCCACGAATTCGTCTTGATTCTGCAAAAAATGAAATGGATGCAGGTGTTCGTGTTAAATCAAAGAGAACGAGGAGTTTGTTTTGGGTGAAGTCCAGAAAGAATGAAAATGAACTTGAAGACTTAACCAAATTACCAAGCTATCCAAAGAGACGGAGCGTCTCATGGGCTCAATTGGCAGGAAATATTAAATTAGCAATTTGTGATCTAAGAGATAAAGGCAGATTCTTTTTCCGGGAACTTCGTATGTACCCCTCGGCCATTTTTGGACTGACAGTCATTTCCATATTACTTGTAGGATCGATATATGTAGTCACTGCATTACCTTATGAGCAAGTTGGAAAGGATTATGAACAAAAGCGGTTATTAGGTCGAAGTTATCTCCCGCAAACTGCAATGCCCCAATGGGTGAATCTGTTCACTAATCCCCCGTGGCTTTCTACTCTCATCATGGATCAGAATAGTAAGGAAACCAATGTATCTGTAAGAAGGCTGGATAATGGGTGGGCTGAAAAAACTATTACATTCACATTTGATTACTCCTATAAGGAAACCCCCAGCGAGATCTTCCTTTATTTCAACCCCAAATATGACCAGCAGCCTCCATTTGTTTCACTGGAATGGAGGTCCCCGGACGGCAGAATTATCAATCTCAAACGAACCACCGCAAAGCGAGACTCTAGTTATGATTTTCAATCAGGCATTCCAATTCCTCAACTTATCAATCAGAATCCAGCCTGGAGGAATTGGTTCGATATGACTGCACAATATACCAAACCGGCTTTAAACTTGCTGTTTGCCGAACCAGGCGCGACCCAGCTCACTCCAGAGCGCGGAACATACCAACTGACGATCACCAGCCAGCTTTTTGAGGAGGACAGCGATCTGCAGGCGCAACTTGTTCTCCTTGGACAGGTATATGGACCGGTTGGGACTGATTACGCGCGGCGGGATCTGCTGGTGCCTTTGTTCTGGGGAATGCCATTTGCCTTGTTCATTGGCTTGCTGGGGACGCTCATCACAACATTGGTGGCCATGTTATTGCCGGCCATTGGGGTATGGTATGGGGGTTGGGTTGATACTTTGATCCAAAGAATTTCCGAAATCAACATGGTCTTGCCTGGCCTGGCAATCGCTGTCCTGGTAAATGTGCTGTTTAATTGGAACATTTGGATCATATTGGGAATCGTGGTGATTATCAACGCTTTCGGGTCACCGCTCAAAATAATACGCTCCGCGCTACTCCAGGCAAAGGAAGCTCCATATATTGAAAGTGCTCTTGCTTATGGAGCGAGCAATCGTAGAATCATAACTCATTATCTTTTACCTCGCATCCTGCCGGTTTTAATCCCACAATTAGTTACACAGGTCCCAAGTTTTATTTTTTGGGAAGCGACTCTAGGATTTTTTAATATACAATCAGTCTATCCAACCTGGGGGAGGATCATTTACGATGGGCTTGCGCGGGGAGCACTTTATGGATCGCCATTTTGGGTTTTGGAACCAATTTTCCTGCTATTGTTAACAAGCCTCGCGTTTGCCATGCTTGGATTTGCTCTCGAGCGCATTCTCAACCCGCGGATGCTTATTAATATTCCGGTCCTGGATAACAAATAATGTTTCAGCTACGCAATGGTTCCAAATATGAAAATCCTTCCAATTTTGGCGATTGGACGAAATAAATAATTCAAGAGAACCCAGAAAATTCACAAATCAAATGTATAGCTATGCGCAATTCTATAATGGAAACCTTTTGGGGCATGATCTGTTTAATTTTGGCATAGATAAAAACATGCATCCTCTTGACGGCTTTTCCTCCTTGGAATTTGACAAATGGGCCGATACCTATGATGCTTCAATATCGGTCGATCAATTCCCTTTTTGGAGGTACAAAATCCTTCTGGATTTGATGGTGCACCTGGCGGATATTAAATCCGGTATGTCCGTTTTAGACCTGGGGACGGGTACTGCTAATTTAGCTGTCCGATTTGCAGCTCTTGGCTGCGACTTGTGGTGCACGGATTTCTCAAGAAAAATGCTGGATATAGCTCGTCAAAAACTCCCTAATGCTCATTATGTTCTGCACAATCTGGTTCAGGAGTTGCCAATAGACCTTGATCGTTGCTTCGACCGAATCGTTTCAGCCTATGTTTTCCACCACTTTAAATTAGATCAAAAGCTCCATATCCTTAGCAGGTTGATCCCAACACTCGCTCCAGGCGGGAGATTGATTATTGGCGATATCGCGTTCCCAAATGCTGCATCCCGAGAAAAGGTGAAGTTTGAAGTAGGAGGCGAATGGGAGGATGAATATTACTGGCAGGTGGATGAGGCAATCCCTGCTTTGGCTAATTTCAAGTTCAAGGCAGAATACATCCAGGTCTCCAGGTGTGCAGGGATTTTCACCATGCATAACTAAATCAGTCCCATTAAAGGTTTTTTATGCCCTCATTTTCGGTGGTAACAGCCTGCCCAGGATTTATATATACTCTAGATGCAAAATTGATCCCCTCATACATTTTAGAAACCTCGAGTATTTATCTGCTGTAAGCCAAGAATATTGCCAGGAAATCAATATACAGCTTATGGCTTTGGGAGCAACGCGATATCGTATGTATCGATCCAGGAAACGAATAGTATCTTTATTTTGATATACAATACTCTTATGAAAGAATTCATATATGGACGTAACCCGGTTTTTGAAACACTTCGCGCCAGACGAAGGGATGTATTTCGCTTGCAAATTGCTGATGGTGTGCAAGATAAAGGCCGATTGACAGAGATTCTTGATCTATCCTTCAAGCGGAAAATTCCATTAGAACGTGTAGGGCGCGATCGGCTTGACAAACTCAGCGATAGCCATCAAGGTGTAGCGTTGGAAGCAAGTGCCTATCCGTATGTAGCACTGGAAGACATTATCGATAATGGCAAGGCTCGGGGGGAGCCCCTATTCGTGCTGATCCTTGATACGCTGCAAAACCCCCAAAACTTGGGGACAATTATCCGCACTGCGGAAGCTGTGGGAGTGCACGGTGTGCTTATTCCACCCCATCGCGCTGCGGAAATTACCCCAGCAGTTGTCTCCTCATCAGCCGGAGCATGTGAACATATGCTGGTGGCACAAGCAAACCTGGCGCAAGCCATCGGGGAGATAAAAAAAGCGGGTGCCTGGGTGGTTGGATTGGATGAAAGTTCCGAGTCCAAAAAACCCTCTGATATTTTGCTTAATGGCGCCTTAGCTATAGTGGTGGGCAGTGAAGGGGAAGGCATTCGCCCATTAGTTCGGCAGTCTTGTGATTTTTTACTGAGGCTTCCAATGGAGGGACAAATTGAATCCTTGAATGCCGCTGTAGCTGGGTCAATCACCTTGTATCTGGCATACATTGCACGCCACAATTCGTAGTTGCACTTTTGGCGATTAATCTCGAAATTGGAGAAGACCTCTTGATATCCGCAGCATTTCATTTCCCAAAAGGTTTCCTGTGGGGTACTGCCACCGCTTCTCACCAAGTGGAAGGTGGTAACACAAATAATAACTGGTACCAGTGGGAACAACAAGGACACACCGTCCATAAATCAGGGTTGGCAACCGATTGGTGGGGAGGGCGATGGAAGGAAGATTTCGACCGGGCTGCAGAAACGGGGCAAAATGCACATCGATTATCAGTGGAATGGAGCCGTATCCAACCAGACCCGACTCGTTGGAATGAGGAAGCCTTAGTGCAATATCGCACTATATTAAAAGGCCTTCGGGAACGGAATATCTTGCCTATGATCACCTTGCATCACTTTACCGACCCTCTTTGGATGGCTGAGTTCGGAGGCTGGGAGACATTTGCGGTAGTTTCCTTATTTGAAAAGTTCACGCGTAAAGTGGTTGCTGCGCTGCAGGAGTATTGCTCTCTATGGTGTACCATCAATGAACCTAATGTTTATGCTCTCGAAGGGTACCTGCGCGGGAATTTTCCACCTGGCAAATCGGACTTGAAACTGAGCATTGAAGTACAAGCCAACATGGCACGCGCCCATGCTGCCGCTTATCGTGCCATCCACGAGCTTCAGCCGGAAGCGCGAGTGGGCTACGCTCTCCATTTCCGCCCACAGGTACCCGCTCACTGGTGGTCACCACTTGACCGGTTAATGAGGAACATAAAATTCGAGGGCATAAACCTCGCATTTCCATCGGCAATTTCCTCAGGAATACTTAGATCACCATTGGGATCAATTCCAGTTCCGGAAGCTAAAGGGACACAGGACTATTTTGGATTGAATTATTATTCGGTGGATACAGTAGCTTTTGACCTGCGCAAACGATCCGAGTTGTTCTCACGATCTTTTTTCCCCGCAGGATCAGACCTGGCAGACGCAGGAATGAACATTAACAATCCTGAGGGATTCGCCTGGGCGATTAAATGGGTCAATAAGACTTTTCCAAACCTACCCATCCTGGTCACAGAAAACGGCATAGAAGACAAGGCAGATCGCATCCGGCCGAGATATCTCGCACAACACGTTCATGCAATGTGGCGAGCAGTCAATTTCAATTGGCCAGTCAAGGGCTATTTCCATTGGTCTTTGGTGGACAATTTTGAGTGGGAGCGCGGATGGTCTCAGCGGTTTGGTTTGTGGGAACTTGACCTGGAGACCCGGGAGCGAGTCAAACGTCCATCAGCGGACTTTTATGCTGCCATCTGCAAGGAAAACGGCCTTTCTTCTGCTATGGTTAAAAAGTATTGTCCTGAAGTCTTCGATAAGATATTCCCCGGCTAGTTCTTCGCCATTTTTGTTCTATCATTTTGGAAAATATTGAGATTTCTACTCTATTGATATGATGGATGAAATCGTGAATGCTACTCTAGATTCGATTTTCCGCCGCAGGTCCATTCGAAAATATACAAATCAACCTGTCGGGCCCGAAATACTAGAGCTGTTACTCAAGGCCGCCATGGCTGCGCCAACAGCGATGAACTGTAAACCATGGGAATTTGTTGTCATCACTGACCCGGAAATACTAGCCCAATTGCGAAACCAGTTGTTATTCGGAAATAGGAATGCCCCGGCAGCCATTCTCGTGTGCGGCAACCCATCATTATCTTTAAACCCAGCTGCACGGCTCTTCTGGGTTCAAGACTGCAGCCTTGCTAGTGAAAACATCCTAATAGCAGCCACAGGATTGGGTTTAGGAACTGTTTGGGTGGGAGTCCACCCGGTGGCAGAGTTTGTCCGGGTTGTTCGGGAGATTGCAGGTCTGCCAAAACACATCACGCCTCTTGGACTTCTCTTTGTCGGTTACCCCGGAGAAGCAAAGGAATCCCGAACACAATATGACGAAACACGGATTCATTGGCAGAAATACAAGAAGAAAAAGCGCTAAATTTCCCTTCAGGGATGAATATCACTTGCCATGATCCATTTAAAGTCTATTCAATTTCAGAAACTGCCTGATAAAGGTACATTCCCATTTAACTTACCCATATTTCAATCGCTGGAAGAATTGCGATTCGAGAATCCCGTCACGCTATTGGTGGGAGAAAACGGCACAGGAAAGTCAACACTATTAGAAGGTGTTGCATGTGCGGCAGAGTTGATCGTTGTGGGGAGTGAAGATACTCGGAGCGATTTTAGTCTCTCTCATGCTCGCGAATTATCAAAGTATTGTAGATTATTTTGGACAAAGCGCACTCATCGTGGGTTTTTCTTGCGTGCGGAAGATTTCTTCGGTTATGCCAAGCAAATCAACAAAATGCGCTCTGAGATGGAATTGGACCTCCAAGAAATCGATGAGGCATTTAAAGGTCGAAGTGATTTTGCTCGTGAGCTTGCAAAAATGAGCACCGCCAGCGGATTAGCGGATATTCGCGAACGCTATGGCGAGGGATTGGATGCCAGGTCGCACGGTGAAAGTTTCATGACTTTGTTCCAGTCACGTTTTGTGCCTGGTGGCTTGTACATGCTTGACGAACCTGAGGCACCGCTTTCACCATTGCGCCAGCTGGCATTGATCACCGCGATCAAAGACATGGTTTCACAAAATGGGCAATTCATTATTGCCACTCATTCGCCCATCCTGATGGCTTTTCCGGGTGCCACCATTTTAGATTTTAATGGCGGTAAAATTCACCACGCAAACTACAATGAACTTGAACAAGTTCGTTTGATGCGTGATTTTCTCCTTAACCCCGAATCGTATCTACGATATTTATGATCCTGCCTCCAGATTTCGTAAATAATGTCGTTAATTCCTTTGGCATTTTAGGTCGCAATTATCTAGCTGATTTGGAAAATCTCCTTCTGGATACCTCCCATCGCTGGAATTTGACTTTGGGAGAACCATTCCGCCTTTCATATAATTATGTTTGTGCAGTTACCAGGGTGGATGGCACTCCTGCTGTTCTCAAAATTGGCGTTCCCAACCGAGAACTGACAAGTGAGATAAGCGCGTTAAATATTTACAGAGGAGATGGTGCATGCCGATTGCTAAAAGCAGATATCAGCCAGGGGATCCTGCTTCTTGAGCGCTTGCTACCAGGAAAAATGCTTTCTAAAGTTGAGGACGATGACCAAGCCACCGAAATCGCAGCGAAGGTAATGCAAAGAATTCAGATACCTCAGTCAGTTGGTGATGGATTTATCAGTTTGCATGACTGGTTTGACGAGTTAAATAAACTAAGATCGCTCTTTGGTGGAGGCACTGGTCCCTTCCCTGAAAAGACGGTATCAGTTGTAGAAGGAATGTTACCCGAATTGTTTGGTGATCAGGGTTCCAGCGTTCTCCTGCATGGAGATTTTCATCATTTCAATATCCTCTTATCTGAGCGTGGGTGGCTGGTAATCGATCCAAAGGGTGTTGTTGGACCACCGGAGTACGATGCAGGACCATTTCTACTAAATCCATGGGGAAATATTCCGGATGAGAAAGAAGCCTTGAGGAGAACTCAACGACGAATTGCCATCCTCTCAGAACAGCTGGGTTTCGAACGCAGGAAATTGTTAAATTGGGGGTTGTGCCACAGCTTGCTCTCAGCGTGGTGGGATACTAAAGAAGATGGTACAGGAGGAGAAACCTCTCGTGCCTGGGCAGAAATATTCTTAAGAGCTCAAATATAAAAAACGGGCAGTTCACTCACTGAACTGCCCATTAGATATTTTCTTCTTCCAGGTTATTTAAATAACTCCCAACTTTTTCCCTACAATCGCGAACGTCTCCAAACCCTTATCCAAGTCACCCCTATCATGAGCAGCAGAAATCATCACCCGAATCCTTGCTTTTCCTTGGGGCACAGTAGGGTAACCAAGAGCCATTGCGAATACTCCCATATCAAACAGATTTCGACTGAACTCCTGAGCCAGGGGAGCTTCTCCAAGCATTATTGGCGTGATCGGGGTAGTACTGAGACCGGTATCGAATCCCAATTTCTTCATTTGTGCTTTGAAATATTTGGTATTGTCCCACAGCCGGTCAATCAATTCAGTCGATGATTTAAGAATATCGATGGCCGCAATGCATGCTGCTGCATCGGGAACGGTTACCGCCGATGAAAATAAGAAAGGGCGACCACGAAGACGCAGCCATTCCATGATAACGGGAGATCCTGCCACAACTCCGCCTACGACTCCGAAAGCTTTTGACATAGTCCCAATCTCCACATCCACTTTCCCGTGCAAACCGAAGTGATCCACAATCCCACGCCCACCTTTGCCAAGAACCCCTTCTCCATGCGCGTCATCCACCATCAGCATAATGTCGTACTTTTTTGCCACTTCATAGATCTTATCCAATGGAGCCATATCTCCATCCATGCTGAAAACACCGTCAGTGATGATCAAACCGCGCTTGAATTGAGAATGGTTCTCCTTAATGACCGTTTCCAATGAAACAACATCGCAATGATCATAAGGGATGATTTTTCCGCCAGAGAGGCGGCAGCCATCAATGATGCTCGCGTGATTTAAACGATCCGAAAAAATTACATCATCTTTTCCCACCAGCGCCGGGATGGTTGCCAAATTGGCTGTGAATCCACTTTGAAATGTTACAGCTGCTTCCACACCCTTAAATGCAGCCAAGCGTTTTTCCAGTTCGATATGAAGGGTCATGGTGCCGGCAATTGTGCGGACGGCCGCGGGTCCAATGCCCAATTCGTCCAAGGCTTTCTTTGCTGCGGCAATCAATTTCGGGTGATTAGCCAGACCCAAGTAGTTGTTTGAACAAAAGTTGAGAACATTTTTACCGTCCACTTTCAACCATGCTCCCTGTGGGGAATCAATAATACGGATGCGGTTGTAAAGGCCTTGCGATTTTAGATTTTCGATTTCATGCAATATCCAGTCAGTTTTTGTGGACATCAAATCTCCTTATATATATTTGGAATTTAATTTGACAACCATATTTCTCAGTCAGAAGTGATTTTTTTGAAAAGTCCAGATATGATGAAGAATCCATCTATAAACTATTTAATGTAGACAATTGAAACATTATCAAGGATGAGCGCTGAACAAGCTCCTAATGCATTTTTGTGTTGTTCGTTTCCAAATAATTTTACCGGTTTCATGAAATCCTGATCGTCATTGAATTGTGTTGATCGTGAGTGAACGCGGTAGATCACAGAAGAATATCAGTATACCGTACCTCTTGATTTCCATTCATATCGCTAAACCTGTCCTTTCATAATTACCTTCGCATTCATTGAACAACCTCCCCCAGCAGCCCTAACTCAGCTAAAGCAGCTATTACTTTTGACTGTGCCCCCTTTTTTACCACCACAGTCACCGGACCAAGAGTCTCACCCAAAAAACGACCGGCCTTCGATTTTTTTAGTTGGTCCAAAACTTCAGGGCGACCGACCTTGAGAATTGTTTGAACTTCCAGCCGAGCCTCAGTCCCATTCTGGTCCCAACGTTTTACAGCTTTAATAAATGCAGGTGGAACCTGTGCAGCCGAGTTCTTTGCCAGCAAGCTTAGTAATTGATTTACTTTAAGCCCTTGCTCTTTGGCCAAATTTAAAGAGCCGGTTGTGACTTGATAGATATACTCATCCCCCTTTTCATTTTCCCATTCACAGAAACGGGAAATCTGGTATCTGACAGGACGTGGCAATAACCTCGGGACATGGATTTTCCCTTGTGAAGAAACATTGAGTTTGGTAATTCCTTCATCTTGCTTATGAGGTTTATACTGTCCGATCCGGAAGGCGCTGATAGAATTGCTTCCGGTTCGAGTTGCCAATTCCACTTGTCCCAACCAGAATAGCGGACCAGAAATAAAATACCGAATTAACGCCCCATCAACACTATCCCAAGAAGGAAATCCCCGCAAGTAAGTTCCATCGGATTGGCGCTTGATGAACCAAGAATCGTAGTCTCCAGCTGGTCGTTGAAAATCAGGGTAATTTTCCTTTATCGCCAAGATAAAGGATGGAAGATTCCACCAATTGTTTTTGGGTACCATCTCAATTATGGAAAGCAGGAATTTACGAGTACTAACCGGCTTGTTGCTCCACGAACCTTCACAAATCAGACCGGGGACTTGCCGCAACTCATTAAAGGATTCACTTTCTTCCCAGGCTTTAACCAGAATTCCCAGAGCATCCTCCCTGGAGGCTTTTAAAAAATGTCTGACCGGTTCAATTTGAGGAATAAATCTTTCGCTCCCATCATCATTCATGGAGGAGGAAAGTATTTGGGCTGCAAGGAGGAATTTTAATACCGTAGTAACCGGAATACCTGTATTTGGAAATGAATATCCCATGCGAAGTGCAGCAAGAAGGGTGGTTGCGTCATCGAGGATGCGGTCGGATGCCAAAATGATTTTTTCGCGTTCTTTTTGAGAGGCAATACGTCCTATAGGTCCAGACAATGTTCCCGCTTCTGTCGAGTTCCCATGGATATTCATGTTGTTTCCGAAATCTGTGGGGGAACCTCCGAAAGGTGACATTGGTAAACCAACTTGATGTATCAACGGAAGGAAATCTTCAGGAATGTAAGCAAATTCCTGAACTCCTGTAGGTAATTCAAAAAAAGCTCTTGCCAACAAACCCCGAAAGAATAGCACCTCCGAAATCGACGCTGGGTGAAGGTAAATTTGTTCCCTATCACGCCGGGCAGACCCTGCGGGGCGAATTTCACCAAACATTCGAGAAAATTGGACCCATGGGAGTTTACCATCAGCTTTTGCCAATGCTCCGAGGGCGGAACGGGAGTCGCTGGTAAGGGAGGTTACAATATCGGTAAATAGCGATAGGTCGACCAGAGCCTTGGCAAGGTCATTTAATGTTTTTTCAGCGTCAGACGTGATTAATTCTATCCCCCACAGCTGCGCGATAATTCGTAGAAAACCAATGTCGCGATTTTGCAAACTCTGGAAAAGGCTTGGCATATGAAATTATTTTATCCCTGAAACGGGTACCCATTAATTGTACTCCTTTCCAGTTTTGACCGATTTATTTCTACCCCCGAACAACCCTAAGTGCATCTGGAATCACCTCAACGGACAAATTCCTGGTATCAGTGTTAAACCCAGTGTAAATCTCCCCATCGGCATGGATGTAAAGGGCGCGGTCAGAGGATACGGTCATCTTGCGAAAATTTCCCACGCGTACCTGCTTAAATCGTCCATGGGTACCTTTCATCACTTCTGGCACCAAGCGGAACATCATTAGGCGACTAACCTTCCGAATGGTTGCATATTCTAGCAACCCATCGTCATTGTGAGCATCCGGAGCCACAAGGAAGCCACCACCTTCTCTTGATCCATTGCACAACGTTAGCATAAGGGTGGGCAGATCCCAAGTTTCCGTGTCGGTTTCAATATGGAGTTGCATCGGGTTAAAGTTCAGGATTATAGTTTGTATGACCGCAGTCAGATACATTAGAAAGCCGCGTACCAAAGGAAGTTTGTGAGAACGAATTGTAACTACAGCATCGAATCCGATGCCGAGTGTATTATCAAAGTATTCTTTTCGACCGTTATCATCAGAAAAAAAACCTAAATCAACTTGTCCCGGTTCACCACCTAAAGCATACACCAAAGCAACATCTGGTTTTTCTGGGATACCAATCGAATGGGCAAAATCATTGCCGGAGCCAACAGGTACGATTCCCAGAAATCGGACGTTTCTGTTCAGGAACTAACATCAAGCCATTAATTACTTCATGGACCGTCCCATCGCCTCCAATTGCAATAACCATATCATAACCTTGTTCTCCAGCCTGGCAAGCTAGTTCAACTGCATGCGTGGGATAAACAGTACCGCTCCAATCAGCATTGCCATAATCTGCAATAATCGGACGCAGTTGATTAGCAATTTGCCAAGCCTGACCCATATCTGCGGTTGAGTTAAAGATAAGTTTTACTTTTCGGGACAATGCGAATCTCCCAATATATTGAACATTTCAGCAAAAGAGCCAATGTTGCGTCGTTAGGATGTTCAAATTAAGTCCACATGGAGTAAATCATGAGGTTGGCTACATCGCAACTTCAACAATAGTCAGGTCAAGAGTCGCCGTTATGAGCCACAAGAAATTGCCCCCGACTGTTCTTTTTAGCACGGAAAAGTGCTTCATCAGCCGCGCGGATCAACCCTGGAGCTGAATCCGCATGTAAAGGATATAGAGCCACTCCTCCGGAAACACCGATATTGATTGTCTTGCCATCGGGTAAATTAATATGATTATTGCGTAACCCGTTTTGGATTTTCTGGATTACCACCTGCGCCTGAGTCAGATTAGTCTCTGGTAGAACCAGGGTCCATTCATCCCCACCATAACGAGCTAGAAAGTCGGTGGAGCGCAATGACATTTCCATAGTATTGGCAACCTGCTGCAATACTTCGTCTCCAACCTTGTGACCATAGGTATCGTTTATTACCTTAAAACCATCCAGATCCATCATTACCGCACTAAATGGGTTCCCTGAAGAGATAGACTGTGCAATTGCTTTATCCAGTCGTTCATCCAGAGCACGACGGTTTGGAAGTTCGGTTAAAGCATCACTGCGTGCCTGATGGCTGACCGAAGCATGCAAACCAGCATTAATGATGGCAATAGCAGCCTGGTCAGCTAAAAGAGTCAGCAGGCGTATCTCAGACTGGGTGAATTCCCCTATGCTGGTTCGAGCAAGGTTCATTACCCCGATGACATGGGTGTCATGCATCAACGGTAACCCAATCACCGAACCGCACCAGGTTTTTGGCATGCCCTTATAAATTGGATTTTTGGTGATATCTTCGATAATAACTATTTTTTTCTCGTGAGCCACTGTTCCGGTCAATCCATTTGGGCGAGGTTCAGAAAAATGCACAATTTCCTCACCATCGTTTTTTATGGAAGCTCCAAAAATCAATTTATCTTCCTGGAAAAGATATATGTGGGCATCTTGAGCGTCTTTCACAAGTTGCATAGCTTCGATGACTACACCATCCAAGACTGCCTGGAGGTCCAAGCTGGAGGTCAGATTCCGTGTTATCCGTTTCAAGGCATCAAGTTCTGCGGCCTGGCGTTGAATCAGCAAAAGGAGATTCCCCTGTTCTGCAAGCACATCCACAAGCTTCCGGGTAATGTTTCCATCCTGAAGGTTTTTTTCATCCATGACCGTCAGTAATAAATTCAGCAGTTCCAATAATCGTTCTTGTGCATCAATCGGAATTTGCTGATTTTCCAATCGCAGACGAGCATCTCGTAATACCCCAGTGTGGGACTTCATACACTTCCTTCCCGACAGCTCACATTATTCATAATGGATATCCCACTCCATTATACATTTTTCCTGTCGGTGCGCAAGAAATAATCGCACGGAACAAAAAAAGGAAAAAACAATGTTCCACATACAAAGGCAAAATGTATTGAAACCGAAGAGTGGATTTAGTTGGGTATAAGAATTGACAATTTCAACCAAAATCTGTACACTAGTAGCAAGTGTCGATCAATTGTATTCATTGAATTCATTTTGGAGGAAACATGGCTGCTCAGTTCCAGTTCGTTATGCGGTCCGGACCAAGTATCGGAACGATATACCCGCTCGATGCGGCAGAAATAATTATTGGACGTGACGCAAGCAACAGTGTTGCTATCAATGATGCGGAAGTTTCCCGTAAACATGCCAAATTGACCTTGCAGAGACTTCGGGATATTTGATCCAAGACCTAGGCTCTACCAATGGAACATTTATAAATGGTCAAAGAATTACGAACGCACAACTGCTAAAACCAGGCGATGCAGTAACGCTCGGGGAAAATATTGTATTAATGTACGAGCCCCTATTTGACCCAAATGCGACTGTGGTTTCATCCATCCAATCCCCAATGACAGTAGCACCTATGCGCAAACCTTCTCCCGCTCCAGCACCAGCTGCAAATCCCCCTGCTCCATCCAATACTCCTGTGGATATTTTTCCTGGTCAGGCGCAAACTCCCCCGGTGCAGAAATCAGTTTCACAAACCAAAACCAAGAAAAAGTTCCCGATATGGTTGATTCTTATAATCGTATTTCTGATTATCATCTGTGGATGTGTGGGTTTCTTTTTGTAGCCGTTGACCAGTTCAATTTATGGTGTAAGGTACTGCCTCCCTTCTTGGTACCGATAATTGGTTGGACGTTACACGTCCGTAGTTAGCTTTTTCCAAAATGATTAGGAAAATTTCAGGCAGCAGTGATTCCGCCCGAATAATTTCTAATCGAACAACAATATCCAACATCCAATTTGTCCATCTCAGAGTGGTGTCAGTCATTTTATATTCTCCACTGAATAATTCCCGTTGAGAGTGGATGAGAAATGTCTCGAACAACCAGTTTCTCCATCCCTTGGGTCGACGCAAGAAGTCCGCAACAATGCCCCTCTGACGCATGATCGAACTGTCTGGTAACCAAGCAGTCAGGAAATATGCAGATGGATCCAGCGACTTTTGATAACGACGAACAGTATCAAAGAAATCTACGGTAAGTCTCAAGTCAGTGCGGACATCATCTGTTACGGATTGGGAATGCAAATATGAGAGGAAACCATTTTCCAAGCTTGCGAAAGATATACCGAAATGCGCACTTAATGCTGTTTCCATGACCAATTCCACAGTCTGATTATTTGGCGCGGGAATTGTTCGATAGAAACTGTTGAATGCATCCCAGCCGTAGGTTTCCACCAAATATTTTACAAGGGCTCCAGCTTCCAAATATGCAATATCGTGTTGTTGGTTATAGAAATCGTTTGCGATGGTTGCGAGGGGAATATACCACCCAAGATCAAGTAAAGCAGCTGCGCGTGATCCAAGCGGTTCGGGTTTAAAGTGTCCGCCGGACAAATAGACCGCAATTCCTTCTTCGAGCAAGGAAGGGCGGAAAATACCTCCCATGGCGTTGTCATAAAAGTGAACAAACTCGTGGTGGAAAACTATGGGCATGTCGTTGCCAATATAGTTTTCATCCAAATAGGAGAGGTATATACCATTTAATGTAAAACCCCCATGACCAACGACCCGGGACATAAAAACAACATCGATAGGTTTACTTAAGCTAAAACTCATTTGTTTAGATACAGCTGTAGACTGTTGGTCGGCTTCCAGGCTTAGACGATCAATGTCGCGTTCAGCCGCTGTACCAGTTATGTAAATTAGATTACAGCAGTTTGTTGTTGTGGTAACCCAGTGAGCTTTGGGTTCTGGTGATGGAACCCGGTCTGACGGATGCAGGGAAAAGGTTTCGGTATAAACGACGTTTTCAGGAATTCGAGTAAACGTTAATGAGTAGCTACCTGCTTTCAGTTCCCTTGTCTTCCATACCCACCACAAGGTCGCTTGATTACGTCCACCGATACCGTAGGGAGCAAAACCGGCATTACCAAGTATCTGACCATTAAAAGAGACATTTATGCTGCCGTTGATGTCGCCACTCTCTAATGGAACTAAAACCTCGAAGCTGACCTGATCGCCTACATACAGTGGCCCATCTGGGTGGGTAACAACAGTGATTTGGTGATCAGACTGAATGGGAGTACAAGAGGCAAATAGTAAAACCGAAATGAGAATGGCGTACTTTATTTGGCGCATCCTACAATTATAAGCGCGCCCCTGTTGTAAATTCCTTGTCTTGAAGATAGAATAGAACACAAAGGAGAAATTTCATGCAAGAGTATCAGCCACCATCTTCCCCACATTGGGGTGCTACAGCCAAACTTGTGGTCACGCTGACCCTGGTGGTCATAATTGGTGCATTGCTGGTACGTTTTAAATTCATCATTGGCCCTATCCTGATGGCGTTCGTTCTAGCTTACCTTTTATTACCCTTAGCATCTCTAGTAAGCAAGAGGACTCCCCTTTCGTGGGCATTAACCGTGAATCTAATTTACCTCATATTTGTTATTATTCTTTTAGCTTTACTAACCTGGGGGGGCGTGGGATTGATCGGTCAGATACAGAATTTAATCACTGCAATTCAAAACTACGCCAGTCAATTACCTTCATTTATCGAAAGCCTTTCCCACCAAATCTATGTTGTAGGACCGTTCAAATTTGACTTCTCCACAATTGACTGGCAAACCATTGCGCAACAAATCCTTGCCTATATTGAGCCAGCACTTGGACAAGTGGGGGGTCTTGTTGGAACATTGGCAAGTGGTGCTGCCTCTACATTAGGCTGGATGGCATTTGTAGTGATCGTTTCGTATTTTTTTCTTCTGGAGAGTGGCGGTTTCCGTTCCCGGATATTTCAGGTGGATATCCCTGGATACACCAAGGACATCCAACGCTTGAGTCAAAAACTTGGACGCATATGGAATGCTTTCCTGCGGGGGCAGATCATCATTTTCTTTTCAAAGGTGATTGTCTATACAGTATTTATGAGTATTCTGGGGGTCCATTATGCAGTTGGCGTGGCATTAATCGCTGGGTTTGCGAGTTTCCTGCCATACATTGGTCCGGCAATCAACTGGATTGTGCTCGGCTTGGTCACTTATTTCCAGGGTGTTTACCCTTTTGGCTTATCCCCGTTTGCATATACAGTGATTACCATTCTTGTCGCTCTGATCATTGATCAGATCTTTGACAACCTAGTATCCCCGCGTATCATGGCAAATACTCTGAAAGTTCATCCGGCATTTGTCCTGATCGCTGCAATTATCGCGGCCAATCTAATTGGGCTGTTGGGAGTTATCATCGCAGCGCCACTGCTGGCAACCCTGCAACTCGTTGGTCGTTATACCTTGCGAAAACTGCTGGACAAAGACCCATGGCCTGCTAATGAAGATGTCATCCCGCCTCGACATGTTCCGAAATGGTTGCGGAGAATCCGTAAATGGTGGAACAAGCGACTCAACAAAGGATCGGGATCTCTGAGAGAGGATCAGCCAAGTACAAATCACGCCAAAAAGGAATAATTTTAAAGAATTATAATAAAAGTCTATAAAATGCTCAGAATAAAAAAGGAGAAATATTATGCCCAAGACTGAACCCGAACCCAAGACTGAAACCATGGCTGAAACCGAAGGTTACCTGGCTTGGAAAGCAGAAGAACCAGATGGTGAGACTACATATCACCTGGAACTAAATAATGTGACCGTTCATTTTTTTAAAGAAGAGTGGGATGAGTTCCTTGACTTGATTCGAATCTTAAAATAAATCCATGAACCATGAATAACTCCATAACTGATGTCCCGGGAATAGAAGTCGGCCAAGCCCAAGATGAAGAGGCCCTCACCGGGTGTACGGTCATCCTTTGCCGAAGGGGGGCGGTTGGTGGAGTAGATGTGCGCGGGAGTGCTCCCGGGACACGTGAGACTGATTTGTTAAATCCCATTAACCTAGTAAACAAAGTCCATGCAGTGGTGCTTGCAGGTGGGTCTGCTTTTGGGCTGGATGCTGCTTCTGGGGTAATGAAATACCTGAGCGAGCAAAAAATTGGATATGCAGTGGGAGGCACTCGCATCCCAATTGTCCCAGCTGCGATCCTCTTTGACCTTGGCCTGGGAAAATCCGAACGTCACCCAGATCAGGAAATGGGATATTCCGCTGTAAGTGCTGCAAAAGGGGGGCTGATCGCTGAAGGGAATGTAGGCGCGGGAACCGGGGCTACCATTGGAAAAATCTTTGGAATGGCTGGGGCTATGAAATCGGGGCTTGGCACTTGCAGTGCGGAAATCGGGGGGGGAATAGTTGTCGGTGCGATCGTAGCGGTTAATGCTTTTGGTGATGTGATAAATCCGAAAAATGGGGAGATTATCGCTGGTGCGCGACCTGCACAAATTGGTCCTATGAAATTTGGTGGTTCAAATCAATTTGCGGATACGCTGAAAATGATGAAAACGATATCCGGTCGAACCATTTTAAGATTAGCGACCGGGGGGAACACCGTTATCGGGGTAATTGCGACCAACGCCAAATTAAACAAAGCTCAAGCTACTAAAGTTGCACAAATGGCACAGGATGGCCTAGCGCGTGTAATACGCCCAGCGCATACAATGTTGGATGGTGACACGATTTTCGCGCTTGCCACATGCCAAAAGAAAGGCGATATAAATAGTGTGGGAGCGTTCGCTAGTGAAGTTTTATCGATGGCAATTTTAAGGGCTATTCGGGCAGCAATCCCAGCGGGTGGATTACCTGCCATAAATTCCTGAAAGTGTGAAGATCTCAAGCATTATATTCCGGTCTAATCCATATACTAAATTAATTACGAATTTAATATCTATCCCCCCGCCTTTCCTTGCATTATCACTTGTGGACGGTTATTCAAGAGTTGACTTTACCCCCATTCTTATCTATACTCTATTTATGCTCGCAAGAGTTTTTTCCTGCGCTGTAATCGGACTTGACGGAGTGGTAGTAGAAGTAGAAGTTGATTACACCTCCGGTTTCCCAGGCATGACTATCGTCGGCTTGCCAGACGCTGCCGTTCAGGAAAGCCGTGAACGCGTTCAAGCAGCAGTCCGAAATGCCGGAGTGCCATTTCCCCGGAAACGCCTGGTAGTCAACCTTGCCCCAGCTTCGGTTCGGAAAGAGGGGCCAGCTTACGATTTACCAATTGCACTGGGAGTGCTGATATTTACTGGCATGCTGTCCCCCGAGGCAGCTGATGGGACAATGGTTTTGGGGGAACTCTCCTTGGATGGTGCAGTGCGTCATGCGCGTGGAGTTTTGCCGATGGCTGCTACTGCCCGCAATGCAGGATTTAGACGAATCGTTGTACCAGAGGCGGATGCTGCCGAAGCAGCCCTCATCCCAGGCCTGGAGGTCATTCCGGTTTCCTCACTAGCAATATTATTTAATCATCTCTCAGGACGGAAAACCATTCAAGCATATACCCGTCTCGAAAAAGAGGACGCACCGCTTTCCCCAACGACAGATTTCGGAGAAGTCAAAGGCCAAGAAAATGTCAAGCGCGCACTTGAGGTGGCAGCTGCAGGTGGTCATAATGTGTTTACGTATTGGACAAAAAGCCGGGTACTTCTCAATCCCGTTTTTGCTTGCTTTTGAATAAGTTGTTAGGATGAGACTGCCAATCGTAAATTAGTTAGGAATCTCTAATGAAAAAAATAAACTACATTGAAACCGAAAAGAGGCTTGGGGGGGGGATTGGTCACGGATTCGAGTTTCACTATAGGCCTCCTTAAATGATACAGAGAAATTTAGACCTGACGAACCAGTTGCCTTCCTTTTGCTTGATGGTTGGTATAACGATAAGATTAAAGCCAATTGTGTTCTGATCCACCCTGCTTCTTCACAAAATTTGAAGGATATGGACGAGAAACCAGAATTAATTATCACTAAGGTGAAGGAAGCTATCAAACGATTAATGAATAATCCACTAGAAATATCCCATGATCGAATATGGCCAAATTACTGACCACGTTTGGTTTTGGCTCAATGGGTAACGATACTGTCCATTCCTTTGAAGTGATCCTAGGTATAAGGTGGGCAAGTTATGTTTACGTATTGGACAAAAAGCCGGGTACTTTTGATCCCATTTAACCTTGGATCAGCAGAAATTACTTTATGAGTTTTGAAAATCTAATTCTCAATGCTTTTTTTGCAGGGAGGTTGTTATGTCAATAGAAATAAAGAAGCATTCAGTAGTGGGGATTCTTGCATTACCGGTTTGCTATGTATGATCGGTTTATGCCTATGGATATTCCTTGGTTTGAACTTACATGATAAGTGATTTTTTGGCTAATTCATTTTCAGTTCTATTGGGGCTAGTAAGGCTGGTAGGGGGTTATCTTAGGGATTATCGGGACAGTTCAGAAAGAGCAAAAAAAGGTATTAGCAATTATCGGATTGGTTCTTAATGTCTTGGTGTTACTTTTCATAAGCTGGGGTTGGCTAAATGTCATA
>CAWFNU010000005.1:0-9804 GCA_963817265.1 uncultured Chloroflexia bacterium
ACATGAAAACCAAAATTTCCCTAACAGCTGCCTCTATCATACTCATCCTTGTCGTCGCGGCATGCAATTTAATCTCACCCGCGACCCCCAGCGCGAACCCCTCCCTGGAACAACAACCCAGCCTAATCCCAACACAACCCAGCACTGTCCAACCGACCCAGGAGACGATTCCCCCAACTGTGGAGGTGGTCCCGACCGAGACGGCAACTCCCACCGAGGTGCCGCCCACCCCCTGGCCAACCAGCGTGCCTCAACCGCCTGCAGCAGCCAGCCTTGCTCCCGGGAGCCCGGTCCAGCTGGATGAGATCCACATGATCAGCTTAACCGAAGGCTGGGGAACCAGCGGAGGCCCTCCTCCTAAAAACCGCGGACGGCGGAAAGACCTGGCGCGAGGTGACGCCAAGCGGGGCAGCCGGGGACATGATATACGGGGCGTTCCTGGATTCGCAGACGGCGTGGGTCGCCTTCTCCAGCGCAGGACAGCTCGAATTCCCGCTGGCGATCCATCACACCAGCGACGGCGGACTGACCTGGACAATCAACAGGGACCCGACGATCTACCCGAATGTGGTAGGGGATGTAACCTGGGCGGAGTTTGCCGTCCTGGATGCACAAAACTTGTGGATGCTGGTGAGGGGAGTGTACGTGGGAGCCGGCACGCACTACAACCATGAGCTGTACCACAGCACAGACGGTGGCGCAAGCTGGACCTCGCTGGACGGGGAGTACAGCGACGATTACACCGGGATGGTCTTTGCCGACACTGAGTTTGGACTGCGTACCCTGGAGACGACCGGCGCTTACGGACCCGGGGCGCCTGCCTACGATGTCACGACTGACGGAGGCGCGACCTGGCAGAACCGCGAACTGCCACCCCCGCCGGATGCACCTGACCTGTTCACCCAGTACGAGAACTGTGAGACCTTCCAGCCTGTGCTGCTATCGAACCAATCGATCCGGATTCTGGTGGGGTGTTTCGATTATTACAGTCCCCCGCACCAATACACCAGCTACCTGTACAGCAGCCAGGACGGCGGGATGAACTGGACGACGGTGCACCTGCCTGCCAAGCTGATGGTTTCGCTGGAAAGACCGGTAAGGCTGTTCTTCTTCGATGCCCTGCACGCCCTGCTGCTGGGGAGGGACATGTACAAGAGCGAGGACGGCGGGTACACCTGGACGCACCTGTCGACGGTAAGCTGGGATGCAGAGCTTACATTTGTGGACCCGCTGCACGGCTGGGCGACCGGCGGGGCAGCAGGGGAAAAAGCGCTGGTTTACACTGTGGATGGCTGCAAGAAGTGGGTGCTTATCAAGCCAACGACGGTGAAGTGAGTTAAGAAAATAAGCCTTAGCGGGGATGAACGATGGTTTTTGTTGTTAAATTAGGCACATCCCCCGTCCAAATGGACGGGGGATGTGATTATCTCAGTTCATTCCATCAGCTCAAAAGCCTCCGGAACACGGTTTTCGATCGCCTCTTTCAGCCTGCCAAAATCAGCAGCCAACTCACGCCTTACGCCCGAAGCCATCAGCGGCTCAGCCAGCGCCATGATGCCACCCAGGTGAAGTTCAAACCTGGAGGTAAGCAGGGTACCGTCCGCTGTCGGTTCAAAAAGGAAGGTCTGCTTGAAGGGTGAATTTCCCGATACGCTTTTTATGGACATTTTTTTGTTCAGCTCATAGGCAGTGAACTCGATATCGGATTCCATGTTGCGGCCCATGAATTTTCGCACCGAGGTAAAGCGAGTGCCGACCCCTACCGGGCCATCCGTGATGCGCCGCACTTCCAGGAGCCCGGTCTGCCATTGGGGACCGTTCTGGAAGTCGCTAATGTAATCGAACACTTCCCCGATTGGTTTCTGGATGAGGATGCTCATTTCATTTTTGATCATGTGGATCTCCTTGTGAAAACCATTTATCCGATTCCTTTAACCGGGCTGAGTGAACTTCCAGATCCAACCGGTAACCTGTATACGGATAAATAAGATGTTTTTGGTATATATAGTATAGCAGGGTGAATGGATAAAAGGAAGGAAATTTCGGTCAATGCTAATGTGTATTTAACATTGCCAATACGGGTAAAGGAAACAACCGGCTAGCCAGGTTGATTTATCCGTCCATCAACGTCCCCCAAAACCCTGCCGTCGCAAACGGCACCCGCCAAGATGCCGGCTTTATTTGGAGGGCGGAGATACCTTTTTAATCAGCCAGGCAAGCCAGGGTAAGGATAAGATAGAAAACGACGAAGAAAACCAGGAAATTGAAGCCCAGTCCCCCATTTGCCTGGATAGAGAGCGGGAGGCGATAATTTTGACATAGGCTGGAATAAAGTTGAGAGCAGAAAATTCCATGGAAAGGGAAAGAACAGAAGCAATAATGTAGACGCTTGAGCGAAAGAAATATTCCTTTCCTCCTTTGAATAAATGGCACCCCGGACAGGAGATCAGGATAGCGCCTTCGTAGCTATTTCCGAACAATTTCCACCTGGCTGAGAGTCACCGGCGTCCCAACTCGAAGGGTATTGTGAATTTCCGCCATCCTGTCCGTCTGGCGCATCAGCTCACCCAGTGTCTCTTCGCCGGCGGCGGAGGTCACCTTTACCCGGTAGCTTACGCCACGCGCAGGCTCACCATCCGCGCCAAATTCACCCTCCACTTCAACATCGACGGCTTCGACCTTAATTCCCAGTTTGGCTGCTTCCCGGTATAGATCGTTGCAATAACAGGTGGCTAATGCCAGGAACAAAAACTCACCGCCATTGACACTCGAACCAAACCCGGTCGATTTGGGCGGAACGGCCAATGTGTGGGATTTGCCGTTCGTTTCCAAAATCACCTGGTGGTCATTCTCGCGATTTTGAATGCGGGCACTTATTCTCATACAAAACTCCTAATGATCGACAATCCCTACGCGGAGAGGTCCAGCCCGCCGATGAATTCTCTCAGCACCGAGTCGGCTGGAATTATTAAATCGTCGTCCACGGGGGTAATGGAGCGCAGCAAATCGTACACGCGGGAGGCACGCGACCAGGCATCCGTCCTGAGAGGGTCATCGCGGTACTCACGCGACCAGCCCTTGAAATACTTGAGCAGCTTCGGACGGTAGATCGCCAGCTCATGGGGCATACCGCTGTTAACGATGTAGTCTGCGGTTGAAATAAACGGCAGGATGTTTCGCAGCTCACCCGAGCGCACATAGTGCCAGTGGGTGAGGGTCTGACCGTAATCCGAAGCCCGGGAGGTGGCATCCCGGAGCATCCTGCGCATCAAGCGAATATCCGTCCACCTGACGTACTCGCCATCTTCACACTTCAGCTGCAACAGCGGCTCAATGTATACCTTGTAGGAGGCGCTTTTCAACCCCTCGGTAAGAGGCGGGTACAAACCGTAGAGGCTGTCGATCAGGATGACATCCTGCTTCGATAATGTGAGCGGGGGTGGTCTTTTTACTGCGTTTCCCGGTCTTGAAATCGTAAAACGGCATCTGGATCTCATGCCCGTCGAGCAGGGCTTTCAGGTGGCGATTGATCAACTCGATATCCAGGGCCTGGGGGGTTTCAAAATCGTAGTCGCCAAATTCATCCTTCGGGTGCAGTTCCAGGTCAAAATAATAATTGTCCAGGTTCAACTCCACGAAGGTGATCCCCTTTTCAGCCAGCCGGTGAGCGATCTTATTGGTGGTGGTGGTCTTCCCGGATGAGGACGGTCCGGCAAAAATCGCCAGCCGGATTTCATCCCTTTTTTCCAGGATGGAACTTTCCACGGTATTGATATCCTGGGCGTAGGCTGTCTCCGACTCCATTACGATATCCTGGATCTGACCCTTTTTAATCCTTTTATTCAGCCCAGCAACAGTATTCACTCCATGGTCCACCGCCCAGTTTAGGACCGACCACATCTTCGCCCAGGGGATGTTCTCCCGGTTCTGTTCGGTTGCAGAGCTGACATGGAGGCGGGCACGGTTCCTTTCGTCCCGATACAGAATGTAAGCCTTGGACACCCTGGCGTGGCCGTTTTCAATCAGGACCTTTTCGACCAAATCCTGGACATCTTCGACAGAGGGAATCTTTTTTGGTCCAAAGTTTTTCTCGACCAGGGCAACGACCTGGTCACTGAGAGCCTGGGCGGTTTTCCGGTCCCGGCCCCCCACTGCCACAGCGGCGCGATAGATGGCATTGGTAATCCTGGCCTGGCTAAAAGGGACGACCCGTCCATCACGCTTCTTGACCTGCGTTACAGCAGCCATATGAATAGTCCTTTCAAGTGCAAGACAGTCTATATAAAGAACATTTCCCAAAGAACCAACAAACCAACTCGATCATGGTTGGCAAATTATAGTGCAATTTTTCCCTACATTTCCCCCAAACGATTGCAGGCAGAACGGCGTAACAAGATCAGTGAGACAACAGGACCTCGGTCCATGTATACGGTTGATCGCGACAACATCCCTAGTTGGACACTCTTTTATCTGCCCGGATGATCAATTCGATGACTTCCTCCACGGAAAAGCTGCTGGTACCCTTGCGGCGCACCTTTTTCAGCTGGGAGAAGCGATAGGGGGAATGCCGTTCCAGTTCTGCCAGATAGGAGCGGCTGTACAGGTGCCCCACCTTGCCGGCCGAATCGATCAGCAGAGGAGTGATGCATAACCGCATGATCTCCGCCAGTGTCTCGAGCCGTTCAACCTGGAAATGGGACATGACCTCCAGCAAGCCATTCCCAAATGCGATCAGACGATCGGTAACAGCGTCCAGCGGCCAGCGGCTGGCTGTTTGGGAGAAAACGGTCATAGTCCCATCCCTGCGGTCCATCTCAACGTCTTCCAAGTCGTCCATCAACTGGGTGAAAGCACCATAATAGAATGTAAACAGGCGTTGGAAGGGCGTCAGTATTCCGGCTACCAAATAACCGTCCGCCAGCACCGCAGTGCCTCCTTTTTCAAAGACCAGGCCAAGGACATCCAATTCGTAAGGTGAAGCATTAGGGAGCTGGAGGCGTAAACTATTGACCTGGGCATGGTAGATCGCCATTAAACTGGCGTAAACAGCCGGATTAAGCTTCCGGTCGAATTGCCCTTCGATCATTGCCACCAAGTTAAAGATCTTTTCCTCGGCAGGATTGGCAGAGTGGGACATCCTCGCCTTTCAGGCGCTGCCCGAAACGACGGCTAAATTCCTGCTTCCCCGCAAGCGGGAGGTCCGGATCGTCCAGGTAGTTATCGCTATAAGGATAAAGCAAGCTGAAGGCCAGGACGGAGGGGGTCAATTGAACTGGCAGGCCCAGCAGGTACTGCAGGAAGGACATCGTCCAAACGTTGCGCCCAGCCTGGTAAATTGCTTCGGCAGAAATTTGCGGGTCAAAGCGGCGCGCCTGGCGGACAAATTCCTCGATCGAATCGGTAAAGCCGTACGTGGTGAGGGCGTCCACATGACGGTCTTCGAGGCTGAAGGTATTCTTGAGGATCTCTCCAGCCAACGGGAAAAGCCGATCCTGTAATGCCTGCCGATCAGGTCGATCAACGGATGCCTGTTTCAATTCCTTCCCAAGGCGGTCCAGGCTATCAACGAGTTTCGTTTCGTGATCTTTTTGTTCTTTTGAGCTGAAGGCAGGTCCGAGATCAGGCGGAGTGGGTGCGCAGGTCCACCAGGTATCTTTAATCCGTGTCACCAATCCAGCGACAACATCGTCGAATGGCAAGGTTACAGGGGGTTGTTCATCCATTTTAATGAAAGGCATCAGGGTACCTCCGAACAATCGATCTCAGGTTATTAATATACGTCGTTTCGACCAAAAGGAATATGAAATTCTAATACGGACGTAGTGCAGCATGTGGTGGAAAACCAGGTAAATCTGGATTAAGTGAATATTGATGGCATTTCCTAATTTTACTTCTTCCTGAAACCGCAAGGGGTAACATAGGTTCGCCATCGAATAATCGCTGTTCCAGGCTGGGGGAGAGAGCAGAAATCCTTGCTGTAAAAATGAAGAATAGGCTTTGCAGCTAAAAAAAAATAGCGGGGCTGGCCCGCTATTTATATCAAACTACACAAAACTGAATTTTTAAGGAGGTGAGTTTCAGAGGGGATCCGTTATCGTCACCGGCGGGGAATTTTCCCAATGGATCCAAAAATAGCCATAGGCAGACTGGCCGCCAACATTGACCCCAATATTTGGGTAATGGGCCAGGCATAGTCATAGAAGAAAACCGGCGCCATGCCAAAGGGGGTAGCTGCCAGTGCCACGTGGCCGAACCATGTCCCAGCCAGCGCCAGGAAAATCGCCCCGACCGAGATCACTATTTTGACCACCAGGGAGCCCATTCCCTGGGCGGAGGCAAACCCGACAGAAACCAGGAAACAACCCGCAATATAAAGCACTCCTCCAGGCAACGTGTTGAGGAACAGGATATCGTATAACAGCAGGGCGATGGTCAGAGCGGCGCCGCCTAACAAGGAGGCGATCCCATTGCGAATCATTTTTTTAGAAGATGGAAGTTGGTCAGCCAGCAGGCGCGTGAGGAATATCCCGAACCCAAAGACGAACCCCATAAATAACCCGCGTTCGACAGCAATGCTGATGCGGGTCAAATCCATGTAATTGGGCAGCCGATAGGTCAGATAGACATGTGCTCCAAATCCAAGGAACACACCCAACGCTGCCAACCCGAAAACGCCCAAGAGGGAGGCGAGATTGGAGACCAACCAGTGGGCAAACCTTTCCAGAGATAGGGACAGGCGCATCCTTCCAGGAAGAAAGGAGGGAAGGCTCCCGGCTGTCTCAAGCACCTGGAGCAGAGCCGTGTCACGCCGATCAATCTCTGCGGTCTCCATCAAAGCCGCCACAGCCGGCGTGGAATGCAGGCACCCGATCAACCTGGCAGACCGATTGCCGATGACTGTTTGCTCGCTGGCGAGGCGGGCTAAAATCTCAACCTGTTCGGCTCCCGGGAATGTGGTCTGCCACACTGGAGGGGAAATCATCATGGTCTCAAGAAATTCGAAAATGCTCAGTTTTAGATCCTGGCCAGCTTTGCTGCCAGCAATATCCAACAGAGACTCGGTGAAACCGGTGGGCAGGGGAGCCTTGGATATCAAGAGTGCCTGATCAGCCAGCAGGAATCTGAGTACCCGGGATGTCAACACCAGATTATCCCGCCGGATCAATAAGGCCGCTACCTGCAAGCGCTCAGTGGGAGCTTCTACTTTCTTCCACCAGAAATCCGTGTTGTATCCGTAAACAAGGGAACAGTAGAGCATGAAAGCGTCCAGGTGCTCCGTGTTCTCAAGGAGGTTAAGTTGTTTTTGTCCGACCTCCACCAGCGCAAAGCGGGTTAAGGTCAGTGGAATTATCGTGGGGGAACCCTTCCATTTTGCCAACGCATTCTTGAGGATTTCATTTGCCCCGAGACTGAGAGGGCTGCCATCCAAAACGCTGATAGTATCCACGGGAGCCCAAGGGAAATTGAACACGTCATTAAGCATTTGCATCGCTGCGGAAGCCGATCTCGGACGCAACTCCGGCCTGGCAGCGGTGAAGGTGCGCAACACATCTACCAGCGATGGAGGAAGGTCGGGATTGTATTCGCGCGGGTCGGGGATCACTTCATCGGAATGCAACTGCTGGATCCCGAGAGCTATTTCCCCATCCCACGGGAGGTGACCTGTAAAAAAGTGGTAGAGCATCACCCCGAAACTGAACAGGTCTGACTGGATGGTGATCTCAGAATGGGTGCTTTGTTCGGGGGGAGAATACGGGAGAGTGCCGTGACCCGTATGCATGGCAACAGTGCTCCCGGAGAGGATACGTGCCAGCCCAAAATCGAAAACGTAAATATTCCGGTTATAGTCCATCAGGACGTTTCCGGGTTTCAGGTCACGATGAATGATCCCGTTTGCGTGCAAATAATCGAGGGCAGAGGCAATGTGGGCCGCGATCTGAAAGGCAGTTGCCACAGACAACCTGCCCCCTGCCAATTGGTCCTGCACCGATCCCCCCGGAACATATAGCGAAACCAGGTAGCGGAAATTGCCCAGATTGCCGTAATCATACATGGGCAGGATATTGGGATGCTTGAGCCGGCGGAAAAGCTGCCCCTGCTGATCGAAAACATTGTCCGTAACTGCCTGCACCTGATTGGAGGAGGTATCGATGAATTTAATGGCAAGGATACGCCCGTTCTCCTTTTCAAAGGCAGACCAAACCACCCCCTGGCCGCCGGAGCCAATCTGCTCCAGTAACTCATATTGCAGGAAGCGCATTCCGGGACGGAGTTCTCTGATTTTCGGTGAAGAGGATTCAGGCATCAGGAATTAGCCCACTCAGTGGATGGATAAAAGGTACCTTTGTGCCATGGTTCCAGAAGAAAACAAGCTGCAGGGAACTTACCCCTTGCAGCAACCCAGGATGGGTAAAAG
This sequence comes from uncultured Chloroflexia bacterium, assembly GCA_963817265.1. Taxonomy (GTDB): domain Bacteria; phylum Chloroflexota; class Anaerolineae; order Anaerolineales; family Villigracilaceae; genus UBA877. The sequence goes on from CAWFNU010000005.1 coordinate 8,417, forward strand.
CCAATGATTACACGGGGTAAAGTGACTGCCTTCAGGTCCTGCAAGGCGGGATTTTGTTTACATACCCCTATGGTATTTCGAAGGTCCTGGTGTAGACATCCGAACTACCGCTGACACCCTCCGCCTGAACATACATCGTATAAGTACCAGGTGCCAGGCTTTCAAATGGCGACCCACCCAACCAGCCGTTTAGCGTGAGGCATGTGCCAGTGCCGGTAAATGCACAGTATTGGACGGCATTTTGTACCAGTGGATCGCCGGCATCGGGGAGGGGAGGAACCGGGTCCCCTGCAAAGGTGAACCAGAAATAAACGTGTGTGATCCCATCGCCATTGTTTCGGCTCACGGCAGTGTCCCATGCCACGGCTTCGAAAGTCGTATCCGAGTTATTGATGACAAGCGCTCCATCCGAAGCCAGGATTAACGATCTGCACCATCGACAGTTCCCGTAACAGGAGTATGGGTGGGGGTGGGAGTGAACGTGGGAGTCTGGGTGTCTGAGGTTTCCGTTGGCGTTTTTGTGAGGCTGGGTGTAAGAGTGCGCGTGTGGGTGGGTACCGGTGGGGGAGGTTGAGTTCGGGTGGCAGTGGGCGTGGGAGTGCGGGTACGCGTCGACGTTTTGGTAGGGGTAAGGGTGGAGGTGACAGAGGGTGATGGAGATGGAGTACTCGTAACCGTGGGCGAGGTCGTGATCGTGGCCGTGTGGGTGGGGGTACGGATGGGAGTTGGGGTACTGGTGGAAGTGTGGGCATTGGCAGTGAGCACCAACTGGGCAGCAACGTCAGAGGGGACCGGGGTGATGTTAGCCTGGTCGCAATATGTCCCGGTCAGGCTACACACGACCGCCAGGTCATCGGGTGACAAAGGCTGCGGGGCGGACGGGGGACCAATGGGATCCGTCCCATTGGGACCACCCAACGGCACGGAGACACTCTCCCCGGCGGTAAAGGTCTGCTGCTGACCCTGGGATTCAATGGACCCTGAACCGCTATAGAGGTTCACATCCATGCTGCCGTTCCTGGCAGCCTGGAGGCTGGCGTTTCCCATCAGGATCAACTCGGAGCCGTTGACCTTGAAGTGGATGCCAGTGCCTTCAGGCATGGTAACCATCAAGCCGTCGAAGGGGATCTGATCACAGGCCACCTGACCCAGCCCACTGTAAAAATAATAGGTTTCAAGACTGCCGGAATTCTCAAGCGTGGTGTTGCCAAAAACCACCATGGTGATGGTCTCCCCAGGCAGTGAGCGGGGCAGGTTACTGATCACCTTGAAAATCGCAATACCCCATTCCTTGAGGGTGGGGTTGAGCACCGAGGCGGAAATGCTCGCGATCTGGTTGACGCCGATGATGTCGCCGGGAACCGAGAATTTCTGGACAGCGCCAGGCA
>CAWFNU010000006.1:0-10447 GCA_963817265.1 uncultured Chloroflexia bacterium
AGATCTGCAAGCTACTGCCTGGCGCGATGTAGCCATCGGTGAGATCCCCGAGATCGTCGTTTATCGAAACCCCAAGGAACTTTCACCCGATCGGTTACAGCGGGATTTATTATTGCTGTCGGACCTTAATGTTGCTGGTAAAAGGACGTACCAACAATTGCCGTACCATTTTATGGGGTTGGCGTGTTTATGCCAATTATGGTGATGGGCTTTGCCATTCAGAACATATCCAGAAACATCGGTCCGGGCGGAAACGCATCTGGGGGGCGCGGGCGGCTGGGGGGTTCCTCATCCTCGCAGCAATGGTATTTGTTGGGCAAATCGTCGGGAAATGGACTGAAGGTGGCTGGGTGGTGCTGATTACTTTCAGCTTGCTGGTTTTATTGGCAAATGCCCTGCTGCTTTCTCCAATTGGTCAGCGAGACCCAAAAACCATTCACCGAATCGTGCGGGGAAAAAGCACGCGTTCGGGCTCCATGGCATCCATCGTAGAATGGCAATCCCTGAAGATGCAGGAATATCGCTTCGCATTGTTGGTCAACATCAGCAAATTCTTCGAACTCTTTGGGATTCACCGCCCGGTGGCATCCCCTTTACCAGTTCCCGCTGGTGACTATGATCATGCCCTGCACGTGGATCACCCTGAGGCTCCGTCTTTGCTCCAACAATATTTAGACAGCAAACCAAGCGAGCCGAAATTGGGTGGTGCTCCCAAACAGACTGCCCCCGTTGACGAAGAGGGGAAAGAAGAGTAATAATTTTAGGCGATCAATAAAAACCTGGCATTAGTTGATGTCGGGTTTTTATTAATGCCAAGGTGCAAGGAGAGCTGGGCTACTGCAGCAATATCCAACAGGAATAATCCCAACCCATTGACCAGTCTGAAATCTTTCTCCGTCAGAAGAATAAATTCTCCAAATACCTTATTCCCCGGGTAGAAGTCCCTGAGTACACCTCAATTTTCAGAGGGAGCAACATCTTTTTCATCCGTGCAACCCAATCGCCAGCGGCGACCATCACGGGCCAGCAATTGGTTCCGCTTCTCTTGGTCCCCAACTGCCAACTGGATAAGTTGCAAAGTGGAGGGTCGTTGTTTGCTTCCCAGCCATGTATGATCGGGTCGACCATTTTCCAGGAGGCTTCGATACCGTCGCTGCGGGTGAAGAGTGAGGCATCTCCATCCAGCGCCTCAAGTAATAAGTCGCTCGTATGCCTCCGGAAGTGACCCGCTGAACAGTGGAACCGTAGTGGAAATCCATATCCACCGAACGCATCTCCCTGGGCGAATCCGGAACTTGGCTTCAAATCGCAGATGGATACCTTCGTCAGGCTGGATACAAAGCGATAGATATATTGGGTGTGAAATCGCTGCCTTCCGGCATGTGGAACATCAAGTGCGGTGGCCGCTCGAATTCGATGATGATCTCGGAGGTTTTTCGCGCCAGAGCCTTGCCAGAGCGCAGGTAGAACGGCACGCCCTGCCAGCGCCAGTTGTCAATATTGAGTTTTAGCGCCGCAAAGGTGGGCGTCTGGGAACCGGGAGCGACACATTCGGTTTCTCGATAACCACGTATTGACCGCGTACCGTGTCGGTTAAGTGCAACCGGTCGGATGCTCTCGAACACCTTGGCTTTTTCGTTGCGAACAGCATCTGCGTTGAAACGAACTGGGCGCCTCCATCGCCACCAGCGCCAGCAGCTGCAGATAGGTGATTCTGGAACATGTCGCGCATCACCCCTGCGGTATCGTAATATCCGGCTCGATGAGCTACGTCCACCGTCTCAGACACGGTCACCTGGACGTTGTTTACGTAGCGGCGGTTCCAGACCGGTTCAAAAATCGTGTTGGCGAAACGGAAGAACAGAATATTCTGCGCCGTCTCTTTGCCGAGATAATGGTCAATGCGATAGACCTGGCTTTCGTCAAAGACCGCATGGATGGCGTGATTAAGGGCCTGGGCGGAGGCAAGGTCACGCCCAAATGGTTTCTCGACGATTATTCTGCGCCACACTTCGGGATCCTGAGGTTTGTTTCGCCATACCCGCCGCACCTAATTCGCTGGCAACGATGGAATAATGTTCCGGAGCGGTTGCGAGGTAATACAACCGGTTGGATGGTCCACCTTCCAGAGCTCTGCAGGTATTTGATTCCAAGCTTTGGAAAATCTGTTGTCACGTCAAGATCGCCCTGGATGTAGTGCAGTCTTTCGGCGAATTTATATCCAGACGGTGGCATCGAAGCTTTCAGGGCTGAATTTCACCACCCCATCTCGGAAAGATGGCTCGAAAGGTCTCGTCGTTGTAGGGTCGGCGAGCAAAACCGACCACGTTAATTCGTTCAGGCAGCCGCCATTTTTTGAAATTGTTATACAACGCTGGGATCAGTTTACGCGAGGTAAGGTCACCGGAAGCGCCAAAAATGACAATGGTTGTAAGAATGTTATCCATAGACCCTCACTGAGACTGGGCAGCCTGCCTGGAATGATTTATAGCCAAAAACTGTTGATTTATTAAAACTACTTACTCCGGTTTTATAGCATGACCGCCAAACTCATTGCGCATGGCAGCCAACAACTTGGCAGCGTAACTTTCGTCCTGGCGGCTGATAAAGCGCTGCAGGAGTGCCAGGGTAATGACAGGAGCGGGGACATCCAGATCTATTGCCTCAGCTACGGTCCAGCGTCCTTCACCGCTATCTGCAACCCAACCTTTTATATGGCCAAGGTTTTGGTCTTTTACCAGGGCGTCTGCAGTAAGATCCAGCAGCCATGAGCGCACTACACTTCCATATCGCCAAATTTGTGCAATCTGTTCCAAGTTCAAACCAAAATCCTGCTTGGCGTGCATGATCTCAAATCCCTCGGCGTAAGCCTGCATTAGACCGTACTCGATCCCGTTGTGTATCATTTTGACAAAATGTCCCGCTCCCACTGGTCCAACGCGACCCCACCCCCTGTCGGCGCCAGGTGCGAGGGTTTCAAAAATTGGTCGAAGGCGCTCAACCACCTCCTCGTTACCGCCTACCATTAAGCTGTATCCTTCTGCCAATCCCCACACGCCACCACTGGTGCCCACATCCAGGTAGTGGATGCCCTTTTGGATCGAGCTCCATCGCACGGCGGATGTCATCTTTATAAAAAGTATTCCCCCCATCGATGATGGTGTCACCGGGTTTGAGCAGTGTTCCTAATTCATTTATTACTGCCTCGGTAGTATCCCCCGATGGGACCATTACCCAGACATTGCGTGGGGTTGATAATGCCGAGATTGCTTCCTGGTTGGAAAAAGCCGGAACGAGCCCGTGATCTGCAGCGAGTTGGCGGGTCACATCAGGGGAGCGATTGACGCCAACCACGCGATGGCCTCCCATTAGCAGACGTTGAGCCATGTTCCCCCCCATTTTACCCAATCCGATAATCGCGATTTCCATTTCTAAATCTCCTGACTAATATGACGCCTTTATCCCATACATTTTATCCTAAAACTCCAATTTCTCATCATTGACTAATGGATTTTTATATTGACCCCACTCAGATTTCCTCTTACAATACCGCTGTGGGATGTAACATCCAGAATTCTGGTGGAATTTTTGTCCTGATCATGACCCGCCGTGCGCAGATGAATGAACCTCAAACCTGCCGCGGTTTTTTTTCCGACGTTCGCTACTCTTATCCGTAGCTCCAATTACTTACTGGAGGAAAAATGACTGTCTTACCTTTCCCGTCCAAGCGGGCACCCATCTTCGCCGATATTCCGGACGACAAGTGGAATGACTGGCGCTGGCAATTGAGCCACCGCCTGAATTCGGCTGAAGAAATCGAAAAGATCATTCCGCTGACCGAATCCGAACGGAAAGCACTCAGCGCGGCGCATCTCTTCAGGGTGGACATTACCCCTTACTTTATTTCCCTGATCGATCCAGACGACCCTGATGACCCGGTCCGTAAACAAGTTATCCCTACCGACCGCGAAATGGTGACTTTCACAGCAGAAATGGAAGATTCACTGGCTGAAGATAAACATTCACCTGTGCCGGGCCTGGTCCACCGTTACCCGGACCGGGTGCTCATGCTGGTAACCACTCAATGTGCTTCCTATTGCCGTTATTGCACGCGCGCCCGAATCGTTGGCGACCCGGCCGCACAATTCTCGCGCCATGAATTCGACATGCAGATCGAATACTTAAAAATACTCCTCAAGTGCGGGACGTGCTGTTATCAGGTGGCGACCCACTCGTTTTGGCTCCCAAGATCCTGGAGGAGATCCTCACCCGCTTGCGAGAAATTCCTCATATTGAAATCGTCCGCATCGGGTCTCGTGTCCCGGTCTTCATGCCTCAGCGGATTACAGACGATCTGTGCGAGATGCTGCAGAAATTTCACCCACTCTGGCTGAATATCCATGTCAACCATTCCAATGAAATCACAAAGGAATTGGCCGAAGCCTGTGACAAATTGACCAGGGCTGGTATCCCGCTCGGTAACCAAACGGTCCTTTTGGCAGGGGTGAATGATAATGTCCATATCCAGCGAAAACTGGATCAGGACCTGGTGCGCATCCGCGTGCGACCATACTACCTCTACCAGTGCGACCTGGTCCACGGCGCGGGCCACTTCAGGACAGCAGTCGCAAAGGGAATCGAAATCATGGAGGGTCTACGCGGTCATACGTCGGGATATGCAGTGCCGCAGTATATTGTGGATGCGCCTGGAGGCGGAGGCAAAATTCCGGTCATGCCCAACTACCTGATTTCCATGTCAGACCACAAGATCATCCTGCGTAACTTTGAAGGCTACATTACCACCTACGAAGAGCCCACCGACTATACTCCGGCAATGGAGGCAAAATACAAGGGACTCAAGCGCCCCGAACCCGGCCAGGAAGGGATCACTGCCTTGCTGGACGGTGACAAAATGTTCATCAAGTCGGAAGGCTTCGACGAAGTTCATGACCGGCACGGCATTCAACACAGGCTCAAAGATGAAGCCAAGTGGAAACCGCTTGGGATCGGTCCAGGCGAGGAAAAAGAGAAGTGATTAGCAGGGACAATTTGTAATTTGAGAGAGTGGTGATTTTGTAATCGCTACTCTCTCTTAAGTGGAGGATATATGGAATATCGTAAATTGGGTCGTTCCGGGTTGAAAGTCAGCGCACTATCCTTTGGGTCATGGGTCACCTTTGGAAATCAATTGGACGAGGACCTGGCCAGCAGGTGCATGGCTGCGGCATACGAAGCAGGCGTCAATTTTATCGACAATGCCGAAAGTTACGCTCACGGTCAATCCGAAATTGTTATGGGGAAAGTGCTCAAGAAACTGGCCTGGAGGCGAGGAAGTTATCTTGTTTCCACGAAATTCTTCTGGGGATTGCACGACGGTCCCAATGAGAAGAATACGCTGAACCGAAAACGCCTTTTGGATGCAATCGATGGCTCACTCACCCGGCTGCAACTCGACTACGTGGACCTGGTCTTTTGTCACCGCCCGGACCCGACCACACCCATTGAGGAGACGGTTTGGGCTTTTCACGACATGATTGGCAGAGGGAAAGCTCTATACTGGGGCACCTCCGAGTGGAGCGCCGCGGAAATCATGGAAGCCTGGCATATTGCCGACAAACATCACCTGCGGAAACCGGTAATGGAACAACCGCAGTACAACATGTTCAACCGGGAAAAGGTCGAGAGTGAGTTCGCCCGTCTGTACGAGGATATTGGCCTGGGAACGACCACCTGGAGCCCTCTTGCCTCGGGGATGCTAACCGGAAAATATAATGATGGCCTGCCTGCAGGAAGCCGAGCCAATCTAAAAGGTTTCGAATGGATCAAACCTGCCTTGACCGATCCAGAACGAATCGAAAAGGTAAAGAAGCTGGCACCCATTGCTGCCGAACTGGGAATCAGCATGGCGCAAATGGCAGTAGCCTGGTGCCTGAAGAATCCGCATGTGAGCACGGTCATTACCGGTGCCAGCCAGGTGGAACAGCTTCAGGAGAACCTGGGTGCCTTGGCGGTTGTGGATAAGCTTACACCCGAAGTCATGACCCGCATCGATGAGGTGCTGGGGAATAAACACCAGGATGAAGAGGAATAAAATTTGTCAGAAGTAAACCAAACTATTTTATAAAGGAAAATGAAGGTTTATAAAAATGGAAGCCGGACAATGTGTCCGGCTTTTCGCCTGGTTTTCTTCAATTGGTTTCCAGCTTATCCTTTTTAACCTTTTCAGCAGCGGTGAAACCGGCTTCGAGGGCCTTGTGGTTCATCTCCTCGGTGCCGCGCGGGGCGCGAGCGATAATGGCTTTTTCGAGTGCCTGGCGGGTGACCACCCCGGTCAGGCCAACCAACACCCCGAGGGCAACAGTATTGGCGGTGATGATCTTGCCAGTGGTATCAAACGCCATCTTTGTGATGGGCAGCCGGATGGCGTGCGGAGCGGAGGTGGAATCCACCTTATCAGCGTCGACGATGAGCAACCCGTCTGGCTTGACGGAGGAGGCAAACTTTCGGAAAGCCTCCTGGCTTAATGCCACGACCACATCGGGCTGCAGGACCTCGGGGTGGTCAATCTCGCCGGACGAGATGACGACCTCGGACTTGCTGGCGCCGCCGCGCGCTTCGGGTCCATAGCTCTGGGACTGGACGGCGTTCTGGCCTCCGTAGATGGTGGCAGCCTCGGCAAGAATGATCCCGGCCAGGATCATGCCCTGACCACCTTCGCCTGCCAGCCTGACCTCGGTGCGGTCGGCGATGCCAAACGGGGGTTGTGCGCCGGTCATTTTGGCGATCACAGCTCACCTCCCTGGACGCGTGTTATCAGGTTGTCGTAAACATGCGTGTACTGCGGGCGCTGGACGTCAATAAATTTGCCGCGCACGATCTTGGTATTGGCAGCCTTTTCCTCCGGGGTGAGCCGGTCGAGGGCGGACTGGGGGAGGCTGTTGTCTTTGAGGGCGCGCATCATATCGGCGGCAGTGCCGAGCTTGTTGAGGCGGCCAAAGGTGGTGTGGCAGTAGGAGACCGCTTCCACCACGCTGAACCCGTCGCGGGCAATGGCCTCGGAAAGGTATTTATCCAGTTCGAGAGCGTGATAGACGGTGGAGCGGGCAACGTATGAGGCGCCGGCAGCGACCGCCAGGTCACAGATGGGGAAGGGCGGCTCCACGTTGCCATAGGGTGCCGTGGTGGCGCGTCCCCCCAGGGGAGTGGTGGGGCTGTACTGGCCGCCGGTCATGCCGTAGATGCTGTTATTGACGACGAGGGCAGTGATCCCCAGGTTACGGCGGGCCGCATGAATGAAGTGGTTGCCTCCGATTGCCAGCGCGTCCCCGTCGCCCATGATGGCGATCACCTTCATATCGGGGCGGGCAAGCTTAAGGCCGGTGGCAAAGGCCAGGGCGCGACCGTGTGTGGTGTGAAGGGTGTTGAAATCCATATAGACCGGCATGCGTGCGGTGCAGCCGATGCCTGCCACCAGTGCCACGTTGTCATTATCCAGGCCGAGGTGGTCAATGGCGCGGATGAGAGCGCCCATGACAATGCCGATGCCACAACCGGAACACCAGATCGTCGGGAATTTTTTATTCTTGCGGAGTTTCTGAAGTGTTTCACTGCTATCGAACCAGTTTGACTGGGGGATCAGTCCTTCACCTGCCACGAGGGAGTGGGCTTCCAAAATAGTGTCATCCATGGCTTAGGCCTCCATCGCGTCAAGGACCATCTGAGGGGTGACCATTTCACCGTTGGCGCGCACGACCCGTCTCACCTTTTTACGCCCAACCATACGCTCAACCTCATATGCCAGCTGCCCCAGGTTCATCTCGGGAACAATGACCCGGTCCACACGGTCCCCGAGTGCCTCCACTTGTTTTTCGGGGAAAGGCCAAATGGTCAGCAAGGTGAGCATGTCCACCTTTTTCCCCTGGGCACGGGCAAGCTTGAGGGCATGGCGTGCCGTACGGGCTGAAGCGCCATAGGACAGGAGGGCAATTTTGGCACCCTGCTGGTAATCTTCTTCCACAAGCGAAATGTCGTCCAGGTGCTTCTCGAGCTTGGAGTTCACCCGTTCCACCCAGGGATCCACCTCGTCGAGGCGCTGGGTGGGGAAGCCGACCTCATCATGGAACAGGGCGGTAATGTGATAGCGGTAACCGGTGCCAAAAGGTGCCAGAGGGGGGACACCATCAGGGGTATTGCGGAATGCCTTATAGGTCTCAGGCGATTCGGTCACATGGTGCTCGAAGATCTGAACGGTCTTGAAATCGGGAAGATCGACCGGCTCGCGCATATGCCCGACAATCTCGTCGGCGAGAATAATGACCGGTGTGCGATACCGCTCGGAGAAATCAAAGGCCTTGATCGTAAGGTCAAAAGCCTGACGGACGGATGTGGGAGCGAGGGCAATGATGGGATGGTCGCCATGCGTGCCCCAGCGGGCCTGCATCACATCGCCCTGGGAGGCGGCAGTGGGCTGACCAGTTGAAGGTCCGAGACGCTGGACATCCACAACCACACAGGGGATCTCGGTCATGGCAGCGTATCCAATGTTCTCCTGCATGAGCGAAAAACCGGGACCGCTGGTGGCGGTCATGGACTTGAGGCCACCGACACGCGCGCCGATGATGGCAGCCATGCTGGCAATCTCGTCTTCCATCTGGATGAATTTGCCGCCCACCCTGGGCAGTTCACGGGACAAGATCTCAGCCACCTCGGTGGAAGGGGTGATGGGGTAGCCCGCATAAAAACGACATCCGGCGGCGATAGCGCCCCAGCCGATGGCGTCGTTCCCTTGCATTAATTTTACAGACAAAGCAACCTCCAATTGGAAGTAACGACTTTGAAGTAATAACGACAACCCTAAAGGGTGCTTCCCCGCCGGGGAGGATGTCGCAAAGTCGTTACTACATATTTATTCGAGTTTTCTGACCACGATCGCCAGGTCCGGGCAATGAGTGTCACAAAAATGGCATGCGGTGCATTTCTCGGGAGCCACGATGCGGGGGTAGTCTTCATCCGCATCCATGGCGAGGACCTTGGGCGGACAGAACTCAACGCAAATGCGACAGCCTTTGCACCAGGTGGCATAGATAAACACCTCGGCGCGAGGACCTTTTTTGGCAGGCAGGGCAACTGTTTGCGGCTGACCTGAAACAGCAATTCCTTCAGTCATAAATCACCTTTTACTCCCTGGGGGTTGGGCAGCTGCGGTTTGGACAATCGTCGAACCTTTTATATTGAACACCCTGTAAAAGCAGAAGCCAGGATCAATAACCCAGCAGCACCCGGTAATATAGCCTAATTGTATCCGATTTGTGGTTCCCATGTATATAGAAGAATGTATTAAGAAAAGTATGCCATCCGTTCTGGTTTTGCGGGAGAAGAATTGGGCATGTTTTTGAGTAAGACCCGAAACCCTGCAAGAAGAAGACACCCCTGCCCCCTGCGGGGGCCTTCGGCGGGTAATTTGTCATGTCCCTCCGGGACTCCCTCGGAACCTTCGCGCCCCGTAGGGGGACCCCTGCCCCCCAGCGGGGGACAAGCAAGCGGGGGCAGGCGGCACGAAGGAAAAGCAGTTGGTGTTTAAGGAGGAAGAGCGTTAACCACGAAGGCGCGAAGGCACAAAGGGAGAATGAGCGTCTTTTTAATGGCGAGACTTGTCTCGCACTTATGAGGAGTCTCACCCGCCGCTGCGGGGCACCGAGGGGAGGATAAGCAAGGCTCGCGCGCCTGAGAATCAAGCCCGGAATACCCCCATGGGTGGGGGGTAAGGAGGAAGTGACCCCCAGAAGCGGAGGAACAAATGAGGAACAATTCATTTGGAGGGGAAGATAGAGGTCCCAGGTGGGGATGGCATCGGCGAAACCCCTGTCCCCCAGCGGGGGCCTTCGGCGGGTACGATATACCCTTCGTGGACAATGTCCACTTCGTGGATGATATGCTCCGCAAATGCCGCGGTGCATCGACGACTTATGTCCCTGCGGGATGCTATACAATCGTCGATATGGCGAACTGCGACTTGAGGTCGCAGTTCGCGCATTAATCCTCATCGGGGGGGATACACTTAAGTTCTTCAAGAGCTTTATCGAGGGTGGTCTGCTGATCATAGATGACCTTGCGGGAGCGATGCAGGCTTTCGATCCGTCCGACGGCGAGGGATACGGCGCGCAAGTCAATGACATATTTATCATGGTTCATTTTTCGATTATTGAGGGTATCCGCGACGCGGGCGAGATAGAGGTGGAGCAGGGTTTCTTCGTCGTGAAGCTCACCCTTGACATCACTATCCAGGCGATCCACTTCGGCCTGGGTAAAGGAACGGACATAGAACCCGTGCTTGAGGGCATTGTTGTTCCCGACAGGGGCGCCGCGGTTGCGAGGGGGTTTGGGATCGGGAAGGCATGAAAGGATTATCTTTGGGAGGGGTGGGATGTGAGGCGGACATTTGCGGGCT
>CAWFNU010000007.1:0-18211 GCA_963817265.1 uncultured Chloroflexia bacterium
GCCAATCGCCGTGAGCCGCCGCAACAGCGACCTGCTAGCTGAAAAGACACTGGTAACGGCTTTCTACCAACCATCCACACGGACCCGCCTGGCGCACGAAGCAGCCATGCACCGGCTGGGCGGACACGTGACCGGATTTGCAGATGCCAAAATGACCCGGGCTGGTGACTTCTGCCGGAGTCGATCAAGGACACGGTCAAGATGCTGGAGTTCTATGGTGACGTGATCGTAATGCGCCACTTCCAACAGGGTGCGCCCCATGAAGCGGCCAAATGGGCTTCGATCCCGATCATCAATGGCGGCGACGGCTGGGGAGAGCATCCGACCCAGATCCTGACCGACCTGTACACCGTGCTAAAAGAAAAGGGCACCATCGATGGTCTCACCTGGCTGGCGGTAGGCGATATGCGCATGCGCACGATGCATTCGCTCGGTTACGCCTTGAGCCAGTTCGACTGCCCGATCACCTTTGTCTCCCCGCCGGATATGTCGCTGACCGAAGAGTTCAAAGCAGAACTAAAACAATTCAGTGTCAACTTCCGTGAGGCCGAACATGTGGAGCAGGCAATCGGAGAAGCGGATGTCATCCTGGTGGAGCCGGTGGTACAACCCGATTACACCAAATCACGCGATGAACGCGCAGGAAAGGATGTGGGTCTCACCCCCGCCAACTACAAGATCACCCGTGAACTCTTGGAAACGAAAGCCAAGTCGGATGCGATCCTGCTGCACTCGCTACCGCGCATGGACGAAGTGCCGACCGATGTGGACATCACGCGCTGGTCGCGCTACTGGCAGGAAGCTTTTAATGGTGTGGTCATGCGGATGGCGCTGCTGGCATTGGTGCTGGGAGCGATGGAATAGGTGTCAAAAAGTTGAGTAGTTATGTAGTTGAGTAGTTTTGTAGTTGGATAGTTTAGCAGGGATGTGGAAGGTATGACAAAGATCGATCGTTTTGAAGATTTGCAAAGTTGGCAAAAGGCACGTCAATTGACCAACCTAATTTATGAACTAACCGACCACCCCGAATTTGCGAAGGATTTCCGACTACGACGATCAAATCCGAGATGCTGCAGGATCTGTAATGCATAATATTGCTGAAGGTTTTGATGCAGGTTCAAATCCAGAGTTTATCCGTTTTCTGAAAATGGCAAGACGGTCAACGAGTGAGGTTCAATCCGAACTATACCTTTCGCTAGATCGCAAGTACATTTTCATTGGAGAACTAACATCTGCCTACAACTTAGCAACTGAGACAAAACGATTAATAAACGGAATGGTTGCCTATTAAAGACACCATTCCCAACCCAAAGCATAATTGTTTTAGAAACATGGAGGTTGTTTTATGAAAACGTTTTTACATGGTCGGGATCTCATCGGCGACCTGGATTTCACGAAAGAAGAGGTTGAGACGGTCCTGGAAGTGGCTTTCGACCTGAAACGCAAGCGCGCATTGAATGAGCCGCATGCAATCCTGCGTGACAAGGTGCTGGCGATGTTGTTCTTCTTTTCGTCCACCCGCACCGCGGTTCGTTCGAAGCCGGCATGGCACAATTGGGCGGGCACGGCGCATTCATCGAGAGCAAGACCACCCAAATTTCGCACGGGGATACACCCAAGGAAATTGGTGAAATTTTTGGACGCTATTACGATGGGATCGCCATCCGACACGTGGATTGGGGCATCGGCAATGGGTATCTCAACGCCGTAGCCAAGGCGTCACGAGTGCCGGTGCTTAATATGCAATGCGACATCTATCATCCCTTCCAATGCCTGGCTGACCTGATGACGATCGTCGAGAAAAAAGGCCGCGACCTGCGCCGGAAGAAGATGGTTGTTTCCTGGGCATACGCTGCTTCGTACCAGAAGCCGATGTCTGTGCCGCAGTCTCTTATTTTGCAAATGCCGCGTTTCGGACTGGATGTGGTCCTGGCGCACCCACCGGAATTCCGATTGATGCCTGAGATCATGGAGCAAGCCAAGGAACAAGCGAAGAATTTTGGCGCGGGTTTCGAAGTGACCGATGACATGGAAGCTGCGTTCAAAGATGCGGATATTGTCTACGCAAAATCATGGGGAGCTATGGTCCATACTCCAGACCCGGAAGAAGGCGCGAAGATCATTAAGAAGTATTCGCACTGGATCACGGATGAGCGCAAGATGGCACTCGCAAAAAGGGATGCCATCTACATGCACCCCCTGCCTGCAGACCGCAATATCGAGGTCACCGACGAGGTCATGGACGGACCCCAGTCGGTCGTGTATGATGAGGCAGAAAACCGCCTGCATGTACAAAAAGCCGTAATGGCGTTAACCATGAGTTAGGAGGAGGCTTTCATGAGCAATAAGGTCGCGGTAGTTGCCATTGGCGGAAACTCCCTAATAAAAGACGAAAACCACAAAACCGTGGAAGACCAATACCTGGCTGCCAAAGAGACCACCCGCCATATCGCCGATATGATCGAGGCAGGCTGGGATGTGGCAATCGGTCACGGGAATGGGCCCCAGGTGGGGTTCATTTTGCGGCGGTCGGAAATCGCGGCGAAGGTGGAAGGCATGCACGAGATCCCACTGGATGTGTGCGGTGCAGACAGCCAGGGTGCCATCGGATATGCCCTGCAGCAAACCCTGCAAAACGAACTTTTCCGCCGCAAGATTAAGAAAGCAGTGGCCACAGTGGTGACCCAGGTGCTGGTGGATAAAAACGATCCGGCCTTCAAAAATCCGACCAAACCGATCGGGAGCTTCATGGATGAAACGGAAGCCAAACGGCGCCAAAAAGAACTGGGCTGGAGCGTGGTGGAAGATTCGGGACGCGGCTGGCGGCGGGTGGTGGCTTCTCCACTTCCCAAGGAAGTTGTGGAGCTCGAGTCCGTTGAGACGCTGATCAAGGCCGGGACAGTGGTGGTGACGGTGGGCGGCGGGGGAATCCCGGTCATTGATGTTGGGGATGGCGAGTATGCCGGAACTGCAGCCGTCATCGACAAGGACTTTGCGTCGAGTCTGCTGGCGCGCTTGATCAAGGCCGATCTGCTGCTAATCTCCACAGCAGTAGAGAAGGTGGCTCTAAATTTTGGAAAAACAAACCAGAAATGGATCGACCGGATGACCCTGGCAGAAGCCAAGCAACACCTTGCAGAAGGGATCCATTTCGCCAAAGGCTCAATGGCGCCAAAGATCCAGGCAATCATCTGGTTCCTGGAAGCAGGTGGCAAGCAGGCACTCATAACCAACCCTGAAAATATTGGTCGCGCTTTGAGGAGTGAGACCGGTACCTGGATCGTGCCATAAGATTTTTAAGATTCGCTGGCATGATAAAATTCAAGATGTTTAGACAACACCATTGCCAGCATTGCCCTAAAGAACCATTCATAGGAGAGTGATATGCCCACGTCTAAATCACCAATGCAACCCCATAAAAGAAGAATGTTGTACGAGGTTACCCTCGACATCGTAGCTACAGCCATGGGCAGAGAACCAGCTGACCTGATCATTAAAAATGGGCGGCTGGTCAATGTCAACACTGCTCGAATCCAGGATGGAATCACCGTAGCCGTGCGTCACGGATTAATTGCCTATGTCGGAAAAGGGGATCATCTTATCGCAAATAAAAAAACCAAGGTGATCGATGCCAAGGGACGTTTCCTGGTGCCAGGGTTTATTGATACCCACGATCATGTTGAGAGCAGCATGGTGGATGTAGTCAGTTTTGCAGAAGCGATCCTTCCGCATGGGACGACCACAATTGCCTGCGACAACCATGAAATCACCAATGTTTTTGGAATTCGAGCGGTGGAGTTATTTCACAAAGCTTCGCAAGGCTTGCCACTGAAAGTATTAGTGGCCATGCCGGTATGCGTCCCTTCCATTCCAGGCTTTGAGGATGCCGGTTCCACGATTACTGCCAAAGAGGTTGCCCAGGCGTACGAAGAGGGTTGGGCTCAAGTGCAAGGCGAACAAATGAATTTCCCAGGCGTAATCTATGGTGACCCGCATGTCCATGCCATTACAGCTGCCTCGTTAAAATCCGGGAATGTGCTTACCGGGCATTATGCCAGCCTGGAATTAGATAAAGGACTCCCGGCATTTGTCGCGGCAGGCCTTACAGCCTGTCATGAAGCCACGACTGCTGAAGGAGCCATGCGCCGGGCAGAACTGGGCTGCTATGCACAACAACGGTATGGGACTGCCTGGCTGGATATGCCCAACACCATCAAAGCGATCACAGAAAACCCGGGATTAGACACACGCTTCTTTACCATGGTTACGGATGATGTCACTCCGGCCTCAATTGGTGAATACGGTCACCTCAGCCGGGTGGTCCGCGAAGCGATCAAGCAAGGGGTGCCCCCCATGCTGGCAATTCAAATGGTGACGATCAATGC
Source organism: uncultured Chloroflexia bacterium (assembly GCA_963817265.1). Lineage (GTDB taxonomy): Bacteria > Chloroflexota > Anaerolineae > Anaerolineales > Villigracilaceae > UBA877. The sequence continues at coordinate 4,386 of CAWFNU010000007.1, forward strand.
TGCCCAACTCCTGGAAAAATCCCGCTGGATCGGTACAATTTCACCTGGGCGCGCGGCAGATATCCTGATTGTCAGCGATCTGGTAAACATGATCATCGACCAGGTTTTTGCAGACGGCGTCCTTGTGGCTGAAAACGGGAAGATGGTGATGGATTTCGCAGCTTACGACTACCCGGATTGGGCGTTGAAATCCATGCATATGCCCAAATTATCCGAGGCGGATTTCCGGATTCCCGCCAAAAGCAAGGTGACAGTACGAGTAATGAGGATATTCCCGGGGATGGTCCACACCACCGAAGAATTCTTTGATGTTAAACCAGTCAACGGCTCCCTTTCAGCTGATCCCACGCGGGACCTGGTAAAGGTAGCGAATTTCTACCGTCACGAACCTCGTCCTGAGGTGACAAAAACAAAAGGGCTCGGTTTTGCGACGGGGTTGGATTTCAAACCTGAATCAGCATTCGCTTCAACCGTTTCACACGATTGTCACAACCTGCAAGTTATTGGCACCAGTGATAAGGCAATGGCATTGGCGGCAAACGAATTAATCCGAGTAGGCGGGGGGCACTGCGTGGTTGTCGATGGCAAGGTGGAGGCATTGATGCCCATGCCTTTAGGCGGGTTGATGTCGCTTGAATCAGTTGAGGTTGTTTCAAAACAGCTCAGGAAAATAGAAGATGGGCTAAAGAAAGCCGGCTGCTTAGCGGATTCTGTCGAGATGACAATCAGCCTGCTGGGCCTGATTGTCCTTGAGGAATTGCACCTTTCAAACCAGGGACTTGTTGAATTAAAACCTGGTCAGCTACCCAGATTTGTGGACCTGATCGTAGCATAATAAATGATGCTTCGAAAGGAGGCTTAAGTAATAAAAAAATCCGATTTCGAACGTTCACTTCAGCAACCCATCTAAATCAGTACAACAATCCTATTCCATTTGAGGAGGAAGCAGCATGAGTAAGAAAGTATTTAAAATCACCTTAATCACACTTGCACTAATTATCGCCGCGACAGCCTGCGGTCCTGCAGCAACAGCCACCCCCGCCGCAACCGCCGAGCCTTACGTTTTTGGTATGGTCATGGTGGGCACCAAGAATGATCAAGGCTGGAGCCAGGCACATTACGATGCCGGATTGTATGTCGAGAAGAACATCCCGGGCAGCAAAATGCTTTATCTCGAGAATGTTTATTCCGGTTCTCCATCCTACCCAGGGTCGACGACTTCTCAACTTGCCGAACAGCTGGTCTCCCAGGGTGCAAAGCTGGTCATCTTCAATTCGGATGACATGAAGGATGAGGCCACCAAGTTCGCGCAGGCACATCCGGATGTGAAAGTTATCATGGCTTCCGGAGACCAGGTCTGGCAGGCAGGTCACGCGTATGTGGCGATGCCGAACATGGTCAATCTCATGGGCAAAGTTGAATACATGAAGATGATCGGTGGATGCGCTGCTGCGTTGACGACCCAGACTGGAAAGATCGGTTACCTTGGAGCATTGATCAATGATGAAACCCGCCGACTGGCAGCCTCCGCTTACCTGGGCGCCAAGTACTGCTGGACGCATGTATTGGGCAAAGATGCCGCCAGCCTGGCCTTTAAGGTCACATGGATCGGCTTCTGGTTCAACATCCCGGGTGTCACCTCCGACCCAACCACGGTTGCAGACGAGTTCTTTAATAGCGGCTATGATGTGGTCATATCGGGCATTGACACCACCGAAGCCCTAGTCGAAGCCAAGAAAATGCATGATGCTGGTAAATCCGACTGGGCGGTCTCGTACGACTATAAAACCAATTGCAATGGCGCTCCAGAAGTGTGCCTGGGCGTACCCTATTTCAACTGGGGTCCCTCATACCTGTCTACCATCAAGACTGCCATTGACGGGACATTTGCCTCGAACTTCCAGTGGCTTGACCCAGATTGGACGAACATCAATAACCCCGACACCAGTGCAGTTGGCTATGTTAAAGGCGACGGTCTCAGTGCTGAAAACTCCACCAAGCTGGATGCCTTCACTGCAGAACTGGCTGGCGGTCTGAATCTTTGGACCGGCCCGCTCAACCTGCAGGATAAATCTGTCTACCTGGCCGCTGGTACCGCAGCCACCGACCAGCAAATCTGGTATCTTCCGCAGTTGCTTGAGGGCATGGAAGGCCAGAGCTCCCAGTAACAAGTATCCCTTTTCCCAATGGGGGAAGGCATAAGCCTTCCCCCAATTCTTAACTGGAAACCGTGTATGAAAGTTGAACTCAGGAATATATTCAAATCTTTCGGTAAAGTACAAGCCAATGTTGGGATCAACCTGCTTGCCCCCAGCGGAACAATCCACGGCATTTTGGGGGAGAACGGTGCGGGAAAAAGCACGTTGATGAAGGTATTATCCGGATTTATTCGAGCCGACCAAGGTGAAATCCTTTTGGATGACCAGTCGGTCATTATTCATTCTCCCGCAGATGCGATCCGCCAGGGGATTGGGATGCTGCACCAGGATCCGTTGGATTTTCCTCCGATGCGCCTGATCGACAATTTTATATTGGGTCGTGAGGGAGGACTATTCCCTGAACGCAGCGTAGCACGTAAGGATTTTGAGCGCCTGGCCGGTCAATTTGGATTTGCGCTCTCCCCGGATGCCTATGTGGATACCCTGACCGTGGGAGAACGCCAACAGTTGGAAATAATCCGTCTCCTGTGGTTGGGAGCCCGTCTTTTGATCTTCGACGAACCCACCACCGGCATCAGCGCAGCTCAAAAGGACAAGCTTTTCGCGGCATTACGCCTTTTGACGGAGCAAGGAAAAACCGTTCTGTTTGTCTCGCACAAACTGGAAGATGTGGAGGGGTTATGCCAACGCATAACCGTACTCCGACAAGGACGGATGATGGGTGAGACCAAGCCACCTTACCAGACCACGAAACTGGTAGAGATGATGTTTGGCAAGATCATTCCCAAGGATGAACGTGATCCGTGTGGAAGTGGGGAAAAACTGAATCTCAGCCTGCGCAATCTAGCGGTTGAAGATTACCGATTAAAGGTTCAAAACGTATCGCTGGATGTTAATTGTGGGGAGGTTGTCGGACTGGCCGGGATGGAAGGCAGCGGGCAAAGCATGTTCCTGCGTTCTGTTACCGGACTGGTGCGGACCGTGGGAGGACGAATCATCCTAAACAACAATGATCTTACAGGTCGTTCCTACCATGTATTTAAACATCATGGTGCAGCATATTTACCCGCTGCCCGCCTTGAAGAGGGATTGGCGACAGGAATGAGCCTGACCGAACATGTTGTGCTGGCGGAGGAAGCGAGCGGATTTTTTATCAACTGGGAAAAAGGCAGGGAAATGACCCAGAAGCGGATATCCGATTTCAACATCCGAGGAACGCCTGCGAGCACAGTGGAATCGCTATCGGGAGGAAACCAACAGCGAGCCTTATTGGCATTATTGCGGGAACCGCTAAACCTGCTCCTGCTCGAACATCCTACGCGTGGATTAGATATCGAGTCGACCATTTACATCTGGTCGAAACTTAAAGAACGGTGCCGCCAGGGAACAAGCATCCTGTTCATTTCATCGGACCTTGAAGAAATATTGCAATACAGTGACCGTGTGCTTGTATTTTTCAGCGGCAAGGTGACTCCACCGCTGGAAGCAGCGAGGTTAACGTCAGATAAACTTGGTGAATTAATTGGCGGAAAAGGCTGGATGGACCTCGCCCCAGGGAATCGACAATGAAAAAGAGCCTATGGGTTAATATCATTTTTCAGGCAGGAGCGTTGGTGCTGGCACTTCTCATCACCACGCTGATATTGGTTGCAGTAGGCGCGCCTCCGCTAAAAACATATGGAAACATCCTTTCGGGGGCATTTGGATCGGTAAATAATGTCATGGCTGTGCTCATCACCTGGTCACCGTTATTATTAACGACCGCCGGGGTCTTGGTCACATTTTCCACAGGTCAATGGAATATTGGTGTGGAAGGGCAGATGGTTTTGGGCGCCATTTTCGCAACATGGGTGTTACGGCTGCTACAGCATACAAATGTACCGCCAGCCCTTATTATCACGCTAGGCATCCTGGCAGGTATGATCGGAGGGGCTCTTTGGGCTTCCCTGGCGGGTGCCCTAAAAACCTTTGGCGGAGTCAACGAAATATTTGGCGGACTGGGATTGAACTTTGTGGCGACTGCGTTAACCATTTACCTGGTCTTTGGACCCTGGAAACGTCCCGGAACCGGTTCCATGTCGGGAACGCAACCTTTTGATAAGGCGTTGTGGCTGCCAACTTTGCCGGGAACGGAACTCAGTTTATGGGCACTGGGATTGTCGGTTTTGGCTATTGTCCTGATTTTCTTTTTACTGCGAGGGACTCATTTTGGGCTGCGACTGAAAGCGGTTGGAAAAAACTCAAAAGCAGCCTTCCTGATGGGTGTGCCAACCTGGCAATATAGTATGCTTGCTTTTATCCTGTGCGGAACATTGGCTGGCCTGGCAGGTGCCATCCAGATGACGGGAGTCTATCACCGCCTGCTGCCCAATATTTCGAATGGTTATGGATTCCTGGGATTACTGGTGGCAATGCTGATCAATTACCAGGCCATATGGGCAGCGCCCGTGGCGTTTTTCTTCGCGGCGCTAAATATCGGAGGAATTCAATTGCAGATCCTATACAAATTAGACTCGTCCTTCGCTGGCGTGCTTCAGGACATACTGGTCATGGTGGTCCTTCTTACCGAGGGGGTTCGCCAGCGTTTCTTGAAGAATCGTTAGGAACAGCCATGGAATCAAATATATTGCTAATTGGTTTGGCGGGTGTCCTGGCAGCGGCTGCGCCGGTTCTGTTCGCCGTGATCGGCGAGACAATCACGGAACGTGCGGGAGTCATAAACCTTTCGATGAATGGCTCCATCCTGCTTTCAGCTATGGGAGGTTTTGCAGTGGCCTATAAGACTGACAGCCTGCTGCTTGGTTTTCTTGCCGGGATGCTTATTGGTGCCTTGATCGCCTTGATCATTGCTTTCAGCAGCATCACCCTGAAACAATCCCAGGTTGCCGTCGGATTTGTCCTGGCCCTGGCAGGCCGCGACCTTTCCTATTTCCTAGGCGTCCCGTTTATGAACCAACCAGGACCGCGCTTGCAGTTATGGGCCATCCCGGGGCTTAAAGACATCCCCGTGATCGGTCCATTATTATTTCGACAAGACCTGATGACCTATCTCAGCTTCCTGGTCATTTTCCTGGCGTGGGTTTATATCTTTCGAACCCGCCCAGGATTACTGCTGCAAGGTATCGGCGAGCGCCCGGCAGCTGCCTTCGTGCGGGGTGCAAATGTGAAGCGCCTGCGATACTTTTATACCATTCTCGGTGGTGCCATCATTGGTCTTGCCGGACCGACCTATTCACTTTCGGTCAAGGCCGGATGGATGGGCACACAAACCGGATTGGATGGCATCGGCTGGATCTCCCTGGCAATCGCCATTTTTGGCGGCTGGAATCCATTGCGGGCTGCGTTTGGTGCCTACCTGTTTGCATTCCTGCAGTGGCTTGGACTGGTGCTCCAATCCCGCCTGCCGGGCATCCCCTCCCAGGTATTGCAGGTTGCGCCTTTCCCGTTGATGATCATGACCCTCCTGCTGGTTAACATCGGCAATGCCGAATGGGTGGAACGCATGCTGGCAGCGCTGCCAGAAGGAACGCGGCGTTTCATTGCGAAGCTCCTGCGAGCGCTGAAGGCATCGCCACCCGCTTCGCTGGGCGTACCGTTCGACTCGGAATAAGCTAGCAGGGCGACCATCGGTGGCCCTACGTTATAATAACGATATGTCCAAATTTGTCGGTTATCGCTGTTCGTTATGCAATACTGAATATCTTCCGGGCCAGGTAACCTACACCTGCCCGCTGGATGGGGGCAACCTGGATATCGTGCTGGATTACGACGCCATACGGCAGAAATTTCAACCCGAAGACCTTACTTCAAGATCCGAGAGTTCATTGTGGCGCTATTTACCACTCATCCCAGTCCCAGACCCAGGTGGTGAAGGGACCCCCTTAAGGGCTGCGGGTTGGACACCGGTATTCACGCTGAAGCGGTTGGCAGAAAAACTTGAGCTCGAGCACCTGTGGATTAAGGATGAAAGCCGCAACCCGACAGCTTCTTTCAAAGACCGCGCCAGTGCGGTGGTGGTTGCGCGAGCCCGGGAAATCGGGGCGGAGGTGATCGTTACAGCGTCCACCGGAAATGCGGGGGCTGCGCTGGCGGGGATGTCTGCTGCGGTAGGCCAAAAGGCGGTCATCTTTGCACCAAAATCCGCGCCCCCGGCGAAGGTTGCCCAGCTACTCGTTTTTGGCGCCAAGGTGATCCTTGTGGACGGGACCTACGACGAAGCTTTCGACCTAAGCATCCAGGCGTCCAAGGAATTTGGCTGGTATTGCCGTAATACCGGCTATAACCCGTTCACCGCGGAAGGAAAAAAAACCGGCGCACTGGAAATTTGGGAATGGTACAAACAAATTACCGATGGCAAATCGAAAAATGATGAAGTCATTGATGAAGGGCCTCTAACCGTTTTTGTCTCAGTGGGAGATGGGAACATCATCTCGGGCATCCACAAAGGGTTCAAGGATCTGCGTGCGCTGGGATGGATGGAGAAAATGCCCAGGATCATCGGAGTGCAGGCGGAAGGATCTGCTGCCATTGCGAACGCCTTCAACGCCAGGACGGAAAAGATCATCCCCATCTCAGCCAAAACGATCGCCGACAGCATCTCCGTTGATCTGCCGAGGGATGGAGTAAGAGCCGTGCGGGCAGTGCGTGAGACCGGAGGTATTTATATCACGGTCAGCGATGATGAAATCCTGCAGGCTATTGCTGCCCTGGGTCCGATGGGAATCTTCGCTGAACCCGCCGGGGCAACCGCCTATGCCGGGCTGGTAAAAGCGATGAAGCAAAAGTTGGTCAAACCCACTGACCCGGTACTGGTGCTAAATACCGGTTCGGGGTTGAAGGATGTACGGGCAGCCATGCAGGCAGTCAGCCCGGCCCCGATCATCGAACCGACCCTGGAAGCGGTGAAAAGGATCTTATGAAATCAGCCGTATGAACGATGGAGTCCGGCGCTGCGATACCTGGTCTTCGGGGTGGTTATCATTCTCCTGATCGCCGTCTTATGGTATATCCGCAGTATTTTGGAACCCTTAATCATTGCCGCATTTATTGCCTATTTGATCCATCCCGCAGTAAATTATTTAACCCAACATACCCGAATGAAGAGGCCGGCGGCAGTGGGGCTGGTTTATTTCATTACCCTGGCGGTGCTGGTGGGGACGCCATCCACACTCACCCCCATCTTTTTTAACCAATTAAAACAAGAGACCACCGATATCCTCAATATTACCAACCAGATCATCGCCTGGCTGGCGAAACCGAATGTCATCCCAGGGTTCCCCTTTGATCTTGGACAATTGGCAACCCAGTTATCCCAGTTCCGCACCAATTTCCTGGCAACCCTACCAGACCAGGCCTTGCAATTATTAGGTAAAACTTCCATGGGTGCTTTGTGGCTGCTGGTAATCCTGGTGGCTGTTTACTACATCCTGGCAGAATGGCCGCGTTTGCGGGACGGGTTCATCAGCTCATTTCCGATGGAATACCACGCAGAACTCAGCGAGCTCTACCAGCGCGTGCGCAGAATCTGGATGAACTATTTGAGAGGGCAACTGCTACTGATGGCGATCGTGGGAGTGACCTTTACCATCGCCTGGACCATTATCGGGATCCCAGGAGCATTATTGTTGGGAGTAGTTGCCGGTTTCCTGACCTTGATCCCAGACGTTGGCCCGTTCCTGGCAGCAGCGCTGGCAATTTTGGTAGCGCTGCTTGAAGGGTCGAACTGGAGTTGGATGCCTGCCTCCACGCTCATCGTGGCATTCATTACCTTGGCAGTTTACCTGCTATTGATCGGTATTAAAAATTTTTGGCTGCGGCCCTTCATCATGGGTCGCAGCGTCCACATGCACGAAGCCGTGGTATTAATTTCCATTATCCTAGCAACAATCCTGTGGGGCATCCTGGGCGCCTTGCTTATTGTCCCGTTATTGGCTTCAGTGGGAGTGATCTTTGATTACCTGCGCCGCCGAATCTTGGGGATGACACCTTTCCCGTCCTCCGAACCATTCGTGCTCGACACCCCAGTGGTTTCCGGATCTGAAAAGATGGCAGCCTTGAAGTCAAAAATATCCAAAAAGAAGAAGAAGGGGTAACATGCCGACCACCTATTCGATCGTTGCTCCGATATTTAACGAGTTGGATAACCTTGCCGAGTTATACCGCAGGGTGAATGAAGTGATGTCGAAACTAGAGGGGACCTGGGAACTCATCCTGGTGGACGACGGGTCAACTGACGGGTCAACCGAGCGCATCCTCGAAATGGCGAAACAGGACAAACACATCAAACCGGTAATATTCGCTCGTAACTTCGGTCATGAGGCAGCGATCACAGCCGGTTGGGACAATGCGGTTGGAGATGCGGTGGTGATCATCGATGCTGACCTGCAGGACCCTCCGGAGGAAATCCCTGTACTGATCGAGAAATGGCGCGAGGGATACGAGGTGGTCTACGCGGTGCGAGCCGAACGGGAAGGGGAAACCTGGTTCAAAAAGATGACGGCAGCCCTGTTCTACCGGATCGTCCGCCGCATCACCGATGTGAATATCCCATTGGATACCGGTGATTTCCGCCTGATGGACCGCAAGGTGGTGGATGTGCTAAAGACGATGCGTGAGAAGCGCCGTTTCCCGCGGCGGCATGTCAGCCTGGGTGGGATTCAAACAAATCGGGGTGCCCTACAAGCGCGCCGCCCGGCATGCCGGGGTGACCAAGTATCCCTTCAACAAGATGGTCAAACTGGCACTGAACGGCATCACCGGGTATTCGTATTTTCCCCTGCAAATGGCGACCTACTTCGGATTTGCCGCAGCAGGACTGGCGATCATCGCCATCCCGGTGGTCATCATCATGCGCCTGGTGGGGCACGGCGCTTTTCTCGGGCAGGCGACCACCCTTATCGCGGTGCTTATTCCTGGGGGGGGTGCAACTGATCTTCCTGGGAGTCCTGGGAGAGTACCTGGGGCGGATCTATGATGAGGTTAAAGGGAGACCGTTGTATATTGTGCGCGAAAGATCAAAAGAATAGAGTGCAAGGGCATGCACATATTTGGGGGGTAAAATTCCAAGAGGCATAAAATCTCCAAAAGGGATAAAGCTGATTTAAGGAATGAATCATCCTTAGAGGAAGGTGTCCCAAGGGGTGATGATGCCCCCAAAGGACGGGCATCCAAGCACCAACCTATCTGACTGCAATTTCCAGGAGTAGAAAATGAATTTTGATTTTGATCGCACTATCGACCGGCGCGGCACGAATAGCATCAAGTGGAAACATTATGGCCCCGAGGTGCTGCCATTGTGGGTGGCGGATATGGATTTTGCCGCACCAGAACCAGTGCAGGCAGCGCTACAAGATGCAGTGGCACATGGAATTTATGGATATGAATCCCCCTCAAAAACGCTGCGCGAAACGGTAGCTGCCCGGATGGAAAGCCTGTATGGGTGGAAGGTTTCGCCCGATATGGTGGTGGCAACACCCGGGGTGATCGCGGGATTCACTGCGGCTGCACAGACGGTGTGCAGTGCAGGGCAGGGGATCCTGGTACAACCACCGGTATACCCACCCTTTCTTGGGGTCCACAATAACGCCGGGCTTGTCCGACAGGACGCCCAGCTACCCTTAAAAACGAAGGGGAAGATCCTGAATTACCAAATTGATTTTGATTTATTCCAGCGGGCGGTCAACTCCGGCGGTGCCCAAACGGGCATGTTCCTGCTCTGCAACCCACACAACCCAACCGGACAGACGTATTCACGCCAGGAATTGCTGCAGATGGCTGAAGATTGCTTGAAGAATGGTACAGTCATTTGCTCGGATGAAATCCACAGCGAGTTGCTATTGGGGGGCGCAAAACATATTCCGCTGGCCACGTCTCTCGCCAGAAATTGGAGACCAAACGCATTACCTTGATCGCTCCAAGCAAAACCTTCAACGTGGCGGGCCTGTTTTGTGGTTTTGCCATCATCCCCAACCCCGAACTGAACGAAAGATACAAGAAAACCAGCGAGCGAATGGCGATGCATCTGAATAATATGGGCATGGCAGCGGCGCAGGCTGCATTCTCTGGCGAATGCGATGATTGGCTGGTTGACTTGTGCGCCTACCTGACGGCGAACCGGGATTTCCTGGTCGATTTTGTTAAAAACGAGAATGAGGGACATCAAGGTTACGATCCCAGAGGCCACGTACCTGGGCTGGCTGGACTGTAATGAATTGATCAGGTCTGGCAGGATCCAGGGCAGCCCATATGAATTCTTCCTGGCACAGGCGAAAGTTGCCCTGAACGAGGGGAAAAATTTTGGGGAAGGCGGGGAGGGGTTCGTGCGGTTGAACTTCGGCTGCACGAGGAAAACGCTGAGCGACGCCCTGGAGCGGATGAAGGCTGCGCTGGTTTGAGAAAATGAAGGCGGATGGAGGTCATCCATCCGCCTGTTGATAACATCCAGAGGAAAGAGCAGGAAAAATCACCGTACGTCGGGAGACGTCTGGCGGAGGCGGGAAGCCTTCAGCCAGGTTTGGATCACCCGGTCTTTCCTCCTACCCGGTTCACATCCATGTTTTCGGTGGACACCTCCTTCCAGGCCGGTTGCGGCCTAAATTCATCATACAGTCCATTTATAAAAAATACATTAAAATTTGTCATCAATTTTGCAATTGATTGTATAGACAAAACGGATCAACTATTCAGCCGTGAAAAAAATTCTAGGGACTTACAGGGGGATTTCCGCACTGTATAATCGAGTAAGAAGTCTCATTTATGACTGCCAGCGAATAAAGCCCTGACAAAAGACCTGATCGACCATATTCGATGCAAAGAGAATTAATGAATCTGAGGAACCAAAAACCCAGGCTGGAAGGACACAACACCCGGCGGAGTGCGACCGCGTCTAATCCCCGGGTTATGGCTTGCATGCCTGGTATTGCTGGGCAGCAGCCTATCGTGCAATTTTCCATGGTTGCCAAAGGGGAGTGTGGAAGGAACACAAACCTCTGCATTCCTTCCAAGCGCTGAAGTCCTGGCGACCCATGAAGGACCCGGGACCTCCCCTGCCGGACGGGAGACAGCGACACCCCAAGCGGCTTTTGAGGGAAGCCCTGCGAGCGGCAGGATCGTTTTCACCTGTTCCATCGATGCCTTTGACCAGATCTGTTTGATGGATGCAAACGGGGGAAACGTCACGCGGCTGACCACGGAAGCGGTAACGGATTTCTATGCTTCCATTGCACCGGACGGGACGGAAATCGTCTTTTCGTCCATGCGGGATGGATATTTCCAGATTTACAGCATGAACATAGATGGGAGCAACCAGCAACGGCTGACGAATGGGCTGGGACGCCTGTATGCGCCGGAGGTCTCTCCGGATGGAACCCAAATCGTCTTTACCGTTGAAACCGGAAACACACAAAATATCTGGGTGATGGAGAGGGATGGCTCGAATCCACGGGCGCTGACGGTCACGCAAGGCGACAATATAGACCCAACCTGGTCACCGGACGGGACGGAGATCGCATTCGCCTCCAGCCGGTCGGGGAACAGGCAGATATGGGTGATGAACAGCGACGGGTCCAATCCGCGGCAGTTGACCGACTTGCCGAACACAGGCGGACGCAGCAGTTGGTCGCCGGACGGCCAAAGACTGGCGTTCTATGCCGGGGTAGCGACAGACCACGACATTTACACCATACGAACCGATGGGAGTGACGTCCAGCAACTGACCGAGGAGGGGGATAACCTGGGGCCGAGCTATTCGCCGGACGGGGACTGGATCGCTTTCACTTCCTTCCGGGATTGGAACAATGAGATCTACCGCATGCGCCCGGACGGCTCGGAAGAGACCCGGCTGACATTTGACCCAAGGTCGGACTGGCAGCCGCGCTGGGGACCATAGACCCCTGGATGGATTTCCTTATTGGGGGGAATAAGTTGCGAAAAATATTTCCTTAAGAACAAAACCCTGGTGACCCCCTAAAACAAGACACGGAATAAGAAAGCCCCTTATGTGAGAAAATAGAACAGGAGGCAGTTTTTATGACTGGGAAAAAGGGAATGTACCATTACCCTCGTGAACTGAAGCTGGGAGGCAATGCGGCTCTTTTACGAGGAGAGGAAGACACGCGATGAGATCACGGAGTTATTCGCACTCCGTTCTCCAGGGCGAGTGAAGCGGTGGCTGCACCAGTATCGACAAGGAGGAGAAAAGGCATTTGATAAAGAACGGCGGAAAGGACTGGTTGGCAGGCCTCCGAAGAAGGAGAACCAGGAGGCATACATTGCACGCCTGGAGATGGAGAATGCGCTACTAAAAAAATTCCATGCCGAGTTGCGCAAGGGATATGCTCCGAAGCGCAATATCGGGTCATCGAACGATACCGAAGAACCTACGTCGTGAAGGCGATGTGTGTGTTTTTCGGAGTTTCGCGAGCGGCCTATTATGCCTGGTCGAGCCGGATTGAGGTAGCTGATCCGGACGCAGAGAATGGTCCAGGTTCTGGAAGCTTATCAGACATCTCATCGGATCTATGGCTATCGACGGATCAGCATTTATCTCCAGGTCCAGCGGCAGATGTGCATCAATCATAAGGCTGTTTTGCGCCTAATGAACAAACTGGGGATCCGTTCTGTGGCCCGGAAGCGGAAAGATCTTCAAGAAACTGAATGGAATTGAGAGTGCCTATCGGTACCCGAACCTCCTGGCTCGAGATTTCACGGCCACCAGACCGAACCGGAAGTGGGTGACGGATGTGACCTATATCCATACACAGCAGGGTTGGGCCTATCTCTCCACGATCAAAGACCTGTTTGATGGTTTTATTGTGGCTCATCAGTTTGGAAGGGAGAACTCGATTGGTTTGGTTACCAGAACGATCAAATTGGCAAAACAGAAAGAAAAGATCGTGGACAAGCTGGTCCTTCACAGTGACCAGGGGTATCAATATGGCCGTTCCAGTAGTTGGTGTCATGCGTGCCGGCCACGATGGTCGCCTTGGTGACGTCGGCCATGAAGTAAAAATACTGTGCGTCCGTGGCGGCAGCGAACTGGAGCGTCACCTGGTTGGGGCCGGCGGCCGAGGCCAGGCTGACCCGGGGGACGCCCTGCCAGTCGCTCAAGTCCCCGTCGAGTTTAATGGGGACGGGGAAGGGGGCGTGGTGGGAGGCTGGTTGGGGAGCCCGTCCCGGAGCGAGGGGGGAGGCGAGGCGGCCGGGATGGCCGGGGCAGCCGTTACAGACGGGAGCGGCGAGATGGTGGCGGCCGGCTCAGCCGGAGATGTGGGGGGAGTTGTGGCCGGGCTGCCGCAGGCGCTCAGCAGAACGACCAGGACGAGCAGGGTGCGAGCGAGAGCTCGCAGGGCGGGGGGATGGATGGGTTCGGACATGTAAGGCTCTCCTTTCCTCAATGGATCCGGCCGGAGGTGCGGCGGGGATGCAGATTTGATAGTAGCGATTAACGCCGCCCTCAGGCTAGCAATTCTGTTACCACTTTGGAGAAGATAAGCATGAGAAAAGGAGGGAACGAAGAGGAACAAATATGTACCAATTCAGGTAGCGAAGAAAAGATTTCACCACCAGTACACGAAGGAGCACTAAGGAAAGAAAGATAAAAAACTCATTGAGAAAGGATAAAGACGTAATCTGACAATGTAGAGCTACTTACTATAATTAAGGGAACCT
>CAWFNU010000008.1:0-44331 GCA_963817265.1 uncultured Chloroflexia bacterium
GCTATGGAAGGTCCCACTCCGGTTAGTGCCATGATCCATGCTGCCACGATGGTCTCTGCCGGCGTTTATATGGTCATTCGCATGTTCCCGCTCATTTCGGCAGGTTGGTGTGAAGGCATGCCGCTCAATACGACCATGAGCGTGATCGCCTTCATTGGGGCTTTTACGGCGCCTCTTCGCCGCCTCCATTGCCGTGGCGCAAAACGATATCAAGAGGGTGCTGGCTTATTCAACCATCTCACAGTTGGGCTTCATGATCGCAGCCTCGGGATCGGCGCTTACGTCGCGGCGGCTTTCCACCTGGTGACTCATGCTTTTTTCAAAGCGCTGCTCTTCCTCGGATCTGGTTCGGTTATCCACGGTATGGAACACGGCGTCCTGCATACCGGCGAGCATCGTTGATTCGCAGGATATGTTCAACATGGGCGGTCTGCGCAAGAAGATGCCGATCACTTTCTGGACTTTCCTGATTGGTGGCTTTGCCCTTTCGGGCTTTCCGGTGCTAACCGCTGGATTCTGGTCCAAGGATGAAATCTTTGCTGAAGCGTTTGGAAACGGACATGTTGTGGTGTTTATCACCCTGGCTCTCGCAGCGTTCCTGACAGCTTTCTATACCATGCGCCAGATAACGCTTACATTCTTTGGTGAACCTCGAACCAAGGCTGCTGAACATGCCAGCGAGACTCCCTGGACAATGACCGTCCCACTGATCGTGCTGGCAGTCTTTGCAGTTGGTTATGGGTGGGTGGGATATCCCGGAACAATTCCCGGGTACTGGGTGGACTGATCCCGAACTGGTTCCACGAGTTTGTAGGCGGGACGCTGGCTGAGCTTCCCAAAGCAGTGGAATTTAGTTGGGTTCCACTGATTACTTCATTGAGTGTTGCCCTGGGAGGTCTTTTCTTTGGCTGGCTGGTCTATCGCAAGGTTAAATCTCCCCAGCAGGATTTTCTGCAAATCCCGGTTTTGAAGAATAAATGGTATTTTGATGAGATTTACAATTATTTGTTCGTCAAGCCCGCTATTGGATTGCTGAAAAATTCACCTCCCTGTACATGGACCAGATTGTGATCGATGGCATCCTGCACAGCGTGGCACGGTTCTCGCTCTTCCTGGGTCACGCCTTCCGCACGTATTTTGACAAGCCGGTGATCAATGAGTTTCTTGGGGATGGAACAGGGAACGTGGTGAAAGCTTCCGGATCCGGTTTACGGAAAATCCAGGCCGGGCGCATCCAGTATTACATGGTTGCATCAATGACCGTTGTTGTTATTTTTGCCTTGCTTTATTATTTCCTCGAGGTATTAGGTGGGTCGACGATATGGGGCGGCGCTGGAATCCGTCCCAATGAGTATGCGGAGTAAATGATGGAATTTCTTGGCAGTCATCTCTTGACCCTTATCCTGTTTTTCCCTGTCCTTGCAGCCCTGGTTGTATTATTGCCTGCCCAAGGAAAATCTGAAAGCCATTCGTTGGACAGCCTTTGGAGCCAGCTTGGTGCCATTTGCTTGACGGTCTCCTTTGGATACAGTTCAAATCAGGGCAGCCCGGTTTCCAGTTCCAGGAACAATATACCTGGTATGCCGCTCTCCACTCAACTTTCCATGTTGGTGTGGATGGGCTTTCGCTGACCATGGTGTTGTTGACGACCCTGCTGACTCCTCTGGCTCTTCTGGCCTCCTTCAACATCACCGATCGCATTAAGGCCTACTTCATGCTGTTCCTCTTCCTGGAGACCGGCATGTTGGGTGTCTTCATGTCGATCGATTTGCTGATCTTCTTCGTATTCTGGGAAGTGGGCCTGGTGCCGATGTACTTCCTGATCAACCAGTGGGGTTCCGAAAAAGGCGAACGTGAAATCTGGAAGGGGGTCAAGGTTCAGAGCCGCAATTATGCCTCATTAAAGTTCATCATCTACACCATGGCTGGTTCGCTGGGACTCCTGCTGGCCATTCAGATGCTTGGGTGTTCTTGTTCAATACCTATGACTTGCAGATCCTGTATGCCAATTGGGGAGCATTGGATCCAAATGGGACCATGCTGCACTTCTTTAATCGGGCTCTGACTGTTTCAACCGTAAAAACAATTGCCTTTTGGGCATTTGTTATTGCCTTTGCCATTAAGGTCCCGGTCTGGCCGTTCCATACCTGGCTGCCGGATGCCCACACCGAAGCGCCTACTGCCGGTTCGATGATCCTGGCGGGGGTGCTGCTGAAACTGGGTGCGTACGGCTTCCTGCGACTTGTCTTGCCCTTCTACCCGGTGGAATCGGCGAGATTTGCAGGCTGGCTGGCTTTCCTGGCAGTCATGGCAATCGTCTTTGGAGCATTTGCTGCGTTTGGTCAGAAGGACTTCAAGCGGCTGGTGGCCTATTCGTCGGTCAACCATATGGGGTTTGTTGTTCTCGGGATTGCTGCTGCTGCCAAGGCTGCTGGCACGCTCAATGCTACCATTCGCATTGAATGGTGCAGTGCTGCAGATGTTCAACCACGGTCTTATCGGCAGCAGGCATGTTCTTCCTGGTGGGTGTCATCTACGAACGTACCCACACCCGCAACCTGGATGATTTTGGGGGTCTGTTTCCGCTGGTGCCGGTCTACGGTGGCATCCTGATCTTTACCAGCATGGCCTCGCTTGGGCTTGCCTGGATTGAACGGTTTTGTCTCTGAATTCCTGGTTGTGCGGGGATCCTGGCCGGTCTTGACGTTCTATACGGCCGTTGCAATGCTCGGATTGCTCTTTACGGGTGCTTATATTTTAAAGGCATCAAGGCCGTTCTGCATGGTCCATTGAATGAACACTGGGCTCACGGCGATCATAAATTAACCGAAATCAACCTGCGGGAAATCATCGTGATGGCTCCATTGATGGTTCTCATCCTGGTCATCGGGATTTACCCGGCCTGGATTCTGGATGTCATCAACAAAGCCATGATGATGTTGTTCCACTAAGAGGTAACTCATGCAATTTCCGTTTTTGAGTGTGATCGTTTTCATCCCGATGGTTGCGGCGCTTGTTCTCTTGATCTGATGAAGCCGGAGCAAAAAAAGGCCATTCGTGTCACTGCTCTGACTGCTGCGCTGTTGGCTTTGGTGTTGTCCATTTGGGTGTATTTTTCTTACGATAAAGCCGCAGCTGGCTACCAGTTCATCGAAAAATATAATTGGATGCCACTCCTGGGAATCAGCCTCCACTTCGGTGTGGATGGGTTGAGCGCTCCCCTGGTGCTTGCTGACTGGCATCGTGATGGTCACGGGTGTGATGATCTCCTGGGGTATTGATGACCGGCCGCGTGAATTCTTTGCCTTCTTGTTTATCCTGGCAAGTGGTGTTTTTGGTGTCTTTGCATCGCTTGATTTGTTTATGCTGTTTTTCTTCTACGAGATCGCAGTTTTCCCCATGTTCCTCCTTATCGTCATCTGGGGATGGATCAAGACCCGTGAATATGCGGCCATGAAGTTGACCTTATATCTTTTCATCGGCTCGGTGGTTTCATTGGTTGGTGCACTGGTCATGTTCTGGGCGAGTGGTGCACATACCTTTGATATGCTTGTCCTGGAGACCGTAAAATTTACCCCGTCTTTCCAAAAGATATGGTTCCTTCCTGTTTTCCTGGGATTCGCCATTCTGGGAGGCATCTTCCCATTCCATAACTGGTCACCGGATGGTCATGTGGCCGCACCTACGGCAGTCTCCATGTTCCATGCAGGTGTGCTCATGAAACTGGGCGCGTTTGCTGCTTTACGGGTGGGGATCATGCTTCTGCCAGAGGGAGCCAAATTTTGGGCGCCATTGATCATGGGACTGGCTCTGGTCAACATCGTCTACGGGGCATTCATCGCCAGTGTGCAGACCGATTTCAAATATGTTATTGGTTTTTCTTCTGTCTCCCACATGGGGCTGGTAATGATGGGATTCGCAACCTTAAAACCGGAAGGGCTGATCGGAGCAGGCGTGCAGATGTTCTCGCATGGGGTCATGACGGCTCTCTTCTTTGCTGCTGTCGGCATGGTCTACGACCGGGCACATACCCGTGAGATCCCCAAACTGGGCGGCATGATCAAACCGCTGCCGTTGGTGGCGATTGGGTGTCATCATCGGCAGCCTGGTCTCAATGGGCATGCCTGGTTTCTCCGGTTTTGTGGCTGAGTTCCCGATCTTCATGGGCATCTGGAAGACTCAATGGCTGGTTGCGGTCATCGCAGCCATCTCGATCGTTGTCACGGCATCGTACGTTTTACTGGTTGTCCGGCGGGTTTTCTTCGGCAATATGCCTGAAGAGTTTGAAGGACACATCATGCCGATCAAGGTCCTGGATAAAATTGCCCTTGTGCTCCTGATGGCTCTCATGGTTGGCATTGGTCTATTCCCAGCTCTTATGGTTCCATGGGTTCAGTCTGGGGTCCAGCATGTACTTCACCTTCTGGGAGGTGTATAGGTGATGACGATCCTTCCCATTCTCCGTGAAATCTTCTACTGGCGCTGGCCGTGTCTGTTATTGGTTCTGGATCCATTCCGGAAAAAAGAATGCCAATCGCCGGTCTTTTCTTGGGAATTTTACTCCGCATCGGTTGCTGCCATCTTGATCTTGAGCCTATCTTTTTGCTCGCCCGGAAGATCCGTCTTGTTTTCGGAGGAATGCTGCGCTTTGATTGGCTGGGTTTCCTTTTCAAGATGTTCTTTGTCTTTGCTGCAGGGGTGACAGCATTGTTCTTTATGGACACGGATCAGCTGAAGCAGCGCGCAGAGGCTTATCTACTTGCTTCTGGCAGCCACGATCGGAATGTGCCTGATGGCTTCTTCTGCAGACCTGGTCATGTTGTACCTGGCAATCGAAACTACATCCATCCCACTTTATATTCTCGCAGGTTTCCTGAGCGGTGATGACAAATCCACCGAAGTCGGGTTTTAAATACTTGCTATTTGGGGCACTGACTTCTGCCATGATGCTTTATGGTTTCAGCCTTATTTATGGTTTTGCCGGTACCACCAGCTTATATGATTGGGAATATTAACCTTCAATAGGTTGGACTTGTCTGGCAGTTGGAGTGATCTTTCTGGTACTTGTCGGACTAGCTTTCAAAGTCTCGCTTGTTCCCATTCCATTTTTGGGCACCGGATGTCTATGAAGGCGCTCCCACCCCGGTTGCCGGATTTTCTGTCCACGGCATCCAAGGCAGCCGGATTTGCGGTGATCATGCGGTTACTCACGGTGGTCTTCCCGGTAATTTCTGCGGACTGGAGCATGATCCTGGCAGTTCTTGCCACCCTGACCATGACGGTTGGCAACCTGATTGCACTGGCTCAAAAGAACATCAAACGGATGTTGGCTTACTCTTCCATTGCGCATGCCGGGTATGCCATGATCGGAGTTGTGGCATTCTCGCAGTTTGGCATTGCCAGTACCGTCTTCTACCTGATTGCTTATATCTTGACGAATTTGCTCGCCTTCGGAATTGTGGGGATCGTCGGGCACGTGACAACTTCAGATGATTTGTCTGCTTATAATGGTCTTGGGCGGCGCAATCCTCCTTGTCCCTGGCGGCGTTGGTGGCGTTCCTGTCGCTGGCAGGGATGCCGCCATTTGGTGGATTTGTCGCCAAGTTCTTTGTATTTTCTGCAGCCATTCAAAGCGGCTGGATTTGGCTGGCGGTGGTGGGCGTAATGAATTCCATCTTTGGGTTATACTACTATTTGAACATTCTCAAATATATTTACCTGTACCGGATGGATAACCAGGATGAGGATCAGCACCCGATTCCTGTCTCCCGACCTGTAACGATTGCGCTTGTGGCCCTTGTAATTGGAGTATTGCTGATTGGCACGGTTTTTGGACCCTGGTTTGGGTTTGCCAACCATGCTGCGCTCAATTTGTTCTAGACGGTATGAAAAAGCTCATGTTATAATTCCGCCGCCATGAACCAGCCAAGAGGTAAAGGACAGGACGAGTTCAGGACCGCGGTAACGATGACAGTGGTTTGGGTTGCAGGTCTGACCCTTGTGATGATATTCGCTGCGTTATTGGCAGGGATGTGGCTGGATAAAATTCTGAATAGCAAGCCGTTATTAACAATTGTATTTATTCTTTTAAGTATTCCGGTGACATTGTTCCTGACTTTTCGGGTCGTAAAAACAGCAACCTCCCGGATACAACCAGATAAAAATAAAGGATTCATCGAGGAGGAACCGCATCGTGGAGAAGATGGATGAGACAGGTGTGCCCGCGAGAAAATGGTGGCGCTGGGGTATCAATCGTTGGATTGTTCTGGCATTGATTATCCTGGGTTTTATCGGGGCAAAGTATTTTGCCCCTGTGCGCCCATTTGTGCAATTACCAGCCGAACATTGGATGGAACATCCCCTGTTCACACTGCCTGTGATTGGCGAATTTTATTTTACAAACACGCTTTTTGCCTTGTTGATTGTGGATGTTATTGTTATTCTCCTGGCATATTCCTTTAACCGGGCTGTAAAAAAGGGTAACCTGGTATTAAAGGGTATTCCAGGTGCCTTGGAAGCACTGCTTGAAGCTCTATACAATATGACCGAAGGTACTGCTGGGAAATGGGCTAAGACGATCTTTCCATGGTTTGCTTCGATTACCATTCTGGTGTTACTTGCGAACTGGATGGAACTTATCCCCGGTGTTGATAGCATCGGCATGATCGAGAAGGCTGAAGGATCTGGATATTCCGTCCAGACAGTCGCAGGCATCAATACCATTGCAAACCCTCCTTTGGCTGAGGGAGGGAGTACGCTTGTTCCTTTTGTTAGGGTTGTGTCGACCGATCTGAACTTCACAGTGGCTCTTGCCCTTATTGCGGTGGTTGCAGTGCAGGTGGTTGGTATTCGGGCACAAGGGATTAAATACTTTACCAAATTTTGGAACGTGAAGACATTCTTTAAAAAACCAATATTTGGAGTCATTGACTGGGGAGTTGGTCTCTTGGAGTTGGTCTCTGAATTTTCCAAAGTCCTCTCATTTGCCTTCCGTCTTTTTGGTAATATATTTGCCGGTTCGGTACTTTTGTTCGTCATGGGATCCTTGCTTGGTGCCATTGCAATCTTCCCATCCATCTTTTATATGCTTGAATTCCTGGTAGGGGCAATCCAGGCGATTGTTTTTGGCTTGCTCACCATGACCTTCATGGCCCAAGCAACACAAGGGCACGGTGGACAAGAAGAAGCACATGCATAACTTCGGGCGAGGAAAAGCCCGCATTTTCATATCCTAGCGGCGGAATTTCCGCCCGAATTCTATTACGGAGGTTACTCTAATGACTGGTGATATTATTATTGCAGCGAAGTTGATTGGCGCTGGGTTGGCCATGATCGGGGCGATTGGTGCTGGTGCAGGCATCGGGATCGTCACAAGTGGTGCCGTCCAGGCAATGGGGCGCAATCCAGATGCTACTGGAACGATCCAAACCAACATGATCCTTGGCATCGCATTTGCCGAAGCTGTGGCGATTTACTGTTTGGTCGTTGCCCTGCTCATCCTCTTCGTTGTTGGTTAATTGTGGAATAAGTTGTCGGTGATATAAGGAGGTTCCTTTGGCACAACTGGGATTAAACTTAGGATATTTGATAGTGCAGATTGTCTGCTTTTTTATAATTTTTGTTGTGGTGAGAGCGTGGATTGTAAAACCCCTCCTGGGGATGTTGGAGAAACGCCGTGCGAAATTAACTCAGGGGTTGGAAGATGCCCGTATAGCTGCTGAGGCTCGTGCTAATGCAGAACAGGATGCGGCAAAGATCATCACGGATGCCCAGACGAAAGCTGCTCGAATTATTAATGAAGCTACCGAACGTGCAGATTCTGCCATGGAAGATGTTAAAGCTGGAGCAGAAAAAGAGATCGCAAAAGAACGTGAAGCGGTCATGATTGAGGTCGAACAGGAACGGAATCGAATTTTGGCAGACCTCCGTGGTCAGGTAGCTGCACTCTCTATAGCAGCTACCCAAAAACTAATCGGGGATGCAGTGGATGCAAAACGGCAACATGCTCTTCTGGACGAATTTTTCTCGGGAGTAAGATCAGGAAAGCTTGTCGTGCTGGAAGGCGCTGAACTAAATGGTAATTCTGCCGAAGTAACATCTGCACTACCTTTAAGCAAAGAAGAACAGGATGCCGTCAAGAAGAATGTGCTGGACAAAATGGGCACAAATACTAGTGTTGAATTCCACGTGGACCCTCGAATATTAGGTGGTTTGGTTATTCGGGTTGGTGATAAGGTTCTCGATGGCTCGGTTTCAGGCCAGTTGGAAGGCTTGCACCAGTCACTAAAATAGAATTTCCAAGTATTAATGGAGGGTTTTGGCGTAGAATATCCGTCAGAACCCTCTTTCTCATTAATTATTAAATTTTCCTGCTCCACTTGGATTTGGCTTGAGGTCTACGGTGCTGGTGAAGTGAAAACAGAGATGTACGATATACAACAAGTGGTAACAGTTGCTGATATCTTTAATGGGTTTCCATTAAAAATATTGGCTGGCACCCCCGGAGAAACCCGAATTACAGGCATAGAGATCGATAACCGTCATATCAAATCCGGGAACCTTTTTGTTGCCATGAAAGGGGCCTCTGCTGATGGTCATGATTTCATTTTGGATGCGATCAACCGTGGAGCTTCTGCTTGCGTTGGAGACAGGGCAATAAATTCCCTGGCAGTTCCTTATTTTCAGGTTGAAAATTCTCGTAAGGCTCTCCCATGGTTGGCGGCAGCATTTAATGGCAACCCGGGTCGGAAATTGACAGTTATTGGTGTTACTGGAACGGATGGGAAAACCACCACTTGTAATCTTCTTTATAAAATATTACTGGCAGCCGGTTACCAGACTGGGTTGGTTTCCACTGTCAATGCCATCATTGGCGACGAAGTGCTCGATACAGGTTTTCATGTCACCACCCCAGATGCACCAGACGTCCAAAAAATCCTTGCACGGATGGTGGCTGCTGGCTTGACTCATGTCGTGCTGGAAACCACATCACATGGCTGGGCACAGCACCGGGTGGACGCCTGTGAGTTTGATGTAGGTATCATAACTAACATAACTCACGAACACCTCGATCAACATGGATCATTTGAGAATTATCGGGCTTCTAAAGCACGCCTTTTCCAATCTTTGGATGAAACATTACCAAAACCGCAAGGAAACCCCCGCTTGGCAGTGTTGAATCGCGATGATTCGTCTTATGATTACCTATCCAGTCGCGTCAATGGGCATTGTGTCTCTTATGGTCTTAATATTGGCGCAAATATCCGGGCAGATACGCCTAAATATTCTCCCGAAGGGATCCAATTTCTCGCAGTCGGACCAGATTTTATTACCCCGATCAAAAGTCCACTTGTTGGCGAATTCAACATTTTAAATTGTCTCGCAGCTCTTTCAGCCGCAGTATGTGGCCTGGGAGTTGATCCACAAACTGCTGCGGGTGGGATTGCAGCAATGACTGGTGTATCAGGTCGGATGGAACAGATAAACCTGGGTCAGCCATTTTCCGCAATTGTGGATTTCGCTCATACACCCAATGCATTGCGGGTAGCCATAAAAACTGTCAGAAAAATGACGGAAAAGCGGGTGATCGTCATTTTTGGTTCTGCAGGATTACGTGATCGTGAAAAACGTCAGTTAATGGCAGAGGTTGCAGCTGAACTTGCAGATGTCAGTATTCTCACAGCTGAAGACCCTCGTACCGAGTCACTTGATGGGATCCTCGAAGAAATGGCGGTAGGTGCTCGAATGAAAGGGGGAGTGGAAGGGAATACCTTTTGGCGCGAACCTGACAGGGGAAAAGCGATCAATATGGGAATCAATATGGCGGATGTCGGGGATGTTGTAATGGTCTGTGGGAAGGGGCATGAACAATCAATGTGCTTTGGGACTACGGAATTCCCGTGGGATGACCGGGTTGCGATGCGAGCAGCTCTGTCAAAGCTGATGAATGTTCCAGGTCCTCAAATGCCGTTCCTGCCAACATCGGTGGAAAAATGACCCTTGAAGAATTGTGGAAAACACCTCCAATATTGGAAGGCAGGAACGTGCGACTCGAACCGCTGAGTATAGACCATGTTATCGGGCTTGCCAGTGCTGGGAAAGCAGAATCGATTTGGCAATTCATGCTTTATGGAAATCTGACCACTTCAGACAAGATGAAGGAGTGGGTCCAGGAGATCCTTTCTTACCAGGCTAATGGGACAGACCTTCCATTTACTGTATTACTTAATAATAGCGGAATTGTCGTCGGCGCAACCCGATTTCTTGAAATGCGGTTTCAGCATCGGTCATTGGAGATTGGGGGGACTTGGTATTCGCCGGATTACCAGCGCACGTTCGTTAACACTGAATGTAAGTACTTGCTTCTGAAATATGCCTTCGAAGAAATGCAATGCATTCGCGTTCAATTTAAAACCGATCAACGCAATGAACGTTCCCTTCAGGCTATTAAGCGCTTAGGCGCGATCCACGAAGGAGTGCTGCGCAATCATTATATTACACCTGACGGGACATACCGCAATTCAGTCTACTTTAGCATCCTTGATAATGAATGGCCGGGAATTAAAATACTTTTGGAAGAAAAGCTTAAAAATTCAATTTAAAGGTGTGAATCTTACCCCGGGGAAATGGGTTATGAAGGCTGGGATTCTAATTTCCGAGCAGAAAGAATAAATAACCCGATGGAACTAGCCAACCCGATCATTAATCCCCCAATCCACATGGATTGTGGGTTAATATTGTCGTTCAGGTATCCTCCGATTAACGGCGCTGCACCTCGGGCGATTCCCCACGCAAACCAATAAAAGCTCATATATCTGCCCCGCATAGTGGCGGGTGCAAGGTCTGCAATGAATTTACTTACCGTTGGAATGAGGGTAAGTTCTCCAAAGGTCATCACTACCATGCTAAGCCAAAAACCCCAAAAGCTGTTCATTATTGCGGCACTTCCCACTCCAATGGCGTATATAAGCATACCGAATCCAATTACTGATAATGGGCGAAATCGACGCGTTATTTGGGTTACGGGAAATTGCACAAGAACACACATCAGGGCATTAGTGGTCGGCAGCCAGCCAAACAGATTTTCTGGGATTCCAAAGTTTTGTTTTGTATATACAGATAGAAGAGTCCACAGCATGGAGGGTGCAATCAATCCAATTCCTACAAGCAAGGCAAATACCACGTAGGGACGATCCCGAAAGATCTTCCCATATCCCCCCAGGTTGGCAATCCAGGATCTCTTTTCCGATTTGTAGGCTCTATCCAATGTTTCATGCGCTCGGAAAATCAGCAAAAGGCTGTAAGCGATCATGCCTGTTGCTGCTCCAAGGAATGCGTATGTATACGACCGGGCGGCAATAAAACCACCCATTGCGGGACCGATGGCAATTCCAGCGTTGTTAATCATACGTATAATGGCGAAAGCATTCGTCCGTTTTTCGGGGGATATCATATCCGCTAGCATGGCATCTGATCCCACCTGGTATAAAGGGTTTGATGCCCCCATGAAAACCATGATGATGGCAAACCCCAGGTAACTGTGTGCTTGGCTCATAAATAAATAGCCCACGCCATTTGTGGCGAGACTGACGATCATCACTAGTTTTCGACCAAGCCTGTCTGATACTGCGCCAGCAATAAAGGAGGAGAACAGCCCCATGACTGCGTTAATCGTGATCAGGGTCGAGACAGTGCTGAGGGATAAACAAGTTTTTCGCTGACATAGATCATCAGGAACGGCCAGATCATGGACGCACCAGCCGAACTGATGAATAATCCAATTCCCATTAACCAGAATTGAGACGGGTATTCTGCTATGGTGGTGCGGAGGCGAATAATCATCGATAAATAATTAGAAGGGGCGGCGCTAATGTGCCGCCCCTCAAGGGTTTATCGTCTAGGACCGCGACGGTCATCACTGCGGCCGCCACCAGGTCGACGGTCCCCGCTTGGGCGGCCTCCTCCTGGACGACCACCCCCGGTTTTACGGGAGTCTTTTTCTTGGGCTTCTTCGACGGTCCATCCCTCTAAAACAGCTTGCCGGGATAATCGGATTTTTCCCATTGGATCAATCCCGGTCACCATGACGGTGATCTCATCGCCCATCTTAACAACGTCTTCTACCTTTTCAACACGTTCGCTATCCAATTGCGAAATATGTACCATGCCATCAGTACCTGGGAGGATCTCTACAAAGGCACCGAAATCAGCGATTCGAACTACTTTGCCAGTATAAATTCGCCCCAATTGTGGAGTTTCGGTTATGGCCTCAATTCGCTGGCGGGCAATTTCTGCGCCCTCACTGTTGGTGGAAGCAATATAAACGGTACCGTCTTCCTGAATGTCAATCTTTGTGCCGGTTTCTTCCTGCAGGGCGCTGATGTTTTTCCCTCCGGGACCAATAATTGCCCCGATCTTATCTGACGGGATTTTCACTGTAGTTATCCGGGGAGCGTGCGGTTTTAATTCACTGCGCGGTGCAGGAATGACTTCCAGGATTTTCCCCAGGATAAATATGCGTGCCTGGCGTGCTTGTTCCAGTGCTTGTTTCATAATTTCGGCGCTTAATCCAGAAATCTTAATATCCATCTGTAAAGCCGTAATGCCTTCAGCTGTTCCGGCAACCTTGAAATCCATATCTCCCAGATGATCTTCGGTGCCCTGGATATCAGTTAGGATGACGTATTTATCGCCTTCCATGACCAATCCCATAGCCACCCCGGCCACTGGGGCTTTAATCGGGACACCTGTATCCATCAAGGCTAGCGTGGACCCGCAAACAGAGGCCATGGAGGAAGACCCATTGGAAGCCAGGACTTCGGATACTAAGCGTAATGCATATGGGAATGATTCTTCAGCCGGGATAACTGGAAGGAGAGCACGTTCAGCTAGGGCACCGTGTCCAATCTCACGTCGGGATTGGCCTCGAAGCATTTTGGTTTCGCCAGTTGAGAAGGGAGGAAAGTTATAGTGATGCATGTAGCGCTTGGAATCAATCGGGGTAAGTGTATCCAATTCTTGTGCTTCTGAAAGTGTACCAAGTGTAGCTAGGGTCAAGACCTGGGTTTCACCGCGTGTGAACAAGCCGGAGCCGTGCGCCCGGGGGCTAAACCCTACCTCGCACCAAATGGGGCGGATCTCAGTGGGTGTTCGCCCATCGGGTCGTTTACCTTGATTTAGAATTCGCTCACGGACAATTTTCTTTTCAGCTTCAGCAAAGGCCTCTTTTATTGCTTCCAGGCTCGGGGCTTCAGGAAGTGTAAATTCGGGCAGTGTTTCCACGTCAGTCTCGTCGGCGACTTTGACCTTGGCACCTTCAGACGGGATGAATTCAGCCACCAAGTTTTGCAGCAGGGCGTCCATTCCAGCATAGAATTCAGACTTCATTAACGGTTTGTCAAGCAGTGCAGTCATCGGACCACTGACCTGGAATAACTTTTTCCTGCAGAGTCTTATCGGGCAATGAGAAAGTCACTTCGCGGTTGGGTTTACCGATCTCAGCTCTCATTTGCAATTTGCAGGTCAATAAGAGGCTGCATGGACTTTATGTCCGAATTCAAGTGCAGCCACCATGACATCTTCTGGGATTTCATCAGAACCAGCCTCTACCATCAGAATGGCGTCACGTGTTCCTGCAATCCGCAGGTCGAGATCCGACTTCGTCTATTTCAGCGAAGGTGGGATTGATAATGAATTCACCATTTACGCGACCGACCCGCACGGCTGCTACCGGACCATTCCAAGGGATGTCGGAAATCATAACGGCAGCAGAGGCAGCATTGATTGCCAGCACATCCAAAGGATTGTCAGAGTCAGCAGAAAGCGAATACATAATGATTTGAACTTCATTGCGCATTCCTTCAGGGAAAAGCGGGCGCAGTGGACGGTCGGTAAGGCGGGCTGTAAGAATTGCGTCGGTGGATGGACGACCCTCACGGCGGAAGAAAGAGCCCGGGATTTTTCCGCCTGCATACATCCGCTCTTCATATTCAACGCTCAGTGGAAAAAAATCAATCCCAGCACGGATGCCACCCATAGTGGCTGCTGCAAAGATGATGGAATCATTGAGATGGACCGTTACGGCTCCACCTGCTTGTGCAGCCAGTCTGCCGGTTTCAAAGGAAATTGTCCGGCTGCCCACCGTAGCGGTGTAGCGTTTTACTTCGGGCTTCATAATAAATCTCCTTTTCCCACCTGGTCAGGGACTGAAAGATGGCGGTAACAACAGTAATGGGTATTCAGCGTTACCAGCATGTTTCAATTCCTGACGGGTAGGTCGAAAAACTTCATCCCAAACCTCTCCAATAAGGCGAGTGGGAAAGAGAATAAAAGAGTAGATGGGCAGGGGCCCATCTACTCGGACGAACCATTTTCTATTTGCGGCGGAGTTTCAATTGATCAGTCAACGCTAGATAGCGCTGATAATCACTTTTCCGCAAGTAGGCCAGTAACCTGCGGCGCTGGCCGACCATTTGAAGCAAACCCCGACGACTGGCCTCATCGTGCTTATGCGTACGCAGGTGTCCAGTCAGTTGTAGAATTCGGGTGGTCAGGATGGCCACCTGTACTTCAGGTGATCCGGTATCGGTATCGTGGCGGTGGTAATCCGTTATGACCTTGGTTTTAACTTCCTTATTAAGCGGCATGACGTTTGCTATTCCTTTCGGCTGATTTTGAGCAGGTCTCCGCACCGGCAGGGTTGGCCGCAGGTGGGACCAGTCAAGCGGACGAGATTATACCAGAAAAACTGAATAAAAAGCAGTCAATTCATATTTTCGATAGCAGGGCATTCATTTCTTCTTCTTCCCCTTCCTGATTGCTAAAATATTCTGTCATAAATGAGGACCGTCTCAATCTTAGGGTCATTGGAGCAACAGCTTGCAAATCTTCAGGAGTCACCTTATTCGCGGCCATCAGCAGCAGTATAGGCACGCGAAGCTTCAAACCAAGAAATTTCAGCGCGCAGGCTATCGATATCCATCTTTTGGACTAGTTTTATTGCCGGCTTTGCGACTTTATCCGATAAGACTACTTTTGGCAGTCGGCTCCGGGCGGATTGGATTTCTTCAGCGGCGGCGATTGTCTCCTCGCCATAAGTGACAGCCAGTGCCACGAGGATTGGCAAGATATGCTTGTACGCGGCGATATGCTTCCAGCGTCTCTGAAAGATCGTCCAAGCCGCGCACGATAACGCGCAACCCAAAACGATCCAGGATTTGAGGGCGCAGCCCACCTTCCTCGGGATTCATCGAACCTACCAAAATGAACCGAGCATGGTAGGTGGCAGAAATTGGACCGCGACGCACAGTGTAAGATCCTTGTGCAGCCGCATCCAGAATTGCGTCCACAATATGATTTGCGAGCAGGTTTATTTCATCAATATACAGCAGATTGCGATCAGCTTGAGCTAGTATACCCCGCCGGATGCGCAATCGTTCATGGGACAATGCAAGTCGTTCGTCAATCCCGCCAACCACGTCTTCCAGTTGGGATTTAAGGGGAAGTTCTATCAGGCGGACACGGTCAAGTGCCGACAACGGTTTCCCTTCGGCATATTTTTTAGCGCAGTCCGGGCAAACTGCATCTATTCCACCCATCTCGATATCTTCGGAGATACAGCCGTAATAGCAAAGACTTCGATCGACTTTTGGGAAGGATATCCAGCAGAGAACGAACGGCAGTCGTCTTGGCTGTGCCTCGCGGACCGACGAGCAGGATGCCTCCAATCGACGGGTTGATCAACCCGAGCAATAGGGCCAGTTTCATCTCCTTTTGACCGACAAGGGCAAGGAAAGGGAAGGGCAGAGCTTCGGCAAGCAGCCCTTCTTCTGGTTCTGAGCGGATGGAAAGCTTTTTCCGGACACAAAGTCCACCAATTCCCGTAACGTGCGGAAAGGGTGGGCAATCCGCTCTTTTGGTTCGGTTTCTTCAGAGGAATTTTCGCTCGTGGTCATAACTTAATCCATTAGGGGCAAAAGGGGAAAAATACTCGAATTATTCTAATCGAATTCCATTATGAATTAATTGAATTCTGTTTTTTGAGACAACCGTCTCTTTTGACGATTCACCGCAGCATCCATCCGGGCTTGTTCTTCTGGTGTTTCTGCCATCAGTGGGGGAACCTGGGTGGGCTTATCTTCATCGTCGATTGCTACATAGACCAGGTAAGCGGCATTGGTAAATATTTGCTCTCCGGAAATGGGATTTTCGGCAATGACTTTCACTTCGACTTCCATCGAAGTTCTACCGGCATAAGTGACTTCAGCGTTGAAAAGGACCAAGTCGCCAATATGGATGGGGTGGCGAAAGACCATTTGATCAATTGCCACCGTAACAGTTCGGTGGGCAGCGTGACGGGTGGAGGCTAACGCACCTGCCTCATCGACCAATTTCATTATCCAACCACCATGCACATTTCCATGGGTATTGGCATGCTCTGGCATCATCATTTGTGCCAGTTGAATGCGTGACGCACGTATCGGTTTTGGGTTGTGAGATTGATCCATGGTTCCGTTAATCCAGGTCCTGCCGAAGTTCGCCCGCATCCAGAGTATGCAAACGTTCAGGTTCATCCAGCAGGACATCTAGCACGCCGAAACGTAGATCACCCATTAGAGGAGCGAGTGGGATGGTAGCAGAGACAGCCAGCTTGGGAGGACGGGAGGGAGGTGTTCTTCGAGGTTTCAGCGTGGCAGTGATGCGTTTTCGGATGATACGCGGTTCGGCGGTTAAATCACCGACATAGAAACCGAGCACTGAATAAACCTGCCGGTCTGCGGTGACCCAGCCAATCCATTCACCTAGTCGATTGAATAGGTAGGGATAGACGAGGAATGCTTCCGCGTCACCACGCGAGGTATATATGGGAATTATTGCACGCTGGGATTGATTATTCATGATTTCACCTTGTCTACATCATTATAAGTCCAATAGCGGTTGACAAAAAAGTTCCATAGCATCACCACGCTGACTGCTACTGCCAGAGTGAGATTTTTTCCCATGAATTGGGGCGAAAAAGGAATGGATTTGGATAATAGTAATGTTGCTCGTA
Source organism: uncultured Chloroflexia bacterium (assembly GCA_963817265.1). Lineage (GTDB taxonomy): Bacteria > Chloroflexota > Anaerolineae > Anaerolineales > Villigracilaceae > UBA877. Next base: position 17,051 of record CAWFNU010000008.1, read on the forward strand.
GCATGGGAGGTTCAAGAAAGTGAAGAATGGGTAGACGGATCGCAAGTCCGGCGATATTTACAATAAAAAACATCGACAATTGCTTCGCGATGGGGCGCGATCTTGAATCGGGATATGTCCAGAAACGGTTGAAAAGGAAATTACTTATGATGGCGCAGATAAACGAAATTGTCCCGGCCAAAATGAGGGGCATGTTGAATAGTTTCGAAAACAGATTCATGATTCCAAAATCCACTACTGCACCGATTGCGCCGACGAAATAAATCTGACAAAACGTGTGCGCTCTTTTACATTGGAAATGACCCTCATTGCAATCCCATTTTATCTTTGAAAGATGCAATTGTGCGTGCTAATCCTTCTTCCATGTCCACCTTTGGCTCCCAATCGAGCAGGGAACGAGCGCGGCGATATCCGGGCGTCGGCGTTGCGGATCGCTATCCATCCGATTATCAGGTGAATAGCTGACACCTGCAGTATTCCCGGTGAGCTTATTGATTATTTCTGCAAAATCAAGGATTGAGGTCTCATTGGGATTTCCGAGGTTGACTGGTAGATGTTCATCTGATAGAAGCAGACGATATATCCCATCCACAAGATCGTCAACATAACAAAAAGACCGGGTTTGTGATCCGTCTCCATAAATTGTCAGTGGTTCGCCATGCAGGGCTTGTTGGATGAAACTGGGGACAACGCGCCCATCGTCGAGTCTCATCCGTGGGCCATAAGTATTGAATATTCGCACAATGCGCGTATCCGCACTTTTTGTGCGAAAATAGGCCATGATAAGGGCTTCAGAAAAGCGTTTGGCTTCATCATACATTGAACGTGGACCGATCGGGTTTACATGTCCCCAATAGGCTTCCGTTTGTGGGTGTTCTTCGGGGTCCCCATAAACCTCGGACGTGGAGGCAAAAAGGAAGCGAGCCTGGTTTTCTAGGGCAAGATCTAGTGTGTTGAAGGTGCCAAGCGAACCGGCTTTCAGGGTCTCCACAGGTAGATTAGGATAGCCAAAAGGCGAAGCTGGATTGGGACTGGCTGGAGATGCAAAATGCAGGATGGCGTCAACCTTGCCCTTAATTGTGATGGGGTCGGAAACATCATGTCTGACTAAAGGTAAAGTTCTTATTCCTGACGAGATGGACGAGGTTTTCACGGTTTCCAGTAACAAAATTATCCATCCCAATGACTTGATGACCTTCAGCTAGAAAACGGTCACAAAGATGGGAACCAAGGAAGCCCGCGGCTCCGGTAATTAATATTCGCATCCAATACTCCTGATGTTGCTCGATCGACTGAATTTTATCGGTGAAGAAGGATTTACTTCCAATCAATCTGACTGGTTGACCCATCACCTGTCACTTGTTGCGATTGACCGGTTCGGGCATCTACAATCCAGAGATTTCCTCATAAATAACTCCGATAAAGTCCCCACCTTCGACAGGATTCGGAGCCCAAATCGGGGGAATCCTTGGTTGAAGGCCGGATTGCCCTTCAGCTGGAAATATCGAGCGGAGGTTTGTCCCATCGCTATTCATCACTTCCAGTTGATAACGGCTGGTTTTTGATTGGGTCGGGAAAATCGCTTGCCAGAATGCGACAAAAAATATTGGTCCAGATTCATTCTCCCTAAGAGAAGACACAGCCGGGTATGCAAACATACCGGTCTGCTGAACAAGGGTTGTATCAGATTTATTGGGTGGAGATATGGCAACAAGATTGAAATTTGGTGACTCTTCGGGACTTACCAACCCGGTCGGGAGGGCGTGTGTTGAAAGGTAAAGAGTCTGGTTGTCGCTCCCCCAAGCAAAGCCGGGAATCCATGCCCAATTGCTGTGGGTGTTCAGCGGGGTGATATTGATAATCGGGGAGAGCTTATTTTCATTGATGTCTACCAGCCCAATTCCATCAGGTCGGGAAAACGCCAGGTTATGACCATCTGGTGACCACGCAAAGTTCATTCCCCACCACCCGTAAATGCCACCTGAGTTGGTTTCTAAAACATCGGTTGTACGACCTGGAACTCCATTCTTAAAGATCAATAAGTGCAAATCATTATTGGCTTGCCAACCGGGGGCGGTGAAGCGCGGTTCAACAGTGGAGTAGGCAATCATATAATTTTCACCCGGTTGCCATGCAGCAAAATGGACCACGTTGGAAACTCCAAGGCTGACCGGTGTGGGTTGCTGAGTGGTGGTGTTCACCACCCAAAGCGTATTAATTTCTTGATCAAGGGGTTTGTTTGATTTGCGGGTGAATAATAATAATTTCCCGTCACCAGATAGGGAAAAAATATAACCATCAAGATCGCCGGATGTCACCAGTGGTCTGCGATTGAAGGTGGATCCATCCATGATCCAGGCATTTCCACCTGTAAGATAGGCTAATTTTCCGGGAATGGTCAATGGTGCGAATGGTGACTGGACCCCGATCATAACGATTTCAGGAACAGGAGCTTTGAGGATGTTTTCGGAGACTACCGAATTCCCTACCTCGATTTTATTTTCAAACATGTGTCGGATGGTAATTTCGCGTAATCCATTTTGTCCAGCCTGGACTAATCGTGTTTCCCCTGTTAACAAGGACTCGTTGCGCAGTTCTTGGCGATCGAATGGGATAATGACCTTTTGCGTCTCAAATTCTTCACGTACACGCGTGACAGAAATGATCATCCCTTCGGTAAGAAGAGTATATGAAGGCGGGGTTACTCGGTCGGATTGTGAGAGGCTGATGCCTGCAGAAGAAAGTGCGTTTTGAACGGTGCTTCCGGCGGAAAGAATGATACTCTGGTTATTGCCATCAGAAGTCACGCTTACAGTTAAGTCTGACTGCTGGACTTGTGGAGCACATGCTGACAATAACCCTAAAATTAATAGTGCACTGAAGATAATTTTTGTCATCTGGGGTTGCTGGTATAATCCAATAGCTATTTAATTTGTCCAACGATGGTCATTTCTCCATCGGTGATTATGACACTATTAAGCTTAAAACCGGACGCTACCGGGCCAAGTGCTCCAGTGTAAACTTCTTTGATCATCGCTGAAATGATTTCCTTTAGCCCATTTGGAACAGGCAAAGGTCCAAAATTTGCGGAAGATAACTCGATCTTTAACTGACCCAAATCGTCCACTCCAGCACTTAGGACAATCAACGCGGTTGCTTCAAAATAACCTTTCCTGGCTGTACCGTAGATCTGGAGTTCACCGTTCCGTAAATAGACCTGCGGGTTGGTGATAAATGGCTGGGATTGAGCTAGTAATTTATATGCAAGATATGATGTCAATTGCGGTTCGGTGAAGATTAGGGTTACCTCTCCAGAGACCGCGCCTTCCGCGACGGCAGTTTCAACGGAGGTTTGAAGCTCGCCCATCGCCTCGGTGGATACAGGAATTGAGAGAGTTGGGTAAGAGGGTCCTCCAAAGTTCATCGTGCAAGCGAAAATTGCTAACAACAGAACCAAGCCGCCACTTAGAAATAATATTTGGCGATTATTCATAATGCCTCAAAAGATTTCCGATGGAATTCGTATTTATGTTCCCTCATTAAATAAAACATTATGATCGAATTATTGGATACCTTGCTTCAAATTTCTAACCGTTGGGAGTTATTATAGCATGAGCGAATCTGAAAAATCAGCTGCAGTGGATGTTCCCGCGGCGATTGAAGCTCTATTGTTTGTATCAGCCGACCCGGTAACACCCTCCCAAATTTCAGTGGTATTGGAATTATCCGCTTCGGCAGTGGAACAAGGCCTCCAGCAACTCGATACCGAATTACAAACCCGTGGCTTGCGTCTCCAACGCCACAGTGGAAGGGTTCAATTAACGACTGCACCCCAGTTTGCAGAAGTGATCGAACGTTTCCTTGGATTGGAAGCAACCAGTCATCTGAGCAGGGCTGCTCTTGAAACCTTGGCCATTGTTGCTTATCAACAACCTGTAACTCGCCCCCAAATCGAGTCGGTTCGGGGTGTTAGTAGCGATGGAGTTATGAAATCTTTGCTCGGGAAAGGGTTGGTCCAGGAAGTTGGACGGACGGAAGGTCCAGGGCGTCCGATCCTATATGGTACCACGCCTGATTTTCTTCAGCATTTTGGGTTAAGCTCCCTGATGGACTTGCCTCCATTAAATCTTTCGGTGTTGGATAACAACGGCAATCATAATGACGCTTTGAAAGGTTGAAATGAAAGAACGTCTGCAAAAAATCCTGGCTCGCGCCGGTTATGGATCCCGCCGAAGTTGCGAAGAATTGATTTCAGCTGGAAGAGTACGTGTTTATGGTCAGGTGGCTGGTTTGGGAGATAAAGCTGATTCAGCCAAGGATCAGATCACAGTGGATGGAAGACCAATTAAGAAGGCGGAAGTATTGGTCTATGTAGCTCTTTATAAACCACGTGGGGTAATTTCCACAGTAACTGATCCAGATTTACGGATGGCTGTGCGTGACTTGGTTCCGGTGGAAGGAACTCTCTATCCGGTAGGCCGGCTGGATTTTGACTCCGAAGGTTTGATCCTTATGACTAACGATGGAGACTTGGCGAATAAATTAACTCATCCACGTTATGAGCATGAAAAAGAATATCGCGTTTTGGTGGCTGCGCATCCCGATGGAGACCAATTAGCCAAGTGGCGGCGAGGAGTTGTACTTGAAGATGGCTTTCATACTGCCCCTGCAGAGGTGTATGTAGTTAGCAAACAAGGGAAAGGAGCTTGGTTGAATGTTATCTTGAAAGAGGGATATAAGCGCCAGATTCGTGAGATGGGAAAAGTGACCGGATTGCCAGTTGTCCGGATTGTGCGGGTGCGGATTGGGGATTTACGCCTGGGAAATCTCAAGCCCAAAGAATGGCGCTATTTAACCCCTCAGGAAGTAGCCGGATTGAAAATGCCTGCTGGTTCACAACATCCAAAAAATGTTTCCAAAATCCTTAAGAAGGCGAAATATCTGCAGGCAGGCGCTCCGAAAAGGAACTATAAACCCATTCGAAGAATTCAGGATGAAAAAGGAAAATAATATGCCGAAAACCCCTGTATCCAAACGGGATGCAAGGCACGCCGCGCGTGCCCGGAAAAAACAATATTCCCGCATCATCCTTGTTGCCATTATTGTGGTAATTGTTGCAGCTGCTTCCTGGCTGATATTTTCCTCCTTGAAAACCAAACCGGCAAATTTGCCAACCCAGACTCCAGGAAGCCAAATCCCATCACTGATCGGTACCAAGCAATATTCATCCGCTCCTCCTATGCTCATTGACGTTTCCAAGCAATACTTTGCTACTGTAAAAATGGAGAAGGGTGGGGATTTCGTAATTCAGCTCTTCCCCGATAAAGCTCCCATCACGGTGAATAGTTTTGTCTTTTTAGCGCGCCAGGGATATTTTGATGGGGTTACCTTTCATCGCGTACTGGAGGGGTTTATGGCTCAGGGAGGCGATCCAACTGGCACGGGAGGCGGTGGTCCAGGCTATGAATTTGTCAACGAGCAAAATGACTTAACTTTCAGCAAGGCAGGTGTGGTTGCTATGGCAAATGCTGGGCCTGGCACGAATGGAAGCCAGTTTTTCATCATGTTTGGAGCATATGGACTCTCTGAAAGTGATTACACCATTTTTGGGCAAGTGATCAGCGGGATGGATGTGGTGAATGGGATCACCCGACGTGATCCAGCTCAAAACCCAACCTTTGTTGGAGATGCCATCCAGAGTATTACAATTATGGAAAAGTAACGAAAATCATTCTTTTAATGAAAAAGACCCTATGTCATTAAGCCTTAGGGTCTTATATATTGTCTCTATATCAATTAGATTGATCTACTAGTTATGTGTTAAATATATTATTTCCCAAATTCCATCATGACCCTCACCATATGTTTTGCATGTTTCAAATATAAATCCAGCCGGATATTTTCGTTTGGAGCATGACCGCGCCCATCCGGATGCCCGAGGCCTGCGCTCGCGACTGGCAACCCCAGATCGTGCACAAATGGCGAGTTTGGACCGGATCCGCCTGTCATCGGCAGGATGCGCATAGGTACCCCGTATACCTCAATCGCAGTATCACACACCAACTTCACAAATGGGTTATCTGGATCGGTTCGTGCTGGGGGTTCGCCACCCAGCGGATCAATTTTCACATCTGAGAATCCGTTCATATCTAAATGGAGACGTAATTGACGGACCACTTCTGTCGGGTCCTGATCTGGCACAAGGCGGAAATCCACCTTGGCGGATGCCCGGGCAGGCTGAACTGTCTTTCCTCCAGCTCCTTGATACCCAGATGTCAATCCACAGATGGTGCATGTGGGAGTGAAGACTTCTTCAATGCGCAGATCCACTCCATTGGTCAAGCCTTTAATAAAAGATTTTACCCCGTATTGTTCTTTATAAAAATCAGCTGTCTCGGGCAAGGCATTCATGAGTTCAATGTCTCTTGCCGAAGGTTTTCGTACCTTATCATAAAACCCGGGGAGCAGAATACGTTCATCGGGTCCTTTGAGACTGTTGAGTGCCCAGACCAACCGCCATGCAGCATTTGGAAAAATGGACCCACCAATTCCGGAGTGGACATCGGTGGTCGCAGTCTCAACAGATAACTCTACATAACTTATGCCTCTCAGACCAAGGTACTGTACAGGCGTTTCTGTGTGATCAACACCGCCAAATTCCCATATACACCCATCAGCTTTGAGTCGATCTAGATTATTTAGTATGTACTCATGCAGGTGAACGCTGGAGGTTTCTTCCTCGCCCTCTATGATGAACTTAACGGTACAGGGTAGCTCTCCCATTGTTGAAAGAAGCGCATCCACTGCGAATAGGCGCGCAACAAGGTGACCTTTATCATCACCTACTCCGCGCCCAAAGAGTTTTCCATCTCGGAGCGACGGTTCGAATGGAGGTGTTTCCCAAAGTTCTAGGGGTTCGGGTGGCTGCACATCATAATGGCAGTAGAAGAGGATGGTTTTATCACTCTTTCCTTTTCGCTCCCCAAATACCACAGGTGCCCCACCAGTGGGCATTACATCGGTGGTAAATCCGCGCTGATGTAGCATGTCCTTTACCATCTCGGCACATTCCTGCATCCCGAGATTCTGTGCACCTACGGAAGGCTGGGCCACCAATCGGGAAAGTTCAGCGATGCTATCATCCATATGGGTATCAAGATATGAATCCAATTTTGTGTAGTCAGCCATTATATTCTTTCCTCCTATTTTCCAAAAAAACCCGACAGCCAGGATATGGAATAGTAACCAGCATAAGCGAACATCAGCATCTTTAGGATCTTGCCAATTGCACAAGCTATTAGAAATTTCCAAAGGGGTAATCTAAGCGCACCAGAAGCCATGCCAGCCAGGTCAAAAAGCGGGTTGGGAATGAAAGCTAAAAGAATGATCGCTCCATATGCCAGTTTTTGGTGTTCCTTCATCCAGGATGTTAAACGGTGGTAAAGAGTTGACCTTTCAGCAACACCCTGTCCACTGAATCCGGCCATATACCCGGAGAGTTCCCCTATAGAAGCACCCAACCCTGCTGCGATGGCCACGCCCACGGGATTAAATATTGCCCCCATTGCAGTCGTAAACGCTACTCCCGGAAGGGGAATGATAATGGTGGCATTGGCTGCAATGGACAGCAGGAAAATGCCAATGTACCCATAATCTTGGAGCTTCTTTACCTGGTTACGAAAAATAAACAGAGCAGCGATGAGCGCAACAACGCCAACGAGCGTTAGGATCCGCAGGATGGTGACCCGGGATTTCGGGCTCATACTTCCTGGATAGTAACCTTATTCAATTTGACTGCTGGAGAATTGACCTTTATCGGGTCACGTTCCGGAATGGATAATAGTACATCCATACCGGATACAAGTTGCCCGAATACCGTGTGTTTGTTGTTCAAATGTGGGGTTGGTACGTGAGTGATAAAGAATTGCGAGCCATTTGTACCCGGACCTGCATTCGCCATCGAAAGCACCCCTGGCTTGTCGTGCTTTAAAGATGGATGGAATTCATCCCCAAATCGGTACCCGGGGCCGCCTCTCCCGGTTCCTGTGGGATCTCCGCCTTGCGCCATGAAATCTGGGATAACTCGATGAAAAATGGTGCCATCATAAAAACCCTCGCGCGCCAGGAAAACAAAATTATTAACGGTCATTGGCGTTTTATCACCAAAAAGATCGACGACAATATCTCCTTTATCTGTGCTGAAAGTGACCGAATATTTCTTCTTAAGGTCGAGTACAAATTCTGGAGGTTTATTCCACTGTTTCATTGTTTTATCCTTTTTTTGATTTTGGTTGGTTGATGATATTCGTTCCCAGTATTTCTATGTAAAACTGATTTTAGCTAAGAGAGCATCGTTTCAATCCGCGCCACCACCATATCGAGCGCTGCTGCGTTAAATCCACCTTCAGGAATGATCACATCTGCATACCGTTTGGAAGGCTCAACAAATTCGAGGTGCATGGGGCGTACGGTGGATAAGTACTGCTTTACAGTCATTTCCAGCGTCCGTCCTCTTTCTGAAATATCCCTTTCCAGCCGGCGGATAAAGCGTAGATCTGGATCGGTGTCCACAAATATTTTAACGTTAAAGATTTCGCGCAGGGCTGCTTCGGTGAATATTAAAATACCTTCTACCAGGATCACCCCGCGTGGTTGGACTGTATATGTCCGTTCGGTCCGGCTGTGGGTGGAAAAATCATATATCGGGACTTCGACTGCCTGCCCGGCTTTTAGTTGCATGATATGAATTGTGAGCAGATCGGTTTCAAGCGAATTGGGATGGTCGAAGTTGACTTCAATGCGTTGAGCTGGTGGTAAACCGCTCAAGTCCTTGTAGTATGCGTCGTGCTGCAGGAACGAAATCCTGTCCGGCCCAACCCGTTGAAGGATTGTTTGCGCAACGGTTGTTTTTCCTGATCCTGAACCGCCGGCAATTCCAATTACCAGGGGGCTGAAGTTGTTCATGTTTGAATTATACCCTCTCCTCTATATAGAGCGATTATTTAACTTCCCAAAATTCCGATAATGCTTTCATTGGCAGGTAACCAAGGAGGTGGGGCTAAAAATTTATTTGTTTCCTTTTGTTTTTCAATATTTTGCATGGATCCTAAGGGAGGTGACATAAGTCACTTGAATTCTGAGTATATTAAACAGTAAAGTATTTGAGTAAGTCGGAAAAATACATTAAAGTCCAAAACAATGTCTGAAAACGACCAAATCGATTTACGCATTGTCGAACTCCTGATGGAAGATGGTCGTATGGCCGCGGCAGAAATTGCGCGCCGGGTTGGAGGGGGACTTTCAGAACGGGTGGTTCGATATCGGATTGATCGCATGATTAAGGATGAAGTGATTCAAATCCGTCCGATTGTTAATCCCCAAGCCTTTGGACTGACTACGCGTGCGGATGTGCTGCTGGAGGTTGAATCCGATGCCATAATGGATGTTGCCCATAAGGCTATGGCATTCGATTGCGTTTCGTACGTGGCTTGTTCTATTGGCGAGATGGACGTATCCATACAATTGGTGGCAAAGGATACTTCAGAAATCTATCGGTTTGTAACTGAAGTGCTCAGAAAAATGCCTGGGGTACGCAGGACGACAACATCAATTGTGCCAATTGTGCTCAAAGACGTTTATCAATGGCGTATCCCCCGCAGTTTTACTCTGGAAATAAACAGTGAAAGTGCCGAATGAACTCTTGGTGAGGGTGCTAATTTAAGTCGACCACAGCAAAATAGTACAGCCCTCCAAAAAAGAGCATTCAAAGTAATGCCCTTGGGAGTTAACTCGAATTTCAGGTATTGGGGGGAAGGTATCACTCCATACATGGCGAAAGCGAAAGGTTCCCACCTTTGGGATGTCGATGGCAATAATTACATAGATTATCGCATGGCTTTCGGCCCAATAATATTAGGACATGCTTATGATGAGGTGAATGAGAAGGTAAAAAAAGAAATCGACCTGGGCACCTTATCGGCCATGACCTATGAACTGGAAATTGAGACTGCTGAAATGTTTGTAAATATGTGCCCCGCGATTGACCAGGTCCGTTTTGCCTGTTCTGGAACCGAAGCGACCATGCACGCTATTCGTGTCGCGCGCGCATTCACAGGGCGGGAAAGAATCATCAAGTTTGAGGGCATGTATCATGGCTTCCACGATTACACCCTCTGGTCCACCTACGCCCCAACAGAGGCATACGGGTACTTTGGCAATCCCATACCAATCCCTTCAAGTTCCGGTATTCCCCGTCGGATAAGCGAGTTGGTAATTACGTTGCCATTTAATAATCCGGACGTGCTGGAGAAAATATTAAGATCCGTCGGTGAGCAAGTGGCAGCCATTATCGTCGAGCCTTGCATGGGAAATTGTGGTGCCATCCTTCCACAGGACAACTTTCTACATGTAATTCGAAAGCAATGTGACAGATATGGGATCCTGATGATTCTGGATGAAGTGAAAACTGGTTTTCGCATTGCCAATGGGGGCGCTCAGGAGTATTACCGCATCGCCCCCGATCTGTCAACGTATGCAAAAGCCTTCGCAAATGGCTACCCTCTGGCAGCTTTTGGTGGCAAAAAAGAGGTTATGTCCATAATTGGGCATGGTGTTGCGCAGGGAGGGACATTTACCAATAATAAGCCTGGTGTTGCTGCTGCATGGGCTACGCTGTCCATTCTCAAGCGTGAACCTGTAATTAAAACTATTGAGAAACGTGGGATTTCCCTAATGGATGGGATTGGGAATATTTTTAAGGAAGCTGGGCTTCCAATCTGCATGAGTGGTTACCCGGCAATGTTCTCGTTTGCAGTTGGTGTCGAAAAGGTTTCAGACCAGCGCACTTGGGATAAATGTGACAAACAATTCTATTTGGCTCTGGTCGAAGCATTGATTGAGCGCGGGGTAATGCCCGACCACGATGCTCGTGAGCCTTGGTTCTTGTGCTACTCACATAGCGAAGAGGATATTGATACCACCTTGGAAGTAGTCCGCGAGGTCAGTTAAGGTTGTAAAAAAGATGACCAGGTAAATCCCGCTTCATATATTTACTGCGGATTCTTAACCATGGAGGGTCCTTTGTCGAAATTAACATCACAAGAAATTGTTCAAATGAATCGGGAATATACGTTTTTCTCCTGGTCGGTTCAAGGTCAGGCTAATCCCATCCCGGTGGAAAAAGCTGAAGGGGTATATTTCTGGGATACGGATGGTAAACGTTACATCGATTTCTCTTCACAACTGATGAATACAAATATCGGTCATCAGCACCCAAAAGTCGTGAAAGCCATCCAGGATCAGGCAGCCAGACTATGTTTTGTTCATCCAGGAAATGCGACCGAACCACGTGGCTTGTTGGGTAAAAAACTTGCCGAGGTCACTCCAGGAAATCTGAAGAAGACATTTTTTACCCTTGGCGGAGCGGAAGCAGTTGAGAACGCCATCAAAATTGCCCGTTTTTATACCGGAAGACATAAAATCCTTGCGCGTTATCGCTCCTATCACGGCGCCACTCACGGCTCCATTGCATTAACTGGAGATTATCGACGCCTCGCAGTTGAACCAGCCATGCCCGGCGGAGTACATTTCCTGGATCCGTTCTGTTATCGCTGTCCGTTCGGGCAAAAAATCGAATCCTGCAAACGGGAGTGCATTTCCCATCTTGAAGAAGTCATCCGCTATGAAGGTCCTGACAAAATCGCAGCAGTCATCATGGAGGGAGTGGTCGGTTCGAACGGGATCATCATTCCACCGGATGATTACTGGCCGCGAGTACGGGAAATTTGCAACAGGTACGGCATCCTTCTGATTTCTGATGAAGTAATGAGCGGATGGGGTCGAACGGGAAAATGGTTCGCAGTGGACAATTGGGGAGTGGTTCCGGATATGATTACCACTGCCAAGGGCATCACCAGCGGGTACGTGCCGCTTGGGGCGGTCATTGTTTCGGAACCGATTGCCAAATTCTTCGATGACAAATACCTGTATGCTGGATTGACCTATAACGGTCATGCCCTGGCCTGTGCGGCAGGCGTGGCGACCATTGCTGTTTATGAGGAAGACCATCTCATCGAAAATGCTGTCAAGGTTGGAAAGCACCTCTGGTTAGGCACTCGAAGATTAAAGCCAGGCATCCATCGGTGGGAGATGTACGTTACATCGGCTTATTTTCAGCCATAGAATTGGTTGCAAACCGTGAAACCAAGGAATCTTTGCTCCTCCTGTGATGGCGTGAAGTGAGCAAGGTGCTTCGTCAGAATGGGTTGTTTACATTTATTATGGCTAATAACATGGGGAGTATGGTATTTATTGTTCCGCCTTTATGTATTACCAAGGAGCAATTGGATGAAGGGTTGCGAATGATCGAAAAGGCACTGGAAATAACCGACAAGGCGGCAGCACGATTAAAGTGCTGAATTACATCAATGGAAAATGGATTGATCCTGAACGACGGAAACCATTGATGTGGTCAACCCAGCCACCGGTGAATTGCTGGCTCAGACACCCATTTGCGGGTCGAGCGATGTAAGAAAGTCGTTCTAGCTGCAAATAGTGCCCTGATTTCCTGGCGTCGGATCCCGGCACAGGAACGCATCCAATACCTTTTCAAACTACGCGATCTGATGAAATCCAATCTTGACGAGATCTCCCGAACTATCACCAATGAATGCGGGAAAACCTTCGAAGAGGCCAAGGCGGAGATGATGCGCGCCATCGAGAATGTCGAGATCGCTTGTGGCATCCCGATGATGGCGAAGGGAGAAATCTCGGAGGATATTGCCCCCGGCATCGATGAAATCATGATTCGCCAACCTGTGGGTGTTTGCGCGACCATTTGCCCATTCAATTTTCCTGGAATGATCCCTTTTTGGTACCTGCCTTATGCGATTGCGTGTGGAAATACTTACATAATCAAACCATCTGAAAAAGTACCGATGACAATGCAGTTTATCTTCAGACTCATCGATCAGGTTGGATTACCAAAAGGCGTGATCAACCTGGTTAATGGCACAAAGGAGGTTGTCGATGCCATTCTAGACCACCCGGTCATTCGCGCCATCACTTTCGTCGGTTCAACTCACCGGTGGCTCGCTATATTTACAACGTGCTGCAGAACAAGGAAAACGTGTCCAGGCACAGGGTGGAGCGAAGAATCCCGGTGGTCATCCTGCCGGATGCAGACATGGAAATGGCTGTCAAGATTGTGGCGGATTCAGCCTTTGGATGTGCTGGTCAGCGCTGCCTGGCGGTTTCTTGGGCAGTGACCGTTGCGGAGGCCCGCAGCACTTTACCGAGATGATCTGCGATGCAGCCCAGTCACGCGTGGTGGGTTACGGATTGGATGAAGGAGTCCAGATGGGACCGGTCATTAGCCAGGTTTCCCGCCAGCGGATCGAAGGATTGATTGGATCAGGTGCGGAGGAGGGAGCGACAGTTTGTGTGGATGGAGCGGAATACCGTTATTAAAAATTATGAAAAGGGTACATTCATCCGTCCCAACCATCCTGGCGGATGTTCGTCCAGGTGGAGCGAGATCGCCAGACACGGAAGATTTTTGGTCCGGTGCTGAGTCTGATGCATGTAAATACTCTGGACGAAGCATTGAATTGGTCAATGGGGGGCAGTATGGCAATCAGGCAAGCATATTCACATCGAGCGGCGCAACAGCCCGAAGGTTCCGGTATGAAGCAGATGCGGGAAATATTGGCATTAATATTGGTGTAGCTGCGCCGATGGCTTTCTATCCCTTCAGCGGGTGGAAGGAATCATTCTTTGGCGACCTGCATGGTCAGGGCATGGACGCAGTTGAATTTTTCACACAGAAGAAAGTCGTTGTTGAGCGTTGGCCGAAAGAATGGTCTCGTAAGTTTTAAAGAAAGGAGGATAAGTCCAAAGGAGAGAGTATGGTTGATATCTGCGAACCTTTGGGTTAGCGAGATACATGCATTTCATACTTAATCAACTATTGATAGGAGGAATGCACAATGCCTGAACAAATGGCTTTTGCACGTAAGGCCAGTGGCCTTGTAAGAGGCCTGTCTTTCATCGACGCTTTTGGCGTTGGTTTTATGAACCAGGGACTTACCCCCAGCATGTGGGTGATGATCAGCCTGGGATTGGGTGTTTATACCGGCGGGAACCTGATCATTGCCACGCTTCTTTCGGCACTTCTGTGCGGGATCGGCTTTTCACTGGTCTGGGGTATTCTGGGTGGATCCATGCCCCGATCCGGTGGCGAGTACATCTATAACTCGCGCATCATCCACCCGCTGATCGGTATTGCCGAAGTCGTTTGGGAATGCCTTTGTGTGGATCATGTGGATCTACATCCTGGCACCATGGACAGTGGATCCCGGGATTGACCATGATGTTCCAATTCCTTGGCAGGCCGGACATGCGAAACCCTGATCAGCAAGGTCAATACCCCATTCGGCCATTTGCGCTTTGGTTTTTCCTGATTGCCACCCTTGTCAACTTTATTGCCTGTCTTGTTTGTTGTCTTTGGGATGAAGATCTTTGCCCGGGTGCAAAAAGTGATCATGGTCTGGGTATGGCAGGAACCATGGTCATCCTGCTGGTATTCACCTTTACCAGCCATGATGCATTTATTACTGCCTGGAATACCCTTGCAGCCCAGTATGGCTCACTGGATTACAACGGTTTCCTGGCAACTGCACGGTCAACCATCGAAGCTGCTGGTGACGTGCTGCCAAAGACCTGGAACTGGTTCGATACCCTGGGTGTGATGGTGGCTGGATCCTGGCTCTTTGCCTATTCATACTGCATTACCTTTATCGCCGGTGAAGTAAAACGCCCGGATAAGACCATCATTCTGGCAAACCTGTCTGCCATCCTGGTGCCAGCCGCTTTCATGCTTTGGCTGGCGATTGCCCTGTACCGGACGGTCGGATTCGAGTTCCTGTCTGCTACCGCCTGGGTGGATAACCTAGGGGAAGGTTTGGCTGGTTATACCTTACCATGGTCGCCAAATTTCGTTGGTCTGGCAGCGGTCATCAACCACAACTGGGTTGTGGTGTTCATGATGGCGCTGTCCTTCATTGTGTTCAACTTGTGGTGGGTGGCTCTCTCCTACCTGGCTTTCCCGCGCATCCTATTCGCCTGGGGCATGGATCGCATGGGTCCCAAATGGTTTGCGGATATTGATTATCGCTGGGCTTCACCGGTCAAGAACCATATCCTGTGTTTTGTCTTGGGTGAGATTGGTATCTTGCTATACACGATTTTCCAGGATCAGATGAGCGGTCTTTCGGTGACTGGTCTTGGAGATCGTTTCAGTGTTTGGCGTAACTGCCGTCGCGGCAGCCATTTTCCCATTCTCCAAGAAAGCCAAGAATATCTGGGATTCCTCACCATATAAAAAATGGAATATTCTGGGTATTCCGGTGGTTACCATTGGCGGCATTGTGAACCTGATCTACCTGGCCATCCTCTTCTACTTCTTCATCGTTATGCCTGATTTGGAAGGCTTGGCCATCGGTTCCTTGCTCTTCTATGTTGTAATTTGGGCCATCGGGATCGGATGGTATTTCTATTGGAAGACACGCAATAAGAAGGTCGGCGTGGATATCAATATGACCTTTGGCGAATTACCTCCTGACTAAAGGGTTTCATGAGTTTGAGGGGCGAAGGAATCCAGCCTTCGCCCCCCTTCTGAAATTATTTGATTTATTTTAAGGAGTCATTGATGGGTAAAACAGACCAAGATCTTCTTTGTGACAGATATCCATGGTTCAAATCTTTGTTACCGGAAATATTTGAATGCTTTGAAAGGTCTACAACGTCGATGTGGGGATCCTTCTTGGCGACCTGACCGGCAAAGTCCTCGTCCCGTTGGTCGAAAAAGCCGGTGGAGGCTGGGAGACCACATTGATGGGTACCCATACTGAGTGTGCCAATCAGGAAGAACTTGGATAAACTAATCAAGACGATTGAAATGATGGGCTATTATTGGGTTCATCAAACTCCAGAAGAGTTCCAAACCTACAAAGCCGATCCCAAAAAAGTGGATGCTTTATTTAAGCAATTAATGCTTCAGCGCCTTAAGGAATGGATCTCCTCGCTGATGAACGTTTAACAGGAACCACTTTAAGGTATACATGGCAGCAGGAAATGATGACCATTTTGAAGTGGATCAGGTCATTGAAGATTCAGCAGTCATTGTCAATTGCAATAATAAAAATGTTGATGTGGGCGATCATGAAATGGTCACTTTTTCCTGGGCGAATCCGACTCCCTGGAATACCCCACGTGAAAAACCAGACGATGAATTGGAACCGATGCTGGAAGAGTTGATCGCAAAGGTGAAGGACAAATCAACTGCAATTTTTAACTTCCATGCCCCACCATACGGATTTGCCCTGGACCTTGGCTCCCAAGCTGGACGAGAACTTGGTGCAGGCAGCTGACAATAAAATCCATGTTGGCAGCGTGGCGGTGGCGAAATATGATTCAGAAATACCAACCATTGCTGGGTTGCACGGTCACATCCACGAATCGCGCGGCGTTCAGAAAGATCCACAAGACCACCATCATCAATCCTGGCAGCGAGTATTCCGAAGGGATTCTTGAAAGGCGCGATCGTTGTGCTGGAAAAGAATAAGGTAAAGGATTACGTTTTTACATCCGGATAGGAGCTGACCTATGATGCCGCAAAAAGTATTCAGACTTCCAAAAGATATTCCCCTGCATGAATATCCCAAACCAGAAGAATATCTGGAAGAGGCAACCCACATTGACCGAAGAGGCACAGAAACAAGGGATCATCCTGCGCGTCATGGGACCGATTGCATTGCACATTTCATTTCCCAGATTATGTGGATTTGTACCGGCGAATGGAGCGCCTGGGCGAACGTGTTTTTACTGACATTGATTATGCCTGTTACGGTAAATGTCGCGGCAAGATTGTTCCATTTTTCGAGAAGCAGGGATATGAACTCGAAAAACGGGCAGCCATGCTCAGCGGGAATACTCGTCACATCTATTTTGGCGGGCGCATCCCCATGATCGATGTTTTCTTCGATAAATTGGATTACAACCACCCAATAGACTATCGCAACCGCTTGGAAATCCACCCATACTGCGTCTCGCTTGCAGATCTGATGCTGCAAAAACTCCAGATCGTCCAGATCAATGACAAGGATCTCAAGGATGCCATGCTCCTGCTCCTGGCTGCTCCGCTGAGCGATACTGATAAAGATGCCATCAATGCTAAATATATTGCCAAATTATTCTCTGATGATTGGGGCTTTTATTACACAGCCACGACCAACTTAAAGAAGATTAAGGATGCCATGGCTGGTGTGAAGGCATTGACCGATGATACAGCGGGCCATCATTGCCGAAAAAGTGGATTACTTTCTTAAAATACATTGAAGATACGCCCAAATCTGGCAAATGGAAAAATCGCGCAAAGACCGGGACAAGCAAGCCGTGGTACAAGGAAGTATCCGATTGGGCATGAGTTTATTCAGTGAGCTACCTAGGTCAGATTAGATCCCGATCTTTAGAAGAGTTGAAAATATTACGGAGAGAACAATATGCCACAATCTCTGACAGGAAGCTGAGATCGTATAGTCAGCAATGGCTGGAAATTATCCAGAAAAAAGAAGTAACTGAAGCTGAAGGCAAGCAGATTATTGAAGAATCCAAATATAATTTTGCTGAACATTTTAATAAGAACTGGCTGGAATACCGCAAGTCCGTCACAGAAGCTGGAGATTGGGCTTCTGTTGAATGGAGCGGTTCCGGCGCAGTATTTCGGGATATTCTCGGCCGTGAGTACCTGGATTGTCTGGGTGGGTATGGCATGATGGATCATGGCTGGAGCCACCCGGATGTGGTGGCTGCGGTCAGGGCACAGTTGGGACGTTCACCGATGCCCAGCCAGGAATTGATCGATCCGCTGCGAGGCGTTCTGGCCAGGCTGATGGCTGAGATCACGCCTGGTGATATTAAATATAGTTTCTTTGCAGCCAGTGGCACGGAATGTATCGAAGGGGCCATCAAACTCGCCAAAATGTACACCCAGAAACCAGCTTTTATCGTTGCAGTAAAAGCATTCCATGGGAAGACGATGGGTTCGCTTTCGATGATCGGAAAAGCTGATTACCGTCAACCAGCAGGTGTGCTTTATGGCGGACCGGTTTATCATGTTCCATTTGGGGATGCTGCTGCAGTGGAAAAACAACTCGATATTTGCGACAAAATTGGTGTCGGTGTTGCTGGCGGTATTAATGGAACCGATCCAGGGCGAAGCTGGTGCATTGGTCCCGCCGGATGATTTTTGGCCGCGCATCCGCGCAGCCACAAAACAATATGGGACTTTGCTAATCGCTGACGAGGTCCAGACTGGGCTCGGTCGCACTGGAAAATTGTGGGGTGTGGATCATTGGAATGTTGTCCCGGACATTCTGGCAGTCGCCAAATCCCTGGGCGGTGGGGTCATGCCGGTCAGTGCATTTTGCTCTACCGAAGAAATCTGGCAGTGCATGATGTACCCGAACCCGTTCATCCACACCACCACTACAGGCGGAGGTGCGCTGGCTTGTTCCGCAGCGATCGCATCCATTAATGTGGTCTTGCGGGACGATTTTCCAAAGCAAGCTGCTGAAAAAGGGGCGTACTTCATTTCGAAACTTCAAGGCGCTAGCTGAAAAGTATCCGCAAATTTATAAAGAGATTACCGGCAGGGGTTTACTTATCGGTCAACATTTCCATACACCCGAGATCGGTTATAAGGTTGCTGCGGGCTTGTTCAAGCGGGGCGTCCTGGTGGCAGGCACATTGACCAGCGCTCACACAATCCGCATTGAACCACCAATTGTCATCACTTATGAGCAAATTGATGAAGTTTTGAATCGTTGGAAGATACTCTCGCTGAGGTTGAACAGACGATATCGAACACGGAAGTAGTCATAAACCAATAAAGTTTGGATATTTTCTTGCCTGTATTCGAAGGTTTCAAAATTTTATACAACCGGCGCCGCCGGATCAGAATCCATATAAAGGAGGATGGATATGAAGATTCTACTCGTTGGTACGGGAGGTGTTGGTGAAGCGATCGCGACGATTGCCAAGGATCACCCATGGGTGGAACAGGTTGTGCTCACTGATTACAGCCGGGAACGAATCAAGGAAGTCCAGGGAAAACTGGGCGATACGAAACGTTTCCCGATGGAATGGATTGATGCCAGCAAGCAGGAAATGATCGAGAAACTCGCCACCCAGTACAAGGTGGATCTCATCATGAATGCCTGTGATCCATCCTTTAATGAGCCGATCTTTGATGCTGCCTACAATGTCGGGGCTACATACATGGATATGGCGATGACTCTATCCTCTCCGCATCCAAAAGATCCTTTCCATACCTGTGGCGTCAAATTGGGAGATTACCAGTTCGAACGCGCCAAAGAAATGGGAGCAGAAAGGGCATTCTTTGCCTGGTAGGTCTGGGCGTGGAACCTGGCATGGCAGATGTTTTTGCGAAATATGCCGAAAAGCATCTTTTTGACGAAATCGAAGAAATGGGTATCCGCGATGGCGCGAATATTGAGATAAAAGGATACGAATTTGCCCCCAACTTCTCGATCTGGACCACGATTGAGGAATGCCTGAATCCGCCGGTCATTTGGGAAAAGGACAAAGGTTGGTTTACCACCGCCCCATTCTCTGAACCGGAAATGTTTGAATTCCCGGAAGGAATAGGCAAACTTGAAGTGGTGAATGTTGAACACGAGGAAGTCTTGTTAATGCCTCGTTGGGTAAAGTGCAAGCGCGTGACTTTTAAATATGGTCTCGGAGACCAGTTCATTGGTGTGTTGAAGACTCTCCACATGATCGGTCTGGATAATAAGGAAAAGATCAAGGTTAAGGACGTGATGGTTGCTCCCCGGGATGTAGTCGCTGCCTGCCTTCCTGATCCAGCGCACCTGGGCGATCGGATGTTTGGCAAGACCTGCGCAGGCACCTGGGTCAAAGGCATGAAAGATGGTAAACCTCGCCAGGTTTATCTGTACCAGGTGGCTGATAATGTTGAGTGCATGAAGCGCCTGGGTTGCCAGTCTGTCGTGGCCCAGACGGCATTTAATGCAGTCATCGGGTGGGATTTGTTGGAGCATGGCATCTGGAAGGGAACGGGCGTGCTGGGCCCGGAAGCATTTGACCCGGACCCATTCATGGCAAAAATGGCGGAATATGGCTTCCCTTACGGAATAAAGGAAATGTAATTCCATTCAACCCCTCCTGACGTCAAAAGCAGGAATGGGAATTCACTTCAAGGAGGAAGTTAAATGGCTGAAACAATTGCATTAACCCAGGTGGAGAAAGAGCAAGCTCAAGCGGGAGTTAACTCTTTTGCCTTTGTTTGGTTTGATCTATTTCACAGTTTGCGGCGGTTCGTTTGGTGCAGAACCAATGGTCAGTCTTTCTGGACCCGGGTTTGCCATAGTATTGTTATTGGTGACACCACTCGTGTTCAGCATCCCGAATATGCTTATGGTTCGCGAGATGCAATCCATGATGCCGGTGGAAGGTGGCTATTACCATTGGTTAAGAAAGCCTTTGGCCCATTTGTCGGTTTCATGGGTGGCTGGATGAACTGGGTGGTTTCCTGGGTGGATGTGTCCATCTATCCGGTCTGGGCAGCCACTTACCTGGGCTTTTTCATCCCGGCATTGAATGTTGGAGCGACAATCGGCTGGAGTGTATGTTTCTGGTCCAGTTGCTATCTTTGATTGTGGCCATGATCCTGATCTGGTTGTCAGTTATCTTAATATCCGCGGTGCACGCCTCACCGGATTAATTACCGACTGGCTGGGTGTGATCATGATGGTTCCGTTGATACTGATGTCCGTCGTCGGGATCGCTGCCTGGATCAAAAGTGGCACAACAATCCATCTTCCTTTCCTAGTTGAATGGAGAGGCGGTTACCTTTAAAGCGCTCATTCCCGCCTTGGGCACTGGCATTTATGTTGCCATGTGGAATTTATGGGTTGGGAATTGCCGACTGCAGCAGGGGATGAAGTCGTGAATCCCAAGAAAACCTATCCTCTGGCGATGGTTCTGGTTCTTGTTGCCACGGTTGCCACATATACCATCCCGACCGTTGCTGGTCTTTACGGTGGCGCTGGTGAAAACGGTAAGTACACTCTTTGGGGTTTGGATGCTTCTGATGCAGAGGTGGGAATTGTTGGTGATCTTGCCGGACCGGATGCAACCCAGACGCAGTTGGAGAGTGGCGGGAAACTGCAGGATTGGGGCGTTGAACCTACCGCATCCATGGGTTGGTGAGTTCCCGGATATTGCCCATGCTGTCGCGGATAAATTGAGTCGGGCAGGACGGCAGTCCGCTGGGTGCCAGGTTACTGGGAACACTGGTTTCTTTTGCGGCAGTTCTGAGCATGATCGGTTATTTATTGGCAATGGTCTGGGTGGAACACGTCTGCCATTTGCGCTGGCTGAAGATGGGATGATGCCCAAGTTCATGGTCAAAGTGCATCCGAAGTATGGCACACCCTGGGTAGCGATCCTGGTTGCGGAGTAATTTACTCGATCTTCTCCTGCTGCATTTGAGGCCCTGGTGGTTATCGATGTGTTCCTGAATATGCTCGTTCTCCTGGCATGTTTCTTTGCCTTGTGGGTGATGCGCTTCAAGGATCCCGATCGACCGCGCCAGAAAGTTCCCGGCGGCTGGTTGGCTGACGCTGATTACTGCTGCTCATGACCGCCATTGTTGCACTGGCGATTGTATTCAATTATCTGGATACAGGAATGGACTCGATTTCTTGGGCACTTTATGCCATGGTGATTGGAGCAGTGCTTTATTTCCCGATCCGCAAATGGATTAAACCCGGAATTCCGGATGTTGATCCCTACGGGGCAGGGGAGTAAGCAGCTTGGTCTTATATTCTTCCTCCTCCCTCCCTGAGGGAGGGGGAAGTAATCTTGGGAGGGTCTCATGCCTTACGGGTATCATGGAAAAATATTGCGTGTAGATTTATCCACCGGCAGGATCGAAGAAGAAAATCAACCTGAATCCTTCTACCGAACCTATATGGGCGGCGGTGCAATGGGAACTTATTACATTTTGCGCGAAGTACCCAAAGGAGCAGACCCGCTTGGCCCGGAAAATCTGCTAACTGTTTTCCCCAGTGTGGTTACAGGAGCGGTAATTGCCGGGCAGAGCCGGATCAATGTCAATGCAAAATCCCCGATGAGCGGTGCAATTGGGGATTCGCAGGCAGGCGGATTCTTTCCTGCGGAATTCAAGTTTGCCGGATATGACGGGGTTATTTTCCGTGGTCAATCATCAAAATGGGTTTATCTTACCATTATGGATGGCAACGCCGAATTTCACGATGCTGCTCACCTGATTGGAAAGATGACTGGAGAAGTGGACACACTGCTCAAGCAGGAAGTCGGTGATGAAAAGGCACAGGTAATGCAAATTGGTCCAGCGGCTGAAAAAGGTGTCCGTTTCTCCGGAATCGTTAATATGGCGAACCGGCTTAATGGTCGTACGGGCATGGGTTTGGTGATGGCAAGCAAGAAGCTGAAGGCCATCGTTGTCCGCGGCCATACCAAGCCACAAATTTCTGACCCAAAAGCTCTTGCTGCATTGAATAAGACGGGTGCCCAATGGATTCCGACCAACCCTGATGTGGAAAGCGTGGGAAGACTGGGCACGGCCAGTGTGGTCATGCCTCAAAATTCTTTTGGTACCTTACCAACTCGCAATTACAACGAAGGACAGTTTGAAGGAGCAGAAGCCATCAGCGGGGAAAAGATGGCTGCAACGATCCTGAAAAATCGGGATACCTGCTATGCCTGTACTGTCCGATGTAAACGTGTTGTCGAGATCACCGAAGGTAAATACAAGGTTGATCCGGTCTATGGTGGTGCGGAATACGAAACCGTTAGCACTTTCGGTTCATATTGCGGCATTGATGACCTGGCGGCTGTTTCAATGGCACACCAAATCTGCGACATGCATGGTGTGGACACCATCTCCTGCGGTGCGACGATTGCCTTTGCCATGGAATGTTACGAGAAAGGCATCATCACTAAAGAAGATACTGGCGGAATAGAACTGCATTTTGGCAATACCGAGGCCATGCTTGAAGTTCTTAACCAGATTGTGACGAAAACTGGCAAATTGGGTACATTCTCGCCGAAGGTTCAGCCCGCGCCAGGCTCTGGGGAGGAGGGCTGTGATTGCCTGATTACTTGTAAAAACGAGGAACCCCCAGCGCATATGCCACAGGCCAAGAGGTCGCTTGCACTAATCTATGCGGTCAATCCCTTTGGCGCGGATCACCAATCCAGCGAGCACGATTGGATGTACGAGAAAGGGACTGGCCTCAGATCTTTATCTAGGTCGCTTGGCAACGATAGGACTCACCGAAGCCCAGGAACCAATGTCGCTTGGGGAAGGCAAGGTCAAGTTTGCGTACTTGGCCAGGCATTCTACAGCATGATGGATTCGCTCGATCTGTGCCAGTTTGTTTACGGTCCGGCCTGGTGTCTTTTTGGACCAGTCGAGACTGTCGCGATGGTCAAAGCGGTCACTGGATGGGATGTGACTATTGAGGAACTCATCCAGGTCGGTCTTCGCCGGATTAACCTGATGCGCACCTTTAATGCCCGGGAGGGTTTTACTCGCAAGGAAGACATCCTGCCAAAGAAGTTCTTCAAACCCCTGGGTGGATCCGGTCCAACTGCTGGAATTGCTGTAGGCAGGGATGAGTTTGAGACTGCACTCGATATATATTATCGAATGCACGGTTGGACCGAGAATGGCATTCCCCACATCTGATGCACTCAAGAAATCCGGTGTCGAATGGGCGGTTGAATATCTACCGATATAATTATCGAGGGGAGGAAGAAATTTCTCCTCAACTATCCATAAGGTGAATACTATGTCGAAACTATACGATGAAACTTTCCCCATATGTCTCCAGTCTGGTCGCGCATCTTCCCCATCGAAGCAGAGCGCGCCGAAGGTTGCTATATTTATTGCCGTAGGACGGTAAAAAATACCTTGATTTCACCTGTGGCATAGGTGTCACTAATACCGGACATTGCCATCCGAAAGTGGTGGCAGCTATCCGGGAGCAGGCGGGGTTATTTCTGCATGCCCAGGTCAATATAGTTGTCCACAAACCTATGATGGAGCTGATCGAAGAACTTAGGCAAGGTAGTTCCTCCAACCATTGACGGTTTCTTTTTTAGCAACTCTGGAGCGGAAGCCGTGGAAGGTGCAGTAAAACTAGCTCGAGCAGCAACGGGGAAGCCCAACATCATTGTTTTTTCTGGCAGTTTCCACGGTCGCACCGCCGGAACGATGGCTCTCACCACATCAAAAACGATCTACCGTTCCGGTTATCAACCACTCCCAGCAGGAGTATTTGTTACTCCATACCCTTATCGCTATAACTTGGGCATGACCGACTCCCAGGCGACGGAATATTGCCTGGGTGCGCTGGAAGAACTTCTGCTTTCACAGACATCCCCTGCGGAGACGGCTGCCATCCTTATCGAACCGGAATTGGGAGAAGGCGGCTATGTAGTTCCTCCAGCGGCATTCTATAAAAGGATTACGAGACGTTATGTGACCGCACCGAAATCCTCCTAATTTTTGACGAAGTTCAGTCGGGCTTTGGCCGGACCGGGAAATGGTTCGCCCAGGAACACTTTGAGGTAGTTCCGGATATTATGACGGTTGCCAAAGGGATTGCTTCCGGCTTGCCATTGTCGGGTGTGTTCAGTCGACTCGATCTGATGAAGAAGTGGCAGACCGGTTCGCATGGCGGAACCTTTGGCGGCAATGCGTTAGCTTGCGCTGCAGGTGTAGCCACGATCCGTGCCATGCGGGAAGAGGACATGCCTGGTAATGCAGCCAGGCGCGGAGTCCAATTGACGACCGGCTTGCGGAAACTCCAGGAGGAATATCCGATTATTGGCGATGTGCGCGGCTTGGGACTAATGATCGGTACAGAATTTACAGTTAAGGGAAAACCTGCCAACAAATCCATTACCAAGGCCGTTATCCATTCCTGTGAGGAACACGGCCTGCTCCTGCTCTCGTGTGGCACCTACGATAATGTCATCCGCTGGATCCCGCCATTAGTGGTAAACGAGGCACAAATAAATGATGCCTTGGAAATTTTTGCTGAAGCCCTGAAGGAAACTGACCAGTAATTTATTTGTTACTTTGGTCGGGATACAACGATATATACCTTGGATGTCAACTGGAATTCTTGATCGTTCCCGGCTTGAAACCCTTCTACATTCGAAGAAGAAAAGTTCAGTCCGACCATCCAAATCTCGTACGAATTATTCAAACGTGCCCGCCAATCCATGCAGGGCGGCGTGCCTATGCTTTGGATGATCCGTTGGGCTGGGCCGTTTCCGATTTTCGTCCAAGAAGCCAAAGGAGCTCATTTTATTGATGTTGATGGGCGCTCCTATATTGACTTCTGCCTGGGCGATACGGGGGCTATGACCGGTCACTCACCAGATGCCACATTGACAGCTATCTATGCACAGGTTAAGAAGGGCATAACCCTGATGCTACCAACAGCAGATGCGATTTGGGTGGGCGAGGAACTGCAGCGGAGATTTGGTTTGAAATATTGGCAATTCACGTTGACCGCCTCCGATGCCAATCGCTTTGCAATCCGTATGGCTCGCCATATCACCATCGCAAAAAGATCCTTGTGTTTAATTACTGCTACCATGGATCGGTGGATGAGACGTTTATTACATTGGATGAGGAAGGAACTCCTGGTCCGCGCCGTGGCAATCTGGGTCCGCCTGTAAATCCGGTAGATACAACCAAGGTGATTGAATTTAATGACATAGCCGCTCTAGAGACGGATGTTTCATCCCGAGATGTTGCTGTGTGCTGGCAGAACCGGTGATGACAAACATTGGCATCATCCATCCGGATCCCGGCTACCATGAGGCCTTGCGCGACATAACCAATCATACCGGGACTCTTCTTATTATTGATGAAACACATACTCTTTGTACAGGACCCGGTGGCTACACCGGAAAGTATGGCCTTAAACCGGATTTTCTGACCTGTGGCAAGTCCTTGGGGGGTGGGATTCCAGTCGGGGTATATGGATTTACACCGGAGGTAGCTGATGCCTTTTGGGCTAAACTGGAATTGGACCAATCCGACGTGGGTGGGATCGGTGGCACTCTGGCCGGAAATGCCCTATCAATTTCTGCCATGCGGGCTACACTCGAAAAAGTCCTTACTTCGGAAATGTATGTCCGTTGCGAGAAATTAGCTGACCGATACGAAACAGGCTTGCTTGAGGTAATAAAAGAATTTTCCCTTCCTTGGATTGTTAAACGGCTCGGATTTCGGGTAGAATATTGGTTCCGCCAAAAACCGCCGCATAATGGGAGGGAAGCCAATGCTGCCATTGACAGCGAATTGGATCGCGCCATGCACCTTTGGGCACTCAACCGTGGCATCCTGATGACACCATTCCATAATATGGCGCTTATTGCTGCAGACACCACCGAAGAGGAAGTAGATTACCATACCGGGGTGTTTCGGGAAGCGGTTAAGAATTTGTTTGGGTAGCTTAGATTCTATCGATCGTTCACGTTTGTAAAATCTGATCGTAATACTCATTATTGACCCCTATCAATTATAGAAAAAATGTTCTATAATAATCCTGTTGGTTATATACTCACCCGCAGGATTATTATTTCCTACCCTCGGTCTCGATCATTTCTTTTCTAATATCCAGAGATTGACACCTGCTCTTTCATATGCTCACAGCCCTCGCTTACCGATCAGATCGTACTTGTTTGAGACTGCCCGTTTCCCTCCAGCTGCCACCACCTGGAAAGGAAACTGGAATTCGTAAACGGGGAGGTCAGCCTGGCAACGCCAACGCCTTCCGCCATGGGCTATATTCAAAGCTCAACCCCCAATCTTCGCGAACTTCAACAAAACCTTCTCCTGGTCCTTTGGATCTATCTTCCCCAATTAATTATTTGAACCAAAACGCCCGGACGGCATTATTGTTGAACTTGTCTGAAAACCGGCACAAATTGGCTCAGATCGCCTCAGTTACAAAGAACGGGTTGCCACACAAAGAGTTAATTTCATGGCTTCGTGCCATTACCATGATTGTAGGGAGGAATGTCAAGATTATTAGAACGCTGCATGAACTAGGTGGTCGGCAGGAACATTTACGCTCAATGGTTCGAAATTTGCACTCCCTTCTCAACCGGGA
>CAWFNU010000009.1:0-126146 GCA_963817265.1 uncultured Chloroflexia bacterium
AACAGAGAACGAAAATTCAAACAGATATTAAAAATGCCTCATCCAAACTCCAAGAGATAGAGGCCCAATTATCCAGCCTCCCCACTATGGAGGAATACGAAAGCCTAGAACGGTTTTCAGAAGAAATCAAAGAACGGTTGACCGGGAAAGGTTGGCAACCAACCCCCGCCAATAAGCGTAGGATATTAGAACTCTTGCATTTACGAGTGCATTTGTCTTACAATGGAAGTGGAAGGATAACCGGATGGTTCGGAAACGCTGTAGGGTTTTCGTACACAACGTATTAATGATGGGTCCTCCTGGAGCTGGAAAAACTCTTTTAGCCCGTGCTTTGCCAGGTATTCTTCCAAAAATGTCCATTGAAGAGGCATTGGATGTGACCCGGATATATTCAGTGGCTGACCAGCTTCCAATAGATACACCACTTTTACGCAATCGGCCATTCCGAGCCCCCCACCATACAATCAGTCATGCAGGTTTGGTGGGCGGCGGGAACTGGCCTCATCCAGGAGAAATCTCCCTGGCCCATTTTGGCGTACTATTTCTAGATGAATTACCTGAATTTGGGATGCGCGTATTGGAAGTTTTACGTCAACCCCTGGAAGACAAGGTTGTAACCATTAGCCGGGCTCAGGGCTCGTTGACATTCCCAGCAAGCTTCCAATTGGTTGGAGCGATGAATCCATGTCCATGTGGATATTATGGAGATCCTATTAAACCTTGCACCTGCTCGACGATATTGGTAACCAAATATCAGAAACGAATTTCAGGACCCCTTCTCGATCGCATAGACATTCACGTCGAAGTGCCACGGATTGAGTACGATAAACTCTCCGATAAGCGGCTGGGCGAATCATCCAACTCAATTAGACAGAGAGTCGAATTGGCTCGTATTACGCAAAGGAATCGATTCGAAAACGATGGTGGTACTTTAATAAAATGTAATGCGGACATGCGTCCGAGTGAGCTACGCAAGTACTGTATTCTTGATGACACTGGACAAGCTTTAATGCGAACAGCAATGAATCAATTACAATTATCTGCACGCGGATATCATCGTGTGCTCAAGCTCGCACGAACAATTTCTGATCTGGCCGGGAGTATGGATATTATCCCGGCTCACCTAGCCGAAGCCTTACAATATAGGCCACGATTAAATATGCCATAGGTGAGCTATGAAAGATGGACTATATCAATTCATCGTGGGCATCCTTGATTTATTTCTTTGGGGGGAAGACTAATAGGAGAAGAAAACCTGCCCCGTCATGGACCAGCTGTTTTTATTGCCAATCATTTAGATGCGACAGGGCCAATTGCAGCTGCATGTTCGATACCTCTTCGGTTTCATCCCTGGGTGATTGCGGATATGATGGACAAAGAACTGGCTCCCGTTTGGCTTCAGGCAGATTTTGTTGAACGTCAGTTGCACTTGAAACTTCCTATCAGCCGATGGGTAGCGCGCGGGTTATGCAAAATAAGCGTTCCGCTTTTCTACTCCCTCGGTTGTATCCCCGTATATGCAAACGATTACGAACGCATGCGCGAGAACTTCTGGAAATGAGCATGAATGTCCTAAGGGAGAAAAAATTCTTACTGGTATTCCCAGAGGATTATCGCTTGCCAAAAGACCCGGTTACAAAAATGCAACCTTTCCAACATAGTTTTGCGCGCCTTGGAGAAAGATACTATGCAGAAACTGGAGATCGGTTAGAGTTTTTCCCATTAACAATCCATGGATCCGGCAATCTTGTTGTGGGAAAACCAGTTATTTTCAACCCATTAAATCCAGTTGGCATTGAACGACGACGATTGAAGGAATTGATGGAAGATTCAATAAAATCAATGTACCAAAATCTGGAGGGGAGGAGCCCCTCAGGCGCACTTACCGCTGAACGAAAATAGAATTCCTCAGTTCGCAATCATGCCAGGTATCAAGAATTTCATCACTACCGGGGGTCAAAAAAATGTTGAAAATTTTCCCGAACAACGTATCTCAACTGACTGGTACTACTATATATATTGAAACCTAAGCAAGGCAAGAAAACTAACAGGAATTCATCACCTGTGGGGCACCCCATACCATATCAGGAAACCATACTTGTGTCCACGACAAGATCCTTCCTTCCTATCCCGGAACTGATCATCTTAATATAAAGTCTTTGGGTAACAACATATCCGTACTATCTAGAAAGGATGCCTGAATTTTCCATTTTCTATTCAATAATGGGGTAGCCAATAAACTTCCTGAAAATTCAGAAATAAATTCCTGTTATTATGAATGAGGGTCGATAGTATCTTGGTTTTTATTCTTCGCTATATACCAAATTCACCAATAAATCTTGGTATCTCATTAATTAAATACCTATCTATTGGATTATGCTCCTTTAGACCGCCCACTAATTCTCGCCTCCCATCAAAGTCATAAATGCAGTTACAACCCTGGAGTCGAATTGTCTCCCAGCTTGTTCAAGGATGTAATTCAAGGCATTTTCCCTGAGTCCAAGCTAAGCGATAGGGACGATTGGAAGTAAGGGCATCGTATACGTCCACAACTGCAAATATGCGCGCCACAATAGGGATTTCATCCCCTTTCAAGCCACGTGGGTAGCCGCTCCCATCCCATTTTTCATGATGGCAATAAGGGATGTGGATCGCCGGGCGCAGATAGGTAATCGGAAAGAGTAAATTGTATGCATACTGAGGATGTTGGCGCATCACACTCCACTCGCGCTCATCCAACGGACCAGGTTTTAGTAAAATCCTATCTGGGATAGCAATCTTGCCTATGTCATGCAATAACGACCCCCTGCGGGCATGTTCAGTCTCCACTTCTTCTATACCCATTGTCTGGATCAGTCGAAGAGTCAATTCGGTAACGCGCAAAGTATGACCCTCAGTATCCTCGTCACGTAACTCAAGTGCTTGCGACCAACCCTGAATAGTAGCATCATAAGCTAATGTCAATTCAAGATTGGATTGTTGCAGGTTAACAAAAAGACGACCATTATCTATCGCAATCGCCGTTTGTCCTGCCAACATCTCAAAAAAGCTAACCCATTCCTGATCTACCTGCATAGGAGTACGCTTGAAGATTTCAAGTACCCCCTGAATCTGTCCCTTTGCAATCAAAGGTATCGCATGATAAGCGACAAAATTTTCTCCTTGCAGGTATTGTAATGGAACGGGTGCGACTCTTGGATACCGGGCGTTCCATCACCTGGTCGATTTCATCAGTTTTTTGGAGATCGGCGATACTGATGGCACGTCGCTGCAACGCAGATTGACCTGCCAATCCCTCTCCCA
This sequence comes from uncultured Chloroflexia bacterium, assembly GCA_963817265.1. Taxonomy (GTDB): domain Bacteria; phylum Chloroflexota; class Anaerolineae; order Anaerolineales; family Villigracilaceae; genus UBA877. The sequence continues at coordinate 3,304 of CAWFNU010000009.1, forward strand.
ACCGCAAACGCAACCCTTCAACCGCATGAACTCGGAAACCTCTACCAGTAGCATACTCTAACATCCTGGTAAGCGGATTAAACAATAATACAGCAGCAGCATCTGCTTTTAATTCAGTTATGATGTTTTCCAAGACGATGTTCAGTGTGACATTCGTATCGACACTTGCACCAATTGCAGCATCAATCGAATGCAAGGCTGACAGGCGGTGTAAGCGCTGCTGGGTCTCTGTGAACAATCGGGCATTTTCTATAGCAACAGCGGCTTGAGAAGCAAATGTCACAAGCAGGTTCAGATCAGAATCAGCAAATGCGAATTTTCGAGATGAATTGTCAAGAGAAATAACGCCAATTACCTTCCCTTTAACAATCAAGGGAGCAGCAATCCCACTTTGCACTTCGTCGATCTCCTCAATCTCGCCCTTGAAAGGGATCTCATAATCTGCATGAGCATCATCAATTCTGATCGGAGTCCGTTCCCGGGCAACCCTGGCAGCATACCCATTTTGATTTGGCAGAAACAAGTCAATCAGCCTGGGATCCGAATAGCCCGAAACAGCATGAAGGCGGAGTAACCCATCCGTTTCCATCAATAAAATCGTCCCCTTTTCAGCTGCTGGTATTGCATTTCTAGCGCTTATCAGGATATTTTCCAGAAGTGGTTGCAAATCAATTGCACTCGTGAGAGAAATACTGACCTGAGATAAAGATTCAAGTTCTGCAAGTCGATGGCGGGTTTCTTCGAAAAGCCGGGAATTTTCTATAGCAATACCAGCATATGCTGCCAAGGTTTTTAAGAGGATTTCTTCCTCCTCCATAAATATTCGGTCGATAGTCTTGAATTGAAATAACACCTACGATTTTGGCTCCCGAATTGAGGGGCAAGGCAATGATAGAACGCGGTGAACCGGGTTTACCCAATTTAACCGTTTGAATAGGTTTTTCCTTTAGGGAATCAGAAATGCGCAACGATTTTTTTTCTCTAATAATATAACCTGGCAGACCCAACCCCCATTCTGGATCGAATGGAGGAAACCGCTCGCCGCGATCATACATGTATACAGCATGAAACGCTCTTTGGTTTTCATCGGCAAGAATAATGGTGAAAACATCCAGAGGCATCAATTGTATTATTGCCTGATGGATGGAGTGATAAACTTGTTCTAGATCAAGTCCAGCAGCAGCGATTTCCTGACCCGCCCTGAAGAGAACAGCACGTCTCTCGGCGGCACTTACAACATCCTGATATAGTCGGGCATTCTCAAACGCATTAGCTGCTTCTGAGGCCAGCGTTTCCATGAAGATCTGGTCATCGGCTGTGTATACATCTGCCTCACGGCTTTGAGCAGAAATAACACCTACGATTTTATCTTGCACGAGCAATGGAACAGATAAAATCGCCCGAGTGGGTTCCGCTCTATCAAGCATTATCGGTTTTCCCCCTTTGGTTTTCTGTACATCTTTTAATCGAAGTGACCTTCGGCTTTTAATTACACGCCCAGTAATACCAACATTTTTCGGCAGCCTTGTATTGGGATGACGAATTCCCTGATCATACATATAAGGAGCTTCCACCTCACGCCCATCTTCTGTGACCAGAGATACTATAAAGGCTTCAGCCGGCATAACTTGCTGGGCAGCACGATGAATAGCAAGACATAGAGCTTCGATACTCTGACCCGCACGTACAATTTCAAGACCTCCTTGGTGAAGGGCATCCTTGCGTTTTGCTGCACTTACTGCCTCTTGAAATAGACGCGCATTTTCAAATGCAATAGCAGATTGAGTTGCCAATGTTTGAAGAAGGTGTTCATCTTCCGCACTAAACCGATCAACCTGCCGGCTTTCCACAATAATCGATCCTAGCACACGATCTCCGATCATCAAGGGAACATATAATCCTGAGCGAATTTCTGGGAATGCAGGAATGTAGCGGTCAACCCCGGTCACATTACCACTTCGGAAGGTCTTTCCATGAGTTATTACCCAACCACTCAAGCCTTGGTATGGAGAGTCGAATATCTGATTTAACCTGTCAATTTCTGTCTGAGTTTCAGCCGGGGTTAGGTCAGGTTTGTTTATGGCGATTAATTCAACCCGACTAGTCTTTGAATTAATTAACCGGATGGCAGCATGATGCCAATCTAGCTTTTTTGAAAGGATTTCAAGCATCTTTCGAGCAATTTCCTTGGGATCAAGCAACACGCTCACGCTCAGACCATTTTCATAAAGAACTTCCAAATCTGCAACCCTTCGATGGATTTCTTCTTCTGCTTGGCGACGTTCTGTTATGTCGTGCATATTAATTACCAGACCCTGGACCGCGGACTCTCCAAGCATATTCGTTGCAGTTGCTTCAATCCATCGCCAAGATCCGTCTTTGTGCTGGTTTCGGAAAGTGATCTGACGAATCATTCCGGGGTTTTGAACAAGGTCATTGAGTATTCTAGCCAGAAAACTCTTGTCATCTGAGTGGACAAATTCAAATGCACTCTTTCCAAGGCGATGGCTTGAATATGAGCCCATCATACGGGCATAAGCCGGACTCTCGTATAGTATTACACCACGTGGGTCAACCAGCACAACAGCATCAGTATTGTTCTCAATCAAAGCACGGAAGTATTTTTCACTATTTTGAAGTGCTTCCTTGGCTGCCTTGCGCTCACTTATATCCCGACCAGAACCCAAGATAGCTATTGGCTTTCCATTTGGATCCCGGATGAGCGTGAACGTATTTTCACTCCAAAACCTTGTTCCATTCTTTTTGTAGTACTCAAGCTCAATGTCCCAGGAAATAGGTTGTTCAGATTGAGCCAGGTTTTCCGGGGATAGAATTTCAGAGAACAAGTGAAGTGCCCGATGGAGAGAATCCGGAGGCATTTGCCGGTCTAGAGGTATCTTATTGAGCTCATCTACCGAAAATCCACGCAACCGCGTGACTGATGGGCTGGCGTATGTGACAACCAAACTCATATCCATCAGCCAAACTGTGTCACTCATGTTTTCTGCAAGCATGCGGTATTGTTCTTCGCTGAGGCGAACCTGGTCCTCAGCTTTCTTTCGTGCAGTGATATCCCTAAACGACCATACTCTGCCTCGGACTTTAGAACCATGAAGTAACGGACGAGATAAGCGTTCAAAAACCCTACCATCTTTAAAATTCAAAGTGTCAAAGCTTTCTTTTTTTGACTTGTAGAGTTCCTGGACTTTCTCAATAAATATTTGTGGGTCACTAAGTTGGTCGAGCACGTGTGTAAGAAGAATTGAGTCATCCTTCTTGTCTAAAAGATCTTTGGGAATCCGCCAAATTTCAGCAAATCTTTCATTTGCATAAAGTACTTCGTTATCCTGACCAACTGCTAATATCCCATCTGCGGTAGATTGGAGGACTGCCTGTAAAGTAGTTTCACTTTCCCGAAGAGCATCCTCAGCCAGTTTTCGTTCAGTAATATCCGTAAAGACTCCTTGGTCATATAGAAGTTGTCCGGAAGGATCCCGAATACCAATTGCTTCATCGCGTACCCAAACAATATGACCATTCCGCGCAATAAGACGGTAATCGGACCTGAACGGTTCACCACTCACAATATGATTTTGATTTTCAGCTAAAACCCACGCGCGATCGTCTGGATGCAATAATTTGGGCCACAAGTCTGGGTCAGCCATCCATTCCGCAGGTTCATAACCAGTCAAATCCTTTATTTGCGGGCTAATAAAACGAGTTGACGCATTTATATCCAAGGCATCCTGATAGATGACACCCGGAATTTGCTCTACCAACTTTTGGTACGATTGCTGGCTATTAACTAATGCTGCCTCAGCCTGTTTTCGGGAAGTAATATCACGCGCCACCCAAATAGTACTGTCATGTGTCAAAGGAGATATTGATGTTTCAAACCAAATAGTCCTGCTGTCTAAGGTTAGATCATATTCGATTCGAGAAGTTTGCTTTGTTCTCAGTACCTTTTGGACAACTCTTTTTAAGGTCTCTGCTTGTTTTGGAGGATACAAGTCCCGCAATGTTTTACCAAGCAATCCATTTAGGGGAATTACCAGTGAACTAGGACTGGTGGGGGCAACCTTGAGATATTTCCCAGCCCGATCAATCACCAAGACCATATCCTGCATGGAGGAAAAAAGGGCACGCAATTCTGCCTCTGATACAGCCAGGGCATTTTCCGCTTGAGTTCGCTCAGTAATCTCCTCCTGTGCTTGTTCATAAAGGCGGGCATTCTGCAGAGCAATGGCTGCCTGGTTGGCAAAGGCAGCGATGGCAGGGCAATCAATAGCGGTAAGATCAGAACCTGTCACTGCCAATATGCCAATCGTTTCATCGCCAATTTTCAAAGGAGTATATATAGATTGGTTCAACTTAAATAAATTCGTAATAGATCGGACGATGGGGCGAAATTTCCCAGGTAAGGTGTCTGCCACTGCTTGGGCGGCATCCGCAATAAAGACAGTCTCGCCTTTGATAATTGCCTGGTAGTAAATGGTGTTAGCACGTGGACGGAACTTGAAATTTTTAAGGGTTAAACCAGATACTTTTTCTGCCTTCCGAATCAGATCCTTATTAAAAGTAATGTATGAAATATGCAGATCTTGATGCTCCCCAGTTATCTCAAACCCAGTTGTGAAATACCCTAAATCAGAAATCTGGTTTTGGATGGCATGATAGACCTCATCAGTCTTATGAGCACGTTGAACCGCCTGGGCTGCTTGGTTTAGTGCCAATAAAAGACGGTTGGCGTGGGCAGTTTCATTACGCGCGTGCACAAGCTCTTCTTCTGCCTGTTTTCGTTCGACAATCTCTTGCTGAGCTTGTTCGAACAAGCGCGCATTATCTATGGCGACAGCGGCAAAACTGGCCAGCATTTCCAATAATTCCCGATCTTCAACAGAATACGAATTGGATTGGTAACTCTGGGGTGAAACCATACCAATGGTTTTTCCTTTGAGCTGTAAAGGAACTGCCAATACCGAAGCGATTTTTGGTCCACTGCCATATGTAACAAACTTAATCCTGCTCTTTTTGATCTCTTCGCGGCTGTTCAATACCAATGATTGACCTGAATGGATAATATGACCTTCCAACCCATTATCCGCTTTATAAAGTCTTGGTTTAACCCTTTTCCCTTTTTCTATAATATAACTCCCGCCAATTTCATTGCGGGATTGATCGTATAAACTGATCACAAAATCTTCACAAGGCATGACTTGATCCACTGCTCGATAGACTGCTAAAAAGACTTGTTCCGTGTCCAGGCTGGCGCTAATTGCCTCCCCTGCACGGTATACAATCGACCATCGATCCAACATCCGATGGATTTCTGATTCAGCTCGCGTTCGATCAGTGATATCGTGGGCATTGACAATTATGCCTTTTATCGCGGGATCAGAGATCTGATTGCTGGCAGTGCCTTCCATTGTCAACCAGGATGCATTCTTGTGGCGAATACGAAATTGTAACGAAATTGGTGAAGGCATTGGTGACAGAACCAACTGCTGTGTTGCCTCTAAAAAGGCACCCAAATCATTTGGATGAATGTACTCTTGAAGACTTGCACCAATTACGACATCATCTAGCGGATACCCCAATAAACGTTCGAGAGACGGGCTAATATAACTTAGAGATGCATCAGGATTCAAAATGCAGATAAGATCCGATGAATTTTCAATCAAGGATCGGAAACGTGCCTCGCGTTCGTGCAAGGCAATTTCTGCTGCATGTTTTTCTGCAGCCCGTCGCATTGCGATCAAAAGCTGGTCCACCTCATAGGGCTTTTGAAAGAATGAATAGGCACCTAGATTTACTGCGTCTATGGCGGTGGTTTGAGAAGCATGACCGGCAAGCATAATGCATTCAATAGCAGGAAATCTACGTTTTATACTTCGTAGGACATCAAGCCCTGAAATGCCATCTAGCTTAATATCAATAAGGACAACATCAATATCCTGTTTTTCAAGGATAGCCAAGGCAGATTCACCTGTATCCACAGGGATTGATTCGAACCCTTTTACATTCAAGATATCTCCCAACACTCTACGAAGGTTGGGATCGTCGTCCAATAACAGGACTTTAGTAGTCATATCATCCATTAATAAAGTAATTCTCCTCGGGAGGAACCTATAATATCTCTAATATTAATTCAACACGTGTATATATCCAATTATCTTTTCCACGGTTGTGGATATGCAAGATATTTGACAAGAAATGAATGGAATTATTCTCCGTTTTTCCAAGGAACGATAAATTGGAGACTCCATGATACTCTTCTAAAACCCCTAGATAATTGTCTAGTCTAGCATCCACAATTTAGTAATTATATCTCATAGACTTTTGGAATATGTGGGAACAACATTTCCCAGCCGACTGGAAATGAGATGAAAAGGTATGGTATAAAAACCTGCAATTCTAGATAGTGTGTCTCAAGGGGGAGGAACTCCGTTTCCCAGCTCAATAGGATTGGAAAAATCGATAAGAGCCTGTAAATAAAATATTGGATAAACTAATTACGATTGATTAGACCAAAAACAAGATTTTTTGGCAGAATGAAAATATTAATATTATGAATAGACAAGATAACCGCATAAGCGAAGTAAGAAATTTGAGGGCAGTACATATCCCCCATATATCCTATTGGAAGGGTGATTCTCTGGGAATGGCAGCCAAATTCCTGTAAATGAGGATCATTGAACCTCGTTCGAGCTCATTATTCTCTTGACATCAAGTAACTGCCATGATAACCTTGCGGACATTATGTACCAAACTTACCTGAATTGGGTCAGTATGGGCGTAGTAGATTTGTGGTGGAGAAGACGTAATGTCAGAAGAACGTCAAGTTGGGATTGTCAGGTTAATCAATGCGACCAAAGGTTTTGGCTTCATTGGACGAGAGGACGGTAAAAATGTATTTATCCACTTTTCTTCCTTGGAGATGGAAGGATATCAGCGGCTGGTGGAGAATCAAAGGGGTGAGTTTTCTGTAGACCAGGAGCCGAAAGGGCTCCAAGCTTGCAAGGGTATACCCATCGAGTAGTCGCATCATTTTCAACGATGCCGGGTCTCGAATGGGACCCGGTTCTTTTTTCCCCCTAACAATATCGCAAAGTATTAATGCTTGTTTATTCAACTAAATTAGGTTAGGATAGTCATAATATGGGTATTCAACTTTCATTGAGTAGAGAATCACAAGGCCGAGAAGTACTGGTGGCAGGGCATGTGGTTCCAAAGAGGACACTCTGCGTCCAGTGTGGGATTTGTTCATTTAATTGCCCCATCGGCATAGATGTGCGCAGACATGCCTGGCTGGGGGAACATATTGAAGCCTCCCAGTGTTTAACATGCGGCGAATGTGTTCGGCGTTGTCCACGCGGAGTGCTGCGCTTTGAGCGAACGGAATTGTTCACGAAGGGAGCATAATGACCCGCTACGTTATTGTTGGTACGGGAGTGACCGGTGTGACAGCCATTAATGTTATTAGGACTATAGAACAATCTGCTGAAATCACCTTGGTGGGAGATGATCCTCACGGATTTTATTCTCGTCCAGGTATTGCCTATTACCTGAATGGGGAAATACCAGATAGACAACTGCCCATATTTTCCAAAAAAGATTGGAAAATGCTGAATGTACGCTACGTTAAGGGTGTCGCAACGAACCTGGATCCTCAGAAACACCAGTTGGAAATCAGTTCCGGCGGAAAAATAAGCTACGACCGCTTGCTTATTGCAACTGGTTCCACTGCCGTGCCTCTTTCAATTCCCGGAGCAGGGTTGAAGGGTGTGGTAAAGCTCGATGATTTTGAAGATACCCGTCATATACTTTCACTCGCGAGACACGCGAAATCTGCAGTTGTGGTCGGAGGCGGGATCATTGCAGTTGAATTGGTGGAAGGTTTACTTGCACGCGGTCTCAAAGTCCACTACTTTCTGCGGGGCGATCGATATTGGCCAAATGTCCTTGATACAAAGGAATCTCGTCTGTTAGAGCACCGCTTAGCCGAAGACGGTGTAATTCTTCATTACAGAACCGAAGCAGCAGAAGTCTTGGGTAAATGTGGAAAAGTAGTTGGTATTCGTACCACCAACAGGGAAATCATCCACTGCCAGATAGTGGCAGTCGGTATTGGTGTGAAACCTCGAATGGACCTAGCCAAATCTGGAGGTCTTGCAACCGATCGAGGAATTCTTACTGATGAAACATTACAGACTAGCAGTGCAGACATTTTCGCCGCTGGAGATGCCGCGCAGGTACACGACCCAGTAAGTGGGCAATCAATTGTGGATACACTATGGCATCCAGCTCTTGACAAAGGAAAGATTGCAGCTGTAAATATGACGGGTCAAAGCAAAACCTACGTTAGAAATATCGCTTCCAATGTTTTACGCTTGGCAGGTGTGATGACAAGTATCATTGGCGCTGTAGGGGGCGGAGTGGATGATGATCAAGTAAGTATAGCTCGCGGCTCAAGCGAAACCTGGCATGAGCTACCTAATACTATTTCCCTTGAAAGCAGTGGGGATGTAAATCATGTGCGGTTAATGGTCGGTGAGAAGGCTTTGACCGGAGCTCTTGTAATGGGAGATCAAAAACTGTCACAACCTATCCTTGAAATAATAGCCAAAAAAATGGATATTTCTCCTATCCGGCACTTACTTCAACCTGGCGCTCAATTGGGAGAAATCATTATGGATTACTGGTCGAAAAATAAAAGCCCTGGGGAAAATTCTTGACGCGATATATGACACAGTACAGCGGAAACAGAGGATTATGGCTGTCATTTCTAGCAGCCATCCTCATAAGCGCTGTTTATGCTATCGTCGTCTTTTGGACCCGGGAAATCCCTCCCGCCGGTGCTTTGTTTGGTCACCTTTTGGGCATCCTCGGTTTCATCCTCATGCTCCTGACTGAAATCCTGTATTCGATCCGCAAACGCAGCCGCTCAGCTAGTTGGGGAAGCATGGCCTCCTGGCTCCAGTTCCACATCTTCACCGGCCTGGTCGGACCTTTCATGGTGCTTTTGCATTCTTCCTGGAAATTTAACGGCTTGGCTGGCGCTACCACCCTACTGACCATCCTCATCGTCGTCAGCGGATTCATCGGTCGTTATATTTATACTCAGATCCCCCGCACCCTGGACGGAGTTGAGATCGAAACCCCCTCCGGGCAGTTCCAGGCAGCCAGCCTGGCTCGAGCACGCCGTTTGCTGGCGGTTTGGCATGTCATTCACATCCCAATCGGCATGGCTCTCTTCACCGCTGCATTCATCCATATCGGCGCAGCTCTGTATTATGCAACCTTGCTGAGGTAAAGAGATGAAGAAAAACACTCGTTTGGGTTGTTTCACGATCACTGGTATCATGGCGACCATTCTAACCCTGCTCATTGTGACAGGGTTTGCATTTGCATCCGGAGGGATGATATTCAGCCCCGGTGCTCTCAATGCGCAAGCTGGTGCACCGCTGGGTGGGGAAGGCTCAAACAATGCACGCACTGGGGCTCCGCTTGGTGGAGTAAGCTCCCACGCGGAAATCGCTGGAAAATGCAGCCTTTGTCACGCCCCCTTCTGGAGCACTTCCACCATGGCAGACAGGTGCGTGGACTGCCATACAGATGTAACCGCACAATGGCAAGATCCGGGCACGCTACACGGAACCCTTCGGCAGAATAATCCCGATCTGGCTTGTCGAAATTGTCACCCAGACCACCGAGGTGCCGACTCGCCATTAGTAGACATCAGTAAAGCAAGATTTCCACATACCAACTTTGGATATTTCATTAACATCCCACCAACTCAAAGCTGACGGTTCCCCTTTTAGTTGCAACGATTGCCATTCGAAGGTTTATATTGGATTTGATCAGAACATCTGCGTTACTTGCCATTATCAGACAGATTCTTCATTCGTGCAAAACCACGTCCTGGATTATGGCATCGACTGCCTGGCATGTCATGATGGGAAGGATACTTACGGAAAAAACTTTAATCACAAGGGCGTCCCATTCAAGCTAACTGAGAAACATACGCTTGTACAGTGTTCAAAATGTCATATCAATACCCGGAATATTGCCGACTTGAAGGCTACTTCCCAAACCTGTGCATCCTGTCATTCAAGGGAAGATGTTCACCAAAATCGCCTTGGCGGCGATTGTGGATCCTGCCATACCGCTGCAGGTTGGACTCCAGCTGCCTTTGATCACAATTTATCTATCTTCAAACTGGACGGTCTCCACACTGATGTCGCGTGCGCAACGTGTCATGAAAACCAAATTCTCCAGGGAACCCCCACTGACTGCAATTCATGCCATTTTGCAAAAGATGCGCACCAAGCCCGACTTGGCACAGATTGCGGATCCTGCCATACGACGAAGGGGTGGACACCGGCGACTTTCGATCACAACCTGTCGATATTTAAATTGACAGGTCAGCACACGACGGTGGCATGCGCAGATTGTCATGTCGATCAGGTTCTGGCAAGGTATCCCCACCGACTGTTATGCTTGCCATGCATCTAAGGATACACACCAGGGCTCACTGGGGAATTTATGCGGTACCTGCCACACCACCAGCGCGTGGAAACCTGCTTCTTTCAATCACAATACATCTAGCTTCATATTGACTGGTCATCATATCAATGCGAGCTGCACGAAATGTCATGTCAACAACGTTTATAAAAGCACTCCGAGCGATTGCAATTCCTGCCATGCAGCAATAGATGCTCACAAGGGTAGTTTGGGAACCAACTGTGGGTCATGTCACTCGACCATCGGTTGGACGCCTGCATCTTTTAACCATAGTTTATCTCCGTTCCAATTGACCGGGCAACACCTCAACGTCGCCTGCACGAGCTGTCACGTAAATAATGTTTACAAGGGCACGCCCACCGATTGCATTTCCTGCCATGCATCGAAGGATAGTCACAATGGTCAGTTTGGAACAAACTGTGGATCCTGTCACTCAACATTTAACTGGCTCCAAGCGACCTTCGACCACAATCTTTCAAGCTTTAAATTAACCGGCGCACATGTCAGTGTGAATTGCGCTCTTTGCCACGTTGGGAGCAATTACAACGGGATATCCAATACGTGTGTAGCATGCCATGCTCAACCAGCCGGACATTTTGGTACTGACTGTGCACAATGCCACACCACCAGTAATTGGAACGCATCATATTCTCACACTGGATTTCCATTGACGGGGTCACATTCCAGTCTGAGTTGTTCCCAGTGTCATAGGGGTAGTGGATATAGCGGTCTATCGCCAACCTGCGTTTCCTGCCATACACAACCAGCAGGTCATTTTGGCTCAAACTGTGCACAGTGTCACAGCACCAGTAATTGGAATGCTTCTTATTCGCATACAGGATTCCCATTGACAGGCGCGCACGCCAGTGTTAATTGTGCCCAGTGCCACAGAGGGAGCGGCTACAGCGGTTTGTCATCAAGCTGTGTATCTTGTCATGCTCAACCAGCTGGTCATTTTGGCTCAAACTGTGCCCAATGCCACAGCACCAGCAATTGGAACGCTTCCTATTCCCATACAGGTTTTCCACTATCTGGAGGACATTCCGGCCTGAATTGTACACAATGCCACACCGGAGGTGGTTATACTGGTCTTTCGTCTACCTGCGTTTCCTGCCATGCAGAACCAGGTGGTCATTTTGGGACAAACTGCGCCCAATGCCACACAACCAGTAACTGGAATGCATCCTATTCCCACACCAGTTTCCCCCTTTCTGGCGGACACTCTGGCCTAAATTGTACACAGTGCCACACCGGAGGTGGATATACTGGTCTATCGCCTACCTGCGTGTCCTGCCATGCAGAACCAAGTGGTCATTTTGGGTCAAACTGCGCCCAATGCCACACAACCAATAACTGGAATGCATCCTATTCCCATACTGGTTTTCCACTATCCGGGGGACATTCCGGTCTGAATTGTACCCAGTGCCATACAGGGGGTGGCTATAGCGGGCTTTCGTCAAGTTGCGCATCTTGTCATGCCGAACCAAGTGGACATTACGGTTCAAACTGCTCACAATGCCACAGCACAAGCAATTGGAATGCTTCCTTTACTCATCCCGGTGGATGTGATGGAAATTGTGCAAACCATAGAAATGCCACCTGCGCAGATTGCCACCCATCCGGCTATTCATCATACACATGTCTCAAATGTCACTCCAGCAACAAACCTGGAGACTAGATTGTATTAATAAATCAATTCCAGACTCCTTGGTAGAAAACTAAAAAGGGAATATCAAATTGGATGAAATCGGACCTATTCAAGCTAATTTCCATATGTTTGGGATTTTTTCCACTATATGAAATCAGCAACTCGAATTCGTAGTAAATCCTGAAGTTTAAATAATTGTTGATGGTGTACCATCAGCAAAATCGGATAAAATCAATTTATTGGTGAGACTTTGTTATGCGGTTAGGAGAATTTTATGACGCGATATATGACACAGTACAGCGGAAACAGAGGATTATGGCTGTCATTTCTAGCAGCCATCCTCATAAGCGCTGTTTATGCTATCGTCGTCTTTTGGACCCGGGAAATCCCTCCCGCCGGTGCTTTGTTTGGTCACCTTTTGGGCATCCTCGGTTTCATCCTCATGCTCCTGACTGAAATCCTGTATTCGATCCGCAAACGCAGCCGCTCAGCTAGTTGGGGAAGCATGGCCTCCTGGCTCCAGTTCCACATCTTCACCGGCCTGGTCGGACCTTTCATGGTGCTTTTGCATTCTTCCTGGAAATTTAACGGCTTGGCTGGCGCTACCACCCTACTGACCATCCTCATCGTCGTCAGCGGATTCATCGGTCGTTATATTTATACTCAGATCCCCCGCACCCTGGACGGAGTTGAGATCGAAACCCCCTCCGGGCAGTTCCAGGCAGCCAGCCTGGCTCGAACACGCCGTTTGCTGGCGGTTTGGCATGTCATTCACATCCCAATCGGCATGGCTCTCTTCACCGCTGCATTCATCCATATCGGCGCAGCTCTGTATTATGCAACCTTGCTGAAATAGATCGTTAATGAAAAATAACCAATTAGGTTTTCTTACTGTTGCCGGTATCATGGCGACCATTCTAACCCTGCTCATTGTGACAGGGTTTGCAATTGCATCCGGAGGGATGATATTCAGCCCCGGTGCTCTCAATGCGCAAGCAGGTGCACCGCAGGGTGGGGACGGTCTAACCAATGCACGCGCTGGGGCTCCGCTTGGAGGTATAAGGTCTCACGCGGAGATCGCCGGAAAATGCAGCCTTTGTCACGCCCCCTTCTGGAGCACTTCCACCATGGCAGACAGGTGTGTGGTCTGCCATAAAGATGTTGGTGCACAACTAGAATCAAAGACCCCGCTCCACGGCACATTACTCCAAAACTATCCGACCCTGACCTGCAGGGATTGTCATCCCGACCATAAGGGTCCAATCTCACTTACTACAGATCTGAGCGACCTTGGCTTTGCCCATAATTCTTTCGGTTTTTTGTTGAACACCCACCAAACCAAGACCGATGGTTCGGCCTTTGCATGCGCAGATTGCCATGGAACTGACTACACCAGTTATGACCAGACAAGTTGCACCTCTTGTCATAATCAGATTAATGCGACTTTTACTCAATCGCACATTATTGATTTTGGGAATGCTTGTCTTGCCTGTCACGATGGGGCAGACACCTATGGAAAAAACTTTGATCACAACACAGTCTCATTTCAATTATCAGGGAAACACGACGAGGTTTTGTGTAATCAATGCCACCTCAATGACAGAACTTCTGGGGAGTTAAAAGCAACACCAGAAGACTGTGTTTCATGCCATTTGTCGAAGGATGTTCATTGGGGCCGCCTCGGTCCAGATTGTGGCTCCTGTCACACGACCACCAGCTGGGGAAGCGCTTCATATAATCATAATTTAGCTGCCTTTAAATTAACTGGACAACACAAAATTGTTGAGTGTACGAATTGCCATATTAATCATGTTCTCCAAGGGACGCCAATTGCTTGCGCATCCTGTCACAATGTTGATGATGTGCATAAAGGTCGGCTTGGAGCAGAATGTGATTCCTGCCATACAACAGGCGGGTGGACACCAGCCACATACGATCATAACTTGTCGGCTTTTAAACTGACCGGGATGCATGCAATTACCGCGTGTGCGAATTGTCATATCAATCATATCCTCCAGGGGACACCCACAGATTGTCAATCCTGCCATGCGGGACAAGATAAGCACAATGGCCAGTTCGGTGCAGACTGCAATTCCTGCCATTCAACAAATGCCTGGCTGCCTGCAAGATTTGATCATCCCCGTTTCGGGTTTACATTGACTGGTGCCCACATAAACCTGACTTGCGGGCAATGTCATTCTGGCGGCGGTTACACCGGGTTATCAACAGCTTGTGCAGCCTGTCATGCAGAACCGCCCAACCATTTCGGTTCGAATTGCAACCAATGTCATAGCACAAGTAATTGGAATGCAACGTTTTCCCACTCTGGTTTCTCCATGAGTGGGGCCCATGCTAACCTGGCGTGCTCTGCGTGTCACACGAGCGGGAGCTATGGCGGGCTCTCGGCATCATGCTCATCATGTCACGCTGAACCGGCTAACCATTTCGGTTCAGACTGCTCTCAATGTCATTCCACCAGCAATTGGAACGCATCTTTCAATCATCCTGGCGGCTGCGATGGAAATTGTGCAAACCATAGAAATGCCTCCTGCGCAGATTGCCACCCATCAGGTTATTCTTCTGCGACCTGCCTCAAATGTCACTCCAGCAATAAACCTGGTGATTAAGGATCCTTTATAGATCAAGACTATCTTTCGCTATTCATTATCCCCCTTGATAAACCATTGATACAAATAAACCCAACCTTGATTGGTTGGATTTATTTGTATCATTAGCTTAATCGACGAGGTGAAGATTTGGGGGTTTTTCCGTTTCAATTTCCAATTTCAGAGGAGATAGATGGAGTCATTGGTTGGTTTCGGTTATTCTCGATATTCATTATGGACGGGATAGAAAAGGCGGCTATCGTAACAACGATGCACAAGCCACCGCCAACGAGATACCAGACGCGGACTCCCAGCCAATCCGAGATAGGACCAGCCACCAGTAAGCTTAGGGGCATCATTGCCGTTGCTCCAGCGCTGATCAGGGAGAAAACTCGTCCCTGCATATCCGGTTCGATCGCCGTTTGAAAAATCGCATTCAAGGGACCATTTGCAAAGACCTGCGTGACACCAATGATAAAATTGGCGATCAGGATTAGGAAGAACATGTTCGCAGGAGCCATTCCAATCAAAATTACACCAGCACCGATGCCCAAAACACCGATCAAGGAAGTGACGATTCTGCGCTTGAACCCCCCCCAAGCGCTCAGCCCCAATCCAGCCGCAATGACACCCACTCCGAAGGCGGTCTCTGTCCAACCCAATTCGACCACCCCTTTTCCAAAAACTTTAGTAATGACCAGAGGAGTCAGTGAGCTGCTTGGAATGAGTAGGAAATTTAACATCATAGCCAGCAGGATCAGGCCCAGCAAGCCACGCCATTTAAGAACATATGTGAATCCTTCGCGCAAATCGTGCCAGTACGAGGTTTTTTTGGCTGTGCCATTTGCTTGGGCAATCTGACGAGGTGGGTTTGGGACGGAACTCACAAGCAGTGGCAACACTGCCAGTGCAGCAGTCCCAATATCAATTGCGAGAACCCCCTGCATGGGCAGGATACCAATGAGAAGAGCCCCGAGTGGTGGTGCAAAGATGCTGAGCATACCTTGTAAGGTCTGATTCAACCCAGAAACGCGTGTCAAATGCTGGTTAGGAACCATCAACGAAGTAGATGAACTCATAGCCGGACCGTGGAATGCCCCACCCAGCGAACGTATGAGCATAATTATATATACCTGCCATACCTGCACATTACCGGCTGCAAATAGGATGATCAATACTCCGGTAGCGGCCGCGATTCCGGTGTCAGCAATGATCATAATCAGACGACGGTTCCAGCGATCCACCAAAGCACCGACAAACGGGCCAAGGAGGATTTGCGGAAGGAGAGCCACGAGTGTTGCGGTTGCAAGTACCGTTGCGGATCCTGTTGTTTTGGTCATCCACCAAACAAGCGCAAATTGTACCAAGGCCGAACCGATAAGCGAGAATGCCTGTCCGGTCCATATCGTAAAGAATTTTGCTGCCCATCTTTCAGAATGATCGCGGGAGGGGTTGGAATGAGCGGAATTTTCCATGATGGATTCCCAATTTATATATTCACATATAGATTAAGTTGAACTATCGAGAAAGCGTCACAAATATAATTTCGGACTGCGACATCACCCGAAGGCGGTATGGTAAACCCACTATTTCATGCGATCAGCCAGTACCTTTTTTACCTCCTCACTTGCCTGGAATATCCCACGTACCTGAAGCGATTCGACCACCTCGTTGGCCAACTTTGGGGTTATGTCATAGCTCAAATCGAGCATCCCAATGATGCTGACCACAAGTTTCTTTTCACTGGCTTTTATTTTTTCAAAGTCGGCGCGACCATAATGGAACATGCCAATACCAAACGCATGTCGTACCACCGATTGCTGGATTTCGACATTGTGCTTGTCCAATTGGGAACGGATGGCCGTTCGAATGAAGTCTGTTCGGTTGGAATATAAACCTTCCTGGACAACCAAGTCAACTTTCCCAAGATCTACTGCAGACATATTTATGGTAATTTTTTCGGAATCAGGCATAAATACACTCTCCTTACCATCCCATTAGATGTTGTGTGGATGGTTTTCTAATTATATCGTGGTTGAATAGAATGTCAAGGGAAAATCGTTGTGGACGGGATTTTTTTGGATGGGAATCAAATATATATTTGTATTCAATTAAGGTTTGTGGACTATCTATCCCTGGGGAAGAAGGCAAAAATATTGTTATTCACAGATTTGATTAGAAGAAAATGCCCGATGTACCGGGGATGAAGGAGATATAATCATCCTGTTAATATCCAAGATAATCTCAGTAGGAATATCACTACAAAAGAACCCTGGATTGCTGAATTAAAATCAATCCAATATCATTTGAATTGCCGTTGTTTAAAAGATAACCTCCCTATACAGATGATCAAATCAACAAAGACAATAAATATAAGGATAAAAACATATGTATGACTTTGAAAATTACCTTTCCCCATTTACCTGGAGATACGGCACTCCTGCGATGCGTTATTTATGGAGTGAGACCAATAAGCGCTTACTCTGGCGACAACTTTGGGTAGCATTGGCAGAAGCACAGGCTGAGTATGGTCTGGTGAAACTTGAACAAGTTGCCGACCTGCGGATTTATATGAGGGAAATCAATATATCTCGTGCCCTAGAGATCGAAGCAATGACTCAGCATGACCTAATGGCAGAGATACGTGTTTTTGCCGAGCAATGCCCCTTGGGAGGAGGAATTATTCATCTGGGTGCAACTTCAACAGATATAGAAGATAACGCTGATGTTTTGCGCTTGAAAGCTAGTCTCACACTTTTGCTCCAAAGCTTGTCGTATTTATTAATATCCATGAGCCGGCTTATCGAGGAATGGGCTGACACACCATTAATGGCATTTACCCACCTCCAACCCGCTGAACCATCCACATTGGGGTACCGGCTGGCAATGTATGGACAGGATCTGTTTCATGATTATTTAAAGATCAAGAGCCTGATCTCCGGATTAAAAGGAAAAGGATTTAAGGGTGCTGTTGGCACATCGGCAGGGTATAGCGAATTATTGGGTATGGAAAACCTGATGGATTTCGAGATGAAACTCTCACAAAAATTGGATCTGCCGTTTTTTTCGATTACATCTCAGGTTTATCCTCGCAAGCAGGATTTTGATGTAATATCAACCCTGTCTGGTCTTGGGGCGTCACTTTATAAAATGGCATTTGATATCCGATTGCTGCAATCACCTCCAATTGGCGAAATTTCAGAACCCTTCGGAGAAAAACAAATAGGCTCGTCAGCCATGCCATTCAAGCGGAATCCAATCCAATCTGAAAAAATTAACTCTTTAGCGCGCTATCTGGCGTCCCTACCGCGTATCGCCTGGGATAATGCCGCAAATTCTCTGCTCGAACGTTCACTGGATGATTCTGCAAACCGAAGAATTATCCTTCCTGAAGCCTGTCTCGCTGCGGATGAACTTCTGCGAACCGCAAACAGTATTTTTTCCAATCTACAAATTGACGAGTCAGCCATGCAGCGCAACCTTTCAGAATATGGACCTTTCGCCGCCACAGAACGGGTGTTTATGGCTCTTGTCAAGGCAGGTGCAGACCGGCAGGAGATGCACGAATGTATCCGTTCCCATGCATTATTCGCTTGGGTGAAAATAAACGGGGGGAATGAGAATACTTTAGCAGACGATCTGTGCAGAGATGAAAAAATAACGAAATACTTATCGAAAACGGATATCCGGCAATTAATGATAGCCAAAGCCCATATTGGGGACGCACCAAACCGGGCAAGATCCCTGGCAAAAGTCATCGTTGAAATGGTAAAGAAGGATGATTAATTAAAAATAGAGTGGTCTGAGTGACCGCTCTATTTTTTTCAAATGAATTTTTTATTGGGATACTTTTGTCTCTGTTTTTGGAGACAGATGGGAAGAATCCATGTCTGGTTGACCAGGCAAGAGAGGAATGACACTAAGAACTATAAATAGCACTGTCAAAAAGAGTACAACAATAATTGTAAATGGGGACATGGGTATCTCCAGTCATAAAATGCAAACTATAAATAGATGGGTGGCTGTTATGATCTATTAATTAAACACAGCCAATCTCAAAAGGTTACTTTCAGAAAAAAAGCGTGTTTACCATTTAACAACACGCTTTTGTAGACATTTTAATTAATCCATTTCAAGATCTAAATCATAATATTCGACCATACCGTAAATTGTGGAAAATAGATCAAGTCCCCATAAATTTATGCCAACCCAACGAGTTGGATGATGTTTAATTTCAAAACCCCATTGCAGTAAACATTTCATCATTGGTGGGGAATTTGAAATCTTCTACACCAAGCGTAAGAGCCTGAGCTTTTTCTACTTCCTCCAACTTTGCCAGGTGAGTTTTATCTACCAGATGTTGGTGAGTTTCCGCGAGTCTCTGTTCAAATTTCTCTAAAACATTCTCAAGGTCAGGCATTGGCTTTTGAGTATTTAAGAATGCCAACACTGCTTCGGCTGCGTTCTCTCCATCTTTACGTGCATAACCCACCAACCCATTGCTTGCCTGGCGAGCCCATCCTGCCAGGAACACCCGCTCCAATGGCAGATTGGTATCGGGGTTAAACGCTTCATAAGATAGGTTATCCACCGGGAAACGAGGTTCTTTTACTGTTACATAAGAATCATTATAAATAGGAACGCAAAAATCCCTATCCACCGTATCACCAATGGCAAATATAATCGTATCAGCTTCAATTTGGTGGGTGTTCCCTGTTCCGCGTGCTTTTACACTGCCGTCAATAGCAACCAGGGAATTATCTTCAACTTTCAGTCCCGACACACCGTTCATCCAGTCTCCCATCACACGGACTGGGGTCGCCAGGAACTCAAAACGAAAATGAGTTTGAGATTCTGCTGCTAGAGCCTTAGGTAAAGCATCGGAAAACGCCTTCCTAGCTGCAATCGGATCCTGTCCAGCAGCTTGCATTATGGGGGAAACCCGAGCAAATTCAGCATCCAATGCAGGTAGATCCAAGTTGGATGCCACACTTTCCATTTCCTTGCGGGTAAATTTCACATCAGCTGGACCTCTCCTTACAACTGCGATCACTTCCTCAACTTTGCATACCCGGATCAGGTAATGAGCAATATCCATCATCACATTACCCGCACCGACCACTGCTACCCGTTTTCCCAACAAATATTTCCTTTCACTGAATGGAGGCAACAGGTTATAGTGAAAAACTACATTTTTTGCATGGTAAACCCCCGGCAGGTTTTCACCAGGTAAGCGCAGCCATTTTGTTCCTTGAGCGCCAGTCGTAACCAGAACAGCCTGGAACCCAGATTCGAGCAAATCTTCCAGAACTATATTCCCACCACAGCAGACAGTGACATTTCCAAAATAATCTATTAAAGGCGTCGAAAGGATTTGCTTAAATTGATTGCGCAAACCTTGTTTCATTTTGTATTTATCCCAATAAATTCCATATTCAGCCAACCCCCCAGGTTTGATATCGCGGTTAAAAAGCACTACACGCGATCCGCCTTCGACTAACTTTCGTGAAGCAAACAAACCAGCTGGTCCGGCACCTACAACAGCAACCATATATTTTGAATCTTCCATCCGGGATCTCCTGAGTAGAATGCAGGAATTATAGTCGGTGGATTACAGGCAGGCAAGGAATTATAACCATCCCATTATTCGCCTCTAAAAACTCCCGAAAAATGCAACTCTATGCTATATTTATATTACAGGAGGAGCAAAACCATGGGATCACAAAATGATAACAAATCACCTGAAGAAGATCAAAACGATCCGAAACTAAACGCAGAAAAACCGCCATCATTTGAACCGAAGCGTGTCATTCACCTTTCAAAACCTCTCGCAGATCCTGCAAATGGTGATAATTGGTTCAATACAATGTTTCGTCGGAAACAGGCATCTCCGATTGCTGATAATGTTCAAGCCGAATCCAAAGAAACCGTTCAATCAGATCCATTTACTGAGACCGCAGAACCGGAAAGCATTCCCACTCGTGGTGATCGAACTGTTCCCCAATTTTCAGATAAAAAAATAAATCCTGGCCTGCGCTTGCGTGCCCTCTTGTCGGGGGGAAAAAACCCCCCTGCCCAAAAATTACAAAGTGAATCTCAATCCCCTTCGAAACAAGCAGGTCCTCGACTATTTTATTGGTATGGAGCAATCGGGTTATCACTAATTGTCAATGCAATTTTAGTGGGTGCCCTATTTAAGATGTCAAGTCAAATAATTGACTTAAAAACCACTATGAATGGTCTACTAAATGGGCTTTACGGAAATATCATTGGAATGGACAACGCTAGCATCACCACCACCATAACCGTTGAAGCGCAAGTACCGGTAAATTTCATGGTACCGATCCAGCAAAACACGGATGTAGCTTTAACAGAAAATCTTGCCATTCCCCACGCTTATGTCGTTATTAATTCCGGCGGCCTATCAATTAATGCTCCTGCCAGCATAACCCTGCCAGCCGGAACAAACCTGCCAATTGCATTGAATATTGCAGTTCCTGTGCAATTTACAGTTCCGCTTACATTACAATTGCCAGTTAATATCCCCCTTTCACAGACCGGATTACATCAGCCTTTGGCTGGCTTGCAGGAAACCGTTAAAACGTACTATTGTATGAACGATACGAATGCGCAGTATCCAGAAGGTGTTTACCTTTGTAAAGACCAAGAAACCCTCTCACCTACTCCTGCTGTACCATGACCAATTCTTACAGCGAAAATATCCTTACGAACGGTCTGAAAGTATTATTAAAAGAAATTCATACCGCGCCTCTCATTAGTTCATGGGTGTGGTACAAAGTTGGCTCGCGTGACGAAAACACCGGTCACACAGGAATTTCCCATTGGTGTGAGCACATGCAGTTCAAAGGGACACCAAAATTTCCTCCCAATGTATTAGACCGGGCAGTTTCAAGGGATGGGGGTATGTGGAATGCCTTCACCTACTTTGACTGGACAACTTTTTTTGAGACCATGCCTGCCGATAAAATTGACCTTGGCTTGCGAATTGAGGCCGACCGGATGGTCAACAGTATGTATGACGAGAAAGAAGTAAACTCCGAAAGGACAGTCATCATATCAGAGCGTGAAGGCAGTGAAAATGAACCGTATTTCCAGCTAGGTGAAGCAGTTCAGAATGCTGCCTTTCGCACCCACCCATACCACCATGAAGTGATTGGGGACATGCCGGACTTGAAGTCGATGAGTCGGGCTGATCTCTATAATCACTACCGGACGTACTACGCACCGAATAATGCCCTGATAAGCGTTGCCGGTGATTTTAAGACGAAGCGACATGCTGGGAAAAATCCGGGAATTCTATGAAAATATACCTACCGGGGAATGACCCTCCTCGAATATCCAGACCCGAACCTGCGCCTCTCGGTGAACACCGGCTAACAGTGGAAGGTCCAGGAGAGACTACCTATCTGGATATTTCATATCATGCACCTGCTGCAAATGATCCAGATTTCTTCCCAGTCACCGTTTTGGACAGCTTGTTAGCTGGCCCGAGCAGTTTGAACATGTTCGGCGGCGGTGGGATCTCCAATAAAACTTCACGTCTGTATCGATCCCTTGTAGAAAAAGAATTAGCGGTGTCTGTAAGCGGAGGGCTGACTGCCACAGCAGATCCGTTCCTTTACAGCATTGTTGTCACAGTCCACCCAAATAGAAAAGCTGACGAAGTGCTTGCCGTATTTGATAATGAAATTAAGCGGATCCAGGAAGAACTTATCCCGATTGCAGAGATCACCCGGGCGATTAAACAGGCGCGTGCTCTGTTCGCCTACGGCTCTGAGAATATAACCAATCAAGCTTTCTGGCTTGGGCATGCCGAAATGTTTGACAAGTATGATTGGTTCCTGACCTACCTGGGGAAATTATCAAAAGTGACACCTGAAGAGCTACAAATGGCGGCTCAAAAATATCTACGGCCGCAGAACCGGGTAGTGGGAACCTATATTCCGACAGGTAGTGGAAAGATTTTATGAAGACAGGGAACAAACACTCGTTTCCCGGCGAAGATGATATTACGCGTGTCATTCTCCCCAACAGCATTACTTTATTGGCTCGCACCAACTTCAACAGCCCATCAGTAGTCGTTGGTGGCTACCTCCCTTGCGGCAGCCTGCTTGATACGGATGAAAAACTTGGATTGGCTGATTTTACTTCCAGCAGTTTATTGCGGGGTAGTGAGAAACGTGATTTCCATAATATCTTCGACGCCCTTGAATCTGCAGGTGCCAACCTTTCTTTCAGTGCAGGAGGGCATACAGCAGGGTTCACAGGGCGATGTTTAGCAGAGGACCTTACCCTTTTACTTGACCTGCTGGCTGATGCCCTACGAAAGCCGATCTTTCCACATGAACAGGTGGAACGACTGCGTGCCCAATTTTTAACCGGGTTGGCGATCCGTGCTCAAGATACTGCTGAGATGGCCTCCCTGACCTTTGATCAGATCGTGTTTAATGGTCATCCTTACGCCCGTCCCGATGATGGCTGGCCGGAAACCATCCAGGTAATAACTCGTGCTGATCTGGAAGATTTTCACAAACAACATTACGGACCACACGGGCTCGTACTAGCGATAGTGGGGGCTGTGGATCCAACCGCTATTGCCGAACAGGTTTCAAAGGTACTTGGTGATTGGGAGAATCCTTCGCAGACGGAACCCCAAGCATTACCCGTTCTGAAGCCTCTTAAGAAGACGATCACCCGAAAGGTTAAAATCCCAGGCAAGTCCCAGACAGATCTCGTTATCGGGACCTCCGGCCCTCGTCGGTTGGATCCCGAATACATGCCTGCGTCGCTAGGGAACTCAGTCCTTGGTCAATTCGGGATGGCGGGACGGATCGGTGAGGTTGTAAGAGAAAAATCCGGATTGGCCTATTACGCTTCGTCCTCATTGAGTGCTGGGATCGGACCAGGTGCATGGGATGTGAGTGCTGGAGTAAATCCAAGGAATGTCCAAAAAGCACGGGATCTAATCTGCAAGGAAATCGAACGTTTTGTTGAGAAGGAAGTAACCGAAGAGGAACTAGCTGACAGTCAATCCAATTTTATCGGTAGGCTACCGCTTTCTTTGGAATCAAACGCTGGAGTAGTGAATGCATTACTAAACATCGAACGGTTTAACCTTGGGCTTGATTATTATCGACGTTACCCTGACCTGGTTCGATCTGTAACTCCTGAGGATGTCCTTGCAGCATCAAAAAAGTACCTGCATCCTGATAGACTGGCTATCGCGATAGCTGGATCGTGACTTTTACAAAAGATCATTTGGTTTCTAAAAGATCAGCATGTTATTAAAAACTGGAGTAGATATCATCGAGATCCCCAGGATTCAGGCAGCACTGGACCGTCACGGGGACCGTTTCGAACAGCGAGTGTTCACCCCCACTGAGATCACCGAGTGCAAGGGGCGAGCTGACGCGCTAGCAGTTCGTTTCGCTGCCAAGGAAGCAACAACTAAAGCGCTGGGAACTGGAATTGGTCCGGTAAGTTGGCGTGAAGTAGAGACACTGCATAAGCGCAGCGGTGAACCATTCCTTGTACTTCACGGGAGGGCGGAATTGATAGCCAAATACCTAGGGCTGAAGACTTGGGCGGTAAGCTTAAGTCACAGTAAGGATTACGCCATTGCAGTAGTGGTGGCTTCTGGTGATTGAACCCGAAAAATACCAATCACCAGGAATTGGCACCATCATTTAAGAAAAACCCTTCGGGGAAATTCCGATATCCAAAGTGAAATTAATGGAAGACTAGTTTTTCAAAATTCAATCTACGATCTCACCCATAAAAATATTGTGATGTCAAAAAGAAATGTATTGATCATTTAGCCTCTAATATTCTTTGCATCGGAGTCTGCAAAGAGGATTTCACAAGGTAGGGGTGGAAACTCTCGTTAGTAAGCATGATTCTCGATTATTTATGGTTTTTTTTGTTTCTTTTATCCTAATCCACAGATGACCAGGTAACACAAAACAGGTCGATTGGATGGAAATATTTCCTGACAGACATTCAATCTGGTCGGAATGTCCCTTCAGCATGGAGGGATGGATAAAACAAAGGTTAGGCACAAGATCATATTTAGTGTGATAATAATTCGCAGCTCGGAGTACCTTTTCCATAAATGCCGTTTGAGGGTTATTATCAAACCACAACATTCCTTCTCTCACCTTATCCTCCCGATGTAGTCTGAGAGTAACTAAAAAATGATCAAGCTAATTTATCGGCGCCAACTGGCATTTTTCAATGGATTCCATGTGGGAAATATAATATTGCTCCCCCGCTAGCAACCCAGCAAGATTTTTTCCCGGGTTACTCAACAGCAAACGAGCAGTTTGCTGACGTTTTATCCTGCCGATAATCCGTGTCTGAAAATAATCCAACCAATTCTCTAACCGGAGCATCCTCCCTGGGTTGAGTGTAACCACAGGCCAGATTTGTCGGCGTGGACCGTAAGTAAGAAGCCAGCGTAAATCATTGTGGAGTCGAACGCCATTTGTTGTGAACAGGTCTAATCCATCGATGAGAACTAAGATGACCTGACGAGTGCAAGGAAGAACTTCCGCCCAAGAGATCATTTGTGAAAGGAATTGTTGTGCCGCGGTATGGAAAGCTGGCCAGATTCCCAAGCAATTTGGGAGTAGCTCAAACGAAGTCCATTCTTCAGGGAACGGAGATAGTACGCCAAATTGAATCTCTCCAGGATCCTGGAAATCTGAAACCATCGCCAGGGACTTTAGGAAAGTGGTTTTTCCGCTGCCTCCATCACCCGCAACCAACAACGGTCCGAGAGCAGGGTTGAATAAGTCAAGCATGAGAGGATTTCCATTCTCAGCCAAACCCAGTTGAAGAAATCCATCCCGTTCCAACAGAGTGGCATGATTTCGCTGAGATTCCAACAAAATCGCTGGTGGTTCAGTAGCCTGTTTTCCTTCTCCACGCGAAACGGCATCATTGTTTTCCTGCCGGGAATGAACTGAAGTGGAGAATTGCTCATTTGCAGTCATAAGTCTCCTTATAAGTATTCGTTTCTGAGGAATGATTAGGAACGAATAAAGAAAATCGGATATCCCAATTACATTATCTTTAGAACTCTTGTTCTAAAGATATATTAGCACATATGTTCTGGTTTGTCAAGATATGACTTTATATTTTTATATCCCCAAGCAAAAATACAAGACGGCAGGATAAACCTGCCGTCTTGTATTACCCTGATTATATTTACTTCTTACTCTTTTCCTCTTCCTCTTCTTTTTCCTTTTCCTTTTCCTTTTCCTTCTTCCCCTTTCCCTCTTTTGTCTTGAATTCCAATCCGCTATCATCCGCGCAGGTATCGACAATCACAGATGATCCATTAGGGATCTTCCCACCAAGCAATTCCACTGACAGGGGACTCTCGACAAATTTCTGGAGCGCACGGCGCAACGGACGGGCACCAAAGGCGGGATCATACCCGGTCTTTGCCAACCATTTCCGAGCTGCAGCCGTCAATTCGACCTTGACACCATATTCACTTAGGCGATCCTGGATTTCCTTCATTTGGAGAACCACTATCTTCTCCATCTGTTCGACCGTCAATGGAGAGAACATGATGATCTCATCAACGCGGTTAAGGAACTCCGGCCTGAAGGTTCCCTTAAGGGCTTTTTCAATTTTTTCGTGATTCTCACGGTCCTCATCTGTAATTGTGGGTTGAAGAAAACCAAGGGTCCCGCCTTTGCGCACGTATTCGGTGCCCAGATTCGAGGTCATGATGAGAACGGTATTACGAAAGTCCACGACATTGCCCTGACCATCGGTCATGCGCCCGTCGTCAAGGATTTGAAGAAGTGCATTCCAAACCTCTGGGTGTGCTTTTTCGATCTCGTCAAACAAGAGCACCCGATAAGGACGACGGCGAACAGCTTCGGTTAATTGGCCCCCTTCTTCATAACCTACATATCCGGGGGGAGCACCGAACAAGCGTGATACCGTATGCTGTTCGCGGTACTCGGACATGTCTATTCGTACAAGCGCTTCCTCGTCATCGAACATAAACCATGCCAAAGCTTTGGCCAACTCGGTTTTACCAACACCAGAAGGTCCGATAAAAATGAAGGAGCCGATAGGTCTTGATGGGTCTTTTAAGCCCGAGCGTCCTCGCCGGATGGCGTCCGAAATTGCATGGATGGCTTCATCCTGTCCGATAATCCGCTCATGAAGGCGGTCTTCCATCTGTAAAAGTTTCGCTGATTCGGTTTCCATCATCTGGTTAACCGGGATGCCAGTCCATTGATGAACGACCTCCGCAATATCATTCACATCCACCACTTCATCAAGGTGATGCTCGGATTCCCATTTATCGCGTTTCTCCTTGAATTCTCCTTCCAGCCGCAAGCGATTAACTTTTATTTCAGCGGCATGCTGGTAGTCGCGAGCGTTTGAGGCAGCATCTTCTTCTGCTTGCAAATGATCAATCTCAGATTTGGCAGCTTTCAAGTCCTCCGGCAGGGAGTATAAGGCAACACGCAGTTTAGCTGCGGACTCGTCCATCAAGTCAATCGCCTTATCAGGTAAATGCCGGTCGGTGACATACCGGTCAGCCAGTCGAGCAGCAGCAACGAGGGCTTCATCTGAAAAACGGACTTTATGATGAGCTTCATATCGATCACGCAAGCCCTGGAGCATTTTTATAGTGTCGTCGACACTTGGTTCTTCCACATATACCGGGGCAAACCGACGTTCAAGAGCAGCATCCTTCTCGATATATTTATGAAACTCATCAAGAGTTGTAGCACCAATACATTGCAACTCACCACGAGCCAGAGCCGGTTTTAGCATATTTGAAGCGTCCATGGCACCCTGCGCCGCTCCAGCGCCGACCACAGTATGAAGTTCATCAATCATTAGAATGACCTCTCCCGCAGAGCGCTGGACATCCTCAATTGCCGATTTCAATCGTTCCTCGAACTCCCCCCGGAATCGGGAACCAGCGATCATCGCGCCCAAATCGAGGGAAACCACCCGCTTTCCAGATAGGATTTCAGGTACGTCGTTTGAGGCAATTTTCTGGGCAAGGCCTTCGACTATAGCAGTTTTGCCAACCCCTGCCTCACCAATCAGAACAGGATTGTTCTTTGTACGACGGGAAAGTATCTGGATTACGCGCATGATTTCGTTATCACGTCCAATTACCGGGTCCAGTTTTCCTTCACGAGCCAACTGGGTGAGATCGCGGGAATATTTCTCAAGTGTCCGGTACCGCGTTTCAGCCTGGGGGTCGGTGACCCGCTGCCCACCCCGCAATTGCATAATGGAATCCAGCACCCGTTCCCGAGTCAATCCCGCTCCTTCAAGAATTCGGGCGGCAGATGTATTTCTTTCACTCATGATGGCGAGGAAGATGTGTTCAGTTGAAATATATTCATCCTTCAACCGGTTGGCCTCTTCATTTGCCAGATCAATGATCCGTTTAACCCTGGGGGTTATAAATATCTGTCCTGCGCCACCGCCAAATATATTGGCTTTGGGTGTCATGCGCAAGGTCTGGTCCAGCCGTTCGGTAAGTGCCGCGGCGTTTATGCTCAAGTTTTCAAGAATCTGAGGGATAACCCCACCCGGCTGCTCGATCAGTGCCAGGAGGATATGTTCAGTATCAATCTGATTGTGACCGTAGCGCTGGATAATCTCAGCGGCACGTTGAGCGGCTTCCTGAGCACGTTCGGTAAATCGGTCAAATCGCATCATAAGATTCTGTCCTTTTACACCTTCTCGGTTATGCCGGTGAAAGGTGATTGCTCAATTTTTAGGAGAATATATTGTCTTAATCCGTACTATTTCGGACAATTTAATTACAGTTGTAACAGCGGGATTATAACAAAAAGAGAATTAAGATATTAGCTATAGGTCATAAGAATTCTATATGAGTCTGCCAAACACATTTGAAACAGTCCTTGCCAAAACATTTCTCTGTTGTTCTTTTAATGAGCCATGATCCAAATTAACCATTCAATAAATGATAAATTCATTTCCGCGGTATTGGATTTCTGTTGGTAAAAAAATCTCATCAATTATCCCATTCCGGCTTATTTTTAGTGTTAATTTACATAGGAAAGAATAATCAAATATCCATTAATAGCCCTCTCTTGAACAAACAGGGGTTGTATAATATTCGCATGACTTCCATCGCAGCACCTCTCGTAGCGGAAATCCCACAATTACGTCCTCTCAACATCGTGCGAGATCTACCAGGAGTCGCCAACCTGGTTGAGAAATGTTTTGCCGATACAATGGATGCTGACGGGCGCAATTATATTCAACAAATGCGACGCGCCGGACAAGACAATGTGTTCCTGCGTTGGGCGGACAGCGCCGTGGAAACGGCTTCGATGCCTCTCTCAGGATATGTGTGGGAAGAAAATGGGGAGATTATCGGAAACGTCAGCCTAATTCCGCACCGACGCACCGGGAAAAAATACTACTTGATTGCCAATGTGGCAGTTGAACCAAAATTCAGGAATAGAGGTATTGGGAGAGCTCTTACCCTTGCAGCTGTGCAACACGCCAAGAAACATCATTCTAACGAAACATGGCTGCATGTGCGAGATGACAACCCGGTGGCAATTGGACTATATCGTTCCATGGGATTTAATGAACTCGCCCGCCGTACTACCTGGCAAGCTCAACCAGATCAGGGTGGCAGCACCCAAGATCCGACAATTTTAGTAACGAAACGCAACTCTCATGATTGGCCTTTTCAAGAAGCCTGGTTACGCCGTCTATACCCAGATGTAATGACCTGGTATCAACCGTTGCCATGGAATTCCCTCCGCCCTGGATTCGGTCCTATGCTTTATCGGTTTTTTTCGGATATTGAGGTACGGCACTGGGTGGTACGTACTGCTAGTCTCCCATCTGCGATGGTTAGTTGGCAAGCCATTCCAGGTCGAAACAATCAACTGTGGGTTGCCATTCCATCTGAAGCTAAAGGGGAGACACTCACTGCACTGCTATTATTTGTTCGGCACGAGTTATCTTGGCGGGAGAAGATAAACCTAGATTTTCCCGCCGAAGAAAGCAGTGCATTCATTGAAGCGGCTGGTTTTCGTCGATTGCGAACACTGCTATGGATGAAAATTAATGAAACTTCGTTAGTGGATTCTCGTAAGTCTTTGTGAGTCAATCAAAATTATAAATCGGAGGTTGGAATGAAATTCATCCTGCGCCTGGCCATCAACATGGTGGCATTATATGCAGCCATCGCGCTCCTGCGAAACACATACATTATTTATAATGGAAACTGGGTTGATCTGATATGGCTGTCTTTGATCTTCGGCCTGATAAATGCAATCCTGCGACCGCCCTTTAAAGCTCTTTCGTGTCTTTTGATCATTGTAACCTTGGGATTGTTCACCCTGGTCATCAATGCTCTTCTTTTTGCCCTGACCGGCTGGATTGGGTCCCAATTTGGGGTGGGGTTCACTCTGCAAAACCCCTGGTTTTTAAGCGCTTTCCTCGGATCCTTGGTCACTACAGCAGTCAGTCTGGTACTCAGCTTGATTTTACGAGATGAATTAAAAGGGCGCAGGCGCAACAAGCACGATTAGGTATCCAAGATTTTTTCTACTAAATATTAGAAACAGAGGCATGGATAAGCATGCCTCTGTTTCTTATATTTAAAATATGAACATCAACACCAGATCGTTGGTATTCGTTCCTGTGGACCCTGGTTTTAATAGATCATCAAGTAGGAAAAAAAAGGAATAGGAGTCATTTCTCCCAAGGAATAACTCCGGTTGCAAACCTAACCCGATGGCGCGATGGAAAGTCCCTCCAGTGACGACTGCCCCGGCTGCATCAGTGGGCCCATCCTCCCCATCGGTAGCAAGAGTAACCAGCATCACTTTTGGAAAATCCGCCAACTCAGTGACAGCTGCCAATGCCAACTCAGTATTCCGTCCACCTTTCCCTTTCCCTTTTATAATGACTGTCGTCTCGCCACCAGCGATAATACATGCTGGAGCAGGGATCGGTTCGCTCGTCAAGCTAGCTTGACGCAAGGAAGTAGCCAATTCAAAGGCTACTTGGCGAGCTTCACCTTGAAGATCGGTGCAGAGAAGATAGGGGTGGAATCCCTCCACCTTTGCCTGTGACAAAGCTGCCTGCGCAGCGAGCAGATTACTGCCAACTATAACATTTTGAACTTTCGCGAAGATCGGATCCCCGGGCTTTGGAGTTTCAATAGACATCTTAAGGATTAATAATGGAAACTGGAATTCTGGTTTCCAGTGCATATTTGGTGACAATAGATATTGCATCAGTCCGGGTTCCCGGGTCTGGGGCGGTGGGACCTGAGGCAATCGTTTCAAGGGGATTTCCTACAACATCAGATAAGATCAGACTAACAATGTTTGCTCCACCAGCCAGCTTCACCATTCCCCCACCCTTGAGCGTATCCAAGCGACGGCGGAGAGAATTGATTTCTTCGATGGACGCCCCACACGCAAGCAAGACAGACGTGAGCTCCTGGATGTCAGCTAAAGAAATTCCGATTATCGGTGAAGCTACCAGCGCAGATCCACCCCCGGAAATCAGACAGAAAAGCAGGTCGTCTGGTCCAAGAGAGGAGACCAATTCTATGGTCTTTTTTCCTGCTTCCAGGCTTAACTCATCCGGGACTGGGTGACCACCGCAATGGATATTTAGCTTAGGGTGGGAAACATTCCCAGGGGTTTTGGGAATTACCAAGGAATCTGTAACCTCGGAACCAAGTATTTCGATCAGAGCTTCGGCCATGGCAATCGAAGCTTTACCAATTCCAAGTAAAACAATTCGTCGGAACAAATTTAGATGATACGTTCTCCCCGAAATCGATATGACATTCCCTTCCCTTTTTACAAAGTGTTTCACCGCAGCACAGGGATCCACTCCGTTAATTGCAGCAGCCAGAATACGGGTGATACGATCACCATCTGGAGCGAGATGCAAGCTTGAGGTCCAAAATGACTCGGCAGAAATCATAGTCGTATGATAGCATTAATTCCGGATTACAGAATAAAGTTTATGCTCCAATAAAACATGGAATCGCATATTAGAGGAGTTTTATGGGTAAACCCAAAGTCTTTGTCACTCGTAATATATTGGTGGATGGTTATAAATTGGTGCGAGATTTTTGCGAAGTCGAATTATGGCTAGGAAACCTCCCACCAAATCACATAGAACTGCTGGAGCATGTCCCCGGAAAAAATGGTTTACTGTGCCTGCTGACTGATACTATAAACACCGAGATTATGGAAGCAGCGGGGAGTGAATTGAGAGTCATCAGCAATTGCGCTGTAGGCGTAGATAACGTGGATGTTGCAGCTGCCACAAACCGGGGGATTCCAGTAGGCAATACACCAGGCGTCTTGACTGATGCAACAGCCGATTTTACATTTGCACTATTGATGGCTGCTGCTCGAAGGGTGGTGGAAGGCGAACGACAGGTTCGAATGGGAGGCTGGAAAACCTGGAGCCTGGATACCCTGCTCGGGGCAGATTTTAGCGGTGCCACCTTGGGTATAATCGGCTTCGGACGGATCGGTCAAGCTGTAGCCCATCGTGCACGAGGGTTTGGGATGAGAGTTATTTTTGCAGATCCTCAAACTGCTTCGCCTTTTCAAAAAGGGGGGGAGATCATTCAAGAATCTAAAATGGAGTCTGAAAAGGTAGATTTGGAAACGCTATTGTGCGAATCCGATTTCATCAGTCTGCATGTCCCGCTAAACAATGAAACACGCGGCCTTATGAATGCATCCGCTTTTGCAAAGATGAAATCCAGCGTTGTTCTAGTAAATACGTCCCGCGGCGCAGTGGTGGATCAAGAAGCCCTATTCGAGGCATTGAAATCCCACCGGATTTTCGCAGCAGCCTTGGATGTAACCGTCCCAGAACCACTCCCCACTGACAGCCCGCTTCTTACACTGGAAAATTGCATTGTCGTCCCTCACATCGCGAGCGCAAGCTGGCAAACCAGGAAAAAGATGTCCATTATGGCAGCCGAGAACCTAATTGCAGGGGTGAAAGGGGAGCGCTTACCAA
The DNA here is from genome assembly GCA_963817265.1 of uncultured Chloroflexia bacterium. Lineage (GTDB taxonomy): Bacteria > Chloroflexota > Anaerolineae > Anaerolineales > Villigracilaceae > UBA877. The sequence goes on from CAWFNU010000009.1 coordinate 36,148, forward strand.
ATTGCGTAAACCCTGAAGTATATTCCCGTTCGGATTCCTTCCAACTTGATGGAGCGTGAACCAAACCGATCATACAAGGTCATGGAAGATATTTCCTGGATCTATTGCAGTCACTTTTGGTTGTAGCAAGACTGGCTTCCCGGTTTTTGCAGATTCGAAAAGAGCAAGGATGGCGGAGGTGTTAGCGCGACTGTCCTCCAAGCTTACCCGCGGCGGCTTGCCATCCAAGACCGCATCTGCCAAATCCTCCACCTCGCCTTGGTACGAGCCTCTCCCTTTCACAGGTATGGTTTCTACCTTGCCATTTTTACTTTGAAATAATTTTTCGTTCCCCGCGGGAGTAAATGGATTTGGAATAATTAGCGTGGAGATATCTCCAATTATTTCCATGAACGCATGATATGGAATTTTGACACTGCAATCGAATTGCGCAAAAATTTCCCCCGGAAATCGCATCTGGGCGGTAAATATTTCGTCTACGCCGGTAGTACCAATCACCTGCCATGCAAAAACCTCCAGCGGTTCAGTCCCAAGGAGGAAACGGGTGTAACTCAAAGGATAACAGCCTACATCCCATAGACTACCTCCTCCCATCTCCGGTTTCCAACGATAATTTTCAGGGTCAGTACCAGGGTAGGTAAATGACCCACGCACCAGTTTTACCTGGCCAAGTTTGCCACTTGCCACAATTTCCCTCACCTTCATTGTTTGTTGATGTGAGCGATACATAAATGCTTCAACAACTACTTTTCCACTCAGCTCCTCCGCAGTTTTGATGGCGTCCACTTCAGCCAGGGTTAAAGCCAATGGTTTTTCACATAACACGTGCTTCCCCAACTGGAGGGCTTTGATGGTCCATTCAGCGTGCAGATGATTTGGCAATGGATTATATATGACATCGATATCAGGAGCTTCTAAAAGATCTGAGTAAGAACCAAAAGAGTGTTTTACTTTATTGATGCGTGCATATTCATCAGCTTTAACCTTAGATCTGCTTGCAACAGCCAGCAACTGGTTCCTTTTTGATATGTGGAGAGGTCCAATCAATTCTTTAGTGATATGGGCTGTACTTAAAAATCCCCAACGGAGACGTGAAAGCGGCATAGTAATATCCTTTTTCGGATACATAAGTTCAAGCACGGGGTAGGAATTAAATTTAAAGCGCTCCTACCTGTGAGTCACAGTATAATTCGGTCATGCCTGTTCTTCCTGAACACCCATCGCTATTTCGCCGGATCCGGGACTTGTTTGGATGGACGCGGTCCAGCAGCGTATTATTAGGCGGTTTCTTGCTGATTTGCGGGTTAATCGTATATGTCTGGTGGCCACTTGCACAGGAAGCAATGGCCTATATCAACTGGAGCGGATCTTGGTGGCAATACATGGACTGGCTGCTTTTGGGGATTTTTGGCTTCATGACCTTAACCATCATCGCGCATGCCAACCTTGGCCGGGATGCGCTTATCGTTTTCGTGGGGATGTTTGGCGGACTTGTGATCGAATCATGGGGCACACAGACAAACCTTTGGCATTATTTTACTGCGGAACGACCACCATTATGGATCATCCCTGCCTGGCCGATCGCGAGTCTATCGATCGAGCGCATAACCAGGCTGTTGTGTTGGGGAATAAACAGAATTTCATCAAAAGTAACAATAAACCAAAAAGGAAATAATATTGAAGATTTCGGATCCAAAGGGTTTAGATATAGCTATTGGGTTATCTTTATTGTTTTTTATGTAATGATGCTTTACTTCGTTGCACCGTCATATGGGATGCCCTACACAGTCATTGCACTTGCCATTGTGGCTATACTGGTACTAACACCAACTGACTACCGTTATGCAGTTTTAACCTTCCTTGCTGGAGCGGGATTGGGATACTTCCTGGAATTATGGGGCACAACAAGGCAATGCTGGACGTATTACACACTTCAAACTCCACCGTTTTTCGCTGTTCTGGCTCACGGGATGGCAGCAGTGGCATTTTGGCGGGCGGGGTTGATGATCAAACTGGTCTGGAATAAATTGGTTGGGCTCGTAATTCTGAATACAAAAAGGTTTCCCTTCTCCGAAAGATAGCCATGGGAAAACCCATCAAACATCAAGGGGATGACAGAAAATCTGCCATCCCCGTTTTGTCTTACTTGGGTGCGATCAGTAAGACATCTGTTAATAATTATTGGAGAACTACCATCATTGGTTCTGGTTCTTGAAGTGCACCAGTGTCCCGCTCCCGGCATTGGTAACCCACAGTCCTCCGGAACCATCGGATGAAATCCCACTTGGCATGAGTAATGTGCCTGCCGAGCAGCCATCCAAAACACGGATCGGCTGACCGCCAGGAGTGAAGGTGATCAGGCGACACAATTCCGGATCCGTAACAGTGACATTACCGGTTGTGTCTACAGCGATAAATGGTTTATTCTCCACAGATTGCCCGTACCAACCGTCCACTGGCCATTCTGCAACGGCAGTGTAGACCAGTCCTGCCGGATCCGGGGAAAAGACCTGAATGCGTTGGTTCCAAGTGTCTGTCACAAAGACATTCCCAGAAGCATCCAAAGCAACCCCCACCGGTTCGTCCAATTGACCAAGATCCAAGCCCGGACCTCCAAATTGGCTGATAACGTCACCATTGGGGCTGAAGATGACAATGCGTTTGTTGCCAGTATCCGCAACGTAGACACGACCCTGTCCATCCACAGCCAATCCACGCGGTCCATAAAAAGCTTGGGGAGAATCGGAGGCCTGCCCGAAAAAGCCCCACATGTTAATAAATTTACCATCTGCGGTAAATTTCTGAATGCGATAATTCCAGGTATCAGCAACATAAACACTGCCATCCGGAGCAACAGCGATACCCCACGGTTCATTAAAAGTTCCACCGGGAGCATCACCCTGCGAAATATCAGCGCGTGTACCCCAGACCTGGAGCACTTTTCCATTCGCATCTAGATGCTGGATTCGATCATTCATGGAGTCCGCAATATACATGGTGCCATCATTTGCCAGTGCCACCCCACGAGGCGACTGAAATTGCCCTGGTTCACTTCCAGCAGCCCCCAAAACAAGATCAGGAGAAGCCGTAGTGGTTATAGCTGCATATGGGTCAACTTGAGCGACAACCGGTTGCGCAGGAGCTCCATATGGCCATAGAAGCGCAGCTATGTCCTTGCGAATATAATAATGCATGCGAGCAGAGACTCCCCAATCGGTTAGGGTATACGCCGTACTGTTTTTTAAAGCTCCCCATTGAGTAAAATCATCATTAAACCAAATTTGAAATATCGCACTACGAATTTTGGCAGCGGTAACTACCGGCTGTGTAGATGAAGAATCCACAAAGAACGGTTTGATATGCAGCCAGGCATATTTGAGATAATTTAAAACCGTCATGGGGGGAATGACTTTATCTGTACCAGCATATTCCTTCTGGAGGGCTGCATTATATTCAGATTCTATCCCACTCCATTTGAGAACTCCAGTAATCCATGTTGGGCCACCATAGGCGCATACCGGGATATTCGAAATAATCCTGTCGGATAACGGGTGTTATTTTAGCAAGGTTTTCATCTCCGATGGCAATTACCAGTGCCCGACGCGCATCAACGGTTGGATTAACATCAAAATCAATCTTATTACCATAACGGCGCATATACCACCAATACGGATAACGCACCTGATTGTCGTAAGCGACCACCATATCAGTGGTCCCCGTGGTTCGAACCGATAACTCCTCGATCTGGCCAAATAATGCCTTGGGGTCCGGCGCACCATGGGCATAAACCAGGTATTCTGTAGCATCGTCATAGTTAATGTAGGCAGCCCGAAAAGCATCTCTTCCGGTCTGTAAAGCCAGTAAACCTAAAAGGACCAATAAAGCGAGCCGGGTGTAATTCCGGAAACCCCACGCCGCTACCCTACTCCATGAAATTGTTTCCACGAGCCAGCCAATTGCCCAGGCAGAAGCCAGGATCAGTTGGCAATGTAATGTGAATGGTCAACCAAGGCATCTTTTCGCCGGCATAGGAAAATACAGCCAGACTGCTTACAGACCAGAAAACCAGAAGCGCTGCTATAGGGACCGGGGGCTGGTCACTCCCAAGTTGAGGACGGAGAAACGGTTGACCTGATTGACTCTGCCAAAGGCCGGTTCGACTGGCAATCCAGGCTGCCACGATCGTTCCCAAGGCAGGTAAAAATTCGTACATAGGTATTAGCAATAACACATAATAATATAGGGGTTGCCCACCGCGCGCCACAGCTTGCTGTTCGGTCCAATAACTAAGTGCCCCCACCAGTCCGCCAATTATCCCCTGCGGGTTGGTGAAGAAGGTGCTGTACAGCACGATAAATGGTACAAAGAACAATGCTGCGTGGAAAAGCCACTTCCGCCCGAACCACCAAAGTCCCAGTGCGATGCCAATTGCGCCAAGTACGGCTGCAACTCCAGCCACCCTCAGGATACCGGCAGATGTGTAATCCAAAGCTGTATAACCCGCTATGGTGATTGGGATCGCACTCAGCAACGGCAGGATAAATGTGGCGAGCATGATCAGCAGGTCAGCTACGCGCTCTGATTTGATGACGGTCCATCCGAGACCTCGCACCAATTCCACACCTGACCAAACCAAGGATCCCGCCCCGCCTGCAGCTAAAACGCTCACAATGATAATCATCGTACGAACTTGCCCTGCAGGCGCATCTGAGGCCGGTTTATGGGAGAGATAAAAACCAGCTGCCGCTGACATAAAAACAACCGTCAGCAACAATCCGATCAGGAAGAAAACCCGGCGCCGGCTTGCTACCCATGTTCGGCGGGAAACACGGTCAATAAAATACGCTGCCAAGAATAGGAATTCTTCTGCTGCAAACATGTAAGCGGTGGCTTTATCGGTGAAATGCAACGCATTCACAGCGGTGAACAAGAATAATGCCCACGTTTCGCCTTTTTCTAGATAACGCAAGATGGCGTATATTGTCAGGATTCCCCAAAAAACTATGTAAGACTCATTTCGGGCATAACGAGCATAAAACAGCATCAATGGGGAAATAATGATCAATACTCCTGCCACCAGAGCACCGGTGCGGCCCAGGTACCTCCTGAATGCAAATAGAGCAACCATCAAAGCTGCAATACTCAGGACTGCGGCAGGAATGCGGGAAGTAAAATCATTATCTCCAAAGAGTGCATAGGAGAGGGCGATCATGTGGAATTGGAGCGGTCCATGCATCATTGGATCATATTGGTAACCGGTGCCAGAATATAATCCAAACGACATCACTACATGGTTAATCTCATCATGACTCATGGCTCGTGCACCCAGATCATAGAATCTGGAAACAATAGCCAATACCAAGAGCAAGACCACCAAAAGGGTTTCGATATTCAGGGGAAACCAACGCTTGAGTGGCGTATCGAGAATGGATGGTTTTTCAGAAATGGGGATCATTGAGGCAATTGTACCAAAAATGCCAATAAGTAAACAAAACTTTCCACCAGGTTTTCCCCCTAGGATTACTATTTACCACTTATGAATTCCATCGGGCGTACACAGCCTGGGAAAGTAATCTCTGAGCACTTTTTTCCTGTGTTACTAATTCTCCGCATTCCAATACCCCCCCGCAACCCTCCATCATTTCTTCCAATGCAGAACATGCGTGAACAGCCGATAGTTTGACTGCGTATATTGTCAATACAACAAACAAGGGGGAGTCACTGAATATTGCCCGGCACACGTTAAGGAGAACCGGGAGAGATTTATAAATTTCCCAAACTTCGCCTTTCGGACCGCGCCCAAATTTGGGTGGATCGAGCAAGATGCCATCGTATTTGACTCCTCGCCTTGCCTCGCGTTCCACGAATTTAAGCGCATCATCTACAATCCAGCGGATCGGTTTATCATGCAACCCGGAAAGGCCCTGGTTTGCTTGTGCCCAACTTACAGATTTCCTGGAAGCATCCACGTGGGTCACCTTCGCCCCAGAAAACGCACAAGCGAGGGAGGCCAAACCGGTATAACCGAACAGATTCAAAACATTCAATGGTTTCCCTGTATGGGCTTGGATATTTTCCCGATAAATAATTCGTTCGCTTATCCAATCCCAGTGAGAGGCACATTCTGGAAATACTCCCAGATGCCGTCCCGGAGTAGTCATTACAGAAAAGTGCAACTCACTACTCTCTTTCGGAAGGGTGACTGATTTGGAAGAGCTGCCCAAGGAAAGAGAATATTTCATTTTCCATTGCTCTGGAACTTTCTCCTTAAATATCCAATGCCCCCCACTTTCCTCTCCACTGGATTTAAATACCGCATGGGCGGACTCCCATGAAGTGTAAGGAAGCGCACGCTTCCATAACGCTTGAACTTCCGGACGGACAAATGTATATGCCCCAAACCGCTCCAGTTTTAATCCATTTCCGGAGTCAACAAGTTCGTAATCTTTCCAGCGATTTGATAAAAGTAATCGGATTTCAGGAGCCATAGAAAATGGGTAAAGAATTGCCTAGGAAAGTAACCAACCAAAAATGCACCAACCTCTTGCATTTCGTATAGAAGTTGTGCTAAAATAAGGCATCTGTGGTAGAAAGTGGGACGAAGTGGGATATCGGGAGTTCCGGTATTCCGGGAAATATGGGAAAACAGGACTTATGTTCCTCAACCAATACCAGCACTGTTTTGATGATAAAGGCCGACTGACAATCCCGTCGAAATTTAGGGAGCTGCCAGCCGAAGGGGCTTTTATTGTCCAGGGTCTGGACCGAAACCTGATGGTTCTACCACCAGCAGCTTTTGAAATCATCTATAACCGCCTAATGTCCATGAGCATGACAGACCCTAGTGCCCGTTTATTACGACATATCATCCTTGGGAACGCTTTAAGGGTTGCCCCGGATAGCGCCGGTCGAATCTTGATCTCTTCGAACTTACGCGAATTTGCAAGTTTGCAAAACGAGGTAGTCTTTGTTGGCCAAGGTGATTATTTTGAAATCTGGTCGCCGGATCTTTGGCAGGAGCAGCAAGTGCAGATAAATGACGCTGCCACAAATGCCCAACGATTTGCGACACTTGATCTGACGACACGCTAAGATGGTCTTACAGCACCAACCCGTACTTTACCAGGAAATTATACACGCTTTACGCCCAAAAAGCGGAGCACGCTATGTGGATGGGACTGTAGGCGGTGGAGGCCATGCAGCAGGACTACTCGCTGGTAGCGAACCAGGAGGGCAACTACTGGGATTGGATGTTGATCCCCAGGCCCTTAGCCTAGCTCGCCGACATCTCGCTCCCTACGGGGAGCGCGTATGGTTAAAAAGGCTCCATACACCACCCTACTCCATCAGCTGGCAGAAATGAGTTGGGATTCAGTGGAAGGTATTCTCCTCGACTTGGGTGCCTCGTCCATGCAGTTCGATAACCCAGAGCGAGGCTTCTCCTTTATCTCAGACGGGCCACTGGATATGCGCTTTGACCCTTCCAACCCGTTGACTGCAGGAGAGATCATTAACATGTGGCCAGAGGAGGATCTGGCGGATATCATCTACCGGTATGGAGAGGAACCTGCATCAAGACGGATTGCCAGGGCTATTGTCACCACCCGGCCGGTAGAAGGAACCCGTCAATTGGCTGCCATAATCGAGCGGGTTCTGCCCAGGCGGGGTTCCCACCATCCTGCCACGCAGACCTTCCAAGCCTTGGAGAATCATAGTCAATAACGAGCTTGAGGCGGTGGAGAAAACGCTCCCTTTGGCCATTCAAGTTCTTAGCCCGGGAGGTAGACTGGCAGTCATCTCCTTTCACTCGCTTGAAGACCGGCTTGTAAAAGATTTTTTTCGCCAGGAAAGCAAAGATTGCATTTGCCCCCCCCGCCAACCAATGTGTACCTGCGGGCATAAAGCAAGTCTCAAGGAAATTACTCGGCGGCCCATCACGCCAAACGAGGATGAAATCAAAAATAACTCGCGCGCACGCAGCGCCAAGTTACGGGTGGCTGAGAAATTGAAATAATGCCAATGGGTGTTGGCTCTGAACGGAGGTGCAGCGTCACCGTTAAGATATCGGTATACGATTAATTGGAAAATATTAAATGAATAATGTAACGCTAATAGTTCAAAAGGTTCGTCAAGCTCCATGGCGGGTGCAGCGCCAGTGGATAGGTCTTTTTTTGCTTGGATTGGTACTAATTGCAATGGTGGCTGGCATATATTTGAATGTCACGGTGCGGGCTACTCTTGCAGGTCGGGAAACTATTTCACTCCAGTCGTTGATAACCATCAACCAGCGAGTTAATTCCGATCTGGAAACTCAATTGGCCGGTTTGATTTCTGTCGCATCCATGCAGAAGCGTGCGGAAGGGATGGGCTTCCAACCCGCTAATCCAACTGATATCACTTTCGTGGCAGTTCCTGGGTATGCGGCGCAATCAGCCATAGATCTGTCGATGCCAGATGCAAACCACCGTCCAGTACCGATTATTCTTCCCGAATACACAGAATCCTGGATCGATTATTTCATAAATCAGCAATCATCTTCTTCCAATGCAGGTGGGCAGCCATGAAACGGCTTCCTCTTGGCTGGCGCTATTTAACCGCAACCTTCATACTCGGGGCACTGGGTATTGCCATCCTGGTCCAGATCATTCGGATTCAAAACAGCCCTGAAGTAGCAGGTGTAATTGATCAGGGCAATTATATTTGGAAGGACTTTTATCCGCCGCGGGGGGAAATCTACGATAGACATGGCAGTCTCCTGGCTGGAAATAAGACTGTCTACGAAGTTGGTTTGGATATGACAGTCAATCCTGATATGCAGACAGTAATGCTGGCTCTTCAAATGTCTGGCTTTGACATCAATGAAGTAAATTACCGGATCTCACAAGTGCCCAACAATCAGTACGTTATTTTGGATGATTTTGTTTCAGCTGAAAAAGCAGACCAGCTGATGGCGCTCCAAAAAGTTGCCCATGGTGACCCAACAGGGAAAAATCTTGATGCCATTTACTTTAAGGCTCATTACGGCCGCAGTTACCCGGAAAACGACCTGGCCTCCAATGTGCTCGGTTTTGTAACAGAAGATAATCATGGGTACCTTGGGATAGAAGAAAAATACGATAATATTCTTGCCGGAATTCCGGTTCGGATTCCTGTTCCTGCAGACCCGCGGCGGGCCACAGAATATCCGATCATTCCACCCGGACAAACAATCATCCTGACAATTGACCGAGAAATCCAATCATCTGTTGAAAACATCCTTGACCAAGCGCTTAAGAATACTGGAGCATCTTCCGGCACGATTGTGGTTATGGACCCGCGAACAGGTGAGATCCTGGCGATGTCTTCTACTCCTCGCCTAAACTTGAATGATTATCAAAGCATAAAAACCGTATTCCCCGGCGAGACACCATTCAACCGAGCCATCAGTCAGGCATACGAACCAGGATCAGTTGCCAAAATTCTGACCATGGCCGGTGCCCTGGATAGTGGTGCTGTAAAATCTGATACTGTCACATTTGTCCCAGAATCCATTGTTGTTGGCGGATTTAAAATCTTTAACTGGGATGGAGGCGCTTGGGGTTATCAAGACATGACAGGCTGCCTTGCAAATTCACTTAATGTATGTCTTGCCTGGGTCTCCGATAGGGAAATGGGTAGTAGCAGTTTCTACTCATACATGCAACGATTTGGTCTGGGCCATGCTACCGGAATTGACCTTGCACAGGAAGCCTCCGGTCGTTTAAAGCTGCCCGGTGATGGCGACTGGACTCCGGTGGAGTTGGGGACAAATGCTTATGGGCAAGGAGTTTCCATTACTCCCATCCAGATGGTGATGGCTGCTTCTGCGCTCGCCAATAACGGTCAAATGGTTTACCCGCACCTACTCTATGCCCAAATACAGGACGGGAAACAGAGCAACACCAAAACGCAAATAGTTGGTACTCCAGTTTCAGCTAACACTGCTCATACGATCAGCGAGATGCTGGCCAACGCCTTAGAGTTCGGAATCATCCGCTGCGATCGTCCCCGGGTATCGAATCGCTGGAAAGACAGGTACTGCGCAGATTCCTCTTCCCGGAGGTGGATACGACCAAAACAATGTCAACACTTCCTTTATTGGTTGGGGACCAGTAGACGATCCACGATTTATCGTCTATGTCTGGTTAGAAAAACCACAAACAAATAGAGCAGCCTCGGTGGTGGTTGCTCCAATTTTCAAACAAGTTGTCGAAAAACTTGTGGTTTTATTGGATATCCCACCTGATTCCATCCGTTTGCAGATGGTTGGACGATGAGGAAGTCATGCTAAACCTGGCTGACGCTTTTGAAGCCCTGACGAACACCCGCCCCCTGGTCGATACTATTATCACCGAGGCTGCAATCGACTCGCGCCAAGTCATTCCTGGCTCATTGTTTATTGCCATTCCAGGGGAGCGTGTGGATGGACATGAGTTCGTCGCCGACGCATTTCAACGGGGAGCTTCAGTTGCATTAATTCAACATGATATCCCGAGCCCGTACCAAACAATTCAAATGAATCAAGGGCAATCATTAGACCGAAATATTAATATTACTCTCCCCCTTTGTTTGAAGGTGGAGAATTCGGTCAAAGCTCTCCAGCAGATCGCTCATTTTTGGAGACGAAAAATAAACCTGAAGGTGATCGGCATCACCGGCAGTGTGGGCAAATCAACAACAAAAGAAGTCATCGCTGAAGTTCTCGAGCAACGATTTCCGGACGCTGAAAAGCCCCGGTAATATGAATAATGAAATAGGCTTACCACTCACCATTCTAAGAATTGGTCCGGGTTACCAACGAGTTGTATTAGAAATGGGGTTCTACGTACCTGGAGAAATTGCTTTTCTGTGTGACATCGCTTTGCCCGAAATTGGTGTAGTAACCAATATAGGTACCGTCCATGCAGAACGAGCTGGCTCACAAGAAGATATTTTTCAGGGAAAGTCTGAACTGGTGCGGTCTCTTCCCGCAAATGGAGTTGCGATCCTAAACAAGGACGATCCCTGGGTGTGTAAAATGGCGGATCTGACAATTGCCAGAATATTCTTCTATGGTCTCGATCCATCGTCCGATTTATGGGCAGACGAATTGGAAGGCCTTGGTCTGGAGGGCATCCGCTTCCGAATACATTACCAGAAAGAAGTCTTGCACGTACATGTCCCGATGATCGGACAGCATTCGGTTCATACTGCCTTGCGTGCAGCTGCTGTTGGATTGGCAAATGGACTTACATGGCAGGAAATTTTGGATGGTCTCAGTCAAGGTCATAACCAATTACGGCTAATGGCTGTACGGACTGAGAGTGGAGCATTACTACTCGATGATACATATAACGCATCACCAGAGTCCATGCTTGCGGCTCTCAACCTGCTAGCTGAATTGGGGGGGCATAAGATAGCTGTCCTGGGTGACATGCTCGAACTTGGTCAATATGAAAAACAAGGGCATGAAATGATTGGCGTTCGTGCTGCGGAAGTCGCTGATATGCTGGTCACAGTGGGGATAAGGGGACATTTGATTGCCTCAGCTGCGCGAAAAAGCAGGATTAGAACCGCGAAAAATTGCTGAATTCGAGGATCAGGACGAGGCAACCATGCACTTGCGAAAATTCCTCACCAAGGAAGATGTTGTCCTAGTTAAAGGCTCACATGGTATCCGAATGGATCGAATAGTTGCAGCATTGGAGGAACCAGAATGAACAATGCTGCATTAGCCCTCGGACTGGCTGGACTGGCATTCATGATGACTGTCATTTGGGGCGGTCCACTTTTGCGAATCCTGCGACATTTCAAAGTCGGGAAGATTATTCGGGTAGAAGAGCCAGGAACACACATGGTCAAAATGGGGACGCCAACCATGGGTGGAGTCATGATCATCCTTCCCGTCGCACTTATTACTGTAATGCTCAATGCAGTCAGCTTGATTGGCATGAAAGTTTTCGGAGCATCCGTCCTTGTCCCATTGGCAGCCATGGTTGGGTATGGTGCCTTGGGCACCTTGGATGACTGGGAAGGTATCCGAGGAAAACGTAAAGGCGAGGGAATGCGAATCCGTACCAAGCTTATCGCACAAATCGTGCTCGCTTTGGGGCTTGCGGCTGTTTTGAGATATTTACTCGATGTACCAGATCTATATATTCCGGGGATCAACATTGAAATTGAACTGGGATGGTTGTACATTCCTATCGCTGGTTTTGTAATTGTTGCCATGTCCAATGCGGTAAATTTTACTGATGGGTTGGATGGATTAGCTGGATTAATTTCAGCAACCATTTTCGCTGCTTACGGCGGAGTTGCATTGATGCAAGGGCAAGTATTCATCGCTCGTTTCTGTTTTACGATGGTCGGAGCGTTGTTTGGTTTCTTGTGGTTCAACGTCCACCCAGCACAGTTAATCATGGGCGATACCGGAGCACTTTCCCTGGGTGCCACCATTGCAGTTATTGCCTTGATGACCGGTCAGTGGGCAATATTACCTGTCATTGCCGTCATTCCTGTCGGCGAAGCATTGAGCGACGTCATCCAAATCATATATTTCAAGATAACACACGGGCGGCGGTTCTTTAAAATGGCACCACTTCATTTGCATTTTGAATTACTCGGTTGGTCCGAAATGCAAGTGGTACAACGATTCTGGTTAATCGGTTTGCTGGCTGCCATGCTTGGTATTGGATTGGTAATGGTGTAGAACCGTGAAAACTGATTGGAATGGAAAACGGGTAACAATTCTCGGAGGTGGCCGCCAGGGCCAGGCAGCTGCCCGTTGGCTCATCCGGCATGGAGCACGGGTGACAATCAACGATCATCGAAACTTTGATTTAATGTCCAACGCCCAATCCGCGTTGTCCGATATTTCCATAACATGGATATTGGGCAGTCATCCTATTGAGATCCTGGATCAAACCGATACTGTCTGTGTTTCTGGCGGTGTGCCCTTAAATAATCCTATTATCCTCGAGGCCATACGGCGGGGTATCCATATAACGAACGACACCCAGATATTCATGGAAAACACACCATGCCAGACAGTGGGGATTACAGGTTCAGCCGGGAAAACTACCACCACGACTTTAGTGGGAAACATGGCAAAAAGTGCCCTTGGAAACATGGCTTATGTTGGAGGAAATATCGGTGATCCTCTGCTTAACTATGTAGATAGCATGACCGCGGATGACCTTGCCATTCTGGAAATCTCAAGTTTCCAGTTGGAGCAGATGAATTTATCACCTAATGTGGCGGTTGTTCTGAATATCACCCCCAATCACCTGGACCGGCATTACAGTATGGAAGCATATACCCTGGCCAAGCAGCGGATCATCGATTACCAGACATCCAAGGATATTGCCATCTTGAGCCGTGAAGACCCAGGAGCATGGAGTCTGCATGACAAAGTGCTTGGAAGCCTCGTTTCCTTTGGGAAGGCAGCAATAGAAGGTACCCAAGATGGTAGTTATATTACTGGAGATATCCTAATCATGCGACAACGCGGGATGGAAATTCCTCTGCTCCACCGCAATCTTATCCAACTACGCGGAGAACATAATTTGCTGAATGTTCTAGCAGCTTTTGCCATTGGGTTCTCTGCCGGACTTCCTCTTGAAGCAATGGTTAACGCTGCCAAAGGTTTCCGTGGTGTGCCCCATAGATTAGAGTTTGTTCGAGAATGGAAGGGAGCCAAATGGTACAACGATTCCATCGCCACTGCACCAGAACGCACAATGGCAGCCATCCGATCATTTTCTGATCCCATAATCCTGCTACTTGGAGGACGAGACAAAAACCTGCCTTGGGATGAACTTGCTTCCCTAATCCATCAACGAGTTGACCGGGTTGTGCTTTTCGGTGAAGCCGCAGATAAGATCAATCGGGCACTCGATCAAGCCAATGGGCCGCTGCAAAAAACCGTTGAACGCTGCGAAAACCTGGAAGAGGCCGTACAAGTTGCAGCACGATTGAGCAACCCGGGTGTGGTAATCCTCTTTTCTCCAGGCGGAACCAGTTTTGACCAATACATTGATTTCGAACATCGTGGAGAGGCTTTTAGAAAATGGGTATCGGAACTTTCGTAAAACAACGTGCTCGAACATCTACTTCCTCCGGGAAACGAACTCGCTCATCAGGCGGAGATTTGGTTCTCGTAACGGTGGTAATTGCCCTGGGTATCTTTGGCTTGTTGATGCTGTATTCTGCAGGAACCGATTTTTCTCTCCAGACATATGGTTCTGCAATCTTTATCTTCAATAAGCAATTACTATGGATGGGAATCGGGACCTTGACTGCCTTCATCCTTTCCCGGATTGATTACCATCTTTGGAGAAAAATTGCGGTCCCATTGATGGCTGTGACAGTTATTCTCCTCGTAGCTGTTTTGGTAAATAATGAAGTCCGTAATAATGCTGTTCGCACTTTTTTTGGAGGCTCAGTTCAGCCATCAGAATTGGCAAAACTAGCCACGATAATATATTTATCAGTTTGGATGTACAGCAAACGCGAGCATATGCATGACATTCAACTTGGCTTAATCCCACTGGCTTTTATCCTGGGAGCAATAGGCGGATTAATTTTTCTGCAACCAGACCTGAGTGCCGCGGTGACTATTTTTGTTCTGGGCGGATTACTCTTTTTCCTAGCCGGTGGTGAAATGCGGCAAATCATTTTATTCAGTATAGTGGCGCTGGCTGCCGGGTGGCTTGTGGTGCAATTTAGTTCCACCGGAAGAGCCCGGATAGGCTCTTACATTGCAGGATTAAAAGATCCTTTGCAATCCAGCGACCATGTTTTATGGTCTTTGGAAGCAATTTTCAAGGGGAACTTATTCGGAGTTGGAATCGGACAAGCAACAACGAAATTAATCGGTCTACCATTTGCCGCCACTGACAGCATCTTTGCAGTCATTGTCGAGGAATTGGGGCTTTTCGGAGCACTGGGATTAATCACTCTCTATGCTGCCCTCGCATGGCGAGGTATGAAAATTGCCGGGCAGGCATCTGATTCCCTCGGCTCCGTTTTGGCAGCTGGATTGACATTCTGGATTACCTTCGAAGCCGCGATTAATATGGCTGTAATGGTTGGCCTTTTGCCGTTTGCCGGAAATGCCCTACCCTTTGTTAGTGCGGGTGGATCGAACCTGCTCTCCACACTTGCAGCTATTGGCATTCTCCTCAACATTTCCCGTCAATCCGGGCGGGGATCTACACCTGCAATCGAAGAAAGGATTTCGTACAGTGCGTCTGTTGATCTGCGCGGGCGGAACCGGCGGAGGGGTGTATCCCGCACTCGCCGTCCTGCAAACCATGCAAAATAAGGCCGAGGTTCTCTGGGTTGGTGGAGAAGGCGGCATAGAAGCCCGACTGGTTGAGCGGGCGAATGTGCCGTTTAAAGCTATCCCTGCAGCCGGAATCCATGGCGTTAGCCTGAAAACACTTCCGGGAAATATTATCCGGTTATTGCGTGGTTTCTTTGCTTCCAGGCGCATCCTGCACGAATTTAAACCTGACGTCTTATTTTTCACTGGCGGATTTGTGGCTGTACCGATGGCGCTCGCGGGAATGCAAGTTCCGTCCGCCCTATTTATCCCAGATATCGAACCCGGATTGGCACTCAAGACTCTGGCTCGATTCGCAGACAAGATTGCCGTAACCGCCCAGGAATCTATCCAATATTTCAACCGCAAAAGGCGCATTGTTGTGACTGGCTACCCTACCCGAGCTGATTTAACTCGATGGTCCAGGAAAGATTCCCGCCAAGCGCTTAACCTAACAAATGATTCCCCCGTATTACTGGTGAGCGGTGGAAGCAAGGGCGCACATGCAATCAATCAAGCGATTTTGGCAAATTTGTCTGCACTTCTGGATATTATGCAGATCATCCACATCTCTGGGGAATTGGATTGGCCTACGGTTGCTGCCAAAGGAAAAGAATTAAGTGGGTTCTATGCCAGCCGGTATCATCCATTCCCATATTTACATGAAGAAATGGGTGCAGCTCTGGCAGCTGCAGATATGGCCCTGTCACGCGCAGGTGCGTCAACTCTTGGCGAATATCCGCTTTTTGGTCTTCCTGCCATCCTTGTCCCTTACCCGCATGCCTGGCGATACCAAATAGTGAATGCGGAAACCCTGGTCACCAATGGGGCAGCAATCATGCTGGAAGAAAGTAATTTATCCGATCAGCTTTTATCCACTGTGAGGAATTTGATCAACCAACCATTGAAATTAGCTTCCATGCGTAGTGCCATGCAGCGTTTATCTCACCCTGATGCTGCTGCAGAAATCGGGAACCAAATTCTCGCGCTTTGCCAGGAGAGGAGATGAAACCATGGTAAGCCTGTCTTTCGTCTTCTGGATGTACGTTGTTTTATTTGGCATTATTGGCGGTATGCGTGGCTGGGCCAAGGAATTATTGGTCTCTTTTAGCGTCATCCTGGCCTTAACTTTTACCACATTGCTATCAAACTATGTTCCGTTCATTCGCGATGTTCTTCAAAAAGATAACCAGGATTTATTTTTCTGGCTGCGCACTGGCATTCTGGGTCTAGTGGTTTTCTTTGGATACCAAACACCCAATATTCCGCGTTTTGCTCCCAAGATGAACCGCGAGAAACTTCAAGATATCATCCTGGGTGTCGTCCTGGGAGCATTAAACGGTTATTTGATTGCAGGAACGATCTGGTACTACATGGCAGAGGCTGGTTACCCCTTTCCCCAAGTTATCACAGCTCCCACCGGTGATTTTGCCAAGGTGGCTGAAGCAATGCTTCATTATATGCCACCAACATTACTCGGCATTCCCGGCATTTATTTCGCTGTTGTTATTTCCTTCATCTTTGTGATTGTGGTTTTCATCTAAACTATGACTCGCATCCATTTGATTGGCATCGGTGGTACTGGACTTTCGGCAATCGCCCGCGTCCTGCTCGAAATGGGGCACTCTGTGAGCGGGTCAGATCGTGTCGAATCTACCTTCACGCGAGACCTTCAATCTTCAGGTGTGATCATAAGTATCGGGCACCGCGCTGAGAACGTGCGCAATGTCGATCTGGTGGTGCGGTCTTCAGCAATCCCAGATAACAATCCCGAAGTAACAGCTGCCCACGCTCAAAGGATCCCGGTCCTTAAACGAGCTGACTTCCTTGGAATTCTGATGGATGGAAAAACCAGCATTGCCATCGCTGGAACACATGGAAAAACAACCACTACTGCCATGATCGCGTGGATACTCTCAGCATTAGGCCAGGAACCATCCTTTATTTGCGGTGGAGTGTTGGCGAACCTGGGTGTCAATGCCCGGGCTGGTAAAGGAAAAACCTTTGTAATAGAAGCAGATGAGTACGATCACATGTTCCTTGGACTCAAGCCGACTATTGAAGTAGTGACCAACATTGAATACGACCACCCTGATTGCTACCCCACCCCGGCTGATTTTCAAGCTGCATTTGTAGAATTCTTATATCGGCTCCCCGCAAAAGGAACCCTTGTGGCATATGCAGATGATTCCGGGTCAAGCGACTTGATGGATAAGGCAAAAAAACTTGGTAAAGCAGTAATTTCTTATGGACTCTACGAGAGTGGCGAAAAGGAAAGACCAATTGACGTATCTGCCAAAGATCTGGTTCAGAATGAAAAAGGTGGTCTCACATTTAGCGTATCAGTTCTAGGTAAGCGCGAAACAGTAGAACTGCAATTAACGGGAAAACATAATGTTTGTAATGCTTTAGCTGCATTGTCTGTAACCCACTTGCTTGCTCTACCTCTTGGAGATGTTGCCTGGGCCCTGGCGCAGTTTACCGGAACTGGGCGCAGGTTCGAAATACGTGGTGAAGTGAATGGAATCATAGTTATTGATGACTATGCGCATCATCCGACTGAGATCCTCGCCACACTGGCGGCAGCGAGAACCCGGTATCCCTCCGGCCATATTTGGGCAGTTTGGCAACCGCATACATACTCGCGAACCCAAGCTTTATTCAAAGAATTCACCGGCGCTTTCTCAGATGCTGATGAAGTCATAGTCACCGAGATCTATGCAGCGCGCGAACCGAAGCAGAATTATTCATCTAAACAAGTAGTAGAAGCAATGCCTCGTGAGGCACGTTATATCGCTGATTTATCGGATGTATCAAATTACCTCATTGCCAATTTGCGCCCTGGCGATGTTGTGCTCGTGTTATCAGCAGGTGATGCAGACCAAATTAGCTTAGAAGTACTTTCTCGCTTGAAGGAAAAAACCAGGTAAATGGCGACTCCATCCGTCATTACCAATACTTCATATCAAATATCGATGAATATTATGCAATCCGAGAATATTTCCGACCTACGTACCACCTTCGGCGACCATTTGCAGGAAAATGTTCCCCTTTCCAGCTATACTGCTGCTCGCATTGGTGGTCCGGCTGATGTCTTGATTTTTGTCCATTCCGCGGATGAGTTGGCGCAAGCAGCGGAAAAATTATGGAAGCTTGATTTACCATTCATTCTCCTGGGGGGCGGTTCGAATGTACTGGTTAGCGATAAAGGATTTCGTGGCGTGGTAATAATTAATAGGGCACGGTTGGTCAAATTCTACACAAACACTGAACCACCTGCCGTCCTGGCTGAATTGGGTGTCACCCCAAACGATATTACCCAGCGGGCAGCACGGCTTGGTTTGTCTGGATTTGAGTGGGCTGCAAGCTTGCCTGGTTCATTAGGAGGTGCGGTGTATGGTAATGCTGGAGCGTTCGATGGTGATATCGCGGGCAACTTAATATCGCTGGAACTGATCCATCGTCAGGATGGTCGCCAATTTTGGACAGTAGAAAAGATGGAATATGGTTACCGGACAAGCGTGTTAAAACGCGAACACCCACCGGCTTTTATCCTCTCAGCAAAACTGTCTTTAAATCACGGTGATCCTCAAGCGATACGGGCAAAAATGGAACAATTCTCCGAACGCCGTCGCGAAACGCAACCACCTGGAGCAAGTATGGGTTCGATGTTTAAGAATCCACCCGGGGAAAAGGCTGGTCAATTAATCGAAGCAGCCGGTCTAAAAGGTACCCGTGTAGGTGATGCAGAAATCAGTACACAGCATGCCAATTATTTCATCAACCGAGGACAAAGCCACGGGAGCGATATGAAGTCACTTATTGACCTGGCTCGTGCAGCTGTCGCTGAGAAATTCGGTGTAAACCTTGAACTTGAAGTGGAATTAATCGGTGAATGGTAAGAATGGATAAGAAGCTTCGAATTGCAGTTCTTTTCGGTGGACGTTCTGGTGAACACGAGGTATCCCTCATGTCTGCCAGGTCAGTGCTGTCGGCACTTGACCCGGAAAAGTATGAGATCACGCAAGTTGGAATTACTAAAGGCGGAGTCTGGATGGCAGGGGAAAAGGTTTTGGAAACACTAAGCAAAGGACAAATTGATTCTGGAGACCTTAAACAAGTGGTCATCATCCCTGATCAGTTCCATAATAGTATTTGGGGAATCACGATGGGAGAATCTGAAAAGTCCCTGTCATTGATTGCAAACGTGGACATAGTTTTTCCGATCCTGCATGGTACTTTCGGCGAAGATGGCACCCTCCAAGGTTTACTTGAACTAGCGGATCTTGCTTATGTGGGAGCAGGGGTGACCGCCTCTTCGGTTGGAATGGATAAAGGGATTTTTAAAGACGTGATGCGAGCCAATGGAATTTCGACTGTAGGATCGATAATCGTCTTGCGCAACGAAGTTGAGAACAACCTCGAGGCTGTCATCAATCGGGCTGAATTCGTGGGACCATATCCTCTATTCGTAAAACCAGCAAACCTGGGGTCATCGGTGGGCATATCCAAGTGCAACAACCATGCCGACCTTGGCGAAGGCCTAATGGAAGCAATTGCATACGACCGGCGCGTGCTGGTGGAGCGCGGCGTGAATGCCCGTGAGATTGAAGTGTCTGTATTGGGTAATGAATCTCCCATGGCTTCAGTGCCCGGGGAAGTACTTCCCAGCCGTGAATTTTATTCATACGAATCGAAATACGTTGACGGCACATCCAGTTTGCTCATCCCAGCGCCCCTGCCACCGGAAATTTCGGGGAAGATCTGTCAAATGGCTATCACTGCTTATAAAGCCATTGATTGCGCCGGGATGGCACGCGTGGATTTCTTTATAGATAAAGTCACCAACGAGATATTCCTAAATGAAATCAACACAATCCCTGGATTTACCAGCATCAGCATGTATCCCAAGCTATGGGAAGCCAGTGGACTCCCCTTTCCAAAACTCGTGGATCGTCTGATCGAATTGGGCCTTGAGCGCAAAGCCGACCGCAGCCGAACTGAACACAACTTCCGGAGAATATTATGACTACTTTACAAAAAATCCACCGAGCTGATTTTGTTCGCCAACAACGCACTCCAAAATCATCTCTGGCAAAAATACTACGGCGGACAATGCGACCAACACGAAAAACCTACCACCAGGAATCGGCATTTTATCCCAACGAAAAGCGGTTGGTATCCCGTCGGAATTCCACCAAAGAATCAAAAACAACAAAACGGAAAGGTTATGACTTAGCATTTTCTCTTGGTCGCGCTAGTGTCCATGCTCCTGCATTGAATATTCCACAATTCGGGTCACGTTGGGTTTCCGCAGGATTTACTTTAATCCTTAGTTTCATACTTTTTACTTTGTGGACTGCATCTCCCTTCACAGTAAAAGGTGCGGAGGTATATGGCAATCAGAGAATTGGAGCAAATGAAATCAATGCTGTGCTTGGGATGATAGGTGAGCCAATCATCAAAGCCGTGCCTGCAAAAATCGCAGCTAACCTTCATACTGCCTATCCTGATCTGGCATCAGTGAAAGTAATCGTTGGATTGCCCAACCGAATAACAATTGATGTAGAGGAACGTATCCCTGTCCTTGCCTGGTATCAGGATGGAGTCGTGACATGGATCGATGCAAATGGAGTGGCATTCACACCAAGGGGTGAAGTCCCAGGATTGATACAAGTGTCAGCATCTGGCACTCCAAATCAAATTCCGATTGATTCGACTCTCCCAATCTACGCCCAAAAGTTTATCACTCCAGAAATGGTGGAAGCAATGTCAGAACTTGCCCGTGATGTTCCTGCTGGAATGCCAATGACCTTTGATCCAGTCTACGGAATGGGCTGGGAGGATCCGCGCGGGTGGAGCGTTTATTTTGGGCAGGATGCCAAAGAAATTTCGATGAAAAAAAATGTTTATCAAGCAATTGTGGATACTCTCATCCTTCAGGGCGTTCAACCCTCGCTTATCAGCGTGGAATACTTGAACGCACCGTTCTATAAATAGCCCAGGACCCTATGGACGAAATTGTTGTTGGGATTGACGTCGGAACGACCAAAGTCTGCACTCTAGTGGGGCGGATCGAGAAGGAAGCCATCCGCATCCTAGGCGTGGGCATAGAACCTTCCGCAGGCATAAGGAAGGGAGTCATTGTAGACCTGGCTGAAGCATCACAAGCTATTAAGAAATCAGTGGGAGTCGCTGAACAGACGTCAGGAGTGGAAATCACAGGAGCAATGGTCAGCCTAGCTGGTGCGCATGTCTCTTCGATAAATTCCCGGGGCGTGGCAGGGGTTTCTGATGAAGTAATTGACGAAATTGATGTGGCCCGTGCCCTTGAGGCTGCCCGGGCTGTTGCAATTCCTCACAATCGAGAGATCATCCACATCATCCAGCGTGGGTTCACAGTGGACGGGCAGGATGGAATTTCAATGCCGATCGGTATGCGCGGCTTTCGGCTGGAGGTTGAAGCCCACATCATCACTGCTAGCCAGGCAACCGTTGAAAACCTGCGTCAATGTGTCAACGGAGCCGGTGTTGAAGTACTTCAATTTGTCCTTAATCCATTAGCTTCGGGTGATGTTGTTCTGACAGATAATGAACGGCAGATGGGCGTCGCTGTTTGCGATATAGGCGGAGGGACAACCGATCTGGCTTTGTATGTAGATGGTCATGTTTGGCACACAATGGTTCTCGCAGTGGGTGGTAATCACATTACCAACGATATCGCCACCGGGCTTCGCCTACCGCTCACACAAGCTGAAGAAATCAAGAAAAAATATGGCTACGCCATGAAGTCTGGTGTGGGGGTTGAGGACACGTTCACTGTACATACCTTTGGCGAGGACCAACCAGTGAAAATTAGCCGCCAGGATATGGCTCACATAATTGAAGCCAGAGTTGAAGAAATTTTTACTTTGACAATGCAGGAAATCAAGCGTTCGGGATATGACGGATTATTGCCCGCAGGCATGGTCTTAACAGGAGGTACGAGCGCCCTGCCCGGTATACGACAATTGGCTTCAAAGGTTTTTGGATTACCCATCCGGACTGCCCAGCCGGAAAATCTGATCGGCCTGGTTGATCAATTAAAAAGCCCCGCTTATTCCACTAGTGTTGGGTTGCTTCACTGGGCCGCGGCATTGACAGAAGATGACCTTTCCCCCACCCCAGGACGTAAACAACGAGGTGGCAAGCGAGATAGCCGCATGAACATGGAACCAGTCAAGGATTGGCTCAAAAGGTTGCTCCCGTAGTAAACATCGAAAGGACGACCAGGGTCGTCAATCCACCAATGTATATTCACCCATTTATATCTTTCAGGAGGCAGTGACATGGACGCAAAAAAGAATTCAATCGAAACATTCGCCCGAATCAAGGTGGTTGGCGTGGGCGGCGGCGGAAGTAACGCCGTGAACCGGATGATCGAGGAAGGCATCCAGGGTGTCGAGTTTGTTGCAATCAACACAGATGCCCAAGCGCTTATGTTGGCAAAAGCCCCCACCCGGGTACGCATCGGCAACAAGCTGACGCGCGGCCTCGGAGCAGGCGGAAACCCTGAAATTGGACGAAAGTCCGCAGAGGAATCCGCCGAAGATCTGTATAACGCGATGAAAGGTGCAGACATGGTCTTCATCACTGCCGGCCTTGGCGGTGGGACTGGGACCGGTGCAGCCCCGATCGTGGCACAGATCTGCAGAGAGGTAGGGGCGCTGACAATAGGTGTTGTTACCCGCCCATTCACCTTTGAAGGCAATCGTAGGATGCAATCCTGTGAAACAGGCATGTCGAAACTCAAGGAACATACTGATACACTGATTGTCATCCCCAATGACCGTTTACTCCAGATCATGGACAAGCGCGCAAGTTTAAATGATTCTTTCAAGATGGCTGACGACGTACTCCGTCAGGGGATTCAGGGAATTTCCGAACTGATCACCGTCCCTGGGTTGATCAACCTGGACTTCGCTGATGTGCGCGCAATCATGTCTGAAGGCGGGGCAGCACTCATGGCAGTTGGCAAAGCCTCTGGTGAAGACCGCGCCCGGGTAGCCGCTGAACAGGCCATCTCGAGTCAATTGCTTGATATTACGATTGACGGCGCTAAGGGAGTGCTCTTCAATGTCACTGGTGGTCCCAGTTTGACCTTATTCGAGGTCAACCAAGCTGCAGCACTTATCCGTGAGACTTCCCACCCGGATGTGAACATGATCTTTGGTGCGGTGATTGACCCGGATATGACTGACGAAATCCGCGTAACAGTAATTGCCACGGGTTTCGAACGATCTGGAATGCCGAGGAGAATTGCCAACCCGGGAGTCCGCAGCATGGATGGCAAGCCCGCAAGCCGTCCTCTTGAAACTGTGAGCGTGGACGCCCAAACCGGGAAATCCAGCGCGGAATTTCGACCGCAGACCTTCAATACTGAAGATCTCGACATCCCAACCTTCCTGCGGAACCGCAAGTAGAAATCCCTGCCTCCCCTTGGGATAAAACAGGGGCGACCCAAAAGTCGCCCCTATTAAGTTTAATTCTTATATCGCAGGGTAAAAAAATTAAATGCTTCTGATCTGTTAGCTATTCAATAATCAATTTTATGGGACTCTTTCATAACGGAAAGAGTTTAATTTCAGAGGAATTTATAGCTAAATCGACGAGAGCCCCATACCCAATCACTGGAATCCATTCAGTTGTCACCTCAATGACAGAGGAATTCTAAAAGTGCTGGATCTTTGTCTCCGGATGTGGGTAATAGACAAAACCTTTATATTCTTGACCTAGGAACTTAACGCAGGAAAGGGAAAAGGAAAAAATCCTCGGGGGGGTCTAAATTGGTCCACGCAATTTGGAGAAAAGTATATGTTGGTTTCAATAGCTCAAACCGTAAAGGTGCAATGGAATTATTCAAGGTGTCATAGGCGTAATTGACAAGATCCAAACCTTTCGCTTTAAAATAAACCTTTTGCCGTTCGAGGGTACCATCAGGATATTGCCTCGATGGCCCAGACGCTACCCGGTGCGCTCACTACAATTCCGGGATATATATAAGAAATTATTTCACTCTGTGGTTCTCTAAGTTTTTCCCATAGCCTGATTTATTTCCTTGGAGAATCCTTTTGCTCATCTTTTTGGGTGGAGATAATGATGCATTTTGAGATATCGAACTTCTCCTTTCGGTGACAGAACAGTTACCTACCTGATCCTAACGTAAAGTAGTTTTAATAAATTCATTAACAGCTTGCATGAAGGCTTCAGGTTGTTCCTCATGCGGTACATGACCAGCCTGAGCAATGATTACAAGTCTTGCATTTGGTAGAGAATCCGCCAGGCGAATTGAGTCTGCTGTTGGAACAATTTTATCGGTATCTCCGGAGATCACTAACACTGGCAATTTGAAATCGGACAAGCGAGCAGGAAGACCGGAAGGTTGGCTTGCAGCAGTAAAATCCCATAAAGCGCGATCCCAGTTGTCGGCGCGCAAAGGTTTGGTATACCCGGTCATTGTCTCAGGAGTGATTTTTGATGGATCAAACCAAGCCATTTTGATAAGGTTAATCCCGCTGCTTTGAATTGAACGGACAATTAGTGGGCCAAGGTGATTTAACTGTGGGGTATTGTAGAACGGGCGCAACCAGGAAGGACCACCGCCACCCTCATAGACCGCTGGATCCACCAATATAAGTGCCTGGACACGATCAGGGTGCTGAAGGTAAAACTGCATGGATACCATCCCCCCTGCTGAGTTGCCGACCAGTATCGCTTTCTGAACGTTGAAGTGATCAAGCAAGCCAAGCAACAAATCCACGTTAGCCTGGGAGCTGTATGGGTTTTCACCCGTCCAACTCATGGGACGCTCAGTAAGACCAAAAGCCGGTCGATCATATGCAATGACCATCCCAATCTTGCTAAATGAACCCATAACAGCGTGCCATGAAAACAAGCTTGCTCCAAAGCCATGCAAAAGGACGTAGACCGGCTCACCCTGTCCCATCGTTTTAATATGGACAGATAGGTCATTAATGTTAATAAACTGGCTGTCAGGATCTGCCAGTTGTTCAGCCGGTACCGTGTTTGTTAAAGGAGGGATTGGGACAAGAAAGGGGCCAACCAATATTAGGAGAGCTAAGACGAGCAGAATGATACTGAGCGTCCGGACTAATGAATGCTTCTTCATTTTAGGATTATCTTCCTCTTGACCAGTATAGAACCAACCAAAATCGCGGCGACCAGACTGAAGGAAAGCCAGATTCCGATCGTAATAATTCCCTGTTGCGGGAACTTGACTCCAATCCCTGCCAGCGCCCACAAGACTACTGCCGTGTACGCAATATCCCGGCGGGAAACAATCATTAAGCCGGCAATAGCCACCACCGCTAACAGAATAATCAGCATCCAAGTTCCATCACTAAGGCCAAACTGGTTCCATTTAAGATAGTTAAGTACATCAGTGGCATTGGCGATGGTTGCCACCGTGATCCAGCCCAGATAAATGCTGAAGGGGACGCGCACCAACCAGGTCTCCGATGATAATACCTTTGTCTCACCAATCTCCAAGCGCAGGTAGGTGGCAATTAGGGATGCAAGCAAAACCAACATGACAGCAAGCGTTCCGATAAATAACTCGTAATGCCAGAGGAAGATCCACATACTATTAGCCACCCCGCCTAAAACAACCCACCAACCGGTAGCCTGTAAACGCGGATTCTCTTTCTGGGAAGGTAAAGCCTGGTAGACAGCATATGCCAAAAGGCCAATGTAAATTAAACCCCAGATTGCAAAAACATAACCTGCGGGAACGAAATATACATGAAAGGCATCTGAGATCTTACCGGTATTCAATCCATTGATAGGCAAAGCATCAGCCAGGATGTTGATGGCAATGGTTGAAAAAACTGTAATAATTACAGCAAACTGTCGAAGGGAATTTTTCATAAGGGTCTCCTTAATAAGCAATATATTCTGAATCATTCAATCTTTTTAAACATGGGTTACCATCCTAATTCCCAATACTTTTTTTGTCCCTGTGGATTTCTACAATCCTCATGCAAAGAAAGATCGCAAAAGCTGATTATCAAGCAAGGATGGATATGGCTGTTTTGTTCATTCCAATTTCTCAAAACCCGAAGAAATAATCTGGATGTTCATTTCAATCGGTCGGACTGGCAATCGGAAAAGTCTTCGAAAACCTTCGCGTAGAAATCCGATAATAAAGGCATATGGAGAACTGACACTGATATCCAGGCCTGTTTTTCTGTCAGTAGCAGAAGATGCAAGCCAGAGGACTTTGCGGGCAGCAATCTCCGGTTTTTTCCCAGCAGCGTGGATCAGGAATGGCATAAAGCTTTGTAGACGCTTCTCAAAAGGTGCAAATGTTGTTATATCAGTAAGCAGGTCAGTTTCCATCAGACCCGGCTGGAGTACAAAAACACCTACACCATTATTTTTATATTCTTCTGCCAACGCCAAAGTGAAAACCCGAATCCAGGACTTGGTGGAGCCGTAAGCGTTTTGGTTGGGGGCTGGTTTCCTCGACCCTGCTCCAAGGATATTGATGAGTTTGCCGGAATTTCTTGGCAAAAAGTGACGCATGGCAATTGAAGACCCATAAAATACACCAAATATGTTCGTTTTAAGGACAGATAGGAATTGGTCTGAAGGAATATCGAAAGTATGACCGTAGGGACCGGCTGTCCCAGCATTGTTGATCCAAATGTCAAAATTGCCATATACCTGCAGGGAAAAACGCGCCAAATTCTCAATTTGTATGGGGTCTGATACATCACAGGGGAATGAAACTGCTTCACATCCTTCCGACCGCAGGGAAGCTGCAATACCCTCGATATCAGTTTTAGAACGGGCGGAAAGCACAACTTTGGCCCCCTCCCTTGCAAAGAGTGAAGCGGTCGATTTACCCAGCCCCCGACTGGCTCCGGTAATAATAGCAACTTTTCCTTCGAGTGTTTTCATAATTCTTCCCTCAAATATATTTACCAGAAATCAACTCCACCGCGTCAACTTTTCGTAGGCGAATATGATTATTCTGTATTGTATGTTATTGTATATTATTTGTCAAGTTATTGCATAGTTTTACTTGACAGTTGCCAGCTTGAATAGTAAAATCCAAAAAGATATGAAAAATCCCCTTATTGAGAATCCAAGCTTGACGCCAGCACTTTATAATATTGGCGTTGTAACGCGAGTCACCGGTGTGCCAATCACCACTCTGCATGCTTGGGAAAGACGATACGGATTTCCAAACGCTGAACGCACAGCAGGGGGCCACCGTCTATATTCAGAAAAGGATATTGCCCGTTTGCGTTGGGTAAAATCCCAGGTAGACTCGGGCTTGACTGTCAGCCGAGCAGTGATCGCGGTGCGCGCAGCGGAAGCCGACGGACGATTATATGTGGGGATTGAACCAGAACCAATATCAAAAGCGGAATCCGGCACTCTTTCTTCCCATTCAATTCGAGATACTCTCCTGGACTCTCTCACCCACCATGACTTGTTGCGAGCCGACCAATTCATGGGTGAGATGTTGGCATTTTTCTCACCCGAGGAATTGACACTTAACATCATCGGCCCGGTATTGAATTCCATCGGGGAAGCATGGGAAAACGGGGAGATCTCCATCGCCACAGAGCATCTTGCAAGCAACTACCTGCGTCACCGCTTGCTAATGTGGATGGTCACAGGAACAACACCAAGATCCGGCAATCCAGTCTTACTTGCATGTGCACCGGGGGAATTACATGAGGGCAGTTTACTGATGTTGGGTGTGTTGTTGCGGCGGCAAGGGTGGCCTGTGGCTTACCTTGGCCAAAATGCACCATTAGAAGATCTGGCGACCTTTATTGATGATATCCATCCGCGTGCTGTCGCATTTGTGGCAATGAGCAAGAAACCAGCGAAAGAGTTATCCAAATGGCCACAATGGATTAGACAAGTAAACGGCAACCCCCCAGTCACCTTTGGTGGACGGGCATTTATCAGGCATCCAGATTTGCAGGGCTCGGTACCAGGGGTATTTCTGGGCGAAACCATTCAGGAAGGATTGACTACTTTAATCTCGATAATTCAACCGGGAAATTAATCTAACTCTTTAGCGCAATAGTGTTGCAGGGCACCCCAACCAGTTGCCCTGCATCGTTAATCCTGATACTCCAATTCATACTCCCCAATATGGACAGTTTCCCCTTCCTGAGCGCCAGCCTCCCGGAGCGCCTTATCCACCCCGAGACGATCCATCATTTTTTGAAAACGACGCACCGACCCAGACTGGTCCCAGGGAGTCATTTCAGCGGCGCGTTCGATCGCCACTGATTTAACACGCCAGCCATCTGGCTCGCGGCAAAATCGTGAACGCACGCGGATCCTCCACTGGGCGGTAAACAGGCATTGCTGGTTCGACTTCTTCCAGCGCAGGTGTCTCAGCCAAGGTACCAGCAGCTTTGAGCAGCAATTCCCTCACATCAGTGCGAGCCAGGGCAGAGATTGCCATAGCGGTGAATCCACGCTTTTTCAGTTCCTTCTTAATCTTCGGCCAGCGCTCCTGGACTTCGGGCTGGTCAATCTTATTCAAGGCAACAATCTGGGGTTTCTTCGCCAAGTTCGGATCAAAAAGACCCAGTTCCGTATTCGTCTGGGCGAAATCCTCCAGCGGGTCATCAGATAGCCCGTCCAAAAGGTGGATCAAGACACGAGTACGCTGGATGTGACGAAGGAAGTCGTGCCCCAGACCTACCCCATGAGCAGCACCTTCCACAAGACCCGGAATATCAGCCAACACCACACTCGATTTCAGCATCAACTTCCGCCACGCCGAGATTTGGTTCAAGCGTTGTGAATGGGTAAGCAGCAATCTTTGGCTTTGCGTTGGTCAGGACTGACAGCAAAGTGGATTTGCCCTGCGTTTGGAACACCCACAATACCGATATCTGCTATCAGTTTGAGTTCAAGGCGAAGCCGTTTTTCTTCGCCCGGTTCTCCACGTTCAGCTGTGCGAGGGATCTGGTTGATAGAACTCTTAAAATGGGGGTTACCGCGCCCACCACGTCCGCCTTTGCATGCCAGGAGACGCTGATCGGGTGCAGTCAAGTCTCCCATCAGGGCGCCGGTGACAGCATCGTAAACTACCGTGCCAGGAGGTACGATCACGATCAGATCGTCGGCAGATTTTCCAAACTTGTTGTTTGTTCCACCGCCCTTGCCATCTCCTGCAGCAAAGCGTGCAGTATGTCGAAAGGCTGCCAGTGTATTGAGTGTGGAGCGGACTTCAAGAATAACGCTCCCGCCACGCCCACCATCACCCCCATCAGGACCGCCGCGGGGAACGTATTTCTCTCGATGGAAATGGACCATGCCATCTCCACCTTTACCGGATTGTACGAGAATCTCTGCTTGATCGATAAACATAGGTCTATTGTAACAAAAAGCCGGGTTTTAGTAATTACCCGGCCTCTCGTTATACTCCATTATTTCTTCTTGGACTTCTTCCCAAATTTTGCTTTTAGAATATCTTCCAACGTTGGCTGGCCGATCTCCTGCAACTCGTAGCGGACACGCTGGTAGGGCTTGTTGATCTTGATCACACGGGTTAGATCAATGGGCGTGCCGATAATGACCAGGTCGACATCTGCTTTGCGGATGGTGGCTTCCAGATCTTTTGTCTGGGCAGCACCATAGCCCATCGCGGGAAGGATGGGACCGGTCTTGGGATATTTTTTAAATGTGTCAGCGATGGACTTGACCGCGAAAGGTCGAGGATCAACTATTTCCTTGGCACCAAAGCGTTTAGCAACCACAAAACCGGCACCATAGGCCATCTCACCGTGGGTAAGGGTTGGGCCGTCTTCGATCACCAGTACGCGTTTTCCAAAAATTGCAGCGGGATCGTCCACAAAGAGAGGGGAAGCAGCTTCGATGATTATCGCCTTGGGGTTCAAAATGCGCAGATTATCGCGGACTTTTATAACTGCCTGTGCGTCAGCAGTGTCCACCTTATTAATGACGATCACGTCTGCATCGCGAGCATTCACCTCGCCGGGGTGATAGGAACTTTCGTGACCGGGGCGGTGAGGGTCAGCAACAACGATCTTCAGGTCAGATACGTAGAAGGAAAAATCGTTATTCCCGCCATCCCATAGGATGATATCCACTTCCTTTTCGGCCGCGCGCAAGATCTTCTCGTAATCTACACCGGCGTAAACGATTACCCCATTGTCAATATGAGGCTCATATTCCTCGCGCTCTTCAATGGTGCATTCATACCTATCCAGATCCTGGTAAGTGGCATAGCGCTGGACTTCCTGCTTGACCAGATTGCCATAGGGCATGGGATGGCGAATTGCAGCCACCTTGTACCCCATACTGCGCAAAATCAGGGAGACTCGACGGGTGGTTTGGCTCTTGCCCGAACCAGTGCGAACCGCGCAAATGGAGATGACCGGTTTACTGGATTTGACCTGGGTGGAGTTTTCGCCCATCAAACGGAAATCGGCACCAGCTGCCAGAACCATGGAGGCCTTGTGCATGACTACTTCGTGGGGCACATCCGAGTAAGCAAATATTACCTGCTCCACTTTCAGGTTTTTAATGAGTTTCAGCAGGTCAGTCTCGGCATAAATGGGAATACCTTTGGGGTATAGTTTACCGGCAAGTTGGCTGGGATAGGTGCGCCCTTCGATGTCGGGGATCTGGGTGGCCGTAAAAGCCACCACCTGGTAATCCTTGTTGTCACGGAAATAAACATTGAAGTTGTGGAAATCGCGCCCGGCGGCGCCCATGATGAGAGTACGTGTTGGCATAGATTCTCCTTTGAAAAAATATCCAGTGTCAATTACCGCAGATTGACAATCGGTGTTACGCGACACTGGGGAACGTAATACCGGAGAATAAAGTTACATCACTTCAGGGGCGGTGATGCCCAATAGTGACAAGGCATTGGCAAGAACAAATTTCACTGCTGCAACCAAGCGCAAGCGCGCATCCCGAACTTCTGGAATGGCTTGCATAACTGGACAGGCATCATAGAATCCAGCGAAAGCTTTGGCGATATCGTAGGCGATGCTCGCAATGGCAAGCGGTTTATATTCATTTGCAGCGCGCTGGACTTCGGATGGGAAACGCGATAACCAATCAATCAATTCCACTTCAGCTGGCTCGAGGGAATAGCTGAACGTCGAAGATTGAAGACTGGGAATTTCAACGCCAGCCTTTTTTAGAATCGAATTACAACGGACATGAGCGTATTGTATATAAGGCGCGGCCTGCCCATTAAAATCCAGTGCAGTCTGCCAATCGAAGGTGACCATTTTCGTGTTTTCACGAGCTAGAATGGGGTACTTGAGGGCTCCCAATCCGACTGCTTTTGCCACGCTTTCGAGCTGTTCCTTGGTCAACGATGGGTTCTTCTTTTTCGCTTCAGCCCTGGCTCGCGATGTGGCCTCCCGTAATAAATCTTCCAGCAGCACCACAGTCCCTTCGCGCGAGGAGACTACCACGTTCCCAGGCAGGGTGACTAACTCATAGGAGACATGACTGCATTTCTGCGCCTGAGCATATCCAGCGATTTCAAGGATCTTGAACACCTGGGTGAAGTGCAAACTCTGGCGCACATCGACCACGTAAACAGATTTGGCAAGTTGGGGATAGTCGCGGAATTTATGTAAGGTGAGGGCGAGGTCTTCGGTAGCATAAAGGGCCGTCCCATCAGAGCGCAGGACAACCGCAGTACGGTATTGGTCCTTATTTAGAGCAAGCACCTCATCAATTTTTACAATCACCGCCCCACCCTGAGGACGGTCATCGATGGCGATGCCACGGCGGATAAGTTCTTCCACCATTTCCTTGCCAGGTTTCTCCTCCTGGCTGTTGAAGTAGTAAATGTCAAAGCGAATATCGAGAGCAGAATATATTTGCTTAAAACCTTCTAACGACCATTCACGAGTGCGTTCCCACAATGCAACCACTTGCGGGTCGCGCTTATCCCAGCGTGCATAGAGCGTGCGCAATTCCGCTTCCAGGTTTGGATCCTGTTCGATGCGATGGGCAGCTTCTGCATAGACTTCCCCCATCCACTTGGTAATATCCGTGGCCGGCTCCTCCCCATCGTGGAATTTCATATACCCCCACATCCACTTGATCACATGCATACCCATATCGCCGGGATAATTGGCACGCACCACTTCGTGACCGGCGAATTCTAAAATACGGCATAAAGCGTCTCCCAATATCGTGCCGCGCAGGTGCCCAACATGGAAAGCCTTATGAGTGTTCGGGTGGGAAAACTCGATCATCACTCGCTGCCCAGTGGCAGGTCCGGAACCAAATCGCTCTTTTTGTTCCAAAATGGTATCTACAAGACGACGGGTATATTCCTGGGTATCGAAATACAGATTAAGGTACCCCATGACCGCTTCGACCCTGCGGATCCCCTGAATGTCTCCCATCTGAGCTTTCATCAGGGAGGCAATTTCCTGGGCACGGGTTGCTACGACAACCTTTTTCCCGAGACGCGCTTCTGCGGCCGCTGTAGCAAAAAAGGAGGTGGAAATCCCCCATTCTCCGCTAAAGGGGAGCGGCTTCCACTCCAAAGAGGCAAGCGGAATTTCATTTAATAGGCAAAATGACCGGATATTGGTTTCAATAGCTTGTTGTTCGGTTTCAAACATAATCTCTCGCAAAGGAAATTATATCATCTGGCACATTTGGCGAAACGCCAAGGGTGGTTCGTTCAGCCGGGATTGGATATGGAGAGCGCATTCCTGAGGGGTAAGCAAGGAGGTATCCACCTCAAGGTCATATTTTACATAATTATGAATTACCGGGAACTGGATCCTGGCTTGGCCCAGGGTGCGATTCTTCCGGGATCGTTCCCGCTGTTCCAGCACATCCAATGGGCATTGGACACCGATGAGATAGGCAGGCAGAGGAGAAAATAAATTAGCGCAATCGGTAGCCCAAATAGATTCAACCAACACATGGTCAGCAACAACATTGCAGCCAGCCAAAGACAAAGCCCGGATGGCTCGATGCATCCCACGCACCAGATCATGACCACCAGCTCCGGCTTTATCGGCCAACCCAATCACATCATCCCAAAGAGGACGTTCCATGTAACGAGCGGGGAGGCAAAAAATGAACTTGTCGATGCCGGCCTCAAGATAGGGGTCGGGAAGTAAATCCTGCAAAGCCCGCACGATACTGGTCTTGCCGGAACTGGATGTGCCGTTGATTAAAATGATATTCCCGTTCTTCATTTTTGATCCGAATAAAAATAAAAGCGGGAGGCCAATCGTTCAGGGCGCTCCCGCTCATGGTTTTTGCAAGCCGCGAACTCAGGATTATTTCGTCGCGGTTGGTTTCTTTTTTGGTGCAGCCTTCTCTTTATTTGAAGTTGTACCAGCCTTTTTAGCAACTGGTTTCTTTGCAGGTGCTTTCTTTGCCTTTGCAGAGGATTCTTTCGATTCGTCCTTTGATATCGCCGCAGCTTCCAGCTTAGGCTCTTCCACCTTGCGGCCAGCAGTCTTGCGCGGGGAGGCTTTTCTGGACTTCGTGGAGGATATTTTCTCAGTTCCAGCCTCGGGAAGAGGCTCGCCTACGCCAGATCCAGCTTCGACGGGAACGGGCACCATTTTCGCAAAAGCCTTCATCAGGCAACTCTTGCGGCGGGCAGCATTATTCTTGTGGATCACGCCCTGTTCGGCAGCCTTGTCGAGGGAACTGATGGCTTGCATGAGGGCAGTTTTTGATTCAGGAGCGCCAGCGTCGATATCAGAGCGGGCATCCCTAACAGCGATTCGAGCTTCACCGCGGTAAACACGGTTGCGCAGACGTTTCTTGTCATTCTGGCGATTTCGTTTGATCTGAGACTTAATATTAGCCACTTACATCCTCCAAATAATTAATGCAATTTCACGGCGCATCATTTTACAGCACGGCAGGGATTCTGTCCAGTCTGAATACGGAAGTAGTTTGGAATAAAACTCCTGGAAAGGCGGGGGTGGTTGTTTGTTTTTTGAAAAAAAAGAGGAACAAACAACCCCCTTCAAAATCTAGATTTCACTACGAGGGCTTCTTCATCATAAAGTTATCAAATAGTGATAAAAATTCCCGGGAGAGGTTGTTTTACCAAATCAAACAACCTGACCAAAAAAAAGTATTGTTGAAAAAATGGCGGGGGAATGCCATCGACAATCACTGTATTTGTTATCGCAGCAAGGAATCGATCCCTTCCGTCTTCCCTGCTGGTAACCTATTCGTTCCTGAGGAACGAATAGGAACGAATATTCTTCTTGAATGGGCATCAACGGGAACTCCATGAATTATTCGGATGTTAAGGTACTTATTGAATATGAAGCAATACTAATCCTCTCTTGGATCCTAATAAGATTATTGCACACATGTTCTGATTCTTCAAGTTGAAAGATCAGGATGATTTATGATGGACTCGAGCGGAACCATAATAATGGGAACTGATCCCTGCCATCTCAAAATGGGATGCTGCGCGAAGAACAACAGTTGGAGCGAACTAAATGAAAATAACCGGGTTAGCCATGCAAATATTAATAAATTCCCACCGAATGCAACATCGGTACAATCGAGAAGGTTCAACCGAGTGGGATCAAAAATGCGCAAGAAATAATCCGGCTAGAATGGGGTAAAAAAATAATATTTACGAAGGTAGACTTGAAGGGAAACGTTAATGGTTATTGTGAACGAAAATATCCTTTCGAGATGTGTAGGAGGAGCCTGGACAGTTATTTCGACCTCAATCGAAATCGCAGTCATGGGGAAAAAATCCCGGCAGCAGTTTATAGGGTAAAATAATCAGATGCAATCATCGCTTGAAAAACTGCGAAAATTCTTTCGCCTTGAAAGTAAGAACAGGTATACCAATACGGCCGTTATCGGGGGGCTGGCAAACATCCTGAGCCTGTGGGAAGGGGAGGCACGCAACGACAAACTACCGGAAGAGGTCGTCCAAGCCACTGCGACCACGCTGAAAGCATATGCCGACCAAACTCCAGAAGAGCGGGTCGAAGCGCTCAAAGCTCTCTGGAAGCTCATTTCAGAGAAGGTGCCAGAAGCTGCACTTCAGAAGAAGCCCGCCTCCGTCAAGCCAGGTGGACCTCCCCACCCAGTCCCACCTCAAACGACCGCCCTAGCGGTCCTGCCAAAACAACCAGAGAGAGAAACGCAACCCGTCCCAGAGCCGGAGGCGCCACCAATTGAGCCCGCAAGGGAAAAAGAGCCAATGGTCGTTGTGATGGATGAAAATTCAACTAACCCGGCGCAACAACCTGGTTCAGAAGCGCAAACCTCCAGCAAATATAACTCAAAAGGACCAATGATTCCGCGTACACAGACGCATGCCTCGCGCCCGGCGCGGACTGTTCCCGGCCGAGCTGAAGCTCATCCAGGCGGCGTCACCAGTAAACGTCCGATAGCTCTGAACGCCTCACTGACCGTCCTGGCGGGTGTGGGGCCGCGTCACGCTGCCATGCTGACCCGCCTGGGTCTCAACACCCTGGGAGACATGCTATACAACTTTCCACGGCGTTATGAGGACTACAGCAAGCTAAAACCGATCCGGGATGTGTTCTATGGCGAACAGTTAACTATAATCGGAGAAGTGACCGCGGTGAACTCTCGCCAAGTGCGCGGCAAGAAAATGACGATCGTTGAAGCCGTGATCAACGATGGGACCGCAGGACTGCGACTGACTTGGTTCAACAGGCCCTGGCTTGTGAACCAATTAAAGGTAGGGGAGGCCATCTCGGTTTCGGGGGTGGTGGAACAGTACCTTGGTCGCCTGGTGATGAACACCCCAGAATGGGAACCGGTAGAAGTGGAAAACCTGCACACCAACCGGATCGTACCCATCTACTCATTGACAGCTAATGTCAGCCAGAGATGGATGAGAAAATTGATGAACCAGGTTGTTACCTATTGGGCACCAAAACTTACCGACCACCTGCCAGAAACCATCCGGCAGGCGGCAGAGTTGCTGGACCTGGGAACAGCTCTGCTTCAGGCACACCTACCCGACACGGACGAAAAACTTCAAGCAGCCCGCCAGCGGCTGGCATTCGATGAAATCTTTTTCCTGCAAACAGGGGTGCTACGCCAGCGGCGGGATTGGCAATCATCACCCGGACGGATCTTCGAGGTAACAGATGCCTGGCTGGAAGACCGATTAGGTTCCCTGCCCTTTGCACTCACATCTGCCCAGAAAAAAGCGATCGGGGATATCCGGAACGATTTGAAATCTGGAAAGCCGATGAACCGATTGCTGCAAGGCGATGTGGGTTCCGGGAAAACGGTGGTAGCTGCATTGGCAGCAGCCATGGTGAACATGGGGGGAGCACAAGCTGCCATCATGGCTCCCACCTCTATCCTGGCAGATCAGCACTTCCATACCTTCCAAAACGTGCTGGCAGGTGAAACCGGAGTGCTTATACCAGAACAAATCCGCATGCTGGTGGGCGACACGAGTGTCAGTGATAAAGAAGATATTCGAGCCGGGTTAAGCAGTGGCGATATCAAAATCGTGATCGGTACGCATGCTCTGATCGAAGATCCAATCACTTTCGCTGACCTGCAATACGTGGTTGTGGATGAACAGCACCGCTTTGGTGTGGAGCAGCGAGCTACCTTACGCTCGAAGGGTACCAACCCGCACCTGTTGGTTATGACCGCCACACCCATCCCTCGGTCACTAGCTCTCACAATTTACGGAGACCTGGACCTATCCGTGATGGATGAACTACCACCTGGCCGCCAGACAATTCCCACCCATATCCTTACCCCCTTGGACCGGGAGCGCGGCTACACCATCATTCGAAGCCAGGTCGAGGAAGGGCATCAAGCATTCATCATCTACCCACTTGTGGAGGAGAGCGAAAAGAGCGAATTATTAGCCGCCACCCAAGAGCATGAACACCTGCAGAAGGAAATTTTTCCCGACCTAAAATTGGGCTTGCTGCACGGACGGATGAAAGGCGATGAAAAAGATGCCGTAATGCTTGCCTTTCGGGAAAAGCAATTCGACATCCTGGTATCGACCACGGTGGTGGAGGTGGGGGTGGACGTACCGAACGCAACCGTCATGATGATCGAAGGCGCGAACCGATTCGGACTCGCCCAGCTCCATCAATTACGAGGACGAGTGGGACGTAGCGAAGCCCAGTCTACCTGCCTCCTGATCCCCGAGCATGAAGATGCAGCTGAGAATGAACGTCTGAAGGCAATGGTTGAGACTAACGACGGCTTTGTGCTGGCGGAAAGGGATCTGCAGCAGCGAGGGCCTGGCGAATTCCTGGGAACCCGCCAAGCCGGTTATGCCACCTCGTTGAAGATGGCCAGCTTGAGCGATATCCAAATGATCGAAAAAGCCCGTACCCAGGCACAGGCTCTTTTTGCCCACGATCCGGGGTTGAAAGACCCTGAGAACAGCCTTCTGGCTGAAGCGCTTGTCCGCTTCTGGGGCAGCGGAAAAGGAGATAAAAGTTAGGATGATAAGAGCAGTATTTCCCGGAACCTTTGATCCGATCCATTTCGGTCACGTTGATATTGCCAAAAGAGCGGTGCGAATATTTGACGAACTGGTGATCGCGGTTTAT
Source organism: uncultured Chloroflexia bacterium (assembly GCA_963817265.1). GTDB lineage: Bacteria > Chloroflexota > Anaerolineae > Anaerolineales > Villigracilaceae > UBA877. Next base: position 74,089 of record CAWFNU010000009.1, read on the forward strand.
GACCGACCGCTTAAGAACCTGATGTTCCTACCGGAAGAACGCATTGCCCTGGTGTCTGAGGCGTTCAATGGCTACCCAAAAATCAGTATCACGGGTTACAGCGGAATGACTGTGGAATTCTGCCGCCAGATCAACGCGCAAGTGATCGTCCGCGGCTTGCGGGTCTTTTCGGATTTCGAGTTCGAATTCCGGATGGCGCTGGCCAACCACCGCCTGGCACCGGATATTGAAAGCGTGGCATTTATCACCGACGAAGATCACACCTTCCTTTCGTCTACCACCGTACGGGAGATTGCATCGCTGGGTGGGGATGTGTCAAGCATGGTCCCAGCGCACGTGGAAACGGCACTTAAAACAAGGTAAAAAACCTGAGCGACCAGCAGTTGCGACCGTTTGGTATTAAAGTATAATTAGGGCATACCGCCCTAGTTCATGCGGAGGAAATGATGGACATTCTTCACCTGATCGACCGCCTGGAAGAACTCTTCAATAACAGCCGCCCCATCCCGTTGACGCACAATGTCATCGTGGACGAGGATAAGTTTCTGGACATCATTGACCAGATGAGAATTTCTGTTCCGGAAGAGGTTAAAAAAGCCCAACAGGTCTTTTCTCAAAAAGATCGAGTGATGGCTCAGGCGCAGGAAGAAGCCACGCGAACCCTACAGCTGGCGCACGAAAAGGCCGATTCGATGGTGGAGAAAGAAGTGCTTGTCCAAGATGCTCAACGTCGTGCCAACCAGATCATCGACCAGGCGCGGATGGATGCAGAGAATATTAAAACAGGTGCAGACCAGTATGCGCTTGATGCTTTAATGGGGTTGCAGACAGAATTGGAACACTTAAGCAACCAGGCACAAAATGGGGTGACGGTGCTGCTTCAGAAGAAGATACCGCCGGAACCAATGCCCCAGGAAAAATAAATAAAATCAGCCTCCCGAATAATTGCGGGGGCTGATTTTTTATTTGTGAATGTAGAGGGGTCAAATAGCGACGCTAGCCACGTTTCGGATGACCATCACCACTTTACCTTTGATCTCGAGAGGCTCGGCCTTGTCGATCATAATCGGTTTCATGGTGGGATTGGCAGGTTGCAGCCGATAGCGATCTTTCTCCTTGAAGAAATATTTGAGGGTGGTTTCATCCCGATTAGGAAGCCAGATGGCGACCATTTCGCCATTGCTAGCCTTGATGGCGGGTTTAAGTATGACGATATCGCCATCATTAATCATGGCATCGATCATGGATTCGCCTTTCACTTTCAGGGCGAAGAGCTCACTCCCCTTCTCTCCTGAAGGCAGAAGGCTGCGAGCAACATCGACTGCATCCATTTCGTTGCCGATGCCAAGATAGTTGGCACCCGGAGCAGGGACAAGCATGGGTTCACCCGCTGCGATGGGACCAAGGATGGGGATCTTCAGCAACTCCCTACTGATCGGATCGGTCAGACGCACCACGCGAGAGAATTTGGCATCCCGCTCGATGAGACCCATTTCCGTCAATTGCTTCAAATAATAAGTGACGACGGAGGTGGAACTAATCCCGACAGCCTCGCCGATCTCGCGGATGGAAGGGGGATAACCCGTGCTCATCCTTTCATTGAGGTATTCGATAATTTTCTTATGGCGTTCCGTCAAGCCTCTGCGAGTTCTGACCATATGAACCTTCCTTTCAATTCTTTCTTATCCAACTAACCAAACATTTGTGCTAATTATAATACGAACACTCGTTCTATGTCAAGAGGATTTTTAAGGATAACCCAAGCGTTTTCCAAGGGAAAGCTGGTCGGGGAAAGTTCGAACCAGTATAGAACAATTTCGAAGCCACCCCTCCACTTTCCATGAAGCGCCTGAGAAAGATGTAGAAATGAAGATGAGTTGAAAATTCTTGCGTCCAATCATTCCGCACGTTGATTCCTACAAGTCGACAAGATAAATATAGCTTGATGAGGATAAACACTGCTTGGACGGAGTGTGGGTAATGAAATTTTCCCGGATCGATACAGAGAAATCTGGAAATCTCTTTTTGGGTAAGTAACCTGGTAGGTCAATTTAATAGAATCTGTATTCCTGATGTTCTTTAAATGGAATTGGGAGGGTTTACATAATCTGAATACTAAATATAATTAATGATGTGTTAAATATTTTCAATATATTATGCTTGACATTTAATAATTATTGGATATAATATTAAATAGATTGATATATTGGTTTACCTTATAATAGAGGTCGTATTGAAATTCTTGTACAGTGCTTATTTAGCGTACGAACACCGGGTAAACCGTGGGGAGTTTACTCGGCTGGCAAATAGAGGGGGTGTGGCCTTGCTGTCACAATTGGGGGAGATGCTCATTCAAATTGGAATGAAATTAAAACAACAACCATCAATCTGCAAGACGATCGCCTGGTCAACCTTAATTGGGAGCAAGCCATGAAAACTGCCTTGAGTAAATGCCCGGTGTGTGATGGAGAATTAACCGTCACACGCCTGCATTGTGAAACCTGCGACACAAGCATCGAAGGTCGCTTTGCCAACGGCGCATTCGCCGGCCTGGCGCCAGAACAGTTGGATTTCATAGAAACATTCGTCCGCTGCGAAGGGAAAATCACCCGTATGGAAGACGAAATGGCACTATCCTACCCCACCATTCGGAACCGGCTCCAGGAAGTCATCCGAGCCCTGGGTTACGAGCCGGGTAAAGAAGAAACCAATGAAGTATCTGATGAAAAACGCCGCAGCGTACTCGAAGAACTTGATTCGGGCAAGATTTCGGCTGAAGAAGCCATGCGTGTCTTGAATGGAGAGGAGTGAAAATGCGCCAACAAACCATATCAGCCAGTTCAACACCCAGCCTTGTCATCGAACCCATCCCTGGAGACCTGCGCGTGGCAGGGTGGGACCGCTCCGAAATCATGGTTAAAACAGACGGAGACACGCTGGAAATCTCCGGTGAGAGGGATCCCATCGTCATCACCTGTGATGAGGACCTTATCCTTTATGTGCCGCGAGGAGCTAAATTAAAAGTTGAAAAGGTTGCCGGCGGACGCGATCCTGCAAGCTCTCAATGGTCCGGTAACGCTTGGACCTGTGGCTGGAGACTTGACGATGAATGACCTGGGTCCTGTCAGCATGGACACGATCGCCGGGGATGTTTCGCTGCGAAACGTGGGGGCATTGAACGCAGATACCATTCACGGTGATTTCACGCTACGCGGCGGGCACGGCACATGCGCTGTGGACAAGGTAGGAGGCGATGGGTCTATCCGTGATGTGGATGGCATGTTGACTATCGACAATGTTGGATCAGACCTATACGTTCGTAACGTACACGGGGCAGTGACAGTCAATGCTGGAGCTGATGTGGCCTTTTACGTTACCCCGGTACCCGGTCAAATCTACGACATCAGCGCTGGGGACGACTTGATCGTGCGTCTCTCCCCTGAAACAAACGTGAAACTTCACTTGAAAGTAGGTTCACCCAATTCGATCAGCGTGGATTTTCCTGGTGTGGTAATCCCTGATAATTGCACATCCTGCGAAGTGATCCTCGGCAAAGAATCGAATGGTATGGCTGAAATGCTCCTGAGCGCTGACGGTGATTTGCTAGTGACCAGCCAGGCGGACCCGTGGGAGTCCGCAGCAGATTTCGACAGCGGAAACTGGCACATTCCACCTATCCCGCCCATCCCCCCTATCCCCGCCTCTGCCCCCGGATTTTTCAGAACGTATAAACAGACGAGTACAAGCCTCCATGGAACGGGCGCAGGTGCATATCGAAGCTGCCAGCCGCCGCACCGAGGCCAAAATCCAAGCTGCCATGAGGCGGGCCGAAATGAAAGCGCGCGCGCAGCAGAAGTACGCGGGCGGCGAGGAGCTCAATTCAATGTAAATGTGGGACGCTGGAACTGGGACCTGATGCCCCATGGACCAGGGGAACCCAGTGAAGCTGTTTCGGATGACGAACGTTTGATCATCCTGCATATGCTGCAGGAAAAGAAAATCAGTCTTGCTGAGGCCGAAAAACTACTGGCTGCTTTGGAAAACAAATGACATAATCCTCCGGTCCTCGCGCCCTCTTCCCGAGGGAGGGGCCGAGGGCAGGAGATCATGTGGGCAAGATATAACAGGAGTGACCCATGACTGACCAGGAACGCGAACAAGTGTTAAAAATGATCGAGAGCGGAAAGATCTCACCGGAAGAGGGCCTGAAATTAAATGCGCACCCTTGACCAGAGTCCGGCGGAGGAGGTATCACGATCACCCAAATTGGAAACAGAGCTTGGGGCAGGATCTGCTGCAGCCTCCAAGGAAAAAAAGGCAACAGAATCTCAGGCCGAAAAGTCCAGTTTCGAACAGGATCCGCGGATTGCGCGTGTTAAATCCCTGGTGCGCCGGCTCTGGCAAATCCCGTTGTGGATCGGTATCGAAATCACCATCCTTAGCGCCTGGGGAATGTATGCGCTTGTGCGGGCAGCCAACCTAAACTTCTGGTTCTATTGCCTAAGCGCTCCTTTACTGCTGGGTGTGTTAATAATCGTGGCTGCGGTGGGCAGTCGAAGGGCACGCTGGCTGTTCGTTGATGTACACCAGAAGCCAGGGGAAAGGCCAGCCCGGATTTTCCTGGGATTCCCCCTCCCATTAGGACTGGCAGCCTGGTTCCTGCGCAATTTTGGCCGCTACATCCCAGACCTTAAAAACACCAGTGTGGATGAGGTGATCCAGGTGGTGGAAACTGGTCTCACTGGTGACAGCCCGCTGGTGGTAAATGTGGATGAAGGCGAAGACGGTGAACGAGTGCAAGTTTATATTGGATAAGAATTAAATGGCTCTGACGCCTCCCATCGAAGCTGCAGCCCAGCGTGCCAAGAAACAGCCGCTTTTGAGCGGATTAATCCTGCTCTTCCTGGTGGCGATGATCTTTGCCAACATGGGCGGCAATATGTACGGACCCTTGATGTCACTCTACATCAAGGACCTGGGCGCCTCGGTGGGACAGATCGGCCTGTTCTTTACCATCTCACAGATCATCCCGCTGGTACTCCAAATTCTGGGCGGGTGGATCTCAGATACCCTGGGGCGACTGCGGGCAATTGCCATCGGCAGTGTGATCGGTATCTTTACTTACGTAGCCCTGATTGCTGCCCCAACCTGGCAATGGCTGCTGGTGGCTTCAGCCTTCTCAGCCATTACCGGCTCGCTGATCGGACCCAGTTTCGACGCCTTCATTGCCGAGCATTCCAGCGAGCAAAATCGCGCCAAGGTTTTTGGTGTATCCCAGGCACTATTCATGGTCGTAGGTGTGGTGGGACCTGTATTGGGCGGATGGCTGGTGGATGTGTACGGTTTCAAAAAGATGCTGATGGTGGCTGCAGGACTGTACCTGATCGCCACGGCGATCCGAGTGAGCATGGCACGGGAAGCTTCCAAAAACGGCGAAGGAAACCCTCAGAAATTGTCCTTTGCCAGCTTGAAGACCAATCTGGGCACCATGTTTGGGCTGCTTGTTGCTGGAGGAGTGATCACCTGGGTGCTTATCACCGACGGGGTACGGGATATCTCGTTTGGATTATCCATGAATTTCCTGCCGGTTTACATGCAGGATTACGGCGGCCTGAACTTCCGCCAAATTGGATTGATGAACAGCGTTTTCGGCTTGTTCATGATGATGTCCACCATCCCTGGCGGGTGGCTGGCAGACAAGAAGGGTGAGCGGGTTAATATCGTGTTGGGCTTCATCCTGATCGGAGCAGCAATAGGGATGCTGGTTTATATGCCGACTTCCAACCCCTGGCTCTACGCAGCCGGCTGGGCAATTGCTGGGACTGGGCGTGGGGTTTATGACCCCCGCCTACCAGAGCCTGATCAGCAAGGCAGTCCCCAAGAAAGTGAGGGGAACCGCATTCGGATTGTTCAGTTCCAGCCTTGGGCTGGTCAGCCTGCCAGCGCCATGGATCGGCGGGCAGATGTGGGAGAAGTGGGGGCCGCGTTCCCCATTCATTGTTACGGTCGTGGTTTCATTCCTTGCGACCATACCTGCGTGGTTCAAGTTCAAATTGCCTAAGAACGCAAATGATGAAGATAATAATATTCCCGAAGTAATCCAGGGAAAATAGCCAATTGGCGAACCTTTTGAAAGGAGGATCACATGGCTACCACAGAAGAACGCATGAAAATCTTGAAGATGATCGAAGAAGGCAAGGTGAGCGCAGAAGAAGGCGCTAAATTGCTTGCAGCGCTGGCCAGCGCAAACCGTCCGTCTGGCGGGCTGTCTGCCAGCGGAGCAAAATGGCTGCGGGTGCGAGTGACCGAGGTCAACACGGGGCGGTCGAAGGCAACCGTGCAGATCCCAATAAGCCTGATGGAGGCGGGGATGAAAATCGGCGCACATTTTGCCCCCGAGATAGACGGGGTGAACATGGACCAATTAATGGAAGCCTTGCGCACAGGAATGACGGGCAAGATCATTGACGTGACCGACGACGAAGACGGAGAGCATGTAGAAATATTCGTTGAATAATAGCTGATTGATAGGATGCCAATAGGCAGCTGAAAAGGAATGATGGTTTAATCAGCGTGAAATTCAACCGATTTCTAAAGGAGTATTCCATGACTGAAACCTTTGACAAAACCTTCACCGTGACCCCGGGAGCACGCTTATCGCTCAATAACATACGCGGCTCAGTGGAAATCGCCCCAGGTGATGAGGGTGTCATCCACATAACCGCGGTCAAGCAATCCCACAGTGGGGACGATAAACGCACCCAGGTAGAAATCAACCAGGAAGCGGATGGAACGGTCAAGGCCGCCACACACTATCCAGACGGCGGATGGACATGGATGTTTGGATCACAGCCTTGTGAGGTGGATTATATTGTCAGAGCTCCCCGGGATTGTTCTCTCATTCTAAATGGGGTCAGCAATTCGGTACGAGTCGAAGGATTTGAGGGAGAGGTTAATGTTAAATCAGTCAGTGGGGAAATAAAACTGCTTAACCTGAAAGGTTCCGTGCGAATCCATTCCATCAGTGGGGATACCGACGGAGAAAAACTTGGAGGTGCGCTGGTGGTGGATACCGTGTCTGGAGACGTGTATTTAAAAGAATGCAGCCTGCCCTCCATTCACGGTAAAACGATTAGCGGAGATATTCAGATCTCCACCCCATTGTCATCTGGTCCATACGAATTTAAATCGGTGTCTGGCGACGTGAGGCTCAATCTGCCACCCAAAACCCAATGTTCGGGGGAGTTACACACTATTAGCGGCGACCTGACCTCTGCCTTTCCAATCTCTGGATCTTCCAGTCATCACGGTTCGCAAATAGTTAATGTTCAAGGTGGTGGTGTTAGAATTACCTTGAATAGTGTTTCAGGTGATCTTTCCCTGGTCTCCGATGGGGAAATCCCCTCACCTTCCATGCTTTCGAGACCCATAACGAGCGAGGAACGGCGCTCTGTATTAGAACGCGTAGAACGCGGTGAATTAAGTGTTGAGCAGGCATTGGGAAAACTACATGCATAGCCCAGGGTATATGTCGAGGATAATTAGAGGTGAGAAGTAAATTCCGACCTCAATGGAATTTAACCAAAAACTTGATGGAATTGTCCCAGAAACAATCAGCAAAATCACCGAGATTGGGTGATGAAAATTCGTCCAGTCGCGATTATTTTTAAAATCGCTGCTTCATTGAAAGACAAAACCAAGCATAACCGAGTAGAAAATGGAACCTTTTGCTGCCAAAAAAATTAAACGCCCCACCGGGATGGCTGGATTTCTCATCGTGTGGATCGGTCAGATCGTCTCCATCCTGGCTTCCGGGATGAGCGGATTCGGTCTTTCCATCTGGATGTTCGAACAGACTAAAAGCGCCACTGCAATGGGGCTCATGCAGGTGTCCTTTATCCTGCCCTTCCTCATCCTCTCCCCCATCGCAGGTGTGATGGTGGACCGCTACAACCGAAAATTAATGATGATGGTAAGCGACTTCGCAGCCGTGACAGCCACTTTTGCGATTCTTTTCCTCCAGGCAACCGGGCATCTGCAGTTCTGGCATCTGTATGCTGCAAATGTTTTGTATGGATTAGGCAATACTTTCCAGTGGCCAGCATATTCAGCAGCCATCAGCACCATGGTACCTAAAGAACAGTACGGGCGAGCCAACGGTTTAATGTCGCTGCTTGAAGCGGGACCCGGGGTGCTCGCCCCCATACTGGCAGGCGCAATATTGGCGATCTCGCAAGTCCATGGCCTTACCATCATCTTAAGCATCGATGTGATCACTTTCTTCATCGCTCTCGGCGCACTTGCATTCGTCCACGTGCCGCAACCCGAAAAAACCGTGGAGGGCCAGCTTGAAAAAGGCAGTATCTGGAAGGAGGCTGCTTATGGGTTTAAGTCACGTTAAACGCCCAAGCCTGCTCGGGTTACAGATGATATTCTTTTTCGGAAATTTGTTTTCCGGGATCGGCTTTACGGTCTTCGCGCCGATGATCCTTTTACGTACAAATAATAATTCAGTTATTTTTGGCTCGGTTAACTCAGCTATGGCGATCGGAGGAGTCGCTGGCGGGCTGATCATGAGCGCCTGGGGCGGGTTCAAGAAACGTACCCATGGTGTGCTGGCGGGCTGGTTCTTGGCTGGGATTTTTGCAGCCCTGTTCGGTTTTGGAACCAGTCTGGCATTTTGGATTCCCTTTGTTATCGCCCAAGCGCTCGTTGGCCCATTGATCAACACATCCAATCAGTCCATCTGGCAAGCCAAGGTAGCCCCTGACATCCAGGGACGGGTTTTCTCAGCCCGGCGATTGATCGCATGGTTCACCCAACCCATCGCCCCGATCATTGCGGGTGTTATGGCTGACAAATGGCTGGAACCTTCGATGACCTCCGGCACATCCAACTTGGCAACTATTTTTAAAAGCTGGGTGGGCAACGGACCTGGCTCGGGTATGGCTTTGCTGCTCATCTTTTGTGGCCTCCTTCTCCGCGGCGGTTGGGCTAGGCGGATATTTCTTCCGCTTCATCCGCGATGCAGAGTCCACATTGCCAGACCACGATCAACTTCAAAAAATTGAAATATCAGCCCAGGTATAGGGAGCGTTATTTCAGCTTATCGGTAGATCACCCTTCGATAACATCCAACAAACCCCTCATCCATGCAAACAATCCCTCCGGTTAAAAATCGACCTGCCGGCATGACCGGTTTTAGCATCGTATACATGAGGCAACTCATATCTGTCATCGCCACGCAGATGACCAATATTGCACTAACCCTTTGGATATACGAAGAAACAAGCAGCGCTACAGCGCATGGATTAGCGCAGGATTTCTTTATAGTGCCATTCCTGGCCATCTCCCCCATCGCAGGAGTGATGGTGGTTGCTAAAACCGTAAACTGATGATGATGCTCAGCGATATCGGGGCTGAACTGGCTGTTGCGGTACTGCTAATCCTGCCGGAACGCTGGCTGATTAGGTGCTGGGATCGGCTATGAAAACACATTCCACGGTCTCTCCCATATCTTCGGTCCAATGTTTGGCTCGGTCTTGGGGCCGGGAAGGGTCTGTTGATCTCCCTGTGCGGAATTGGAGCCACGCTGGCTCCGATTGTTGGATACTCACTCGAGGTCATCAGGCACGTAGAAGATTCGGTACCAGACCATGATGCTATGATTGATGTCGAGTCAGATGACGTAGGGTCTGCTCTTTCCCAGACTCCGATCGATATTTACCCATTTATCATTAGCGCGACTTAGGAAAAACCAAAGACATATACAGGAGACAAATATGAGAGACCGTATTGAAGAAGCCCTCAAACACAGTCAGGCTGATTACACCGAAATCCGCATCGAAGAAAAGGAAACCACCCGGGCAGTTTTCCGGGGCAAGGAGTTGGAGGTTGCCAATGCGAACATCGATAAAGGCGGGATTGTACGCTGCCTGATAAGGAACAAAGGCTGGGGAGTAGCCACCTTCAACAACCTGGATGACCTGATCCGTAAAACAGACCAGGCATACCAGTGTGCGCTGGTAGGGTCAGTCCCTGAACTGATCGAACTGGCTACCATTGAGCCGGTCGAAAGTATTACTACCGTGGAGATGAAACGAGATTTTCGTGATATCCCCCTTGCAGAGAAGAAAGCCCTGGCTGAGCATTACAACCAGGTGGTATTGGGATACAGCGACAAGATCATCGATACCCAAGCAGTTTATAGCGACACGTTCAGCAAGATCATCCTTGCCAACTCGGAAGGGACGTATATCGAGCAGGACCGTCCTTCCGTAGTGGTGGGAACAACTGCCATCGCACGGGATGGTGATAATGTCCAGCAGGCACACAACTCGGTGGCAAGCACACAGGGGTACGAGTTCGTACTTGACCAGGATGAAATGGTAAAAATGGTTGCCCAGCACGCGGTGGAACTATTAAATGCAAAACCGGTCAAGGCAGGGGAATATACAGTGGTAGCGAACCAGATGCTGGCTGGCGTCTTTATTCATGAAGCCTTTGGTCATCTTTCGGAAGCGGATTTCGTTTATGAGAATCCCAAAGCGCGAGAAATGATGACAATGGGGCGGAAGTTTGGCAAAGGGCTGCTAAATGTCTACGACGACGGCTCGATCCCACACCAGCGTGGTACCACGCTATACGATGACGAGGGGACACCCGCAAGACGAAACTGGCTTATACGGGATGGGGAATTAGTGGGACGCTTACACTCTCGTCAAACCGCAGCAAAAATGGGAGAAAATGCCTCGGGAAACGCACGGGCAATCAATTACCGGTTTGCCCCAATCGTGCGCATGACCAACACCGCCATCGAAAACGGCAAAACCAGCTTTGAAGAGATGATCAAAGATATAGATCTAGGCATCTACGCGTGCGAGGCTTACGGCGGCCAAACCCAGCTGGAAAACTTTTCGTTCAGTTCCGGATACGCATACATGATCCGGGAAGGCAAGATTGCCGAGATGGTAAAGGATGTCATCCTTTCGGGGAACCTGTTCTCGACTCTTGGCAATATTGATGCCATTGGTAACGACTTTAAATGGCTTAACACAGGTGGCGGCTGCGGTAAGGGCAACCAATACCCCCTGCCGGTCGGGATGGGAGCCCCACACATACGCATCCAGAACGTGATCATTGGTGGCGAATAACTGGAGGAAATCATGGATATCCTGACTCAACTTAAAAAACAAGCCGAAGAGGTAGAAGTCCTCAATCTGCAGAACGAAAAGACCACCGTCGAATACGAAGCCAATCAGTTGAAAACCTGCACGGTGGCTGAGACTAAGGGCACAGCGGTACGCGTGATCCGCAAGGGTCAACTGGGCTTTGCTGCATCCAGCGACGAGGCAGCCATGGACAAGCTGGCTGCCCATGCACTTGAATCTGCGACTTACGGGGATAAAGCCTTATTCTCATTCCCTGACACTGAACCTGCACCCATCGTCCGCACCTACGACAAAGCCATCACAGACCTGTCCATTGCGAGGCTGGTGGAAATCGGTCGTGAAATGCTTGAGCTGGTCCTGCGGGTGGAGCCCGAAGCCCGGTGCAACATCAGCGTGGAGCGCAGCCTGGTGTCTGCCAGCATCCGTAATCAGAAGGGCCTGGATGTATCTTTCAAAACATCCCCGCTATCGCTTGGCCTCGAGATCGATCGCATCGAAGGCGATGATGTGCTTATCCTGTACGATCAACTGGGGACCACTGTATGGGAGAAAGGTTACCTGGAATTTGCCCGGCGTCTGATAGAGAAACTTAAAAAGGCGCGCACCATTACCACGATTAAACCCGGCGTGATGCCTGTCCTGTTCGCTCCAAGCGGAATACTGGCACTGGCATTGCCGCTAAGCCAAGGGTTTAACGGCAAGGAAGTTTACAAGGGAACTTCCCCTCTTGCAGGTAAAATCGGCGAGAAACTCTTCGACGATAAGCTCACGGTCATCGATGATGGGACAATCGATGGAAAATTCGCCAGCGCTTCTTATGATGACGAGGGAGTGCCGCACCGTCGAAATGTGCTGATCGAGAATGGCATCCTAAAAAGCTTTATTTACGACCTGAAGACCGCGGCCCAGTCGGGGGTGAAATCAACCGGGAACGCGGCTCGGGGATTGTTCAGCCCTCCCGAACCCTCTGGTACAAACCTTGTCATCCGACCCGGTGAAACACCATTGAAGGACATCCTGTCAACGATGGATAATGGCATAATTGTCGAAGACCTGCTGGGAATCGGGCAAGGGAATATCATCTCGGGAGCGTTTTCCAATCCACTTGCATTGGCTTTCAAAGTGGAAAAGGGTGAAATCGTTGGACGTGTCAAAGATTTATCGATCGCGGGAAACATCTACGATCTTCTAAAAAATATTGCCGCGGTAAGCAAGGAAGCACAGTGGGTCTACAGCACAGTCCATGCCCCGTACATTTTGATCGAAGAGATGAATGTTGCAGGGAAGGGATAAATTCCCTTGAATGAAACAATTCCCGTCACTATTGCAGTGACGGGAATTTCCATTTTTTACGCTCCAGATTTATTTTTCCTCAACAACAATGGGCCGATCCGGTCGATTATCCACCCAAAGGACAGTTCGGTCCATGGGACCACCCGCAACCAGCCAGGAGCATAGATCACACGGCGCGGGTGCAGCATCAGTTTCCAGATGCGCCAGGCAACATAGTCAGCAGACACACCCAGATGTTCGGTCGGGATGTGACCGCCATTTTCCTGGGATAACGCCACCTCCCCAAACTCGGTGCGGACCGGCCCAGCGCGGACCACGCTGACGTGAACGCGCGTTCCGGTCAGTTCGCGAAATAAGGCGGTGGTGAAGTTATCCAGGAAGGATTTGGTGGCGCCGTACACAGCCACCCCCTGGCTGGGGAGGCTGCCGGAGATCGACCCGACATTGATGATATGACCGAAGTTCCGCTGACGCATTTTTCCCAGAAAGTCCAGGGTCAACTGGACCACCGCCTCCACATTGACCTGCAATATCTCCCAAGCCAACTTCCACGGCATATCGGTCCCATAACCATACCAGCCAAGACCGGCATTGTTAACCAGCAAGTCAACGTCGCCAAAACGTTCGGTAATCCCGGACAACAAGCGAGATCGGGCGGATTCCTGCATTAAATCGGCAGCCAGGGTATACGCTATTCCTCCACTATGCCGAATTTCCCCGGCAAGACATTCCAACCGATCAAGCCGGCGGGCTACCAGGACCACCTGCATCCCTTGACGCGCCAAACGCCTGGCGGTTGCAGCGCCGATGCCGGAAGAAGCCCCGGTGATCACCGCAATCCTGTTTTTCCAATCTTCACTTGGGATCATCTGCAGTTACCCTTCTGCCCGAATCTTGCGGTTATCGAAGAACCAGCGCACGGTGTCTGAAATGGTTTCCATAGCTGGACGCGGGTGAAAACCCAATTCCCGGGCTGCCTTGGCGTGACTGATGTTCGAGTTGCTTTGTAGGACTTCCAGCGAGTAAGGTGTAAAACGAGGTTTTGCCCTGGTTCTCTGGTAATACCAAGGTGTGAACTTAGCAGCAAACTCAGCCAGGGAAAATGGTATCTTGATACTGGAAAATGCTTTTCCTGTGACCTCGCGCACAGTTTCGAGCATGTAGCGAACAGAAATCCTATTGCCTCCCAGAATGTAACTCTCTCCACAGCGACCATGCGATTGAGCAGCAATCATGCCATCAGCTACATCGCGCACATCAACAAAATCGTAAGCCCCTTCCACGAAGAACATCGTCCTAGCTTCGGATGCACTGCGGATGACCTCTCCCAATTCTGAACCACGGAAATCGTAGGGGCCGATGACACCTGTTGGGCAGACAATGACCGCATCCAAGCCCTCTGAAACCGCATTTTGAACCTCGAGGCTGGCAGCTGCTTTTGAGCGGTCGTATTCACCATATGGGTTGTCCTGGTCATATCCCAATGACTCGTCCATTTCAACACCCCCAGGAGCCCGCCCAATGGCATGGATCGAGCTGGTGTAGACCAACCGACGGACCCGGGCGCGGCGGGCAGCCTCGACCACATTGCGGGTCCCTTCCACATTAACTTTCCATACCAAAGGATTCTTTCCAGGCATAATCGAAATTATGCCTGCCAGGTGATAAACCAAATCAACTCCCGCGCATGGCTGGTTGGAGCGAGGCAAAGTCGAGCACATCCCCCTCCACCTGTTCAACACCCAGGTCTTTGATGGGAGTGGTGTCCTCGTCACGCCAGACGAGCGCACGGACTTTTTCACCCTGTTCCAACAGCTTCCGAATGAGAACATTTCCAATATGACCGGTCGCCCCAGTAACCAAAATCATTGCAGCCTCCGAGATTATTTTTCCAATCCATTCATAAGTATTTGCATACTCTCTCGAGCAGTCTTTTCCCAGTCTGCACCGTGAGGATCGAGCACACCCTGCAGAACCAAACCGACCGCCAAAGAGACAATCACCTGGGCTGCCACTTGCGAGTCCGTTTTTTTAAGAGATCCCTCGGCAATACCATCTTCCACAAGCTTAGCAAAATACTCTTGATAATGGCGATAAGGTGCAATCACTGCCTTCCAGATCTTCTCATCGCGGCTGGCCTGCAGCCAGAATTCCAGGAACATTGGAAGGCGATCTTCTGCAGCTGCAAATACGCCAGGTAAAAGATTGGTCATGTGAACCAGGGTCTCAGGAACGGTAGCCTTGCGGGTGGCGCTCATCCCCAAATCGATCATCCCAAGCCAGCCCTGCATTAATGCTAGGAAAACAGCCTGCTTGGTGGGATAGTGATGATAAAACGCCCCCTTACTGACCCCAGCATCGGCACAAATGTCATCCACGCTGGCCGAATCGTACCCTGCGATGGCAAACCTTCTCAATGCAGAATCCAGGATTCGGGAGCGCGTTTCTTCACTGCGTTGTTGTGGCATTAGCAACTCCTTGCCAAATAAACATACCGACTGGTCGGTTTGTTTATCATATCCTGTTCCCCAAACCATGTCAATGAAAGCTTTATTAGAATATCCTTACAGATTTCGCATGAGACAACTTATAAAAAAGGTCCTCAATTCCTCATAAAAAAAGCGTAAAATAGGAATGTGTGTCACCATTTTGCAAGGAGTTAGTCATGGGTAAGAAAGTTGCGGTCTTGACCGATAGCACCGCCAGTATCCCTGAACCGATGTTAGCGGAATTAAATATCCGTACAGTGGCATATTACATTCACCGGGGGCAGGAAGTGCTGCGAGACCTGGTCACCATTCAACGAGAAGAATTCCTTAAATGGTTGATCACTGCCAGGGTTTTACCAACAACTGCCAGTCCGGGGCCATGGGATTATCTTGAGGCGTATGAAGCATTGGTGGAGGAAGGTCACGAAGAGATCGTGAGCATCCACATGACATCGAAAGGAAGCGGGGCATACCAGGCAGCCATGGTGGCACAATCCATGATCAAAGAAAAAGACCCGGGAGTGCAGGTGGAAGTGATCGACACTCGCAACGTCTCGCTGTGCCAAGGATGGATGGCGATCGAGGCTGCACGTGCTGCCCTGGCTGGTTTTCGACTAGACCAGGTTGTTGCGAAGGTAAAACAGATGATGCCGGTTACGCATATGATCCAAACTGCTGACACTCTTAAATACCTGTATATGGGTGGCAGAATTGGCAAAGCCACCAACCTGTTTGGTTCACTACTCAACATCAAGCCCCTGATCGGCATGGAAGATGGAGAAATCGTACCATTGGGTGTGGCACGCGGTCGAGGGCATTCGTACCAGGCCATTGCGGACAAGGTGGAAGAGACCCTTGGAAAAGGCAAAGCCAGGATCGCCTACGTACATGCTGGAGCGAAACAGGAAGTCGAAAAGCTTAAGGGGATGGTGGAGGATAAGGTAGAGGTGGTTGAATCGTTCATCGCTGAACTATCCCCTGCCCTGGCGGTCCACAGCGGCCCGGGGACGGCAGGGTTGTGTTTCTACCAGATATAAATTTGACTTCATTGGTTAATGAATAAGAATGAGCGGAACCAATCGGCTCCGCTCATTTGGTTATCCAGGAGTAATTATGCGGATATTTATTCCGTATATAACCAATGCCTATCCACAATCACAAGTAGCTTCCTTTTTGCCTGTAAGCGCAGCCCGGATCATGGCGCTGGCACAGCCGACTCCGCTTTCAACTGCGATTGCGTTCACAACACAATTCTTCTGACAAGCGCCACATTCCATGCAAGCGGAAGGGCGGACCAGGACTGCTTTGCGACCATTCATCTCAAACACAGCGTGCGGGCAAACCGCGACACACACGGCACACCCGTTACAAAGTTCCGGGTCATAGACCAGAGTATTTTCGAGGTAAGCGTTTAACATTAATGCTCTCCAATCAACGGATAAAAACGAATAAAAACGAATACCAACATCAAAAGGGTGCCAATCCCGAAGGTCCAGGCCATTGCCAGGGATATAAGCGAACATTTCCCGCTTCACACCCGATCGCGATGTAAACGTACTAGACCCGGTGAAATTCAGGGAAATGAAGGCTGTCACGGCGGGCATTGCCAGTAGGAATTCCAACGCCTGACCTGCCTGGCGCCACCAAGCCCAGCCAGGGTGCCGGAAAAATACTGATAATGCGAAAGGAACAGCTACCAGACCGCCCAAAATGAATCCCTTGGTACTGAAGTTGTGTGTCGGGAGCCAGGGCAGGAAAATGGGGAAAAGGATGATCCCCGAATAGACGGCTGCCAAAGCTGCCAGGCTTAAGACCCATCCACCAACGAAGAAAAGCAATACTGCCGCAAGCAAGGTCGGAAGGAAGGTTTGAACAATATCCACCGGAACCAGCACTAGACGATCGCGCAGAGGAAATTCCACGCGGCGCATTTGGGGGGTTGCTTTATGGGTCTTCAAATATTCGGGCAGATCCCCCGCACGCACCGGGCCATATTCCACCCAGAAGCCAGTTCGTTTCTTTACTTCATGGGCAGCCACTCCGGGAGCACCCAATTGGGGCAATATCAATTTTCGGTGATGGACGACATCACCCAAGTGAGTGGAAATCACCCTAAGCACAATTTCATTGGTACCGAAGGTTCCTTTTCCCGCGGCACACCAGACGTTGATCCCCTGGGTGTCCAGAACCAGAATGTAACTGTCCACCCCTTCAAGGGATGAACGCAATGCGTCAAAGCTGAGGGTGTAATTTGCCGTGACGAATACAGGTGAATCAGGGTTGGGATTCCCCAGCGCGTACAGACCAGGATCCACGCGATGTTCCCCGCGTCGGACGCCCACACGCGCCAGGAAATGGTCCCAGCGATCTTGAAAAGTAAGGATGCTCGTGGTTGAAAATATTTTTGGTGCTGCTGTAACAGAACCAATGTCGATCATTTATTCCTCGGAATTTTTTGGATAAATCCGTACCGATTCCAATTGAATTGTAAATGGCGCTGGGATTTCCAGTGGTCCACTTATTTGGGCTTACAAGCTGTGATGGATGCCGAGAAGATCTTCCCTTTCAGAGCGGCGGATTCAATCAGGTCGCTGGCATCCCCTTTCGGCAGGACTTTGACTTCGGTGAAACCTGCGCTCGTGAGGCCGGTTGTATACTCGTTCACATCCAGGGCTCCCGCCACACATGCCCCCCATGCTTCCATATCCTTGTGCAATTCTTCAGGAAGCGGACCATGCGTAACGATATCCGAGACAGCAACTCGCCCGCCCGGTTTGAGAGTGCGGAATATTTCGCGGAAGACCTGAGGTTTGTCCGGGGAAAGATTAATGACGCAGTTCGAGATGACCACATCCACGCTGGAAGGTTCGACAGGCATCTTTTCAAGGTAGCCCGCTCGGAACTCAACATTCAGAATTCCGAGCCGGGAAGCTGCCTGGCGGGCGCGTTCGATCATTTCCGGGGTCATGTCCACGCCGATGACACGACCAGTTTCCCCGACCTGTTTCGCAGCCAGGAAACAATCCAACCCGCCGCCGGAACCGAGATCCAGCACTGTTTCTCCGGGCTGAAGAGAGGCAACCGTGATCGGGTTGCCGCACCCCAGGCTGAAGTTGGCAACGTCGTCCGGAAGGGTGGTAAGCAACCCGACTGGATAAATGTCATTACTTCCGCCGCAGCAGGAACCTTCGGAGCGGGCCTGCCTGGCATAATGTTCTCTGACACTTTCATGGATCGGGGTGGGGTCTTGGGTCATTTTTTCCTCCAACTTGGATTTTTATCAAATAGACAAAAGTCTATATAACGGATTAAAAAAAGGATTAAGAAACTGTTTTAACGATGTTGTTCTCGGCAGCAAAATTCGCCTGCAACTGCCCGCAGCATACCGTGATGCGCTTCTGGTTCAGTTTGTAGAACGTCTGCTTCCCTTCCTCGCGGACCTCGACCAGGTTTGCTTCGCGCAGGATGGACAGGTGATGCGAGACCGTAGGCTGGGTGACGTTGAGCCGTTCGACAATTTCGGTGACCGAGAGCCAGTTGCAGCAGCAAATCTTCATGATCTTCTGGCGGGTCTCGTCGGCCAGAGCTTTGGCGAAGAGAACAGGATCAAAGGTTATCATATTCATATCCATCTATTTGATATTATATAGATAAACGTCTATTTGTCAAGAGGACCACTGACACACAAATTTAAAAATGCTATTGCTTTTGGTATAAATTTTTCCCCCCTGGTAAAATTGTAAGAGTATTCATACCAGAAGAGACTTCAAGCTCGATTTCTTGGGGGGAATCGTTCGGAAACAAGATGACATCAGGGACTTCATTATTAAGCTGGATAACTCCAATAACATTTATCGGTATTGTCTGCTATAATCCTGATAATTGTTCTAAAAATAATCTTTTTCCCTAAGGAGGAGAAACAATGCCTGAACCAGTTTGCTGCGTTTGCGGAGACCCAGCCACAAAAACTATCGGCCCGCGCTGGTTTTGCGAAAAACATTTTAATTCGGCCACACGACAACGACCCCATACCTGGAGGACTTCCATCCTGCTGGTGGTGGGGTTGGTTATTTTCGTGGGCATTGTTTATGCGCTTGACGCACTTATAAAGCCAGTCCTGACAGGCACAGAATTAATCCTGGCAGGAGTCCTGCTGGCCCTATTTCCCGCTTTTATCTGGATGGTATTCTTCTACGTCCAGGACCGGCTTGAGCCGGAGCCCAAGGGGTATATCCTGGGCATATTCCTGCTTGGGGCAATCCTGGCTTATGCAGTTGGAATCCCAATCGTAGATAATTTCTTCCAGGTGTCCAAATGGATCTACACCGACACCGCTGCGACCATCCTGGGGAGCATCCTGGTGGTCGGCTTTGTCCAGGAATTCCTGAAATACGCTGCAGTCCGCTATACCATCTTTCGTTCTGCAGAATTTGATGAGGCCACAGATGGCGTTATCTACGCGACCGCAGCCGGCCTGGGTTATGCCACCGTGCTAAATCTACAATTCGTGATCTCCAGCGGAGGAGCAGCCCTGGGGTCAAGTGTTATCCGTATGGTAATCGTTGCCCTGGCACAAGCCAGCTTTGCCGGCATCACAGGTTATTTCCTTGGCCGCGCCAAATTTGAACGTAAGCCATGGTGGTGGATGACCCTAGGGTTAACCCTGGCAGCAGTTGGCAACGGACTGTTCAACTGGCTGCGCGGCCTTCTCGTCCAGAGGGGAATCAGCCTGACCAGCGCTTCTTCCAACCCCTGGTTGGGTCTCGTACTGGCAGCAGTGGTTGCCATCCTTACCCTGGGGATGATCCTGTGGCTCATCCGCCGCAATATCCGTACAGCACTGGCAGAGAAATAGGAGGCCGATATGAATGCATCAACCGTATCTTCCAATAACGCATCCACGGATGCCCGGCTTTCTGATTGGGCTGTGATCGCTGTAACCTTAATTGCCCTGCTGGCAGGCATGTTGTTCAAAAACAGTGTGCAGAACCGAGGCGTGGCATTTTCCAGTGCTGGAATATCAGCCCAGACCCCTCAGGGGTGGTTGACCTCCGGTGTTCAAGGAAATATCATCCTGCATGTCACCGATCCACAATCAAGTGGTTTTGGAACCACCTATACCATCCAAAATATCCCGGTAGCAACGGGTGCCACAGTGGACCAGGTTGCGAGCATGCAGGTCCTGGAGCGCGGCCAAGCCCTGACGGCCTTCCGTGTGCTGAATCAGCAGCAGGTCACCGTTTACGGCCAGGCAGCCTATGAAATTGATTACGTATATGTTGAATCCAACCCCAATCTTACTCATAATCAAATCCCCAATATTGTCCGGGGAATGGATTACCTCTTTATGAATGGTGGACACGCCATAATTGTGACCTATTGGGCTGATGAAAAAGCTTATACATCTGACCTGGGTCGTTTCCAACGATTCCTGGGCAGTTTGAAGTTCTAGGGAGATGAACATGAAGCTTCATACCTTGAATCGTCTTTGGGTTGTCGCTGCAGTCCTGGCAATGAGCATCCTGGCTTGCATCGGTCCAACCCCCGTACAACCGGTTCCCACCCAGGTACCGACCGTTCAGCCGACACCGATCCCCCAAACCACGGGTACCTCCAGCACAGATCAAACATTGGACAACCCCCAGTTGATCAAGTCAACTGTTCAAATTTATGGTCTCCAGACCGAGAATGGGAAATTAACTCCAATCTATTCCGGATCTGGGACTCTCATCAGTTCCACAGGTTTGATCCTGACCAATGCACACGTAGCCAGCCCTGCATCCCAAGGTGACACCAGCAGTGAACCGGATGCCCTGGCAATCGGCATGATGGACAAGGAAGATCAACCTCCCGTCTTCCTGTATTTCGCCAAGGTCAGGGCAGTGGATGGGTATCTCGACCTGGCAGTGATCCAAATAACAACCACCCTGGATGGGGCTGATGTTAATCCCAACAGCTTGAACCTGCCTTTTGTTCCATTGGGAAATTCCGATCAGCTGCATGTTGGAGACAGCATTAAGATCTTTGGATTTCCCGGCATAGGAGGAGAAACCATTACCTTCACGACCGGTAATGTCTCAGGCTTCACCTCTGAAAAAGGCCTGGGTGACCGTGCCTGGATCAAGACAGATGCCACCATTGCAGGAGGCAACTCCGGCGGATTGGCTGCCAATATGGGGGGATTCATTATCGGCGTCCCAACCAGTGCTTCGGCAGGAACCGGAGGAAATGTAACTGATTGCCGCGTGGTCCAGGATACCAATGGCGATGGCGTGTTGGATTCGCGGGATACCTGTATACCGATCGGCGGGTTCATCAACGGCCTGCGACCGGTGAATTTAGCACTACCATTGATCAAGGCTGCCCAAATGGGGCAAGCGTATGTGAGCCCCTTCGGAGGCCCTTCGCAGACAACCACAACGGGCGGTGGAAGCGAAGCCTTCAGCGCGATCACCTGGTATAGCGCGACCGGCGGTTCAGACTGCCAGGTAAAAGACCCGGTTACCGGCTATCCATCTGGAACGACAGCCATGGCGGCTGCTTTTAGTTTCAGCGGGATGACGGATGGAGAACCATGGGCGGAAAAATGGACCGTGGACGGCCAAGAGATTTATAGCAGCCAGTATGATTGGAGTTCGGGTGATCAAGGCAATACCTTCACATGCCTATTCAACAGCCAGTCGGGGATGCCGGAAGGAAATTACCACATCGAACTTTATGCAGGCACGAACCTGAGCCTGATGACCCAATCGGATGTTCTTGTTGGAGGCGAGTCGAACGGCGCCCTCCCACCTGCAGGCCAGGGTGTTGTAACCGTATCCGGTCAAGTCACGGATGCAGACAGCAAGAATCCTCTGCCGGGTGCTGAAATCTATGTGCTGAATTCCGGCACCACTTTCGAGCAGTGGAAAGCCAATGGGTTTGCCAATACCGATATCTTCACCTACGCCAAGGCTGATGATAATGGAAATTACAGCCTACCCGATAAATTGGCCCTTGATGTTGGTTACACCATTGTGGTCTACATGGATGGTTACAAAATCACGTATGGGGATAATCTGACCTGGACCAGCAAGGATCCGGTTAATTATCAAATGGATCTATCCCTGTCCAAATAATCCCCAGAAAACCACGTTGATTTAGAAAAAAAGGAACGACCAGCATTCTGGTCGTTCCTTTTGGTTTCGGAATGTGCTCGACAAAAAACTTTATTTCAGCTTCGGAGGTCCTTTTCTTCCTTCGCATTAGGGGATAACTAAAACCAGCGGGGCTTTTCAGTACTCCAGTTTGCTCACCATTTTCCCGCCAATGCCCGGAAGTATTCTTTAAATTTAAACCCTTGTCCTGAAAGCAGCGCCTGGGCACGGAACATCCCTGCCACTGCGCGGATGACCAGTACGATCGTGACAGCCAACAAAACAACAGCCAGCCAGGGATGCCACCATACCACCCCGCCTGCCGAGAGGCGCGCCATCATCGCCACAGGCGCAGAGAGCGGAAACAGGCTCAGGACAACAGCGATCGTCCCATTGGGAGCCTGCATGAAGACACTGCTGCTTAGAAATAGCGGAATCATCAACGGCAAGGTAATCACAAAAGTTGCCTGGGAGGCTTCGCGCAGGTTGGGAGCCAATGCGCCCAGACCCGCCATCAGACTGGCATACACAGCATACCCCAGGAGAAAGAAAACCAGCCCCCAGAGAAGAAATGAAACGGGTAAATGGATGGAAGAAGGGAGTTTTAATGTCTGACCGCTTAAATTGAGGAGGATATAACTAGTGCCGAACCAGAATAATGTCTGCCCGAGCCCAACAATTCCAAGACCCAGGATCTTCCCTGTGAGCAACTGGCGCGATGTAAGCGAAGTGAGCAGCACTTCGATGACCCGGTTTTCCTTTTCCTTGGAAATGTTGCTGAGCAGTAATGTTGCTGACCCAACAATGAGCATGTAGAAAATTATGGTGATGATGTAGGGCGTCCACAATGCCAGCGGGTTATTTTCATCAGGAGACGCAACGGTGGCCAGCGATACGTCATCCACTTTCAACGGACCATTGATCAGATTCGCAAAAAGTGGGTCCCCCCCTGCCAGGTTAACCTGCACCACCCAGGTGAATAAATTAGATTGACTGTTGTTGGAGGCCAGCGGGTTGAAATCAGGTCGAATGTATGTGATCTTTCCATTTTGGATGTAATCAACGGGCACAATATACAGGGCGGAAATCTCACCAGCGGCAAGAGCCTTGCGGGCGGAGGTTTCGTCAGGATACGCAATGAATGCGTTGGATGGGACACTCTCGGGGATGGTGTGGATGATCCCGCCAAGATCCACGTAGCCTTCTGGACGCTTGTCCTGCTGCCCGGATAATACCTGGCTTACCGTCTGGGATGCGCTGGCAGATTTATTGATGGCTCCAACACCTGCAAAAATCAGTGCTCCTACTAGCGGGAGACCGAGTAAAGCCAGCCAGAAGGATGGGCGACTGACCAGGGTGATAATTTCGTTTTTAAGAACCAGAATGATCTTTTTCATGGGTTTGGTTTTCCAAATTCAAGTCAAAGGTTGAGAATCGCTCTCCCTTTCAAGAGGCAGGTGTTCGCTGGCCATCAAAATGGTTTAATCGGTGAGCCAAGCAGGACATTCCAATAAAAAGAATGGAATGGACCCAGCTAATTCCTGGCAAAGACCTCCCGCCATTTCAGGCGTTTCCCATAACGCAGCATACCCATCCGAAACGCACGACCGGCCAGCCAAATGGCTGCGACTGCGCATACCACCTGGATGCCCCCAGATAGGGCGACCTGCCAGGTGGGAAGGATGGTCAGACCGTCGCGGATCAGCATTGTCAGCGGAGCTGTGAGCGGGAACAGGCTCAGGCCAACCGCCAGCGGCGAGTTGGGGCTGCTCATCAGCGCACCTGTCAACATGTACGGAATCCAAATGGGCAGGCTGATCATCCCCACCATCTGCTGACCTTCACGAGCTTCGGAAACCGTTGCGCCGATGGCAGCCATCAAGGCTGAAACCAAAATGAAGGCAGGGAGCATAACGAAAACAGACAGGAGCATGGTTTGCGGAGCGATCTGGATGCCTTGCAGAAAGGTGACCTTATCACGCAAGACAAGGACGGGCACGACGATGAAAACCATCCAAAGGAAAATTTGAGATAACCCGATGGCGGTATCCCCAATGATCTTCCCGGCCATAAACTGGTTTGGAGAAACTGAAGTGATGATCACCTCCATCGTGCGGTTTTCCTTCTCCTCGACCACTGCCTGCATCAAGTAGCCGCCAGTTGAAAACATGGCGATGATGAACGCAATCCCTGCGACCATCGGAATAATCACATTGAACCAGTT
Source organism: uncultured Chloroflexia bacterium (assembly GCA_963817265.1). GTDB lineage: Bacteria > Chloroflexota > Anaerolineae > Anaerolineales > Villigracilaceae > UBA877. Next base: position 98,402 of record CAWFNU010000009.1, read on the forward strand.
TTTGCTTGAAATGCTGCGGCTCCCGTCCGGAGATTGAACGATGATCTCCGAACCTTTTACGAGACGATTGGCTATGACCGGATCTATATTCCTGAGAAGGTTGGCTGACATGAAGTTGTAGAACTGAAGGCGTGCAGGAGTTTTTATTGCACCCATATGAATGACACTCAAGGTGCCGGTGGTCAAATAGTCAACCGGGAGCACGTAGTAGGCCTGGATTTGACCAGACTCCAAAGCAGTTTGTGCGGCAGCCTCGGATGAAAATGGACGGATCTCCACTGGTTTGTCGGGTGGTTCCGGAGCAGGAGCAGACACGGGGTTCGACAACAATCCGGAATAGTCCACATATCCCAGCGGGGTGGTATTGGTATCCAGTGAAATAATCAGGAAAATCAAACCAAAGATCACCAAAATTACCAGTGGGACACTCAACAAACTTACAAGCACAAATCGGCGGTTGAAAACGTGACGCCTGTATTCGTGCCAGGCTACTTTCCAGAGCTTTTTCATGCTGGAGCTCCCTGACCCTGTACCACCCGGATAAATATTTCGTCCAGAGTGGGCATGGACATTTCAAATTGCTCCAGATTGACATTCTGCGCGACCAAGGCACGTAATACATCCTGTGGAACTGTCCCAGGAGCGAGATGTAGTTTATACGGTCCCGTTTAGAGTGTCTATCCGCTCGACCCCCTGCAAGGCAGGGATCTTATCAGAAGTGCGGACCGTGACGGCGTGCCCCGAAAACTGGCGACGGATATCTTGAAGGGCGCCATAGAGCATGACCCTGCCATGATCGATCAGAACGATCCGGTCGCACAATTCTTCCACCTGGTGCATCTGGTGAGAGCACAGGATGATGGTAACTCCCTGGTTGTGCTGTTCAAGAAGCAGATCCTTCACCATCTGGGTGTTCACCGGGTCTAGACCGCCAAAGGGTTCATCAACAATCAGCAGTTCAGGCTGGTGTAACAGGGTGGCAATAACCTGGGCTTTTTGCTGCATCCCCTTGCTCAGTTCCTTCACTTTTTTCGTTTTGAAGGCAGCCAGGTCGAAGCGCTCGAGGTAACCAGCCGAACGCTGCTTTACATCTGCAGGGCTAAGTCCCTTCAGCGAACCCAGGTAAGTCAGGCAGCGGTCAAGGGGGATATCCTGATAAAGGCCGCGCTCCTCGGGCATGTAGCCGATGCGGTCTTTTTTTGATTCATTCATCGGCCCGCCTAGGATGGAGACGGTCCCGGATTCGGGCTTGAAGATGTCAAGAAGAACGCGCAACGAAGTGGTCTTTCCGGCGCCATTTGGGCCGAGCAAACCAAATATTTCTCCTTTTTCGACGCTAAACGAGACGTCGTCCACCGCTTTTACAGGGCCAAAGGATTTAGTAATATGGGAAAGGTCAACTGCAGGCATGAACTACTCCTTGGTATTCTCAACAAATATTTTTAGCTGGTTGCGATAGTTATCAAAGGCCTGGCGGCCTGCCCTGGTAATTCGACAAAGGGTCAGCGGTATCTTACCACGATACGTCTTCTCGATATTAACGTAGCCGGCTTCCTCCAATTTTGACAGGTGCACCGAGAGATTTCCCTTTGTCAACCGGGCTTCGTGCTGAAGATATATAAAATCAGCACTGTCCACGACAGCCAGGACTGCCAGAATGACACTGCGGGACGGCTCATGGATAAGGCGATCGACATCTGCAAGGGAACGCGTTTCAGCGCACATCAGGTGCCTCGCTAGGGATCAAAGAACGACCTGGGAAAATATTACCTTTCATTTTATATCGTCCTGAGCAGCCGGGTTTTGATGCAAGTATGCACGGAGAACGCATGCCCCGGTGGCGAAAAGCACCATGCCAAAAACAAGGTAATAATACGCCAAGGCAACGATATCCTCCAGCCTGCCATATGCCAGGATCACTCCCAACACTGCGCTCAGAAATGAGAGTAAATAAAAGCGAGGAATGGACGTGCGCCATGCAAAACCCATTAATACCAGCCCCAATAGGAGACCCGAGAGCAACGGAAGCATTGAAATGCGAATATTCGGAGATGTTGCAAGTAATGAGGCCAGGGCTGCCACCAGCCCGCCAATCACCAATCCCAAGACAAGGCGCAAACCTCGATTGCTTCCTTCCCGCCGGTTATATGTCACATATCCGGTACGCGGCCAGGTGATACGCTCCTTGAGAAGTTTTATCAGACGGTTAATCAGCCAAGCGCCTCCAATCAGGACTAAAACGAGGGAACTGTCAACCACAGCCGACAACCAACCCTGGACGTGGGTTTCTGCATAAAAGAAGGCTGCCAGGATCAAGCACAGAAGACCGAAGCCAAATTCGAAAGAGCCATCCACATAAAAATACTGGAAGGTGCGCAATTGGGAGTTCCTGAAATTATCAGACATATTAAACTTCCTTTATAGACTGGTCTATGATACAAACCTGTCTATATTATATAGGATTCCCCCGACTTTGTCAAGAGAATGATGGCATTGTTCTTTTTAAAAACGATAATTCTCCAAAATATAACAGAGACCCAACAAAAAGCTATTGGATTATTTTCGAAGAGCCACTCATGATCTTTCGATGGGTCGAGACATATCCCTGGACTATCAGCTTCGCCTTCCATTGATATTGATTTCGGATATACTTCGAATCATGGATGAAATCGATCAACTTCTCAGCGACCTGGTCGCGATCAACTCGATCAACCCCGGACTCGACCCCACAGCAGCCGGGGAAGTTAATATTGCCCAATACATTGCCAATTGGCTTGGGCAAGCTGGGATAGGGGTGCAGTTAATCGAGTCTGCGCCAGGACGACCCAATGTGGTGGCGAGGGTGCGTGGAACTGGTGGCGGGAAAACATTACTGATCAACGGGCACATGGACACGGTCGGGGCGGGGGGGATGCTGAAGCCTCATGAACCAGTTATTAAAGGTGGGCGCTTGTACGGCAGGGGTGCGTATGATATGAAGGGTGGCCTGGCTGCATGCATGTGGGCGTTGGCAGGTGTGCAGAAACTTAACTTGCGGGGAGACGTGGTTTTTACGGCGGTCATTGACGAGGAATATGCGAGCCTCGGGAACACAGGACCTGGCAAAACGATTCAAGGCTGACGGCGCCATCGTGGCGGAGTTCACCGAACTGCAATTAATCTGTGCCCACCGGGGCTTTGTCTGGCTTGAGGTGGAGACAACCGGGCGTGCTGCTCACGGTTCGCGGCCTGATCTGGGGGTGGATGCAATTGCCAAAATGGGGAGGGTGCTGGTTGAATTGGAAAAACTTGATCATATTCTGCGATCCAAACCCAGCCACCCCCTGCTAGGTAGCGGCTCGCTCCATGCTTCGCTGATCACAGGAGGAAGGGAGCTATCCACCTACCCAGACCGATGCGTGTTGTCGATCGAAAGGCGCACGATCCCTGGGGAAACTCCAGAAATGGTTGAGGACGAGGTAATGGAACTTGTCGAGGAAATCCAGCATTCGGATGCCTCCTTCCGGGCAATCGTACGGCGAGGCCTAGACCGCGCGCCACTGGAGACTCCCGGAGATTCCGGAATTGTGGGAGCAGTCCAAGTGGCAGCCGGGAAAGTTCTGAAAAGACCTCTCCCGATCGCCGGGGTTCAATTCTGGACAGATGCAGCCTTGCTTTCGGAGGCGGGGATACCATCCGTGTTACTTGGGCCATCAGGAAGTGGGGCACACGCAGACGAAGAATGGGTGGACCTCACCAGCGTAAGGACGTGTGCGGGCCTTTACCTGGCAGCTGCCAGGGAGTTTTGCGGTTAACGAATATTCAGCGCAAGTCTCGATATTTCCATAAATTCCCCGGTCCATCCACTGCCCCAATGGGTTGAGGAGCACTGTTCCTAGTACATTCAGGCGAGGGTGGGAATCCTTCCCGCTAGAATGGGGCGTGTACTTGAGCATAATAGGGAAATTACTTGCGCCACCTTCCAGCCAGGACAATGGCCAATGGCAGGAAGACCAGCACGCCACAAAGCGCACAAATGATGGCAAGCTCATTAATCCCAAAACGTAACATAGTCTAATCCACAGTGAGGGTCTTGGAGAGGTTGCGGGGGAAGTCGGGATCGTAGCCGCGCATAACGCTCATATGGTACGACAGCAATTGCAGGGGCAGGACTGCGAGCAGGGAAGCAATCTCAGGCGTAGATTTCGGGAGGACAATCAGGTCGCTGGCATTGGCACGCAAGCGCGCATCTTCTTCACCGATGGCAATTGCACGCGCACCGCGACAGGTAACTTCGTTGATACCGCTGACAATAAGGGACACGTCCTGCGGTCCGGCAGCGAACAGGATCGGGAAACCTTCTGTCACCGCCGAAAGAGGACCGTGCTTGAACTCAGTGGATAGCATCCCTTCGCAATGGGCATAGGTGATCTCCTTGAGCTTGAGGGCACCTTCCAGCGCTATTGCATAGGTAGCGCCATACCCCAGGCAGTACAAATCATTCCAGGCATTGACCGCGGGTGCAATGGCTTCCACCTGTGGAGCAACCATTTTCAGGGTCTTTTCCATCAGGTCGGGGATGAGCCCCAATTCTGCGGTATCGCGTCCAGCAAGGCGGTAAGCAAGGTACAAGAAGGTGACCACCTGGTTAGTAAACGTCTTAGTGGCTGGGACAGAAATTTCGTACCCGCAGCATAACGGGAGGGTACAGGCGGTAGCCTTCGTCAGGGTGGATCCGATAACATTAGCCAGCCCGAATGCTGTCATCCCCTTTTCTTCGGCGCACTGCAGGGCATTAAGGACATCCTTGGTTTCCCCACTTTGACTTACGAACAGACCCACATCTTCGTAATTGACGGCGGGAGTGTACTGCGCAACAAACTGGGGAGCCAGGACCGGTATGACAGCCCGTCCGGCAATCCGGGCAAAGTAAACCGCTCCAGCCAGACATGCATGGTAACTCGTACCGCAGCCAACAAAATACAACTGACGGGCTGTCCTCATCTTTTCGAGAACGTTCTTAACATCAGGGCTGCCATCCAACAAGTGCAGGAGCTCCCGCGCCACCTGAGGTTGTTCATGGATCTCCTTGAGCATGAAGTGAGGGTAGCCTCCTTTTTGAACGGCATCCATCGTCTCGGTTACCATTTCGGGCTCGCGAAAAATGAGGCTGCCGTCCTTCACAGAGCGTAATTCAATCCGATCAGAACAGAGAGTGATGATCTCCCCATCCTGGATACGCACTATCTTCCGGGTTAGGGGAAGGATAGACGGGAGATCCGAGGAGAGACACGTGAAGCCCTCGCCAATGCCGACCACCAGCCCGGAGCCTTTTTTAATAGCATACAGCTTGTCGTCATTGGTGCGTCCGATGACAAAGGCATAATCTCCCTGCAGGTCACCATAAGCAAGGCGAATGGCGTCAATGAAGTCGTAGCCCTTGTTAATGTAACGTTCCACGGCATGGACACAGGATTCTCCGTCATTTTGGGAGCGAACGGTTAAGCCCTCGGTGATGAACTGCTGGCGCAATTCAACATTGTTGACCACGTTGCCATTATGCGCCCCCACCATGTCGCCATCCGAATCGAGATGGGGCTGGGAATTGACTTGCGAGGGTTCACCAAATGTGGCCCAACGCAACTGGGTGATGCCGCGCTGACCGGTCATTTCGGCAAAGTTATATTTGACAGCGACATCTTCCACTCGGCCGGTGTCCTTGCGCAGGTCAATTCTGGAACCGTTGAGGGTGGCGGCACCGACCGAATCATAGCCACGATACGTGAGCCGGCGGGCAGCATCGATAAGAATGGGACCAAGGGGTTGTTCTTCTTTGGTCACAATACCAAAAATTCCACACATAATTGAAGATTACTCCTAATGGGATGAATACAGAGGCCAAGTTTATCATATTCAACTCATGACCGTAGGCGGATGCCGTTTCCCAAATAACTAAGACATGGATCCCGAGTTGGGAGAATCAAGTCCAACAAGTATAAATATTATTCGGTACTGATGAAGGAAACAGCGCGATAATTGAATTTGACAGGTGATGAGTCGAAACCATTCTCCAGAAAATTCATATGACAGGACAGGTGAACAGGAAAATGTTTAATTTGACTATTAGTTCTGCCCTTGGAATTGCTGCCCGAACGTTTATCATTTACATCGTCATTTTGGCAGGATTACGCCTGTCGGGCAAGCGCGAGATCGGTCAAATGACGGTCTTTGACCTGGTTGTCCTTCTATTAATATCCAATGCGGTGCAAAACGCGATGGTTGGACCGGATACCTCCCTGGTGGGAGGAATCATTGCTGTGCTGGTGCTGCTGCTTGTAAACATAGCTGTTGCCCGATTAAGCATAAGATGGCCACGGCTGCGTCACCTGGTGGAAGGCACCCCCACCCTGCTGGTATTACACGGTGAGATCATCACGGAACATATGCGCAAGGAAGGCATAGATGAGGAATCACTAATCGCAGCAATCCGTGAACACGGGGTATCTGCGATCGGCGAGGTGGAGATGGCAGTGCTGGAAATTGACGGCTCGATCAGCGTGGTGCAAAAAAGTGGGACAATTTCGCGATTAAAGAAACCATTGAAATTTCTGCGCCATCAATAGATCGCAAGGAAGGAGAATGTTCAAAATTTGGAGAAATATCAAACCCAGCTTTGTGCTACAATATTTTTAATGGTTTTTTCCTGATTTGCTAACCAACCAAGGAGGTAAAAGCGATGACCGGTTTCGTTGGGAATATCGAAAAGGCAACCCTAAAGAATAATTATTTCCGGGAAGTTTTGTACACTGGCAAACACGCTCAGCTGGTGGTGATGTGCCTGTTACCGGGTGAAGAAATCGGCAATGAGGTTCACGCGAACGTCGGACCAGTTCTTCCGTATTGAGCACGGTGAAGCAAAGTTCATCTTTGGCGGAAAGGAAGAACACATTGTCCACGAGAGCGATGCAGTGATCGTACCGGCTGGTATCTTCCATAATGTGATCAACACATCAAAGACGGAGCAATTAAAACTATACACAGTCTATTCGCCGCCGAACCATCCGGAAGGTACAATCCACAAGACCAAGAGCGAAGCAGAGGAAGCTGAAAAGCACGAACATCATTAGAACCTAATTTAAAAAAAAGACCGCAGGTCTCTTAGGTGGAGCCTGCGGTTATTATTTATTTAGACCAAGGAAAAGCCCCCAAGGATCAAAGCGGGTGGTTATTTCCGACCTATGACAAGCAGGGTAACATCGTCGTAATTAGGAGCTTCTTTAACCCAGGCTTCCAGCGAGTTTTTGAGATATTTCATCATTCCATTGCCAGAGGCGGGAGCCAAGGCGACAACAGTTATTAAGTGCTCCAATTCAAACAATTCACTTGCCGGGTTATTCGCATCTGTCATCCCATCCGTAAAAGTCACAAGGGTTTCACCAGGTGCAAGGGATATTTCCTTATCAGTATATTGAGCATCCGGAATAATCCCCAAGGCTACACCTTTGCCTTCTAGGATTTCCACTTGTCCGGAGACCCTGCGCAACAGCGGTGGTGGATGCCCAGCAAGAGAATATATTAAAATTGAATTTTCTGGATCCAGGATCGCATAAAAAGATGTCACAAAATTCGTTTTAATATCCAGGTTATAAATTGCTTTGTTTAACTGTGCCAGCAAAGCTGCGGGGGAGGTTTCGGAGTTCCACGCGATCGCGGATCAGCCCATGTAAAAGGGCCATATAAAGGGCAGCCGGGGCACCCTTGTCGCTTACATCCGCAATAATGAAACCCCAGCGACCACCAGGCAATTTGAAGATATTGTAATAATCCCCGGAGGTCTCATATGCAGGTTTCCAGAAAGCCGCCAAAGAATAACCCGGAATCCTTGGCATATTTTCGGGCAGCAAGCTGACCTGCACCTTGCGAGCCATCGTGAGTTCGTGATCCAGGTGGGTATGCTTCGTGTGGATCTGGTCATACAAGCGAGCCCGTTCCAGTGCGCCGCCAATCTGCCTGGCACCAGCGGTGAGAAATTCAAGGTCGGAGGCAGAAAGCAAGCGCCAATCTTCGGCTGCAACATTCATGACCCCAATCGACTGATCATTGCAGATGATGGGAACACTGGCATGAAACATCAAGTCATTGGTCTCGCGGCTCGTTTTGGCAGCTTCCTGCAACCTGCTGCATTCCACAATATTTACGCCGCGTTTTAACCTGCCGCTGTTCAACAATTTCTGGCAGTTACATGCCGGGGGTTGTCGGAGGTACAAACGGTCGGACTGTTCCAAGCTGGGAGGTAAATGATGTGAGGCAGCCAGAACATATCCGTGCACAGGAGGTTCCTGGTTGGACTGATCAATAAACCCGCTGCTCAATTTGAGGGAAATCCAGGCGGTTCCCAAAGACATTTCTTCCAACAGGGTGTCCAATGCAATGTTCAACATAGAGCGAACATCAACCGCCCGATTGGTAGACTCTGCCGAGGCGATTGAGGGCGCGCAAGCGAGCCAACTCCTGGTCAGCGGAGGGTCCTGCAAAAGCCTCATGCCGAGTCTGAATATGCTTTTGGGTGATCAAAGGCCATTTTAAATTGAATTTATTAAAAGGGTTTTCATCAATATGATCGTTGAGTTTTAGCCAGGTATAGAAATATTTGAGGGAAGACCTGATCCTATTTAAAACGGGATCAGTTGTCCCCTGGATGTGACAATCAAGCAGATAGGTACGGATAGCGACATCATCCGAGGCATCAGGAATGAAATCCTTTCCGACCTGCCCCCCCTGCCAGAGAATATACTTCTTCACATCCTGTTCGACAGCATTCTCTGCAGGGGGTATAGAAGCCGAAAAGAGGTCCAGCATATCTGTCTGCATAATTTTAGGAGACATCCTTTTAGAATATACCTTGGGTTTATGTATGACTTTCCCAATTAATTCCACAAGAATCAACAATTCCAAAATAATTCAATACTGTAGAGGGTGATTCAATTTCCAGCAGCAGATTCGACAATGATCAAATGACAATCTTCGACAGCTGTCATTATCATCGAGGATTCAGCCCTAATTTTAACCGCATCACCTTCCTGAAGGATAAGGTCATTTAAATCAAGTGAGCCTTCCAGGCAGACAAGGTAATACAGATGAGCAGGATGCAAACCAGACGTCACCTCCCTGCCAGCCTGTATCTCCGATACGAAAATGTTGGTGTCCTGGTTGACCAAGACCACGTCATCCTTTACATTCCCTGAGGCGATATGCAAAAGGCGATTGAGACGATCCCTCCTGGTATAGTGGTTTGAAAGATAGCGAGGCTGTAATTTTTTTGCATTCGGCCGGATCCAGATCTGGATAAATCGCAAGGAATCGACAGGCGACCTGTTCGTTTCGCTATGGGTTATCCCGGAACCTGCACAAGCATATTGCATGTCACCCCGCTTGATCGTATTCCTATTCCCCATGCTGTCCACGTGGGTTAATTCCCCTTTCAAACAATAAGAAACGATCTCAATTTCCCTATGGGGGTGGGTTTCAAACCCGAAACCTGGTTTTACCACAAAATCATTAAATGCAATCAACTCTCCAAAATGGGTATTTCCAGGATCGTCATAATCCCCAAAAGAGAAGTGAAACCGACCAGTATGCCACCCATAATCACCCAAGTACATGTGTTCTGAAAGGATTTTCTGGAGCATAATCTTTCACCTACAAGGCCATGTAACAATGGTTGCGATGAGTTTACTTTGAGGTTCGAAAAAAACAATGTTGGAGAATGGGAGTATAGCAGAATTTAGTGGATATATCAAGTCCCATTAGTCTGATATCCTTATCTGGGGGTAAATATAAATAGAAATACATGTCCCCCCTTAATCAAAAGGCAGATCGCAAAAACTGGAAACTACCAGATTTGGGTAAAAACCCAACCAACTACATTAAGAATTCACCACCTACACTAATGTTGACTGACTTTAAATTCCTTTACACGCTGCTCCAACCAGGCCAACCAGTCAGTGAGCCCCTCCCCCGTACGACAGGAGAGCTCGAACTGGGTCACCCCAGGATTGAGAACTTCGATGCCCTTCTTGAAGAAGTCCATGCGGAAGGGCACATAGGGCAGCAGGTCGATCTTGTTGATAATCACCGCGTTCACGCCACGATACATACCCGGGTACTTGTAAGGCTTATCGTCCCCTTCAGGGATGGAGGCTACCAGCAGACTAATGTGGGTGCCCAGCCTGAAGTCTGCCGGGCAAACCAGGTTACCAACGTTTTCGATGATCATCAAATCCAAAGAATCGAGGTCGAGCTGGGAAATCGCTGACTGGACCATGACGGCGTCCAAATGACAGTCACCGCCAGTATTAATCTGGATTGCCACTGCCCCGGCAGCCTGGGCGCGATCGGCATCAAAGGAGGTGGCAATATCGCCATTGATCATTCCAACGCGCAGGCGGCCCTGCAGACCCTTGATGGTCTGCTCAACGAGGGAGGTTTTACCTGCTCCCGGACTGGCCATCACGTTAATGGCATAGACCCCCGCAGCATCAAAACGGGATTGATTCTCAAGGGCTAAACGGTCATTGGCTGACAGGATCTTTTCTACGACTGGAATGCGCTGAGGCATGTATCTTTCTCCAATAATCTGCTAAAAATCTTTTCGAGGTGGAATTGGTCATTCATCCACATCAATGGCTTCCAGGCGGAATTCATCACCAGACTTTACCCTGGCATTCGTCCCACCGCACTGGGGACAGGTAAACTCCTCACCAGTGGGATGATACTCGCTTCCACAATCCTGGCAGATGAGCACGACCGGTACACGGTTGAAATGCAAGGTAGCGCCTTTGGCGATGGTTCCTTCGCTGATGATATCCCAATAAAATTGAACTGAATCATCCACGATGGACGACCACTGCCCAATAACCAGGTACAGATCCGTGATACGCTGAGCATTCTGTGCCTGGGCGTGGCGAATGGCAATTTCGAGCAGACTTTCAGTAACAGCTAGTTCGTGCATGGGTCAAGCCATTATACAGCAATAAAATCAGGGATCGTTCCTGCGGCAATTAAGTTGCTCCGACGGATGAGGACAAAATCTGATGCTCCGGGGAAGTTCACTTTTTAGTTAGATTTAAACATATTGATAAAATGGCAATGTAAAATAATGGTAGATTTCACTGTTCTTTTTATTCCCGTGCCCCAGGAAAACAACATTATAATAATATGTAGTCATTAGAGCGTGCAGGTGAAAAAAGCATTGAAAGGGTGACCTTCCTTTTCGCGGCGTTTATCTGATCATCACCGGATTGATTCCCAACTTGCACGTAAATATATCAGGTTTGGGGTTAGCATGACCCAGGTGATCTGGGTCGCAGTTGCGCTAATCAGTTATTAGTACTGATGGCAGTGAGAATCGAGGAAAATGCGATGTCCATCATTAATATTCTAGGCGGTGTTCTATTACTCAGTCTTGGAAGGAAAATCTTCTGGTTGTTCGTGGCTGCTTCGGGTTTTTACGCCGGATTTGAACTGGCATCCAGATACCTCACGGTCACACCAGAGTGGATGGCAATATTAATCGGGGTGGGTGTTGGATTGATCGGCGCATTGCTGGCATATTTCTTCCAGAAGGTGATGATCGGTGCGGCGGGTTTCCTGGCAGGGGTGTTCATCGCATCGCGTCTAATTCCCTTATTGGGGACACAGGTGAAAAGTTATGAGTGGCTTATCCTCCTGCTGGGGGGGATCATAGGGGTCATCCTGATCTATGCCATCTTCGAATGGGCGTTGATCATCCTTTCTTCCGGAGCGGGCGCGCTGCTGATCGTAGAAGGATTTAAGCTGGCTGGAATGACGGCAATCATTGTGGGGATCATCCTGTTCGTGGTCGGGCTCACGTTCCAAGCAGGGTTAAACCGCCAGCAACGAAAAGAAAGAAAAACAACGAGTTGAAACCATCAGGGCGACCCTTTGGTCGCCCTGATTTAGTATTTTTCTAAACATTACCTTCCGGGATCAAACCTCAAATCCACGCAGCCGATTATTCTTTCGCAGCAGGATTGCGATTTTCTGGATCTATGCGTTGTAGTCTTCAGGAAGCCAGCAGCATAAGACCAACTCGCGGGCTGCCTTGACCTCATCCATCCGTCCAAAAGGAGTCTTATGCGGGGCTTCGTGGAGCAGATCGGGGGTTGTTTTTGCTTCCGCAGCAATTTTAATCAACGCATCAGCAAAAGCGTCCAGGGTGGCCTTGTTCTCGGTCTCGGTCGGCTCGATCATCAGCGCTTCATGGACGATCAGGGGGAAGTAATTGGTGGGGGGATGGAAGTCGTAATCCATCAACCGTTTAGCCACATCCAGGGCCCGGATACCGGGAGCATCAGCCCACTGTCCTTCTGCCACGAACTCGTGCATACATATGCGATCGAACGGAACCGTATATACCCCCTTCAGGCGGGCCTTGATGTAATTGGCATTCAAAACGGCGTATTCTGAGATCTTACGCAGCCCGTCAGGTCCATGCATAGCAATGTAGGTGTACGTGCGCACCATCATCCCAAAATGACCATGGAAGGCCTTGACACGACCAATCGATTTCGCCGGGGTAATAAAACCATATAACGGCGGCTCATCGTCTGTGCCTGGTTCGACAATACCCACCAGAGGACCGGGGAGGAAATCCGCCAGCTTTCCAGTAACGCCCACGGGACCAGACCCTGGTCCACCGCCGCCATGGGGGGTGGAGAAGGTCTTGTGCAGGTTGTAATGCATCACATCGAAACCCACGTCAGCGGGACGTAAAATCCCAAGCAAGGCGTTTAGATTGGCACCGTCACCGTAAACCAGGCCACCGCTGTCATGGACGATCTTAATCACCTGGTCGAGGTTTTCGTCGAAAAGGCCGAGGGTATTCGGGTTGGTAAGCATCAGACCAACCGTGGTATCGTCACAGGCAGCTCTGAGAGCAACCAAATCCATATTCCCGCGCACATCCGATGGTATCTGCACCACTTGCAGGCTGCTCATGGCTGATGAAGCCGGATTGGTGCCATGGGCCGAATCAGGGATGAGCATTTTGACACGTTTGGTATCACCACGGTCCTGGTGGTAGGCGCGCATAATCAATACACCGGTTAACTCTCCATGCGCACCAGCAGCGGGCTGAAGGGTAAGAGCGGAAAAACCCGAGATCTCTTTCAACCACTCCTGCAAGGTAAACATCAAAGCCAGGTTGCCCTGAACAGTCTCGACCGGTTGAAGAGGGTGAGTGAAAGCGAATCCAGGCAGCCGGGCAGTGTCTTCATTGATCTTCGGGTTGTATTTCATCGTACATGAACCGAGGGGATAAAAGCCTCCGTCGACACTATAGTTATATTTCGACAGGTTGATGAAATGGCGGACAACATCCACCTCTGCGAGCTCGGGAAGAGGCAACTCCTTGCGGAGCAGGTTTTCAGGCAGTTTGGCAGGAGGAACATCGGGGAGGGGGAAAGTGACACCTGTGCGACCGGGGGAGGAAAGTTCATAAATGGTAGATTCAGTCATGGTCCACCTCCGCCAGAACGTCAACCAGCCCATCAATTTCATCCCTTGTATTCATCTCCGTGACCGCGATCAGCATGTGATCCTTCAGCGCTGGGTAATCCTGGCCCAGGTCGTAACCGCCCAGGAAGCCGTGATCGAGAAGGTGGTCGTTTATCTCGGCAACTGGTTTGGGACAACAGATAGAAAACTCATGGAAGAAAGGCGCATCAAAGCAAAGTGAATAGCCCTTCACTTTGCTGATCCTTTCTGCAGCGTAGTGCGCCTTGTGATAGCACAATTCCGCCACCTGGCGCAGGCCGGTCTGCCCCAAGAGCGACAGGTACACCGCTGCAGCCAGTGCCATCAAGCCCTGGTTGGAGCAAATGTTGGAGATGGCACGTTCGCGCTTGATGTGCTGCTCCCGGGCAGTAAGGGTGAGTACGAATGCGCGCTGGCCGCGGTTGTCAAGCGTTTCCCCCACCAAACGACCAGCCATTTTATGGATGTACTGCTTGCGGGTGGTGAAAAAGCCCAGGTAAGGACCTCCAAATGATAACGGGATACCGAGAGGCTGGCCTTCACCAACCACAATATCAGCGCCCATTTCACCGGGTGTCTTGAATAACCCCAGCGCAGTTGGGTTGGCAGTTACACAGACCAGGGCACCCTTCCCATGGGCTATCTCAATGAGTTTGGAAAAATCATAAACGCGCCCAAAAAAGTCCGGATACTGGACAATGACCAGGGCAGTGTTTTCGTTGATCAATTTTTCGAGAGCCTCCGGACCGGCATCCAGGTTGGCCTTGGAATCATCTCCGGTCAATTCCATCCCCATACCCTGAATGTATGTGCGCATAGTGGCACGATATTGTGGATGGACAGTGGGAGAGATGACCACCCCAGTGCGCTTGCCGCGGAACTGGGCAAAAGCCATATTGGCAGCCTCAGCCACCGCCGTGGCGCCGTCATAGTGTGAGGCATTCGAGACTTCCATGCCCGTGAGGGCACAAATCAGGCTCTGATATTCGAAAATGGCCTGCAAGGTGCCCTGGGATATTTCAGGCTGGTAAGGAGTGTAAGCAGTATAGAACTCACCGCGACGCAGGATGTGGTCCAGCGCGGCGGGGATATAGTGATTGTAGGCACCCGCGCCAAGGAAAGAGACCAGGTCAGTTTGGACATTCTCATTGGCGATGGACAGGCCGCCAAGTTCTGCGGCTGCTTCCATCTCAGAGAGAGCAGGAGGCAAGTCCAATTCAGGATAGCGATGCCTGGCGGGTACGTCCTTGAATAAGTCTTCAAGTTTATTTACGCCAATTGTGGAAAGCATCGCATCCCGCTCCTTGGGAGAATGCGGGATATAAGTCATATGGCTCCTTTCAATAGAACAGAAATTTAGTGCGCTCGTTCTTCACAATATTTGGTGTAAGCCGCCGCGTCCATCAACCCGGAGGCTTTTGCGCCTTCCACCTTGATCATCCAACCTTTCCCATACGGGTCGGTATTGAGAATTTCAGGGTTCCCGCTCAGATCTTCGTTCACAGAAACCACTTTTCCATGGACCGAAGCATACGTCTCTGCGGCCGCTTTGACTGACTCTACAGAAGCAATGGCTTTGCCAGGTTCAACCGTCTCTCCTGCGGAAACCACGATTTCAACGAAGACAATATCCGAGAGTTGACCCTGGGCATAGTCGCTGAGACCCATGGCTCCTGTGGCGGGGTCGAACCACTCATCGGTTTTGGTGAACATGAGATTGTTGGGGATATTCATTCCTTGCGCTCCTGAAAAGCAAAATTTGGGAAAGCAAAAAGGGCACACGCGGGTAGAACGTGCGCCCTCTGTTATCAACCTGTGAGATTCTCCCTGGCTAAAATGCCTGCCAATGGATTGCTCCGCCGGTGCCCTCGCGCAGATAGATTTTCAGCGCTGGAGACTTTTCAGAGGAAACTGGAACAGGGTCCTTTTTACCTGAGAGTTTCGCCCAGACTAGGATGTCGGGGTTTGCCCCTTCGGTGCTCTCAGAACCATTGTGGCGACGTTCGGCGATAAAGCTGATTAAAGTCGTCACTTTTATGAGAGTCTCTTCCCTGCTGCCATTCACATATTAATGTATAGTGCATTGTAAGAGCAAGGCGGGGGAGAGTCAAGTAAATATTTGCAAGAATAGATATGAAAACCGGCGCGGTTTCGCGCCGGTTGGCAAGGAAGGTATTTAGTTACACACCTGTGAGCGTACCACGCACCCAGTCGCCCACCAGCCAGTATTTGAAATCCTGACCCTGGTTAACCTGGATGGCACCCACAACACCGTAGACCAACGCACCGAGCGGTAACAGCGCTAATAGCAGGGTAGCGAGCACTGCCAAGGGAATCAAGACGATCCCAATGAGCAACGCAGAAAGGGCACCTACGACCGCCCACATCAGGCCGATCAAAACTCCGCCACCAAACCACCAGATCAACTGGAAAACCATGGCTTGCAAGGAATGATAGGCGACATAGCGGGAACGGTCTTTGTAGATCAAATAAATAATCAGGGCAGCAATTGGACCACCAAACCCGGTCACCAGGTTTAGCAGAGTACTTAAGTGAGCGAGCATCCCCCAGGTGCGCTCATCACCGGGAGCTAAAGGGAGGGGCAGCGAGGCAGGGAAAGGGGCAACAGTTGGAACTGCAGACTGAGGTGTTGGCGTTGGAAGATGGGATACAACCGGTGGGACAACAGGAATGACCGGTTCGACAGGAAGATCAACTTTCTTAATGGCAGGCATGGGAGACTCCTTTGAATTATATGGGTACAATCATTTTACGTTGCAGACCCGGAAAGGTTGCAAAAATATATCCTGGTGTAGCAGGAAATATAACGTCCCAATTCTCATTTCTTCTCTTTTTGATTGGCGTGCCTACCATTATTGGGAATATTTAATCCATACCTACCCGGCGGAAAAAACTGAAGAAGCCCACCGATTGGCGGGCTTCTAATTTAGGAATTGATCTTTTAGGCGATCCAGTGCTGGTCGCGAAGGAACTTTGTGATTACCGGGACTTCAAAATATTTCCCCTGGTAGGCAAGGACTGCCGGCCAGATCAAGATAATCCAGACAATAGGACCGATGCAACCGATCAAACCACCAATTCCCAAGGTGACTGCTGCAAGAGCGCCTGAGATGATGGCAAGAAGGATTTCAACAACCCAGACAACGACGTTTAAGGCAAGAGCCTGGACGGCATGAAATTTAATGAAAGGTCTGTCTTTCTTCCCTTCGACGAAAAGCATGATGAGGGCAACGATAAATATCGGGTAGCCTAATGCAGCCCAAAGTTTATCATCACTGGTAACATCCGTATTCATAAATTGCCTCCTGAATTTCTCGATTAACCGGCTATAGTATTATTGTTGCAAGGACTAACAAATAACCACAATGCGGAAATTACGCAACCCAACCTTGCTTCTTGATGAAATCGGAAAGGAATGGAACAGAAACCCATTTGCCCTGATAGGACTGGATGCCTAGCACAATGGCATAGATGGCACCTAATACGAACAAGCAGCCAACCGTGATGGTGCCCAGAACATATAATGGGACTGCAAAAGCTAGAGAGAGGACTGCATTATACTTAATAAATGGGCGAGCTTTTTTGTCATCCATAAGCAACATAATGAGCGCCACTGGCCAGAACAGCCAGCTAAGCAAGGCCCACAATCTATCATCACTGGTTAGGTCGGAATTCATTGGTTGTTGAGTCATTGGTTTCTCCTGAAAAGATAATATCGTTTAGACGTTGGAAATATTTTACATCCAAAGTGGACAAAATGCAACCAATTTGCTCAAATTGAGGAAGATCTAATTTCATCTGCGAGGTGGATTTTGAATTTTCAAAAAAGGCAGTAGAATATTAAAATAAGTCGTGTATTACAGATCGTATTCATGGGTTCCCCGGATTTCTCAGTCCCCTCCCTGGAAGCGTTGGTGAAACATTATTCGGTAGTGGGTGTGGTAAGCCAACCCGATCGTCCGGCGGGGCGCGGCGGAAAACTTCATCCGCCTGCAATAATAGAGGCTTCCCGGAACCTCGGGATCCCATTCATCCAGCCTGGGAAACTGAGCACACCAGAAGTGATGACCCAACTCAGGGCATGGGAACCAGAGTTGATCGTGGTGGCAGCATTTGGGCAGATCCTGCGCCCGGCAGTACTTGACCTGCCAAAACACGGATGTTTAAATGTCCATGGGTCGCTGCTGCCGCGCTGGAGAGGCGCAGCACCGATCCAGGCAGCCATCCTGGCGGGAGATCATGAGACCGGAATAACTATCATGAAGATGGACCCAGGCATAGACACCGGCCCGATCCTAAGTCAACGAGCAGTGCCGATCGCTGAAAACGACACTGGTGGATCGATGTTCGAGAAATTGGCTGCGCCTGGCGCAGATCTTTTGATAGAGACAATACCCGGATATTTAAATGGAAACCTTATCCCCCAGCCTCAGCACCAGGAAGGCGCGACTTCTTCCCCCATGCTCAAAAAGGAAGACGGCCTGCTGGATTTCACCAAGCCGGCAGCGGAGTTGGAACGGCGCGTGCGTGCCATGCATCCATGGCCCGGAGCTTTTTTTGCCTGGAATGGAGCACCGATAAAAGTCTTAAAAGCCAGTGTCAGAACCGGAAAAAAGACAAAGCCGAATACCAGGATCGACGTTGAAGGAACTGCCGCGATTGAGACAGGAGATGGAATACTTATCCTGGAAGAAGTACAACCGGCTGGGAAAAAAGTCATGTCCGGCAAGGCTTTTTTATTGGGAACCCGTACCTGGCAAAACAAATAGCTTGCAAGACAAACCAGGGAAACATCTCCGCCATCGGTACTCTCATTAAAAAATTGATTCAGGGAGTGAAGGATGCCGAAATTTGTAGCTGCCATTGACCAGGGAACCACAAGCACCCGCTGCATCCTATTCGATCACACCGGGACCATTGTGGCGGCAGATCAAAAGGAACACGAACAGATATACCCAAAACCCGGTTGGGTGGAACATGACGCCCTGGAAATATGGGAGAGTACTCAAAGAGTTATACGGGGTGCCTTGGAGAAATCTGGTGTGATGGTGCCTGAAATTGCCGCCATTGGAATTACAAACCAACGCGAGACAACCGTCGTTTGGGAGCGCGACGACAGGGAGACCTGTTTACAACGCCATTGTCTGGCAGGATACCCGAACAGACACCATTTGCAACCAACTGGCAAATGATGGAGGGCAGGATCGCTTCAGAGCAACGACGGGGCTACCGCTGGCGACTTATTTCTCAGGTCCGAAAATTCGATGGATTTTGGATCACATTCCCGGGACCCAGCAACGGGCTGAAAAGGGTGAGCTACTCTTTGGCAATATCGATTCCTGGCTGCTTTGGAACATGACCGGCGAACATGTTACCGATGTAACCAATGCGTCGCGGACATTATTAATGGACCTTAACTCGCTGGATTGGGATGAAGAGATTCTAAGAATCATGGGCATTCCGCGGGTGATGCTGCCTAAGATCTGTTCATCCTCAGAAATATATGGAAATGCCAGAGGCGGGCTGGGAGGAGTCCCTTTGGGAGGCGACCTGGGCGACCAGCAAGCAGCGCTTTTCGGTCAAACTTGCTTCACTCCCGGGGAAGCCAAGAATACCTATGGGACAGGGTGTTTCATGCTCATGAACACAGGGGAGAAACCTATCCTCTCTAAAAATGGACTCCTGACCACCCTGGGATACAAGATCGGAAACCAGCCAGCCATTTATGCGCTCGAAGGATCCATTGCCATTGCTGGGGCGCTCGTCCAATGGCTACGGGATAATTTGGGAATAATCGAAAAATCTTCCGATGTGGAAAACCTGGCGGAGTCAGTGGAAGACAACGGCGGGGTGTACTTTGTCCCGGCTTTCTCCGGGTTATTTGCCCCGTACTGGCGCTCGGATGCACGCGGCGCCATCCTGGGCATGACGCGGTATGCAAACAAAGGACACATCGCCCGCGCCGTACTGGAAGCCACCGCCTACCAGACGCGGGAGGTGCTGGACGCCATGGAAAAGGATTCTGGTGTAAAGTTAACTTCGCTGAAAGTGGATGGCGGGATGGTTTTCAACGAACTCCTGATGCAATTCCAGGCAGACCTGCTCGGTGTACCGGTCATCCGTCCAAAGGTTGCCGAGACGACAGCATTAGGCTCAGCGTATGCGGCAGGCTTGGCGGTTGGTTTCTGGAAGAACTGCGACGAATTGCGCCTGAACTGGGGCAAGGACCGGGATTGGGTACCAAGCATGCCGGACATACAACGCGAAAGCCTGTACGCGTCCTGGAAAAAAGCTGTGGCGCGTACCTTTGACTGGGTTGAATAAAATATGATTGACCATCAGACAAGTGTTCCATTCAGAGGAATGAAACCATGGATCGACAAGATACTCTCAATTCATTAAAGACCAATTCTCCCACAGTGCTGATCGTTGGAGGAGGGATCAATGGCATCGGTACCTTCCGCGATCTCTCGCTCCAAGGAGTGAACACCCTGCTTATCGACCGCGGTGACTTCTGCTCCGGCGCATCGGGTGCGTCATCGCGCATGGCCCACGGCGGGATTCGCTACCTTGAGAATGGAGAATTCCGCCTGGTTCGGGAAGCGGTGCAGGAACGAAACCGCATGATCCTTAATGCACCTACCCTGGTCAAACCACTGCCAACGACCATCCCCATTTTTAAAACCTTCTCCGGCACACTTAATGCGCCGTTGAAATTCCTCGGTTTGCTGGAAAAGCCTTCCGAACGAGGCGGGCTTATCATCAAAGTGGGCCTCATCTTCTATGATGCCTTCACAGGAAAAAACAGGGCAGTGCCCCGACACGTTTTCGACGGCCGCAGCCAAGCGCTCAAGAAGTTCCCGCGGCTCAATCCCGACATCCGCTACGCGGCAACCTATTATGACGGAATCATATTATCCCCCGAACGATTGTCAATTGAACTCTTGCTCGATGCTGAAAAGGAGGGGGACCATGCCCGTTCGATTAATTACATCACTCTGACCGGTGTGGAAGATGGCTCAGTAACATTGCAGGACGAAGTGAGCGGAACCGACTTCGTTGTCAGACCAAAATTGATCATTAACGCGGCTGGTCCATGGATCGACAGGACCAACCGGATGATGGGCCTGACTACGCAGTACGTAGGACCAACCAAAGGCTCGCATCTGGTACTCGACAACCCTGAATTACGCCAGGCCATCAATGACCACGAATTCTTCTTCGAAAATAAAGACGGGCGGATCGTGCTTATCTTCCCTTTGTTCGATAAGGTGATGATTGGAACATCCGATCTGCCAATCTCAGACCCCGACTCTGCTCGCTGCACTGATGAGGAAGTGGACTATTTTATCGGGCTGGTGGGGCGAGTGTTCCCCGGTATCAGAAGTCAGCCGCGAGCAGATCGTTTTCCGGTTCTCGGGTGTGAGGCCACTCGCCTTTACAAAAGCCAAAAACGCCGGTCAGATCACGCGCGACCATCACATCCAGGAAGACATACTGGGAAATATCCCGGTCTACTCGCTGGTGGGCGGCAAATGGACTTCTTTTCGGGCGTTCTCCGAGCAGGCAACCGACAGGGCACTGGCATTCCTAAATCAAGAGCGCAAATCCAATACAAAATCCCTGCCCATTGGCGCGGGGAAAGATTCCCGGCCAATAAAAACCGAACCGCAATACTCACATGAAGAAATCGCAAGCATGGCGAAACGCGAGAAGATCGTCCATCTTGACGACCTGCTGCTGCGGCGCACATTATTGGCATACCTGGGGCAACTCACCCGTCCGCTCGTGGTGGAATTGGCAGACTCTCTTGGAGAAGCACTCGGGTGGGATGCAGTTCAGAAAAAACTGGAAATGGAGCGAGTAATAACCATATTGGAGGATAATCACGGGGTCCGATTGTGAATAGCGAGGTATAGGTTAATAAGGGTTTCCCAATAAGTGCGGGTTCAATAGATGGTCAAGAAGCTCACTCAATACCTCCAAGGATCTTCCTGGATTGCAGCCCTGTTTGCCTTTTTTGGTGGGGCGGCTTTCCTTTTTCAAGCCTGGAATTATGCCCACATCCAGACAACCTTCCTTGACGAAGGAGGGTATTTATATGTCGGAGATTTATTTGCCGCGAGGAGTCATCCATCCTTTCCAGGATTTCGGCGTAATCCGTCAATACGCGCCCCTGGCATATCTCATCCCGGGTCAAATCGAGGCGTGGTTTGGCGCGAGCTTGCAAACAGGCCGGTACTTTTCGATCTTTTGCGGCTTGATGATCGTCATCGCGATATGGATAACTGTAAATCGACTGGGAGGAAAGTGGCTGGGAACGGCAGTTGTTTGGGGGATGGCATTGACTCCTATCTCAATTCAAATCTACAGCCTGGCGATCACGGAGGCCTGGGTGGCTTGCCTGCTCTCATGGTCACTATTGCTGGTGCTGGGTGAAAAAAGGCACTTATGGCGAATTGTGGCAGGGGCATTATTGGCAGGCATAATGGTTATGATCCGCCAAAATATCATACCGTATGTTCCATTGCTGGTGGGGTATATCTTCTGGCAAAACGGGAAAAAAGCAGGGTTTTGGGCATTAGCGGGGTGTTTGTTTCCCATCCTGGTGATCCATGTGTTTTTTTGGCCAAATATCCTTGAAATATGGGCAACATGGCTTCCTGCGAGCCTTACCCCCTTCTTGAATGCGTTCAGACCTCCCGTCCTTGGATTCGTCACAGGGATTAGTGTCAGTTTTGCGGATCGATTATCCGCTTTCCTGCAAGGAATCCGTTTTCATTATTTTACAACGGTCGGTTTCCTGGTGACAATGTTCCTTTGGCCGCGACGAAACGAGTGGACCAGTCAAAGCAATCGACGCATCGCTATTTTTTTAGCAACACTTTTCGTGACGCTAGCGCTATTACATGCCTGGGCATCCTTTTTAATGGTTGACCCATATTGCACATTTTGTTTTACCCCTTACCTTGCGTTTTTCGATGTTATTGTTTTTCTCCTGATTGCGGTATCCATTTCTGCGTGGAAGAAACAGGTGTCGAATATATTGCGGTCAATTATCATTTTCGTACTGTTGATCCTTTCAGCCGGGCTGGGATATGCATCCTTTGAAACCTTTGGGACATGGCTACTCAAACTGAAATTTCCAGCAATTACACGTGGGTTGGACCCGCAGCAATGGACTCCATTCATCACCATTTGGGATATTCTTGCCAATAAATTTAAAGCGGAATATTGGACAAGCCGACTTTATGTACCGATCGTCAGCGGACTTATCATAGGGATCATATTAATACTTTCTGCAATTCTTATCCATAAAATTTTCCTCAGGAAAATCATTTGGGCAAGACAATATTCCCTGGGTTCCTGGCTGCTGATCGCCAGCCTTGGATTGGGGAGTGTCCTCTCCCCCATAATGGGAGGCTCATATCGGGAAAATGGGATTTGTAGCGCCGATTCACTCCAGGCGAATGAATCCATTGGTAAGACCCTGAACGACCTGATCCCCGCGGGCAGCCAGGTATTTTGGAATGTCAGAAATGCTGTGCCATTATTGTACGCTCCACATATTAATATCTACTATCCGCAGATTTATGCATTTTCAACCTTCGCAGAAAATGGAGATTCAGAACAATTGCTGAAATTTGGATATTTCGATGAGAAGTTGGCAAGTCAATGGTGGGAAAATGCGGATTATATTGTGACAGAAACCAACTGGGCACAGGCTTATCAACCACCAAACTTTAATCCTTCCCAGTTTGAAATATCCCAAACCCTGCCTCCAAATCCCTGTGTCCCTCAATCATTTTTACTCATTTACCACAAAAAGCCCTAAGGGTTCTTTTGTTGGCATAAAATCCGACCCCGAGTGGTAAAATTCCATCCCTATGGCTGACAATGCCAGCAAATTAAAAGTTCTCATTTTCGGAGCAGGAGCGATCGGTACCTATATTGGCGGATCGCTAGCCCTATCTGGCAACCGCGTCGTCTTTGTTGAACAGGCACGCGCGGTTGAGGAATTACGCGCCCGTGGCCTGCGACTCGATTTGACCATCAGCAGGAAATCGGTTTTTAAAATCCAGGATTCATCCGTGAACTTCGTGTCATCCATTGAGGATGCAATCAAGTTGGGGCCGTTCGATATTGCCATTTACGCCTTGAAATCTTTTGATACTGCTTCTGCACTGGACTTGATGAGACCCATTGCGGACAAACTCCCCCCAATCCTCTGTCTCTCCAACGGCGTAGACAATGAACCTGCCCTAGCCAGTGTTTTAGGCGCAGAGAGAAGTCATCGCTGGGACGGTTACATCTTCGATAGGACGCAACTCGGTTGGTGATATCGTTCTTGAACGATTGCGAGGTGTTGGTATGGAGGAGCGCCATCCCCTGTCATTATTTATAGCAGATGCTCTCAATGCAGCCGGTTTGAATGCACAGCTCTACCTGCACGCGGCAGATATGAAGTGGTCCAAGATGTTGACCAACCTGCCAGCCAATGCGACAGCTGCCATCTTAAACATGACCGCCGCGGAGGTATTTAACCATCCCGGGCTTTTCCAGCTGGAAATGAGGATGCTAAAAGAGACACTTTGGGTAATGCGTGCCAATCGTCTACATGTAATAAACTTACCCTTTGTCCCTGTAAAGGCGCTGGCAGTCGGAACCCGACTGCCAGAGTTACATCTCACGTCCATTAATGCTAAGAGCTGTGGGGGGAGGACGGGGAGGTAAGATGCCATCCTTCCATATCGACCTGTATTCTGGCCGGGGAAAGTCAGAGGTTGACTGGCTGAATGGTGCAGTGGTGAGATACGGTGAAATAGTTGGAAAGCCCGCACCAGTCAACAAGCTGCTGACGACCATTTTGCTGGGTCTCACCAAAGGGGAAATCCCCCTGGATACTTACGCACGTCAACCAGAAAAATTACTGGCGGAATATTCTAAACTATAATCATTTTTTTGATCCTAATTGGGTAAACCTCATGGACAAAATCATCCAACCTGTAACCCCTCGCGATACTGTTGAAGTACACCTGGCTGATGGACGCGTGCTCAGCGGACCACGTTTTTCAACAGCCGGTGATTTTTTGCATGCTGACCCAGGGTCAGGATCTGCACCGCTGGTAGCAGCCATTGTCAATGGGGACCTGCGCGAGTTAACCTACCAGATAAAAATGGACTCCAGCCTGGCTGCTGTTTCCATGGCAGATGCAGACGGGGCACGTGTATACCGGCGATCCCTGACGTTCCTCCTGGAGACCGCATTCGTCGCCCTCTTCCCGGAAGCAGTCCTGATCATCGATCATTCCATCTCGTCGGGTGGGTATTATTGCCACGTTGCCGGACGAGCGGTGCTCCAGCGAAACGAACTGCAGAGATTGGAAGCGGAGATGAGGCGCATGGTCGATGCCAACCTACCCTTCCTGCGGCGCGAAATCCCCGTGGCAGAGGCAATAAACTATTTCATGAAGGAAAATTACCCTGATAAAGTAAGCCTGCTGCGGCACCGGCGCAAGCCTTACGTCACACTTTACAGCATCGGCGAGCACCTGGACTATCACCATGGTTACATGGTCCCTTCGACTGGTTACTTGAAATGGTTTGCCCTGGATCCTACCAACAGTGGCTTCACCCTGCGTTACCCGCGCCGACGTGCACCCACGACCATTGCTCCAAGTGAAGATTACCCAAAACTGATGGCAGCTTTCCACCAGTATGGGGAATGGCTGGAACGGCTTGGGATCGACAATGTAGGCGCATTGAACGATGCAATTGCCGACGGTCGCAGTCGCGAGATCATCCTGGTATCAGAAGCTCTGCATGAACAACACATCACCTACATTGCCCGCCAGATTGCTCACCGTCGCAAGGAAGCGCGCATCGTATTGATATCCGGACCTTCCTCTTCCGGCAAGACCACTTTTTCGAGACGGTTGGCGATACAGCTACTGGCACTGGGGCTTTCCCCCTTTGCGCTCGAACTGGATAGTTATTTTGTTGATCGAGAGAAAACTCCCCTTGACGACAATGGTCAATATAATTTTGAGGCACTTGAGGCACTTGACCTCAACCTGCTGGGGGACCACCTGACCAGTCTTATTGCAGGGGAAATAGTTATCATGCCTCGCTACGATTTCAAGGCAGGCCGACAGGTACCCGGCGATGAGGTCCATCTATCCCCCGACCAGATCATTATTCTGGAGGGGATCCATGGGCTGGACCCACGCTTGCTTCCCGAGGCCTTATCCGCACGCGCCTTTCGGATTTATGGCGCAGCGCTCACACAGCTCAACCTCGACCGCCACAACCGGGTCTCCACGGCTGACACCCGTCTTATCCGCCGCATAGTCCGGGATGCGCGCGAGCGCGGATATACTGCGCAGCAGACCATTTCCCGCTGGGAATCAGTGCGGCGCGGCGAAGAGTTATATATCTTCCCCTACCAGGAAAATTCAGATGTAATGTTCAACTCGGCATTGGTATACGAACTGTCAGCCCTTCAACCTTTGGCTGAACCTCTCCTGCGCCAGGTGCCACGCGGCACACCCGAATTCATCGAGGCCAAAAGACTTCTGGCGTTTCTCGAATGGTTCCTGCCAGTGGAAATTGATCTAATCCCGGACAATTCGATCCTGCGCGAGTTCATCGGGGGCTCCATCTTAAAAGATTTTAAGATCTGGAAAGCATAAGTTTTTTTTATGAATTTTATTGAAATTATTCTCATTGCGCTCAGCATGGCGATGGATGCTTTCGCCGTTTGTCTTGGCGCGGGGACACAGGACCGAACAATAGGTGCACGGCCGACATTTCGCCTTGCTTTTCATTTTGGGCTATTCCAGTTCTTAATGCCGGTATTGGGGTGGTTCGCAGGGGCAACCATCGAGCGCTATATTGCAGCTTATGACCATTGGATAGCGTTTGGATTGCTGGCTTTTGTAGGTGGGCGCATGGTCTTCTCCGGTCTCAACCCACAAGAAGATGCCTCAAAAAGCGATCCATCGCGCGGCTGGACGCTGGTGCTGCTTTCGATTGCTGTAAGCATCGACGCACTGGCTGTGGGCCTTAGCCTGGGAATTGTGGGGGTGACAATCTGGGTACCGGCAGTGGTGATCGGCATCGTGACAGGACTGGTATCCTGGCTGGGATTGAGATTGGGGAATAAGCTGGGAGAGAAATTTGGTAAAAGGATGGAAATTGCTGGGGGGATTATCCTAATCCTGCTTGGGGTCAGGATTTTACTGGCTCATTTGCTTGTATAACCAAAGCACAATGTTGAACAACATGTTTTCTCTCTGTTAGTTGCACCATAAATGAGTGAGGAAACCATTCTCCTGAACGAATAATCGATACATTACTTTCCAAACCAGGGGTCCTTCTTCGGTGATCTTTGTTCCTTCAATTGACCTCCACAGGGAGGGTAGAATATGAATGAGATCGACATTGCCAAAACAAGATTGATCAGCCAAAAAGTTGGGAATAAATCATTCAATACAAGCAAAGAAGTGGTTAGCTGGATGGGGGCGATGCAAGCCCAGGATTTTGGGATGTCGAAATGGGCAATCGGTGTACGACTCTCTGCCTCAACAGAAGAAAACATTAATCAGTCAATTAACAACGGAGAAATCCTTCGAACGCATTTATTAAGACCAACGTGGCATTTTGTTTCCAACGATGATATTTATTGGATGCTTGCATTAACAGCACCAAAAATCAAGGCCAGGTTTAAATCCAGGCATATCGATTTGGGGATCACCACGGAGATAATCAGGAAAAGCAACCGGATTATTGAAAAAGCGTTGCGGGATGGAAAGTATTTAACCCGGGAGGAGATTATTACCGATCTCGCAACGGCCAAAATTGACACCGGTCAAAATCGGGCCTCCCACCTGTTTGCCTGGGCTGAGTTGGAAGGGTTGATTTGCAGTGGTGCAATAAAATGTGGAAAACCCACTTTTGCCTTGCTTGAAGAAAGAGTCCCAAACAAAAAAAGCCTTCCCAAAGAAGAAGCGCTTGCGACCCTTGCCTGCAAGTATTTTTCCAGCCGCAGCCCGGCTACTTTACAGGATTTCATTTGGTGGTCAGGATTATCAGTACGTGACGCAAAACTGGGTCTGGATGCCGTGGCAACCGATTTCCAACCTGAGTCAATTGATTCAAAATTATATTGGTTTCGAGATACCTCTTC
>CAWFNU010000010.1:0-309802 GCA_963817265.1 uncultured Chloroflexia bacterium
TTGTCCTGTCTGGCGGTCCAGGGTGGACTGCTGGCCAGTTCGCTTGAACAACAGTTGGAGCAGCAACTTGACCAGCAGATCGAGCAGGAAATCGCCGCGTGGCGGCTGCGCCGGTCGGGAAGAAACACGGACCAAATAATGCAACCCCGACTGGCATGCCCGATCTTGCTTTTCCTGCCGCCAAGCTGATCGCATACACCATGCTCGGATTCCTGTTGGGAGCATTGGGTTCGGTCCTCAATTGACTGCCGTAACGACGAGGGCGGTGCTCTTGATTGCGGTGGGCATCTTCATGGTCGGCAATGCCCTGCGGATGTTCAATGTCCACCCCTTTTTCCGATCTTTGCGATTGAACCGCCTAAGTTCATCACCCGTATATCCGCCGGAAGGCAAAAACGGCGAGAATTTGTTTGCCCCTCTATTTCTCGGGGCGTTGACGGTTTTCATTCCATGCGGGGTGACTCAGGCGATGATGGCCGTAGCGATTGGGACCGGCAGCCTTTTCAGGGTGCGGCTCTGATGTTTGCCTTCATCCTCGGGACTAGCCCGGTATTTTTCACGGTGGCGTACCTCGCCATGAAATTGGGCCGGGTATGGAAAAATGGTTCATGCGCTTTGTAGCAGTGGTACTCCTAGTATTGGGTCTTGTCTCGGTCAATTCCGGTTTAACCGTGGGATCCCCCAGTGACCAATATGATTCAGTCTGTAAAGACATCCCAGCCAGACCAGGCTGGCAGGCTCTCCTCTTCCCCCCGTCAGACGGGATTAGCCTTTATGTGAGCGCCGGGAACAGCGGATATTCGCCGCGTGTTGTGCACGCTCAGGCCGGTAGTCCGATCACATTAATTGTTGTGACAAACCAGACGTCTCCTGCTCGCGATCGTTTGTAATTCCCTCCCTGGGAGTGGAAAAACTCTTGCCATCTTCTGGAACAGAGAGCATTTCTATTCCGGCACAAATTGCCGGCACGGTAATGCGATTTTCATGTTCCATGGGCATGTACACTGGAGAGATCGTTTTTGACAAATGATCAATTTCATGGAGGATAGAATGGTTAAAATAACCTACCGAGTGGATGGGATGCACTGTTCCAATTGTGCAATGAATATTGAAGGGATTGAGGATGACCTGCCCGGTATTAGACAGATTTGCGCAAGTTACCAAAAGGGACAGATGATTGTGGAATTCGATGAGGTTGCAGTGAGCGAGGCGCAAATCCTTGCAGCTGTTGAGAAACGAGGGTATCAGGCTTCCCGCGCTAAATGAATAGCATATCTAAGATTCCCTTCCAAGGCAATATGGAAGGGAGATTTGTTTTCTCAGGAAATATAATGCAGAGCGAAGAGGTGATCCTCAAAGGCAATGGGAACCAACACCACGGAGGTGGCAACTGTGCCACCAGATTTCTTTTTCCAGGTTACTTTGATATTTGCAGAGATTAATTTCTCCATTGCCTGTTGGTAGGCGGTAACTAGTGTTTCCTGGCTGCTTTGTTCGACGAATGCCGGAAAAGGATTTTTAACATTGGCCCATTCTTCTGGCGAGCGATATCCAAGAGGGAGGCAAACTTTTCATTGCAAACCTTATGGATATCATCCAGGTATATATAAATTGCTTGGTGGGAGGATTCAGAATCCCTTTCATTTGTTTTGATATTCCATTAATACATTCCTGATGGTGTTGCTGTTCTTTTTTCATTTAGACATCCTTTCTCTAATTACTCCAGATTATAACAAGAATTAAGCTTATCAGCAATGATGATAAATTGCGGATTAGCAGGTGATGAGGGATTTTGGTGTTCTACTTTAGGTGTATACTTGCGCCCGACATAGGAGACGACATCGCATGAATAAAGGAATCCTATACGCTCTCGGGGCGTATGTGACCTGGGGATTGTTCCCGATCTACTGGAAACTTCTGGGGGGAATTCCTGCGCTTCAACTACTTGGGCATCGCATTTTTTGGTCTTTCCTCCTGCTATTTGGGATTGTTCTGATCGCACGGCAGGGAAAGGTATTACGTTCTACTCTTAATTGGCGGGTGGTGATAATCTATTCTGTTGCGGCTGTGCTTATCGCCATCAACTGGCTGACATATGTGTGGGCAGTGGGAGCGGGGTTTATCGTGGAGACCAGCCTGGGTTATTTTATCAATCCGCTCTTGGCGTGTTACTGGGCGTGATTTTTCTGCGTGAGACGGTTGCGACCTCTCCAATGGCTCCCCATCGGGTTGGCAGCCCTGGGAGTCCTTTATCTGACCTTTGCCTATGGTTCACTGCCCTGGGTGGCCCTCACGCTGGCAATTTCCTTTGGTTTTTATGGACTGGTAAAAAAGACTGCACCCTTGGGTGCATTGCATGGGCTTACGCTGGAAACGGGCATTTTATTCCTGCCTGCATTTGGATTTTTGCTTTACTCCGAAATATCCGGAACTGGCGCATTCATGCATACATCGCTGCTATTAGACGTGATGCTGGTTGGCGCGGGATTGGTCACGGTGGTTCCCCTCTTGATGTTCGCCTTGGCAGTTCAGCGCATCCCATTAACCTTGATCGGTGTATTGCAATATGTTAACCCAACCATGCAATTCCTGTTGGGGGTGGTGATTTTTAAAGAACCTTTTGACCATCACCGGCTGATCGGTTTTGGTGTTGTGTGGGTGGCGCTGATCCTTTTCGGGTTGGAAGGTTTCTGGCGCAGCACAGAACCCGGGTTCTGGCAAGGGCAAATTAATCAAGACGGCGGACGATGTATTCGTCCGCGTCTTGATTAATAAAAGCGAGTTGGGTTAGTTTACTGGTGGATTTCCAGATCTTTTCAGCAAAGCTGAGAGTACCAGAAGAATACCCACTGCCAGAACAATACCAGGGCCAATGAGGCGGGTGATCCAGAGAGAAGTCACAAGGAGGGAGGACATGGCAGCGAAAGCAAGCCCGGCGAATCCGCACAGGATGATTCCTGCCACTTTCAGACCTTCGATCTTCTTGTTCATGCCAATCAGTAGCAGCGGTAGACCGACTGCAAACGGCTCCACCGTCCATAGCACTGCCCAGGAACTCCACCAGCCGGTGGTGGCACAGAATTGCAGTACCATTCCGGTCAGACCGATGATCGAGGCAGGGATCATCAGCCAGGGGATCTTCAGGAAGATCGCCATCAGGACAAAGCCAAGTCCGACACTGATTACTTCCAGTGGCCATAAGTATGTCCAGATGGACCAATTGCCGGTGATGCTGGCAAGAAAAGTAAAACCCCGGTGGTCAAGGTCGGGATGCCGGGGATGAATAAACCGCTCAAGCCGCGTATCTTTGAGAAAATGAACGGGGGCAGAACGAATAACAGTCCTGCACCTACCACGATGATTGGCCAGGCACGGAAACCAAGCAGGAATCCGTCACCGACCGCCCGGATAAGCAGGTTTCCTGCCAGAGCCAGCACACCCAGCAGGATCAGGGTCACCCCAAAAAGAAGAGATGTTTTTCTTTGCATATGAACCTCCTTTAGGTTCTTCTTTGAATAGGCCGCGTAAAATCAACCTGGCGGCTTGTGCTTCCAGCGAATGAAAATGAATATTGTTGAATTGCGCATGATTTACTTGGCGAGTATCCCGACACCGAGCGAAACAAAGAAAGACGATCACGACAGAATAAGCAGGATATTTCCAATGCGGCGTGTCAACCAGAGGCCAACCTGCCGCGGTGATCAGCAGGAAGGGTGCGATGATAGACCCGCAACCAGGATGGGTTCCAGCGGCCAGAGAAATGTCCAATCCTGCCACTTTCCGCTCAAAGCAAAATAGGAAAAAGGAACCCGTTTCCAAGCACGATCCCGCCAGGAATCAACAACCAGACAGTTGGCAGGGCAATCATCAGGGCGATCAGTAATACTCCGACCACCACCAATTCCATCGGCCAGATGATCCCAAAGACTTTCCAACCAAAGATCCCGCTCAACCAGAGCATCAGCATATTGGCAATTACGATGCCGCCACTGACAAAAGCACTGCACCTGACATTCTGTCGATGCACATGAGGTAACATGCGGGAGGGTAAATATGGTTTTGCTTTGATGAAAAGATCTCCGTTCCCTGTCTTGAGTCTAACGAGATTCCTGCCAGTTGTGATATCGGTATCACCGGAAGCAAATCCGGCATCCGGGATTTGCTGACGTGCTGGCCGGAGAACACAGCCACCTCAGAAGATCTGACATTGAACTTCCGCTCTTGGGGGAGAGTTATCGTATCTGGAATCTCGATCCCGGCTTCCTGGCAGCTTCGCCTTAGGGCATCCGCCATCGCTGTGCACTTTGGAAGCGGTCTTCAGCATTTTTAGCCAGAGCCTTGAGCGCCACTCGTTCGAAAGGTTCCGGGATATTTGGATCATATTTACGTGGCATTGGCAGGGGATCATTGATGTGCTTCATCAATATTGCCAGCGGCGTATCCGCGTCAAATGGGACCGTGCCGGTCAAGGCTTCGTAATAAGCAATCCCCATGGAATAAATGTCACTGCGCACGTCACAGTGCCCCTCCAGGCCCTGTTCGGGAGCCATGTAGCTCAGGGTGCCCATCAACGCACCTGAGACGGTATACTGGGTTCCACCGACGATCTGGGCGATGCCAAAATCGGTCAACACTGCCTGACCGTGCCTGGTCAGCATGATATTGGCAGGTTTCAGGTCACGGTGGATGATGCCTTCGCCGTGGGCATAGGACAATCCATCCAGCACATCGCTGAAGATGCGTACCGTTTCTCCCAGAGGCAGGCGTTCGCCGCGTACCCGCATGGCATTTAAATAGGCCTTGAGCGTATCGCCTTCGAGCAGTTCCATGACCATGTAGTACAGGTCATCCTGCACGTCGAAATCGTAAATTTGAACAATATGGGGATGGCGTAAAGCTGCCACTGCACGCGCTTCCCGTCGAAAGCGGGACAGGAATTCTGCTTCTTCCACCAGGTCGGAACGCAGGATCTTGATGGCCACATAACGGTCAAGTTGTGGATGGTAGGCTTTATAAACCTGTGCCATCCCACCGCGTCCCAAAGGCTCGAGGATCCGGTATTTACCGAGGTTTTGTCCTTCCAGGATATATGGGAGCCATTTCGCTTATCTTAGCATGATTTGCAGCCATAGGTTTCATCCACCGCAGATGATACCTGAGGCGGCCAAAATCAACCTATCAACTGGCTAATATTGGGCTACTGAGCTTCGATGAGGAGATTATCAATTCGAATGGAATAGTTCGAAATAAGCCTTGTCTTGGTTTGACTAACCTGGTACGATTCAGGATCAGATCTTTTCGAGGCATTCACGCTGTCATCAGCTTGTATCCCAGCCCGCGCACGGTGAACAGCAATTGCGGATTGGCCGGATCGAGTTCGATGCGAGTTCGCAGACGGCGCACCAGGTTTTCGATCTGATAATCAAAGATCCCGCCTGCCTCGTATTCCGGCCAGACAGCGTGCCCGATGTCATCCTTCGAGCAGACCTGACATCGGCGTTCGTAGAGATAGGCCAGCAGAAGATATTCCTTGGGTGAGAGGCTGACTGCTTTGCGGTTTACCCGTACCACTCCGGCAGTCGTATCCACTTCCAGGTCCGGGACGGGATTTTCACGCGTGGTCGTATCAGGGTCGTGGAAGATAAATGTCACATCACCCACCTTGATGCTGTCGCCATCTCGCAGGTTCATCGGCGTTGATGATCCGTTCTCCATTCAGGTAAGTCCCGTTCGTGGATCCAAGATCTTCCACAAACCAGCGGCGTCCATCCCGGCGGATGCGGGTATTCTCACGTGAAATGCTTTTGCTGGCGATGACGATATCGCATTCCACGGCACGCCCGATGGTGGCGGTTTGGGCAGGCAAGCGGTGTTCCTGACTGTTTGGGTCAGTGAGAAATGGGCCGGTATTATCCAGGGGCATGGTTCTCTCCGAGTTCTCTTTTTCTTGGTAATTATACTCGCGAGGATTATAATTGCCGCCAATTGCAATAATATTATTTATAAGGAGAAGAAAATGAGCAAGAAAAAATCAGGAGTGATTGGTATTCTGACGGGAGGCGGCGATGTTCCCGGACTTAAATCCAGCCATCCGTGCAGTCACCATTCGCGCCATTCGGGAAGGATACCAGGTGGTTGGCCTGCGGCGTGGTTGGGCAGGGGTGACAGAAATCATCCGGGAAAAGGATGCAGACAACAGCAACAACTACCAATTCCTGACCGAAGAAATTGTCAATAAGGCAGGGCGCACCGGCGGAACATTCCTGCACACCTCGCGCACAAAACCAAGCAAGATGAGGAAGAGATGATGTACCGGTGCACTTGAAGGAAAAATACAATGCCGATGAAAACGATCTGACTCCCGAGGTAATGAAGAACCTGGATTGGCTGGGTGTTGACTATCTGATCCCGATTGGGGGTGATGACACCCTGAGCTATGCGTGTCGCCTGTACCAGGAAGGCTTGAAAGTTATTGCCATCCCCAAGACGATGGATAACGATGTGCCTGGTACCGATTATTGTATCGGTTTCAGCACCTGCGTCACCCGCACGATTGCGCTTGACCAACAGCCTGCGCACCATTGCCGGATCGCACGAACGTTTTTTGGTTCTGGAAGTCTTTGGGCGCTATGCCGGTTTTACAGCCATGCTGCCAACCATGGCTGGAGCAGCACACCGCTGCGTGATCCCGGAATATAAGTTTGACATCGAAAAATTGACTGAGTTGTTGATCTATGACCGCAGTCACAACCCAAGCCACTATTCGGTGGTGCTGGTTTCGGAAGGCGCAATGTTCGAAGGCGGAGAAATGGTCTTTGCTGACCGTTCAACGGACGCCTACGGTCATGCCAAGTTGGGTGGTATCGGCGACCTGGTTGCCAGCCGGATCAAGGAACTTTCCGCAAAACATAATAATGGCAAGACGATCAACACCATTGACCAGAAACTGGGCTACATGGTGCGCGGCGGTGACCCGGATGCCATTGACTCGGTCGTCCCGATGGCATTTGGCAACCTGGCACTCGACCTGCTCCTGAAAGGCATCCATGGGCGCCTGGTGGTGCTCAAGAATGGCCGCTATGACAACATGCCTCTGGATGTGGTCACCGGCACGAAGAAGGTTGTCAATGTGGATCATTTCTATGATATTGAGCGTTATCGCCCCAAGTATGAGAACTTCGAAATGAAACCGCTGTTCATCATGACCAGCGAAGGATAATTACGAGCACTAAATATCGAAGCGCCCCCAATATTCGGGGCGCTTTTCGTATACCGACAATGCGTTCAAGGAATTCTCATGATCAGAATAATAACACGGCTGCGACAGGAAAGGATGCAAGTCAATAATACGATGGTCGATGCAGTAATAGTATCAACCTGGATTGATCTTACCCTCGTGCGGGATGATTGTCTCGTTCATTTCACCTCCTGGCAATGGAAAGCGGATCATATTCACTATTATATACGACATATTGCCTTCCTGGGTTGCTCCGAAATGCGCACTTTGTGGGGTGAACAAAACCGCGCCATTCGGCGCGGTCAAAAATTAATGCTGATAGACTGACCATTTCGCCAAATGATCATGCTCTGGCAGCCGCCAATTCCACCTGGGTGTATTTCAGTCGCTCGAGCACGGCAGTCGCCACATTGCTCATCAAAGCATACCCAAGCATTTTATCCACCTGCATCAGAGCACGAACTGCCACCCCGTCAATTTCCACGACCTTTACGGGGACGGTTGCCCGGGCGGATGAAATATAGATATATGGTTCAATGATCGATGAGACTCCCAGCATTTCACCCGGGGCGATCGAACCGACCAGGGCATTGGATAATGGCACCTTCGCCGCCTCCACTATATATGAGATCCACATCACCTTCGAGCAGGAGGATGAGTTTGGTGGCGTGGGTGTTTTCCTTCACCAGGAGGGTGTCTTTGGGATAGGTCTTTTCTTCTGCGATCATGGCAATCGCTTTGAGCTGGTCATCTGTGAGCAGGGCAAAAAAGGGATAACGCCGTAAGAGTTCAATGGAAATCATATCTCTCTCCTTATTTATATTGGATCAATTGTAGCACAGCCTCCACCGCTTGAGGCACAGCTGCTTCGACCGGCGGGGATAATGTTTCGGAGAAATCATAAACATTCTCGGCTTCGATGGCGACAATAAGAACATCCTCATCGCGCGGCAGGGGAATATCCATACTGCGACCGACATTCAGTGCATTGCGCAGGGATGTGTCATGGACAGCGGTGGTGTGACCGGATGACAGATCTGGCAGTTCGGTCAATTGGAATTGGCTGACAGTACCAACAGGTTTCTTCCCGGTGAAAATGGAATCCACCAGGATGACGCGTTCATAACCGGTCAGCCGTTCCATCAGGCTCAATCCACCCAGTGCAACGCAATCCACTTCGACATCGGGCTGGTTGGCTGTTTTTCGGGCAATTTCCTCCGCAACGCGCCAGCCAACGCCGTCGTCACCTAAAATGGGATTGCCAAGTCCGATCACCAGAGTTTTCATGTCTGAAGGTTTAAAAAAATTGGAAGGTTGAAGAATTCGCGATCCTTCAACCTTCCAATTGCAGCTTATTCGCAGAATTGTTTCAAAATATTGACCGGATTGCCTTCTGCATCACGGATGGTGACTTCCAGCGGCATCTGGCCAGGCAGGGAGTGGGTGGCACAGCCAAAGCAAGGATCGTAGGCACGGAAGGCCATTTCGACCATGTTCAGCAAACCTTCGTTGACATTGCCATTCTTGATGAGACTGTCAGCAGCCTTCTTGATGGACATGGTGATGGGGGCGTAGTTGTTGGTTGTGCCAACGATCAGGTTGACCTTGGTCACCACACCGCGCTCATCGGTCCAGTAGTGATGGGTGAGCGTGCCACGCGGGGCTTCGACAATGCCCACACCCTCGGTGGGGGTGGCTGTCGGGATGGCATGGAAGTTGGGTGAAGTTATTTCCGGGTCGGTGGCCAGTTCCACCCAGCGTTCGGCCGCGTAGAGCAATTCGATCAGGCGTGCCCAGTGGATGGCCAGGCGCTGATGAACCGGCTTGCCGCCCAGGGTGCTGTAGAACTTCTCGTATTCAGCCTGGGCGAGCGGGGTGGCCATGCCGTCGGCTGCGTTCAGGCGTGAGAGCGGAGTGGCCATGTAGACGCCGGAATCGGGTCCATCCACGAAGCCTTTCCAACCAACATTCTTCAGATATGGGAACTTCAGGTACGTCCAGGGTTCGACATGTTCGGCGATGTTCGCAGCATAATCCTTGGGCTCATACTTGACGTATTCCTTGCCATCCGGTCCGACCACGCGAACCTTGCCGTCGTAGAAGTTGACCTTGTTGTTCTCATCCACCATGCCCATGTAGTAGGTCTTATGGGTGTAAATATCGCCCACGATCAAGTCCAGATAAGTCTTATTGCCCAGGACGATATCGTTGAAGGCCTTCAGGCTGAACTGGGCAAACTCGATCGCCCAGCGGCCCATTGTTTCGATTTCCTTGCGCTGTTCTTCGTTGATGCCCTTGGTCAGGCCGCCGGGAATGGAGGTGCAGGGATGGACCTTGCGTCCGCCGATGATCTCGACCACGGTGTGGCCGTACTTGCGCATCTGGATGACCTTGCCGCCAATCTCCAACCCGACCTTGTGGATGACACCCAAAATGTTGCGTTCGGCAACCGGTGCATCCGGTCCCATGATAAAGTCCGGACCGCCCAGGGCATAGAAGTGGGTGGTGTGGTCGGTGCAGTAGAATGCGCTGTAAAGCAATTCGCGCAGCATCTTGCCGGTACGCGGTACTTCCACGTGATAGACTGCATCAGCAGCCTTGGCAGCAGCCATGTGGTGTGCTTCAGGGCAGACGCCGCAGATGCGGTTGGTCAGCAAAGGCATTTCTTCGACCGGGCGTCCAACGCAGAATCGCTCGAAACCGCGCAGTTCCGGGATCTGGAAGTAGGTGTTGGTAACATTTCCTTGTTCGTTCAGGAAAATCTCAATCTTGCCGTGGCCTTCCAGCCGGGTGATGGGGTCAATCGTGATCCTTTGCATGTTCATCATCCTTTCTGCGCGGACTTGCTGGAGCGCAACAGGGAGCCAGCCAGGTTGAAGCGATAGAACTGACCGGCGGGATCCACCAGGCCGTCCAGAATTTTGTCAATTTCATCCGGCTTGTTGCTGTCGATGACCGAGGCGAAGGCGGAGATCAGGCGTGCGCCATAATCCACCACGCCTTCGGCAGGACCGTAGCAACCGATGCACTGCGCGCCAACTGATGGGCAGCGGGCATTGCAGCCGCTGCGGGTGGCGGGACCATTGCAGGGGATGCCTTGTTCGAGCAGGCATAGTTCGGGATCGGCATGCGTTAATTGGATGCGGCCGAACTCCTTGATGGTCTTGACATTGCGTTTGCGCGGGCATTCGTCGCAGACAGTGGAGTTGCCTGCACCGATGGTGGCACCCTTGGGAGGCAGTTCAGCTTTCCCTTGCAGCACCTGGATTACCAGATCAATGACCGCTGCGATCTGATGCGATTCAGGCGGGCAGCCGGGCATGTAGTAATCCACATCCACCACCTGGTCGAGGGTCTTCAGGACCGGGTAGAGGGTTGGGATGGTGATAATGCCTTCGGGCATGGCGTAGCTGGTTTGCGGGCGAAGGTTATCGGGGTTGTCAGTGGTGATGGTCGTGAAGGCGGTATCCACGATCTCCTTGATGGGTGAGAAGTTGGCCAGGCCGGGGATGCACCCTTCACAGGCACACGAACCGAATGCGACCAGGATCTTGGATTTCTTGCGTAACAGGTGGGCAATGTGTTCATTCTCATCATTTCGAATGCCGCCATTCCACAGGGTCAGTAAAATCGAACCATCTTCCATTGCCTCAACATCTTTATACTTGGCATCCATGGCAACTGGCCAGAAGACCACATCAAAATTGGCATCCACATCCAGGATCTTTTCGTGAATGTTCAGGACGGCGATCTCGCATCCTCCGCAGGATGCGGCCCAGTACATGGCGAATTTTGGTTTGCTCATGCTGTCACCTCCTCCATGATGGGTGTACTGACTCAGTTCCCCAGGTTGTGACCAGTTGAGTGGACCAAGGGCACGCACTTCTTCGACAAATTTATTGATCTCGGCAGCAAAGATGGCACCTTCCGCCGCGCTGGCCCATAGTAATTTCAGCCGTCCAGGTTCGATGCCCATCTGGACCAGCACTCGCTTCATCAAGTGAAAGCGGCGCATGGCTTTGTAATTTTGTTCGACGTAATGGCAATCGCCGGGATGGCATCCGGAAATCAGCACTGCGTCTGCGCCACCGGCAAAGGCTTTGAAGACAAATGTGGGATCCAGGCGTCCGGAGCACATCAGCCGGATCAGACGGATGTTCGGCGCATATTTCATGCGGGCGGTGCCAGCCATATCTGCAGCACGGTAACTGCACCAGTTACAGGTGAAGCCGATTATGACGGGTTCGAAGGGTTTGGTTTCTTCGGTCATGTCTCACTCTCCTCTTTATTCAACAGGTACCGCTGCTTGCGAGATGTTCAGCAGAAGCAAACCGTCAATCTGCGACAGGATCTGCTCATTACTGAAGCCTGTACCGCTGATGGCACCAGCCGGACAGCCTGCCACGCAGGTGCCGCAGCCCTGGCAGAGAGCCGGGTTGACTTCAGATACCATTTTGTCTTCATGGAAGAGGATGGCATTGAATGGGCACAAGTTGTTGCAGATGCGGCAGCCGGAACACTGTTCCTCGTTGATTGTGGCGCGAACAGGTTCAAGGGCAATTTCCTTCTGCTGGATCTTGCCCAGGACACGGGCCGCTGCTGCAGCACCTTGTACGACGCTGGCCGGGATATCTTTCGGACCTTGGACGCAGCCGGCGATGTAAATGCCATCGGTCATGGTTGCGACCGGGTCCAGCTTGGGATGTCTTTCAATGAACCAGTTGTCAGCGCTGCAGGAGATGCCGAACAGTTTTGCGACTTCTTTGGAGTCGTGACGTGACTGCATCCCGGATGAGAGGACGACCATGTCCACGGGGATGCGGCGTCTGTTTGCCAATCAGCGTATCCTCCACCTGGATGATCAATTTTCCTTCTTCCTCAGGTATCCTGGCCACATTGGTTATTTCAGCGACCTTACCGCGCACGAAGCGCGTCCCTTCCTCAAGCAAGCGCTGGTAGAACTCTTCGTAACCTTTGCTCGGGGTGCGGATATCGATATAGAAGTTGTAGACTTCTGCCCCGGTGCGTTCGCGTACCAGGTGGGCAAACTTCAGGCTTTGCATGCAGCAAATGGCTGAACAATAGGCATTGTAGTTCTTATCGCGCGAGCCAACGCAGTGAACAATCCCCACTGTCTTGGGAGCCGTCTTTCCATCGCGCAGGACAATGTTGCCACCTGTCGGACCAGCTGCATTGCAAAGGCGCTCGAACTCCAGGTTGGTAAAGACATTTGCCAACTTCCCGTAGCCATATTGAGGGATGCGCCGGGCATCGAACAGGTCATAACCGGTGGCCAGGATGATGTTTCCAACCTGGACGGTGATCTCCTCAGCTTTCTGGTTGAAATCAATCGCATTGGTCGGGCAGAATTTCTCACAAGCTTTGCAGGTACCCTTCAAATAATAGGTGCAATTTACATCATCAATGACCGGGTACTTGGGGACAGCTTGCGGGAAAGGTACATAGACGGCTTTACGGTTGCCCATGCCGGCCTCAAAGACAGTTATCGACTACCTTCTTCGGACATTTTTCCCAGCAGATGCCGCAGCCGGTGCAGTCTTCTGTTTTGATATAGCGAGGTTTCTTTTTGATGGTCACAGCAAAATTACCGACATAACCATCCACTTTCTGAACCTCAGACCAGGTCAGCAAAGTGATGTTGGGATGGTTGCCCACATCCACCATTTTCGGTGTCAGGATGCAGGCAGAGCAGTCCAGGGTGGGGAAGGTCTTATCGAATTGAGCCATATGCCCGCCGATGGATGGTTCACGTTCCACCAGATAGACATGAAATCCAGCGTCAGCAATTTCGAGGGCAGCCTGGATACCGGCAATGCCTCCACCGACGACCAATGTGTCGGGGTGGATGGGTACGCGCAGTGGTTCAAGCGCTTCGTGATGCACCACGCGTGCTACTCCGCCGGAGACAATGGCTTTGGCTTTGGCGGTGGCAGCAACTTTATCGGTATGCACCCAGGAGTCCTGCTCGCGGATGGAAACCAGTTCGCACAGATATGGATTTAAATCTGCACCCTTGCAGGCGTTGCGGAAGGTCTTTTCGTGCAGATGGGGAGAGCAGGCAGCCACAACCACACGAGTCAATTTCTGCTCTTTGATATCCTTCTGGATCAGTTCCTGACCCAGGCTGGAACACATGAACTTGTAATCGCGGGAGACAACAACACCCTTGTCCGCAAGTTTCTCTCCAGCCCATTTGCTGACATCGGCAACATCTACAATA
The DNA here is from genome assembly GCA_963817265.1 of uncultured Chloroflexia bacterium. Classification (GTDB taxonomy): domain Bacteria; phylum Chloroflexota; class Anaerolineae; order Anaerolineales; family Villigracilaceae; genus UBA877. Next base: position 13,479 of record CAWFNU010000010.1, read on the forward strand.
CCGGCAATGTTTGTGCCGCAGTGACAGATATAAACGCCAATTCTTTCACTCATAGGGTTTTCTCCTGTTTCGTATTCTGAGCAACGGCAAGCATGGATGCGCCGGAAACTTGTTCTTTACCAATCCCCAAATGACCGGGGAAAATTCCAAAGGCCAATCCCATCAGTTGTGTAAAGTACATCACGGGGATTGAGTAATGTGTGCCAAATTCCCGGTTGACTTGATTTTGGTATACTTCCAGATTGACATTGCACATCGGGCAGGTGGTTGCGATCACATCTGCATTATGGTTGACAGCATCCTGTAAGAGGATGCGCACCATGTCCAAGGCTGCCTTCCGGTTTGTGATGATCAGGGAGCCACCACAGCAACGGGTTTTGGATGAATAATCTATCGGTTCCGCTCCCAATGTCGACAACAACTCTTCGAAATATTGAGGATTCTCGACATCTTCGTGGTCTTTGCGGGGTCGAAGAATTTGACATCCATAATAGGGAGCGATGCGCAGACCATTCAGTGGATTAGAGACTTTATTTTTAATCTCTTCCAATCCCACATCATTTATAAAGACTTCAATGAGGTGCCTCACATTGGATGTGCCGGAGACATGCAAGTTATCTGCTTCCAGGGCATAGTTGATATGTTCAGCCAGGTCGGCATCTTTTTGGAGATAGGAATTGGTAAAGTACGCATTCTTGTAGCATGCACTGCAGGGAGCGACAAAGTCGAGTCCTGTTTTTTCAGCCTTGGCCAGGTTTCGGGCTGTGAGCGTGTATGCCAGCAATTCGTCCACCGGGAAGTAGGCAGTCGCACCACAGCAGTTCCAGTCTTCGATTTCCTTGAGTTCCACTCCCAGTGCACTTGCGACTTCCATGGCGGAGACATGGTAACTCTTACCCAAACTTTCGAGAGAGCATCCGGGGTAATATGCATATTGCTTCATGATGGCTCTCCTATCGGGATGATTCTGCTCACCATCTGCTGGAACTTTTTAAGCCCCTTGATCTTCTTCGGAAGCAAGGGCATCTTTCCCGAAAGAACCAGGCCGGTGGCCATAAGACCTTCCTGAATGATGTCTCGAGCGCTGAACTTGGGAAGGTAGGTGGCTGCCAAGCAAGGGCTCAAAGGATCTGCCGGAGTTCACGATCATCTTCACGAAGGCTTCAGAGAAATCTGGGCCGATCAAGCCATCCTGGAATTGACCTTTCCACATGGAATAGCGTTTTAGTGCATACATCATATCGGCAATATCGATTTCGGCCGGGCATCTGACTGTGCAGTTATAACAAGATGCACATGTCCAGTAAGTATTGCTGGCCAAGGACCTCTTCCTTTAGATCAGCCCGGATCATTCCGATGATCTGGCGGGGCGTATGATCCATGAATTCAACCGCCGGACAGGTTCCGGAACAAGTTCCGCACTGCAGGCAGTTGGTGATTGGCTCCCCATGTGATGCGTACATGAGGTTGGCTACTTCATAACTAAAAGAAAGTTCATCTACCATTCAATTACCTCCTGATTTTCCTGAATTTATGACTTTTTCTCTTCTGCCAATTTCAGCAAAGCACTCACTTTTTCCAAAAGAAGCTTGGGTTCCACCGGTTTCTCAAGTAATTCGTCAGTTTCGACGAAATGGGGATGAACAGGCTGACCAGGGAAGAGAAAAGCGATTTGTTCCCGGAGCCCGGTAATGATTAATACCGGTAATTCTCTCAGATGCGGATCCTTTCTTATCTTACGTGCCAATGCGACCCCTTCTGCACCTCGTCCCATCATGATATCGAGTAGGAGCAGGTCATATCGCTTGGTTTGCAAGGCCTTGAATCCATCCTTGGGATTGTAGGCTACATCCACACTGTAGTTTGCTGTCTCAAGGACGGATTTAATTCCAGCGACGTAATCAGGATCATCATCAATGATTATGAGCTTTTTTTGTTCTTCCATCTTACATCTCCTTAGATTTTGATATTGCCAGATAATATATAGCTATATTCGATTCAGAGTTTTAACGTTGGAAGGTGAATTGTAAATGTGGATCCTTTACCCAATTCGCTTTCTACTGAAATAGAGCCGTTATGCGCCTCGACAATGCGCTTGGTGATGGCCAATCCCAACCCGGTGCTTTTTTCGATCTTCTGACCATCCTTGCCAGTATAGAAATCATTAAAAATAAATGGAAGATCTTCTTTCGATATACCAATACCGGTATCAGCAACAGAGATTACGATATTGTTTTCAATTTCTTCTGCCTTTAATACGATTTGACTTCCTGTTCGGGAATATTTTATGGCATTGCCCAGAATATTTACTACTGTTTCCACCAGTGTCCCCTCGTCTCCATTGACAAGGGGTAATGGTTCATTTCGAAGTGGGGATTATTTCAAGATCTTTACGGGTTGCGGTCGGTAGAACACTCTCTATTGCTTTAGATATTACGGTGGAAATTATCGTCGGTTTAAAGTTTTCTCGAATCTTCAACACATCGACCGACAACACTCGCAACCAGGTGAGAATGAGATTGATTAGATCGCTGATATTGGTCTGCATTCGCTCAAAACGGGCTTTTTGATCTTCGCTTAGTTGATTGGTTAATTCACTAATCAATACATACAGATTTTGTTGGACTGCACCTAAAGGAGCTTTTAGCTCATGGGAGACAATGGCAGCAAATTGCTCCCTTAGCATTTCCTTTTCTCTTCTGAGTTGAATGGTTTCCAGAATCAACCTTCTTTTATCCAGGCCTCTCTGGGTGATCAACCGAAATTCGTCAGGCGTGAAAGGCTTTGGTAGAAAATCATACGCGCCATTTTTCATTGCTTCGACTGCCGAACTGACTGTTGCAAAGCCGGTAATTACAATGACCACAATCGTCGGATCAGTATCGCGTATCTTCTCAATGACTTCAATTCCTGAAATACCAGGCATTTTCAGGTCAACATAAACCAGATCCGGTTGGAATTCCTTTACCAGGTCCAAACCACTGCGTCCATTTGTTGCAGTGGCGATCTTGTATGCGCCGCCCTTTAAAATGCGCGTACAAGAATCCAGAACAACTTCCTCGTCATCAATGATCAGAATTCTAGATTGCGGTTTCATCTTTCTTGCTTTCTTCTTCTGTTGTCACGGGTAACCTCACAATAAATGTCGTTCCTTTACCAACTTCGCTTTCAACCGAGATGGTCCCGTTATGTTCTTTGATTATTCCAAAACTTATCGCCAGTCCCAGACCAACACCGTGTCCGGTATCTTTGGTCGTAAAGAAGGGATCAAATATTTTATCCAAATTCTCTTTTGCAATGCCATGTCCAGTATCAGTAAATTCCACTTCGACACAATGGTCGCTGGGATCGAATCTGGTTGACAAATTCAGTTTTCCATTGCCATCCATCGCATCTGCTGCATTGACGATTATGTTAATAAACACGCGCTCTATCTGTGATGGATCTATGATTGTTAGTGGCAATCTTTCATCCAGGTTTATTGTGATCAATACATTATGAAATAGTGCCTGCTTTTCCAGTAAGGAAACACATTCTCGTAATACGTTATTGACATCACATAATGTTTTATCAGGTTTTCTTTGTCGGGAAAAATCCAACAAACCTCGGATGATGTCTCTGCTCCGATTTGCCTGGATGACAATTTTTTCAAGAGAATCCTTTGCCGGATCATTAGGGGGCAAATCCTCCAACAGCAAGTGGGAATAGGTGACAATTCCCTGGAGTGGATTGTTTAATTCGTGAGCCACATTGGCAGATAATTGCCCGATAAGGGCTAGCCTTTCCGACTCCATGATTTTATTTTTGGTAAATTCTTTCAACTTTTCGTCCCGTTCTTTTAACGCGGAAGCCATGGTGTTAAAAGTATCTGCCAGTTCTCCCAACTCGTCATTGGAATTGATTTTCACGCTAGTTTCCAGGTTTCCACGGGCTACTTCACCGGAGGCAGTTACCAGTTTATTGATGGGCTGCGAAATGCTTTTGGAAATAAAATAAGCCAATACCATGGAAACAAGGGCACCTGCCAAGGTGATTGCAAGAAAAGTAAAGAGGGTTTGTTGCTTGATGTCAACATATTTTTGTTCGAGTATACCTACATATAGGATTCCAATGATTTGATGGTTTATGTTTTTAATCGGTTCATAGGCGGTGATGTACCAGTTATTGACAACATATGCTCGTCCTACATAGGGTTGTCCTTTAACAACGACCTGGTTGTACACCTCTTCAGAAACACGTGTTCCGATTGCCCGGGAGCCATCACCATTTTTTACGTTCGTCGAAATTCTCAAATCATCTTGAAAAATCGTTGCAGTACCGATATCCTGACTTTTATATTGCAGGTCCTGAAAAACGGTCCTTTTGATCTCATCGACTATCTCATAATTCCTATTCAGCAAAATGCCGCCGTATAATATTCCAATTAAATTATTTTGATAATCAAATATCGGGGCGGCTCCGCCAAGCATCATTCCCGATGTTTCCTCGGTCTCGCTTCTTACCCTTGCCATTGGCGTATCGATAAATGCGAAATGCGCTTGGGTGACCAGAGGTTGCGATTCAAATGTTAAATCTTCATTGGGCACAATCATAGTGCTGGAAACAGGGACATTCCTGGCCATAACCGCAGCAACAAGTTCATTATGATACTGGTTGTCTCCGGAGAGGCTCGTATTATTCGCTCGCAAAAGAACCTTTCCCGATGGATCTGTTATGGTTAATATATCCAAATTTTCACTTACTTTAACCCTCACCAGTTCCTCAGCGAAACTGGCGATATCACCAGAAATTAACGCGTCTTTTATGTAAAACCGGTCAGCGGTGAGACGAACTACATCGTTGATGTGATTTAATTTACTTAGATAAATTTCTCGTGCCGAGTTCAGGTCCCGGCCAACCTTCTCCTGGGCTTCTGCTACAATACGATCGCTAATAATTTGGACGCCTACAAGCGTGAAGATCAGGTTCGTCACAACAATGATCAGGAGGAAACTTAGGATGAGCCTGATCGCGATAGGTATCCGAAAATTTCCCTTTCGAACTGAACCATCCTCATTGGCACGATGCTTTCCCTGGTCTGTTTTACTACTCTTCATGACCATGTTTTTGCCATCTAACAAACGGATGTTTCCTTATGTTCACAATGATTACAGCACATTATCTTTATAAATTTATAGTGCAGCATGGACTAAATCGATCAAATCTTTGACTTCAATAATCTGTTCGTTTCCAGTGGTTTTCACCGCGTCACGGAACATGGTTACGTCTTTGGGACAGGCGACAACGAAAGCTGTAACCTTGCCCATTTTCACCGCCTCGCGTATTCGGGATTCACTTGGCCTTTCTTTCATTTCACCTTCGGCCATCCAAATGCGTCCACCGCCAGCTCCGCAGCAGAATGAACCATCATTGTGGCGAGGCATCTCAACCAATTCGCAACCGGTCGCTTCGATCACCCGACGGGGTGCGTCGTAAACACCGTTATATCGCCCCAGGTAACAGGGGTCATGATAAGTGACCTTGTAGCCCAGTTTCTTGCTGAACTTTAATTTTCCCCTGCTAATCAACTGGTCAAGTAGTTCAGAGTAATGCAATACCGGCTTGCGTCCAGCTCCATTATCCGGGTATTCATTTTTTAGCGTGTTATAAGTGTGTGGATCGGTTGTGACGATCGCCTGGTAGGTGCATTTGGTCAACGCCATGGAGTTTTTTTCCACCAGCATCTCAAACAAGCCTTCTTCGCCTACACGTCGTACATCGTTGCCAGCATTCCGTTCAGAATCGTAGAGGATGCCAAAATCCAGCCCTGCTTTACGAAACACATCAGCAGTCTTGACAGTAATATCCGTTAACGTTGGACTGTACGAAGCATAATCGCCTACAAACCACAGATATTCCACCGGTTCGCGTCGGGCATCTTTAATGGGAGGCTGAATCGGTTGAGTCCAGCGGGCGCGCATTCGCTCAGATTGTCCGAATGAATTGCCATACCGACCAAGATTTTCTCGAGAGCCCCCTGGAGTTCGGTGTCCATGCGTCCTTCAATAACCAGATATCGACGCATATCGACTATCGTATCCACGTGCTCGATCAATACCGGGCATTCGCAGACGCACGCCCCGCAGGTGGTGCAGGACCACAGCACCTCGTCAGTAATATTCTCACCTACCAGGAATGGTGCTTTTACATCCTTGTTTAGGAGCCCCAGCCCATCTTTGCGCAGTGCTGCGCGTACACCCAGAATTACCTCTTTGGGGGAGAGGGGTTTACCGGCTGCAAAGGCCGGACAAGCGTCCTGGCATCGACCGCACTCGGTGCACGCATCTCCATCGAGCAACTGTTTCCAGGTCAGATCACGAAGGGTGCTGGCGTAGATTGGTTCGCCTTTCGCGGTTTGAGGCAGGGGAGCAAGTTCTCCTGTAGACCGGTCTAGTTTCGAGAAAAAAACATTCAGCGGACCGGTTAGGATATGGAGCAAAGTGCCAACCGGTAAGGTGGCAAGTGTCAACGTAACGAGGAGTAAATGGAAGATCCAGATTCCCAGATGCCAGTTCATGAGTGTTGCACTCGAGGCGCCGGTGGCTATCCATACCTGCGCCAGTAACCAGCCCATCGGTGACCACAATCCCCAGGCGGGTTTTTCAATGGCCAGGCGAAGCGACTCCGTGAACCAGCCACCCAGGACGATCAATGTAATCAGCACCAGTGACCAGGTGAACCCCGCACTTAATGTCAATCGCCGCGGGCGCAGGATAAAGCGGCGATAGATCGCCATCCCAGCACCAATTAGAAACAAAAAAGTGAATGTATCCAAAACGAATTTGTAAACCAGGTAAACGTTGCCCTGGAGGATTTTAAGGAAATGAGAATCGATCGTTGCCAGGGCCGTGCCCAGGAAGAATGTAAAGAAGCCCCAGGCTAAGCCTATGTGCATGAGGCCTGGATATTTCTGGCGAAGTACCTTAACTTGAACAATGGCGTACTTGATCACCCGCCATATCCGGATATGGAGTTGATCCCAACGGACCTCAGGTCTTCCAACTCGCCACCATAGCCGTGGCGCGCTGGAAGAAACGGAAAAGGAGAATAATGCTGCCTAACGCCATCAGAAAATATACATAGATGGCAGGTGAACCCCAGGTCGTCGGAATTCCCCAAAAGTCAATTCGCTCCGGCATGTGATTGTGCTCCTCATCCTCTATACAATTAACTAGCTGCCTTTGGCCGCTTTGACTTGTGCGGTTAGGACTTCGACCAGATCAAACAGGTCTATTTCCGCGCCGTATTTAGCAATATTAAAGATGGGAGCAGCAGGATCTGTATTGATGGCAATTATCGTATTGCTGTCAGTAATTGCCTCCGCGTGCTCAGGTGCACCACTGATGCCTAAAGCCAGGTAAATCTTGGGTTTGACATGCTTGCCCGATTTTCCCACCAGGCGGGAGGTTGCCAGCCAGCCCTGATCTATGACCGGGCGCGAACCTGAAACAGCCCCGCCAAGGGCTTTGGCTAAATCCTCTGCCAATACGATGTTATCCTGGTTCTGGATACCGCGACCCACCGAGACCAGAACCGGTTCTTTGGCAATGTCAACGTCACCTGATTCCGGTTCGATGTAATTTGCCAGGGTCACTCTTAGAGATTCCAACACCGGAGTCTCCATCTGGGTAATGATCAGGAGCTTGCGAACTTTGCCCTTGTTCGGCTTTATATCCACCAGGGACCATGGTGACCAGTGCGGTCGGGCCAGGCAATATTCCTTCAGCCATGATCTTTCCGCCGCAGATTTGGCTGATAAATTTTCCGTCTGCTCTAAAACTGCGGCATGAACTCACCATTGGCAATCCCAATTTAATGGAGAGTGTACTGGCAAGGTCTGTACCGATGGAGGTACTTCCAAATAATACTGCCCGCGGTTGATCCTTACTGATCAAGGTCAGTCAGGACTTTTTGATAGGCATCTGACGTGAAATCAGCCAGTGCTGGGTGATCAATGATAGAGGACTTTATCGGCAGCCAGATACTTTCCTGAGCCTGCCGAAGGATTTCCAGCCAATTCTTGTGCTTTGTGACCAAGCAGAACCGCGACAACATTTCCACCCAATCCTTTCGCCAGCTCGCGTGCGCCTGCCAACATCACAAAGGAAATTTCCGCCACTTGCCCGCGGAGATGCTCGATGACTACATAAATATCCTGATTCATGATGTTTCTCCTCTTAGAGCACGCCCAGTTCTTTGAAAATGCCCACCAGTTTGGTGGCAACTTCGTCAGGGCTGCCGGTGAGCATCGTGGCCCGTTGACCGGCCTCAGTCTGGAACATGCGACTCAATGGTTGGTCCACCAGCCATAGTCCAGATCGGATGCTATCCGTTCTTCGATGGTGGAAGTCTTCATCATTTGGCGTACTTTGCTGACGGCAACATAGCGGGGCGGTTGTTCTGCGGCCTGGATGCCCAGTACTGCTGGGAGCGTCACATCCATCTCGGCAATCAATCCACCGGGATATTCCTTTCGAACCCTGGATTTCCCTTCGCCAAGCGAGACACCTGATAATATAGCCAACATAAGGCATTTCCAGACACCCAGCCAGCAGGGGACCTAACGAACCATCCAGGTCATTATTGGCCTGTACACCGGTGAGCACCAGGTCTGGTTGAAGTTCCTTGACAATTGCCGAGAAAAGGCGCGCGCCAAGTGCATGGTTGTTTACCCCAGTAAAATCTCCCTTGATCTTTATCAATCTGGTCAGCGCCTTTGGCGGCTGCTGTGAAAAGCACATCATCCACTCCCTCAATATCCGGAGCCACCACTGTCACATTGCCCCCACCGCGCTCTTTAAGCAAGATGCCCTGCTCGATGGCGTGATCGTCAAATTCGTTGATGATCATGCGCAACCAGGCCGTATCCAGTGCAACTCCGCTGGTGTCAATGGTGAGTTCTTCAACCAGATCGGGGACAAGTTTAACCAGAATGACGATATTCATTTTTCACCTCTCTAATTGCCCATCGCCTCGACCAATAGTTCGGCGATATCTTTCACTTTGAGCTGCCCAGCTCCCTGGACAGTCTTGGCAGCGTCTTCAAAACGCGGCGATTCGTAAGGGCAGGCTACCGCCAGAATTTCTGCACCAGCTGCAAGCGCTTCGCTTACGCGCCACTCAGACAAACGGACATGCGCTTTTTCCCATTGGAAACCATCCAGCCACATCCCGCCGCCACCACCGCCGCAACACAGGCTGTTCTTGTGGTTGTGCGACATTTCCACCAGTTCAAGGCCGGGAATGGCTTGCAAGATTGCACGTGGTTGATCATAGATCCCATTGGCGCGCCCAAGGTAGCAAGGATCGTGATAAGCTACTTTGGCTTTCACTTCATGCTTTAAGTAACGGTTTTAGTTGATCAAGCCGATCAGCCAGGAATTCGGTATAATGCCGGATCGGATAAGAGATGTCCAACCCGGGGTATTCATTTTTAATGGCATTGTAAGCGTGTGGATCGGTTGTTATGATTTCGTTGAATTCGTATTTGTCTGAATGCCATCCCATTCTTCTCGGCCAGCATTTCGAATAGCCCACGTTCTCCAGCCAATCGCTGTGAGTCGCCATCACTGAATTCCTCAGGACCGAGGATGCCGAAATCTACCCCCAAGGCGTTGAGTACTTTGGTCAAGGCTTTTGTGATTAATTGGACACGGGGGTGATAGGAGGGATAATCACCCACAAACCATAATACATCCACCTTTTTCCTGACTTTCCCCAATATTTTGACCTCCGGGATGATCCCGGTGGCCCAGTCTGCCCGTTTGCGGGGTGATTCGCCGAGCGGGATTGCCATACCGTTGGGAGTTCTCCAATGCGCTTTGAAGTTCAGCGGGAACATTGCCAGCCAGGATCAATTCTTCTTTTGTACGAGCCATCAAACCGGGTGTTAAAGGGATTTGAGCCGGGCAGACTGCAGTACAGGCATAACAGGAAACGCACATCCAGACGGTATCGGTGTCCAGATACTTTCTCAAACCGATCTGCACGCAAGTGGGCGATCATCCTGCTCGGTGGATGGATCATAAGGTAGCCGAAGGGACAAATACCGCTGCAATCACCGCATTGCAAACAGAGTCTCAGCCTTTCACCATCCGGTGTGGCCTCAAGGACCTGGTCGTAAAAAGAATGCTCAACTGCTCCATTGGTGGTCATGGATCACCTCTCTCCAGTCTTGGAAGAGCTGCAATTCGAGTGTTTAAATTCATGGGTTTGCTCCACCTCGTTATTAGAATTCCGACCACGGAATATAATGCCAGGTATGGCATAAATCTCTCATTAGTATGTTTTCTTTAGAGGCAATATCACCAGTGGGGGAAGTCATTCGTTCCTGTGACGAAACTCACAATCAAAACATTATTCCATACCATATTCGAGTATAATCTGGCGGAATTCTGACAAGGAGTGTACTAAATGAACTTTGCGATGTGGAAGAAAGCTTTAACGGTAATTCCGAATGTTTCCAAAGAAGAATGGGATAAACTTGGATATTATTTCGAAATGGCTGATCAGCACCCGTGCCGCCGTATTGGTGATGACCTTTCTCTCGGCAGTACTTGCCGGGTCTTTTTGCCTGGCATGATGGTTTCAAGGTGAATTTGTTCTTACCTGGTTCATCCTGGCACTTGGATTGGTCCTGGCGCATGCCTCCAATAATATTTTCAACGACTACACCGACTTCTCCCGCGGTGTGGATAAAGATAATTATTATCGCACGATGTATGGTCCGCAACCGGTGGCGGACGGCCTGTTGACCAAGCGCCAGCACCTGACCTATTTCGCATTACCGGTCTCTTGGCATTGGCTTGCGGGATTTATCTGGTTGTTATCAGCGGTGGTGGCCTTACCTGGTTGTTGCTTGCCCTTGGGCGCTTTCTTTGTTCTGTTCTACACCTGGCCATTGAAATATATTGCCATGGGTGAAATTGCGGTGCTGATCGTCTGGGGACCACTGATGGTCGGGGGTGGATACTATGTGCTGACTCATGTCTGGTCGTGGAATGTAATTTGGGCCAGTTTACCGTATGTTCTGGGTGTGACCACGGTCATCTTTGGCAAGCATATTGACAAGCTGCTGATCGATAAAGCCAAGAAGATCTTCACCCTGCCGGTGCTTATTGGTGAGAAAGCTGCCCGTTATGCTGTTTTGGCGATGATGGCACTGCCATACCTGCTGGTGGTGGTACTGATTATCACTCGTTATTTCACGCCGGTGCTCTTGCTGGTCTTTGTGGCGGTCCCCACTTTCCTGAAAATGTACCCGCAGTTCATGAAACCCAAGCCGGAGACCCGTCCGAAGGTTTTCCCGAAGGGCAGGGTGGCTGGCCGCTTTACTTCGCTCCGCAGGCATTTATAAATAACCGCGCCTTCGGGACCTGGTTCATGTTGGGGATGATCCTGGATGTGATTATCCGTGTGGTGTTCCCCCATTTTTGGGTAGTATGACCATTTATTACAGTGAAGCCTCTCTCGTAAGATAAATCCCCGGTTTCAACTTATAAATTGATTATTGAGCATACAATTAGATTGCTAAATTGGAAGATGATTTCGTAGGTCGATGCGGTTTTTTAAGATTGGTGTATAATATTTAAAATTCACAGGAATTCCAACTCAATCATAAATCATGAATGACGCCACACTTCTGCTCATAGAGGGCAAGCACGCAGATCATCCCGCGTTCACTCCAGCCCTGCGGAAAAAAGGTTTCGTTGTCGAACTGGCTTCCAGTGGCAGCGAGGCATTGGCACGCCTCGCAGACGGGTTTTCTCCGGAACTGATCGTTGTCAATGCAGCCACCTTGCGCAGCAGCGGAAAACGGATCTGCCAGTCGTTGCGTGAGAAAGCTGCCGCTCTTCCCATCCTGCTCATCCTCGATGAGGATCGGGGTGTGGAAAAAATGAATGCAGATGCCATCCTTTCACTCCCCTTCACTGCCCAAAAACTGGTCAACCGCATCCGCCATCTGCTCCCCGGCGATGGAAAAGACAGCATCCATGCCGGACCGATACGACTGGATATCGGAAAGCGCATGGTTCGCTGTCAGGGGAAACAGGCTCGGTTAACACCGCGTTTGGTGGATTTGTTGAAAGCATTAATCGATCATCGCGGCGAAGTTATTGAACGCAAAGCGCTTTTTTCCCAGGTATGGGAAACGAATTACACGGACGATACCCGCACCTTGGATGTGCATGTATCCTGGCTTAGGCAGGCAATTGAAGCTAGATCCGGATGCCCCGCAGTTATTAAAAACGATCAGGGGAGTGGGATACCGGCTAGACGTTTGATTGAATTATTTCCTCCATCCACGGTGACGGCCCGCACGCAGACATTTGTCGGCGGGACGGGCATTTTTATTTATGAGGGGATTTCTGCGGAGCGATTTGAGTTCCGGGGCTATGGTAAACTAGGAACCAAGTATTGCCAATGTACATTATAATAAAGAAGAACTTACGTCTAAATAGAGTTTCTGAGGTTGCAATCCATTTATGAACAGAATTTATTTTGGAGACAATCTTCCAATTCTTAAAGCATTGCCGGAGGAATCGGTGGATCTTATTTATATTGATCCTCCACTTTAATACAGGAAAAACTTCAGAAACGAATCACAATAAAAACGGTTCAATCAGAAAATGGAAACCGAAAAGGGTTTCGGGTAAAAATTACAATACAATAGAATTAGGAACAAAATCGTATTTTGATTCATTTGATAATTTTATTGATGATTTCTTACGTCCAAGGCTTCTTGAAGCATATCGGATTCTCAAGCCTTACGGTAGCTTATATTTTCATATTGATTATCGTGAAGTTCATTACTGTAGGACTTTACTAGACGAAATATTTGGCAAAAATTGTTTCATGAATGAGATTATTTGGGTCTATGACTATGGAGCACGTGCTAAGTCTAAGTGGCCGACAAAACACGATAACATTCTATTTTACGTAAAGAACCAGAAAAGTTATATTTTTAATGTAAGCGAAATCGATCGCGAGATATATTGCCCCTGGCTTGGTTGGTCCTGAAAAAGCAGAACGAGGTAAACTCCCAACTGATACTTGGTGGTTTTCCTATGTTGGGAAAAAGCCAACTGATACTTGGTGGCAGACTATTGTTCCTACAAATGGTAAAGAAAGGGTAGGTTATCCAACTCAAAAACCCAGGAAAGTAATTGATAGAATAATAAAAGCATCATCTTTACGGGGTATGTTGGTTCTTGACTTTTTTGCTGGAAGTGGCACTGTGGGCGAAAGTTGTTTAGAACTCGGAAGGAATTTTATATTAATAGATAATAACGTTGCGTCTCTCGAGGTAATGGCTCAAAGATTTTCGGGCATTAAACAGATAGAATGGTTAGGTTTTAACCCATTACCATTTCAAAATATAGACAATACTGTAGAAAAAAGAATTAATTATCTCCCAAGCAACCAGACACTTAGTCAAGAATTTATAATGCTTGCCACATCATCTGTTCAATTTAGAAACGAGGTTGAAAATAACGACACTTGGAATAACAGTCCTTTCGAATGGATTTTGTCGCTTCCAGCAAGGCAAAAAGCGAAAATTGCTCGAAAATTGGTAATTTCCTGGATTGAGGAAAAAGGAATTTCCGCTGATCGGTTAAACATTCCTGGTGAGAACATAATAATTAATGGTTTAACAATTGCGATAAAATTTTCAACCCTTTGGAGTAATGGAATTTATAAATTTCAACAAATTAGGAAAGAAGGCTATGATCAACTATTATGCTTCGGCATTTCTCCAAATGATGTCCACTGTTGGATTTTCGATCGAGAGTATGTCTTAAAGAACGCCACTCCTCAACATAAAGGAGCAAGGGGAGCGGAATATTGGATAGAGATTAATTTAATACATCCTCCCGATTGGATTAAAAGTTACGGCGGGAGTTTAGAAGAAGCCTATCATATCTTAAAGAATTTGACTCCAAAATTGGGAAGCGAGTAAAAATGACACAGATTGATCCTGAATTTGCCTTACTTGCGTCTGCAGCAAATTTTATAAAAAAAGATATAGAAAAAGATTTTTCCGGGTGGGAGAGTAGTCCGTTTGAATGGATATTGAAATTGCCTACCGGTTCAAAAGGCAAATTAGGAAAACTTTTAGTATATCAATGGTGTGCGGTAAAAGGTTTGTCTTTGGATAAGAGTCCTGATAGCGAAGCAGACATGTTAATCAATGGGCATAGGGTTGAAGTGAAATTTTCGACTTTATGGAAAGTTGGGATATATAAATTTCAGCAGATCCGAAATCAAAACTATGAATACTCTGTATGCTTAGGTATTTCCCCTTTTGAGGCACATTGCTGGGTGATTAATAAATCATTGTTGAATAAGCATGTAATTGGACATTTGGGACAACATACGGGATCAAAAGGGCAAGAAACAGCATGGCTGACAGTAAAGCCTAACAATCCACTGCCATGGCTTGTTTCATGTGGAGGTACGTTAGATTTAGCCTTTCAAGTTCTGAAAGGATTGAGCCCAAGAAAATAATTGCATTTTTTCTCGGGAGTTCCAATAATATGTGTAATATGTTATGGGGGTAAATTACATGTGAATATCTACTACTGTGCCAAGGCCGCGGGTATCCAGCGTTTCCTTATTTATCTGATCAAATCCAGCGAGAGGCCTGCTCCAGCGGAAGAGCCATTTGGCATCCTCATTTCGCATATTGACGCAGCCATGGCTCATGGGGAGGCCAAAATTATCATGCCAATAGGTACCGTGGAAGGCATGTCCAATCGTTGTAAAAAAGCTGCACCATGGGACTCCCGCTAGGATGTTTTCTTCTTCGGTGGCAAAACGATCACTCCCGTGCATCCGCCGGGAGGGTAGTTTGACCTGGATATTCCATCGCCCGGTTGGGGTGTCAAAGCCACCAAACACGCCAGTTGAGACATCTGCAGTTAATACTGCCTGGTTATTTTCGTAACACACCAAAGTTTGTGTTTTCAGATTGACATCGATCCGTTTTTTATCAGGCGGCACATCCGGAGAGATGGGGGTGATCTCTTCCGGAGCAATCGGACGCAATTGGGCAGTGGGGATGAAATAACTACTTTCATCCGATTCATCCTGGAGACGATACCAGGCATTGCCATCCGGACCCGTTTCTATGCCGGTGATCCAATGGATTGTGCTGTAATAGGTGCGATAATCCTTTGTCCATCCGTCCCATTGGTTATAACGATAGATTTGGGCATAAGGAACGGTGAGTTCAGAAAGCAGTTTTGTATCGGGTATGCTGGATAAAGGGGGGTTGTAATGAATGCGTACTTTTTGCAATCGTTGGCGCACATATAACCGCCGAATACGCGATACCAGATGGGATTCCAAAGGGGAGTGGCTGCTTGAACTGTCTCATAAACATGTACCAGCTCGTCCCGGTTCCAGGTGCCGACAATCTGGCTTTTGTCATCAGGTTCCTTGTATACGCTGACCGAGTGATATGCAACGCGAACCAGGTCAATATCCTCAAATTCGGAAATTTGTGGTAAGAATGGAGAGAATGCAAGGCTTGCCACTGCCAGCCCCCCCAGTTTGAGCAAATCTCGTCGGGAAATTGGTTTCATGGATGCGAATTGTACCCGAAATCATCCGAATTGGAATAACAAGACAAAAAACCTCCGAAGCCAACCAGCTTCGGAGGGAAAACGCGTTCGGGGTTCCCTATCTTGCTTCTAAAGGTGCTGGAACCATGTCTTTTAGGATGTAGTTTGTTATTGAAATCGTATGTGTGCATATTCCTCGTG
Organism: uncultured Chloroflexia bacterium; assembly: GCA_963817265.1. Classification (GTDB taxonomy): domain Bacteria; phylum Chloroflexota; class Anaerolineae; order Anaerolineales; family Villigracilaceae; genus UBA877. Next base: position 29,285 of record CAWFNU010000010.1, read on the forward strand.
AACGGAAATAGTCGCAGTCACAGTCCCATTTATTGTCTGCAAATTTCACTAAATGTGAATTATTCTCACCATCAATTTTTACAGTGAAGGCTTCAAAATGAAACCGGTGGGGCTCTTGAGCATAGCGCTTGGCTTTATCAATCTTACCGATCATTCCAGAGTCCATATTCAATCTCCTTTGTCTTGAAGATAGAGAAAGGCACGCAAAATGGTTGCGTGCCTTTCAAGAAAACAATTGGAAAGTGGTAGGAAACACTCGCATAGGCAGTTACTCTTTACCCAGTATAGTTCGGAATCTTTATAAAGTCAATTGGTGCCGGCATAATCTCGCTAATTGTATGGTAATCGTTTGGTACTCGTAGGGTACCAGTTAATCTACATGGGCTTTTGCATCCAAATGTTCATGTCCATTATAGACGCGGAGTTGTGGCCATTTTAATACAATGAGCATTGTACCAACGATACATCCCATCCCTCCAGAGATGATGGCAGCTGGCACCCCGAACAGGCTGGCGACGATCCCGGATTCCACTTCTCCCAACTGAGGCCCGCCCTGGAAGAATATTTGATTGATGGCGGTCATGCGCCCGCGGATATGGTCAGGTGTGTTCAATTGCCGGATAGTGTTGCGGATGATGGTGCTGACCGCGTCTGCTGCACCCATCAGGATCAAGGCTATCATGGCGATGGCAAAGGCATTTGTAGCTCCAAACAAGACCGTTGCTGCTCCAAAGATGATCACTGCAATAAGGAAGATTTGTCCTTGTTTGTGCAGTTTCTGCATTTGTGATACCACGATGCCTGCTGCAACTGACCCGATGGCTTGCGCTGACGAAAGCCAGCCATAACCGATCTCGCCGACTTTAAGAATATCCTTGGCAACGATGGGCATCATTGTATTGGCTGAGGCAAAAAAAGTCGCAACAAAATCCATCACCATGGTGGAAAGAATGATGGGTTTTGAAAGGATAAACCGGATGCCGTCCATCGCAGCTTTCAGATGGATGCCGGATTTCTGGGAATCCTGCAGGACAGGACCGATGAGGATCAAGGCAATGATCACCGCCAGGAACGATACCGCATTGAGAAAATACGTGTAACCCTGTCCTAGTGCCACGATAACGATTCCGCTCAATGCTGGTCCAATGATGGAACCGGTGTTTTGGGCGATCGACGACATGCTGAATGCACTCGGCAGGTCTTTTGGCAGGGACGATATTGGGAATCATTGCCTGGCGGGCGGGACCATCGAAGGCAACTGCTGCAGCCTGGATGGCTGTCAGCAGGTAGATGTACCAGATGGTGATATGCCCAGTGAAGGTTAACAGCGCCAGCACAAGTGCCACCAATGCCATGGCAGTTTGCGTGATAAAAAGGATCCGGCGTCGGTTGAGTGTATCCGCGACCGGTCCGCCCAGAAATGAAAAGACAATGACTGGCAGGATGCGTGCCAGTCCGATTCCTCCCAGTGCCAGCGGCTGTGGTTCCCCGGTCAGAATGCGGATATGCCAAAAGAGGGCGGAAATTTGCATTTGCGAGCCGGCAATGGAAATCAGCAATCCCAACCAGAGGTAGAAATACCGTTTATGCGGCAGTGCTGGTGGAATTGAGAACTTCATCACTAATTCTCTAAATTAAAAAGGTTTGAGGTCATTATCACCCCAAACCTTTCTTTCGGTTGCAAGATCCGATCATGTGCCCCAATCGCGCAAGTACAGGAAATCATATCCAACGGTTCGACTGCTTAGTTTGGCAATAGGAGGCAGTATTCGCTTGAATTGATTCTTGCGGATTCGTTCATAAACTTGGCGAACGAATTTCTCGTCAAACCCTTCCGACGCATTCTTCGGGTCGGTAACGCTGGTCAACCAAAAGAAAAAGCAGTTTATCCACTTCTTCGTACGTGAATCCAAGTTCTCCTTCGTCAGTCTGCCCCGCCCAAAGGTCTGCCGATGGAGGTTTTTGAATGATCACTTCCGGAATTCCCAGCGCACGCGCCAGTTGCCGGATCTGGGTCTTGTAAAGATCGCCGATCGGATTCAACGCGCAGGCTAGAATCGCCGTACAACGTGGTATAGCCGAGCAGGATTTCGGTCTTGTTGCCTGTACCAACGACAAGTCCTTTGAACGCTTCTGACTGGTCGTAAGCGACGATCATGCGGGCGCGTGCCATGATGTTCCCTTTGCGTATTTCTGACATACCTGGTTCTAGGGCGATGAGCGCGTCTGCCATGCCGGTGATGGGAATGGTGATCGATTGACTGCCGACCTTGTCGATCAACATCTGGGCGTGTTCGAGCGAATCCGCTGCCGAGGTCTTGTATGGTAACCGGATCGCCAGCACATTCTGCGGTCCAAGTGCTTCCACGGCCAGCATAAAGGATACAGCCGAATCGATCCCACCCGACAAGTTAACCACGGCCCGCGAAAAGCCGACGCGGGTTATCTTCTGTGCGAATAAATTCCTTTAGGATTTTACGTGACAAATTCTGGATTAATGGAAAGATTTATCTCCATAAAGGATCCTATCTAATTCATGCCGCAGGAGTTCAGGACGCTCGTCTCTCAGCAGAGGCAGGCGTGCGCGTGTGCGATGCAACTGGTTGAGATCAATTTCTGCCTTTGCGATTGCTTCTTCGAAATACGGGGCTTGGACGATCAGTTCCCCATTCGGGTCGAAGATGGTTGAACCGCCGGAGAAATTAAGTCCATCCTCAAAGCCGCACCGGTTGGAATGGGCGACAAAGATGGTGAACAGGCTGGCATAAGCTCGGTTGGTATGTTCTACCCAGGCGGAGTATTCCAGCTTCGCTTCGCCATTCAATCCGTGCCCCGGGGAAGCGGATGATAATAAAAATACGTCCGCCCCATCTTGCCAAAGAATGTAAGGAGGGCTTGCGTGCCAGAAATCTTCACAAATAAGCATCCCCATCCGGCCAAAACGGGTGTCGAAAGCCCGCACAGAATTACCGGGAGCGATGAAACGTCCCTCATCGAATAAACCATATGTCGGTAAATATACCTTGTGGTGGACGTGAACTACTACACCTTGAGAGAGATAGGCTGAGGCGATATAAAACCGGTGACGCGTAGTCTTCGTCCACAAAGCCGACCACGAGATCGATATTACGGCTGGCATCCAGCAGAGGTCGAAAGAACGGATCGCCTGGTTCCGGTCTGCAAGAGACGGTCGGTACCAGGTCCTGAAGCACATAACCGGTCAGGGAAAGTTCCGGGAAGACCAGCAGATCCATGCCGTCTTGAAAAGCCTGTTTGGAAAGAGCCAGATGCTTTTCCAGGTTGGACAGGCACGTTACCTAGTTTGGTGCTGATCTGGGCGAGAGCAAGGTTGAGTTTCATGGTCACCAATCAGAAAGTACAAAACTTGATTATACTTGACCGCATGAAAATTGTTGCGAGAATTCTTCGTTGGCTCCCTGCCATCCTCGTGATGGTCATCATCTTCGGTTTTTCATCCATTCCATCCCGGGAAATGCCTAGTTTTGGGTTTTGGGATCTGCTTGTCAAGAAAGGTGCCCATATGCTGGGCTATGGGCTGTTGGCCTTGCTCTCTGGATCGGTTTGCGCTTCGATCGACGCCTATGGTGGCTGGTTCTTCTCCTTGCATTGTTCTATGCCATAACAGACGAGTATCATCAGTCTTTTGTGCCGGGTCGTCATCCCAGTTGGGTGGATGCCTTGGTCATCGATGGCAGTGGTGCTGCTCTGACGTTGTTGGCAATTGGTATAATGAGAAGAAGGATGCGCTAGGCAGCGCATCCTTTTCTTTTCCATTTTTTTAAATTATTAATCGAATTCTATTTCCAGGTCTTCATCTGTCCCCCATTCCTCCAATTTCTCAATTTGAATATCGCTGAACAACCTATCTTGCTGTGCAGATACTCGGTACCGCTTAACTAGTTCAAGGAGAGCCAAAAAAGTAACCACCACTTCCATGCGGGTCGGATTTTCCCCCAACATCAAGCCGAATGAGACGTTTTGGCTCTTTCCCAGGCGTTCAGCGATTAGTGCAATTTTCTCCCGAATCGTGATCCGGGGTGCAGTGATGATTGTACCTAGGGCTTGTTTTTCTGCTTCATCCGTAAAAATATCATTTGCGGCGGCCAACAAGTCGTCCAGGGAAATATTGGAAAGGTCAAGTCGGCTGTCAACTTTTGGTGGAGGTGCAACTCTTAAAAAGGTCCTTAGATTTTGCTCTTCCCTAATATTAAACCAATTGGACAATTCCTTGTATCGTTTATATATCCGCAGTTGGTTGGCGAGAGCTTCTCCAAGGTTTTCCTCTCCCGCCTCCCGGACCAGAGGTCTGGGGAGTAAGAGCCTCCGACTTGATTTGGATTAACTTTGCAGCGATCACCAGGAATGCAGAAATATCATCCGCTGGCACCTGCATCTGGTGGATGTAAGTCAGATATTGATCTGTGACCAGGGCCAATGATACAACCGTGATGTCCAATTCAGCGCGTTCGATGAGTTGGAGCAACAGGTCGAGTGGCCCCTCGTATACGGGGATTGTGACTGAATAACCGTCTGGTTGATGGGGGAAGGTCGCACCTTGAAAAGTTGGTTCCATTTGCAGTTAGGATTATATCACCCGGCACTAGCGGGATATCATCCCGGTATTGACGAGGATATCATCCCGGCTGTTAGGGGATAACATCCTTATCCCAAAGGAATAGTATCCCCTTTTTGATGGGCAGCACTTTGACGCTCAGGCCAAACAAGGGCTATTGAGATTTTTTTGCCAATCGTGTGATTATTCTACAGAGCAGTGCATTTTTTAGTGCAGAGGTATAATCCTTCCCTATGGTTGACCTAATATATTTGGATTACGCTGCCACCACCCCGCTTGATCCGCGTGTTTTGGACGTCATGCTGCCGTATTTTAATCAATCGTTTGGGAATCCATCCTCTATTCACCGCTTTGGACAGCGGGCTGAAGCAGCAGTGGAATCCGCACGCGAAACTGTTGCGACTGAACTCAATTGTCTTCCTGAAGAGATCGTATTTACCTCCTGTGGATCCGAGTCTGACAACCTCGCTATACGCGGGACAGCGCTGGCGATGCGTGAAAAAACTGGAGCAAATTGGATCCTTACCAGCAAGGCTGAGCATCATGCTGTCAGTAAGACGATGGAACAATTGGAAAAGCATTATGGCTTTCAGCTCGAATGGTTGGAGACTGACGAGTCTGGGAAAGTTCTCCCGGAAACGATTGAAAAAGCAATCTGCAAGGAAACTGCCATTGTCTCGGTGATGTATGCTAATAATGAAATTGGCACAGTAAATCCAGTGCCCTATATGGCTGAAGTGTGCCGTGGGCACAACATCCCTTTTCACACCGATGCAGTACAGGCAGCTGCGTATCTCCCGTTGGATGTCCACGCATTAAATGTGGATTTGATGTCTCTCGGAGCCCACAAGTTTTACGGACCGAAAGGTATCGGCGCATTATATGTTCGCAAAGGCACGCCTATTTTCCCGATTCAGACCGGCGGTGGACAAGAGCAAGGTAAGCGCGCAGGGACACAAAATGTACCTTACATCGTCGGTTTCGCCGAGGCTCTCCGGTTAACAGCCATGGAACGTGAACAACGAATTTCTCATGTTCGCCCATTAAGAGATCGCATCATAGGGACTATCCTTGAAGAGATCCCCGATTCCGTTCTCACTGGTCACCCAATAGATCGTTTGCCTAACCATTGTTCCTTTGCATTTTTAAACGTCGACGGTAACTCTCTTCTGACCATGCTAGACGTTGCAGGTTTTGCTTGTTCCTCCGGGTCAGCATGCAAGACGGGCAATCCCGAGCCAAGCGAAGTGATGACTGCCATCGGTTTATCCCCGGATTGGGGGCTTGGCTCACTGAGGGTCACGCTGGGTGCGGGTACCACACCATTCCAGGTTGATGGATTTTTAAAAGCGTTGCCCGGCATTGTTCAACAAGCAAGAAATTTATACCGGGGAAAAATGGGGAATGGAAAATAAATGCAGAAGATTGTCGTAGCCATGTCAGGAGGGGTGGATTCCTCAGTCGCAGCTGCCTTGCTCAAAACGCAAGGTTATGAAGTTATCGGCATGATGCTGCGCTTGTGGAGTGAAACCGGCATGGAGGGATCCAATCGCTGTTGCACACCCGATTCGCTTGCCTTGGCGCGCCGCGTTTCTGCGAAGTTGGATATCCCTTTCTATGTTGTTGATGCTAAAGAACTGTTCCGTTCCACCGTGGTGCAATCCTTCTTGGATGGATATTCAAGGGGAGTGACACCCAATCCGTGCGTAACATGCAATCAGAGCATAAAATGGGATTTCCTGCTCCATCATGCGATAGCAAATGGAGCAGATTACCTGGCAACCGGGCATTATGCAAGGAAACGGGAAGCGGAGAATGGCAAGTGGCAACTCTTGAGAGCTGTTGATCATTCGAAAGACCAATCTTATGTGTTGCACGTTTTATCCCAGGAGAAATTGGCGAAAGCGCTGTTCCCGGTGGGGGAGCATCCAAAATCAGAAATCCGAAAATTAGCTGCATCCTTTGGATTGCCCACGGCAACCCGGTCAGATAGCCAGGATTTATGCTTCCTGGCAGGGGGAGATTATCGTGAATTCCTGCACCGCAATGCTCCAAAGACCTTTGTTCCCGGCCCCATCGTGAATCGCGATGGGAAATTATTGGGAGAGCATCTGGGATTGGCTAATTATACGATTGGTCAGCGAAAAGGTTTGGGGATTGCCTCTCCAGTACCACTTTTTGTCCTGGGTAAAGACGCTCCAACAAATACCCTCCTGGTTGGGAGAAATGAGGAGTTGGGTTCGTGCGATTTGCATGCAATAGATGTCAACTGGATCTCTGGAGAAATCCCAAATGCATCTTTCCGGGGCGAAGTCAAGACTCGCTACACGGCGCGGGAAGCAACAGCAGAAATTACTCCGCTTGACATGTATCCTCCTGGTAAATCTTTTGGAGGCATGAAGGTTCGATTTGAGTCCCCTCAACGGGATATTACTCCCGGACAGGCAGCGGTTTGTTATGATGGTGACGTGGTTCTAGGCGGTGGAACAATAGCGGAATCTGCGCATAGCCAGAATATGTTATAATCCCGGTTCGAGGGTATTATGACTTTTCCTGCCATCATATTTGGAATAATTCTTTCAACAATTTATGGCTCCGCCTTTCACTTCTGGAAGGGTGGAGGTATTAGCCGACTTATCCTCTATATCATTCTCTCTTGGCTTGGTTTTTGGATTGGGCATTGGATTGGTAGCGCAACTGGGTGGACCTTTGCTGCTGCCGGACCAATTAATACTGGGATGGCGACTCTCGGAAGCGCGGTGTTTTTATTTGTTGGAGAATGGTTGAGTCGAGTTGAAATAACAACCAATAAATAATTAACCCTGTATTAAAATAAAATTCCTCCCCACCGACGGGGAGGAATTTTTTGGTCCAATTTTAAGATTACATGGGTTTTACGTGAGCAGCCTGCAGGCCTTTGGGTCCCTGTTCAACTTCGAACTCGACTGCCTGGCCTTCTTGGAGGGTGCGGAACCCATCGGACTCTATGGCGCTGTAGTGGACGAAAACATCCGGGCCGCCTTCGCGTGCGAGGAAGCCGTAGCCCTTCGACGCATTGAACCATTTGACCGTACCGGTCACACGCTCTGCCATTTTATTGCTTCTCCTTACGTGAATAAAAAGAATATGATCGTGGTGCTCGGTATTCTGTGCGGTCGAGGTCCTGCGGCGATGTTTATTTAAAAAACACCGACCCTTGTGGATTGCTCTTGGGCCGGCTCCCTGCGATTCCAGCACGAACACTTACCACCTACATTCTACATTTTATCTGGCGGGTTGAAATTCGTCAAGACTTTCGTGATAATATTAAATATAATCCCAGAAAGGACGATCTCATGACCGCACGCATAGAATCATTCTTGTCAGCCCGGTTGCAGCTTTCCCCCCAACTTGCTGGCGATCGTATATATTTTGTCAGCAATCTTTCAGGACGCCTGAGCCTTTATGTCATGTATTACGGGGGATCTGTCCCTGAACCGCTCCTGCCTCCTCATCTTGCCTTGCAAAACCCGGATCTGGTGGATGGATACCTTTTTTACGTTTTCCCTCAACTCGAAAAAATCCTAGTCATGCTTGATCATGATGGGGATGAGAATTATCAGCCTATGCTTATCCCAATAAATGGTGGATTCCCGGAGCCTGTTTTTGAAGGATTCCTGGTAAACCACCGCGTCCATCTGACTCGATTGTGACATCAAAAAGAACATTGTTTACTTGAACGCTGAAAGAAGGGATAAGGGTGTCCAGGAAGCCTTCCAGGGCGACCTGCGGACAAACAAGCTAATTAAACTCGATGAGTCCGAGTGGGGCGCCTTCCCTTCCAATCCAAATACGAGCCACGACCGGATAATAATCGGAGATGGCTACTCGGCTGGTGATGTTGTCATATGGATGCTTGAGAATGGAAAAAAGACTTTGTTATTTGGTAAACCGATCGAACTTCGCAAGCAAGGAGAACTTGTGCCGCTTAGCGGATTGGGTGCTTCTGTTTGGACTCCCTCCGAAAAATGCATCCTCTTAACATGTGCTTTGTTTAACGATAAGTACAGCCTGGGAGTGATTGATGTATCCAACCCCGGTGAGATCACAGCCTGTTGCTTTGAAGGGAGTTAAGCACACAGGTATAGGGGAGATGACCAGACTCTCACATTTGAAAGGAAACCAATACCTTGTTGGTTTTAATATTGATGGCTGTTCCTGGGAGTATGAAGGTATTTACAACGAAGATAAACGGGTAATGTCTCTCAAGCATACCTTGGTGGGGGAAGGCGACTTATCAGATGGCAAAGTGGAAGGTATCTACTTCGACGGCAAAGACGATCGCTTCGTCTTGTCATTTTCCAACGCAGTTAGTCCAACTCAAATATACACGGTGGAAGGTAAAGATCGCGAAACCATTGTCATGCATACTGAAGAACGCATCTTGGGGATTAATGAGAACCAGCTCTCAGCAGGGGAAGATGCCTCTTTTATTTCATTTGATGGAACGCGCATCTCAGCTCGCCTATATCTGCCATCCGAAAGTCTTGGTTTTAAAGGTCCTTGTCCGTTGGTTTACTACATTCATGGGGGACCGCAAAGTCAGGAGCGCCCTGATTTTGCCTGGTTCTCGATGCCTCTTATTCAATTCTTGACCATGCGCGGGTTTGCTGTATTCGTGCCCAACGTCCGCGGCTCCAGTGGTTATGGGCTAAATTATATGAAACAAGTGGACCGTGACTGGGGCGGGCAGGATCGCCTCGACCATGTGCATGCAATGACAAAATTTTTACCAAAAGACAAGCGGCTGGATGTGAAGCATGCAGCAGTTGTGGGGCGTTCTTATGGAGGTTATATGACCCTCACGCTGGCTGGTCGTCACCCAGAGCTATGGTCTGCTGCATGTGATATGTTCGGACCCTATGACCTCATTACTTTTTGTGAGCGTCTCCCTGAAACATGGAAGCCCTTTTTTAAGGTAGTCCTTGGTGATCCTGAATCAATTGATGGACGTTCTTTCATGAAAGAACGATCTCCAAAAACCTACCTGGATAAATTGTCCTGTCCTATGCTGGTCATCCAGGGACGCAACGACCCGCGTGTAGTGGCGAAGAAATCGGAGGAACTTGTGGCCGACCTCAAAAAGAAAGGCAAGGATATCGAAATCCTCATTTTTGAAGACGAAGGTCATGATGTTCTCAAATATGCCAATCGGGTGACTTGCTACAACGCCATCACAGATTTCTTCATAAAACACCTAAAATCGTAAAGGAGAAAAGGATCAAGATATTTGGTGGAATGTGCCTCCATCCACCGATTACTTGTTCCTGCTTGTTCAAATTATGCCCTGGAATTTGAATACCACTCACGCAGCTGCCGGTGATCTTGCTTTGCTAGTTGGGCTACGCCATAAGCATTTCATTTTTCCCCTCCTCCCCGGTGGGACTTTCCACACTCACCGTGGCATATTGAACCATGAGGATTTGATCGGCAAGCCTTGGGGCACGCAGGTATATAGCCACCAGGGTTCCCCGTTTTTTATGTTACAGCCATCCCTCGCTGATCTGCTTGTAGATTTAAAACGCGCCACGCAGATCATGTATCCCAAGGATATTGGTTTCATCCTGACCAGTATGTCGATCGGCCCCGGGCAAACCGTTCTCGAAGCGGGGACCGGTTCTGGATCCATGACAGTTGCATTGGCTTATGCAGTTGGCTCCACAGGGGCGTGTTGTCACCTACGAAAAACGCCCAGAGTTTCAAAACCTGGCACATAAGAACCTGGAGCGCCTGGGGCTGGATTCTCACGTGGAATTCCGATTGGGTGATATTGCCGATGGGATTTCCGAAACAAATGTGGATGCGTGCTTTCTGGACGTCCCAAATCCATGGGATTATGTGAAGCAGGTTCGAACTGCACTAAAACCGGGAGGCTTTTTCTGTAACCTGGTCCCGACCTTCAACCAGGTGGAAAGACTTCTTTATGTCATGCGGCGCGAGCATTTTGCCTTTGTGGAAGTATGTGAACTGCTGCTGCGCTACTATAAACCAGAGCCAACCCGCCTGCGTCCCACTGATCGGATGGTTGCTCACACTGGCTTCCTGACATTTGGACGCCGTATCGAACCCAGCGAGGATGAAAGATCCAAGGATTTACTGGAGGAACATTCTGGCCGAGTGATGGATGGAGAACTTTCCGATCAAAAGGAATAATTCATGGGAAACGCGATGCTCAACAACTTCTGTGGATTGCATAACTGCCTGGTTCGCCATAAATAAGCACATGTAAATATCCACCCAAAATCAAAACTACCACTATAGAATATGACTCCTAAATTATTAGAAACCGACATTGCTGAATGCTTGCGCCTTGCTTACCAGTCGGGAGTTATTGCGTCCACTGATGGTTACGCTGACATGTACTCCGGCGTGAAGTTGAATTGTGCTGCTGTTTTAATCCCCCTCATCTTCTGGAAATCCCAGTGGCACCTCGTCTTCACCCACCGCACGGAAGCTGTTGAACATCACAAGGGTCAGGTGTCCTTTCCCGGAGGCGGTTGTGAAATAGGCGAATCCTCCCCGGAGCAGACAGCCTTGCGGGAGGCGGCCGAGGAGATCGGCATTAAGCCGGGGGATGTTCGCGTTTTGGGACGGATGAATGATGTGCTCACCATAACAAATTACCGTGTGACACCGGTGGTCGGGGTCATGCCTTGGCCATACGATATTCATCCTGAACCGGCTGAAGTCGAACGGATTTTTACCATCCCCTTGCTCTGGCTTGCCGATCCTGCTAATTGGAGCGAACAATTGATCACGCCCTCTGGAAAAACACGCTCGTTTCCAGTTATTTCTTATCATCCATACGAAGGGGAAGTCCTTTGGGGAGCTAGTGCCAGGATGACCCAGAATTTTCTTTCTGTGTTGGGCCTTTTGAAATAAAAATCAGTAGAGCGAAATTCGCCCTCAAAAATATTACGACTTTCTCATCGGCTGACGGATTACCGTTCGCAATTTCTCTGGGGCAACTCGGCGCGGGTCACCCAGATAGATCTCGTGGTGTTTGCCAAACCGAACATTTCCGCATTCTTCAATAAATTGGTGCAGACGGGCGATGGTCGCACCTTCATCTGTATAAGGGCCGAAATACATAATTTGAGCAGCCATCCCTTCTTGAAATGCACTCCAGCCGCAAACGGGAAAGGGCAGGAATCCCTTTTTTCTTCATGGCATCTTCTATTGCCTGGGAAAATAAGGCAGGTGTGACGATTTCTGGTTGCATGATCATCATCGTCCATTTCCAGTCATCCTTGCGGGCCATGCTAAATTCACGCATATCGTCCATCCACCATAATCCCTCCGAGGCCATTACCGGGTAATCCACCGCCAGCTCTTTTTTGATCTTGAATTTGAGCGTATAAGCGGCAGAATATAAAGCTTGCATTGCTTCCGCATATTCTATAGATGTATTTGGATTACCCTGTCCCATCGATCATGATGAATTTCATCTCTGGCACTTCCACGATCGAGAATGCTTTTCCTGATGGCTCGAAGAGGTACTTTAAGGATTTTTTCAGATCAAGTTTATTCATGCAGCCCTCCATTAGATATGATACACCCTCCTTTTATTGGTATGTCAGGCAGAATTTGGCTAATCTTTTTCAACCGATAAACATCATTCGAGGTAAGGGATTGTCGCACCCGAAGGTTTTTCCCAACAATCAATTCTTCATTTAAAATAGGCGATTCTTTATAATCCGAGTTGATACAAATATCCAAAAAAGCTCTTTGACAAAAGAAAAGGTGGAATAATAAAGCAGGGACGCAAGAAATTGCGTCCCTGCAGATATTCTGGCTTGGAAAAGGTTATTTCTTCTCTTCCGCTTCGCCTTCTCCTTCTTCCTTCTTGCCCTTCTCGATGACTTCAGGTTCAGCCCCTTCCTCAATCACGGCGGCTTCAGGAACAACCACTTCCTCGACTTCTTCCTTGGCTGGAGCGGTGGCTAGTACGATCATCTCGTCGGGAGTATCCAGAACTTGCACCTTGTCTGAAAGGACGATGTCACGTACATGAATACCATCGCCAATTTTGATCAGGGTGGCAATATCCACAACAATGCGTTCCGGCAAGTCCTGTGGGAATGCTTCGACTTCAAGTTCGCTCAAACCATTGATCAGCATGGCATTGAAATCCTTGACAGCCGGAGAGAGCCCGGTCAATATGATCCCAACCTTGGCGTGGATCTTCTCTGTTAAGGATACGACCATAAAGTCAACATGAATGAGATTGCGCTTAATATAGTTTTGTTGTTTTTCTCGAACCAGTGATGGATATTCTTTCCCATCTAGGTCGATCGTTATAAGACTGGAGGATGACAAACGTCCAAGCACCCGCCCTGCTTCGCGACCTTCAAGCGAAATACTGATCGGTTCAACGTTGTGGCCATAAATGACAGCAGGCAACAACCCGCTGCGGCGTAATGCACGAACTTGTCGCCCTGTTGCGGTGCGGGGAGTTGCTTTTAACACTACTTTATCCATCTTTACCTTCCTTGAGCGCCTCTCACCCCTGGTTCCTGCTAACGACTTTAGCAGCATTAGAAGTTGCTGTCGCCATTACCAAGATCAGGGATTACCTTCGCTCTCACATGAATGATTCCAGCAGAGCTGGAGATTTACCGGCCTGTGCCGGAAGCGGGCGGAATTATACACGCCCTGACTTGATTTGACAAGCAGACGCCCCTCTTTATCACGGTTATAATTCACCCATGCGCAAATACATCTACTTTACCGTTTTCGCCTCGGGAATGACCACCATGGCAGCGGAATTTGGCGCATCACGGTTGCTTGGAAATATTTTTGGTACCAGTAATCCAGTTTGGGCTGTGATTATTGGATTGATTCTGGTCTACCTGACCGCAGGTTACTTCATTGGGGGGCGCTTGGCTGATCGTGCGCCTCGCCCAAGGACAATGTATATTCTTTTAGCCTGGGGGGCGTTTACTCTAGGAATTGTGCCATATATTGCCAACCCGGTTTTGCGATTGGCTGCCAACGCCTTTGACACGCTGCAGATAGGCATCCTGGCTGGCGCGTTTTCCGGCGCATTGGTATTATTTACCGTTCCTGTGACCTTGTTCGGAATGATTTCACCATTCGCGATCCGGCTCTCAATGAATGACTCTGGTAAAGCTGGCAACATTTCCGGGACAATTTATGGAATCTCAACGATCGGCTCTTTTATCGGCACATTTCTACCGACCTTGCTGTTGATTCCCACAATCGGCACCACCCGCACATTCCTCGTTTTCAGCCTTGCTCTGCTTTTTGTTGCGTTGGCAGGTCTGGGCTTGAGTGCTGGGTGGCGAACCGCAGCGCCTTATTTTCTCATGGTAATTGCCCTGGGAATTCTGGCAATATTTGGTGGTGGGGGAGGCATCAAGCGGTCAATCGGGCAGATTTTCGAAACCGAATCCGCATATAACTATATTCAGGTCCTGGAATCCAATGGAACGCGCTACCTGCGGTTGAATGAGGGACAGGGGATTCACTCGGAGTACAATCCTCAGACCTTGGAATACGGGGGACCCTGGCAGCAATTCCTGGTGGGTCCGTTCTTTTATTCGAACCGCCTTCCAGAAGATGTGCGTCGAATTGCGATTGTCGGTTTGGCTGCAGGCACCACTGCCCGACAGGCTGCTGCGGTTTTTCCCAACGTGGTCATTGATGGGATTGAGATTGATCCAAAGATCGTTGCCGTAGGAAAAAAATATTTTGACATGAATATGCCCAACTTGAATGTCATTATTCAAGACGGGCGTTGGGGATTATCCAGCAGCCAGCAAAAATACGATTTGATATGTATCGATGCATATCGTCCACCTTATATCCCCCCACACTTGACCACACAGGAATTTTTCCAAATCGCAGCCGACCACCTTACCCCTGACGGAGTATTGGTCATCAATGTTGGCCGCGCCCCGGGTGACCGTCGCCTGATCGATGGCCTAGGGACCACGCTGGGGACGATTTTTCCATCAATTTTCGTGATGGATATTCCCAATACATTCAACTCCATGATATATGCCACTCTCCAGTCAACTGAGGTTGCCAATTTGGAACACAATCTATCCGCTCTTGGTATGAAAAAAAATGCTAATGCTCTGTTAATCGACTCAATTACCTTGACGCTGAATAATATTCAACCTGCACCAAAAACCACAGTTGTATTCACAGATGACCGGTCTCCGATCGAATGGATAACGAATACAATGATAATCAACTTTATTTTGCGAGGGGAAATGGGAACCATTCAATGAAAATCCTGCAAAGAATATTAGGGACTGTTATCACTATCCTGCTCCCAATGGCATTGACTTTTCTGGGCTTGCGCCTTTTACTTTCTCATGCCTTTCCTGAAATTGAGTACCGATTGCCAGGTTTTCCTGCAGATGAGTACGGTTTTTCCCTTCAGGACAGGCTGCATTGGTCGAGGATTTCAATTGATTATCTGTTGAATAGTTCAGATATTTCTTTTCTGGGTGGTCTCACCTTCCCAGACGGATCTCCACTGTATAACTCCCGCGAATTGAGCCATATGGAAGACGTCAAGCATGTTGTTCAACCAGTATTGTGGGTTGGTTACGTGGTTTGGTTATTAATTGCGGGACTTGCATTGTGGGCACGTTTTGGAGGGTGGTGGGCAATTTATATTTCCAGTATCAGGCGCGGCGGTTGGTTGTCGGTCGGGATGGTGGTACTCATTGGTATATTCGCAGCCATTAGTTTTTGGCAATTCTTCACGGTTTTCCATGAACTATTTTTCAAAGGGGATTCTTGGCAATTTCTATTCTCCGATACTCTAATTCGTCTTTTTCCAATGAGATTTTGGCAGGATGCTTTTCTGTTTGCAGGAGCTCTTGACATAATTGCCGGATTGGCTCTTGGACTGGGACTGAAAATGAAAAGAAAATAAAGAGGAATTACCGGTGATATAATTGCCCCTCTGTTAGGAGGCACGATGACTGATTACCGTTCCGCAGGAAAAACGACGCTTACCCCTGATGTATTGTTGACCATCGCCCGCATGGCAGCCTTGGGTGTAAAAGGCGTTAAACGCATGGCACCCGTTAAAGGTGGCGTAAACAGCCTTTTGCGGCGTGGCAATGATGGTATTCGAATAGTGGTTGAAGATAGTAATGTGTTCGTGGACCTATTCCTGATTTTAGATAGCGATGTCAATATTCGCGAAGTTAGCCGCACAGTACAACAAACAGTGGCACGTGCCATCGCCGAAATGACTGGTATGGAAGTCGGGCACGTAAACATTCACATCGAGGATATTGATTACCAGACCGAGGCATAGTTTTTATGAAAGCTCGAACCAGAGCGCGTGGCATTGCTCTGCAAGCACTTTACGAAGTAGATATGGTTGGACATCCTCCAGTTAAGGTCTTGCAAGACCGCCTGGAGGAGGAACCATTTCCTGCAGAACTGGCGGAGTTTATCCGCCAGATTATGTTTGGCGTTATCCCCTTGCGTGAACAATTAGATCAGGTAATTGCCCGATACGCGCCCGAATGGCCATTGGAGCAGATAGCTGCCATTGACCGGAATATCCTCCGCATCGCCACTTGGGAGTTTGCAGCCCAGCGTGATACGCCGGTCAAAGTCGCCATTAATGAAGCTGTTGAACTGGCAAAAGCTTATGGTTCTGACAGCGCCCCGCGTTTCGTGAACGGCGTGTTGGGAAGTCTGGCTGAACACGAAAACGAGGTTGTGCAATTTCTTTTACCCAAACGACAGGAAGAATAAATGGATATTTTTGGCATCGGTTTGCCAGAAATCGTTTTTATTTTATTGTTAGTGGTGATTATTTTTGGCCCGAAGGATCTCGAGAAAATGGCAAGGACCATCGGGAGTGGACTATCACGATTTTTCAGGTCGGATACCTACCGTGATCTTCGCCGGATGGGGAATCTGCCCACAGAAATTGCCCGCAAAGTTGGTTTGGATGAGTTCCGTGCCAGCCTCGATCCGACCAGGGGGTCGAATTCAAAAAATCCCCCTGCAGGGCAACCTCTTCCTCCTTCTCAGGTTTCAGAAGAGGCAACACCAGAACCTGAAAACAGTATTGCTCCACCACCCATCAATAAAGGAAAATCGGGGTAATTGATGGGAAATTTCCTGCGCGCCATTTGGACCGTTATCACTTTCCCATTTCGAATAGTTTGGCGTTTTTTGACCATGCCTGTGCGGGGAATGCAAAAGGTGAAGGTCTTTCTCACCGCAGATCCTGGAGACCGTCCATTATCCGATATTATTGCAGATGTGGCGACTGAACCAAGTGCATTATTTGAGCCGATCGGTGCATTGCGGAAGCATATCCTGCGTGCGTTATTGGGATTAGCGGTTGCAGTGGGGGTGAGCTTTCTCTTCACTCGGCAGATTATTGAATTCCTTGCCAGGCCAATTGGCGGATTACAAAGATTGCAGGCCATCGAGGTGACAGAAACGATTGGCGTGTTTATGCGTGTAGCTATGCTATGCGGGTTTACATTGGCAGTCCCTTATATTGCTTTTGAATTATGGCTCTTTGTTGCCCCGGCACTGCGGCCACGGGAAAAAGTTATTGGATTGTATTCCATCCCTCTTGTACTATTGTTCTTCGCAGGAGGGATGATTTTCGCTTATATTGAATTGCTGCCTCCAGCCCTTAAGTTCCTGATCAATTTTATGGGAGTTAGTGTTGTCCCCCGCCCCTCATCATACATAAGCTTTGTGACCGGAGTACTGTTTTGGATTGGAATTGCGTTTGAATTCCCACTGGTCATTTACGTGTTGACTGCGATGGGTCTGGTAAAACCATACAACTTGGTTAAGCATTGGCGGATTGCTGTCGTGGTGATTGCTATCCTCGCAGCAGCCATTACCCCAACCACCGATCCGGTGAACATGGCGCTGGTTATGGGTCCAATGGTGGTGTTGTATTTTATTGGCATTGGATTAAGTTATTTGGCAGTTTTCGGTCAAAAGGAGCGAAAGAAACAAGTCGAGAAAACTGAATAGGAAATTCTGGTTTCATATTTATAAACTTTCTGAATTGGTTTTATTTATCCCCTGTATCAGTTTCCCTGTTGTGATTAAACGTTTAAAAATTGGGTATGTAAGTAACTTTTACCTCAAAATTAAACCTTTTCCTTGAAGTGACAAGTTGGAGAGTTCCTGCCTCTATCAATTCCCCCTTTTCCCTTGTAAAATACAAGTATATTGCCTTCAGTAATTTTTATCCCATCTAAGCTAAAAGGAGGGGCATGCGCATTTGCTCTTTTCATCTATCAAAACGCAAAGTTGTGCCTTTGCTTGGAATCCTTGTCCTGTTGCTTAACGGGTGCACTTTATCCCTGCTCAACATTCCAGGTCTCAATTCCTCGACTGATACCCCCTCACAGGTTTCAGGTCCTACTGCAATTCCCCAGCCCTCCGCCGCAGTGACTTTCCGTGCTGCTCTCCCTGCACCTCTGCTGACCGGTGAGACTCTCTTCCTATCAGTGGTTGACGAAGTTACCGGACTGGGATTGAACGGAGTGACTTATGCCATGCAGGGAATGGACGCCCTGCATTACACTGTTGCCATCCCCTTTCCAATTAATAGCGTTGTCAAATACCGCTATATTCGGCAGGGTACGATTCCATTTTTGGAAGATGACTCATTTGATAAACCGGTGCGCTACCGGATGTACGCCGTTACCGGACCTGGATCAGTGGATGATGTGGTTGCTTCATGGAGTGATGGGGGATTCTCCAGTCCATCAGGTCGATTGACTGGTCAGGCGTTGGATGCCTCCAATAATATTCCCATCCCCAACCTCCTGATATCGGCTGGCGGGCAGCAGACATTAACTGACTCCACCGGGTCGTTCGTTTTGGAAAACCTTCCGATTGGAACACATAATCTGGTGGCGTATGCCATTGATGGCGCCTACCAAACGTTTCAACAGGGCGCTCGCATTGAAGCTGGGCAGCGCACCCCTGTCACGCTTTCAATGACTCCTGCACAAATGGTCAACGTCACCTTTGCATTATCGTTGCCAGCAAATACGATTCCGAATGCCCCTATCCGCATGGCTGGGAACTTAATCCAGTTGGGAAATACCTTTGGTGATTTGCAGGGTGGTTTGAGCACTGTGGCATCCCGGATGCCATATCTTGCACTTCAGCCGGACGGCAGTTTGTCAGTCTCAATGATGCTCCCTTCGGGAGCGGATATTCGCTACAAATATACTCTCGGTGATGGTTTCTGGAACGCTGAACACAGTTCAGATGGTCTCTTTGTCGTTCGGCAGTTGATTATTCCAGTCTCTCCAACGCCTGTCCAAATTAAGGATAATGTTTCGACCTGGCAGGCAGGGCCCTCTTCGCCCATCCTTTTTGAGGTGACCGTTCCTCCCACGACACCGATCACAGACATTATCTCGATTCAATTTAACCCTTATGGGTGGACAGAACCCATCCCAATGTGGCCGGCGAGCAATAACACTTGGGTCTACCAGCTCTATAGTCCACTCGACATGCTGGGCGAATTTACTTATCGTTATTGTCGCAATGACCAATGTGGGATTGCCGACGATGTGCAAACCACAAATGGTCAGCTGGGACGCCAGGTTTCCCCCAGCTTGGCACCTCAGGATTTGCAGGATACGGTAATCAATTGGAACTGGATGGAGCCTGTGGCTCCTTCCTCACTGATAGGGCTCACAGTCGTCCCACGCCAGGATTTTATGGCGGGAATTGAATTCATGTCAGGGTATGACCCGACCTGGCAAGCCTGATTCCCCTGGCAATTCAGGATGTACAAAGCCGTTATGCTAATTGGCTGGTTATAGCCCCTTCCTGGACGGTGAGCCAGAATTCCCCATTCGTCTTTTCTCCAATTCCCGGAAAAGATCCTCTTGGGCGGATTCACTTGACTCGGTCGGCCGCGCCCGAGCTGCGAACGAAAATGTTGCCCTATTCCCGGCAGTAAATTTGTCTTCCGATTTTTCTTCATGGTGGAATTCGGCAACACGGGACACAACCTGGTGGAATACATGGTTTGACCGGTATGCAGCTTTCGCGGATTACCACGCAGATCTTGCAACAAAATCTGGAGCACAGGCACTCATCCTTGGCGGTGATTGGGTTAATCCAGCTTTACCCGGTGGCCTATTGAACGGGAGCAGTTCAGGTGTACCAGTTGATGCCCTGGTGCGCTGGCAGGCGATCATTTCAGATGTTCGTAGCCGCTTCAACGGTAAAGTTTACTGGGCATTGTCATATCCTGGAGGGTTGGAGTTGGCTCCTGATTTTGCCAGTAACTTGGATGGCATCTATCTGCTCTGGTATGCGCCAATCGGAGGCTCAAGTGTTGAACAAATAACCGCTGCCGCCGGGCAATTGTTGGATACAGATATTAAGCCTTTTCAGGCCGCACTGCAAAAACCTCTCATTCTGGCGGTTGCCTATCCTTCTGCTGACAATGCATCCAGCGCTTCAGTTCCACCTGGTGCGTTGTTCCAACCTGGCGGTTTACAGGGACCGGTTAATTTGCAGGCACAGGTAGATCTGTATCAGGCATTATTATCAGCTGTAAATGACCGTGCCTGGATTGGTGGTTTTGTAAGCCGCGGGTATTATCCTCCAGTTGTTTTGCAGGATGCTTCTGCGTCCATTCATGGCAAGCCTGCATCAGACGTGCTTTGGTACTGGTATCCGCGCTTTTTGGGATTAACACCCTAAACTATGCGTATCCCATTAAAGGAGCCGACTCAAAAGCAGTCGGCTCCTTTTTCTTCTCCCACTTTCATATCAAATCTGATAACTTTTTGGGACGCGTCCCAAATTTTGATGTAAAGCTCAGCAATATTCCCCACTTTCGGCTATCCTAAAAGAATAGAACCTACTTTTGGGATAGCCTCTTACTTCCTAGTGCATTTCGGCTTTGACTTTTTGCTCTTTCATCTCTTTCCTGGCTTTCAAAGCTTCCACTACTGCTGGGATGAACGAGATAATTACAATTGCGATGATGACAAGTTCAAAATTCTTTTGCACGAAGGGGATATTACCGAAAAAGTAACCCAATGCGGTAAAGGTTGCCACCCAGGTGACTCCGCCTACCAGATTCCAGGTAATAAAATGACCATAAGACATTTTACTTACCCCGGCAACAAAAGGGGCAAAGGTGCGGATGATGGGAACAAAGCGCGCCAGGAAGATCGTTTTGCCGCCGTGTTTTTCGAAGAAGGCATGTGTCCGGTCCATATATTCCTTTTTGATCCATTTCACCTCTCCAGTGTTAGCCTTTCCACCAACAGTGTGTCCGATCCAGTAATTGGCCGTATCCCCACCCACTGCGGCGATGGATAAGAGAATGAACAAGAACCAAGGATTGAGTGCACCCCGGGCGGAAAATGTCGCTGCTGCAAAAATGAGCAAATCACCGGGTAGGAAAGGGGTTACAACGAATCCAGTCTCCATGAAAATGACAAAGAAGAGTAGACCGTAAGTCCATGCTCCGTAACGGGTAATGATATCGTTTAAGTAGGTATCCACGTGCAGGATGAAATTTACAATTTTAAGAATCCATTCCATTGTTTTCCCTCGGATTTGAAGATAGAGGCGGGGCGATTATATCAGATAGAATTGTTGTAGAGAAAGCGTCTCCCAATGACCGGCGTAGACGGTGGTTGATAATTGGTAAAATAAAGAGCATGAGCACCAATTCCAACATTAGCATCCCCAGCCCACCCGCAACGAATAAAATGCTGGGAATATCGAATTGCTGGTTGGCTTGAACCATCACTCGCAACGCACCGTATACAGTTATGATGGCTGACCCGTTCCACAAACCATGAATGCTCACAGAAAGAAGGTAAGACAATGCTAGTCTTCCATAGCGTTTTTCCAGTCGGGCTGATGCGATTCCCCAGCCTAATATCGCGCTGCCGGTGATGTGCATTAAGGATGCTGCACCTCTTCCAGTTATTCCAAAACCCCACATGTTCGTGGCACCACTGGCAGATAATAGCCCCTCCAACATAGCAAAGCCAGCTCCGCACAATGCACCCAAAATGAATCCTTCTCCCGGAGAACGCAGGCGTTTACCCAGGAACCAGATGATCGCTGGTTTTAAAGCCTCCTCGATCAATGGTGTGAGCACCGAGGCAAAACCAAGGATAGAGAGTATGACGAGGGGATTGGTAATATAGGGAGCCAGTGCAGTCAGCAAACTCTGCATATCCCCGCCTTTGGCGTTGGCTACCTGGGTTTTAATTTGATCAATCACGGTTCGCAGTTCGGGGCTTGTCACCGCAACCAGCCCCACAACCCCAATTGCTGCTCCAATCACAAGGTATTCCAGCGCTACAGCACTAACGGTGCTCCCAATCATTCCAAATCCGAAAACTGACCACAGTCTGCGGCGCGATCCGGCAGGTATTCCACCAATGGCGACCCACGTTAGTAAAAGGATGGGAAGGGTGATTCCCAATAGGAAGAACGGGGCAGCTACAGCCCATCCATATGAGAAAGAGGAGGCAAGTAATGACCCAAGGATCACAACAATCACCCAGCCTGCAACCAATGTAAATCCCTGCCAGAATTTAATTGGCTTGATGACGGCTGGAGGCACTTGTTGCCCCCTTAGTCGCTTGATGCAATAGATCATCATTGGCAGCAGCAAACATATACAAAAGACCATTGCAATAGCATCCAGTAAACTGGAGGCCAGGCTTGGGATGTCTGCAGGATCAAAATACAAAAAGGCTGTTATTGTCAGATAGGTTCCGCGGCCCAAGCAACCCCAGAATGCCAAGACTGCAAAATATGATTAACGATATATCCCGGAATCGGTTGAATTTAGGAAGGGGTAACATGGATAGACCTATCTTTCTTCGATGCTGACACTAATCAATTCATCACCCGGCGGAAAATACGTTCCTGGTTGTGGGTTACGGGGGGTCAGTGTGGATAATATATCCAGACCACTTATTACCTGCCCAATGATCGTGTATTGCCCCGTCAGATTTGCGTTGGAATCAAGGGTGATAAAAAAACGGCTTCCATTCGTGCCCGGTCCGTCATTATCAAGAGCCAGCATGCCTGGTTGATTGAAATTCAGATCAGGGGAAATTTCGGTATTGAAAAGATAGCCAGGGTTTCCGAACCCGGTTCCGCTCGGGTCACCGCTCATAACCCGATCACCCGGGATCACCCGATAAAAGGTGATCTCGTCATACCACCCGCTGCGTGCCAAAGATACGAAGTTATTTACTGCCATTGGAACTTTATCGGGAAAGAGCTGAAGGACCACGTTGCCTTTTGAAGTGTGCAGGGTGACAATGTATTGCTTGAACGGATCAGTGCTCTGGGAAGGGCACGCGCTGAACTGCCGTGCCACAAGCGCATCCAAGCGTACTACGGTGTCCAAACTGGCAAAATCTGCAAGCGAATTATAAGGGGATGAGCTGTTAATATATAAGCGGGGAGGAGTGAAAGGTTGTGATTCAAAAGATTGAACAGACTGCTGAAGCCGGTCAGCAACAATCTTGCTTTTAAAATCAGAACGAAATTGCTCCGGGCTCATCCCGATGCTGACGGCTTGCGTGGTTACCCATTCTTCGAAATCCGCGGGAGCAATTGAGACCCAATCAGCTTGTTTTTCGAACAACAGGTCATGCATCTCCCAATATTTTCCTTGCAGGGTGGCTGCTTCCACTGCTTGGATGGCGAGATTGTCCTTGTCATTCCCTGGCATCGGGGCATCCAGGTAAATAAGACGCACGTCGGTCGGATGGGTCAACCGGATTTGTTTTAAACTTGCAGCTAGGAATGCACATGAAAAGCATTGATAATCGCTGAAAACAATAATGGTTACAGGTGCATTTGTGGGTCCGCTTACATGACCGCGACCTTCTAATTCTGCTCCGAGACCTGCATCAGGGGTTACAGGAAAATGCAAAATTGTGCAGGAAGGAGCAGGAGAAATTTTGGGTGCTACCGGAGTGTTGTTGGCAACTTGCGAGACCTGGTTGTTGGGAGTGGGGACTGCTGAGCAGGAAGCCAGGATGACTCCGCAAACCATAATAATAATGACAAATTTTCGCATTTGAGTTCCATCTCACCGAGATATCGCAGTCTGAAGTTGTTTAAAAGAATCCATTTGGGATATGGTTTTCAAGAAAGTGGTCAATGAGGTGCTTTGCGCACGCAATGCGCGTACCGCCGGTCCAACAGGATCTTCGCCCGCAGCTCCTCCAGGAGTATCCGCATAAGCTCCGTAAAATGCAAAATACGCCTGGTTGAGTTTTCGAATGGCATAGCCATTCTGCCAGAAGAATAAGCGCCGCTGCTCCATGTAAGCCTCAGCATCGTTTATCTTGCCTTGGGCAAGCAGCTCATCCACGTATACACGAGTAATGTGCATCTCGTTATTAAAATTGAAATCGGTAGTCTCTGTATTTAATGGCAGACTTACAGGTTGGATGCCAAACTCGGCGGTAAGTTCAGGGTAGTACTTCTTTAGGACGAGCACAGATATCTCGTGCCCGGAGATGGAGGCGGTTGTCTCATTCATCGTCCTGAGTTCTGGGGATGTCTCATAGTTCAGTCCTAGTGGGCGCAAGGTAAGCCAATTGTGGGTCCACTCATGGGCAATGGTATCAGACAGCCAATCAAGAGCCGTTGTGCGCATAACCATTGTTGGGTAGGAACCAATCCCTCCCACTGGTACAACCAGAGAAGATACATTCAAGTTGGTATCAACTTTTGTTTCCAGGTTGCTTTGCTGGTTTACGCTTAAATTCGGGACAAGGGATATGGCAGCATCCTGTTGGATTTTATTTCTAGGAGAGATGATTAAATCGTAAGGTAGGGGAGATATATGGAAAAGGACCGGTGGTATTGGTTGCCCGCCGGTGGTTAATCCGAGATCTGCCAGGATCGCGGAAATCTGTTCCTGAAGAACAGATTCTGCCAGCGGGGCAAGCAAACGCTGTTGCTTTTCCAGGCTGGCTAGTTCTTCCTGCAGCCCCGAGGAAGCTTCTGCGGGGTTGGTGACCTTTGGGTCGGAGTACATTAAACTAAGCTTGTCCTCGATGGAGAGAATATTATCCATTAGATGCAGGTAATTGGTAACAATTTGGTGTCGCTCCGGCTCCGAAAAATAATATGGAGTCCCAAGGACAGATTGATCTACCTTGACAGCAAACGCATCCAGGGTCCAGGATACGTAATCAAATTCCACCGACCTGGTGTAGCGACGGGCTGCTTCGGATGGTTTGGTGGAAACCAACAATGTACTGCCCCCCATGAGGCCGGAAAAAAAAACAATGTAAAGACCGATTTCAACCCCCCTTAGGAGGCGAAAATACCAAGGCATTCAGCGATTATAACATTTGCTTTCCCCCTAAACTTTGGAACACATCCCCTTTTAATGTTCCATTAATTTCAGTGACTGATATATGCGGAATATGCCTTGTTCCAGTTCATCTGGTTCGTAAAAAACATAACTTATCCGCATAAAATCCTTCATTCCTCCCTCGCTGGAGAATAATGCCCCAGGTCGGAATCCAACTTTGAAAGCCTTGGCTCGATCTTGAAGTTCTGCGCCATTAATTCCATTTGGAAGACGAACCCAGAAAAAATATCCACCTTGGGGTTTAATGAATTCACCGTCAGGTAGATAATTGCGCAGCATTTCATCCATGACCGTAACCCTGGTGCGGTAGACCCCATTCAATTTGACAATATTTTGATCCAGGGAACCATTCTCCAGGGCTTTGCAAACGATAGCAGATGTAAAGGGGTTCATCCCTCCGCCACTGTCAAGAAGGCCGCTGGCTACAAATCGCTGAATGATTCTTTCGTTTGCCTGGATCCACCCCAACCTGAGACCGGGAGCCAGTATTTTCGAAAATGAACCCAAAGAGATGACATTCCCTGCATCAGTATGGGCAGCGAATGGTATTGGTGTTAACCCGGCATAATTTAGGAAATGATAAACCTCATCTGCCACCAGCAGGAAATCATGTTGTCTGCTCAAGCTTAACAACTCTTTCCTGCGATCCGGTGATAAAGTGTGTCCAGTTGGGTTTTGATAAGTTGGGATAATGTATAGAAATTTTGGTTTGGATTTATCCAATTTTTCTTCCAGGTCAACAATTACCAGCCCATTTTCATCGGTTCGAATGGGAACAAGGTGTAACTCATGATCTGCAAAAATGCGCAGGGCCAGGAAATAGGTTGGCTCCTCAACGAATATCGTGTCACCAGGCTTAGTAAAAAGAGTGCAGATGAGATGCAGTCCCATCGAAGCCCCATTGGTAATGAATAGGCTGGTCGGTTTGATGGGATAAAGGTACTGGCGGCTGAGGAATTCTGACAAGGATTGGAGGAACTTGCCGTCTCCCTGCTCCGCACCATATTGCAGGAATTCTGGGTTATTTTGGTTGAACCGCTCTTCTGCAGCCTGGCGGAGCAGGTCAATTGGCAACAAAGAGAATTGCGGATCGCCTAGACCAAGGTCAATAAAACCGGGGGGAATGGAAAACTGGGTTGTTTGTAATGGAGTTTTCAAATTATCCTGCCCTCACACGCTGGGCTTCCAGAACATTGGGAAGGTTTTCAATCCGGGCCAGCATGCGGCTCAGTTGGTTGATATCTCTGACTTCAATAACAAGCCGCAGGTCTGCTAGATTCTTGCTCACACCCACCTGCACGTCAACGATGTTTACGCTCTCTGAATTAAGCAGGGTGGTTATATCGCCCATTAATCCCTGACGATCGAACGCTCGTATGCGAATCGGTACCGGGTAGGTACGCACATTTTCACCCCATGAAACTTTGACCAACCGTTCGCGATCTTTAATTCGCAATATATTGGGACAATCCTGTCGGTGGATGGTAGCTCCGTGTCCCCGGGTAATATATCCGATGATCTCATCGCCCGGGGTGGGATTGCAACATTTAGCCATTGCTGTCAACAGCCCTTTCAATCCAAGGACAGTCACCGCCTCGCTGGGAACAGCTTCGCTGGATGCTGGAACGACGACCAGGATATCATCGCTTTCTTTAGCCTCCAGAAGTTTATTGACTACACGGCCAATGGTCAGGTCACCGCATCCAATGGCATCGTAGAGTTCTTCAGGAGTCCGCCCGTAGTTTTGAGCCAGGGCTTTTAATCCATTCTCGTCCAATTCAGCCAGGCCAAGTCGCTGGATTTCATGTTCCAGGATTTCCTTTCCCTGGCCAACATTTTGATCCCGATTTTGTTTCTTGAACCAGGCTTTGATTTTTGATCGTGCTCGCTGCGTTCGTACCAAGCCCAGGTTTGGATTGAGCCAGTCGCGGCTTGGACCACCCTGTTTGGCTGTCAGGATCTCAACTTGCTCACCGGTCTTTAACGTGTAATCAAGTGGGACAAGTTTATTATTTACTTTCGCTCCCCGGCATCTGTCTCCAACGGTCGTGTGCACATGGTAGGCAAAATCGATTGGCGTGGATCCAGCAGGTAAATCAATGATATCTCCGTGAGGGGTAAATACGTAGACTCTGTCTTTAAAGACATCCGTTTTCATGCTGTCCACGAATTCCTGGGCATCGTCCACATCCTGCTTCCACTCCATTACCCGTCTCAGCCAGTTGATGCGTTCGTCATATTTGCCCCTTTCCCCTCCTTCTTTGTACCTCCAATGAGCAGCAATACCGATTTCAGCGTTTTCATCCATTTCGCGGGTGCGGATCTGCACCTCCACCGGTTTACCATCATCGTAAATGATGACAGTATGCAGCGATTGATAGAAATTATCTTTTGGGGCTGCGATGTAATCATCGAATTCGCCTGGAATGGGCCGCCAGTGGGTGTGGATCTGGCCAAGCACGGAATAACAAGCCGCCACATCAGGAACAATAAGTCTGATGCCCCGCACATCTCGGACTAGGTCAAAAGATTTCCCCTTTTCGATCATCTTATGATAGATGGAATAGATGTGCTTCGATCGACCGGTTATTTCCACCTTGATTCCGGAAGCTGCCACCAATTTGGAAATGGCTTTTGAAATCTCCTGGATCTCTGCTTCGCGCGCCTCCCGGCGCTCAGCAAGTTGTTCTGCAATTTCTTTGTATTTCTCGGGGTTGGTATACCTGAAGCTTAGATCCTCGAGTTCCCATTTGATCTGCCAGATTCCAAGGCGGTTGGCAAGTGGGGCGAAAATGTCCAGAGTTTCCTGCGCGATCCTCTTGCGTTTTTGTTCTGGGAATGCACCTAGCGTGCGCATGTTGTGTAGCCGGTCAGCTAGTTTAATGAGAACCACTCGAACATCGCTATCCATAGCCAGGAATGTTTTCCGCAAGGTTTCGGTCGCAAGGTCTCGTTTACGGTTGCGCCTGGCTGCTTCAGCCTCAACTTTGGAACTAGCCTCGTCCGATTTCCGCAGTGCCTCTTCCTGGTGTTCCCCGCGCGAGACCCGTGGTAACTGGGTTAATTTGGTTACACCTTGGACAAGATTGGCTACTCCTTCGCCGAAATCTCTGAGCAATTCATCGTATTTTATGGATGTGTCTTCAACGGTATCGTGCAATAAACCAGCCGCAATAATATCGGCCGGCATGGAATATTCCGCCAGGATGGCAGCGACTGCCAAACAATGGTTTATGTACGGCTCCCCCGAAGCTCGTTTCTGCCCTTGGTGGGCTTTATCAGCTAGACGGTATGCATGTTGAATCAATTCCCGATCAGCAACAGTGTAATAATCAGGGAGTTGATCCAGGAGTTCCTGCAGACTTAGTGGTGAAGAAGTTTTCATTGGTTCCTTATTTTACTTCAACCCACCTGAACCAAGACCAACCTTGGCTTGCCTCTCCCATGCTTGGAAGAACATTCATTGTTCCAATACCATGGATGCAGGTCAGGTCTGTATAGAATTTCCCGGTTCATCATTTGAATAAAAAAGCAACACGATCGTCACGATAAGGAAAATACAGATCAAAAAGGTAGTGGTCAGGTTGGCGGCTTCTCCCCAAAAGACTTCAAGCGATGGAGGCAGCAAACTCCGGACAACACTTCCCGAGGGGACCATAAGAAGGAGTAGCGCCATAGTGGAGAATAATATCAGCCCGAATCTAAATCGCTTTCCCAGTCTCCAGGCGTTAGGCTGTTTAATTAGATAAGCGATCAACCCGAAGAATGTGATCACCACCATGGCATCATAGGCGCGATGATAACCAACAAGTAGTGTCCATAAGATGAGGTTCACTGCCAGGAGGTATCGGCTCAAGGGAGAAAGGGATTGGTTATACCAGTGTCTGCCTTTCTTCCACCGCCAGACAACCAGGGGGATTCCGACTGCCAGCGTCAGTGCCAGGGCGATGTGTCCAAGGTATTGTTCGGAATGGAAAGCCGCTGCAAGGTGGATTCCTTCCCGCCCGACGTGCCAAACCGCCATGCGGGTATATTCAGCGATGATTTCCATGAATCCAGAGCCGCTAACAAACATTAAAAAAACTATCCCAGCAATTTGGACTAATCCGGCAGCAACAATAAGACGCACCTTTGGTTCAAAGACAATGAACAGGATCAAAATTCCAAGCGCTAATGAATATTTGGAAAGCGCCAGTCCCAAAAGGAATCCCGCAATCCAGGGTTTATCGTTTGCCAGGAAAAGTGTGGCTAATAGGAGGTCCAGGATCAGGAAGGTTATTTGTCCACTCGCCGCAGAATAGCGGGTGGAGGTCAACCCCAGCATGGCGAGCAAGAACCCAACAAATTCCCACCCTTTAAGCCAGTCATGGTTGGGAAATAGACGAACGATCAGGAAGGGAATAACACCGAGCAGAGCAAGGTTGAGGACTAGCCAGGTTGCTTTAGCCAATGGCCATGAAAGAAACGCCAACGGTGCCAAAAGAATAAAGACTGGGGTTGTGCTTGCTGGAGCTGGAACAAGGCCTGGGAAAATGATTCCATCCAGGGTATCCACTTCTCGATCCAGGTATTGCACTGGAACTCTGGGCAGCTCGTCATTTATAAACGCTTTGTAAAAATCCTTTCCCTCCCTGAGGAAATGTCCAGCATACCAATAAGTATATAGATCATTACCTCCAGCATCCGAAAATGTTTGCTGGACAAGTCGTCCAAGACTTATTGCTCCCAGGAGCATTAAAGTTACCAAGCTGGCAATTCTAAGAAATTTCAGGATTGATGAGGATCTTTTCATTTTCGTGTAGAATCTGTGGCAAGTATAGCATGTTCACCCCTGACAGGAAAATCCAATGACCATCGTGAATAACGTTACCCGCTTGCTTGAATCCAGGAAAATTCCTTTCAAAGCTTTTGAAACCCTACCAGAAAAACTCGGTGCTGAAGAAACCGCTCGCCTGCTTGGCTTGGATCTGGAAATTGTTTATAAAACCATTGTTGTAACTCGCCTGAAAGGAAAGCCGATCCTGGCAGTAATCCCCGGTCCTCACCACGTGGACTTGAAAATGCTTGCAGCTGCCCTTGGGGAGAAAAAAGTGAGTTTGCCAAGTGAGCGGGAGGCTGAAGAATTGACTGGATTACAAGCCGGAGGGATTTCGCCTCTAGCGCTGGTAAATAAAGGCTTTAACGTGGTAATTGCGTCGGAGGCTCGCGCCCATTCCCAGATCCATGTAAGCGGAGGGCAGCGTGGGCTAAACATTCTTTTACCGGTTGATTCTCTGGCAGAATTAACCCATGCCCGATTTGCAGACATTAGTGTGCCTGATGCATGAGATTCTTAAGGTATTTCCGTTGCAGGATGCTGGTTTTGACCTATAATATGCAGGGAGAGGATTTTTGGAGATCCCCGATAATAAATTACGAATTGGGAGCAGAAGATGAGTGATGCAGTATCGAACGAGCCGATCATAATCGCCCGCGACGTTCAAAAATGGTACGGTCATTTCCAGGCATTAAGGGGCGTCAATATGGAAGTTAAAAAGGGGAGGTTATCGTCATTTTTGGTCCATCAGGTTCGGGAAAATCCACTTTTATTCGCTGTATCAACCATCTCGAAGATCATCAAAAGGGGACGATTATCGTGGATGGGATTGAATTGACCAAGGATATGCATAATATTGAAAAAATCCGCATGGAAACTGGGATGGTCTTTCAGCAGTTTAACCTTTTCCCGCACTTGAATGTCTTACAGAATATTACCCTGGCTCCAATTCAAGTTCGTAAATGGTCGAAGGAAAAGGCTGAAGAAAAGGCAAAAGAATTGCTCGAGCGAGTGGGCATCCCGGAGCAGATTGAAAAGTATCCCGGGCAACTTTCAGGTGGCCAGCAGCAGCGGGTGGCGATAGCGCGCGCCTTGTCAATGGAACCAAAGATCATGCTCTTCGATGAGCCCACGTCTGCACTGGATCCAGAAATGATCAAGGAAGTCCTTGATGTGATGGTTGCGTTGGCAAAAGACGGTATGACCATGCTGGTTGTTACACACGAAATGGGCTTTGCCAAGGCTGTTGCTGATCGGATGTATTTCTTCGATAACGGTCTGATCGTGGAAACTGGAACACCTAAGGATATTTTCACCGACCCAAAAGAAGACCGGACCAAGCTGTTCCTATCGCAGATTTTGGAAAAGTAATTCGGCAGAATAATCCAATTCACAAAGAGCCGGTATGCCTCCGGCTCTTTGTTATTAGTGTCAAATTTATGGGTTTATTTTTGCTTATTTTGCAGTGAATTCCCCAACTTGCACACCGTTGATCCATACGCTGTATTGTCCGGCGGCGAAACTTCCCAGGCTGATGCTCGCCTCTTGAGGGGTGGAGAGGGCCATTAGTGTACAAGGCTTGTCTTTGATTGCAACTCCGTACACATCCAATTGGATCCGATTCTGACTGTCTGGTTGGTTTTGGCTCACACGTGGTTGGTAACAGGGGGTGGGGAGGCGGTACGCTAGCGAGATCGAGACCTGCAGAGGTAACAATTCTGTGGTCAACACAGATGCTGAAACGATTTCTGCCTCGCCGCGCATCAGGCTTCCATCGCCCGATTGTGGAGCGAAAGGATTATTGCTCCTTCCCGGAACAGGAACCAGAGAGGCTGACGGTTGCGATGTGCATGCTGCTGACAGGATACTGACCAGCAAGATTATTACGATGGATTTTCCAAATGTAGACATTATTATCTCCTTTTTATACCTGAATTGTTTGGTATGAATTGGAGACGTTGGGAAGACAAAATTTGTTCCCGTCTAACCCTTGATCACCACCAATGGGCGTAGGTGCGCCACTTTATACCCAATCCCGGCAGCGACTACTGTATCCACCACCGCGTCCACATCTTTATACGCGGACGGTGCTTCTTCAGCCAAACCGGCCATACTCCCGGCACGAATATTAATACCTCGCTCTTCCAATTCGCGGCGCAGATCATCCCCACGCACATCGTGTTTGGCTTTGGCGCGACTCATTGTTCGACCGGCACCATGGCAACTGGAACCCCAGGAGCGCAGCATGGAATTCTCCGTCCCGGCCAATACCCACGAGCCAGTGCCCATCGAGCCCGGCACAAAGACCGGTTGCCCTGTTTGCCTATATTCGTCAGGTAAACCAGGGGAACCCGGGCCAAATGCGCGTGTCGCCCCCTTTCGGTGCACACACACTTTAATCAGTCTGCCTTCCACCTTATGCGTCTCGATCTTCCCAATATTATGGCAGATATCGTAAACCTGGGTCAATTGCCAATTTTTCAAGTTTCCCGAGAAAGTTTCTTCGAATGCACGCCGCGTTGAATAAGCCAGTAACTGTCGGTTGACAAATGCAAAGTTGGCAGCCACGCGCATCGCGCCGAGATAGGCTTTTCCTTCGGGGCTGTCCATTGGTGCACACACCAGTTCCCGGTCAGGTAGTTTTATGCCATATCTGTTTACGGCTGATTGAAAATCCTGAACATAATCTGTACAGACCTGGTGCCCCAGGCCGCGTGAGCCGCAGTGAATTTGGACGGCCAGACAACCCTGCTTAAGCCCAAATGCTGACGCCGCGTTGGGATCCAGGATTGATTCGACCAGATCAACTTCAATGAAATGGTTACCTGCCCCCACAGAACCGATTTGTTCCAATCCCCGCATCTTGGCTCGCTTGCTGATTTTGCCGGGATCTGCTCCCTCCAGGCACCCGTTTTCTTCGGTGCGGGCAATGTCATTTTCAGTGGCATATCCATTTCTGAGGGCCCAGCTCGAGCCGGCGCGCAAAAGTCGTTCCAGTTCTGGCATGTTGACATGTACAACACCTTTCACACCTACGCCGCTGGGGCAGTAACTATTCAGCAAGGTGGCAAGGGTGGCAAGCTGAGGTTGTGCAGCCTCCAATTCAATGCTTGAGGCCAAAACTCGTACCCCGCAGTTGATGTCATAACCAATTGCGCCCGGAGATATCACACCCTCTGGATATCGGGTGGCTGCTACCCCGCCAATCGGGAAGCCGTACCCTTGGTGCATGTCGGGCATGACAACCACCGTTCCCACTAAACCCGGCAAGGTGGTCGCATTGATAGCTTGTTCCAGCGATTTGTCTCCAAGGATTTGTTCGAGCAACTCGCTGGTTGAGAATATGCGGACTGGTCCGCGCATGTCACCTCGGAAAGATCGAGGGATTTCCCATTCAAAATCGGTTATTTTGGTTAAATCCTGAAATCTAACCATTTTTCCGGTCCAATCGATGTGTACTCCACTCCCCTAGTGGACGATATCCGCCGCTTCAGGAAGGAATTAAACATCAAATACGATCTCCACTTCCACGCTGGGTTCCGTCTGCTGAATTTGTAAATTATGAAAAGTTACAGCTTTAATAGCTTTTTCCATAGAACTCAATGTGGCCGCCGGTCATATTGGCAGACAGACGCATTTTATGATTGTATTCAGGTGAAATGAATAAGGTATATCCATCGAATGCTAGACGCTTTTGTTCTGCCAAAAAGACAAGTTCAGAAAGAAACGCTACCAGCAGACTTTCGGCATCTGGACTGGAGACGGAAAAATTGTGCTCGATGCGCGATTTTTCCTCCCACCGGGTTCCAGAGAGGTGATACATGCCCCTCGCGGAATCTATGAACAACTGGTTCAGGTCTTCTGCCCAGACGCGCAAACACCAGTCAGAGCTATGGGGAATTTCTTCATACGGCATTCTTGAATTGTAATCGCTTTATGGTAGCAGGGTGTCTTTATCGGCGCGTTTGAAATGAGCCCGGTAAGCTGCAGTTTCTGCCAGCAGGGCTTGGACTTCCATCCTCAGCCGGGCAGCTCCCCCCAGGTCGTTGATGGTTTTTCCTGGAGCCACACGCAGGTGATCGTTATCCTGGTGCAGCAGGCTTATTTTTCCGGAGGATACAAGCCAGTTCAATCCTATTTCGACCGTGACTTGACGTTGCGCTGTCCCGGCTGCCAAATCGGTGTAGGTCACTTCTCCATCAAGGTGTGTTATGGCGAATTTCAAGAGACCTGTCAGGCGGGCCATGAAGGTATCGGTTATTTCTAGGAACGGATGCGCACATACTAGGGTTAGGATTTTCGGTTTGACTAGTTCTAACGCATCCTCCAGTTCTTTAGGCGATGGTGGTATGGTCCACACAACTAGATTAGTTCCGGGTTCTAGTTCATTGCGGTCTTTTCCCCCACCTCTTTTTTTGCGTCAGACTCAGCCCAAATCAGCGTCGATGGTTTGGAAACAAAACCGGGCACCAGCTTGGACGGTTCCATAACATCGCGGAGATCGATAATTTCTGGTTTTTGATCCTTTATTTCGATCACTGGTTCTTCGATAACCCGGAAATCCGTGACCTCTATCTGCACTTGCCGGCTGCCACGCCAATCCGATCCCCGCACGGTATATGCCAGGTCAAATTTCCCGTCTGGTAGCGTCTCTCCTGCTCCTCCCCACCACAATACTGATTGTGGGGTTCCAGTTTCGTCTGTCACCATCAATTTTAGGTGTTCTTTATTTCGACCAATCGTAGTGAAGGATTGCATCATCAAGCTGTGTGTTGCCAGCGTGAGTTTTTCGTTACCTGGGCCAAAAGGTGCTAGGCTTTCAAGCGCTGAGGCTAATTCGAGGGTGATTTCTGACAGGTCGAGCCAGGCGTCAATCTTGATTTCCGGTTCATCAAGGATTGACTTGCCCAGCAAATTTTCAACAGTCCTGGTTAACCTTTGATTGAATTCCGTTAATTTCTCCTTTTTCAGGGAGAGGCCGGCAGCCATTGGATGCCCGCCAAAATTGAGAAGCAGGTCCTTCTGAGTTCGCGATGGCTGCGGTGATATTGAGTTCCTTCTACTGAGCGGGCGGATCCCCGCACCGGTTCGTTGTCTGGAGTAGAGAACAGGATGGCAGGTTTGCGATATCGTTCGACCAGCCGGCTGGCTACGATACCGATCACCCCGCCAGGCCAGGAAGGGTGATCCAGCAGAATGATTGGATTTGTTAGCAATTTGGGGTTTGCGCGTAACTGGGCCTCGGCCGCCTGAGTCACCTGGTTGCACAAGAGTTGACGTTGGGCATTGTAATTCTCCAGCTGCGTGGCAAGCAAACGAGCCCTCCCTGGGTCTCTTGTGGTGAGCAATTCAACAACTGGGTTGGCATCCCCGAGACGACCGAGGGCATTGAGTCGCGGACCCAGCACAAATCCGATATGTTCTTCGGTGAGATTGGTCGAAATGAGCTCAGCCATTTCCATCATGACCTGTAAACCCAGGCGTTTGGTATTACGCAACTCGATCAAACCTTTTTGTACCAGGGAACGGGCATCTCCCTTTAAGATAGCCAGGTCAGCCACCAGGCCCAGCGCTACCAGGTCGACCATGAGAATCAGGGGAGAAATCAACTGTGGGGAACCGCCCGATTAGTTCTTCTGCAAATTTATAAGAAACACCTACCCCTGCCAATGTTGACAGCGGATGTTCTTTGGGCAACATCTTTGGATCGATGATGGCATATGCTTGCGGTAGGGTTTCAGGCAGATCATGGTGGTCGGTAATGACCATTTCCACCCCGCGCGTACGGGCATAGTCCACCGCATCGTGAGCGCTAATGCCGGTATCGCAAGTGAGGATGAGCTTTGCCCCTCTGTCGATGATTTCTTTCAGGAAGGGAATGCTAATTCCGTGGCTTTCAAGACGGCGCACAGGAATGTGAAAAGCGACTTCCGCATCCAATCCCCGCAATGTCTGGAAGAACAAGGTTGTGGAGGTCTGTCCATCCACGTCAAAATCACCCCAAACACAAATCGGCTCGCGATGTTTGATGGCGCGCTCCACCCGGTCCACGGCGCTGACCAGACCGGGAAGATCTGCGGATGGAGTAGGGGAATATGCTTTAGGGTCGAGGAAGGCGCGAGCGGTGTCCGGTGCGGTCATCCCTCTGAGGATAAGAGTCCGCGCCACCAACGGATGCAGACCTGGTAGTGGATCCGGGAAAAGGAGCGGAGTTGGTTCTATCCAGCGCATATTTTCTAATACTCAATTTCTGCTATTTGTTCGAAATTAATATCCGTACTAGTGATTTCGGAGTCCGCTATTTCATCCATCCTACCTGCTTTTACACCGCGGTTACAGTATGAACGGAAGGGGCAATACACACATTTCTTCTCATCTTCTGTTAAAGGGAAATGACGATGGTTGCCAATTTCAATTATGAGACCTTTCAAGGTTTCCCAATCGCGTTCGTTTTGGGTCGAATTGTAGGGAAAGTGCGAAGGTTCCGTTGGATAGTCTGCGTACCAATAAACCATTTCGATTTGTTCAGGGGAAATCGGATTCCCAGAATTTAAAAAGGCACCGGCTTGGACTACCATTGAGCAGTAGACGCGCGTCTGCATTCTGGCAGCCATCCATTCATCACGGGGGCGCTTGTGGTATGTTTTCCAATCATAAATGAAAATTCGTTCTCCTGGTTTGACTGCAATAAAGTCGTATTTTGCCACAAGACTGTATATCCCGACCGGTACAGCCAGGGTAAGTTCAGTGTATTGTGTGTATCCTGAAAATTCAAAATGAGAACCGAGGTAGTTTTCCCACCAACGCGATAAGTCGGGTGATTTGGCTGTCTGTGATATTTTTTCAGCGGATAATCCGATCAAATGCTGCTGAACCATGCGGTGGAAAAGTTGGCCTTCCTTTTGCCGGTGTTCGTTTTCCAGAACCGGTTCCGTTTCAACTGCAGGCCATTCTAATTTTTCAATGAAGCGCAATTGGAAGCGGCGTGGGCAGTCACTGTAATCTTGCAAAGATGACTGGGAAAAGGAAAAACTGGCCGGCAGGGAAGGAGAGCACCATACTTCTATTGTACATGTTCTTATGACGTTTTTGTTTAACAATCAGCCTCTCTATCGCCATCTCCACAGCCGAAGTCCCCTCGTTAATTTGAACGAAAGCAAACTTGATTTTAGCCGATGGGAGGAAACATGCTTGAGAAGGTGGTTCAATGCGACCGGGATTATGGATAGAAATGACAATCATCACTAGACTCTTTGATAGTAAAAATGCTACAAACTAACTGGTAAGACCACTTACCAGTTAGGAGAATCCATGGATTGGTACCCCTTGCAAAAACCAGCTGAAATGGCTGAAAGCCGCCTGCTCGAAGCCATCTTGTCAGGTCATTTCCCCATTAATTGCTATCTGCCGGGAGAACGTGAATTGGCGGAACAGATCGGCGTCACCCGCCCTACCCTGCGAGAAGCTCTTCAACGTCTGGCTCGGGATGGATGGTTGGATATCCAGCACGGAAAACTTACCAGGGTTCGCGATTATTGGCGTGAGGGTGGGCTGGCAGTCTTGGAAGTACTTGCTCAGACCCCTGCTGGTCAGGCACCAGTTTTTGTCACGCACTTGCTTGAGTTCCGCGTTCTTTTAGCACCAGCGTATGCCCGGCAGGCGATTGAAACCGCGCCAGGCGAAGTAGCTGCTATGCTCGAAACCTTTACACACCTGGAGGACGGACCATCTTCCTATGCCCGGGCTGATTGGGATTTGCATATCCTCTTGACTCAGCTTACCCCCAACCCAATTTTCCGGTTCCTCTTCAACGGTTTCCAGAAACTATCAATTTCTGTTGGCAAGCAATACTTTTCCTTCCCGGAATGTCGTCAACATTCCCGACGTTTTTATGCTGAGTTACTAAATTGTGCCCATTCAAACGCAGCCTTCGATGCTGAGACTCTTACCCGGCGGATCATGGAAGAGAGCTTGGTATTGTGGCAAAAGATGCAAAAGGAGGCCTTATGAAACGGTGGAATGGATGGGGCAATATTAAAACTGATTATCCAGTTCCCCCATCAGCCCTCGCATATCTCACCACTTTATTTGGACCGTTGCAGCCACAGCCGGATGCAGCCTACGAAACTGCCTTAAAGTCGGTGCCTGAATCCCGTCTTCCGGTTCATGCCTTGGTGGATTCTTCTGCGCAGGTGCGCTTGACCCATGCCCGCGGTCAATCCACGCCTGACTGGGTTGCCCTGCGTTCTGGCAAAATCGATACCTTTCCAGATGGGGTAGCCTTTCCGCAAAAAGAAGAAGATGTACGCACCCTGATGACTTATGCTCAAAAGATTGGAGCCATAATTATCCCTTATGGTGGCGGCACAAGCGTAGTTGGGCACATTAACCCTCTCGGATCGACCAGGCCGGTGCTTACAATCTCTCTCGAGAGGATGACTCGCCTGCTTGATTTGGACGAATTAGGTCGCATCGCGACCTTTGAAGCCGGGGTTGTTGGACCTGACCTTGAAGCCTCTTTGAAGGAAAAAGGCTACACGCTCGGGCATTATCCTCAATCGCACGAATATTCCACTTTGGGTGGATGGATCGCCACCCGTTCTTCCGGACAGCAGTCGTACAAATATGGACGCATTGAGCAATTATTCGCTGGTGGGAGCATGGAAACTCCACGCGGGAAAATCGAAATACCCCATTTCCCCGCTTCGGCTGCTGGGCCAGATATTAAGGAAATGATCCTTGGGTCGGAAGGGCGTATGGGAGTTATTACTAAAGCGCTGGTTAAAATACGCCCCGTCCCCGATGCTGAGGAATTTTGCGGTGTCTTTTTTCCATCCTGGGAGCAAGGCACCGAAGCAGTTCGTCGGATTGCCCAGGAAGAGATCCCGGTTTCGATGTTGCGACTCTCCAACCCGCAAGAAACTGAGTCTACGCTAATTCTCTCTGGAAAATCGTGGGTCGGATTGGCAGATAAAGGCCTGCGTTTGGTAGGCTACAGGGACTACCGCTCTTTGCTGGTCTTTGGTGTCACGGGAACGGTTAATATCGTTCAGCGGGCGCGTGCGCAAGCTGCGTCGATATGTCGTGGTTATGGCGGTCTTTTTGTGGGAACGATCGTCGGTCACACTTGGGAAAAGAACCGGTTTTACTCACCCTACTTGCGAAATACTCTTTGGGACCTGGGAGTGGCGGTTGACACACTTGAGACAGCAATTCCTTGGGCAAGTGTAATGGCAGCTTCAACTGGCATCCCCGCTTCAATCACGGCTTCCGCGCTAAGATTCTGGTCAAAATGTGCTGGCCTTTTCACACTTATCGCATGTTTACCGTGATGGTGCCAGTATATACACCACATTTCTTTTTCCCCGTCCGATTGATTCTGACGAACTTTTAATCCGCTGGCAGACGATGAAAACTGCTGCCAGCATGACCATCCAGAAATTTGGGGGGACCATCACCCACCAGCATGGAGTTGGCACCGATCATGCGCCTTATCTTCCAGCGGAAAAAGGTGCCCTTGGTATGGATGCTATCCGTGCAATATGTAAGTCGCTCGACCCGGACGAGATGATGAATCCTGGAAAATTATATTAACCAAAGAACAAAGCGATTTTCCATGGTCGCAGTTTCAAAAAGGAGCACAATATGGATTGGACAATAGGCTGGCGTGATCGGGCTTGGGCCGAACTAAACCAGGAGTGGGACGTGATCATCATTGGCGGGGGTATCACTGGCGCGGGGATATTCCGCCAGTGCGTTCACTCTGGCCTGAAGGTGTTGCTGGTTGAAGCGGACGATTTTGCCTCTGGCACATCCTCGCGTTCATCAAAACTGGTTCATGGTGGGATGCGATATTTAAAAAATGCACAGGTTAGGGTTACCCTGGAATTTGTCACGGAGCGCGAAGTATTGTTGAAACATGGTCGCGGGCTGGTCAACCGCTTAGGGTTCCTTTACCCCATTCTGCATGGTGACCAAATGCCGGGCTGGGTCTTCGGGACAGGGTTGGTCATTTATGACCTGATGGCTCGCCAATGGAGTCACCGTTCCTATGATGCTGAAGATTTACGCGAACTCTGCCCAATGTTGACTGCAGCAGGTGTGCACGGTGGATTCCGTTTCTTTGATGCCCAAACGGATGACGCCCGACTCGTCCTGCGGTTGGTGCGTGAGTCTGTGGCAGGAGGTGGGCTGGCACTTAACTATACGCGGGTAGAGTCTCTGCTCAAGACCCATTCCGGTCGGGTCTCAGGTATTGTCCTCCATGATATTTCCGGTCAGGTCGATCGTCATACCGAGTTGAAAGGGCGGGTGGTGATTAATGCCACGGGTGCCTGGGCAGACATCCTTCGCAGCCAGGTTGGAAAAACTCCCAGGTTGCGCCCGCTAAGGGGGAGCCACCTTGTATTCCCGATCCAGCGTATACCGCTGACCCGTGCAGTTACATTTCTGCATCCCACGGATGGGCGCGCTGTCTTCGCCATCCCTTGGGAAGGAGCTGTAATTTTCGGAACCACGGATGTCGATCAAGGGTCCAATATATTGACTGACCCATCAATAAGCACTACTGAAGTACAGTACCTTTTGGATGGCTTAAAGAAAGTGTTCCCTGCCCAGGAACTCACGCTATCGGATGTAACTGCCACATTCTCAGGAATCCGCCCGGTGGTAAATACTGGCAAACTTAACCCGTCAAAGGAATCACGCGAGCATGTACTCTGGGATGAGAACGGTTTGCTAACTGTTAGTGGAGGTAAACTGACCACCTTCCGCATCATGGCGCGTGATGCAATCAAAGCCGTTCGAGCACGCCTGGGACGAGTTCCTATCGACAGGGAAATTCCTGTTTTGGATTCGATTCCGCCAGAGGCCGAGGCAGCCTGTGCGGCCTCGAATTTCTCATCCGTGCAGTGCTTACGTTTGTTGGCACGCTATGGGCCGGATTCTGCAGCAATATTTGCAGCCTCCAATGCTGATCTTCGATCAATTGAGGGCACCATTTACGTTTGGGCTGAGCTGCGTCAGGCTGCACGTTCAGAAGGGGTTATTCACCTTGCTGATTTGTTGCTCCGTCGCGTGCGACTCGGGTTGCTATTACCGAATGGGGGGCTCGATCAGATGGAGGAAATTCGCTCCGTAGTTCAGCCGGAATTTGGCTGGGATGATGACCGCTGGGTAGCAGAAAAAAAATCATACTCGGAATTGTGGAATCGTGCATATCGTCCATAATTCTTAAGTTGTGTGGATTAAACAGATAACAGGATTTATCATTCAGATCATTTTGTGTAAAGGAGCGTCCCATGGCAGAAAACCTGCTCGCGATTGACAACGGTACGCAATCTGTACGCGCCATCGTATTTGATCCACGTGGGAATATAGTGTTCAAATCCCGGGTTCCAATCGACCCTTATTACTCAACCGCTCCCGGCCTGGCCGAACAGGACCCTGAAGTTTTCTGGAAAGCCGTTTGCCAGGCTTGCCATAGTTTATGGGACCAAGGAGTGGAAAAGTCTAGCCTGGCCGCGGTCAGTC
This sequence comes from uncultured Chloroflexia bacterium, assembly GCA_963817265.1. Lineage (GTDB taxonomy): Bacteria > Chloroflexota > Anaerolineae > Anaerolineales > Villigracilaceae > UBA877. Next base: position 70,661 of record CAWFNU010000010.1, read on the forward strand.
TGACAACCCAGCGCAGTACGCTAATAAATGTAGATGAAAATGGGAAACCGCTTCGTCCGGCCATACAATGGCTTGATCAGCGCCGCACCGAGGGGGTAAAACCATTGAGAGGGTTGTGGGGAGCAGCCTTTAAAATCGCAGGTGCATCAGAAACGGTGGCTTATCTCCAGGCTGAAGCTGAGGCAAATTGGTTGCAAAAATACCAACCTGAAATTTGGAAAGCTACTCATAAGTTCCTGTTCCTCTCCGGTTATCTGACATATAAATTGGTCGGTAGTTATGTTGATTCGGTTGGCTGCCAGGTGGGGTATATCCCATTCGATTACAAAAAGCAGGATTGGGAAGCTTCCTGGGGTTGGAAATGGCAGGCCGTGCCAGTTGACAAAGCTCTTTTACCTGATCTAATACCGGTTGCATCCAAATTGGGGGAGATTACACCTGAGGCTTCCGCAGCCAGTGGGCTTCCGGTGGGACTTCCACTCATTGCTGCTGCTGCTGACAAAGCCACCGAAGTCCTCGGTGCTGGGTGCCTCGAACCGAATATCGGGTGTCTAAGTTACGGAACGACGGCTACTATTAATACCACCCATAAAAAGTACATTGAGGTTATCCCACTAATTCCTCCCTATCCGGCTGCGGTGCCCGGACATTATAGTTTTGAGATCCAAATCTACCGCGGCTACTGGATGGTTACTTGGTTCAAGCAGGAATTTGGACTGCGAGAAATGGGACTTGCGGAGGCACGTGGTGTCGAGCCGGAAGCCTTGTTCGACGACTTGGTTCGGACGATCCCACCTGGCTCCGACGGACTGGTTCTCCAACCTTATTGGTCGCCCGGATTGGTCTTTCCCGGTCCTGAAGCGCGTGGAGCCATCATTGGCTTCAGTGACGTGACCACTCGTGCACACATCTACCGCGCCATCCTTGAAGGGTTGGCTTATGCTTTGCGGGAAGGTGCTGAACGAACTACCAAACGCTCTGGTATCTCTATCACTGAATTGCGAGTTGCAGGTGGAGGCAGCCAGTCGGAAGCTGCTATGCAATTGACCGCAGATATTTTTGGTCTCCCAGCTTCCCGCCCACACGTATACGAAGCGTCAGGGCTGGGAGCAGCAATTGATGCTGCTGTAGGCATCGGTGTCCACCCGGACTTTAAAGCCGCCATCCTGGCGATGACCCGCGTACGTGACACCTTCGAACCGGACATCAAAGTCCATGAACGTTATGATGAGTTGTATCATGGCGTTTACAAGCAAATGTACAAACGCCTCCAACCCCTGTATCAGGTGATGAAGAAAAAATCACTAAAAAACCTGGGATGATTTTCGGCTGGGAATTCTATAAAAAAGATATCAGTCCGCTGGTGCAGTTGACGGTTTAAACCTGAAGGAGTTGATCAGGACTACAGAGCCGATGATGATGACTGCTGATAGGCCCACTTGCCAGTTGAGAGATTCTTTTGCCAACCAGCTGCCCAGCAGTATGGCGACCAATGGGTTCACGTAAGCGTAAGTGGAAACCAGTGAAATGGGGGCGTTTCGAAGGAGCCAGGTATAAGCTACGAACCCAATTAGCGTTCCAAATATGATCAGGTACAGCAGCCCCCACAATGAGTGCGGTAATACAGCTGCAAGGTTGAAGGTCTTCCATTCTCCTGTGACCAGGCTGGCCAGGAAAAGCCCGGCGCTCCCACCAATACTCTCGATTCCGGTCCCAAGCAGGGGGGAGCGGGGCAGATTTGCGTCCCGGCTGTATATGGAACCAATCGCCCATAACAGGGCTGCCAGTAGGAGAATCCCCATTCCTGGCAGGTCATAGAGGGGGTCTCTGCCAGATAGGAGATCAGGTCCGATCAGCATCAGGATGCCCCCAAACCCGGTGAGTAAACCCACGATCACTTGCCATCGCGGTCGAGTATGGGTTAAGAAGGCATCGAAAAGTACCATCCAAATCGGAGCTGTGGCGATAATCAGGGCTGCCACGCCTGATTCCACACGTTGCTCTGCCCATGTGAGCAGTCCGTTCCCACCAAGAAGAAGGAACAGCCCAACGATCGAACCGGCGATCCATTGTTTGCGGGTTGGCGCAGGGTCACCTGCCAGGAGTCTCCAAACGAGGAGGAGAATACCCGGGATTAAATACCGTGTTCCCGCCATGATAAAAGGAGGGATTGTCTCAACCGCAAACTTGATCGCGAGGTAAGTCGACCCCCAGACCAGATAAATTGCCATCATGGCAACTGCAATGCGAAATTTCATCGAAAAATGCATCCTTTCAGGATTTGCATGATTTTAGCCCTTTTTATGAGTGAAAGCAAACGGAAAGTTGCTATCTTTCCATAAACCCAAAACCTCCCGGGAAGACCCTATGCAATATTGCCAGGATCTGACGACCGCCTTGGTGCATGGAATCTACTCCACATATAAATCATTCATTCGTGCCGATATGTTTTCTAGCCATTTAAAAAAGTGCAACTTATATCCAGACGGAAGAGCTTCATTCCCAGGAAGATTTATAATATACGCGTTTTGGAAAAAGCCGGATGGATGAGAATTTAAATCGAGGTTTATTGTTGAATGACCCGGAAGGAGTCCATGTATGCCTGCAAATCACCCCATACTTGTGCAGACTGATCTGTGGCCGGCACATATTGCAGCTCGACAACATAGTAACGCTCGGAATTTTCTGCAAATAACGCCCATCTCTGTAAGGTCAAATCAGTTTTCTGACCATCTATAGCAACTCCCTTTAATGCCCATGATACTTGCTCAAATACATATTGGCTATCGGGGTTGGCAACCAGCTCGTTGACACCCCCTTGATGGAGGCTTCCCCAAGCTAGTGCCAGCCCATAAAGGCTGAAATCCTTTCCGGCGACCGCTTTGGAAATCGCCAGGGTTGTGATCTGGCTGTAGAAGGCGATCGTATCGTTATGCAGCTGGGTGGGATCTACCGGTATACCGTTCTCTGTGGAACCCGTGATAAACTGAACCATAACCGGTTGAGTGTAGCGTATCTGACGCACAGGCTGATCATCCCAAGCATTGTTTACCCAGGTTGAAAATAAGATCAAAGGTGACAGGTTGGTGGCCTGTTCTAGGAAAAGGTCCTGATACATCATTTGACCTTCATCCTTCCACCCTGTGCCTGGTTGCGCCATGACAAATCCATCCTCCTGGAAAATGGAAAATTTCGCAGGATTGAGGTTTTTAGCTTCTGAAAATGCAATGGCAATATTTTTTGTATCCACGGCCAGGGATTGGTTGCTTGAAGGAGCAACGATCGCGATCTGTTGGGCTTCCCTCTCGATTTTATAAATGGTGGTAATCCCACCAATCAGCGCCCCAGAAATACCCGCGCAAACGGTCATGATTGTGCCGATCAGACCGATAAGTGCAACCCGCTTTGAGGAACTATTTGGTTTTTTTGGGTTTTCCATCAATTTTCTCCTCAAGCTGTTTAATTGATTACCCTGAACTGGTCGATATACAATTGCAGATCATCCCAAACCTGCAAGGGTTGTCCACTCTGGGGTGTGTATCTGATCTCAATCGTATAATATTCTGTATCTGCCTCAGCAAGCAGAAACCAGTTATCAATGGTCATTTTTGCGGGGTTCCCGTCGACTCGAATCCCTTCGTACGCGCTTGATAATTGAACAATTGCGAAATGGGTACCTGCCCGTGCAACCACTTTATTGATCCTTCCAGAAGAATAGCGTGTCGATAATAGGATCATGTCAGGTAGAGTATGGATTCCCAATTTCTGTACTTCACTCTTGTCAAATATATTGAGGATCATCTCACTATAGTAGGGCAATTTCCAGGGGGGAGATCCGTAGAGCTTTTCAATTGCATTCAGGAAATCTCCTGGAATGAGATGACCATTGACCGTTGTATTACGATCTGATTCGATCTCGATCGGTTCTCCATAACGGATTCGGTAAACAGGCTGATCGCAAACAGCCACACAGGTGACGTTTTGTTCGGCCAATTGCTCTTGGACGGTCATTTCCTCCATGTTGTCCCATCCTGGCAGGGGCCGGTGGAGGATAAACGCTTGTTCCAGGTTTCGATAATAAGTTGTGGGATCCAGGGCTGCTGCTTTCTGTCGGGTAATAAAGATGTTGCCGGTGTCAACGCTCAGCGTTTCCCCTCCTGCGGATGCTGGCATGGATACTTGCTGGTTTTGTCGTTGGACCTGGTAGACTGTCACTGCGCTAGTGAGGAGCGCTCCACTAATACCCCCGCAAGCTGTCAGGATCGTGCCGATCAATCCGATAAGGGCTGTTCTCAACCCGGCAGATTTATTCTCTTCTCCCATTTGTTCCTCCGACAGTACTTCCTTGGGAAGATCTGATTACAACACCTGATGGGATTAAAAATTCCCACTAGATTTCTTCCTGACAACAATCAAAAATAAAAAAACCGATTTTCCCTGCATAATATTTCCTATCTACCTCATTGGGTTAAATCAATTATCGGACACTAATTCTATTTTGTCACGGTCTCCAACCATCCTTGTAGAGAAACAAACGGGAGAGCAGGTTTTTGGTCGCCCTGTCGTCCAGTATTCCAGGTTATGAATAGCTCCCTTTTTGCCCGCGTAATTCCCACGTAAAGTAGGCGTAGACGCTCACGGACATAATCCAACCGTGCGCATTGGCTCGCCTCGCCTTCCTGGAAATAATCTTGCTCGTTCGTTGATTGCATTGTTACCAGTTGTGCCAGAGTCTCAGCCTCCAGGTTCAGGCTCGAGTGGATGAACCATTTTTCAGGGATATAGCGGTCATTTGGCTGCCCGGATGGGAAATCGTAGTTGTTGACCGACATTAAGTAAACCCTGTCCCACTCCAGTCCCTTCGCCTTATGCATGGTTGTCACTACTACCTTACCGGCATGGTGGGATGGATCAAAGCCTGAGTCGTCTTCGCTGAAACCCAGGAACCTTCGTTCGTTATGGGCGATTAGGTTAAGCTCCCCGGTCAGTTCAGGAAGGCGCCAATCACGATGGTCGTCATTCACTTGGCGGAGAACCAATGCTAGCTTATGCGCCAGTGCCAGGTCGTTGGGAGTGCTGAAAAGATCCTGTGACAGGGCAAGGATCATCTGGTCGATAGGGAGAACAGTTGTCCCTTGCCAGCGGCGGACAAGCACCCGGAATTCACTCAACTCGTTGATTGCTTCGTTGGAAACGCCTCCAGATTTTAGGTCTGCCAGCCAATCCCGGTCCGTCCTTGGACTGGTAAAGGTTTCCACCTGGCTGCATTTTCGTATCAATTCGCCAATTTGACGCTGGAAATCAAGGTTGGATTCCTCTTCATCATTGCGCCGCCAGGCCAGGTAAGCTTTCGCAAGTCGTGCACCTGACTGGGGGTCTGCCATTGCGCTGACAACATCTCCAAGACGTTCAGCATTTTCACGCGTGGAGGAAGTGCTCCCAAGCAATTCCACAAAGTCAATCCCATGTTGCTTTAATGCGGTAATTACTTCCACCCCTCGCTGGTTGCGGGGCACAAGTACAGCCAAGGTTGATTCCTGGTGTTCTGGCAGCCAGCGAACAATTGATTTAACCACTGCCCCCACTTCCTCCTCGGGAGTGTAATTCCTTCCTATAAGTTTTATACCTTGGGGGTCATCAGGTGGGTTGGGCTGTGGGTCATTTTCAGATGTTGGACGAATAAATGGCACGGTCAATGCATCACGAACACCTGGTTCGGGATGTTCTCCATTCACCCAGGTGATCAACTGGTTGGCCAGGGCAATAATACTGGGTTGACATCGACCAGAGTCCGGCAGTTCTCGATATTGATCCGCTTCGTTCTGGATGAAGTCAAGCAAGTGTTTGGGAGACGCGGTCGTGAACGTCTCAAAAATAGCCTGGTTGGGATCGCCGACTTCGTACCCAGTTTCCTCCTTCTCCAACCAGGAGCCTAAGAATTTGTTCTTGCAGTTGGCTGGAATCCTGGGCTTCATCTTCCAATATAAATGGCCAGCGAAACCGCAATCGCTCCAGGAACTCGGGATCATTCTCAAGCAAGGTGATTGCCAGGCGGATCAGGTCATCGAAATCAACTGCGCCGCGATAGACCAAAGCTCGTTGATAATCGCTGTAAATCGCCACCCCCATTTCAGCCAATGGCAATGAAGTAGGAGCCGCTTCCACCAGGCTGCGAAGCTTATCCGGTGAAAGCCGGTGATCCTTGCTTGACCGGATGAAAGCCAGGGCAATGCTGGTCACCAGGTCGGGCAACTGCTGGCGGTGTACCCAATCACGTTTTCCTTCATCCATATCTGCCAGGAGATAGTCATTTAGTTCACCTGGGTGTGCCTGCAGCCAGGCTCCAACAGCTTCTTTGCGGATAAAATCCGCCTCACGTTCGTCGAGGATGGTAAAGTGCTCCTCCAACCCGACCGCGGCTGGTTTCTCACGGACGATATCGTGTGCAAGCCCGTGCAGTGTACGAACCCGGTAGCCAAAAGGCATCGGTAGTTCGAGGAATTCCTTGATCCTGCTTGAAAAATTGTCCACCGCCGAATTGACTAAGGTGACGATCAGCACCTCCTGCTCGTCCGACAGCGCTCCGGAACGGATGATCTTTGCAGCCAGGGCACTCAGGGTATGGGTTTTCCCTGAACCCGGTACCGCAGAAATACCCATCTTCCCTCCCGTATAGGCGAGGATTTGAGATTGTGCGGGGCGGGGATTGAAATTCGTCATAACCGAGTCGATTTATTTGGTCGGTGAAAATGTGGACGTTGGCGATGGAGTAGGAGTCTCACTAGGCGTAATAGTGGGGCTATAGGTTGGTTGTTGAGTTGCCGTGGGTGTCTCGCTAAGAGTGAAAGTGGGTGTGTTTGTTGCCAATGGAGTAAAGGTTGGCGTTTGTGAAGGCGCATTTGTGGGTGTGGCAGTATTAGTCGAATTTACAGTCGAAGTGCTTTTCCCACCGCCGGACTTATTTCCGATAGAAAGGATAATAATCCCCAGGGTAATAAACAGGATGGCAATGATACCGATAATGGTTTTACGTTTCATGGGAACTCCTGAGAGATCATGGTGCCACCAGCGTCTCGATCCCGCGTGCATTGTCAACTTTGGTGATCACCGGGATGCCATCCTAAATCAACACTGGCACGTATTTATAACCTTGCACCCCCTGCTGGTTTAGGATCACCTGCAGGATGATGCTGGCGTTGGAAATTCCCTTATAGTCATCGAAAACGAAATTTCCAAGGCTGAACACGATCAGTCCACCATGATATTCTTCAATAGTTTGTAGGATGTGCGAATGCGATCCTAGGACGAGGGCTGCGCCGGCGTCGATGGCGGCATACGCCTCTTCTCGCTGGTTTACCGTAATTACTGTAGTGTTCTCCAGGCCGGAGTGGAGAAAAACGATCACTACATCTGCCTGGGCCTTGGCAGCAGCGATATCAATTTTCATCTGGACTGGATCAGCCCAGGCAATCCCGGGCTGCGACGACGTGGCGATCCACGTTTGGGTATCAAATCCAGCATTTTCGTTTGGCACGTCCACGTATGCCAGAAACGCCAATCGCAAGCCGTTACGTTCAAAAATGATCGGAGTATGAGCCTCTGCCATGTTTGCCCCTGCACCAACGGACGCGATCCCGAATTGTCCCAATACGGTGCGAGTGTCAGACAAGCCCTTGTTCCCGAAATCCATGGCATGATTATTTGCCAGGCTGAGTACATCGAACCCACCCAGCGCTAAAGCTTCTGCGGTATCTGGTGAAGCAGCGAAGGTATAACTTTTAGGTTGCTGGTCTGTGCTGTTCGTCAAGGCACATTCCAGGTTTCCGACCAGGATATCCGCAAAATCGAGAACCGGCTGGACACCTGCAAAGACAATATCGGGTCCACGTGCTTGTATTTGGGTACCTACCGTGCGTGCCAGCATAATATCCCCTACCGCCATTAGGTTGACGATCATGCTGGGGGTTGCCGTAATGGTGGGTGTTAATGTGCTGGTATCTTGTGGAGGATTTGTCAGGGTTGGAGTGGTGGAAGCAGATATGGGTACATTTGAAACCGGAAGGAAGGGGGTTCGCGTTGGACTATCAGTTTGGACACTCAAGATGGGTGTTGAAATCACAAGCGGAACATTACAGCCGCAAAGTAATATGCTGGTGAGAAGTATCCGTGTAATGTGACGATTAATTCTCATTCATAGTCCGTATCTCCACCTGCATTTTCCAGATGGCTTTTAGGAGCGGACCGCGTTGCTCGAATCCCGATTCACCCAGGTCGCTCACCCCCAGATAGATGCGGGTTCGGCAGCGCCGCAGGAGACCAGTCACCAGATGTGCCAGGGTCAGTTGGTTGGCAGCCAGGTCGTCAGCGTCGGTCCAGATTCGTTCCCGTTCCCAGGATCTGCTCAGCACGTAAGGTTGAGTCAGCGGCTGGAACGACGCGCTCCACCAGCCGCCCGAACCTGCGTCCAGCCAGAACTGGATGGTAGCAGGCTGGTTCATCATCAGGAATGTGTACGCAGGGGCTAACAGCACTGCTTCTGATTGCCCTGGCTTGCCAGGCTTCGATGTACTGGGCTGCGATGACGCCGTCTTGCAGCATCCCGATATATTCTTTGCCTAATTCTAGGTTGTTGAATGGGATCTCATTCCCGCCAATTTCCCCATGGGAATATGCCGGTTCCATGACCTGTCGGAAATTCTGCACCGAATTGATCAGGCTGGCAGCAGTACGTGCCGCGTCGTTGTTTCGGTGGAAACCGATATCCTTTCTGCGAAAGGATCTCCCCAAAAAGGCGGCGTAGAAAATGGTCGAGCGGAGAGGGATCAGGTTGTTGACGTAAGCTTTGATCCATTCCCGCAAGGTTTCATACTGCTGACCGAAGATAAATGTGATCCGCTCCTTCATTTCCGTTTGGATTGCGCTGAAACTCGAAAGCGAATTATCCCGCAACCGGTAGACGATCTCGGTCAGAAGCTGGGCGCGCACTAGGTCTATGCCTTCGATCGCAAACATAAAAGCATGAACCATGTCGAATTTGGTTGGCCGGATATTCCAACCTGGATGTGCTAATTCTGCCAGGGTTAGCAGGCAGGCACTGGCTGGTTCATCACGCAGCGACCTGGAAGGTCGGTGTGATCGCCATGGAATTTGCATTTCATCCAAACGATTGCTTATGGAGAAGCGCAAAGCATCGGGAAGATATGGAGCCAGAACGACAATTTCTGATGGTGATACCCCTTCTTTTGTGATCAGGTTCTGGATTTCACCTGTGACCCATTCCAGCATTTGGGGGAAAAAGCGAGTTGGTGTTTCAGTGGTGGAAAGATGAGTGGGGTCAGGCTGCTGGCGGTTATAAGCGAGGATCGATCAGCAAGGATTTTCGATTGAAATGCGGTATCAAGTTCCTGGATTTCTGAAGAAGCGACAAAAGACTTGGTTAGTTCAGCTTTCACAGGACATGCATTGGCAAGTCGTTTGGCTGACTCCGGGTCTGCACCCAGGAAACGGCGGTAACCCCCCTCGGTATCAAAAATGATCAAAGTAGAATCATTCTCCGGCAACCACTCTAGGAGCAGGTCGTGGGCAACCGGGACATCTTCTTCAATATTGTCATAGATGATGTGGTGGTATTGACGGCCGAGATAATTGCGACATTCCGGTGAATGCCACAGGATATTCCAGAAAATTTCCATTTGCAGGGAAAAATCCAGCAGGGTGTGTTCAAGACAGTATTGGCGGAATCTGCTTGCGCTCTCCTGGGCATCTTCATAGACTCGCCTTTGTCCAGGGTCACCCAGCCAGGCAGCGGATAATCGTTCGCCAATTTCTGTAAATGGGAACCCAACCGTTGCGGCCTTGTTAAGGTTATCAAGGACCTGGCTGTAAAGCCTGTTTCGGTCAATGGTGACAGACGAAAAAAAACCTTCATCTAGCAAGGGCCGCACGATGCGCGCCATGTAATACTGGGCAGTTTCCAAAGTCAGGAAAACTGGAGGATCGTTAGGGTGAGCGAACCCAGCTCTTTCTGCAGCCAAAGGCCAGAAAAGATCTACCATTCTTCTCGCCAACCCGCCCACAGTGGCGAGTGCCACCTGTCCGCCTGGGCGTATATTGGGTTCGCGCAATCCTCTCTCATAAGGGGCTTGCAAGGTCCGCTGGGGTGTAAGGACTAGGATGGAATCCGCTGGCACTCCTGATTCTAGGAGTGCTTGTAAGCGTTCCACGCCGACAGTCGTTTTTCCACAGCCGGCAGGACCGGACAGGAATGTTTTTGTGTCAAGAGGGGATATTAATAATCTTAAATTGAGCCTGGTTCAGTTTCACATGTCAAGATTATCGGAAAGCGGGTGATTTGTCAACCAGACCAGTAAGATATTCATCTGGAATTCGCCTGGGGGAATATCATGGTAGAATTTATATCAGAATGGGCGTTGCTCGTTTATTGAATGAGGAATATATGGATCTAATCCAACGAATTGTCCATGCCCTGACGCTATTACATCCGCCACATACGCTGTTTGTACACTTTCCAATTGCGCTGACCGGTGCAGCATTGTTTTTTATTCTGGTTGCTCTCTGGAAAAATGGAAAAATTCTGGAGCAGGTTGCTTTCGCAGATCTGTCTCTTGGCAGTAGTAAGTATAATTGTCTGCCGCGATTTTCGGTATCCGCGATAATATCGTGTTCTATCAAGGGGGTGCCCCCAATCATGTGGCAAAAATAGTCCTGGCGAGCACGCTTTTTGCCATCACTGCCATAACCACGATCGCTCGTTGGCGAAATAAAGACCTTTTATATCATCAATCCACCAGGATTCTTTATGTTGCTGCATATTTTGTAAGTTTTGCAATCGCTTCCGTCTTGGGGTTTTTAGGTGGGATTATATTGTTCGGATTCTAACCCGCTCACCAAGAAGTAATAGACAATTTTTTGTTTCCTTCGTAAAACGATCCAACAATTGGATAGGTCTAAGATTCCCACAACATCCAAGCTGATGGTGGGGATAAGCATGACATGTTGATTTACTATCAGCCGTTGACATGGAGGCATCTCGCATGTATAATATCGTCCGGTTCTGCCCCGGCAGGTTGCTGGGGCGTCAGTTTGTATCCCGGCTTCCCCGCTTACCGGCGTAGGGGTTCGTGAAAAAGATCTAACAGGTCAAGTATTCGAATCCGTACCGCAGGGACCGTGGTGAAGCGAAGACCAGGAGAGAAAAATGAAGTATGTCATATGTGGAAAGCGGCGGCAAGCAATTTCGAGCCGTCGAAGGTGGTACCATCGAAGTGGACCGCCTGCCGGTTGAATCCGGTACCAAGGTAAAGCTTGAACAGGTCTTGTTGCTGGCGGATGGGGAAACCATTACTGTTGGCACTCCTCTCGTCAAGGATCTTCCCGTATGGACGACGGTTCTCGAGCATTTCAAAGGGCCGAAGGTGAATATATTTCAATTACAGCCCCAAGAAACGTATCCGGGTAAAGATTGGTCATCGTCAGAACTATACCCGTCTCTTTGTGGAACAGATCGGTGGGTCCGAATTTATAAAGAAAGAACCTGTTAAGGTTGAAAAAGCTTTGGAAGTGAAAGCCGAAAAGATAACTCAAAATGTGAAAGCTGAAAAAGAGGAAGAACAAATGAAAACCGATACAAAAGCCAAGAAACCATCCCCGAAGAAGACACCGGTCACCAGCGGGAAAAAACCAGCAACCAAGTCTCCTGTGAAGGCCGCTACTAAACCGACACCCAGGAAGACAGCTGCTGTAAAAACTGCAACAAAATCATCCTCCAAAGTGAAAACGCCGGTAAAGGGATCTTCATCGTCAAAAGCAAAACCAGCCCCTAAAGGGAAAGCAGCTCCCAAGAAACCCACCGGGAAATAATTTAAGTGAGGTTGTTATATGGCACACAAAAAAGGTGGCGGATCAGTCCGCAATGGAAGAGACTCCAATGCCCAGCGACTGGGCGTAAAGAAGTATGCCGGCGAGCATGTCCTCTCAGGGAATATTATTGTCCGTCAGCGTGGTACACACATCAAGCCTGGGTTAAATGTTGATGTAGGCAAGGATGACACCATATTCGCCACGATTGAAGGATTGGTCGTTTATGATGTGGTTAAAGGACGCAAACGCGTCAATGTGATGCCGGCCGAAGAAAAGGCCCTGGCGAAAGGAACTTGATATGAAACAGGGTATTCACCCCACTTATTACACAGATGCCAAGGTGACCTGTGCCTCGTGTGGCACCACATGGACCACCGGTTCGACCAAGCAGGAAATTCGAGTCGAAATTTGCTCTAATTGCCATCCATTCTTTTCCGGCGAGCAGGCTCGTATCATTGACATTGAAGGTCAGGTTGACCGCTTCTATAAAAAACTTCAGGTTCGCCAGACTTATGTTGAAGAGAAGAAGTCCCGCGCGGAGTCCAAGGTTTCTCCCAAGCGTCCCATTGCAGAATTGGAATTAACTGCTCGTCCGGTTGCGGCATTGGAAAAAGCCGGGATTACCGAAGTTGGACAATTCCTTGCAAAACTACGCGAGGGTGAAGATAGCGTATTGTCCATAGAGGGGTTTGGTCGCAAATCTTTAATTGATATTAAAAAGAAATTGCGCGCTCTTGGATATGATCTTCCTGAATCTGTGGAAAATCCCGCAGCCTAGGGCTTGTAGAAAGTCAATAATCAGGTAAACTTAACAGGCAGATGCAAAATGCATCTGCCTGTTTGATTATTATTATTTCCCACTTCTTTCTCACATTATCATGTGCGGGCAAGGTTGTAGGCAGGGAAGAGGAGAGTATGACACCACAATTACACGGTTCGGTCGAAGTAATCTGCGGCTCCATGTTCAGCGGCAAAACTGACGAGCTGATCCGTCGCCTGCGCCGGGCTACGATTGCTCGTCAGCATGTACAGGTTTTCAAGCCCGCCATCGATGTTCGCTACGCTGTTGAGAAAGTGACCTCCCATGCCGGCACCGATTATGCCGCCATCCCGGTCGAAAAGGCTGGCGATATTCGCCATCGTTTGAATGAAAAGACGACAGTCGTAGCAATAGATGAAGCCCAATTTTTTGACTCTGAGATCATCCCTGTTGTCGAAGAACTTGCAGCGATGAAAATGCGCGTTATCGTGGCGGGACTTGATACAGACTTTCGCGGCGAACCTTTCGGTCCAATGCCGATTTTGATGGCCCGTGCTGAGCATGTGGATAAAATCCAGGCCATTTGCATGGTTTGCGGTGAACCTGCCAGCCGGACCCAGCGCCTGGTCAACGGGAAGCCGGCGCGCTTTGATGATCCCGTTGTGATTGTCGGTGCTGCTGAAATGTATGAAGCCCGCTGTCGTGCCCACCACGAAGTCCCCCGCTAGACGGGTAACCCTCAACCTAGGAGTTAGCATGCAGGATTATCACGATTTTCTTGCTGAAATTCTCATAGATGAAAACACAATCCAAAATCGCATTAAGGAATTGGCTGCGGAGATCGATCAAGACTATAAGGGAAAAGACCTGTTGCTTATTTGCATTCTGCGCGGCGGGATTGTTTTTCTGGTCGACTTGATGAGGCAAATCACTATTCCGCTTGAATTGGATTTCATGGCTGTAACTTCTTATGGTGCGGGTGTACGTCAGTCAGGTGGCAGTGTTCGTCTTTCCCTGGATTTGAAAACGGATATTCGCAGGAAGGATGTCCTGTTGGTCGAAGACATTGTGGATAGTGGTAACACCATTGGCTATGTACTGGAATTCCTAAAGACCCGCCAGCCTCGCAGTCTCAAGGTCTGCACACTGCTGGATAAGGAAGAACGTCGCGAGACTCCCGTCCCGGTCCACTATCGTGGTTTTAGCATACCGAACAAGTTCGTTTTTGGCTACGGTCTCGACTTGGATGAATATTATCGTAATTTACCATTCATCGCAGTGGTTGACTTGAAAAAGTACCAATCACCGGAATGATGGAGTGACCATGCAGGATTATCGGGAGTTTATTGATAAAGTCCTTGTGGATGAAAATGCCATCGCTGCACGGGTTGCAGAACTGGGCGCAGAAATTAGCCGCACCTATGCTGGTCAGGAATTGCTAATAGTTTGCCTGTTGCGTGGGGGGTTGACTTTCACCGCAGATTTAACCCGCCATCTCACCATTCCACATTCCCTGGATTGCATGTCGCTTTCCTCCTACGGGGTCGGTCATTATGCCTCCAGTGGAAATGTTCGCGTAAACCTTGACCTGATGACCAACATTGAAGGTCTGAATGTCCTCCTCGTGGAAGATATTGTGGACAGTGGGCGCACCATGGCTCACGTTCTGCAAATGCTTAAAACACGCGAACCAAAAAGCCTCAAAGTTTGCGTGCTGCTTGATAAGAAGTACCGCCGTGAGGTCCCTGTGGAAGTGGACTACGTCGGCTTCGATGTACCCGACAAGTATGTTTTTGGTTACGGGATTGATATCGATGAACATTTCCGCCACCTTCGATTTATCGCCTCAGCAGACCTAAAGAAATACAAGAAAACGCCATGATCCAGGCGGGAACGGCATATGGGAGCATCTGATTTAACGTCATATGCCGGTCGATGGGTGGCTCGCCTGCGCGGTCGGATTATTGCGCAGGGAGGCACCCCCGAGCATGCCCGCCGTGCAGCCTTGGCGCGGTATAAGGAGACCCCCGAGGTCATTTTTGTGCCTACCAAAAATCCGTTATCTTTACCCCCCATCCTTGAGTCCGTCCGTGCAGTTATACCGGACGGCATCACTGTTTACTTGGTGGGGGGAGCGGTGCGGGACGCGCTGATGGGTTGGAAGATCCATGACTTGGATTTTGTCCTGGAAAAGGATGCCATAAAACTTGCCAGGCGCGTAGCAAATTCTCTAAAAGCAGATTTCTTCCCGCTCGATACTGAGCGCGACACGGGCCGTGTTATCCTGACCGATCAGGGTGGGAGTCGCACATTGATGGATTTTGCCTCCTACCGTGGCCGTGATTTGGAAGCGGATATTACCGGTCGAGATTTTACCCTCAACGCGATTGCTCTCAATCTCGCCGACAATTCAATTCATGATCCTCTCGGTGGGGCATTGGATTTGAAAGAGAAGCGCCTGCGTGCTTGCTCTCCTTCCGTCTTTATCGATGATCCCGTCCGCATTCTTCGTGGCATCCGGTTGGCTGCTAATTTTGGCTTCCATATTCTCCCGGATACCCGCAAGGCCATGAAAGAGGCGGCTGTTTTCGTGGGGGATATTTCCCCTGAGAGGATGCGTGATGAACTCTTCCGTCTCTTGGATGGCAATCAGCCGGCTGTTTGTCTGCGTGCGCTTGACCTGCTTGGTGCTCTCGAGAAGATCTTTCCGGAAATTTCAACGCTGAAAGGGGTCGTACAACCTCCTCCTCACGTCCACGATGTTTGGGAACATTCTCTTGCCACTGTGAACCACATGGAGGGACTACTGGCAGCACTGTCATCAGATTATCCTCCTGAAACAGCCACGGATTTGATGAGCGGATTGCTGGTTTTACGTATTGGACGCTACCGTCAGCAAATTGGTGAAATATTCTCCGCTCCTCTGACGGCTGACCGCTCCTTGCGCAGCTTGCTTTTTATGGCATCGCTCTATCATGACATTGCAAAACCTCTGGCGATGAAGATAGACGAAAATGGCCAGTTGAGGTTCTGGGACCACGACCAGCTAGGCGCTGGAATTTCCGCAGCCCGCGGCCGTGCATTGGCAATGAGCAACGACGAAACCGCCCGGCTGGATATTGTCATCCGCAACCACATGCGGATTCTTTTCCACATTAACCGGTTTATCAGGGAAGGTAAACTTCCTTCACGGCGGGCTGTATACCGGTTCTTTCGCGATGTTGGCTCTGCGGGAGTGGATGTCTGCCTGCTAGCTTTAGCCGATCTAAGGGCCACTTACGAGCAGACTCTCCCGCAGGAGACCTGGTCTGCTGCGCTGGACGTTGTTCGCCTAATGCTGGAAAATTGGTTTGAAAAACCATCCGAGTCCATCACCCCTGCGCTGCTTCTCAATGGCGAAGATTTGATGCGCGAACTTAATCTTCAGCCTGGCAAAAAGATTGGCGAAATGCTCGAAGCCATCCGTGAAGCGCAGGCTATGGGAACAATCAGTACCCGCGCGGAAGCTATACAGATTGCAAGGGAAAAATTGAAATAATCCAATTATTGACGACTCCAATCGTCATTTCGATACTTTGTTCCAGCAATCGCCTCGCCAAGTGGATATCCTGCTTTCGGGAGGATCAAGTGCATATCATTGTTTTTGATCTCGAAACTCAAAACCTGTTTGAAGATGTTGGTGGCAGAACCAACATTGCAGCCCTTAGGGTTTCCTGCGCGGTTACCTGGTCATCGGTGCGGAATGATTTCAATATTTATTGGGAGAAGGATGTCCCCGGATTGATTGAAGAGTTGAAATCCGCCGGAAGGGTGGTGGGATTTAACTTGAAAGGATTCGACTACGAAGTTCTGCGTCCCTATGCACCTGCAGAACGTCTCCAATTTTTACCTACTCTCGATATCATGGATGATTTATTCCATACGCTTAGTTTTCGGCCTCAGTCTGGATGCGGTTGCTCGGGCTACCCTTGGCGATACGAAATCCGCATCGGGAGTCCAGGCGGTGGAATGGTGGCGTGCCGGAAAGTTGGATTTGTTGGCCGAATATTGCAGGGTGGACGTAGACGTGACCCGCCGGATT
The DNA here is from genome assembly GCA_963817265.1 of uncultured Chloroflexia bacterium. GTDB lineage: Bacteria > Chloroflexota > Anaerolineae > Anaerolineales > Villigracilaceae > UBA877. The sequence goes on from CAWFNU010000010.1 coordinate 87,382, forward strand.
TATGATTATGGCTGTGAAAATGGATTTGTTCAGTATTTCTCTCGTCTCGGGAGTAGGCAGAAAGTAAAGGTGAATTGGAAATGCTAGCTTTGTTATTTTGAGTGACTTTGAGGAGTGCGACATTTCTTTACTAATAAGTAGGTAAACAGGTTCCGGAGAGAACCTTGAATTTTGGGAAAAACTCTTCGGATCAATTCTTTCAAGAGGAAATATGGAAAAGATATCTTTGAAAAGCTTTACCCTTGCGTACGAACGATACGGTCATGGGACAACTCTTGTATTAATTCATGGCTATCCACTTGATCACACGATCTGGAATCCGGTGGTACCACTGCTGGAAAAGGAATTTGACTTGATCCTTCCAGACTTCCGCGGCTTTGGCGAATCGGGCATTGCCCCTCCCCCTTACCGACTTGTCGATATGGCTGAAGATATTGTATCCTTGTTGGAAAATTTAAAAATCAAAAAGGTGGCGATGATTGGCCATTCGATGGGTGGATACATGGCGCTTGCATTTCCGCGTGCCTTCCCGGAGCGCTTGCTGGGACTGGGACTCGTTGCTTCGCAAGCCCTGGCTGACCCCCCAGAAAAAAAAGCCGGACGTTACCAGGAAGCAGAACAGGTCCTTGCACATGGAGTTGGAGATGTTGCTTCAGCGATGTCAACCAGGCTGACAGATATTCCGGGCTTGCAGCTTCAATTGAAGGAATTGATGCAGCATCAGCAGCCGCTAGGGTTGGCTGGAGCGCTCGGCGCAATGGCTGAGCGGCAGGATTCCATGCAGCTTCTCTCCGAAATGAATTTGCCGGTAGTACTGGTTCATGGGATAACAGATAAATTGATCCCCTTGGAACGCGCCCAGGCAATTAAGGCAGTTGTCAAGGAACCATATTTAACCGAAATTGAAGGGGTGGGTCACATGCCGATGATGGAAGCCCCCCAGATCACGGCAAAGGCGCTTAAGGTATTTAAATAGAAATCTTCCCGTATTTGGAACGTGGAGGATTTGGAAAGTTTATTCTGCTACTTTTCCAACGATCGCAGTATCTTCTAGCACTGGTTCGTAGAAACACCGGCAGCCATTCTCGTGCGAACAACCCTCGTGGGGCAATTGGGGGACGTTGTTTTTAGGATACGTATTTAGCAATTCATAACAATGTGGGCAGGCATCATCTGCCACGCTGATTCGGATCATCCTGACGCGAGGATTGGCTTGCATCCGCGTAAGTGCCACGGTGGTGGCTGAATATTCTCCCAGATTGGCATTACAGTTGACGCATGTCAGGGCATTGTCGGGGGAAGAAGCATTGCATTTGGAACAGGTTTGCATGGTTTAACTCCAGAGATTGTTATTGGCTCACATCAGGATTCTTATGAGAAACCCCCTGATTTTAACATAAATAAAAAAGCGCAGGTCAATACCTGCGCTGGAATTTCCAAACTAAGACTTATATCGATATTGGAGCTGTCTGGGGTTTATATTTATCACCGTTATTCATTCCTGGGCGGCGGGTTAGTTTATTCAAATGTGCTATCAGCACCCCGCTGGGAACAGGCTTCACCAGGTAATCGTCTGCACCTGCGTCGAGAGCACTTGCCACCATTCCGGGACTGTCAAGCGCTGAGAAAACCAGGATTGGTACTTTGCTGAAGCTCCGGATTTGATTACAAACCTGCCACCCATCCATACCAGGCATCATCAGGTCCAGGATGATCACATTCGGGGAATCTTTTAAGGCTAGAGAAATACCTTCTTCGCCTGTGTTGGCTGTCTCGACGTTAAATCCATGCGTTTTTAACAGCAGGGTCAGTAGTTCGGTCATGGCATGGTCATCATCGATTGCTAGGACTTTTAGATTCATTTTCGCTCCACCAGTATTGATAGTATTATCCCTCATTGCGGGCTGTCTGTGCTTTGCAGATGCATTACAAAATGACTTTTTTGTTAATCATGCGCTTAGATTGGTTCGCACATATAGGAACTCATTCCATTGCCGAAATTCTGCTGTTGTTAGACAAGTTTGTGGTAAACTTTCGGATTGTGTATTTGCTTGAAGTGACTATAAATTTGGCTGCTTTCGACGCTTGTTTCGAATGTAGACATTATATATCATCCGCAGGAGGCCAAAATGGCTGAGAGTAAGAAATGGGTTTACCTTTTTGAAGAGGTCGCGCAAGTCGAAAAATATGCCGGATCGTGGGATGGGGTTCGCAGTCTGCTCGGTGGTAAAGGTTCTGGTCTTGCCGACATGACCCGTGCCGGTGTCCCGGTTCCTCCCGGATTCACCGTGACCACGGAAGCGTGCAACGAATTCCGGAAAACCGGTCAATTCCCGGCAGGGCTGTGGGATCAGATGCTGGCAGCCCTTAAAGTTGTTGAGAAGGAAGCCGGGAAGAAATTTGGCGATTCATCGAATCCTTTGCTGGTATCGTGCCGATCTGGTGCCAAGTTCTCCATGCCAGGGATGATGAACACCATCCTGAACATTGGCTTGAACGATATTGTCGCAGAAGGCTTGATCAAACTGACCGGCAATCCACGCTTTGTATACGATTCATACCGTCGCCTGGTCGAAATGTTTGGTACAACCGTCTTTAATTTTGACGACGAGGTATTCGAACATCCCATGGCCGAATTTAAGTCCCAAAAAGGGTATAAGCTCGATACCGAAATGACGGCTGATGATTGGAAGGCACTGGTCGTCACTTTCAAAGAAGCATTTAAAAATCAGGCTGGATTTGATTTTCCCCAGGATGTATTCAAGCAAATGGAATTGGCCACCAAGGCTGTTTTCAAATCGTGGATGGGCAAGCGCGCCATTGATTACCGCAAAGCAACCAACATCTCCGATGATCTTGGGACGGCAGTCAATATTGTCACCATGGTCTTTGGGAATATGGGAGATGACTCCGGAACAGGTGTTGCATTTACCCGCAACCCGTCCACTGGTGATAAGAAAATGATGGGCGAATACCTGCTTAATGCCCAGGGTGAAGATGTGGTCGCAGGCATCCGCAATACCGACCAGATCGAAAATCTCGTAACAACCATGCCGGCTGTCTACAAACAATTCATGGATATTACCGGTAAACTGGAGAAGCACTACAAGGACATGCAGGATGTAGAGTTCACCATTGAACGTGGCAAACTTTGGATGCTCCAAACTCGTAACGGAAAACGGACTGCCAAATCCACCATCAAGATTGCTGTGGATATGGCAAATGAAACCCTCATCACAAAGGAAGAAGCCGTACTGCGGGTTACTCCTGATGTGGTGGATGCTCTTTTGCACCCTCAATTTGACGAGAAGGCAAAAAAGTCAGCTGTTGAATATGCAAAAGGAGTAAATGCTTCCCCTGGTGCAGCTGTTGGACAGGCCTATTTTGATGCTGACAAGGCAGAGAAAATGGCTAAGGAAGCTTAAGCAAGCCACCATCATGGTCCGTCCATTCACCAAGCCGGATGACGTGCATGGCATGATCGCCTCACAGGGTGTTTTGACCAGTGAAGGTGGGGCTACTTCCCACGCTGCAGTAGTTGCTCGCCAATTTGGCATCCCATGCGTGGTAGGTGCGTCTATGATAAAGATTGATCTTGAGAATCGCATCATGGATGTGGAAGGAAAAATAGTAAAGGAAGGTGAGTGGATTTCTGTTGATGGAACCACTGGTCAGGTTTTTGTTGGCAAGATCCCAACTAGTGCCCCCTCTCTCGAAGAACAAACTGATTTACTCACCCTGCTTGGTTGGGCAGACGAACTTGCAGCTCGTATGGATATTCGCATCCTCCCAGATGGTCGTAAATCCCCAGGTTTGCAGGTTTGGGCAAATGCAGATTACCCAAAGGATGCCCAGCGCGCCCGTTCTTACGGTGCTAAAGGTATCGGTTTGTGCCGTACGGAGCACATGTTCTTTGAAACCGAACGACTGCCCATAGTACAAAAGATGATCCTGGCTGAGACGGGTGAAGAGCGTACCAGCTATCTGAATCAGCTTCTTCCCACCCAGCGCAAGGACTTCGATGGCTTATTCGAAGCGATGAATGGATACCCTGTCATCATCCGCCTGATCGACCCGCCTCTGCACGAGTTCATGCCCGATGAGGAAAAACTCTTCGAAGAGGTCGTGACTATGCGTGTCAAGGGCGAAACAAAGGGTCTTAAGGAAAAAGAAGACCTGCTCGCTTCAATAAAAAACTTGCACGAATCCAACCCAATGATGGGTCTGCGGGGTGTCCGGTTGAGCATTGCTATGCCTGAGATAGTCGAAATGCAGGTGCGCGCCATTTTTGAAGCAGCTGCAGATTGCACAAAGCGTGGCATCGTGGTCAAGCCTGAAGTGATGATCCCGTTGACAGGCACGGTGAAAGAACTGGAATGGATCCAGCCGCGTCTGGTCCGGATTGCCAAAACGGTTACGGAAGAAAAGATGGTGGATTTCCATTATAAGTTTGGCACAATGATAGAGATCCCGCGTGCCGCAGTGACTGCAGCAGAGATTGCTAAGCTGGCCGAATTCTTCTCGTTTGGTACCAACGATCTGACTCAGATGACCTATGGTTATTCGCGTGATGATGCCGAACGCAATTTCCTGGTTACCTATGTGGCTGCTGGTATCCTGCCAAATAACCCGTTCCAAACCTTGGACCGGGAGGGAGTGGGCAAGTTGATGCAGATGGCAATTAACGATGGCCGCAAGACACGCCCGGATCTTGAAGTTGGCATCTGCGGTGAACATGGCGGTGACCCCTCGTCAATCGAGTGGTGCCACATCATCGGCAATAACTACGTTTCCTGCTCCCCATTCCGTGTCCCCATCGCCCGTTTGGCTGCTGCACATTCAGCGCTGAAGTACAGCGGAAAGCAGATTGCAGAAGATAAGTAAGACTAAGGGTTGAGAAAAATGCCCGACGCAAGTCGGGCATTTTTATATTTAGGGCGTTTTATCAAGTGGAGTTACCAGGTCTCCTGGCCAATTCAGCTTAATATTTTCAAAGCGAAATCTTCCCGTATATCACATAGTACGGTCTATGGTATCCAGGGGATCTGGTTGGGACTGGTGTACCCGTGTTTCTCCACGGTATAGATCTGGCCCTTTGAAGGCCAGGGACAACCAGGCTGGTCTGTGACCGTGAAAGTAGTTTCATATTGGTTTTCCATATGTTTCGGAACCCACACGTAATTTCCGTTCTGGCATACCCATAAGTCTAGGAAATAACCTCGGTCATCGTCCACAGTCATCCAGATTTCTTCCCACGATATGGTAACTTGGTCATCTTCACGTTCAACCCTGATTTTTGCCGGAGAACGATAGAGTGCATTGGTGATCGGTAGTCGGACTGTCTCAACGATCATCTTGTTGGGGTCGCCGGTAACATCAACAACATAATGAGAAACCCAACAGGGATATTGAGGCCACTTTTCCATCTGTACATAGAACCAGTCAACTCCATTCGGGGCACGACCCCAGATGATTCCCGTGTCTCCTAGCTTCAGATCCCGCGCCCATAAATATTCTTTGGACGGACCGAAAAGACAGGCAGCCAGGGCTTTGTTCACCACCACTTTGGGGTAATCAAAAGTTGGGGAGGGTGTGTAGGTCGGGGTGTTGGTAAATGTCGGGGTAAAGGTGATGGTAGGCGTGAGCGTATCTGTGGGTGTGGAAGTTGGCGTTGGTGTGATGGAAGGGGTATAGGTTGAGCTGGGAGTGAAGGTAAATGTTGGAGTGTGTGTCCAGGTCGGGGTCCACGCTTCAGCGGTAATGGTCTCAGCCGCGAAGGTCATGCTGACCTGCGCCTCCACGGAAGGACCGCACCCAGCCAGAAGAAAGCTGGCGGAGACAATGAGGAAACAGATAACTTGGAAATGGTGAGTTGTTCGCATGGGTTTTATGCTTGCTGAGGGGACAATGCTCCTTGGGATTTTTTTCATTTCCGCTGGTGTCATTAGATCGCGCTCTGGATAAAATTAGCCAGGTTTTCTTTAAGCAGTTTGATAGATGGTTCATGCACGTACATCATATGCCCGGCTTCGTAGTAACTCATGCTGATATGGTCTTGGAATTCCTTTTCCAGGCCAAGCCGGTTAAATGTGTATTGTGTTGCAAAGTAGGGCGTCGCCAGGTCGAAAAACCCGTTCGCCACGTGGACCTTTAAATGGGGGTTGACACACATGGCATGCCGCAATGTTTCTGCCACATTCACATACCGATTTTCGTGGTCGGCATAGGACCATGGCCAGACCTTGCCGTTTAGGATTTCGTAAGGCAGGTCGGATTCAAATTTCAAGTCGTTGCGCACGTGATCGTACAGGGCTGCCGTATAGGGACCAAGGATTGCGTCCATGCTGGGATCCGATTCCCACACTTCTCCCGCGGCATCCCGGTCCATTCCCAGGAATCGGCTGTCGAGACGGCCCACTGTCCGTCGTTTGTCCCTCAGGAGTTCTTTGCAGAACCGGAAGATGATCGGGCGCAGGTTGGTTTGTTCAATATATTCCTGGCTCAACCCGGTGTAATGAGCTAATTTCTCGGCGATTAGGGCTTGCTGCCGTTTACTGAGCGTTGCCCCCTTGGCAAGAGCTTGCGAATATTCTCCGGCTGCAAATTTTTCAACCTCAGCCAGGAATTTTTGGATCGGTCTGCGGGTATTTACCTTGCCATGATAGTACGCAGTGGCGGCATAGGTAGGCAGGAACAACACGTAGGGCAGATCGTTGCCTGGCTCAAATTCCAGCGTGCTGAAATCCAGCACTGCTGAGATGAGCATGATACCGTTCAGGTACAGGCCGTGGCGTTCCTGCAGATACCCGGATAGTCCAGCGGAACGTGTTGTGCCGTAACTTTCTCCCGCCAGGAATTTGGGAGAAAACCAGCGTCCATAACGGGTGGTATACAGACGGATGAAATCCCCCACGCTTTCGATGTCTTTCTTGAATCCGTGGAAATCTCTTGCTTTCTGGCCTTCCACCGGACGCGAATACCCTGTGCTGACAGGGTCGATGAAATACCAGGTCGGTTTGGTCGAGCAGGGAGAATTCGTTATCTCCTATCCCGTAAGGTGGAGGCAGGAGATTACCTGCATCTCCCATCATCACCCGTCGGGGGCCGAGCAAACCGAGGTGCAGCCACACCGACGAGGAACCGGGTCCGCCGTTGTAGGAAAAGGTCAATGGGCGTTTGGTTTTATCTAAAACATCATCCTTGGTGTAAGCTACAAAAAAGAACGCCGCCTTGGGTTTTTCTCCCTCGGACTCTTTTTCGCGATCTGCTGTTTCTTCCCGCATCACCAACGTTCCGGTGGTTGCAGTGTACTTGATTTCCTTCCCGCCTATCACAAGGCTGTGCTTTGTCTCGACGATATTATCTTTCAGATCGATTTTCTTTTCTTCAGGTTTTTTCTCGTCTGGTTTCTTATCTTCTCCGCTCATGGAATTCTCCTGGTGGGATGTAAATTTAGCTCGGTTTAATTATAAGCTCATGGGTATCGAGCCTGGTTAACAAAATTGTCCGACCTCGATATTCCCCAACGCTCGTGCTAAATCTGATGTCTTCATAATAATTGCTGCTCCGCGCACTCCACAGCCTAGCGAAATCTCCTCATGGATGAAAATGCTGACGTCCGCCAGGATTACTAAGGGGTGCGCCAAGCCCAGTGGAGTGACTGTCCCAACCGCATAGCCCGTGATTTCGAGTACTTGCGTTTCTGTTGCCATCGAGATCCGCGAGACTCCCAAGTGGGCTCGCAGCTTTCGCCAGGAGAGCTGCCCCGGTCCGGCTACCAGCGCGAGAAAGAATTTTCCCTCCTTGATTCGAAACAAGATGCTTCGGATGATTTGCCCGGAAACCTGTGCTCGTTCGATTGCTGCTTGTTCGAGCGACTCAGGTTGGTGCTTGTGTTCGAAGGTTCGGTAGCGGATGGATAGTAAATCAAGGGCCTGCGTGGCAGGGGAGGAAATAGCCATGCCAGCGAATATAACACACCTTCCTTGGGTAGAAGGATTGTATTGTGTTTCTGCACGTTAATCGAATCCTGTCCAGCAATGGATATAGTCCTTCGCTTTAATAATCACTTTCCGCCTGATGAACTATGATTGATCCTCTATTCTTGATTCTTATACCAGGCTGCTCCGAATTTCCAACATATTTTTGATATTTATTGTTTATAATACCTTCACTATCTACCTTAAAATAATTCTCATAAGGAAATTGGGATGGATGATCAGGGATACCTAGATTTATATTACCAGATGGTGCTTATCCGTAAGCTGGAAGAACGTGGAGCCGAGTTGTACCAGGCTGGGAAAATCGGTGGTTTTATGCACCTGTACATCGGACAGGAGGCTGTCTGCACTGGGTTGATTGCAGCGCGCCAGCCGCAGGATCGGGTCATCACCGCTTACCGTGATCACGGCGTCGCGATCAGTTGCGGTATACCTGCCGGGCAGGTGATGGCGGAATTAATGGGGAAAACTACTGGTATCTCAAAAGGTCGCGGCGGCTCGATGCACATGGCGGATGTCACCCGGAATTTTTGGGGTGGTCATGCGATTGTTGGGGCACAACTTCCGGTCGCTGCCGGGTTGGCCTTGGGAGATAAGTACGCTGGTCGGGATGGTGTGACGATCTGTATGTTTGGGGAAGGCGCTACCAATATTGGTTACTTTCATGAAGCGTTAAATCTCTCCAAGGTTTGGACTCTTCCTGTTTTGTGGGTGTGTGAAAATAACATTTACGGGATGGGGACCGAGGTTGGCCGGGCATCTGCCGTTTCCGAAATCCAGCAAAAAGCCGAGGGCTATGGCATGGAACATGAACGCGTGGATGGGATGGATGTGCTGGCAGTTTATGAGGCGGCTAAAAAAGCCATTGCCAATGTCCGCAGTGGAACTGGTCCCAGGATGTTGGAAATCCTTACCTACCGTTTCCGCGGTCACTCAATGGGCGATCCCGAACGTTATCGCAAACAGGCCGAAGTTAAAAAATGGGAAGAACATGACCCCATCGGAGTATTCCATGCATGGCTGATCACTAATAAAAAAGCCACTGCAAAAGCGCTTGACGAGCTTGAAGCACGGGCTGTGGAGGAAGTTCAGAAAGCGGTTGAGTTTGCTGAAGCCAGCCCAGAGCCGGGTCTGGATACTCTTTTCGATGATGTATATATGGAGGCGGTGTAACATGGCCCGTCTCACGATGCGCGAAGCCATCTCCCAGGCAATGTGGGAGGAAATGGAAAGGGATCCAAATATCTTCATTTTGGGTGAGGAAGTTGGAGTTTGGGGAGGTTCTTACGCTGTAACAAAAGGATTTTACGATCACTTTGGCGGGGATCGGGTTCGGGACACCCCAATATCTGAGGCTGCTATCATTGGTGCAGCCATCGGGTCAGCCCTGACCGGACTGCGGCCGATTGCTGAATTGATGACCATCAACTTCGCCTTTTCAGCCATGGATCATATTGTCAACGAAGCTGCGAAATTGCATTATATGTTTGGCGGACAATTCGTGCTGCCGTTGGTGATCCGGGCTGTGGGCGGAGGCGGTCGTCAATTGGGTGCCACCCATTCACAGACACCGGACGCGGTTTTTGCCCATTTCCCGGGTCTTAAGGTTGTTTCCCCCGGCACTCCGGCAGACGCAAAGGGCCTATTGAAATCTGCCATTCGTTCCGATGACCCGGTTCTATTTATCGAAAATGCCACTCTCTACCAGGTTCGCGGTGAAGTTCCGGAGGGGGATTATGTGGTCCCGATCGGAAAATCCACCATCCAGCGGCCTGGGAAGGATGTCACCATTGTCACCTATTCCAAGGGCTTGGAAATTTCGATGAAGGCAGCTGAGGATTTGGCTAAAGATGGCATTGAAGTGGAGATCGTGGATTTACGCTCGCTGCGTCCGCTTGATATGGACCCTGTGATCGAATCGTTCAAAAAGACCAACCGGGCGGTAATTGTCGAAGAAGGATGGCGGTCTTTTGGTGTAGGTGCTGAAGTATCCAGCCGCATCTATGAGCAGGCATTTGATTTTGTTGACGCCCCGGTGGTGCGCGTGGCGCAAAAGGAAGTCCCATTGCCTTATAATCGGGCACTCGAACAGTCTGCCTTGCCGCAACCCGCAGACGTGGTTGCGGCCGTGAGGGAGGTGCTGTAATGGCTGAGATCGTCAATATGCCTAAACTGGGCTTCGACATGGCAGAAGGCACACTTGTTCGTTGGCTGAAGAAAGTGGGTGAGACAGTCAATAAGGGCGAAGTCCTGGCTGAGATCGAGACCGATAAGGCGACGGTGGAAGTCGAATCGTTGGCATCTGGGGTAGTCCGAAAACTGCTGGTGGACGAGGGGGCGGTTGTACCTGTGAATACCCCCATTGCTGTGGTTGGCTCGGTGGATGAAAAGATAGAAGAGCTGGTGGTGCAGGTACAGGGGAACGTTCAGCCGAAAACAGAAACAATAGCTTCAGTTCCCAAAAATAGCCCGGTTGTACAACCGGTTCCCATTACTCAGGAAGGTAAGGTTCATGCCATTTCTCCGCTCGCTCGACGGATGGCACTGGAAAAGCAATTGGATTTGTCCACCGTAAAAGGGACTGGACCTGGCGGACGGGTCGTTCGTCGGGATATCGATGCGTTATTAGTAGGTCAAATTTCCCCAGGTTCAGGTAAAACGGCTTCTGTTTTACAATCCCTAAATGATTCCCCGGCAAATCTTTCTGACCAGTCCTTGCCGATAAGTAAATTGCGTGCTGCCATCGGTCGCCGCATGACAGAATTCAAAGACGAGCATCCCGCACTTCTATGTGACCCATGAATATAAGATGGATGCCTTGGTAATATTGCGGACACAATTTAATAACATTATTCCAGAGGATGAAAAATTATCCGTTAACGATTTCATTGTCAAAGCGGTCGCGCTGACTTTGCACCAGTTCCCCAACTTGAATGCTTCGTTGAAGGATAATGCTGTTCTTCGTCACGGGCAAGTTAACATTGGTATTGCAGTTTCGGTTGAAGGTGGGTTGCTTACAATTGTCTGCCGCGAGGCAGATCGCAAACCCCTTCGTCAGGTTGGTGCTGAAATAAAGGCAATGGCTGCAAGGGTGCGGGCTGGTAAGGTAAAGCCAGAGGATATCGAAGGTTCCACTTTCTCGATTTCCAACCTCGGAATGTATGAGGTGGAGGATTTTTCCGCCATCATCAATCCACCCGAAGCTGCTATCCTGGCAGTGGCCTCAGTACGTGAGCAGGCGGTTGTGGAAGGGGGAGGGATAAAACCTGGTTGGCGGATGAAGGCCACCATTTCCGTTGACCACCGCATCAGTGATGGGGTGGAGGCCGCGAAATTTATGCAAGCGTTGGCGTTGTTCCTTGAAGAACCATTAAGGTTGGTACTTTAACAAAGGTATGGATTGGATGTCCTCGGATGGGAGGGAAAGATGAGAAAAACTCCAATTCACATCTTCAACGGTTTTACCTGCAACGCCCGCTGGCCGTCCGGCTTAAAAACCGGCCTCGTCTGCACCCTGGTCGAAACGGACAACGGTCTTACGCTGATCGATACCGGTCCTGGGTTGGAAGATTATGCCCGTCCTCATGCCATGCTGCGCCTGTTCCAGGTGATAACCAGGTTGAAGATGGATCCCAAAGAGTCAGCATCCAACCAGGTTAAAAAATTGGGTTTTGATCCGCAGGATGTTCGGCATATTGTTCTTACTCACATGCACTTTGACCATTGTGGCGGTCTTCCAGATTTCCCTCAAGCGCAAGTACACGTTCATCGCCGCGAATTCGAAGCCTTCACTGGTCGGATGCACCGCTGGACCGATATGGCATATGTCCGTCGCCATATCAGCTCACAATCCTGTCTTTTCCTTGTATGATACCCCCAATGGAAAATGGTTTGATTTTGATGCCATCCGCTTGCCATTCGAGCCGGAAATGTGGTTGATTCCCCTCTTTGGGCACACTTGGGGGCATTGCGGGGTTGCCGTAAAAACGGAAAACGACTGGTTCTTCAATGCTGCGGATGCTGGTGCGGTGTATAACGAAACGACGCCCGCCTGGCTGATTAGGCTCGTAATGGGTCCCCACGATGGAAGATTACGCCGCTTTATGCATGCCAACCCGCAGATCAGCATGACGACTGCCCACATGGTTCCGGAATACTTTGAAAAACAGCAGGGGTGACCAATTGGTCACCCCTGCGGGGTTAATGGATTTCTCCTACCACTTCCCCCTCGATCTTATCCGCCCAGGGATATTGTTCCGTCCCTTGGGCGGCTGCGCGTATTACCGGGTTGGATGAATAATAACCGCGCAGTTCTTCTGGTAGCAGGTCCGCGATCCTTTGCATGATCTCGTGACCGATCTCATCCAGTCTTGCACGGTGGTCGCGCCCTGACCCTGCGGCGGAAAATGGTCCGATTGGTTTTCCGATATTGATCGTGGCTATCGCGCGCTTACCCCTTCCTAATGAAGGGAATACCTGGGTGAACCCATAAAACCCTACTGGCAGCACTTGGACTCCCGTTCGCGTCGCCAGGAATGCCGTTCCTGGTCGGGGAGGTCTCAATACGGTCGCCCAATTACCGCCTTCCGGAAAGATGCTGACGATTCCGCCGCGCTTCACAATTGCTTCGGCAGTGCGTAGGGCGTTCCGGGATCCTGTTCCCCGGTAGAGTTTGTGATAACCCCATAAGAACGGTATGACTTGACTCCACAGCGGTGCGTGCGGAGTGACTGCTCCACCCACGAATTCCACCGGCCAGGGTGCCATTCGCACCACTGCGACCGGATCGATGAAACTGAAATGATTTCCCACAAGCAGCAGTGGTCCCGACTTTGGCATGTTTTCTTCCCCTAGGATTTCCAGCCGGGTCAACAATGCAAACGCAGGTATTGAAAGTTTTTTCAGCAGGAATCGGACCGGCCGCCTTCGAAAGGGATGTATGTTTTCTTTCATATTAATCGGCTGCTTGAGTGTAATCTTCCGCTGCCTGGCGGGCCCGTTTTTCGTTGACGGATAACAGCACCCCCAGTCCAATCAACAGGAAGATGGTGATGGTTGCCAACCCGGCACGCGTGCCGTACTGTTCTGCCAGGGTCGTGTCGACGCCGTGATTCTCAAAATAGCTGGCAATTCCAGCTGCCAGGAGTCCAAACGTGGCAGGTCCAATGAATGACGATGACTTCCCGGCAACGGCGAAAAAGGCGAAGAATTCTGCGCTCTTTGACTCTGGTGCAAAAAGGCCGGTCATGGTCCGGCTGATGGATTGCACACCTGTCAGGGCAAACCCTGCCACGCCGCCAATGATGTAATAACCGGTCAGGGAAGGGTTGATGATCATTCCGGCTACGGCCGCAATCATCAGTACCAGGGAGATAAGCAGGGATTTTTTGAAGCCGATCTTTTCGCCTGCTATCCCAAAAAGATATGCCCCCATGGCACTGGTCACTTGCACCAGGATCATGAACAAAATTAATTGCGTTTGAGTCATGCCGAATAAGACCGCGCCAATGATGGCAGCAAAATCCAGTGCCATAAGGATGCCGTCATTGTAGATCAGGAATGCAATGATGAATTTGAGGTATTCACGGAAATGACGTACTGCCTTGAAGGTGGTAGTCACCCGTTTTAAGGCCACCGAGGCGTAGGTCTCTCCCTTGGGCAGGGTTCGTCCTTTATGCCGTTCTTTTACCCATAGGAAGGTTGGCAGCGCTGCCAGGGCAAAGAAGAGGGCAGCGAATGCGAATGAACCTCTCACGGCCAGCAGGTTCAGGGCTGGGTTGCTCTTGGTGAGCATGATGGGAGGCAGGATGAACAACAAACATACCACACCACCGATCGAACCGATCGCCCACCCGCGACTGGATACCTTGCCCATTTCATCTGGTGATGCAATTTCGGACAATAGGGCATTATAAAATACCTGTCCACCTCGATAACCGATTTCCGCCAATACAAAGAACAGGAACCCATTGAGTACGTCACCCTTTTGAACAAAGAATAGCAGTGCCGTAAATACCCATGACAAACATGAAAAGAACAAAAGCATGCTCTTCTTCGAGGCAGAAAAATCGGCTATGGCTCCCAGGAATGGAGAAAGGATGGCAACCACTAGCATGGCTGCACCGATCGCAAGGCCCCACAGCCGCGAGCCTTCGGCGCCTCCCACTACCTGGCCTTTAAAATAAGCTGAATAAACTGCCAGGAGGATCACCGCTGCGTATGCAGAATTTCCAAAATCGTAGAAATACCATGCCCAGTGCTGGCGGTTACGTTGTTTTTCATCAGTGATGGCTAGTCGAAGCATGGCATACCTCTCATCTTGGTTTTCTAATTGTACCAACACCTGGAATCAAATCTGTTATGATTAGATTAACAACCTTGGACTAAAAAAGGTGTGCAAAATGAATTCTTTTGATGAAATTCGTCACCTGAATAATGAAACCAGGGGTATCTGGGATGCCAACGCTGCTTTTTGGGATGAGAAGATGGGCGAAGGCAACGATTTTGTCAACCTGCTCCAGTGGCCGGCAATCTTGCGCCTGCTCAACCCTCAGCCTGGTCAGCAAATACTGGATATCGCCACCGGAAATGGCCTAACCGCCCGCAGGTCAGCTGCATTGGGAGCCAATGTCACCGCCTTTGATTTTTCCACCGAACTGATCAGGTTGGCACGTGCTCATTCACCTACCTCCCTTCCAGTGACCTATCATGTCCTGGATGCCACTGACGAGCCCGCCATGCTTTCCCTGGGGGAACAAGTCTTCGATTCTGCATTGTGTAATATGGGCCTCTTTGATATGACTGATATTCAACCCCTCTTCCATGCCCTCCCAAAAATGCTGAAACCTGGTGGGGTTTTTGTTTTCACCCTTACCCATCCAGCGTTTAATAATGCTTCCTGCGTCCATGTTGCCGAAGAGGTCGATGATGGGGGGGTGATCAAGACAGTATATTCCGTAAAAATATCCAAATACATGACCCCCCATCAATTGCATGGGCTCGCTATTCGCGGTCAGCCAAAACCACAGGTCTATTTCGAGCGCCCGCTGCAATATTATTTTAATCTCGGTTTTCGCAATGGTTTTGTCCTGGATGGATTCGAAGAACGTGCCTTCCCCCCAGATGCGGCGCAAAAAAATCCCCTTAGTTGGGGTGGAAATTACAGTGAAATACCACCGGTCCTCATCGCCCGTATGAAGCTTGGCTCTTTTCAACCTTCCTGAAGGTGCCCGAAGTCCATGTACGCCTCAAGGTCCCCTGAGGTCGCGTTTACTCCTGCGGTTTCCCTTGTGATGACGCGGGCGTAAGAGAGAACTCCGCCCGTGGGAAACATCATCTTTCTCCTCATTGAATTTGTCGATGAACTAATATTTGGTGTGACCAATGCAGCCTGGCCGCTTATTCGGACTGACCTGCACTTGAACTATATCCAGATCGGCTTTGCTCTCAGCTTGCCAGGAATTATCGGGAACCTGATTGAACCATTCCTGGGTGTCCTGGGAGATGTGTGGAAACGGCGCGTCCTGATCTTGGGTGGAGGTGTTTTCTTTATACTCGCCTGCCTCTTGACTGCGCTAAGCCATAGCTATATTTTTCTGCTGATATCATTTATCGTTTTTAATCCCTCCTCGGGCGCATTTGTCAGCTTATCGCAAGCCACCCTGATGGATTCGGATCCATCCCGCCACGAGCATAATATGGCTCGCTGGACATTTGCTGGATCTGTAGGAGTGGTCCTTGGTCCCCTTCTGTTGGGTGGAGCTGCGTTCGTTGGCTTTGGTTGGCGGGGAGTATTCTTTGTCCTTGCAGGTTTTTCTTTGTTGATCCTGGCGGGTGCATGGAGGAGTCTGCCTCGCTCATCCCCTGTTCAACCACTTCTACCAAATTTCTCCTCCATTTGGGAAGGAGTGCGGAATGCAATCCGGTCCCTAAAACGGGGTGAGGTGCTCCGCTGGTTGGCCTTGCTTGAATTCTCCGACTTGATGCTGGATGTTTTATATGGCTACCTTGCCCTTTATTTTGTGGATGTGGTTGGGTTCACAGTCTCCAATGCTGCTCTGGCAGTAGTAGTCTGGACTGGGTTCGGATTGTTGGGGGATTTCCTGCTGATCCCCCTCCTTGAAAAAGTTCGTGGCTTGAATTACCTGCGCTTCAGCGTGGTCGTTGAACTCTTCCTTTTTCCTGCATTTCTCCTTTTCCCGAACCCATGGATGAAACTGGTCCTTGCTGGATTGCTCGGCTTGTTCAATTCTGGTTGGTATGCCATATTGCAGGGGAACTTGTATTCATCCATGCCCGGTCAAAGTGGGACGGTGATTGCCCTTGGTAATATTGTCGGAATATTTGGGAAACTGATCCCATTTGGCATCGGGCTGGCAGCCGAACATTTTGGTCTCGGATCAGCAATGTGGCTCCTTTTAGCTGGCCCAGTTGCCTTGCTTTTTGGTTTGCCTCCTTTGCCACGCCTCGCACATCAAACTTGACACAGGAACAAATGGCATTGAATTATTCTCTATATTTTCATATCCCATTTTGTACTCACCGCTGCGCGTACTGCGACTTTAATACCTACGCTGGGCAGGAGACAATGATTCCCGCATATGTTGAGGCATTGTGCCGTGAGATCGAAATTGTCTCCAGCTCAGCGCCCCAGAAATTGAATGTGCATACAATTTTCTTTGGTGGCGGCACCCCTTCCCTTCTCTCCTCGGTTCAATTCATTTCGATCCTGAACACGGTCCGGGCTTCTTTTGATCTCACCCCCGCGGCAGAAATAACTCTGGAGGCCAATCCAGGTACGGTGACGCCGGAATCGCTTCGAGACCTGCGTTCCATCGGTTTTAATCGCATCAGCTTGGGAGTTCAATCTGCAAATCCTGAAGAACTCCATCAATTGGAACGTATCCACGATTATTATGACGTGATCGACGCCGTCACTTGGGCACGTCAGGCGGGTTTCGACAACCTGAATCTCGACTTGATCTATGGTTTGCCTGAGCAGTCCTTGACCCGCTGGCAGTCAACAGTAAATTTAATTCTTGGTCTTAATCCCGAGCATCTTTCACTTTATGCCCTGACGGTGGAACATGGCACACCCTTTGGTCGCTGGGCTCAACATGGTCTGCTGTCCGTCCCCGATCCAGACATAGCCGCTGACATGTACGAATGGGTCGGAGATGCTCTTGATCAAGCGGGTTTTGAGCAGTATGAAATATCCAATTGGGCGAAACCGGGTAAGCAGTGCTTGCATAACCTTCAATACTGGCGCGGCTTGCCGTATCTCGGATTTGGGGCAGGAGCACACGGATGTGCAGCTAACATGCGTATATCCAATGTCTTGAGGATAAAAACATATCTGGATCACATGCATCCCGATCAGCTGTCTTCTAATTACCGTTTCCCATTATCCCCGGCGACCGTAAACCAAAAACAAATAATCACACGGGTTGAAATGCAGGAAACCTTGCTAACAGGTTTACGCCTCACCTGGGAAGGCGTTTCCGCCCTCGATTTTGCAGGCAGGTTTGGTGTTCAAATGATGGATGTTTTTGGCAGGGAAATCAATGAACTTATCGACCTGTCTTTGCTCGAATGGTCCGGTCCACGGCTGCATCTCACAAAACATGGACGTTTACTGGGGAACCAGGTCTTCATGCGCTTCGTGGATTGATCGTTGGTGGGGATAATTCAAAGGCTTTTCGAATCAGGCAATAATTGCTAATCTGCAACGGCGAGAGTTTTATTCAAAAGGCTCATGCATTGTCACTTAGATTTCTCTTTTCTCCACCCCTGGTGCGCATATTTTTCGCTGGATAAGTTCAAGGCAGGGAGATCAATCTGTGTCTGGGGTCTCTCCAATCTTAATAACCATATTAAATAAGTACCCAATACGCGCTGGATTTAAAATTCAACGATTATGAGATGGGAGATATTCACTTTAGGGTTTCGCTTAACTTTGCCGTGTCCAATTGCCCAATTGTGCGCCAGAGTTCTTTTCCCTGTGCGTCAAAGAAAATAAAGGTGGGTGTGTATTGGAACCCGTAAAGTGGGCCCAATGTCCGTCCGGCTGTGCTCTGAATATCCACCCGGATGACGACCAGCCGGTCTTTGTATTGTTGCTCGATCCCATCCACGATGGGTTTCATTGCTGTGCAAGCAATTCAGTACGGTGATTGAAATTCGAGCAAGGTATATTTACCATGCCCGATGCTGGCTTGCACTTGGGCTGCATCCAAGGTCTGGGTACTTTGTCTCGGGTGAAGGATGATCCACGCTGCAACCAGGCCAATTACCAGGATACCAAACGCTAGGAATTGGGGCCATTTTGGTTTTCTGCGGAGCAGGATAAAACCTGTAATTATAACCACGAAAATGGCTAACCAAACAGCAGAATATTGGTTGAAGATGCTCATTCATTTCCCTTTATCAAGTCAGCTTTCCAAATGACTGCCGGAAGACTTTGACGGTTGTGAGAACTTCCCTTATAATCAGGCGGCTGACATCCCAGCCCATCCTTCACGCGAGGTCCTCACATGAAAGAGTATACTACTGAGTTTATTCGCAATATTGCCTTGGTTTCGCATGGTTCAGG
The DNA here is from genome assembly GCA_963817265.1 of uncultured Chloroflexia bacterium. Taxonomy (GTDB): domain Bacteria; phylum Chloroflexota; class Anaerolineae; order Anaerolineales; family Villigracilaceae; genus UBA877. Next base: position 105,973 of record CAWFNU010000010.1, read on the forward strand.
CGGGAAGACTATGCTGGCTGAGGCCTTTTTACACGCTACTGGGGCTACCACCCGCCTTGGCAAGATTGATGACGGTTCTACCACTTCCGATTTCGAAGATGAAGAAATTCGCCGTAAGCTTTCCCTTTCAACCAGTGTGATTCCCGTTGAGTATAAGGATTATAAGATTAACATCCTGGATACTCCTGGTTATACCGATTTTGTCGGTGAAGTAATTTCAGCCTTGCGTGTTGCCGATGGAGCTTTCATCCTGGTGGATTCTGTTTCCGGTCTCGAAGTGGGTACCGAGATCGCCTGGGGGTATTGCGATACATTTAAACTTCCCCGCTTCTTGGTGGTTAACAAAATGGATCGTGATAATGCCGATTTTAAAAAATCGCTTGCTTCCGTGCAGGAATTTTCCCCCATCCGCCTTATCCCTGTGCAATTGCCCTGGGGCGAGCGGGCTGCCTTTAAAGGTGTGATTGATTTGTTGTCGATGAAGGCGTATGCTTCGGAAGGGAAAACTGCCGAGGAGATTCCTGGAGACCTTAAAGCTGGAGCCGAGGAAGCGCGTACCAAGCTTATCGAAGCTGCCGCGGAAGGCGAAGATGCCCTTCTTGAAAAATACCTTGAAAGCGGTCAATTGACCGATGATGAACTTTTGCGGGGTTTGAAAGCCATCATCCGCTCTGAAACGTACATCCCGGTTTTTGTCGCTGCCGGAGGGCATGAAAAAGGCGTCTTGCCTCTCCTGGATGCTGCCATCAAGCTTATTCCCTCTCCCAGGGAAAAAGAAGTGGTAGCCCAGGGAAAACATGGGGAGGAAAAACTCACCGCAGTCGATTCCGGGCCGCTCGCAATTTATGTCTGGAAAACCACCGCCGACCCGTTTGTTGGCCGGCTGACCTACTTCCGCATCTATTCCGGTTCCCTTCAGGGAGACTCCCGTATCTGGAATCAGGGCAAGGGTACGGAAGAACGGATGGCAGGTTTATCTCTCATGCGCGGTAAGGAAACGATGCCAGTTAAAGTGATTCATGCTGGCGACATTGCCATCGTCGCCAAGTTGAGTGCAACTTCCACCGGGGATACCTTGAGCGATAAAGCCCACCCCTTGACCTTGCCGGTTCCCAAGTATCCAAATGCCTTATATCGTGTAGCAATAAAACCCAAAACCCAGGCTGATGCTGCCAAGATCAGCCCCACCCTTACCCGCCTGTGCGAAGAAGACATGACTCTTTCCTGGTTCCAGGAACATGCCACCGGTCAGACCATCCTGCAGGGCATGGGTGACCAGCACATTGATGTTGCCATCCGTCGTGCTGAAGGGAAGCTCCAGGTTGGATTGATGACTGCCGAGCCCAAGGTACCCTACCGGGAAGGGATTACTAAGAAGGCAGACGCAATGTACCGCCACAAGAAACAATCCGGCGGATCGGGCCAGTTTGGTGAAGTCTGGTTGAGGATCGAACCGTGCCCTGAAAAAGAATTCGATTTTACCGACGAATTGGTCGGCATGAACCTCTCCAAGTCATATTTGCCTGCCATTGAAAAAGGGATCAGTGCCACCTTGCAGACCGGTGTGATGGCGGGATTTCCACTGAGTAATGTCCGTGTCATCGTCTACGACGGCAAGGAACACCCGGTTGATTCAAAGCCGGTCGCTTTCGAAATTGCCGGGCGTGAGGCATTCAAGCTGGCAGTCCGTGATGCGGGTCCGGTATTGTTCGAACCAATCATGAATGTCCGCATTGTTATCCCGGATGCCAACATGGGTGATGTGATGGGTGACCTCAATAGCCGTCGCGGGCGCGTTCAAGGCACAGAATCCGAGCGTGGTCGCACGGTGGTGGTAGCCCAGGTTCCGCAGGTGGAGATGCTTCGCTACACGACTCAGTTGCGCTCAATAACGGGCGGTCGCGGGGTGTTTACCATGGAATTTGACCGTTATGAGATCATCCCGAACCACCTGGCTCAGGCGATCATTGCTGCCCATCAGAAGGAACTGGAAAGTAAAGCTGACGATTAAACGAGGAGGGGCGGAGGAAACTCCGCCCCCTGGTATTTAATATGGCGCTTGACAAACGCTGATATTATCGTATAATATTTATAATATTAGTCATAAATACTTTGGAGAACTGTCATGTTAATTTGCATTTGTCTGAGGCGGGGATCGTAACCACCGCCTCTTCGTAAAAAACCAGGTAACCAAAATACGAAGGACGGTGTCCGAGCCCCCGCGAATATTAATTTTCGCAGGCGCAAAGCGCCGTCTTTTTGTTTGCTTGTGGTTGTCTGTTAATTCATGGAGTATTAATGAAAATCGCAAATAACGTCACCGAATTGATTGGCAACACTCCACTCGTTCGCCTCAACCATATTACTCGGGAGGCAAACGCCCAGATTATCGCCAAGTTGGAGTTTTATAACCCAGCCCATAGTGTCAAGGACCGCATTGGAGCTGCAATGATTGATGCTGCAGAAAAAGCCGGCAAAATCAAAAAAGATACGGTTATTCTGGAACCAACCAGTGGGAACACCGGGATTGCCCTGGCAATGGTCTGCGCTGCACGCGGTTATAAATGCGTCCTGACCATGCCCGAGACGATGAGTAAAGAGCGACGTATGCTGCTGCGAGCATATGGTGCGGAACTGATTTTGACCCCTGGTCCCGAAGGGATGGGGGGCGCTATCAGGAAAGCTGAAGAATTGGCTGCCTCCAATCCGAAATATTTTATCCCGCAGCAGTTCAAGAACCCGGCCAACCCCGAAGTTCACCGCAGGACAACTGCTGAGGAAATATGGCGCGATACCGATGGAAATGTGGATTTTCTGGTCGCTGGCGTTGGGACGGGGGGCACGATCACCGGCGTTGGTGAAGTGATTAAGGAACGCAAACCTTCTTTCCAGGTAGTGGCTGTCGAGCCGGATGCCTCCCCGGTCCTCTCTGGTGGCGCAAAAGGTCCTCACAAGATTCAGGGCATCGGGGCTGGATTCGTTCCGGATGTTTTGAACGTAAAGATTATCGATGAGATTATTAGAGTCAAGGATGATGATGCATTGGAAACGGCAAGGCGCATGGCGAAGGAAGAGGGTCTCCTGGTTGGGATTTCTTCGGGAGCCGCCACCTGGGCTGCTATGAAAGTAGCGAATCGGCAGGAGAATTCCGGGAAGTTGATCGTTGTCATCATCCCGTCCTTTGGCGAACGCTATCTGTCCACACCGTTGTTTGCCGATCTGGCAGACTGATTTATTAAAAAATGTTGAGGCAACCACAAGAGTTGCTCCAATAAAGGAAGGTATATGGCAACTGAAGCAATTCGATCCTATCCTGTCATTCGCCCTTTGCGTGGCTTGCGAGGGTATTTGGCCTTGATAAAACGCGACATACATTCCGTCCTCGAACGCGATCCAGCAGCTCGCTCACCTCTTGAAGTATTCCTTGTGTACTCCGGGTTGCATGCCATCTGGATGCATCGCATATTCCATTGGTTTTGGGTGCGCAATTTCCGTTTTTTGGCCCGCTGGCTATCCCAGTTTGCACGTTCCCTGACCGGCATAGAGATTCATCCAGGCGCAGTCATAGGTCCAGGCTTTTTTATCGATCACGGCATGGGCGTGGTCATCGGCGAGACCGCCGAAATTGGAGCAGATGTCACCTTGTACCACGGAGTCACTCTCGGGGGAACCAGCTTGGAAAAAGGAAAACGCCACCCTACCATTGGTGACCGGGTGGTGATTGGAGCTGGCGCTAAGGTCCTGGGGGCGATCACGATCGGGGAAGACAGCCGTATCGGAGCCAACGCTGTCGTTGTCAGTTCCGTACCGTCCAACTCAGTGGTCGTGGGTGTTCCCGGGCAGATTGTTAAACGATCACTTCCACATCATGTTGGGGATGCGCCAGATCTCAATCACTCTACTCTCCCCGATATTTTTGGTGTGACTTTGAAGCAATTGCTTGGGCGGGTCGATGACCTGGAGGCGCGTCTGGATGGGCATGACCAGAAGGCTCACATTCATGCCCCCGTGGGGGATACCTGGGATGGGCAGGATTTTTCAATTTAATACCTTTTTACCCACTTGTCCGTCTGGTTAGACTTTTCCGCGTGGTTGGGCTACAATATTGGTATGCCTTCAATTAGAATTCCTCATCCTCTGCGTCCCTATGTGAATGGCCAGGCAGAAGTGGTTGTCCAAGGTGCAACCGCCCGGCTTGCCTTGGAGGATATGCTGATCCAATTCCCCGCTTTCCGTTCCCATCTATGTAAGGAAGACGGTTCCTTGCGAGCCTATGTTAATTTATTCCTGGGCAAGGTCAATATTCGGGACCTCCAGGGTTTGGATACGTCATTAACCTCGGATGATATCCTTAACCTTATCCCGGCTATTGCAGGTGGATAAAATGCTTCCAGAACTATCCCGTGAAGAGATCCTGCGTTATTCCCGTCATTTGCTCATTCCAGAGGTGGGGCTGGATGGTCAGAGGAAGCTAAAGGCATCCTCGGCCCTCGTGGTTGGTACGGGGGGTCTTGGCTCACCGGTGGCGCTTTATCTTGCCGCGGCGGGTGTGGGTCATATTGGCTTGGTGGATTACGATGTGGTGGACGAGTTTAACCTCCAGCGTCAGGTTCTCCATGGCACTGGGATGGTGGGACGATTAAAGGTCGAATCTGCTCGCAGCCGCCTGATGGACTTGAATCCTGCGATCGAGGTCGAGGTGTTCAATGAACCATTTACGTCGGCGAATGCCATGCGGATAGCCGATTCGTTTGGTGTGATCGTTGACGGCACAGATAACTTCCCCACCCGCTACCTGATTAATGACCTGTGCGTGCTCACCAGCAAACCGGATGTTTACGGGGCGATTTACCGTTTTGAGGGGCAGGCTAGCGTATTTGACGCCAGGCAGGGTCCATGTTATCGCTGCCTCTTTCCAGAACCGCCTCCTCCTGGGTCGGTACCCTCCTGTGCTGATGCAGGTGTCCTGGGAATTTTACCGGGCACCATTGGCACGATCCAGGCAACCGAAACGCTTAAGCTTATGCTTGGGATCGGCTCTTCGCTTTCCGGTCGGCTCCTGCTCTATAATGCCCTGGATATGTCGTTCGATTATGTAAAATTGAAAAAGAACCCCGCCTGCCGGGTCTGTGGACCATATCCGCAGATCACTGCATTGGTGGATTATTTCGAGTTTTGTGGTGTGCCCGGACTTGATCACGCCGAAGGGCCTTTGGATGCCAAATGGGATATCACTCCCATCCAATTGGCTGAAAAATTAAAACGGGGAGAGAAGATCTGCCTGGTCGATGTGCGCGAACCTCATGAATTGGCTATCTCTCACATTGAAGGCGCGCAAAACATTCCCCTCGGGCTCCTTGCAGCGCGGTTGGACGAGTTGGATTCGGCTCAGGAGATCGTCCTCTTTTGTAAATCTGGGACTCGCTCTGCTCGTGCCTTGGAATTGCTCCTGAGTGCCGGGTTTCGTAAATTGAAGAATTTGCAGGGTGGCATAAATGCTTGGGCAAGTGTCGTGGATGTCAGTCTGCCGGTTTATTAAGGCGCGAGAATGGAATAAATAAATACCCCAGTCCAATCAGGAGGATGTTTTTGCGTAATACCTTCAAGCAATCTGGGAAGGGGGCATTTTTGGAAATTTGAATAGTAAAAAATGATTATAGTTTTGGTTGTTCCTGTTCCGGATTCCGATACTAGCTTGGATCACGGATGTATAATCCATGAACCTAATCCGATTTGGAGTCTCCATGACTGATAAGAAAATCATCCTCGCAGTATTGGCTCACCCGGACGACGAATTGTTCGGAATGGGGGGCACGTTAGCGCTTTACGCTTCACGCGGCGTGGATGTTCATCTGGTTTGTGCCACCCGCGGGGAAGTGGGGGAGGTATCGCCAGAATTGTTGCAGGGATTCGAGTCCATCGCCAAATTACGCGAATCCGAATTACGCTGCGCTGCAGCAATCTTGGGACTCAAAGCTGTCCACTTTTTGGATTACCGTGACTCGGGTATGCCTGGGTCACCGGATAACTTCCACCCGCAGGCGCTTGCCGCTCAACCGTTGGACGAGGTTGCTGCGAACGTAGTTTGTTATATCCGCACACTGAAGCCGCAGGTTGTCCTTACTTTCGATCCGATTGGTGGTTATCGTCATCCGGATCACATCGCCATTCAGAAGGCAACAGTCCGCGCTTTTGAGCAGGCTGGGAATCCGGGTTTCGCCCCCGAGAGTCTCCCGGCCTATATGCCGGAACGGTTGTATTTCCATAAAATGCCCAACGGGTTTTTAAAATTTGCAGTCAAGGTTTTACCCTTGGTGGGGAAGGATCCGCACAAATTTGGTTCCAACGGGGATATCGACTTGGTTCCAATTGCAGAAGTGGATTTCCCGACGCACGCCCGCATTAATATCAGTTCAGTGGTTCGTAAAAAGGAGCAGGCGGGTGCTTGTCATGCCAGCCAGGGCGGGGGACGCATGGGTGGCGGGTTCGTCAGCTTGCTGATGCGGTTATTTAGCGGGACGGAATTTTTTATGCGGGCTTTCCCCCCGGTTGCTCAGGGGGAAAAGGTGGTTCAGGACTTGTTTGTTTAAAAAAATCCAATTTGACCGTTCTATCGTGGAATATCAATCCCAAAGACGATCCAAAAAATGGATGCTCATGCTCAAAAGGCAACTTAACTGTAGATGGATTATGAATTATTTAAAAGTTTCCGATGGATACTGGTGAGTGGGTTTACAGCCCACCTTCCACTGGTTATGCTTTCTGGGAGGGAAAGGAGAGATCAAATTTATAAGAGAATTTCCGGGAGTCCAATGATCTTCCCTCCTCATACTTCCAGTAAAAGGATAATGATATAATCATTGTGTATGAAATTTCATTTTGTATATAAGCGGTGTGCTTACTATACCTCCCCGCATTTTTGGGGGAGTGATGTTCGTACCCCGGCTTATTGAGCTTACAGAGCCGGGACCTGGCTTCTACCGATTGATTGCGCGCGCATCATATCGGCACGCCGAGTCCGGCTCTGTAAAGCAATTTTTTTCGAGGTTTGGAAGAAAGACATCCTTAAAGAAATTCCAGATGTCTTTGCATAAACTCTAATTACATGAACATTCGCTAATTGGGGAATATATTAAGTCCGGCTTTCTTAGCCGGTCTTTTTCTTCTCTTGACAAGCCTGGATTTCGGGATATACTTCCGTAATAGAAAATATGTTCTAAAAAATGCCGTAAATCATTCACAGAAAGGAGGTTCATATGTCAAAAAGAAATATCGTCCACATTGAAATTCCCACTGCTGACCAGTTCGCATCAGCCAAGTTTTATCAGGAATTGTTTGGCTGGAAGACCACCCGCGATGAGAAGATGAATTACACCATGTGGGAGCCGTCAGAAGGTCCGGGAGGAGGTTTTGCTCCACTTGGAATGCAGCCAGGTGGTGATCAGGTAAAACCGGGCGAAATTCTCATCCATGTGGATAGCGAAGATATCGAAGCGGATCTGAAACGCGTGGTGGCGCTTGGCGGGCAGGTTGTCCGTCACAAAAGCGAAATTCCTGGTATTGGCTGGTGGGGGGTTTTCAAGGATCCCACCGGGAATCAAATTGCCCTCTACACCAGCAAGGACCCTGATTACAATAAATAACAATCAGGGGAAACTACTCAGGGCAGCAATTGTCTCGTTGGTCAGCAAAAGAATAATACTGGAGGGACGGACAACCAGGTCCGTCCCTATATTTTCGGCAAAGAAATGGGAGGAATGAGATTGAGCGCCACCAATTTCATGTTGGATTTATCCGCGTTCAAGATCGTAACTGAGCCGGGACTGGAGGTCAGTCGCTGGAAGTTATCCAATTCCAGGCCTATATAATGCGCTACTGCCAGTTTTATAGGGTCGGCATGAAAGAACACTGCGATCAGATCGTCATGATGTTCCAGGATCAGGGCATTCAATGTTGCAACAACCCGTTTTTGGACTTGGACGAAGCCTTCCCCGCCGGGAAACTGAAATTGTGATGGGGTTTGTTGGATCACTCGCCAGAACTTCGTACGGCGTAAGACTTTCCAGAATCGTCCCTCCCACTCCCCAACATCAGCATCGATTAAACCGGGTTGGACTATGATTTCCTGCCCTAGGGAGTGTGCCAGTGGTTCAGCGGTCTCGATTGCTCGTTCCAATGGGCTGGCAAAAATGGCTTTGATGGGCAGGTGGCTCAGGGACTTGGAAAGTTCGTCAGCTTGTTCCCGACCGTGTTTATTAAGGTGGATGCCCGGTGTGTGGCCCGGTAGTCTATTCTTAGCCAGATAATCGTTGTCACCGTGGCGGATCAATAAAAGGGTTGGCATGCAATAGTCCTTTAGAAAGGGGGTATTTCGATTGTAATCGAAAGCGAACCATATGAAAACTGCTTTCTTCCACCAGGGAATCGGATTGCCGCCCTTTGTAGCCTGGTTTGCTTCCCCAACCAATTGGCGATATACTAGATAGACTACATCCAAATATATATAATGGAGGTATAAGATGAAGTGGATCCTAAATATTCTCGGCGTTCTTTTGTTCCTGATGGGCACATTTTGGATATTGCAGGGAACGGGAATTTACCCGGTGGGAATGATGGCGAATCAAATGAAGTACGCCTATGCAGGGATCGTCGTTGATCTCATCGCCATTGGATTGATCATGATCGCCAATCGGCCTCGCAAAAATCTTCCCCCTTCTTAGAGTACTTAGGTCGAAAGATTCGACTTTTCCAGCATAAGTCTCGCAGCTTTTCTTCCTATCTCCACGGCAAAATTTGTTCCCCGGTCCCAGGGATAGACCTGGCTCATCGAGGCAAAGTAGATTCCCTCCAGGGGGGTTTCAATGGATGGGATATTTTTGGAATGGTTAACCAGTGGGACAGGCTGGGCGTAGGTGGTGCGGTACAGCCAGGCTTTACGCACCCAGGAGCGTTCAAATTTGGGGTTGAACTTTTTCAACGCTGGCAGGAAGTGCTCCAGCAATTCCTCCTGGCTCATGCGGAAATATTCGTGGTCCGGTTCCAGGTAATCTCCCATGTAAATAATATGATCACCTCCGAAGTGGTCTTTCCCCACGAAGTTGGTGTGCTCCACCAGCGCCAGGAAAGGGTACCCTGCTGATTTCGGCAGGTTGTACCAGTAATACCCTTCCTCCGATAATTGGTGATTGAGTGCCAGGGTGATCACTACCGCTCCCATGGATTTCATTTTTTTCAATCCGTGCAGATAGGCTTCTGGTAACGAAGGGACCAGTCGGGTCATCGCTTCGGCGAGAGGGTGACCAAGACCTTATCGAAAGACTTCGGTTTTCTCACTGTGAACTGAAATCGTTGCCGATCCTGCCAGCCTTTCGATCAGCTTGATTGGTGTTTTCAGGCGAATTTCTACTCCCATTTCCCGTAACCTGTCTGCGAACAGGTTAGCAAAGTTCTGGAACCCACCTTCGAACGTTCCAAGGCGGGTTGTGCGTGCTTTGAGTCGGGCCCACATCCAGGCCATGTTGACTTGCTTGTAATATCGCTCGCCAAATTTCCCGATCACCAGCGGTTCCCACATCATCTTGTACACTTTTTCTCCCGCCCATTTTCGCATCCACTCGTCCACGGTATATTTTTCCAGGGCTTTCCAGTTATTTGTCAACCGCAGAAACACCCCCACCAACCCGAAGCGGATTTTGTTGATCCCAAAACCCAGGCCGGGAAAGAGCAGCGCCTTGATGATGGAATCGAACGGATAGAACTTCCCGTTATGGTACATGACTGTCAGCGGACGCGGGAACAGAACTTTATCTTCCCAGCCCAACTCTTTGATCAACCCGAGCATGTGCCTGTCACTGGCAAACCAGTGATGGTAGAACTTCTCCACCGACCAGTCCCATCCTGGTTCTTTGAACCCGCTTGCCAGTCCGCCGACGTAATCCGCCGCCTCGAAGATGGTTACTTTGTGACCGGCATTGGTCAGATCGTAGGCTGCTGCCATGCCGGAGAACCCTGCCCCAATGATCGCAATTTTCATTCATCTCCGTGCGAATATTCACTCGATGGCGGTTGAGATTTTAAGTCAGCTGGGTTTTAACTCTGCCCGCCTGGGGGTTCATTCGCTTTTGTTTCTGCCCTCAACGAGTTGCTCCACTTGATCCCCTCGCGTGCCATGTAATATGCACCCAGCAGGGTGATTGGCAGCCAAAGCGCTACATGCAGGACCAGCGTATATGCCTGCCGCACTGGATTGCTCGATTCCGTTCGCTGTTAATACGGCAATTCCCGTTGCATCAAAGGTCCCAATGTACCCGGGGGCAGCCGGGATGGTGGTGGCCAGGTTGACAATGCCGTTGATCAGCATCAGGGCGAAGAAACTGACGCTGAAAGGGAAGGCATGCATCACGAACCAGTATTTGACCGTCTCCAGCAGCCAGATCAGCACCGAGGTGAAGAAGACCATCAGCACGTTAAACGGGGAACGCAGCGATGCCAGCCCATCCAGGAACTTGTGCATGATCCCGGACGTTTGCTCGCGAATGCGTTTTGGCAGGATCCGGTCGATGAACCATTGCCCGATTTGCTGTGAAATTTGGGGAACATGGCTGCCAGGAGGAAAATGACTAAAGCAGCAGCGAAAATTCCCGCGCCCCATAAAGCCAACGTCTGGATGTTACCGACAAATCCGGAATTGGATGTGGCCAGCTTTGCCAATTGGGGCAGGTTGACAAAGACAAAAGCCAGCATGACCACGCCGTCGAAAATGCGCTCGACGATGATGGTAGCCAGGGAAGCGGAGATCGGCACCCCTTCTTTCCTTTTTAAGATGACTGCTCGCAGCACCTCCCCGGCGCGCGCCGGGTAGATGTTGTTGCCCATATAGCCGATGCAGGTGACCGGAAACATCCTGCGTGTTGGGATCTTCTTGATCGGTCCAAGAAGGTAATGCCAGCGCCAGGCACGTACCCAGACTGCGACAAAGTATACTACCACGCCCGGTAAGATCCACCAGTAATTGGCAGTCGGATCGCCTGCCAGAAATCTCCCAGGTTTAAGTCCCCGCAGGGCAAAATAAAGGAAGACTGCACTGATCAAAACCCCAACCCAGAATTGCCATTTTTTCATAAGGATGATTTTACCATGAGGGTTAAGACGCACTTACGGATGGAAATGGTCCGCAGGCTCCTTTCTGGCATGCCGGGTGCGATGGGTTATGTAAAAACACCGTATTTCTTCGACTTTCAGATTATCGTTTCGTGCTAGAATTAATCGGGTATTGAAACGATTTACTGCCAATTTTTCTGTTTATTCTTCATTCATCGTCGATTTAATATTACAAAATGAATTGTTTCTGAAACACCTCATCACTTTTGGAGCAATTCGATGTAGAAAAACTCATATATGGATACAGGAAGCGGGCAATATGCCGATTGATCCTTCGGAACGGGTGAAATTTCTAAACCAGATCCATCTGTTTTCTGGCCTGAACGAGGAACAGATTCAGGCAGTAGCGGATGAGTTGACGGAAGAGACAATCCCAGCCGGGAAGGAGATCGTTAAACAAGGGAAGGAAGATGACCACCTGTACCTGATTTGGAGTGGTAGAGTGAGCGTTACCCAGGTGGATAAACTGCAGCCCTTGGCAACCTTTGGGCTGGCGATCATTTTGGGGAAGAATTAATGCTTGTTCATCACCAGGTTGGTCGGCATCGGTCACAGCCGCTGAGGAGACGGTTCTGCTGGTGCTGACACGTCAGCAATTTCAACAGCTTGAAAAGCAAGCTCCCATCCTCAGACGAATTTTACTGTAACGGTCAATAGCCATCGCCTGGAAAAGCACATCCATTTCAAGTGGCTCCAGGAGAACGAGAGTCATTTACTTCCTGTCACGCAAGCATTCCATTCTCTTGGCTGAGTTGTTGACTGGTCCGGTTCTGCTTGTTGGCTGCCTGATCGGGATGTTGGCAACCTGGTATTATTCTCTTTGGGTTCCCGCCTTGGCGAGCTCTCTGGTATGCATCCCTGCTTTTGGGAATATGCGCAGTTGGTTGGGGGGTCTGGAACGCTATCGATTGGGGCAATGATTATTATATTGTTACCGACCGGCGTATCGTCTGGGTGGAAAAAGTGATGGGAATTTACGAAAGCCGCCAGGAAGCGCCGCTTTCTGCAGTCCAGCGCGTCAATGTGGAGATGGACCTTACTGGGCGGTTGCTGGATTATGGAGATCTCATCATTCCAGACGATTGTCGGAAGTACTCTGAAACTAAGAAATGTTGATCATCCCTACCAGGCAGCTGCATTGATCGATCAGTACTGGAAACGCTCCAAGGAGATTTCCCGAAAGATGGAAAAGGAGGAGATACAAAATGCATTGCGTGCCCGCTTGCTTGGGGGTCAGACCAAACCGCCCGAGATCAAGGGGGTTGTTGCAACGCCAGCCGAGAAGAAAGACCCATACGAAGCTCAGCGTGGCATAGTCAATCTCTTCCGTTTGCGTTTTGAACACCTGACCACGGTCACATACCGAAAGCATATTTTCGTCCTTTTTGAACAGACTTGGATACCAGGCTTGATCTTGTTCATCCTGATTGGAATACTGGGCTTATGAAATATTCAGCCCCTCTTCTACTTTTGCCTCGCTTTTTTAATATGGATCGGGGATTGCTTCCTTTACTCTGGGCTTCCTATTTGTTGCCTGCATTACTCTGGTGGATCTATGAGTATGTTGACTGGAGCAATGACATCTTTCAGGTCACACCCGACCAGATCATGGATATTGACAAAACTCCCTTGGGACAGGTGACCAGCGACATCGCCTCCCTGGATAACATCCTGTCCATCGAGTACAAGCGGATCGGCATCCTGGAATTGCTCTTCAACTATGGAACAGTCTATATCACCATCGGCGGTGGCAAGGAAATGCCCTTCGAATAATGTTTTTAATCCCTCCGCCGTGCAGGAGGATATCGAGCGCCGCCGATTGGAAAAGATCACCAAAAAAGAGCAGGAAACCATAAAGGCCGAACGCGAACGGAGTGGCGGATTGGTTTGCTGCTTATTACCACAATGAACAGCAGTTTCGCAGGAGCAGGCAGGGTCTGGCGTGTGACGAAACCGGATGACAGCCAGCCGAAGAATGAAGTAAAATAGGCGCTCAATTCCATTCATTTTACTGGTGAACCTATGACAATCCGTGAAATTGTCACCCTCCCCGACCCAATCCTGCGCCGAAAAGCCCGGACCATTACCCGCTTTGACGCTGAATTGCAAACCCTGATCGATGATATGATCGAGACCATGCGCGACGCACCCGGCGTTGGGCTGGCTGCTCCGCAGGTGGGCATTCCGATCGTCTTATCGTGGTGGAGTATCCTGAAGATGATGAGCAGGAGGATTCCCCGAAAAAACTCTATGTTGTTGTCAACCCGGAGATAAAAGAGATCTCCAGGAGACCGAAATGGGAATTGAAGGCTGCCTGTCCATCCCTAACCTTCATGGCGAGGTGGAACGAGCCTTGGCAGTGACGGTCAAGGGTCAAACACGCCGTGGACAAGCCGGTCAAGATTAAAGCCAAAGGCTGGCTGGCACGCATCTTCCAGCATGAGATCGATCACCTGAATGGCGTCGTTTTTACCGACCGGGCCACAAAGGTTTGGAGACCTGCCCCGGAAGAACCGGTGCTGGATAATGTTTAACGGCAACCTTGTCTCACTCGACAGTCATTGATTTAATAATGTATCTTACTCATCTCTCCCTGACCAATTTCCGCAGTTTCGCCCGCCTGGATATGGACATTCCCCGGCGGGTTGTTTTGCTGACCGGCAGCAATGCCCAGGGAAAGACCAGCGTGCTGGAGGCTGTCTATTTCCTGGCAGCCTTCACCTCCTTCCAGACCCATGCAGACCGGCAATTGGTCAACTTCCTCGAAGCAAAAAAAGAATTGGCGGTGGGTCGGTTGGTGGCTGAGTATACCCGCGGGCTGGCGAAACACCGTCTTGAGGTTCGGCTGGTACTCGAAGCGGTGGGAGTTACCGGGCAGCGCCTGCGCAAGGAGATCCTGCTTGATGGCATCAAACGTCCCCTGTCCGATGTCATCGGTCATTTCAATGCAGTCATTTTTGTACCGCAGATGGCGCAGATCATCGAAGGCGGACCCGAAGAACGCCGCCGATACCTGAACCTGGCGCTGGCGCAGACCGTCCCCGGCTATGCCCACCTGCTTGAGCGAGTATGGGCAGGCATCTGACACAGCGCAACGCCCTGCTCAAACTGCTGGCTGAACGCGGCGGAGACCAGTCCCAGTTGGATTTCTGGGATGAGACGATCACCCGCACCGGAGCGACCATTATCTTGCGGCGCATTGAAGCGGTCCACGAGATCGAGAAATTGGCGGCTCGCATTCACCGGGACCTGACTCATGGTGCGGAAGTACTGCGGATCCATTACCATCCGGCGTACGATCCGCTGCCCACCCCTGACGGGCAGATTGCCATGCCGCTCAAGACCACTGTACAGCGTAATGGTTTCAGCGAAGAGGATATCCGGCAGGGATTTGTCGCTGCGCTTAAGAGAAATCGTGCAGAGGAGATCCGTCGTGGGGTAACTGTGCTGGGTCCTCATCGGGATGAGTTGCGCTTTCTTGCCAACGGGATTGACCTTTCTGATTTTGGTTCGCGTGGACAGGTGCGAACAACGCTGTTGGCGCTCAAGCTGGCTGAGATCGAGTGGATGAAAGCCCGCACAGGTCAGTGGCCGGTGCTCTTGCTGGATGAAGTGCTGGCTGAACTGGATACGCAGCGCCGGCTTGATTTGCTGGCCTACCTGGATAAGATCGAGCAGGCGATCCTGACCACCACTGATTTGAAGCTATTTTCCCCCGATTTTGTTGAAAAGGCTGAAAAATGGGAAGTGTCCTCCGGGACGGTCAAGAGTCATGGAGGATGGAAAGGAAGTATAAAATGTCTGTCAAACACGCGCAGGATGTGGAAGCCCAGGTTGTAAAGGCCGGGGAAAAAACCACCATCCAGGTATTGATATCCTCCCAGGAAGGACCGAATTTTGCCTTGCGCCGCTTCATGATGGAGCCCGGCGGCGGGATTCCTGAACATACCAATACCGTGGAGCACGAACAATACGTGCTGCGGGGTCATGCCAACATCGGTATTGATGGTGAGACATTCGAAGTCCACGCCGGGGATGTCGTCTTTATTCCCGAAGGAGTCCCGCACTGGTATCAGAATATGGGGCAGGAGAACTTCGAGTTCCTATGCATCATCCCCAACAAACCGGATGAGATGAAGCTTATTACCCAGGAATGCTAGCTTGGATTACGATTGCATCGTCATCGGCTCAGGCGCAGGTGGGTTGACTGCTGCGGTTGCGTTGGCGCAATCAGGGAAAAAGGTGCTCGTCCTTGAGCAGCACGACCGGCCTGGTGGCTGGACTCATTCGTTCACGCTGGAGGGGTATCGTTTCAGCCCTGGAGTGCATTACATTGGTGACTTGCAAGAGGGCGGTGGGCTGCGTCACATTTACGATGGTCTCGGTGTTTCGCAGGATCTTACGTTTTGTGAGCTCAACCCGGATGGCTACGACCATATCATTATCGGCGATAGGCGGGTGGATTTCCCCAAGGGCAAGGAGAATTTAATCGACCGGTTAAAAAGTCATTTCCCGCACGAAGCCAGGGGGATTGACGGCTATTTTTCGGACATGATAAACATGATCGAGTCACTGTCCGCGCATCGGCGATTTGAACCATCCATTGAAATCCGCAGCCAGCGCGCCGACCATCCTCAAGTGGATGCGTGCCACCGGCGCGGACCTCATCAACGCGCATGTCAGCGATCCTGTTCTGCGGGGCGTGCTGGCTGGCCAGTCTGGCGATCATGGATTACCTCCTTCGCGTGTCTCGGCATTCATGCATGCTGGCATTACCTATCATTATCTAAATGGTGGTTACTATCCGCTTGGGGGGTCATTCTCCATCCCGCGCGCATTTGTCAAGGCGTTAAATCGCGCAGGGGGTGAGATCAGGCTTAATGGTCGCGTGAAGCACATCCTCCTCGAAGGGAAGAAGGTATTGGGGGTTGAAATGGAAAGTGGTGAGCAGATCCGAGCCAGTGTCGTCATCTCGAATGCAGATCCGGAAGTGACCTACGGCAAATTGATTGGACCGGACAATCTTTCCCTCCGCCTCAGGAAAAAGTTTAAGTCAATCCAATACTCAACCTCATGCCTCAGCCTGTTCTTTGCCACCGACATGGACCTCCGCGCCGCCGGGCTCGATTCGGGCAATTTCTGGTTCTACGACCATGCCGATCTGGATAAGATCTACTCGGATGGCCTTACCGACGCCATGCTTCAGAACGAGACTCCGCCAGGCTTGTTCCTTACTGTGACGACCTTGAAGGACCCCTCTAAGATCCATTCGGGACATCACACCTGCGAGTCTTTCGCCTTTGTGGGCTATGAGGCATTCGAGAAATGGGCACATACCACAATACGGTGCCCGTCCTGCTGATTACGATGCGATGAAGGAAGATCTCGCCTGGCGGATGGTGCGAGGGCTGGAGAAGCATATCCCCGGGTTGAGCAAGCATATCGTGTTTTCCAGTCTTGGCACACCTTTGACGAACGAGCATTATCTCAACGCTACCCGTGGAAACCTTTATGGGATCGAGAAAAGCCCATCCCAGGTGGGACCCTGGGCATTCCAGCCGCGCACCGAATTCGATGGCTTGTTCTTGTGCGGGGCAAGTACCCTAAGTCATGGTGTTTCCGGTGTGACAGCCTCCGGGATCGACGTTGCAAAGGCTGTGCTAAATTGCCGGTCAAAAGACATTTTAACCAATTCCGGTCCTGGACCCAGGTTTTTACCCGCGGAGGATATTTCCAGCTGGCCTGAGGATTTGAAAGAAAAAGGCTGAGCGAGGTGACATCGCCAGGGAAGAAGAAGAACGGGAGTTTTAACAGATCATTCTGGGGGAAAATAGCTGCACAAATTTCCGCATCAAGCAGGAATATTTTTTTCTCGGGTGTTACAACGGCTTCTTGGCTGGGATGCCAGGCTTGCGTGGATACTGCGGGGGGGTAGCTGCCACCTTGTCCACCACCACCAGGAACCGTTCATCGGCAACCCCCGGCAAGGTAACCGGAAGCAGTTGGCGTGTGCACCCGCCCAGGATTCTTAAGCGCTGTTTCGGCTTTATGAGTTTCCGCTGGACCGCTTTGGCCTTTTTGGGCCAGCATGGCTCCCCCCACCTGCACCAGGGGAAGATAGGTATTCAGCCAGCACCGGCAGGTTCGCCACCGCACGTGCCACTGCCCAATCATTAGCCTCACGGTGAGCGGGCATCTGTCCTACATCTTCGCACCGGGCGGTGATCACTTCCGTGGCCTCCAGGTTCAGGTTTCGACCATGTGCCGGCAGAAATTGGCTTTCTTTCCCACCGATTCGACCAGCGTCAGCCGCATGGACGGGTACAGGATCTTCAAGCGGGATGCCTGGAAAACCAGCACCGGTGCCGATGTCGATCAGTCGTCGGGGTGGATTTTCCTTCCAGGCCAGGACGCAGGAGAAAGAATCTAGGAAATGTTTGGTGCGGATCCCTTCCCGGTCGCGTATGGCAGTCAGGTTGAACTTCTCGTTCCATGCCAGCAGTTCACGCTCGAATGTCATCAGCGCCACCACCTGTCGCCCGGTCAGGTGGATGCCAAAGAGCTGCTGAGCTTCCTGGACAAGTTTATCCATAGGTAAAATTATACCCCTCTCCTTTTTGGAGAGGGGTATTGGAGTGAGTCAGGGTGTTTTATTCCTTATTGGCCTGTGCTTTCTTCCTTTTTTGCCGTTTTACCAGGGCGACGATGCCCCAGACCACCAGCGCGATCGGTCCAAAGATGGTGATCAAAACCGGCAGGATGAGCAGGAATAAATTGATCAGGAAGTTCACGAAACCCTGCCAGAACTTGATGAGCGATTGGATGGCATCCCGTGCAACACCTTGCGGTTTCCAGCCGCCAATTTCTAGTGGCTTAATGGTTTCTTCGGCGATCAGGGTCACATTGATGAGTGAGTAGGCAGAAGCCTGTTCGTAATATTGCATCTGGCCTTTGATCGACTCGATCTGCCCGCGCACGGAAATGATTTGATTGTAGACATCCAGCACATCCTGCGTCTTGGATGTGGTGTTGCTGTTGGGATTATTCTTGGCTTCATCCATGATCGCCTGGAGATCCGCCTCGGCCATTTCCAGGTTGGTTAGCTGGCTTTGCAGGTCTACATAGAGGAGGTTACATCCTGACCGGACCGGGTCTCGTTGCGTACTTCAACCGCATCGGACTTGATCTGGCTCAAGGCGTTTTCCAGTTTATCCGCAGGGACGCGGATGGAGATGGTCCCTTCCGGGACGGTTTGCCCGTTTTGTGTTGATGGTCTGGTACATATTCATTGAGATAACAAAGCCACCCAGGTTGGTTGCCATCTGGTTTATGGCTTCCATCTTGGCTTGCGGGTCGGGATGACGATGGTCAGATCGGCATTCATGATGACCAGCCGGTCCTGGAGGGCTGCGTGTTGGCGCTTGTAATTGCCAGGCCCTTTGACTGGAATCGGAATATCCTCGAAAGCCTGGGTGGGTAGCTGGAGCGAACTTCATCGGACGGTGCGCCCCCCCCACCCGGTGCGAGACTACCACTGACGGTGTGCGGCAGCTTTTACACCACAGGCAACCAGTATCAAGGCTAAGGCGATAAAAATCAGGATACGATTCTCTTTTTCATGGCGTTCTCCTCCTTCAAGTGGCGAAACGGATCAGGTTGCCTCATAGACGCCTGACTGGATAGAAATTGTTCCATCGTCATAATAAGAAAAAGCACCAGGAGAAATTTTTCTTCTGGTGCCTTTACCATTCCGATTTTTACCAGCCTCCGGCGAGGCGCTCGGCATGGCGGGGTGGAAGACCCGCATCCAGGATCATCTTCTGCACAGCCGTGATATCGTATTCCACCCGGCGCGGCTCCCAGGTGTGCGCTTCGGGTGAGAAGATGGCATACGCTGCCCGTGGGTCACGGTCGCGCGGTTGTCCGACCGAACCGGGATTTAAAATGGCGCGTTCCTTGAGTTCATATATGTTCTGCAGGACGCGGCACCACGATGGACATGTCATCGGTCTTGGCATGGTACTGGAAACACCGCCTGAAAATGTGAGTGCCCTACAAAACACCAGGGTGTATCGAAATGGAGCAGATTGATGCGCGCCACCAGTGTATTCATCACATATTCCCAGATTGGGTCACGCGGGCTGCCATGGGCCAGTGAAACCTCACCGTGAACAACCAGCTCATCGGGCAGGGAATTTAAGAAACTCCTGCTTCTCCTCGCTGAACTACTTTGCGCTGCCAGAGCAGGGCCTTTCTTGCATCGGAATTAAAGGTTTCCAATGCCATATTGCCGATGGCAGCATAATCATGGTTTCCCATGATGCAGGTCAAATTGGGCAGGGAGCGGATGCGGTCAATGCACTCATTTGGCTGCGGACCATAACCAGCCACATCACCCAGGCACCAGGTTTCATCCACTTGTCCCGGCATCTTCAGGACGGCTTCCAGTGCGATGGCATTGGCGTGTACATCGGAGATCACCAGAACTTTGTCATTTACTCTCCAGGAGTTCCCCTAAGTATGTGATGATGGTCTCTGCCACTTCGGATTTACTCATTAGCGGCAGAGCTTTTGCTTTTGCGTTCGGGAACAGAAGCGTGACTCGGTTGGTGTCTACACCAAATCCGGCATCGGGAGCGGAAATATCGTTGGCAACCAGCATATCCAAGCTTTTTGGATTTTAACTTGAAGGATGCATTCTCGAGCAGGTCACGGCTTTCAGCAGCGAATCCGATCGACAACCTGCGGTCTTTTGTCTTCCAGACCGGCAACTGCTAAAAGGATATCCGGTGTCGCCTCCAGCTCGATCTGCGGGATCCCATCCCGTTTCTTGAGTTTATTTTTTGCGTCTGATTTCGGGCGGAAATCTGCCACCGCGGCAGCCATCACCAGTGCATCAGCCCCTGGCGGACTCGGCAAGAACAGCTTCTAGCATTTCCTGGGCAGTGTGGACTTGGACACCTTGTGCTCCCACCGGTGGGATCAGGCTTGTTGGCGCAGTGATCAACACCACGGTCCCGCCTGCATCCAGGGCAGCCTGGGCGATTGCATAGCCTTGTTTTCCGGAAGATTTGTTTGTCAGCATCCGCACCGGATCGAAGGGTTCCTGTGTTCCGCCGGCGGTAACGACGATCTTCTTTCCCGCCAATTCCCCCCTTTAATCCCAGGGTAAGGCGGATGTGGCCGAGCAATTCCGGCGGTTCCACCATCCGTCCGCGCCCGATCAGCCCGGAGGCCATGTGACCCTCATCTGGTCCGG
This sequence comes from uncultured Chloroflexia bacterium, assembly GCA_963817265.1. Lineage (GTDB taxonomy): Bacteria > Chloroflexota > Anaerolineae > Anaerolineales > Villigracilaceae > UBA877. Next base: position 126,392 of record CAWFNU010000010.1, read on the forward strand.
CAAAGTGGATCCCGCGTTCGCGCAGGATCCTTATATTTTCCTGCGTAGCCGGGTGCTCGAACATACCTGCGTCCATGGCGGGTGCAATGAGGATGGACGATCGCATTGCCAGGGCAGTGATGGTGAGCAGGTTATCGGCAAAGCCGTGTGCCAGTTTGGCGAGTGTGTTGGCGGTGCAGGGGGCGATGACCAGTAAGTCAGCGCTTTGGCCAAGACCCACGTGCAGCACGTGTGCTTCTCCTCCCCACAAATCGGCATCGGTGAAGGCCTTCCGTCCCGTGACGGACTGGAAGGTGAGCGGGGTGATGAATTTCTCTGCCGCGGGAGTGAGAATTACATCCACCTGCGCCCCAGCTTGGGTTAGTTTGGAAGCCAGGTCTGCGGTCTTATAGGCGGCGATGGAACCGGTAACGCCGAGGAGGATGTGTTTGGAGGCGAAGATGGACATACGTTGGTAATTATAATGCCAACCGGCAATGCAGGGGGAAAATCGCACTTCAAACGTATCGGAAGGCTTCTTCTCCTACGGATAAAAATGGACTTGGTGATTTTGGAAATTCTCCCCCTCGTACATAAACTTTGCTGAAAAGAACCTATTTTCCCGCAACCAGGGCAAAAAAATGTGATCACTTGGCCAAAGCGGCAGGCTTTCCACTTCTGTATCGGGTATCCACTTTAAATATCCTTCTTCGGTTTCCTTCAGATCCCCAGTTATTGCCAGTGCTGTAAACAGGAATACATACCAATCGTTGCCTTTGAACCCGGGGAACATGACGAGTTCGTGCAAGTGCAGGTTGCTTATCTCCAACCCGCATTCCTCTTTTACTTCCCTCACAACACATTCCTCCGGAGTTTCCCCAGGTTCGAATTTACCGCCCAGACCATTCCATTTGCCTGCATGGATATCGTCCTTCCGTTTGGTGCGATGAAGCATCAGCGTACAACCCTCACGTTGGATGTAGCATAAGGTGGCGAGAATCATTATACGATGTCTTCCCATTTATTTTATTTCTTTTTTTTGCGGATTCGTTCAGCTACGCGCTTCCAGGCTGGGCTGGGCTGTTCGGGCCGTAGATTCCGATGCGCATCCTTGCTGAGCGCCATGGCAATATCCTCGAAAATCACCCCTACTGCTCCCTCGGGGTTGGATAACACGGGCGGTTTGCCAATATTCAGGGCGTTGACAAGTTCGTCTGCTGCATAAGGTAGGATTAGATCGATTTTGGATTTGAGCATCCGTTCGATATCTTTTATGACCAGACCTTGTCGGGGGAATGTCCAGTTCAGGATGATGTAGATTTTCTTCTGTTCCTTGTATTTCAAGGCTTCAAAGATTTCCATTGCCATACTCGCTGCTCGCAGGGAGGCGATCTCTGGCTGGGTAATCACCAATATGACATCGCTTTGATCCAGGGCGTTTAAGGACTTCTCGCTGAGATCGTGAGGCATATCCAGAACAACATAAGGGAAAGCGGTTCGTAAGACTTCGATGGTGGTTTTCACTTTTTCTGGTGTCAGCAGTTCGCTTTCTTCTGGGCGCCGTGGCGATGCCAGCGTCCGCACCCGGCACTCATGCGGGAGCATGGCGCTTAAGACCCCTTCCTCATCAATGACATCCAGCGTGCACACGTCAGCCCATGTGTTACGTAGTGACTGGTTTAGGAAAAGTGCGGTTTGGCCAGCCACGGAAACCATGTCCACTAGTGCTACTTTCATTTCCCATATTTGCGAAAGTCCTGCCGCCAGGTTGACTGCGATTGTAGACACACCTGAGCCGCCTCGCAGCGAAAAGACTGCAATAGTTTGTGCTGTTTCGCGTAGTGATTGGGATTTAGTTGGCGCAGCAACTTGCGGCGCATAACCTTCGGAGCGTCGAGTCATAACATTGATACGGGCTACGAGCTCTGCAGTTTCGAAAGGTTTGCCCAGGTAATCATCCGCCCCGGCTTCGAATCCTTTGACCTTGTTCTCCACACTGTCCAGCGCGGTCAGCATGATGATGGGAATTGCAGCAGTGGCAGGGTTGCTCCGGATCTCGCGGCAGACGGAAAATCCATCCATATCCGGCATCATCACATCCATTAGGATGATATCTGGAAGCATGAATTTTAATTGTTGTAATGCTTTTGCGCCATTTTCGATCGCGGTCACCTCAAAACCTTGCTTGGCGAGAAGGACTTCAGTCATCTTGCGCAGCATCTCATCATCATCTACAAGAAGCACTTTTTTTGCCATTGGTCACCTCCAGGGTAAATTCAAATTAAATTATTCACATTACGTGGGGTCCTTACGAAAGAAAATTTTCTATGCAGGGGGTTGGTTCGTGAATGGCACGGTGGGTTCCTATCCGATTTGTTCATTGATAGAGTTCTTCCAATCCTCCACCAATATCATTGCGCCATGAGGTATGGTTGTGCCCTCCAGGGTACTCGTGATATTTCACCTCGAACTGCTTCTCCTTCAGCAATTTGTATGTCTGCCGGTTGCGATTCTAGCAGCCCTTCGTACAGGCCGGTGTTCATCCAGATTTCGATATTCGGTCGAGGGGCATATCTGACCAGGTCTGACAAAATACGAGTCGGATTTACCTGTGCTGAATGCCCCGGATTGGCTTAATACTTTGCGAAAGACCTGTGGGTATCGCACTCCGGTATATACCGCCATCAATCCTCCAAGCGAAGCACCCAGTACTCCCCACTTTCCCCTGGTAGCGGGGATTAGCCTTAGTTGCTCTTGAGCCAGCGGGATCACGCTATCGGTAACGAATTCCAGGGTGGACTCGGAGCAATTGTATTCCAGGTTCCTCGCTTGTCCGCCATTCTGGATCATTGCCATGGCAAACGGGCGCACCCGTTTTGCAGCCACAAGGTTGTCCACAATTACATTCAGTCGGCCTTGTTTCAAATACTCGGGTCCGTCGAAAACCACTACCAATGGGACCGGTGTGGAGACCGCTGGCTGGTAGAGGATCACGCTCCGTTGGTCTCCCCAAATAGTTTCCCTGGTTGGGATTTTGATGGCGTTCACTATTCCCTCCTTGAACTCCCTTGCCCGGCTGTACGAGGGGACTTGGTCCACTGCCAGGCATGTAGAAAAAGTGGTTGTAGGATCTATTCCGTTCCATACTCGCTTGTGATTGAGAGGGTCAGGGATGCGCGCACCAGTATTGGGATTGAGGAATGCATATTCAAGATAGGCATTCGCAGCCAGCAATATTGACAAGCTCCATAATCCCTCTCCCATCCGTCGCATCGGTTGGGGTCTTCTTCCCAGTCTGTGTAGATCATCGATCAGGAGAGGCGCAATTCTTCCCTGCCAGATGAAGGTTGCGTTTTGTCACCTATGATGGGATTGCCTATTTCCCGGGCCATCGCGAGCAATGTGTGCGCTGGCAAATCAACGTCCCTGTTTTTGCTTTTGTAGCCATTTTTGGATATCAGTGCGGTGTTGTTTGTAATGCCAATTGGTGTTGGCTGCAATGCCTGTCCAGAGCTTGTCCATGGGCCAGGTTTCTCGGTGGTCTGTTTGCAGTTGTTCTTCGCTCAAACTTTCCGCCAGGGCAACTGAATCCCAATAAGATAATCGGAATTCTTCCAGCACTTCCGCCAGTGCCAGTCTTTTTACCTTTTCATATGCTTCAGCATTTATTTTGTCCACGTCCCACGGGTTGGGGGTGTCCGGTTTTTCACCCAGCAGCAGGTTGTTGGTCCAGCGGATCATCCACCGTTCCCATATGGAGATATGGGCTAGTGCATCCTTGACACACCATTCACCATCCACCCCCGGAAGCAGCATTTGTGCATGGGTAAGACGGGCCAGTGTTGCTTCAAGCAATCCATGTTCACTGCGGATCTGCTCGAGGAGTTCGGCTTTACTGAGTTTTGAGTTTTGATCGTTCATTTGCTGTATGTTCCAATTATTTCTGCGCTCCCAAGGATGTGTCCATGCATCACGCTCTCCAATTCATTTTTAGAAGAGTTATCTTCTGGACCAAGCATGATATCGAGCGCAGAAAGTCGAAAAACATAATGATGCACCCCTGAGGGCGGGCAAGGGCCGCGGTATAACTGACCTCCCCAGCTATTGATCCCAAATAGGATGGTTACGTCATCGATTTGCATCCCGGGGCGAGTCTGGGCATCAGACTTCTTGTCTCTGCAGGCAGGTTATAAACGATCCAGTGCGTCCACGGAGCACCCTGGGCATCGGGATCATCAACCATTAGTAGGTATGATTTTGTCCCAGCAGGAGGTTCCCCCCATGCCAGTGTCGGTGGGATGTTTTCTCCTGCACAAGTGAAACGTTGTGGAATACTGCTTCCGTTGGAGAAATCTGGGCTGATGAGCACAAATCCGGCATCGGGAGGAGGCAGTTCCACGGTCGCCGAAAATGCCTCGCTATGGATTGGACCCAAAAGGAAAAAGGCGGTCACCAGTCCAATGAAAATGATTGCTAGGACGCCTGCTATGATAAAGAGGAGTATTTTTTTCATATTTTATTAAGTAGCTGTCGCAGTTAGCAATTTTCTTCCAAGCTCAGCCGGAACGCTCCGCTCGATGACAAGATCTTTTGCTTCGTGAAATTTCATGAAATCGCGTAAGCAATTGGCCACATCCTTGAAGAGTTTCCTCCCAATTTTAACCCGGGCTCTAGATAAATTGAGCGCAGGATCAGGGTACCCGATTTACGTTCGAGTTTTGGGTCGAACCGGCCCACCAACCGGTCTTTGTGCAGGATTGGCAGGCAGAAATAGCCGTACGTCGCGTTTCGTGCGCTGGCAGGTATGCTTCAAGGGACTGGTGGAAACCCCATAACATTTCATCTCGCCGGGTAGCCCAGAATAAGTTATCGAATGGGCTGAGGAAGGTTGTCCGTTCAGCCTTGAGTTCTCCGTCTGCTGCTTGTCTCAAGCAGCGGCAGGTTGTCCCGATGGATGACCAGATCGGCAGTTTGTCCGTTTGCCAGTTTTCCCTTGATTGGGAGCAGGATGCCGTCTTTTAGCAGTGTTCTCAAATGGGGCGGGATTTGGTCACCTTCATCCAGGTATAATCTCCAGCTTGTCTCGTCGGTGCAAACCCCCAGCGCTTTCGCACCGCGCTCGACCCAGAAGCGGTCGCGTTCTTCCACGGTTGGCTCGTTCGTTTCCACCCATTTCGGCAGCACACGTTCGGTCAGATCGTACACCCGCTGGAATTTCTCCCGGTTCGCGATCATCAGTTCGCCCCGGGAGTATAAAAATTCCAGGGCCACTTTGGCTGGACGCCAGTTCCACCAGGTGCCTCCTTGGTGCCCGTCCGATTCAAAATTGCTCACCTTGAGTGCACCATCTTTGCGAATCCGTTCAAGCACCTGCGGAACGAAATCCTTTTGGACAAGTTCGTTCAGCCAGCGGTTATACCAGTTGGTGGGATGCTCGCGCAGGTTGCGCTGGTGCGGCATTTGATAGCGGTATTCGGTCAAGGGGATGACGGAAGCTGCATGCTCCCATCCCTCGAACAAGCGGTGGCGGATTCCGAAAAATCAGGTTATCGAAAGTCATCGGGATTGTAATTCCCCACCCGGCTCCATGGTACGAGGTAATGGCTGCGGCGCACCATGTGAAGCGTATCGATCTGTACGCACCCGATCTGGTTGATGACCTGGTAAAGGGAATCAGAGTTGGCTGGGCATTCGCTGCCGTTGGCATCGGTGCAGGTTTTGGGTGGCAGAGTGCTACTGTGCGCAGCAGCTGAAATGGGTAGGTTGTCATTTTCCTCGAACGGAAATGCGCATGGGATGCAGTTCCGCAGCCATGACGTTTTTCTTCACGCTCGGGTCGGCGAACATGAATGCATTGGCAGCTTCGTCATTTTCAGCGCGAAAGACAACCAGTCCAAAGGTATCGATCGGTGCATGGTCCTGCCAGTACGACAATCCCCTTTTTGCGGGCTGCTTTCAGATATTCGAAATGCTCATCCATGATTGCATTTTCTTCTGGGGTGGGGTCGTCAAAGAAGCCGTGGCGGTAGGGATGGATGAGGTATAGGTATTCAGGCATTTTAAATTCCTGGGAAAATATTCTTGCTTTTCTTGCCTATGGTCAGCCTCTCAATTCCGTCGTGGCAGGAAGCTCAGCAAGGTCGATTATAGCTCCATTGACTGACCCTGCTGGTCTATTTTGAATAATTTTCTCGCGAGGAAGGATATTTTTCCTGACAATTCTTTTTAATACTTCTAAACCCCCCCCTATTTTATGCATATCAAATCACCTAAAAAAACCCTGCCTTTTTGGACAAAATTAAGGTACTATTGCCCTATCTATGGCTGCTCAACCATCTCAAAAAACTTCCCGCGCCGCTGGTGGCCTTGGTACCGGTCGCATATTGCAGACCACGTTTAGTGTCGCATTTTTATTGGCGACCCTTTTTACTGGTTTTTCCCCAAAAATGTTTTCGGGGAATTTCGGGGCAATGATTTCCGGAATTCTTACCCCTCAGCCTGCGGGCGGCGAGCTGGTTCCCACGTCACAGCAAGATGTACGCATAGGCATTGTTTCCGGTCACTGGGGTAATGGTGATGACCCGGGAGCCGTCTGTCCGGATGGAACCAATGAGCTTGATGTCAACCTGGCGATTGCCTCCATAGTACGCCAGAAACTGGAAGCGCGTGGGTATATGATTGACATGCTCCAGGAATTCGATCCCCGCCTGGAAGGATATCAAGCTGCCCTTTTACTCTCGATCCATAGCGATACCTGTGATATCTCTAATCCTTTAGCTACCGGTTTTAAAGTGGCAGCTTCCACTTATAGCCGCGATAAGAACCTAACAGACCGCTTGTCTGCCTGTCTGTATGATCGTTATGGGAAGGCAACTGGTCTTGCATATCGTTCAGGCAATATTACTCTTGATATGACCGATTATCATGCTTTCAGAGCAATTAATCCCTCTACACCAGCTGCCATTATTGAAACCGGTTTCCTTGATCTTGATCGCACCCTCTTGGTGGATCACCCGGATGTGGTAGCCGATGGGATGGTAGCCGGTGTGCTCTGTTTTGTTAGAAGCGAAAGCGTTCAACCTGTTCCAACGCCATGAACACCGATTTGGAATCCGCTCAGCAAGCCCTTTTAAATGCCCAGGCGGGCTGTCCGGCAGGGTGATCGTCAAGCCGCCCGCCGCTGGGCTGAGATTGCAGCTGCTCTTTGTCCGGATCTTGAAGAACCTTGGCTGATTCTGGCAGCAGTGGGTAGTCCCCGCGCCAGTGTCGCTTATCTCGAGCGGGCGCTCCAGATCAATCCTCAGAGTGAACGGGCCCGCATGGGCATGCACTGGGCAGTGGATCGTCTGCGCAGGGAAACGAATTCCACAAAAAAAACCCCTCCTCCAGACAAGCCCGCTGGAGGAGCAGCTTCTCTATCAGAAGCAAACCTTAAAGCAGAGACCCACCCGCTGGGCAGGAAAAATGTCCCCCCAACTGCTGAATCCGATACCCAGCCCATGGTCACGAAGAGACTCTCCCGCACAGTCTCAGCTGCGTCCCCGGCGCCCACCCCACCCCTTTTAAAATCCCTCTCAAAGTCCAGATTATCTTTTATTACTCTGGTAATCTTGGCGGTCTGTGCAACTGCTGCATGGGTATTTTGGCCGGGGAATGCGTCTCCTGTGCTGGCTTTCCTGCACGTCCCGAAATCTTTGTCACCAGGTTTTGGCATACCGGTCAATTTTGATAAACCAACGTATACGCCAACTTTCACTTCCACATTCACTCCTACAGAGACATTTACCCCCACTCCCACGTATACGTTAACTCCCACTCCCACCGCCACCTTTACGCCCACAGAAACATTCACACCCACCCTCACTCCGGTTCCGACCAATACTCCTCGACCCCGTCCCACGAATACCCCCGCGGTCGCTGATTTCAGCGGTCGCTGGATTGATGTGAACTTGTCCCAGCAGATGTTGTATGCCTATGACGGGAATAACATCGTGGCAAGTTTCCTGGTCTCCACTGGCGTGCCGGCATTTCCAACCGTCACCGGCCAATATCATATTTGGATAAAATTGGTGTCCACCCTTATGACTGGTGATGGTTATTACTTGCCGAATGTTCCCTATACGATGTATTTTTATAAAGGCTATGGCATCCATGGCACTTATTGGCATAGTAATTTTGGGCACCCCATGAGTCATGGCTGTGTAAATATGTACACTCCTGATGCTGAATGGCTGTTTTATTGGGCGTCTGAGGGTACGCTGGTTAATGTCCACTATTAGAGCTGACAAAAAGAAAGGTAATATTACTGGGCATAACTCCGGATAAACGGTTTTCAAAGACCAATGGATTCCTTTCCAGGCGCGATTTTCTAAAACTGAGTGGTGCAGCGTTGCTCAGTCTTTTTCTTTCTGAAATTCCGGCAGGATCAAACGCTGCCTCTCTCCCCATGCAGGGACGGGTTGTCTACCGCAGCCTGATTGTCCGCGATGCACCAGCCTTTAGCGGTATGCAGGTGAATTCTGTTCTTCGTGATAGCTCCTGGAAATTAATGAACAGGTATTTGGGGGTGTGAATGGCGATTACAATCGCATTTGGTACCACCTTGGGGATGATCGTTATGTCTATTCTGGGGGCGTTCAGCCGGTAGCACGTTGACGAATTCCCTAAATTCCATTGATTCCTAATCAGGTGTACTGGGTGAAATCACGATCCCGTATGCCGATTCAGTCTGGGCGGTCAACCGTAGCCCCTCTCCGGGTCCACGCCTGTATTACGGATCCACCCATTGGATCGATGGGCTTGTCATTGACCAGCGTGATGGCAGCCTATGGTACAAGGCCTACGATAATCTATATAATTCGCATTATTTTATCCGGCCTGAAGTGGTTCATATCTTTTCACCGGAAGAGATCTCACCCATTTCTCCTCAGGTTCCGGAGCATGAAAAACATATCGAAATCTATTTGGATCGTCAGGTCCTCATGGCATTTGAGTGGAATGTGCCTGTCTATGCCGCCCGCGTGGCAACCGGTCAGAAGAATTTTGAATCCCCCACCGGCTGGTTTCATACATTCCACAAGCGCCCCACCTACCATATGACCGGCGGCGCTGATGAATTCTCCGTTTTCGATCTACCAGGAGTCCCATGGGATTCTTATATTACCGATAGTGGGGTTGCAATCCACGGCACTTACTGGCATAATGATTTTGGTCATCCGCACAGTCATGGCTGCATCAATATGACTCCGCAGGATGCAAAATGGATTTATCGCTGGACTCTTCCAACTGTTCCTCCGGAGAACGCCTGATGCTTGAACCCGGCATCGGGACCCGGGTCATGATTTCGCAAAGTTAGAGATTTCGATCATCCAATGGAGATAGAATAATCATGTCACGTCAACCCATTTTTGCTGGTCTCGTTGTGGACGAGGCCGACCGTCCAGCCGGGACCGCATACGTTGGGGATGAACCGTGCTATGTTGTGGACGATGCGGGTTTCAGCGGCATATCCCATCCGAACAGGTGGATCGCCAGGTACTGGAGATGATGCGCAAGCAGATCAGCGGGAATGAAGGATTGCTCAGCGAGCAGGCTGCCAAGATGCTTGGGACCGATGATATCTTCTCGAAAGCGATGCTTCAAAACCAGTTCAAGAATATTGAGCAGCAATTTGAAACCTTGTTGAAGACGGGCATCCCCGAAGAAAGCCGCGCTTTTATGGGAATGTCCGGGTTCAAGGTGGTAATCAATGTCCATGGCGAAGTGATCCGTCTCGACCAACCCTCCGCTTCCGAAGAAGGCGGTGAAGACGGTGAATGAAAATGGGCCGTCTGATTTGCCCCTTTAAGATCAAGAACCCGAAAAAACAAGGTTTTTGCGAGCTCAGCTCACAAAAACCTTGTTTTTTTAATATTTCCCTCTTACCATTGTGAAGGGGAGTCCGGTTTTGGTAATTATTACTTTGGGGTTTAGGGGCAGGCTCTACGACTAAGACGTCGAGCTTGCTCCCGAAGAAGTGTAAACCATGTCCCCAGTCTATACAATGCTTGGTGGCGGGGGATAGGGGGGGTGGGGGTAAGCATCAAAAAATATACCCGCTTGACTCCTTGCGAAGGGAATTGTATGATGAAGCCATGGGCGACCGTCTGACTCCAGAAGAAAAACAAACTCTGCTCCAGTTGGCGCGTCAGGCTCTCGAAACCGGTGTGCGCGGCCACCCCCTGCCGCTGCTCGACGATACCTTACTCACACCTACCCTTCGCGCAGATGGCGCTTCTTTTGTCACCTTGACGGTAAACGGCAGCTTGCGCGGTTGCATTGGTGCCCTTGAACCTTACCAACCCCTTGCTGAAGATGTACGCGAACATGCCGTGGCTGCTGCTCTTGAGGATTATCGTTTCCCCACGGTTCAGCCAGCTGAACTGGCTTCCATTAAGATCGAAATCTCGCGCTTGACATTGCCTGTGCAATTGGAGTATTCAGATTCCGCTGATTTGATCTCCAAACTCCGTCCCGGTGTGGATGGAGTCCTCTTGCGGGATGGTTTCCATCGCGCTACCTTCCTCCCCCAGGTGTGGGAGAAGATTCCGGATCCTTCAGAGTTTCTGGAGAATCTTTGCTATAAGATGGGTGCTGCCCCCGACACCTGGCAGCGAAAGCACCTTGAGGTGTTGCTCTATCAGGTTGAAGAATTCCACGAATGAATGTCTCCCATGGAGGAACGACATCAGTCGCTCAATAGGTGTTTTATAGGGCAAATTCCTCTTTGGGCATGGTCACCTGCCATGTATACAAATTAATAATTAGTTCCGCCCCGTCAATTGACCGGGGCGGTTTTATTAAAAGTGATTATTTTCTATTTCCTGCCAGGGTTCCCCCGGCAGGCGCATATATTTTGCCAACAGCGGATGCACCCGCTTAATCTCCTCAGCGATCCTCTGTGCTACCCTCCGCATCGAAAAATGCGCGTTCTCTGCAGATCGCAATTGGCAGAAGGCGTAAGCTTCCCGGAGATTCATCGTGAATAGGATGCGCCGGTTGTATCCATTGGGCACCACGTAACTTGCCACGGACGGGTTCCATCCAACGATTTTTTCATAAGTCTCTGCTGCGGCTTCCATGGCTGTTTGATACGACCTTTCGAATCCGGCTTCCACGATCATGCGCGGCACCATAAATCCGAGCCTGGTAGTCAGGCCTTGTGGAGTTTGTGTCATCATGCGGTGCCGTTTAAATTCCACATAAGCTCCCTGGTCCATAATGACATCAAAGGTGTAAGTGGTGTGTTCCAGTTCACGGGTTGGTGTGTCGTGCTCCCCCATTCTGCCCAGCAGGGACTCGGCCATTTTTTCCCGTCCCGGCACCCGTGTGGCTCGCACCTTTTCCAATGCGTGCCTGTACGAACTATCCCCGAATCGGTAAAGTGCTGCTGCCAGCACCTTGATCTCTCCCTCGGGATCGAAATTGATCAGTTGACACCAATCGGAATTTTCCGCAAGTGATTTTTTGCTGCGTTCTTCATGGGCTCTTTGAGAGAAATCCTCGCTCGTTTCGATATAAAAGGGCACCGCTTCGGCATATTTCACCAGGGTTGGCACCTCTCCCAGCGCTGCATCCTTTACCTCCTCGCCGATTTCTCTAACCTCCATCAGCGGGTTGGAAAGCATTTTGCAGATGGCGTGTTCCAGCACCCGTGCATTGGCGGTCATGCCCACATTCGCCAGGCTTGCTGCCGGGAGCAGGAACCGGCAGAATCGACGTACTTCGAGCGGATGCGTCGGTCGTAAGCTTCTTCCTGCTCCTCACTTTCGGGTGGATGAAGCTTCCTCACGAATGCCCTTAAAGGTTCAAGGCTTTTCGCATAGGTATCAAAAAGATGACGGCAGGTCTGCAAATACGCCGTTTTCCTGGTTGGATGCCCTTCCAATTCAGGGGGGACATAAAAATCCTCCGGCCCTTCCTTCGGGTGGTAACGTTCTGACTCGATTTCACCTATCTTTGGCAGCGGGGGTTGGAAAAACAAGTCTTTCGGTCCCCATTTTTGATAGCGCGTTGATTTTTCTGTATAAGATGCTAGCCTGTTGGACTCGATGCACTCCACTGCCAGCCTTGACACATTTTCGATGGCGATGTGCAGCACGGCATGTTCAGCCACAGAGGCATGTCCGTACCCCACCACCCATTTCTCGTGGAATTGGGCACTTTTCTTGTCGCTAAGCTCAGCCGCGATTTCCCTGAAAGATTCCGGCGATCGCGATGTTTTTGCGAAAGCCACAGCAATGGTTTCCGGGCTGAGTTCTTTTGGTGATAGCAGGTAAACCTGTCGTTTTGGCATCCTTCGTAATATAGACGAAAAAACCCCGCCCGTCAACAGCCGTGATGGAAAAGAAAGGTAAGTCATCCCGGTTCGTTTGCTTCAAATAAAAATGAATTACTGAGGAAGTCATTCTCCTCCATTTCGAAAACTGCCGTCTTTGCTCTTTGCGTGGTTTGGTTTTATACTCGCTAATTGGATTACTAATACCTATTATCGAAACCCCTTGATCGTATCCAGGTGGATCCATTGGAATAGATTTAAAGAGGAATAAATGTTAACCCGTCAAAAACCCCCTCAAAATATGGATGAATACATCGCAGCTTTCCCGCCTCAAGTCCAGGAGATCTTGGAAAAGATCAGGAACACTATTAGGAAAGCAGCACCTGCCGCGCTGGAAACGATTAAATTATCAAATGCCCACTTTCACGTTAAATGGCAATTTGGTTTATTTCGCTGCATTCAAAAACCACATCGGGTTTTATCCGCCCTCATCAGCAAATGAGAAATTCAAGACAGAGTTGACTGCCTATGTGGGTCCAAAGGGTTCACTGAAGTTTCCTCTGGATAAACCAATCCCATACACATTGATAAGCAGGATAGTAAAGTTGCGAGTTCAGGAAAATTTAAACAAAGCAAGGACAAAACAGAAGAAGGATTAGGGAGTTACTAACGCCCTTGGCTAACCTATCTGGGTTATTGGACCACCGCCCAATAGTTCGATTTTAATGCGAAAGGGAACAGACCTTTGTTTATATTCTACAGATGAGGCCGATTCTCCCATTCGCCATACAACACAAATCTCTGCTTATTAGACTATTTGACTATCAGACTAACAGACTTACCTTCTGATATACTTGTGGCTGGGAGCGGAGGCTCCCGGACTTTTTTATTAAGAGGAAATATGCCCATCGGTGAAATTGCTGCCCTTTTTACATCATTCTGCTGGTCCTTGTCGGCAGTGGGATTTTCCAAATCCACACAGCAGGTTGGCTCCCAGGTTACTAATCGCTGTCCGGGTGTTCATTGCTATGCTGGTCTTGATCCTGATTAACGGTGTCTTATATGGACAGCCCATCCCTCTCCATGCAGGCGCTTCCCGTTGGGCTTGGTTGGGCATATCTGGCATCATTGGTCTTTCCCTTGGAGATGCCTTTCTCTTCCAGGCGTATCAGGAGATTGGTCCACGCTTGGGTCTTCTCTTGCTCAGCCTGGCACCGGTTTTTGGTGCCACCATTGCTTGGATCTTCTTTGGACAGACACTCACTTTGATTCAGATTATTGGAATTGTCGTAACCCTGGGAGGGATATCCTGGGTGATATTAGTCCGTCCCAGCAGCGGGGACAAAAATGGACACAAGGTGAGTGGTCGTGGTGTCCTTTTTGGGATCCTGGCAGCACTCGGGCAGGCAACCGGGTTGGTCCTGTCACAGCAGGGAATGACGGGGGGCTTTTCGCCTTTTGCAGGTACCTTGATCCGCATGTTCGCTGCAGTTGTGACTCTTTGGATTGTGGCTTGCTTCCAGCGCCAGGCTGTTTCCACGGTCACAACAATTGTCAAACAGCCTGCCGCCCTTGGCTGGGTTGCCTTTGGAGCATTTTTCGGGCCGGTTATTGGGGTTTCATCTTCTTTGCTTGCCGTTCAATATACTGAGATCGGTGTTGCTAGCACCTTGATGGCTCTTCCACCAATCTTTATGCTGCCCATCAGTTACTTTATCTTCAAGGAACGTTTCGGCTGGCAGGCAGTCGCTGGAACCTTTCTGGCCATGGCAGGGGTTGCCCTCCTTTTCTCGTGACAATCAAATCCTCTTTTTATTACGCTCGAATAATTCCCGCTTGACAAATAAGAACAAAAGTTCTATATTTGGTGTTTAGGATTGCCTACTGAGGACTCTTTCTGCCTGATATGGCGTACTTAACCAACTTCAATTCTCCTGTCCAACAGCCTCCATCCGTTTCTTCGTTTCGGGAGAGTATGGATCGGGCTTCTTCCCAAAATTTTCGTTCCTCGATAATTGATGAAAACCCACATAAATTTGAAAGCAAAGCACTTGTACATTCTTTATCCCAGCGTCACCTATTATCTAGGTCACCCTCCCCAAATCCCTTTTGGATTTGGGGAGGGAAGGGGTAGGGCTTTCTTGATAATTGAAACCCACATAAATTTGAAAGCAAAGCACTTGTACATTCTTTATCCCAGCGTCACCTATTATCTAGGTCACCCTCCCCAAATCCGTTTTTGGATTTGGGGAGGGAAGGGGTAGGGCTTTCTCGATAATTGATAAAAACCACGCAAATTTGGAAGCCTTGACCATATTTAGGCTTCTTCAGCCCGGCCTCAATGTCCCTGTCGGTTGCCTTCCCCAATCCGTGTTTGGATTGTGGAAGGGCAGGGGTGTGGATATTTTAATATTTATTCGTTCCTCGATAAGTGGTAAAAAACACGCAAATTTGGGAGCCTTGCACTTCCACATTCCTTATCCCTATTTCGCCTCTCACCAAGATAACCCCAAATCCGTTTTTGGGTTAGGGGAGGGCAGCAGTAGGACCATTAACGCTAGCCCCGGCTTTACTCGTTTTTCTTTACATTTCGCCAATATCCTTTATCTCATAGTAGAATACACCATTCCCATGATGAAAACCGAGGCAACATGAAAAACTCTTCAATAATTCTTATCATCGCAGGCGTATTACTTGTTCTGTGTTGCTGTATTGTCGTTGTTATCGGCATTGGAGTGTTGGGTGTTTACCAGTTTCGCACCATAGTACCGACTATTGCTGCCTACACCACTATTTTCCCAAATAACGATGTCACCCCTACCCCTTTTGAGATCACCCGTCAACCTGTGGATGATAACAACTCCGCCACCCTAAACACGCTCGAACAGACCATTATCCCCGATCGGGACCTGGCTGCTCTTGCATGTAGCCTGAAGGATATTTGTAATATCCCACCAACTGAGCCCCCGCCTCCATCGCCCTTGGTTGCCGGGGCAAAGACCCAACTCTGGTTGTTAAGTACAGATTCAAACACTTTTTCCCGCATTAATGTCACCCTTCAGTACGTTACTCCCCATGCCTATTTCTGGGTTGAAGATGGGGTAAGCTTTGTTCAGGCTGACGCCAAGGATTTGATCGATACCTTCGAAAATAAGATTTACCCCACAGATCGTGAGTTTTTCGGTTCGGAATGGACTCCCGGCGTGGATGACGACCCACATTTATATATTGTTTATGCGCGTAATCTCGGTGGGAATGTTGCCGGTTTTTATAATACTGGCGACGAGTATCCTCCCGAAATTAGCCAGTATTCCAATGCTCACGAATCTTTCTACATCGACGCTTCACAGAATCTGGCAGATAATTACACTTTCGGCACGCTGGCTCACGAATTCCAGCATATGATCCACTGGTATCAGGATAGGAATGAAGGCTCTTTCTTAAACGAAGGTTTTTCTGAGCTGGCTACCTTCCTTAATGGTTACGACACTGGGGGCTTTGACTGGTTTTACACCGCTAATCCGGATATTAACTTGACGGATTGGCTGGGTGGCTCGGGTGACAACACTGCTCACTATGGTGCAAATTTCCTCTTTGTCACCTACTTCCTTGACCGTTTTGGCGAGACGGCTACCCAGGCTCTGGTCCACGACCAGCAAAATGGTCTTGCAAGCGTGGATGATGTTTTAAAACAGTTGAATATTATTGATCCACTCACCAGTCAGGTCGTCACCGCAGACGATTTCTTCTTGGATTGGACTCTCACCAATTACGTTCACGACCCGGGAGTTGCTGATGGGCGATATGTTTACAAAAACTATCCCTCGTCTCCTACTGCAAGTGACACCGAGACTGTTAGTACTTGTCCGCAAGAGCAAAGCTCGCGTACCGTGAATCAATACGGTGTCGACTACATCCGCTTTTCCTGTCTGGGCAGCTATACTATCAACTTTACCGGGGCCACCCTCACCAGTCTGTTGCCTGTTGATCCTCACTCGGGCTCCTATGCTTTTTGGTCCAACAAGGGTGACGAATCCGATATGTCCCTGACCCGCCAATTTGACCTGACCGGGGTCTCTTCTCCCGTGAATATGTCCTATTGGACTTGGTACGACCTCGAAAATGATTATGATTATGTCTACCTGGAAGCCTCCACCGATGGTGTCTCCTGGAAAATTCTAAACACCCCTTCCGGCACCAGTGCGAACCCCTCGGGCAATTCTTATGGAGTGGGATACAACGGTCAATCCAATGGCTGGATCCAGGAGACAATTGATCTGTCCCAGTTTGCCGGGCAGGTGGTTTCCCTTCGTTTCGATTACATCACGGACGCCGCGGTCAATGGAGATGGTTTCCTGGTTGATGATATGACCATTCCTGCCATAAATTATTCCGAGGGGTTTGAATCTGGTGATGGGGGTTGGGTTGGTGCTGGTTTTGTCCGCGTCCAGAACATCCTCCCCCAAACTTTCCGCCTGGCACTCATTACCCACTCAGATAGTGGTACCAAGGTGGACATTCTTCCCATCAATTCTGATCAGACCACCCAAATTCCAGTAAAAATTGGTGAGAATGGCGTGAAAGACGTTGTTTTGGTGGTAACCGCCACTACCCGCTTCACTCGCGAACAGGCAGCCTATCAGTTTGATATTCGATAATGATCGGCGGCTTGATAAACCTTGTATATTAATCAGGAGTAACTCATGTCCGCAGTCCCCCCTTCCGAAGTCTTGAACCTATCCGCTCTGGCAGAATACCAGACTGGTTCTGTCGTATCCCGCCAAATTACCAAGGCTGATGGTGGAAACGTCACCCTTTTTGCCTTTGACCAGGGACAGGAACTGAGCGAACATACCGCTCCATTCGATGCCCTGGTCCATGTCCTCGATGGGCAGGTTGAGATTAAGATCTCTGGAAAATCTCACCTGCTCGCGGCGGGGGAAGCCATTGTTATGCCCGCTAATCTTCCGCACGCTTTAATGGCTGTTAAGAAATTTAAAATGCTGCTTACCATGATCAAAGCTTGAACTTTAATTTATTCTGATCTGAAGATCCCCAGGTATCTGCCAAACAGGACATATCCCAGCATCACGCCTGCCCCTCCAAGTCCAATGTATACTCCTCCCACAAGGAGCATACGCTCCAGGGTTGTGGGTACTCCCTCGCTCAACGCTTCCACCAGGACAAGCATGAGTCCCAACCCTGCCGCAGTAATAATTGCCAGGTTCCACCGGTGCCTGCGCGGGTTGATCCAGCCCAATATCCCTTTCATCGGTTTTTGTGCAATTGCCTTAAGGATCCAGTGGACTGTACCGTCAAGGATTTGGATGTGCTTCCCCCATTCTTTGATGATGGCAGATACGTCATCGAATACATCTTCATACCCAAATTCAATAACTGGGATGATCACGGTGACGAGTCCCCATGTTGTGATGAAAAGCACGCTCATTCCAACCAGGGCGGATATTATCCCTCCTGCCACACTCGTCTCCCGCCATTGTAGCGGGTAGAACGCCAGGATCAGTGCCGCAGACCCGCAAAGGATTCCTCCTCTCAACCAGGGTCGCTGTACCTGTTGATTTCTCCACCCCTCGCGATGCTCGTATAAATATCCAGCCCGTTAATAGTGTGACCAGCGACATTCCCACTAGGATCTCTGCCAGCGATTTCGCTGCAGGAAAACTGCCGGTTGTGATCACTGCCCGTCCGAGTCCGATCGCATCCGCTGTGAGCGTAACAACCACGCTGAGTACAGCCACGGCTCCAGCTCGAAAAGCTAACACCCTCTGCCCGGCAGAAATCTCATTAATTGGATAAGTGCGGAAGGTTCGTAATACCATCAATAACGCGCCAACGAAAGCAAGAAATATGGCAAAAGACCCCACTGCATCATAGGGATCTTCCGCAAATGGATTGGTTGTTCCCAGGGTGGGGGTGTGTTTGCAGGTTTCAAAAAATATGAAAAAAAGGATGGATAATCCCAGGACGATCCCGGCTGCAGTTTTTTGACGGGTCATGACCAGCATTCTAACCCAATCGGGCTGCCATTTCCTCCCAGAACCTTGCAACTCTCAGTATTTTCTCAATCTCTCAATCTGGTAAAATCTATCTGTTTATAATGGAGATTTGATATGGAAAAAATTCTAAAGGTAATAGGTTGGATACTCGGGGTCTTGGTGATCATCCTTGTGCTCCTGGCCGCGCTTATTACCTATTGGTACCTGCGTCCAAACCGCGCCCAGGTAGATCCGGCGGTTGTTGTTGATTCCTGGGACATTGCGAACGATCGGATGCATAATTCCAACACCGACATGATTGCATGGCAGGATAAATTCTATATTTCCTATGTTTCTTCCCCTTATCACTTTGCAAGTGAAAAATCCACCTTGCATATCAAGGTTTCCTCCGACCAGGGTCACACCTGGCTTGAAGTGGATACCTTCAATCCCTTTGGTGAAGACATTCGTGATCCTAAATTTGCCGTTATCGGGAATCGCTTGTTCCTGTATGCCCTGAAGAATACCTCCTTTGTAGCTGAGCCGTACGTAACGGTGTATTCATTTACCGAAGATGGGGTGAATTGGTCGGAGTTTGAAGGGGTCCCCGGGCTGGATGGCTGGCTATTTTGGCGTCCCAAGACTCAGGATGGGGTCACCTTTTATAATGCAGCCTATTGGTTTGAGCATGGAAAGTCGGTCCTGTTGAAATCCACGGATGGTATTAACTGGGAAATCATCTCCACCATTCATACAGGGGATCGAAATGACGAAACGGAAATTCAGTTCCTCCCCGATGGAAAACTGATTGCGACCGCCCGATTGGAATTTGGCGGGTTCGCTGATGGCGCTTTTGGTGATCCGCAAGGCGCTACGCTGATTGCCATTTCTGCTCCACCCTATACTGAATGGACTGAGCTTCTAAAAAGTCGTCTCACCCGGCTTGATGGTCCATACCTGTTTACCTATCACAACCGGGTCTACGCGGTCGGGCGTTACCAACCCGATTTGGGTCACTCTGGCCCTCTGACAGCCCAGGGCAGTGTCCTCGCTCGAAAACGCACATCCCTGTTCGAGGTCCGTATGGAAGGATTGGCTTACCTTGGCGATCTGCCTAGCGCTGGCGACACCTCCTACACGGGGGTGGTTATCGTTGGCGATACTGCCTTTATTTCATACTACACCAGTCCCATCGACCGTGACTATGCATGGCTCCTTGGAATGATAACTCCTTCAGCTGTCCGCATTGCACAGGTGGATTTGATCGCCCTGGAAGCTCTGGCAGGCACAACCCCTGCCAGGTAGGATCGCATCAATAGCTCATCATTTTCTCAGAAAGATCTCAGCCCCGTGATGTTCTCACCCGGGGCTGATGTCATTGGTTTCTAAATTGGCGATTTCTTACTTCCTCACGAATTATTATATATGGATTGCGTTTCCTTCCGCGACATGCGCAGCTTCCATTAGAGTTTCCGAAAGGGTTGGGTGGGCGTGTACGTTGCGGGCGATTTCCGCCGGGGTCAATTCCATCATGTGTGCCAGCGTCAGTTCTGGCAGGAGTTCGGTTACTTCTGGGCCCACCAAGGTTGCCCCCAGGATCTCGCCGTATTTCTCATCCACTACCAATTTCACCCATCCAGCAGTAATCTCCCAGTCCCAGTGCCTTGCCGTTGGCGAGGAACGGGAAACGGCCCATCTTCACCGCATACCCGCGTTCCTTGGCCTGGGTTTCAGTCAACCCAAAGGAGGCAACCTGTGGGCTGCAATAGGTTGCCCGAGGCATCATTTCGTAATCTAGCGTGACAGTTTCGTGCTGGGCAATATTCTCAGCACACACGATCCCCATCGCCGAGCCGACGTGTGCCAGCATTAGTTTTCCGGTCACGTCGCCGATGGCCCAGATGCCTGGGATATTCGTTGCCATTTTGTCGTCAATTTCGACAAAACCGCGTTCTGTGATTTTTACTCCCGCTTCTTCCATCCCCATCCCTTTGGAATTTGGACGGAAACCGATTGCTACGAGCGCTTGATCTGCTTCGAGAACTTTGGTTGCCCCCTCTGCTGATACGGTCACCTTGACTCCTGTCCCGGTTGCCTCCACCAACTCAACCTTGTGTCCTGCCAGGAGTTTCACGCCTCGCTTGGTGTACGCTTTGGCCACTTCGGCAGCGGCTTCATCATCTTCCAGCGGAAGGATGTGCGGAAGCATTTCCACAACGGTCACATCCACTCCATAGGAATTCCAGACGGTGGCAAATTCCATCCCGACCGCCCCAGCCCCAATGATGACCACACTCCCCGGTAATTTCTCCTGTAGGATGGCTTCCCAATAGGTGACGATTCTTCTTTCCATCCACCTTCCACGCCTCAGGTACTGCTGCTGAAGCACCGGTTGCCAGGATAATGTTTTTGATGGTTACCTCAGTTGATTTGCCTTCTTTATCTGTGATGGATTACAGTCTTAAGCGCGGTTGATCCACCAGCTGGTTAGTCTGGCTGTTCCCATAAAAACGGTAATATTGTTCTTTTTCATTAAAAAGCCCACGCCTTTAACCAGACGGTCCGACACCTGCCGTGATCGTTTGACTGCAGCGGAAAAATCTAATTTCAGGTTCTCGAAGCGAAAAGCCAAATTCCTTACCGCGCTCACGCAGGATGTGGGCGATTTCAGCGTTGCGCAGGAGCGCTTTCGAAGGGATGCAGCCAACATTCAAACATACCCCACCCAGCCATTGTTTGTCCACGATGGCGGTTTTTAACCCCAATTGCGCACCGCGAATGGCGGCTACATAACCGGCCGGACCGGCTCCAATTACAAGAACATCATAAGTTTCAGTCATGGTTATTCTCCAGTTGATTAAAAAAGTATTTATTGTGAAAAAAGGATGCCTTGTCAAATATAACAATACCTGCCTTATATCCTATGCCCATTCCATCCTTCCAGCGTCTCTTTTACCTTGGCAAGGAATAAGTCAGCACTTGCTCCGTCAAGGATCCGGTGATCGAAAACGAATGACAGGTACACCATCGGGAGGATGGCTATGGCATCGTTTCCAGATGAATCGCTGACAACAACCGGTCGTTTCTGTATTGCACCCACACCCAGGATTCCGACCTGCGGTTGGTTGATGATCGGCATGGCGAACAGTGACCCGCTGATCCCGTGGTTGGTCAGGGTGAATGTGCCTCCTTTGACCTCCTCGGGTTGGAGCTTTTTTGTGCGTGCCCTTTCAGCTAGGTCGTTGACTGCCCTGGCGATCCCCAGGAGGGATAGTTCGTCCGCCCGACGCAAAACCGGGACGATCAGGCCTTCTTCACCAAGCGAGGTTGCCATGCCGATATTGACTTCAGGGTGGATTAAGGATGCCCTGCTCCGTCCAGGAGGAATTTACCAGGGGGAATGTTTTTAGAGCCGGAAGCAATCGCAGCGATGAAGTAGGCTGTATAGGTCAGGTTTGTTCCATCTGCCGCAAAAGCAGTGTTATTGGCAGACCGATGCGCGGTCACACGGCTCATGTCTGCTTCCATCACGGTCAGCACATGCGGGGAGGTTTCCCTGGATTGAACCATCCGTTCGGCAATTTGCCTTCGAATGGTTGTCACCGGCAGGAGCAATCGTCCGTGGGGTTGGGAGTTCCCCTTTCATACCCTGGGAAATGGTGGGCTGTTCGAGATATGAAAGCACATCCTGTTTGGTGATCCGTCCATTCAACCCGGTGCCTTGCACGCTGGATATATCCACGTTGTTTTCCTCAGCGATTTTTCGGACCACTGGGAAATAAATGACGCCTCGTGTTGACTGTGGATGATGGAGATGGAAATCGCAGGCTGGTCAACCGTCTTTTGGTTATCGGCTCCGTGATACGATTTTTCCAGCTTCTGGAATGGTTGCCTCGGGGATACTTTCTCCCTCCTGCCCGATCCATGCCATTACCTCTCCCACCCGGACGGGGGTATTTTCAGGAACGATTATCTTAAGGACAACTCCCGTTGCTGGGCTGGGAATCTCGGTTACAACTTTATCTGTTTCAACCTCCAGCAGCGACTCCAGTTCCTTTCACTGGATTGCCTTCTTTTTTTAGCCATTTAACCACTGTCAATTCATCAACACCTTCACCCAGGCGGGGGACAAGTACTTTGGTTGCCATGATCACTCACTTTCAAAAATGGAAGCTTGGGGGAATATCAAGGTGCTTCATCTTTATTCAACTTTATAGGTTATTAGATCTCCGGAAATGCAGCTGGTTTGGCTTCATGCATCATCCCATAAATGGCATCGAAGATTGCCTCTGCATTCGGCTTGGACCAATAATCACCGTCTGAACCATACGCCGGGCGATGTGCTGTGCCGGACAGGGTGCGGGGAGCAGAGTCGAGCCAGTTGTAACCACCTTGTTTTTCAAGGACTTCTTGCATCATATAGGCTGTTGTTCCGCCAGGTACATCCTCATCCACAAACAGGATGCGGCCGGTTTTCTTCAAAGATTCCCGATCTTCCCGTGAATGTCGAAGGGCAGGAGGGACTGTACGTCAATCACCTCTGCATCCACCCCACTGCGGCAAGTTTCTCCGCCGCCTCCAGTGCGATTCGTACACACGCTCCATATGTGACAATGGTCGCATCCTTGCCTTCCCGGATTACTTCCGGTACTCCTGGCATCACGGTTAATTCACCGATATTCGTTGGCATGCGCTCCTTGACCCGGTAACCATTTAGCACTTCCACTACGATGGCAGGTTCTTCGGCTTTGAGCAGGGAATTGTAGAACCCGGCTGCCCGGGTCATGTCGCGCGGGACCAGCACGTGCATACCGCGCACAAGGTGAATGATACCTGCCATCGGTGAACCGGAATGCCAGATGCCCTCAAGCCGGTGGCCGCTTGTGCGTACGATGACTGGCGCTTTTTGCCCCCCCTTTGTCCGCCAAAGCAGGGTTGCCAGGTCATCCGACATCAACTGCAATGCGTAGAGCATGTAGTCCAGGTATTGGATCTCCGCGATCGGCCGTAGACCGCGCATTGCCATGCCAATCGCCTGTCCAATAATGGTGGCTTCGCGGATGCCCGGTATCGGTCACTCGCAGTGGGCCAAATTTCTCCTGTAAACCATGGAAACCCTGGTTTACGTCTCCCAGTTTGCCTAGGTCTTCCCCAAAAGCGACCAGACGTGGTTCACGTTCCAGGGCAGCATCGAACGCAGCATTGACGATTTCAAATCCCATGACCAGGGGTGCATTTGATAGCATAAATCGGTTTTACTTCGTTGATATTCAGCACGGAGTCGGAAAGTGGGGAGGTGAGAAATGCAGAGTATCGGTCCTCTTGTTCCGGTTCCAGGGAGCGTGACCACTTCAATAATTTCTGGTGTACAGAAGGAGCTTCGTCCCGGGTCAGCACCAGTGCCTCATGGATTGCAGTGACCATATCCCGCCGGATGGGATCAGGAATGTCAGCCAGGCGTTCCCGGATTTGTTCCATTTCGTTCGCATGCCGTGAAATCCGGGAAGTTGCTGCCAGCAGGTCCAGTGTCTCCGCTCGTTCGTGGAGGAGTGGGGCTTGGTATGCTTCCCATGCCTTCTTACGGGCTTCCTCCACGCTCGCATGTTCTTCTTCTTCCGCTCGGGCAAGGTCTGCTTCGATCCGCGATCCCGTTTTCCAGGATCCATTCCCTAAATTTTCGGATGCAATCCCACTCTGCCTCCCAGGCCAGACGTTCTGGGGTCTTGTAGCGTTCATGGGAGCCGGATGTGGAGTGACCTAACGGTTGAGTGAGATCAGTTACGTGGACCAGCGCGGGAATATGATGGTTGCGGGCAGTGTCAGCTGCTGTTTTGTATGTTGCCAGGAGAGTAGGGTAATCCCACCCTGCGACAGTATAGAGATCGTAACCACGGTCGCATTCTTCTGCCGGGCAGGGGTCGCGTTGGAATCCTTTCAGAATTGTCCCGATGTTCTCCTTGACCATCTGGAATTGGTTGGGAACGGAAATCCCGTAGCCATCATCGTAGATCGAAATAATTGCCGGGGCATGAAGAACACCGATGGCGTTGACTGCTTCCCAGAACATCCCTTCCGCGGTGGATGCATTGCCGATCGAACCCCAGGCGACTTCATCTCCGTTGTGGGAAAATTTGCCGAATTGTTTTAGGGGTTCCAGTTTTCGGTAGAGTACAGAGGCGTAAGCCAGTCCCACCAACCGTGGCATCTGGGCACCGGTTGGCGATACGTCAGCTGCCATGTTGTACATTTTGGTCTGGTCTTTCCAGGTACCATCGAGCTTGATGAATCGAGAAACAAAATGGCCGACCATCGATCGCCCGGCTGTTGCAGGATCAGCTTCCAGATCGGCATGCGCGTATAGCTGTGCAAAGAATTCCTGGAAGGGTAGAACTCCCAGGGCGTGTACCCATGTCTGGTCTCGATAGTACCCCGAACGCCAGTCACCTTTTTGGAAGGCACGCGCCATGGCAACTTGCGGCAATTCCTTTCCATCTCCAAAGATTCCGAATTTTGCTTTCCCTGAAAGCACTTCCCGTCGCCCAATGATGGATGCCTGCCGAGAGCGGTAAACCAGGCGATAGTCAGCGAGGATCTCGCCTTGGGGCAGGGGAAGAATTGGTTTGATTGTTCTTTTTGCCATACGCCGCACCTTATCAGACAAATTCAGTCTGATTATATACGGAAAGTGTAAAATTTCTATTAGTATTTTATGACTGGCACAAGGAAAACGAATATGGAGAAATCGAAATACGACGGTGAATTCATGAGGCGCTTATTTAGGAACGAAGATATCACCCCGATGGGAGGAACTTATATATGTGCGAATAATATGGTAATAAAACCAAACGCGGAGACAAATTGCCTCCGCTTCCAATAATGATCAAATAAATCTGTGCTGTTTACTTTACCAAAACCTCGACTTCGAAAGTGTTGATGGGTTCTACGTTTGTTTCCCATGGTCGCTGATAAACAAGTTTCAGGGTGGCTGTCCCTGCCTTCAGGGTTTTAAAGGTCAGCGTCAGCGTGCCACCTGAGCCAACTACGCCTGGATCGCTGCTTTTAAATGTGGGATCACCTGCCTGCTCCAATATGGTTTTATCCAAATCTATTGTTTCCCAGGTATATCCTGTGGATGGGTTGCTCTCCAGGTTGATGACAATTGGATCGCCCAGCTTCACCTTCACTTGGCTGCCGTTATCTGCAATTCCCAGGATGACTGGTTTGGTGGAGTTGCAGGCGGTCATCATGACGAGCACAGATGCTATGACACTTGTAATTAGGATTTTTCGCATAAAATTCTCTCCTGGCATGCTTTCAGCCATTTCTGTTACAAAACCATTCTGCGGTTTTTATTTATGTGAGCAAAACCGGTGGATTATGGAGAGGCAGTACTGATATCGTTAACGTAATTTAATGTTCCCTGGCAAACGGGGGTGAGGTGGCTGGAGACATGGCTCCAGTCCAATGTTTCTCCCAACGCGCTGGTGCTGTTCACTGCCAGCCCAAGGCATCCCGGTCCGGCATTGTAATTAACCAAGGTGAACCGCCAGAGATCTTCGTAAAGAACAGGTACGTTCCGGATATTGTTGAGTTCTACGACCATCCCGGCTTGATGGCAATTGGCAAGGATTGTCTCGGCAAATATTCCTACGCTGGCATCGGCGCGTTCCAGGTCAATTCCCCAGGCGCAATCCGGGCAAGATGCTTTCACGCTTTCCATCAGGGCAGTCCGAAGCGCTTGCTGCTGGAGAGTATTTACGTGGGTATATCCTTTACTGCAAATTGCGCCATCCAGTTGGGAAGCACAGAACTGTTCGAAATAGGACCGGTTCCACATTAATGTGGTGTCTGCACCCCCATCCGTCATTTGCCCCAATCCTGCCTCGGGATGCCCGATCGTTCCATCCGGCCAGAATTGGCTTTCCCGGCTAAAGATCCTTTTGAGTACCTGTGCTGGGATTCCAGTTTCCTGTGATGCTTTGAAGATCAAGGTGTCAAATCGGTTCTGCCAATCATTCACTGCGCTTCTGGTTGCATCCAAACCGCATTGGCTCACCAGCCCGTTCCCAAGCAGGCCTCCATCCGCACAAGAGGTTGCATCTGCTACTCCATGCTTAATTAAATTGGCAGCCAAATATTCATAGGGTATGTTCGTAGCCAAATCATCTGGATTCAGCGGTGTGGAAAGCCAGGCTGGGACCCCGCCAACAGGTGGGAAGACATCCCATGTCTGTGAGCAGCCTGCCAGGGGTTCTCCTCGCCATTGGGTGCTCAAAATGTCTACGTACCATCCATGGTCGGTTGGATCATTTGACCTCGCCACTCTCACTCGCGCTGAGAAAAGCTGGCTGCTGTCCCCATAACTGGAGTATGCCCAAAATTCAAGATAAACACCCGTGTCTTTGGTGGGAGCTAGGTCCACCTGGCAGATTGGATCACAGGTAAATGGGTTTCCATCTACCCTGCCAGCCAGGCTGGTAATGTGCTCACCCTCGAGCGGTTCTTCACCGGTAAGCACCAGTGTTGGTAACTTGTCACACCGGAAAGTGGAATTGATGGGGGTGCATCCATCTAAGGTAACCCAAACCGTTGGTGGAGGTTGGATCATCCCCACTTCTCGCTGGGCTGGCTCAGACTTTACCGAAACTAAATAATAGCCCTTGCAGGTGACAGGATCTATTTCTGATGATACGCATGGTTTGGTGGCAACCCATTTATCGTACAGGCTGGCACCGCAGACCGCATAGATTTCCCCATTAGTGGGAGCCCCCTCGTGGTCGATTACGATCGAACAAGCCACCTTGTTATCTTCCCAGCTGGTTAGCCACCATTCATGGGAGATGTAATCCTGGGTAACAACCGCAACTCGGTCTGGACCTGGAGGTTGTTCCCCCGCGGCAGATACTCGCCAGGTCCTGAAAGCGGACACTGTCGCAATGATGAACAGGAGGGTGAGAGCCGTCAAACCGGCCCGCAGGCGTATCTTCATTTCTAAAACGAAAGAGTCCGTTATCATTATAGCGGACTCTCCCTGATATTACCAATATCAATATATGGATGATATTTTGATCCCCCGGATTTGGGTTAAATTATCCTGGCAATGGGAACCTATTTGCGGTTTATTTCTGAATCTCTTTAATGGTTTTAATATCCCGTTTCAAGTTTCGCCAGCGAAGGAATAGGCTTACTATATAGGCAGCCGGTATTGTGATGAATACAAAATATCCGGCGATCATATAATTTTTGGAAACAATTTCATTAAGCATGGCATCTCCTCCTTTATTGCATTTCTTCAAGTTTTAATTGTTCAACTTGTTGGGTGAACTGGCCCAGGCGGATACGGTGCCAGAATAGGTCGACAAAGATAACCGAGAAGGTGAATAGGGCAAAGAACATGGTGAATAACATGGTTGGAGCCATGTTGAAACTGCCTGTGGTTGTTCCATTTGTCGCTCCAATAACCACCGGGTGGATTGTTCGGCTGACGATCCGAATGGAGAGAAAGGTTATCGGGACACTCACAGAACCGATCAGGGTATATACTGCCCCGAATCGGGCGCGGCGGTCGGGGTCGTCTATTCCCTGCCGCAAGAGGAGGTACGCTAAATAGATCATTTCCAGGATGGCGGCAGTAGTCAGTCGTGTATCCCAGGTCCACCAGGTATTCCAAACCGGGCGTGCCCAAATTGAGCCGGTGATAATCGCCGTGAGGAAAAATACCAGGCTAATTTCCACGGCAGCCAGTTCTATGATGTCCCATTTTTGGTCATGTTTCACCAGGTAGATGACTCCCGATACCGCTGCAGCCATGAAGCCGAGCATCCCTACCCAGGCATTGGCGACGTGGAAATAGAAAATTTTCTGTACGTAATTCATGGTCTCTTCCAGCGGGGCGTATAGGAATACAATGCCAAGGGCGCTCAGGAAAAGCAACACGGATGCAATGTTTAAGATCTTTAGGGCAATTGGTTGAGGTTTCATAAAGTCTCCACGTGGTTGGTACCGCGGCAGCACAGATTATTCTTCAACAATATAATCGAATACCATGTATGCCACTGCTGTAAAGATTACATCATAGACGATCAATAGGTTGATATACGGCATGACTTCTGACAATGCCAGCCCTTGCAGGAAACCCCCGCTGGCTTTGACAGCCGCGATAAGGATGGGAATGACCACCGGGAATAGCAGGATGGGTAGAAGCACATCCCGGGTGCGTGTCTGGACGGCCATGCTCGCGAGTAGGGTGCCCACCGCGGAGTATCCTATTGAACCAAGCAGGATAACAGCGATCAATCCAGGGTTAAAAAGATTGGTATTGTACAGAACGCTGTAAACAGGCAATACCACAGCTTCCACAATAATCATAAAAACCAGGTTGCTGATGGTTTTACCAAAATAAATGGCCGATCTGTCTACTGGGGCAAGCAGCAATCCGTCTAGGCATCCTCGATCTTTTTCTACCGCCATCGAGCGGTTTAACCCCAGTGTTCCGGCGAAAGCGAAAGTTGCCCACAAAATTCCCGGGGTAGCCACACGGCGTGTAGCCGGGTCTAGTTCCAGGGCGAAATTAAAGATCAGGATCACCAGCAAGGCGAAAACCAGCATGGCGGAGAGCAGTTCCCTTGACCGCAATTCTGCAGCCAGGTCTTTCCAGATGATGGCACCTACCGCGCCATAAAACCTGGAACCCGGTTTTTGCCCGGAGACTTCTCGAACCTGGTTCATCTTTATCCCACCAGGGCCTTTCGGTAAAAATCCAGTAGGTTGCTTTTTCCCATTTCAAACCGGGTGGTGGAAGCGGAAATGACTCCCCGCGAGAGAACGTCGAAACGTGAAGCCAGGTCCTCCACTCTTGCTAGGTCGTGGGAGGTCATTACCACTGTCCGTCCCTGGCTTGCCACCTTCCTCAGTAGACGGTCGAGCATATCGCAGGCGTCCTGGTCGAGCCCTGTGTGAGGCTCATCGAAAAGCAATACCTCCGGGTCATGCAGGATGGCCCGTCCAATGGCAAGCCGTTGCTGCATACCTCGCGAAAAAGTGCGAACTAGGTCCCTTCGGCGGGATACAAGTCCAACCAACTCCAGGATCTCGTCAATTCGCTGGCGTATTTCCATCACACCATACATCTTTCCATAAAACTGGAGGTTCTCTTCTGCTGTCAAATCCCCATACAAAAGTGGAAGGTGAGATACCACTCCCAGGCTGTGGCGGACTGCTGCGGCTTGCGTTGGCAGGTGAAACCCTGCCACGCTCACATGACCCATTGTCGGGCGTGAGAGCGAGGCAAGCACGCGTAGGAATGTGGTCTTGCCGGCACCGTTCGGTCCGAGCAGGGCCACAAATTCACCCTCCTGCACTTCGAAATCCAAACCGCGCAGCACGGTCTTTAATCCAAATCGTTTCACCAGTTTCTTGACGGATATCATTCTATTGTGACGAAATTCTCATTGCCATCCGGTTTTTGTTTGTCAGCACAAATGCTGCCGTAGACAGGATTAAACCAGGGTCTTTAACCGCTCTTTCAATTCGGCTCGCCGGTTCTCGTAGGCTTCCTGCGAAATGTCACCAGCTTTGTACTGGTCATCCAGCGCAATGATGGCATCCATGATACTTTCACGGTCGTCGCCTAGTGCATCCTCATCTACATCTTCTTCGGCAGATTCGAACTCCTCTTCCAGCTTCTTAAGCCTTCGGTCTCGTAGGAATAAAAAGAATTCCAAGACCGATGAGCACTACACCTAACGCTCCCACTCCAATCTCCAACCAGGTGCGCTGGTCCAGAACAAAACCAGCCTTGTCACCTGGCATGCCGGAGATCGTCAAGGTTAGGGTACTTCCGGATGCCAGGCTGCTCCCCGAGTACAAATGATAGATTGTACCGGTGGTACCTTGTGTACCAGCGTCGGTCAATTGATCGCTCTTTACTTTTACCCCCTCTGGCACAATGATTGTCGCAGATGAAACAGGCAGGCTGAAGGGCTGCGAAAAAACCAACCGGTTGGTATAAGGAAGATTAAAACTTGCTATGATCCCATATTGCAGGTTTGTCCCTGGCAACAAGGCAAATCCGCCCGTTGCACTCATCAAGGGTGAACTGCTTTGGGCTAATTGAAAACCAACACCTTGTGCGCCAGCGGGGATCTGAATAAATGGGACTGTGCTCCCATCACTGGGAACTGTGACTGCATTCGTGCCAGGATTGGTAATGATATATACAGCTGTCACCTGCACCTGGCCGGCAGTTGAAAAATCAAATTGAACGTGGGCTTGGGTGATGGTGAGAACATTTAGATCCGCTGTCGTTTCATAGACCGTGATGGGCATGTCGAATTGGGTTTTTGTCCCGTCGAAATGGGCCGGGATGAAATCGTATGTCACCCCGCTGTATTCCACTGTGACCAGGAACACGGTGGTGGAGGTGGCTGGGATATTGGAAAACTCGTACTTTCCGTCTGCCAGGATTGGAGAAGTCAGGGTTTGGGTTACCTGTCCGGCTGTCGTGTCATAGACCAACAATGTCGCAATGGTTCCCGATGGAATGGTTGTTCCCGACGCCACTGTTACAGTCCCACTGACGATTGCTGCATTGGATTGAACTGTCGCAGTGGTTTCTGGAGCAGGCGTAGTGAAAGATCCTGTTGGGTTGGGAGTGGTTCCAACAGTTGCTTGTGCGCTTGCACTGGCTTCCACGGTGGGAGTGGTGGAACCGGGAACAACCGTGTTCGGAACCGTTGTCGATGTTGCTGGGATGGAGGTGGGTACGGTTGTTGAAGTGGGGATGGGAATCTGCGTCAAAGTGGCAGGGATGGTGGATGGCAGGGAGGTCGCGGCGGAGTAATTGGGTGGTGGAGTAATATCCTCAGCCAGGGTGCACGCAGCCAAAAACATGGAAACAATTATGATGATTATCGTCAAGCGCAATTTCATGAAGGATCCTTTTCTAAAATGGATGGTCTTTCAATAATTTCTTTTACCTAAAATTGTGGCAAATTATTGTGGACCTTAAGTTGATTTCAATGTACTGCCACAGGATGGGCAGAATATGTCTGACACTAAGACAGGCTTGCCGCACGTGGGACAAAAACCGGCTGTTTTATCTTTCCTGATGTTACGGCGTTTGGAAAGTAAATCTTCCAGATCATCGTCGCTTGGTGGGAGGGCTTGCATGGTTTCATCCGTTCCTTTTGATACTTTACCTTGGCTTTTCTTGCCTAAGTCCGGCTTGATCGCGTCCAATTTACGCAGCACTTCCGCTCCTTTCTTGAGGAGCGCTGCTCTTTGGGGGGGGTAATCTTCAGCCGGAATTTTCCCAAGTGACTGGTCGAAATCAAGTTCTTGTAACGCGGTCAATAATCGTTCTCGCTCAGCCAGTAAGGAAGAGAGTTCGGAGTTTCCCTCATCTGGTCTCGTCTGTTGTCGTTTAAAAAATGGGCGGGTAACGAAAATAACAATGATTGCCAATAGGATGAGTAGAAGGAAAATTGCAGCAGGTTCCATTTCAATTATCTCCCCACCAACAATGGATCAATGATCGATTGAATTTCCGCAACTGATTGGAATGGCCCAATTTGGATGAAACGCAGGAATTCCTTCTTGGTCAATCAGGTAAGTTTCCGGTACGCCTAGGTTGCGGTTGAAGATTTGTGAAATGCGTGTTCCCAGGTCCGGACCATTGGGGTAGGTTAAGTTGAACTCGGTCATATACGCTCGTGCTTCTGGCTCGGTATCCACGTAGTCTACCCCTAGAAAGATCACCTGCCCTTTCTCGGAATAGGACTTCCATGCAGTCTCAAGTTCTGCAGCTTCGGTTCTGCATGGCTGGCACCAGGATGCCCAGAAATTTACCACGACTACTTTCCCCTTAAAGTCGGAGAGTTTTACTTGCAGTCCATTGTTGTACTCGTAACCGCTGAACAAGGTCAACGAGAAATCGGGTACCGGGGAGCCGACTGCCAGGATGGGATTTTTGGCTTTCAACAGTCCGGCTGCTAGGAGGCCAAGCAGGGCTAATAACCCCACCCACACAAGGATCTGCACCCACAGCGGGACCCCGCGTTTTGGAGCAGCAGCGCTGTTCTGTTCTTCCAACATGATGTCAGCCTCCTACTTTCGTTTCTTGAGTTCTTCTTCAATGCGGGTCATGTATTCGTCATCTGCCGCAATACCGGAAGGCTTGACCGGATCAGGTTCAGTTCCAGTGGGGGAAGTAAAGTCCACCTCTGCACTTGGTTCTTTTGCCATTCTTTTCCATGTCCGGAATGCTAGGAAGAGCAAAATGGCTCCAGCAATGAATGCGATCGGTGGGATCACGTAAACCAGCCAGTTTATCCCTGTGGTCGGAGGTTCCGAAGGACGCGCGCTCCATAATAATCAACAAAATACTGCTTGATTTCTTCAGGGGTTTTCCCTTCCCCCAGCATCTGTCGAATAAGTTCACGCCATTGGTGGCAGGCTGTTGTGGGACATACGTCCAGGGGTGTATTCTCGCAGACCGGGCAGTATAACTGGCGGGCAATGGCGTTTACCTGGTCATCTGACGGTGTTGGCTGTTGAGCAGATACTGTAACCAGGGGAATGGTCATCCCAGAAAATAGGAGGAAGGAAACCGCCAGAAGAAGACTGTATTTATTTTTCATAGGATGCCTTCGCATTTTCTTTTTCACGTTCAGGCCAGGCTGCTACCAGGAAGCCGTAGATGAACATAAGGCTGCCGATCCACAGCCAATTGACCAGTGGATTGTGATAAACCTTGAAGGGAGCTTGGGTACTGGAGACGTCTTCCCAATTCACCAGCACCACGTAAAGGTCATCTGATAGGGTGGAGCGTACCCCCGCAATGGTCATTGGCTGCCCGTCCGGGTACATGTCGTATCGTGGATATAGTTCGCCTAGGAATGTGCCATCGCGGAATACGCTCATGACCGCGCGGGTTACGGTCCGACCATCCGCATACGGGAACTGAGCCAGGGAATCATATCGGAGTGTATATCCTGCAAGCTGGATATTTTCACCAACCGCAAGTGTTTTTTGCGTGGTGGTTTGATATACCTCCATCCCCAAAATACCGATGGCCATAACCACCATGCTCAGGTGGATCAGGTAGCCGCCGTACCGCCGCGGATTACTCCTGGAAAGGATCCATATGGCGAACATGAAAATGAGGAGGATATAGAAAACCAGCGGGGTAAGGAAATTCCGCGGGTTTGAAAAGATCCAGACCGCATCTCCAAGGCCAAATAAAATGGCTAATACAAGGTAGGTTGTTTGGGCGCCTTTCGAGATGCGAATGTTGGATTTTCTCATGGCCCGCCAAAACTCATACAATGTAACGAAAATTACGAAAGCGACCAGGGTGAATCCCACCAGGGCGATCCAATTTCGCACACCCAGCATGGCTAACACCACCGGGACAAGGACCGTTGGAACCGAAGGCTTCCAGAGTGCGCGTCCTAACGTCTTGTACGTGGATCTACCCCACGCTGAAAGGGGTGCGATTCCCATTAAAGCCAGCAGTGCACCAAAAAGGGGTCCGTTTGCGCGTAGATAAAATGGCGGTCCAACCGTTACCTTCTGACCCGTCACTAATTCCGATATTAATGGGAAGATCACCCCCCAAAAACAGACGATCAAAACACCCATGAATAGTAGGTTATTGAGTAAGAACAGGGCCTCTCGCGAAAAAAGCGAGTGCATTTCCACTTCTGCTCGCAGATCTTTCCATCGGTAAATGAGAAGGGCAACTGAGATGACAAATGTGATCCCAATGAATTCAAAGAACATGGGTCCGATCGCGCTTTGCGAGAAGGCGTGGACGGAAGAAAGTACACCGGAACGGGTCAGGAAGGTCCCAAAGACGACTAGGCTGTAGGTCAGGATGATCAGGAGCATATTCCATTGTTTGAACATTCCCCGTTTTTCCTGGATCATCACCGAATGCAGGAAAGCGGTTCCCGTCAGCCAGGGCATAAGCGCGGCAATTTCTACCGGATCCCAGGCCCAATACCCACCCCACCCTAGCACATCATACGCCCAGCGCATCCCTAATACTAAGCCAAGGGATAGGAACACCCACGCCACCAGTGTCCATCGTCGGGTAAGTCGGATCCACCGGTCGTCAGAGCGACCGGTCACAAGGGCGGCAATCGCAAAAGCAAAGGGAATGACAAAGGCGACGAACCCCAGGTACAACATCGGCGGGTGGATGATCATCCCCGGATGCCGCAGTAGGGGATTCAATCCTTGACCGTCTACGGGAGAGATCGGGAGAGCTCCTGCTGGTGCAAACATGCGCGCCACAAACTCCCCACCTGCGGTCTGCCACCAGCGTGCAAATGGGTTCTCATAGAAGATGGATAAGGAAAGGAAAAAAGCCAGGGTGATAGAGGTAACCACGATGACCCATGGCAGGAGGTCGCGGATCGCGCTCCCATTTGCGCAGGGTGACCGCTGAGGCAAAAGCTGACATCAACCAGGACCACAGAACTAATGAGCCCGCTTGTCCTCCCCACAACGCGGTGACCTTTAAATAGAAAGGCATGCTATTGCTGGTTACCGAATAGACATATTGGAGTTCATAGTGACCTGTGACCAGTAGGTAAGTCAGCGCAAACACTCCCAGGGTTATAAGTGGGAAGGTCAAACGCATTGACAGCCGGGCTGTTTCAACCCAGCGGTCTGACTTATTAAAGTATCCTGCAACTGCCGCACCCACGCTGAACACTGCCAGCAGGAATGTCAGCACAAAAATGCCTAAACCAAATTGTGCAAGCATGAACGCTCCTAAAACATGGTTGTTGAGCAGGTTGGTACCATTCCTGCAACGAAAGCCTTATATATTTTGGGTTAAATCGAGGGTATCAATAAATCAGGAAATATCGATAAGTGTAGTCTGGTACTCTTTAAATCCATGTTGCGAATATCCTAATTTCCGCTGACAGCCTGACTTGGAACCGCTTCCTGGTATTTGGTTGGACATTTAAGTAAAAGTTCGTCAGCGAAGAAAGTCCCATCCGCGTTCAAATGACCTGTGATGATTGCTTGCGCTTCGTCACGCAGCAGGTCTGGTTTTGGGCCGTTATAGATGACGGTCAGCCGTGATCGCGTCGGGTCTGTCACTGCAGAATGCAAAACAGCTGCTAACCCTCCCCCATCTCAATCGCTGCGTTATCCCCCGGAACGTGTGCAATGTCAAAACTCAAATTCATGGTTTCCGCATTATATTGAATCGTGCTGCCAATAACTGCACCGGAAATTCGTAAACTCCGGCCAAGCACCGCACTCCCTTTTGATTTTAATTCATTTACCGTCATAAAATATTCTGCATTCGCTTGAGTAGCTGAAACGATAAGGTATATGATTGCAGCCAGGATAAGCAGACCGCCAATAATAAATTTTCCACGACCTCGTAAACCGGGTTTTATTGAATTTTCCATTGCATACCTCCAATTATTATCTTTTCCTGTTCTATTCTAATTGTACATACCGAGATTAACAAAAGGTGAGAATTAGTACCAAAATTCATTAGTTCAATTGGACCAATCCCGTTCGTATAGCGAATTTCACCAATTCGGTGCGGGAATGCATGTTGAGTTTATGCATGATTCTTTCCCTGTGCCTGGCGATCGTTTTGGGACTCAAGGTAAGTTGCTGACCGATCTCCTGGTTATTGGATCCATGTGCAACCAATTCAAGAACCTGGCGCTCACGCTGGCTTAAAACGTCCAATCCGATAACATTCATCTCTCCCACTTCAGCTTGGATCGAGTGCTGGGTTTGGGAG
Organism: uncultured Chloroflexia bacterium; assembly: GCA_963817265.1. Lineage (GTDB taxonomy): Bacteria > Chloroflexota > Anaerolineae > Anaerolineales > Villigracilaceae > UBA877. Next base: position 162,465 of record CAWFNU010000010.1, read on the forward strand.
CTCTGGCGGGACAGGCGTTGATAATCTTCAAGCAGCCAGCGTGCTAGGGCAGGCTGTAGAAAAACATTACCGGCCGGAGATTGCATGGATGGCTGAAATCAGATCATCTCCGGCGGCTTGTTTGGTGATATAGCCTGATGCACCTGCTGCCAGCATTTGCATGAAATATTGTTTATCGTCGTGGACGGTCAAGGCAAGGATCAGGCATTGGGGGCACAAAACCCGTAATCGCCGCGTGGCTTCTAATCCATCCACCCCCGGCATGGTAATGTCCATCAGGATGATGTCTGGATGCATTACCATGGCTTGGTTTACTGCTTCCTCACCATTGCTGGCTTCAGCCACCACCTCGAAGTCTTCTTGGGTTTGCAGGAAGTTTTTTAATCCTACACGTACCACCTCATGATCATCTACGAGCATTAATCGAATTTTTTTCATGGTGTTGTTCTTCCTTTTGTATAATGACTAGGGTAGGATGTCAAAAACAGGCACTGCAACTTCAACGATCGTACCTTTCCCAGGTTCTGATTCAATTGCAAGCGTTCCTCCAACTGATTCAATTCGCTCCCGCATTCCAGCTAATCCCCAGCCCCTCGGTGGAGCAAAAGACTGCACGGGGTTAAAGCCGGCTCCAAAATCTTCGACCTTTAACGTGATTTCTTGCGGCTGGTACACCAGGGTGATCTGCGCTTGTCCCACTTGTGCATGACGGATAATATTGTGTAATGCTTCTTGTGCAACTCTAAAAAGCACAGTTTCAATGACAGAATCAAGACGCCGTACTTTTCCTTGGATTTTTATTCCGACTTCTAATCCCGCTGGCGCACTGTCGTCTTTCAGGTATTCCAATGCCGGAACCAACCCAAGGTCATCGAGCTGCACGGGTCGAAGATCGTGAACCAGTCGATAAAGGCCCTGGGACATCTGCTTGCTCAGGTCCTGGAGTCTTGTTACAAGGGTATTAACCTCCGCACGGTCGCAGATAACCGTCCGCAAAGTTGCCAGGTCTAGCGAAAAGGCAGTCAGGACCTGCGAGGTCTCGTCATGGAGCTCGCGCGCAATCCGGGACCGTTCTTCTTCCTGCGCTCGTACGGTATGGCGCAGTAATTCGCGCCTCAGCACTTCTCTCGCAGTCAGTTCTTCCTGGATACGTTCCAACGCATCTAGCCGTTCTTGTTGTGCTGCAAATAGCTGCTGTTGTCTTTCCTTCTCTACCAATTGGGTGGCTCTTTAATAAGCTTAGCGTGATGATCACAGCTAAGATAGCCCTGAGAACTTGAATAGGAAAACCCGAAAATATCCAGAAAGTGGTTGAATTTTAAGATTCGCGCTGGAAACATGTCGATTGCCGGGACAAATAATTGCGTCAGGGCGTAAAGTCCAAAGCCGATTGCCGCTAAGGTAAGGAAGTGTCATCACTCGCCTGCGGTTCAAATTCGCTGCACTGATCGCTTCAGCCCGAAGACTTACGGCTGCCAGGACTGCAGCTGGGACTGCCAACAGATACCGGCACAGGACATCGTAAAGATTAACGAGCAGGGTGGTACCGGTGCGGTAGGTAAAAATGGCACTGGTTAGGATCCCAAGCACATAAAGTATCAATACTACCCAAAAAGCATAGGTAAAAATGCCGGGTTTTAGGGGATGCGCTCGCAGGGTTAAGATGCCATAGATCAATAGGGCACTAAACGACCCAACCAGCAGCCCAAGCCGCAACCAGAGAACCCAGGCGGGTAATTGGATTCCTCCCGCAATAGGTTGCAGCAAATACGAATCGAGCCATTCGTGCACCCCATGGATCATTCCGAACGCAGCTAACGGACGGAGCAGGCGCGCATCTGCCAGGGCAGGGGAACGCTCTGATTCCAGAGCCAGCGTGAGCCCCATGCCAAAAAAGGCAAGCCCATAAGCAAAATATACAACCAGCAATACCATGTCGAAGGTTTGACTAGACATATTCCCTGTCTCATTGGGTATTTTACACCAATATTAATTCTACAATTGTGCATATTATCACGGATAGATAGTGATGATTGTCACGATACTTTGTCTCATCTTTCACTTGATTTTAATCATTGTTGGGGTTATAAACCCAACTATTGGATTTATTGCCCCAACAGTTATTGGGGTGGTGATACAGGCATAACCCAAGGCAATACCTTCATTGGTCCTTATTTCATTGTTCATCATCATCCAGTTCCGATCGGATTTTCAAAAAGAATTTGCTGGCAATTCTAAAAAAGATAAATGCTCTTGAGCCTGGGAATTGAATAGAGATTGTCCTTTTTGGTAAGCAGTCTCCACTATTTTGACGAAAAAAAACCGGTTGCTATCATCCAGAAATTTTGCCGCAGGAGTAGGTCATGCAAAGGATTAAAAAAAATCGCCACCTTAATGTAGTGATCCTGGTTTTCGGGTTCGCACTGGTGGCATTCGCCCTGGTTGGATTGGTTAGACCCGTGGAAGCTTTTTCGGTCTCCACCCCAATTCAAATTCCGATTGTGGCATCAAGGGGTTTACCGGACAACGCAGCCTGCTTGTTTTGCCACAGCAAACCTGGGTTGTCAGCTACTTTACCCAGCGGGGAAACGCTTTCTCTTACGATTGATACAGATCATTTTAATGGATCTGCCCACAAGGATATCGCCTGCAGCGATTGCCACGCGAATATTGATACCTTCCCACATCCGGATTTGCAGGTTCAAACCTTGCGGGCCTTTTCTATGCAAATGTACACAATTTGCCAGAAATGCCACCAGGAACAATACAATAAAACTCTTGACTCAGTTCATATGAAGGCGGTTGCTGCGGGGAATTCGAATGCAGCCATATGCACGGATTGTCATAATCCCCATTCACAGCCGGTAATAACGGACTCAACCGGGAAACTACTCCCTGAAGCCCGCTTAAGCATTCCTGAAATATGTGCGCGCTGTCATAGTGCAATTTATGATACTTACAAACAGAGCGTCCATGGTGCTGCACTAACCCAGCAAGGCAATACCGATGTTCCGACCTGTATTGATTGTCACGGGGTGCATAATATTGGAGATCCCACAACCACCGCATTCAGGCTCCGGTCGCCCCAAATCTGTGCGAAATGCCATACCGATCCTGCCATTATGGATAAATACGGGATTCCCACCCAGGTGCTGAACACTTATGTCGCCGATTTCCACGGCACGACCGTTACCCTATTCGAGAAATTATCTCCCGATCAGGTCACCAATAAACCGGTTTGCTTCGACTGCCATGGTGTCCATGATATCAAGCAAGTCGATGACCCGGTATACGGGCTTCAAATGAAGCAAAATCTCCTTCTGGCTTGCCAGCGTTGTCATCCGGGTGCTAATACCAATTTTCCGGATGCCTGGATGAGCCATTACATTCCCAGCCCCAGCCATTACCCGATCGTTTACTACGTGAATCTATTCTATAAATTCTTCATCCCTGCAGTGATCGGTTCCATGGGAATTTTTGTGGTTAGCGATATTATTCGGCGGTTGATCGAACGCCTCCGAGGAGGAAAACAAGCATGAGCGCTAAGAATCCAGGAAAGCAGCCGGTTCGTTCCCCGAAAAAGATCACCCACGAGTATGTGCGTTTTCATTGGGTCCAGCGCATTGAACACGCTTTATTGTTGACTTCATTCACCCTTCTTGGAGTAACTGGTCTGCCTCAGAAATTTTCCACCGCTGGTTGGGCGCAGGCGATGATCGGCTTTTTTGGTGGAATTGATACGATACGCCTGATCCACCATGTTTGCGCCATTGTATTGATGCTAATTGCGGTGTACCACATCCTCGACATGGGGTATCAGATATTCGTCCGTCGCACACGTTTGACCATGTTACCGGGCGTCCAGGACGTGAAAGATGCATGTCCAGGCTTTCGCGTATAACTTGGGCATTTCCAAAAAACGTCCCCAGATGGGACGCTATACCTTCGAAGAAAAGGCGGAATACTGGGCTTTGATTTGGGGAACCGTGATTATGGGGATTACCGGCTTCATGATGTGGAATCCCATCACCACTGCCAGGTTCCTCCCCGGCGAAATTATTCCTGCCTCCAAGGCTGCTCATGGTGGAGAAGCTCTTCTTGCTGTAATGGCGATTGTAGTCTGGCATATGTACGGGGTTCACTTGAAACGGTTCAATAAAGCCATGTTCACTGGGAAACAAACGGAAGAAGAAATGCTCCATGAACACCCCCTTGAATTGGCTGACATAAAGGCTGGGATAGCTACTCGCCAGGTGGATCCAAAAACCATTCGCAGGCGTCAGGCATTTTACTACCCGGTTGCTGGTGTTTTGGCGGTGGCAATGCTTGTTGGAATTTACGGTTTTATCGGCGGCGAAAAGACAGCCATTACTACCGTTCTTCCAATCTCAAATGATGTTCCGGTCTATGTTCCTCAGACTCCCACTCCAGTCCCAACAGTCGTCGCCTCTGCTATTCCATCGGGAAATTTATCCTGGGATGCATCCATCTCGGCGATTTTCCAGGCGAAATGTTCGTTGTGTCATAATGCAACCCTGGCTACCAAGGGCTTGTCGCTTGCCACCTACGCAGACGCGATGCGAGGTGGTTCTGATGGACCTGTGATTGTCCCTGGGGATTCTGCCAATAGCAAGCTTGTTCTGGTGCAAACTACCGGAGGTCATCCGGGTCAATTATCTCCTGATGAATTATCCGCCGTAAAAAATTGGATTGACGCCGGAGCCCTTGAGAAATAGCTGTTTAAATAATACAATATCATGGTCTGGATATATTAATATTCCAGGCCATGGTTTTATTTGGAGGAGTATATGAAAAAAATATGGAAAGGGTTGAAACACTTTTTTTTCCCGCCTGCGGGTACCCCAGCCTCGCTGCGCGTTCTCCCCTATGCTATTTTAGGAATTCTATCGTTGTCAGTCCTCATTGGTGGGATAGTTGGCTGGGACTATACCAATTCACCTGGCTTCTGTGGTACTTCCTGTCATACGATGCCGCCTCAAAATGCAGCCTACCTGGTCTCTCCGCATGCCAATGTTTATTGCACCGAATGTCATATCGGGCGCAGTTTTCTGGGGATCCAATTAACCCGGAAAACCGAGGATGTGTATGAAGTCTACTCCTATGTCTTTCACACGTATACATTTCCAATCATGGCCAGTCGCTCACGTCCAGCGCTTGAAACCTGTGAGAAATGCCACCAGCCAAAAGCGTTTTCTGCTGATAGCCTTCTCCAAATAAATCACTTCAAGGATGATCTGAATAACACTCCGTTTAATATTTACCTTGTTATGAAAACCGGTGGAGGCGCTAAGGAGCAGGGTCTGGGGAAGGGCATCCATTGGCACGTCCTAAGCAAAGTGGAATATTACACCACCGATCCATTGAGCCAAAACATCCCCTACATCCGGGTATATAACGATGATGGCACCACTACCGAATATGTGGATATCACCGCCAATTTCGATCCTTCCACGATTAAGGAAAGCGACCTCAAGGTGATGGACTGTATTACCTGCCACAACCGGGTGACTCATGATTTCCGTCTGCCGGCTGATTCGGTTGACACTGCCATGGGAGCCGGCTTGATTTCACCCGCCATCCCCGAGATCCGCAAGAAGGCTGTGGAGGTTCTGAGCGTTCCTTATACCTCGCAGGCTGAAGCAATGTCGGGCATCGCTGGCGTTAAAAATTATTACACACAATATTATCCGGATTTTTATGCAAAAAATATGCAGGTGATTTCTACCGCCATAACTGAACTTCAAACGATTTACGACCAGACTGTCTTTGTTGATCAGAAGGTCGATTGGACTACCCATCCCAATAACCTTGGTCATATCAACTCCCCAGGTTGCTTCCGTTGCCATGATGGCAAGCATTTGGATTCCCAGCAGCAAGCTATCCGGTTGGAATGCAACCTGTGTCATTCCATCCCGGTTGTGGCAACGTCAAAAGACTTTGTCTCCAGCATTGAGATCAGTCGTGGGCAGGAACCCGGTTCGCACCTGAATCCCAATTGGATAAGCTTGCATAATAGCTCTATCGACGCAACCTGTGCCAATTGCCACACCACGGCAGATCCAGGGGGCACATCCAATACTTCGTTTTGCTCGAATAGCGCCTGTCATGGTACCAACTTTACGTACGCTGGTTTTGATGCTCCCGCATTAAGGGTTATACTTCAACCGCAAATACCTGTCTCTACCCCGGCGCCAACCCTTGCTCCGGTGAATGGCACTCCCACCTTTAATGCGAATATTAGCCCGATTTTTTCGGCTCATTGCATCGCTTGTCACAGCGGACCCGGCGCACCAGCCGGTCTTGATCTTTCAACCTACATCAGCACAATGAAAGGGAGTGTAAATGGTCCCGTGATCGTGCCTGGTGATTCGTCAGGGAGCAAATTGGTACAGGTCCAAAGTGGACAGCACTTTGCTAATCTTAGCGTTGAGGAGTTGGCCCTTGTAAAACAATGGATTGATGCCAATGCACTTGAAAAATAATTGATCGGTATACCTTGCCAAAGGAGCTGAAAAATGGAGCATAAAGAGAAAAAAGTATTAACGCGCCGGGATTTCATGAAACTGACTATTGGTGCTCTCGGTGGGTTGATAGGGTTGGGATATGGGATCCCAGCCATTGCTTACGTAGTGGCACCTGCCCTCGCCAAAAGTCAGGCGCAGCAGTGGATCCAACTCGGGGGGGTATCCAAGGTCGAACTGGGAAAACCAACCCTTTTTAAAGTGAACATCTCCCGTCAGACCGGATGGATTGTAAATCAGGAAGAACTCTCGGTATATGTCCTTACGGAAGATGGGCGTGATTTCGTGGCAATGTCCAATGTATGTACCCACCTGGGTTGTCGCATACGCTGGATAGCTGAACAGGACCAATATTTTTGCCCCTGTCACAACGGAGTGTATGACAAGCAGGGAAATGTTGTTTCTGGACCTCCCCCTCGACCATTGGATAGATTTCAAACCAAGGTTGAGAACGATCAATTATTCATCCTGGGAGGCTGACCATGCTGACACGCTTTGGTAATTGGATGGATGAACGCATCGGGTGGCGCTCAGTATGGGAAACAATATTCCTGAGAAAAGTCCCAAAGGTGAACTGGTTCTACACCTTGGGCAGTGCAACATTATTTGTCGCCCTAAATCAAGCGATCACCGGCATCCTATTGACGATCTACTATGTCCCCACTCCCGATCACGCCTATGATAGCGTTCAGTATATAACCACCCAGGTTGCCGGCGGGTGGCTTATCCGCGGCTTGCACCATTGGGGGGCAAGCGTCATGGTAGTTTTGGTGGTTTTGCATATGTTGCGCGTGATCATTTATGGTGCCTATAAATACCCGCGTGAAGTTACCTGGATGACGGGCGTTGTTCTCCTCCTGGTGGTGATCGGTTTTGGATTTACCGGGTATCTATTGCCTTGGGATCAGAAATCGTATTGGGCTACCACGGTCGGAACTCGCATTGCTGGCGTCGTTCCATTTTTGGGGAATTGGATTTTGCGCATCATGCGCGGCGGTGATGACCTTTCCGCAGTCACTCTGGCTCGCTTTTTTGGGGCCCATGTTTGGGTCCTGCCTGCCACCCTGTTACTCCTGGTTGGCACCCATCTCTTTTTGGTGATTCGGAATGGCATCAGCGAGATCCCCAGGAAGGAGGGTCGCAAACAATGAAGGAGCAGGAGAAAAAAGAAACCCTGGAAAAATACCAGGAAGCAAAGAAAAAAGGGGTTCCCTTCTTTCCGGATATTATATTCTCGGATGCGATTGTGTCATTTGGTGTGTTCCTATTGCTGATTGCCTTGGCTTATTTCCTCGGGGCACCCCTGGAAGCGCGTGCCAACCCGGCTGATACAACGTATACTCCTCGCCCGGAATGGTATTTCCTTTTTCTGTTCCAGCTATTGAAATATTTCCCGGGAAAACTTGAAGTGGTCGGGGTGATTATTATCCCCACCTTGGCTATCCTGGTCCTTTTCCTCCTACCCTTCCTGGATCGCGGCACCCGTCGGCATTTCCTCGATAGACCGCTGGTTACCGGTGTGACGTTGTTCGCTGTGGTTGCTGTTGGTTTTTTGACTATCCAGGCTTCTCTTGAAGCACCTCCCCCTGTCGCACTCACTTCAGGGGATCAGACCGCGGCTCTATATGCGGCAAACTGTGCTTCCTGCCATGGCGATTCAATTGTTGTTCCCCCAGGGACAAACTTGCATGATGTCATCGCTCAGGGAAAGCATGAAGGCATGCCAGCTTGGGGTTCTGATCTTTCGACGGATCAAATCGATGCTCTGGTTGGATTTATCCTATCCCCCGGTGGCAGTGCCCTCTTTACACAGAATTGCGGTGCCTGCCATGCAGCCACGGATCTGGTCGCGATCAACCCATTGGAACTTAAGAAGTCTTTGGATGAAGGGGCAACTTATGCTCCTCACGCCAATCTCACGATCCCCGACTGGTCTGCTGTGATGAATGCCCAGGAACGCACCCGCCTGTTGAATTTTCTGGTCGCTCCGGATGGTGCCAGGTTATTTGCGGTCAATTGTTCGCCCTGCCACGGCGAATCTGTTGCCTTTTCTGGTTCTGAAAGTGATCTGCGCACCTTGATTAGCCAGGGCGGTCTTCACCTTGAAATGCCGCCTTGGAAAGAAAAGTTGACCGCCGATCAGATCGACGCTCTTTCCAAGTATGTTGTCGACCCTGCTGGGAATCAGTCTGCCAAGACCTTGTTTGACCAGAACTGTACTACTTGTCATGGGAGTCGCATCCCGGTTGAGACAAGTGTTGATCAGGCACGCCAGGCAATTTCGGCTGGAGGCGCACATCAAACCATGCCCATTTGGGGACAGATCCTGACCTCCGAACAGCTGGATGCCTTGGTGCAGTACACCTTCCAGGCTGCACAGGGTTCTCCCCTCCAGGTTGGGCAGGGGTTGTTCGCACAGAATTGTGCCTCCTGTCATGGGGAATTTGGTCAGGGCGGACCAAACCCATCGGGTGCAGGGGGTACCATTCCACCTATTAGCACTGCCTCATTTCTGCAGACACGGGATGACACCACGATTTGCGCCATCATCGCTCAGGGGCAGTCTGATCTGGGTATGCCTCCTTTCGGTTCAGCTTCAGGTGGTTTGTTGAGCGATGATGAGATTGACGCCATCGTTGCCTTTGTTCGATCCTGGGAAGCGAATCCGCTGGTGATTGAACCCACACCCCCACCCACGCCAACTCCAATTCCTTCGGGTCTTTCTTCTGCGGAAATATATGCCAACCTGTGTGCTCAATGTCATGGACCCTCCGGGGAAGGCGGTTCCGCGCCGGCACTGAATACCCCTGAATATCAACAATCCAGCACTGACAAGAATATCTTTGACGCCATCAGTAATCTCGATCTTGCCTATTCTCCCATGATTGCGTGGGGAAAATTACTCTCTCCCGATCAGATTACCCAACTGGTCCAATATATTCGCGGGTTATCCACTGTCCCCACAGCGACACCTGCAGGCGGAACACCTACTTTTGATTCTTCTATATTGCCGATCTTGGCTGCCAAATGCAGCGCTTGCCATGGGTCGATGGGGGGCTGGACAGCTTCCAGTTATTCTAGCGTGATGACCACTGGTACACATGGACCGGTCATCATTCCCGGAGATGCGGCAAACAGTCTGCTCGTGCAAAAACTCCAGGGGACTCAGCAGGCTGGATCAATTATGCCTCCCACAGGCAAATTATCAGACGCTGAGATTCAGGTTATCATCGCCTGGATCAACGCTGGAGCATTGGAAAAATAGGAATGGTTCGGATATTAAATCAGCCGCTCCCGGGCGGCTGATTTAATAATTTTCACCATCGGAAAATTTGGCACTCACAGGTAGTGACATTTATCACGATTCAATGTGACAGATGAGTGGCTTGGGGTTTTCAGCCCAATGATATAATTCTAATGTGCTACTAATCTAATATTGATTGTGTCAAATAACACAATGGCAGGAGGTGCCGAAACCCATAATCACCCTTATGGTTCCCTCACTCTAGCAACACTATATCATTATCAGGAGAATGAAGAAATGTCTATTAAGAAAGTATTGTTTATCGTTGCTGTACTGGCTGCCGCAGCCTTTGTGTTGTCAGCCTGCGCTGGACCTGCTGGCTCTGTAGGTCCTGCCGGTCCTGCTGGCCCTGTTGGCCCACAGGGTCCTGCCGGTGTAGCCCCAGCTGCTGCTGATTTGGCTTGCACTCAATGTCACAACAATACAAATTTGATATCAAGTAAAGCAGAAGCTTGGGCGACCTCCCTTCACGGAAGTGGTACGGCGTTCGCAGCAGAGGGAAGAGAAGATGGTTGTGCTGGCTGCCACTCCGGTAGCGCTTTCCTTACCGACCTTGCCGGTGGTCTAACTCCCGACAAATCTCTTGCTGACGCGAACCCCACCCAGCAGGATTGCCGCACATGCCATAAGATCCATACCACCTATGCAAAGTCCGACTTTGAACTGACATCTGTTGCGGCGGTGTCAATGTATGCCACCGGCACGACCTTTGACGGTGGTGCTGGCAATCTGTGTGTCAACTGCCACCAGGCCCGCCGCCTGCTTCCTGCAGTCGCAGCGGATGGTACGGTTGCTGTGAACTCACGCTTTGGCCCGCATCATGGTCCTCAGAGTGACATGCTCCTGGGTGTCGGCGGCGCAGGGGATGTGACAGGTTCCCCGAGCCCGCACTACACAACGGTAAAAGATACCTGCGTGGGTTGTCATATGGGCGGTGTTGGTCCTGATGCTAACCACACATTCACTCCGCAGGTTACAGCTTGTGTTGCCTGCCACGCGGATGCCACCGATTTCAATATGAATGGTGCTCAGACTGAGCTTGATGCCAAGCTCGCTACGCTCAAAGCAGACTTGGTCAAAGCCGGCTTGCTTAAAGAAGATGGTTCCATCGTAGCTGCGAATTACCCTGAGGCACAGGCAATTGCCCTCTGGAATTACCAGTACATCGTAGTCGAAGACAAGAGTAATGGCGCTCACAATATGCCATATGCCGAGGCTTTGGTAGATGCAGCCCTGGAAGTCTTCGCCAAGTAATTAGCTGATCATAGGTAGTTGACCAAACAAAATGACCCATCCTTTTTTAGGATGGGTCATTTTTTATGGGTTACCAGTATGATTATTGGGTCACCATGGATGGGGACCCATTTGATTTTCAAAAGCGAATACTAATCTCCTGGCACAGGGATTGCTTCTACCACCTTTGGTTCCACCACATGGATGTTCGCAACATTGTGGTCCACAACTTTCAGGTATTTGACTCCCAGGGAGAAAGCCAGCAAACCGTAACTGATGATCCCTGCACCGGTCAGGGCTTCGATCAATGATGGGGTATATGCTGCATACGCCACCGAGGGTTCGCCTGGGAGGTAGGAAAGGAAGATCAGCAATCCCGATAGGTTTGTATCCCACCGGTACGCAACCACTCCGCCAACCACCAAAACCATGGCGAGCATCCTCCAGAGAGGCATGGCAGCGCGTTCGCTTGTTGAGCAGCAGGATGATCGGGATGACCGCGCCCAGCAGGATCTCGCCTATCCAAAAATTGAAGGATAGTGCTCCTCCGGTAAGCATTTGCAGGCCTTCTGTCCGTCCGGGTTCGTAGGTGTAAGTCATTGACAGGGCATCCCAGAAGCGGAAGTACAAGTAAACTACCAATACCCAGCCAATGATGTGTGCAACCCGGTCAAGGACATTGTTATCCACATTCGCATGGTTTGTCAGCCGTGCTGAGATCATCGATGAGAACACGGTCAGCGCCATCCCCGCCGCGATCGCTGAAATAATGAATAGTACCGAAATGTCAGGCCGGTACCACAGTGGACGGGCTTTCAGCACTCCATAAAGGGCACCCAGGGAGCTCTGGTGTAGCATGGAAAGTGCCAGTCCGGCAATTGCCAGGTATGGAGCGAAATGATGCACGCTCGACATTTTCGCGGCTAGTTTTGGAAAGTGGCTGCGCAGCCAACTGAACCCGGCGAAAATGGGCAGGGCTTCAAGGGCCAGTACCGCCAGGTATAAGGTGACGCACATGGTCACTTCCCAGAGCAGCGAATGCTTGTTCCAATAGATCATGGAATGCCAGAACCGGTCCGGGCGGCCGATGTCAAGCAGAAGGGTTAATACCGCCATCGTGTACCCGATCAATCCGATGAAAGTCGCGGTTCGGGCAACTGCCTGGTATCTTTTGAGCCCTAAAAGATAGACTACTGCACACAGGCTGAAGGCTCCGGCGCTTACGGCGATGGAGGAAAGGTCGATGGTGATCCACAGGCCCCAGGGGACTTTATCACTCAGGTTGGTTAGCCAAAGGCCCTTCCACAAGACCATGATTCCAGCGGTTACGCCCCCTGCCAGGAATACGGTGAGGATGCTAATCCAGGCCATCCAGGGGGTAAATTTGGGGAGTTTGATTTTCTTCATGATTGTGGCTCCTCGGTCGCGGGTAGGTAATACACCCTTGGCGCAGTACCCAGGTCTTCGCGCAGACGGTACGAAGTTCGTCCATGCAACAATTTACTGACGTTCGATTCGGGATCGTTCAAGTCGCCAAATTGACGCGCACCCACTGGGCATACAACCGCGCAGGCCGGGGTTGCATCCACGTCAACTCCTGGGATTAAACCAAGTGCCAGGCCCCGGTCAATGCGTTGATAGCAGAACGAACATTTCTCCACAACACCACGTGGACGCCGGGCAATTTCCGGCTGCCCCCATTCTGGCACCGATGGGTTTGCACCATCAAATTGCTTCCAGTTAAAGGATCTCGCACCGTACGGACAGGCGATTTCGCAATAACGGCATCCAATGCATCGGTCGTAATCCATCTGGACAATTCCATCCGGGCGGTAAGTACTTGCGCGTACCGGGCAGACATCCACGCAAGGTGCATGTTCACACTGCATGCATGGACGTGCAATGTAGACGTCCTGTGCACCTACGGTTCCTGTTTTGGAAACCACGTTCCAGGAGATTTCGGGTGGAATATCATTGTGCGCTCTGCATGCCAGGGTGCAGTAACCGCAACCGGTACATTTGGATTGATCGACCACCATGGCCCATTTGCGACCGCCAGGTGTGCTCGTTTCGAGGGCCTCCACCTTTCGGAAGACTTGGGAACCCGCGAGTACCGCTGCCCCCACCACGGTGATTTTTATAAAATCTCTGCGGTTGATTTTAATGTCGCTCATTTTTTATTCCCCTTTTTATTCAGGTTGCGGTAAGCCTTTTCCAGCCAGGGCTGCAGGACCATTCCGCCAGCCAGGCCGAATAAGCCTGCCAGTCCGGCAAACCCAAGCGGGCTGACTGGTGAGGGTTTACTGGAAGCCTCTCCGGAGACGGGAGTGCTTTCCGGCAGGATGACTTCCGCATCTTGGCCAACCGTGGTTTGAGTGGGTTGAGCGTGCATTTGGTCGGCATGGCACGCAGAGCAGGTGGTTATGCTGGCGGTAAAACTATGATCGGGTATGGCATGGATATCGTTGGTGCCAACTGTGAAATGGCGCAGGTGGCAGTCTACGCAGCTTACACCCGCCTGGTTGTGCTTGGAATACGGGAAGGCCATGGATACTTCGCTGTGACAGTTAATGCATAATGCTGATGGTCCTACATTTTCCTGTCCTTGCACTGTCTTTAAGGTTGCTGAGTGCGGATCATGGCAGACGGTACAGGTCATCCCGCGCTGGAAATGCGTGCTGGACTGCCAGTCTTGCACGTTGAAACGATCACCACTGTGGCATTTCCCACACAGGTCGCTGGTTCGGTCAACTGACACCGGGTTGGCAACTGGGTCGGAGGAATGGTTGGCCGGCACCGGTCCATGGCAGGCTTCACAGGATACGCCGTCTTCTTTCCATGTTCCTTGGGCTGGGTCGTATCCGGTCACATGGCACACCAGGCAGGCTCCCGGCTTCCCTTGGTCAGTCCACATTTGATTAAACTATGGGGTCGCTGATCGCATGACCATGGGTGCCCCCTTGCACGGCATCCGTGAATTTTGAGTGACATGTGCTGCATGCAATTTCCTGTTTGGCTTGGATTTGGTCGGTCGCAATCGCCACCTGGGTCGCAGCTGGTTGCTGTGCGGGTCCACTTGGTTCCGCCCCGGCTTTGGCGATTATGTAAGTCGCTCCTGTAATAAAAAGGGAGAACAGGATGGCAGCGGAAAAACGTCTCATTAATTTCATAATTGATTCTCCTCGATTATTTGGTGATTATGGTTGAACTGGGGACGGCGCCAGGTGGAACACATCGCATCCCAGGCATTCTTCCCGTAGCAATCCGTTTTTGGTCCGGAATAATTGCCAGCAGGGGAGTTTTGCTTGTGATGCTGCCGGGCAGTCCTTGCGTGCCTGCTCACTGCACCCTTTGATTTCCCAGCAGGGCCGCTGGGAAGGGATGACCGGTATGGCCTGGGCTTCTTTCTGCCAGCGGTTGTCAAGCTGTCGTAAAAGGAAGAAGATCAGGACGGAAATCCCCACAGGGATCCCTATCCGTAAGAGCAGGCCAAGCCCGAACGTCAAGACAGTATCCATTAAGAGCCTCATGTATTGCGTATATTTTCGTATCGATGTTTTATAGCCTCGCCGAGTAGCAGAAGGATGGTCGTGGGGATGCCAAGTCGCAGGATCGTGAGGAAGGAAATGATCAGTAAGCTTTTCATGGGGTGCCTCCTTTTCTATTGTTCCTATTTTCACTATCAGTTTATCCCTTTGAACCAACAATAACAATTCGGCAGGCATCCTATCTTTCTTATGGGAACGGCACCCCACGGATTTGATCTGACCTTCTTGAAAATACTGGTTGCACCCCACATGAAAAAGAACCATTGGGGTGATATTGTGTCATTCGCCCCAAAGAAAAGCCTGCTGGGCTTCCAGCAGGCTGCAAAATGAATAAATATAAAAGGTTGCTCTGAGTTAAGGTTTTATGATCCCTTTGCGGATGGCATAGCGGACCAACTCGGCTCTAGAGTGCAACCCAAGTTTATGCATGATATTTTCGCGGTGTCTTGCCACTGTCTTGTCGCTGATGACCAGGGCTGTCGCGATCTCCTCGTTATCGGCTCCCTCCGCCAGGTAACGCAGCACCTCCTGCTCGCGGTCGGTCAATCCATCCAGGGTGGAAGCTGCATCCGAACCGCGTTCCTGGGCCAGGTAATCTTTGACCAGTAATTTTGCCATGGATGGGTACAGGTACACTTCCCCGGCTGCTGCCGCCCGGATCGCAGTCAATAACTCTTCTGGGGCGGCGCGTTTTGGAACGTACCCACCCGCTCCCGCTTCCAGCATCTTGAAAAAATACTCTTCATCCTCGTGAATGGTCAACGCCACCACCGCCACTTCCGGATTGGTTCGTTTGATCTCGCGCGTCGCCTCGATGCCTGAAAGGTCCGGGAGTTCGATATCCATCAGCACCACCGTTGGCTTTAACTGTCGCACAGCCTCAAGCGCTTCGCGGGCGGTACCAGCTTCCCCAACGATCTCCACATCACTTTCGCTGGCGAGCAGCATTCTCAGACCCGATCGAACTACCTGGTGGTCGTCAACCAGCAGCAGGCGAATTTTCATCTGCTTCCTCCTGTAAATAGGGGATCGATACTTCCACGGTTGTTCCATGTCCGGGCCGTGATTGGACATCGAACCTTCCTCCCAGGAGGAGGTTCGTTCCTCCATCCCCTTTAACCCCCACGAAACTCGTTTGGCTGATCCCGCTGCATCCATGTCGAAACCCTTGCCATCATCTGTCACCCGCACAAATACAGCTTTATCGGCATATGTTAGGGTCACCTGGGCGGTTTTGGCTTGTGCATGTTTTACGACATTAGTTAAAGCTTCCTGCGCAATTCGGAAAAGTGCGATCTTGACGGGCGAAGCCACCGCTCGTTCTTCCCCGACGATCTCCACGTGCACTACTAGGTTTACGCGTTCCTGGAGGGTACTTGCATACCAGCGCATTGCTGACGAAAGCCCAAGATCATCCAGGTGGGATGGCCGCAAATCTGCGATCAGGCGTTGCAGCTCGTCCAGGGAATGCGTGGTCAAAAGCTCCAATTGGTGTAAATTCTTTTTTGTGCGCTCCATGTTTGATGTACTCAACGATCCTGTCAACCCGCGCAAGCCCAGCCCGATCGCCGTTAGGGCTTGGCCTGTCTCATCGTGCAGCTCACGCGCTATCCTTTGGCGTTCCGATTCTTGGGCAGATACCACGCGCTTGTACAATTCACGCCGCAGGGACTTCGCGTTGTTTCGCTTCCTTCAGCCGGGCCTCCTGCAAACTGGCAATTTGGCTTTCATTTTCAACTTGGAAGGCGCGCAGGAACCGGACCACAAAGAAGGCTGCCACCCCTGCCATGATGGCACGGAATAATTGCACCGGGATCCCCGCCAGGTTGTTGAAAAGGACGTCATTAATTACGTTTGAAGGGGGAAGCGGGGAAGATTGCACGAATAACTGCCCAACCAGGCCGTACCAACTGAAAGCTACCGCTGCCCATAAGGCGTCCCGCCCAAAGGATATGAGTCCTGCCTGGCGGAACACACGCTGCTGCACCACCAGCCCGATTGCTGCTAGCAAGGCTGCCGGGATGGCTAACGAGTAGCGCGTCCACACGTCTGCCACGTTCCATAAGATCGGGAGGGAATAGTGTCCTTTCAGGATGATCAGTCCGAGAACCCAAATCCCTTCCAACCCTAAGGGGACTAGCAGGATTAATCGCCATGCCGTCCGGGAGACTACTAGCAGGTAACTGCCAAATGCCGCCAGCGAAATGAATGAAAACGCCAGGGTCACCAGCCGGATACCCGATAGCCAGTCAGGAGTAACATGTCCACCCTGCAGGGCAATTGCATCGAACATCTCCAGCCATTCGTTTACCGCGTGGACCAGCCCAAATGCAGCCAGGGGACGTAACGCGCGGCGAAGGCGGGCATCAGACGACCGCCCGCCTTCGACCATGACCAATAGGCCCATGCTAAAGAATGCCAATCCATAAAAGAAATAGATCGGGATGATCGGGGAGATATTCACTTCAGGAAGCCTTTACGCAACCTGCCCTATTCATCTTTCTGTAAACGCATGCCGCAGGTCCTGCAAAATACGTCGCCGGGTTGGGCGCGTTTACCGCATTGGGGGCAGTAGATCGCCTCGCTATCGCTGGTCTGTTGAGCTTGAGCATGGCGTTTGCGACCGATGGAGGATCGGCGTGTGCCGTTTCTCCACATATAAATTCCGCCCACGATTCCGAAAATGATAAGCGCCCCCCCAACCCCCGCTAATACCCAGGGCAGCACAGCACTCATTGTGACTCTGCCTGGGGTGTTTGATGTAAGTGGCTGGGTGGGTTGTACGGGAAGGCCAGTCGTACTTAAAGCATCCGTGATTTTATTGTAATCAGCTGTCAGGGTGTAAGTTTGCCCCGCTGACAATGGTTGGGAAGCAGATTGAAAATAAACGAAACCATCTTGCGCGGTGGGGTTTTGAGGCAGGATGGGGTTGGTTACCATGTCAGTTGCGCCAACGGGCTGTTGAATCGCAATCGCAAATGAATCAACGGCATAATCTCCTGCCCATTCATAAACGATGTGTCGCGCATTCCCGTTTTTTACCAGCTTATCGTAATACTCTACTTGCACGTCTTTCGAATTGGCGGTAAGTGTTAAAGTTGCCAGCGACCCTTCAACGGTCCGGTCATATGGGGCATTGACCAATCCGCTTGTAGGATCAGAGTTGGCTACCGCGAAGACTTCTGCCTGGGCGGGGATGTGCAGGGAGATGGATACTGGAAGTGTTGTGCTCGCTGATATGGAAAGGTGATAAATTACCAGGATCGCCGGTTGGTCATATTCTGGCCAGATGTCCACGCTCACGGAACTCAGGCTCACCCCGCTCTGCGCCCTCGCAGGAATCGAAAGACAAATGGCCGTCATAATGGCCAAAACGAAAAACCACTTCCTCATCAAACACCTCCAAATAAAGTAAAAATTGTCTACATCTTAATATTACCACGAACAGGGATGGCTTTTACCAACGACCAGATTGTCCTGTTCACTGGTACTTGGAGGTTTTTCTGTCTCGCCAATTGGACGACCGCCCCATTGATTGCATCAATTTCAGTTGGCGCACCCCTTAGGACATCTTGCAGCATCGAAGACAGGTTTTCTGAGGTTTGTCGCGCCACCTCTTCTGCAGCGCGAGTCGGGCTCTGAAAACGGCAGCAGTACCCCCAGGCTTTTTGCCACCCTGGCAGTCTCAAGCGCCAGTTCCCCCATGAGTTCCCGTGCTGAGGATCGCTCGAGGAGTTCACCATTTTTTACCCTGAGCAATGCCGTCAAGGGATTAAGGGCTGAACTGACTACCAGTTTTCCCCAAATCAAGGATTGCAGGTCATTTACAATATTCACTTCAAATCCAGCCTCGTCGGATCATCTTTTCGATCGGGGATAGCCTGGGCTGGGGTTCTAGAGATACTGGCCCCTCTCCGCCCAGGCAGCTTATCCCCGGTGAAACCAGGGTTGCACCAACGGTGGTCACACCGAGCTTGACCCGTTCTTTTCCGAGGATTTCTGCAAGGATGGTATCGTTTCCAAGTCCGTTTTGGAGCGTCAATACCACGCCGTCTGCGGGGAGACAATCTGTCTAGTTGCTGGGCCGCGCGTTCTGTTTGCCACGCCTTGACCAGCACCAGGGCAAAGGGCATATCTTTACAATCATTCGGGTTGTCTGTCGCGCGTACAGGGTATGCCCGCTCTTCCCCTTCCACTTGTACACCCCTTTCATTTATAACTGTCAACCCCTCTGCCCACGTGCCGAGCATTGTGACGGATATGCCTGCCTTTGCGAAGCGGGCCGCAAAAAGGGTCGCCAGCGCGCCGGTGCCCACGATCAGGATTGAGTCGCTTTTCATCGGATCCGCTGGCTCTTAGTGTTTCAGGTTTTGAACCAGGGCTTCCCATTCAGCGTCGGGCATTTCAACGGTATGCTCTTTCGCAGGGAAATTGTGCTCTTGCACGTCGGCGATGAACGCCTTGAAAGCATTCTCCATCTCCTCGTGCAGATTTGCATATTTGCGTACGAACTTGGGTGTGAACCGGTCGAAGAGCCCCAACAGGTCATGCGTCACCAATACCTGGCCGTCACAACCTACTCCTGCTCCAATTCCGATCGTTGGGATGGAGATTCGCTTGGATACCATTTCAGCCAGCCTTCCTGGAACGGATTCAAGCACCAGGCTGAAACATCCCGCTTCTTCCAATAGGATGGCATCTTGGAGCAACTTTTCAGCGGACTCAGCGCTTCGTCCCTGCGGTCGGAACCCTCCCAGCATATTGATGGATTGTGGGATTAGGCCGAGGTGGCCCATCACTGGGATTCCCGCTCCAACGATGGCCCGCACCACGTTCGCACGTTCGCCTCCTCCCTCCAGCTTGACCGCCTCCATCCCGCCCTCCTGCAAAAATCGGCCAGCATTTCGGACGGCTTCTTCTGTGGAGACTTGGTAGCTCATGAAAGGCATGTCACCGATCAGTAGCGCTGTCTTGGCGCCTCGCGCCACCGCACGGCAGTGGTGCAGCATTTCTTCCATGGTTACCGGTAAAGTGTTATCATAACCCAGCACAACCATCCCGAGGGAATCGCCAACTAAGATTGCATCGATTCCAGCCTGATCGAGTGCCAATGCCATTGGGTAGTCGTACCCGGTTAACATGGTGATCGGCTCACCGCGTTCCTTTTTTTGGCGGATGGCCAGTGTAGTGATTTTTTTCCGTGCAGCTTGGATATTTGGGTTTGGGGGAAGCGTGGACATGGTACCCTCCTTTCAGGTAGGGGCCGGTTTGGACAAAAATGAGAAACGGTCAGCTTTCGATTGCAGTCGCGTTCGAATAGATACGCGCAAGTCTATTATTCCACAAATGGCTTCTTATGGCAATCTTCCATCCGGTTTCATTTTGTTCTATAATAGGTTTATTCAGAAGCAAAGAATTCTCAGGAGGCAACGATGCGACGTGCTTTTAGCTTTTTAATTGGAACGCTGATTGGCGGGATTATGGGCGCAGCCGCCGCCTTACTCTTCGCCCCGCTCGCCGGCAGGGATTTGCGCTATCAGATCAACGATCGCGTTAATTCGTTGGCGGCGAATGTCCGCAACGCAGCCGGTTCGAAACGGATTGAATTGCAGGAGCGGTTGGAAACATTGCGCGCCCCCCGCGCATAATAAAGGCTCAGGGTGCAGCTGGAAGAGCACCCCTTTTGAGTTTTGAATAAAACGCCTCCACCATTGCCGTGCATCGTTCGTAAATAGCGCGTTCGGCAATGATGCGGGCGTTTTTTATTTTTCCATCAGCCAGCAATTTCGGGTCATTCAGGGCTGCAACAATTCCCTCTGGCAACTGAGCGCGGGGAGGTTGCATCTATCAGCATACCATTCACTCCGGGTGTAATCCATTCCCGCATTGACTCGATATTGCCAACCACCGGGAAAACCCCGCAGGCCATTGCTTCCAACAGCGAATTGGGTGTCCCATCGTGAATGCTTGGCGAAACAAATACCCTGGCTTTTTTAAAAGGTCCACATTTGTCCCCGGGAGATATGGGGCCATAATTTGGTGTTGGCTTGGATTCCCAATGACTTCACCAACCCTTCAGATTCTGCGTCTCCTGCTAGGTTGGGACAAATGAACAATGCCTCGGGAATATTTTCCAGCACCAGCGGGATGGACTGGAAAAATACATCCTGCCGCAGGCTGCCGGGTCGCTGACCGCGTGGGTTAACAATGATGGGGGCATCCGCCAATTCTTCCGGTAGCTCTTCAGGTCTGGAATTTGCGATTTCATCCAACCGTACCCCTCCACCCCCCGGCACGATCAGCGTTGGCCTATCGGCAGCAAAACCCCATTCCCCCGCCAGGCGGATATCCCGGGCTGTATCCGCGATCAAGCCGTCTGCTCGGCGCAGTGTTTGGCGTGTGTGGTTGCCCATCAGGAACGAACCTTTTGCATGCAGTGTCAGGTCATTTCCCCAAATGGAGATTACCAGAGGAATTCTTGCTGGTGCAACTGTAGCAAGCATTCCCTCAAACGGGATACGCAGGGCATGGATAAGGTCAGGTTGGATATCGTCAATTAAGGCTTGCAGATGCGATTGATGGGAGGATAGGCTGAGTGGACCGAGATAGTACCGGGCAGGGAGGAGGAGATTTCGAAAGCGTCTGACAAACCCACGGCTGTTTCGGACTCCCGCTCCGCCTCTGCTCGTACCAGCCATCCCGCTAAACGCTGCTGGCAAAATGTGGAACGAAGCTAACCCTGCAGGTGGTTCGCAGGAATATGTTGACACCAGGTGAGTCTCGTGCCCGTTATCTATCCGGGTCTGGATCCAGGAAAGCGCAGTCGAAGAGCGCCCATCGGCGACAAAAAGAAGACGCATGGCTGCACTATACCACAACCCTGCAATTCATTTTTGTTTGACGAATGCTGGCAATTTGGGTATAGTGTATGAACTTGAGGGTCGCAGCATAACAGTTTCATCTGGCATGTTTATGATCATGAAATCCGTGGTTTGAAGTTTGGAGTCCAAATTTGCCTGATCAGGATGTTATCTGAAGAAAAACGCCCACCCGTTTGCGATTACGAGGGCTCCGACTACCAGGCTCGTTTCTGGGAAAGGGGCGGGCGAGATTATGAGGATAGGTGTGAAGCGATTGCGTTAAAGCGGTTGCTTCCCCACACCGGCACTCTGATGCTTGAATTGGGCGCAGGTGCAGGTCGCAATACCACCCGTTATCAGGGGTTTGACCGCGTCGTCCTGCTGGACTATTCCCGCACCCAGCTTAAACAAGCTCAGGAACGTCTGGGGATTTCAGAAAAATATATTTATGTTGCTGCCGATATCTATCGCTTGCCATTTGTGGCTCACCTCTTCGACGCGACTACAATGATCCGAACCTTGCACCACATGGCCGATGCACCTGCCGCATTGAAGCAGGTGCGTGGCGTCCTTCAGCCTGGAGCATCTTTCATCCTGGAATATGCCAACAAGCGGAATATTAAAGCGATCCTGCGATATGCTCTTCGCATGCAGTCTTGGAACCCTTTTGGATTCGAGCCGGTGGAATTTGCACCGCTCAATTTTGACTTCCACCCTCGAGCGATTTCCTCTTGGCTAAAGGAGGAAGGCTTTACAGTCGAAAGGATACTTGCTGTATCTCACTTTCGTATAGATATACTCAAGCGTTCAATTCCTCCTGCAATTTTGGCGGGACTGGATTCTCTCTTGCAGTGGACAGGGGCGTTATGGCAGTTTACCCCAAGTATTTTTTTGAGATCGAGGGTGAAGGGGGAGCAGGGAACTCCGGTCCCATCTGACCAGGTTATGTTTTTCAAGTGTCCAGAATGCGGACAGTCGCCCTTAACAAACCACGACCAAAACTTGTTATGCCCCTCGTGCGGGAGGGTATGGAAATTTGTCGATGGGATCTATGATTTTCGGGGAGACAGAGTCGTGAACGAAGAAATTCTCCGGGGGAATGCTTGTGGTACATGTCTCATCTGTGCGGAAGTTCTGGGTAATGATGATCATCGGAGTCCCTGAAATTGATTAAAGGATTCTCGCTGCGCTGGGTAAAATCACTTCCATTTTTGGCTGGCAGCCTGTCAATCCTTGCTGGCGCCATATACCTTGTCCAGTCGGTGATCTATTTATATGGACAGCGTTCGATGGTTGATGAAGGGGGCTACCTTTATCAGGGACTTTTATTTGCCAGGGGGGTCTATCGCCCGTTTCAAAGTGATGGCCTTTGGCAATACAATGCCCCTCTTTCATATATCATTCCTGGCTATATACAGGCTTGGTTTGGTCCCGGTCTGGTGGTTGGACGCTTATTCTCCCTATTCCTGGGGTTATTGACCCTCCTGGGTGTATGGGTGGTTGCCCGCCGTCTGGCAGGAAAGTGGGCGGCTGCTGTAGCTCTTTTAATTATTGCCCTGGATCCCGCAATTATTAAAATTTATATTTTGGCAAATTCTCAGGTTCTGATAGCTTGTATGCTTACCTGGGTAATGGTTCTCGCTCTCGGGGAAGATCGTCGCCCCTGGCAGGTTGTATTGAGCTCGGTCTTGGCAGGATTGATCATATTGACCCGCCACAACCTGGCACCATTGTTTCCAATCCTGGCTGTCTACATTTTTGTTCAGAATGGAAAGAAAATCGGTCTGTGGGCCTTGGTGTTTGGTTTATTTGTTCTCTTGATTGGGCATATTATTTATTGGCCGAACATTCTGGCAATGTGGACTCCTTGGATTCCTGGAAACCTGGCTTCTTTCTTGGCTTCCTTCCGACCTCCCCCGGATGGGACCTTTCAAATGGGACCTTACTCTTGGGATTCACGCCTTCTGGTGTTCTTTCAAGCTTTTTCATTTAACGGTTTTGTGATGATCGGGTTTGTGACCGCCATGATTTTATGGCCTAAAGCGGATCAGTGGAAAAACCGGTCTTCAAGGCGTACGAGCATTTTTTTGGCGGTATTGTTTGCTACCTTGTTGGCATTTCACGGTCTGGCCTCGTTGGCTAGCAATGCCCGTGTCTTCAACTTTACTCCTTATATCGCATTCTTTTGTGAAATTGGCTTATTCCTGGTGCTTAGTTTGTATCAAGTATGGTCAAAAGCAGCTTCGCGGGTGCAGGGATTCCTATCAGTAGTTTTCATTTTAATTTTGTTCCCCGGCATGGGTTATGCCACGTTCCCGGTTCTTGGTGCTGGACTAAAGGACATGTTTTTTAATATCTTGAACATACACCTTCCCCGCACCCATGACTTCTTTCGCACTTTAAGATTTTTACCTGGGTCGGTCTCTCTTAGGGAAGTATTGGCGAATAAATTTGGGATCGTGTTTGATCCATTTGCGGATATCGAAGGTTATCGGCGAATTCTCCCTGCTGTTGCTGGATTATTGATGGCATTGATTTTTTTACTCGTAATTGTGCTGGTCAGGCGCTACCTTCAATATAAACTAAATCGCACCATTGGGATTGGATATCTATCACTGTGTACTCTACTGGTTGCCTCCATCTTGCTTTCTCCTGGTCGGTTAATGGGTGGAATGTACACCGTCTATGATTGTCAGGCGAATTCCATTCAAGGGTATGAAAATGCCGGAAAGTATCTGGCAGGGATCATTCCGGTGGGTAGCAAGGTTTATTGGCAGAGTGATGATGGGGCTCTTCCACTCCTTTACGTAACGGGGGCACAGGTCTTGCCCGGTCAGATCTTTGGTCGCTGGAGCTTTAGTGCCTCTCCTGATTCGGAAAAGGTATTGAAATTTGGCCTTTGGAACAAGCAGCTTTCAGATTCATGGGCGCTCAACGCTGATTTTATCCTCGTGGAAGAACGTCTATTTAATAGTGCTTGGGATGATTTTTTCCGGTTGCATTCCTCGTTCACGGAATTATCATCCACCCCCAATATGGTCCCCTGCATTGATCGATCTGGTTTCCGGGTATTCCAAAAACTTCCTTAGGGTGGGATAGGGTTATTCCTCAAGTTTCCCTATTAAGCGTGTAGTCATCTCCGGTAGGAATTGGAGACCATTTTGGATGTGCGTTTTCCATTAATGTATTCCTGATTTTTCCATGACCTCGCCTATCCTCGTTCGAACCATGAATATTCATAAAATGGTTATGATGGATGAGCATCCCGGATGGTCCGAAAAAGCGAAATTGGATGTTGCAGCCTTGCATCCCAATCGGTTTTGTGTTAAAATTCCACCAGTCTGATAACCCAATACCGCACGCATCGAAAAGTGGGCAACCCCCACTTTTCTGCATGTAACAGGAAAATAAGTTCTGGGGAGCAGGTTAAGTATGAAAAACGAATTTGCATTGGCTTTCAACGAGGTGTTGGAAGAAAAACAATTGCCAAAAGAGATCATTATGGCTGCCATTGAGTCAGCCATGGTCTCCGCCTACCGGCGGGCAGTCAACGCCTCCAACGCCCAGGAAGTTGTCGCCAGGATCGACCCGGAATCCGGCAAGGTAACGATATTTGCCGAGAAAGAAGTGGTCGAAGAAGTACAGGATCAGCGCACCGAAGTGACGCTTGAAGTTGCGCGCACGGTGAAACCCGAAGCAAATCTCAGTGATATGGTGGTGGTCGAAACTACTCCTGCAGATTTCGGACGGGTCGCTGCTCAGACGGCCCGCCAGGTCATTCAGCAGCGCATCCGCGAAGCTGAGCGCCAGATGCAGGCTGATTTCTTTAATAAACAGGTTGGCGAGATCATCAGTGGGGTGATCCAGGCTGTCAGCATGACGCAGGGTGTGACCATCGGTCTGGATATGAAGGCCGAGGGAATTATGCCTCCCAACCAGAAGATCCCCGGTGAGAAATTCAAGGTTCACGAACGTGTCCGCTCGATTGTCCTTGAAGTCAAGGACAGCCCGCGCGGTCCTCAGATCATTCTTTCCCGTTCTCATCGGAATTTCTTGCGTCGGTTGCTCGAGAACGAAGTCCCCGAGATCTATCATGGCATTGTCGAGATTCGCGCTATTTCGCGCGAACCTGGTCAGCGCGCCAAGGTGGCGGTCTCTGCAACACAGCCCAATGTTGACCCTGTGGGAGCTTGCGTGGGTATCAAGGGCGTGCGCATTCAGGCCATCGTCAAGGAACTTCACGACGAGAAGATTGACATCATCGAATGGAATGCTGACCCGGTCTTGTATATTTCCAAGGCCATTAGCCCCGCCAAGGTTTCCGGCGTTTATCTCAATGAAGCTGAGAAAACCGCTACGGTGGTTGTTCAGGAAGACCAGCTGAGTCTTGCCATTGGTCGGGATGGACAGAATGCCCGCCTTGCTGCCAAGCTCACCGGCTGGCGCATTGATATTAAATCGCTTATTGAAGCTGCCGGCGATGCAATTGTCAAGTTGCAAAAAGATCCCACCCTGGCAAACATTGCTGAAATTGAACATAAGAACATTCCTATTGTCGAAGAGATTCTCGCCAAGAAAACAGAAAATCGCCCCGTGACGCCCGAAGAGTTTATGACCCTCATCCAGTTTGTTGAGCGGGTGGAACGGCGCACGATTGAACAAAAGAAGGCTGTCGCAGCAGCCGAGGAAGAACGGGTTACTGCTGCTCGCGCTGAGGTTCCGTCCGCAGCCTTTTCAGCAAGTATCGAATCATTGGGGCTTCCCGACCATATTTTCAACATCCTAACCGAAGCTGAACACCGCACCGTTGGTGACCTGATGATGGCGATGAAACTCAATCCCGATAGCGTTCTGGGTCTGGCTGGGATTGGCCCTAAATCCATGGAAGCCATCAAGACAGCCCTGGAGAATATCACCTTCCCCGAACCCGAGCCGGTTGTCGAGCCCGTCGTTGAAGCAGTTGTTGAACCGCTTGTTGGGTTACCTGTCGAAGGTACTGCTGAAGTGCCGGTCGAGATGGTCACCGAGGTTGCTCCAGCCGAAGAGCTGCCCGGGCAGGTCGAAGTCGTGGGTGAAGCTGTACCTGTGGCTGTCGGACTCCCCGAAGACAATTTGGCTGAGAAACCGCTCGAAGAAATCTTCTCCCTTCGACCCGATATGCTTCAGCCTGTCGCAGTTGCTGCAGATGAAGAAGAGGACGAGTCAGATAAGAAAAAGGGCAAGAAAAAGAAAAAGAAGGTCGTCGAAATCGTTTATGATGAAGACCTCGATAAGGCCATTGCCAAGAAAAAGCATAAACGCGGTGATGTCGGTTGGGAAGAAGACTAGGCGATCGTTGTTCTTTATTTCCAATTGAAGAACAGTTGCTTTGATGGATTATTGGAATTGAAGGTGTCTGGCAAAATTGGTAAACCACCCAAGCACGTCCCCCAACGCACCTGCGTGGGTTGTCGCACCGTCTTGTCGAAACGGTCGCTGATTCGCCTGGTGCGTCGACCTGAGGGTGTGCTTGTGGATCCGACCGGAAAATTAGCTGGGCGCGGCGCATATTTGCATAATCGCCGTTCCTGCTGGGATAAGGGCCTCAAAGGCCCTCTACCGCACGCCTTGAGAACTACCTTGACCACCGCTGATACCCAGCGCCTCCAACAGGTTATGCTGTCCCTGCCGGAGGATGAAGAGGATACTGGTGAACAGGGTTAAGGCCTAAATGGACTGATTAACCGCTGAACGTTCAACGGCAGGCTTGAGGGGTCCAGTTCCAACCGGTCAGCAGACGGAAATTGCCGCACTGGTGTTTAGATTAAGGAGATGCCGTATGACCGTTCCTGAACGTAAAAAAATTGAACTTCCTGCGAATATTTCTATTCGCGATTTCGCCCAAATAATTGAAGTCAGCCCGATCCAGATCATTAAAAAGCTAATGACCAATGGGGTCATGGCAAGCATCAACCAGACCATTGATTATGATACCGCTGCTATTCTGGCGGATGAAATGGGTTTTGAAGTTTCCCTCGAAGATCAGGTCGCGCCAGTTGAAACAGAAAAAGGGAATGTTCCTCTGTGGCGGCAAACGATCGCTGGTGAAAGTGAAGCCTCCTTGACCCCGCGACCTCCCGTGGTCACCATCCTTGGCCATGTGGACCATGGCAAAACCTCCCTTCTGGATGCCATCCGAAAAACGGATGTCGCTGCGGGAGAAGCAGGCGGGATTACCCAGCATATCGGTGCCTACCAGGTGGAATTAAAGGGAAGGCAGATTACCTTCCTGGATACCCCGGGGCATGCTGCTTTTACTGCTATGCGCTCGCGTGGAGCCCAGGGAGCGGATATTGTCATCCTGGTGGTCGCAGCCGATGATGGCGTGATGCCGCAAACAAAAGAAGCCATTGCCCACGCGAAGGCAGCGCGCGTTCCCATTATTGTGGCATTGAATAAGGTGGACAAGGCAAATTCGAATCCTGATCGCGTAAAGAAACAACTCGGCGAGAATGATCTTATGCCCGACGATTGGGGTGGCAGTACCATGGTCATCCCGGTTTCAGCCAAACAAAAACAAGGGATCGAAGATCTTCTTGAAGCCATCCTTCTTGTGGCGGATAATACGGATATCCGTGCCAACCCCAAGGGTGAGGTCATCGGGACGATCATCGAAGCGGAGCTGGATAAATCCAAAGGGACCGGTCGCCACTCTGCTCGTTCAGAACGGGACTCTCAACACCGGCGACATCGTTGTTGCCGGGAACACCTACGGCCGCCTGCGTGCCTTGTTCGACTTCCGCGGCCGCAAGGTCCAGAAAGCAGGTCCATCCATACCGGTTTCGGTGATGGGTCTGAGTGCTTTGCCCTCCGCCGGGGATGTTTTCAAGGTGGTCGCAAACGAGAAAGAAGCTCGCCAGGTTATCCTGGAACGTCAGTCAGCCAACACGAAACAGACCTCGGTGGCGAAAAAGATTACCCTCGAGGAACTTTTCTCAAAAATTAAAGCGGGAGAAGCTCAGGAATTTAACCTCATTTTAAAAGCTGATGTGCAGGGCTCTCTTGAACCCATCATAAATGAAATTAAGGACCTCGGAAAAGGCGAGATTCGCATAAACGTTTTATATGCTGAAACTGGCAATATCAGCGAGAACGATGTCTTGTTGGCATCCTCTTCCCAGGCCATCATCTTCGGGTTCAGTGTCCAGGCCGATGTGGCTGCCCGGCGCTTGGCAGATACCGAAGGCGTCTCCATTCGCCTGTACGACATAATCTACCGTCTCATCGAAGATGTGGAAAAAGCGCTCAAGGGTATGCTGGCTCCTGAATATAATGAGAAATTCCTTGGCAAGGCTGTTGTTTTACAGGTATTCGCCCTTTCCAAGGGTACCAAGATCGCGGGCAGTCGCGTTACCGAGGGCGAGATTCGCCGCAATGGTAAGATTTCGCGTCACCCGCGGGAAGGATATCGTCTTCGAAGGCGAGATTAGCTCTTTGAAACATGAAAAAGAAGATGTGCGCGAGATGCGTACGGGTTTTGAGTGTGGCATTGGCCTGAAAAACTTCAGCGATGTCCAGGTTGGTGACACGATCGAGTGTTATTTGTTGGAAAAGGCAGAGACTGACTAGTTTCTGATTCAAGAGGGAAGTGTAGAATTATGCCATCCGGTGTCCGGCTTCAACGCATTGCGGACCGAATTAGCCAGGAAATCTCGGAAATGCTTATCCGCGAGATTAGTGATCCGCGCCTCCATCAGATTTTTGTTACGGATGTAAAAGTGGATCGCGAACTCGCTTTTGCCGATATTTACGTTTCGGCAGTCGAAGGTTCCGCTCGGAGCGCTGAAATACTTTCGGGGTTGGAACATGCGAGTGGCTTCCTGCGCCATGAACTTTCCGCCCGTATCGACCTGCGTACTTTCCCGCGCCTGCGCTTCCATTGGGATCCTACCCCTGAAAATGCAGACCATATCTCACGCTTATTGGCAGATTTACGGAAGAATGAACGACCTTCAGAAAAAAATTAAAGGCCGCATTCAGGCGGCACAACGCGTTCTTGTGACTTCCCATGTTCGTCCCGATGGAGATGCCATCGGCTCCAGCTTGGCGCTTTCCCTTGCCTTGCTTGACGATGGGAAACAGGTTCAAACGGTCCTCGCCGATGGTATCCCGGAGGGCTTTATGCATCTGCCGGGGGCGGACAAGGTTCTCACTCATGCTGAGGGGGAGTTCGACTTGATCGTCAGCGTTGATGCTTCGGACCTTAAGCGGGTGGGTCATGCCTTGGACGGTTACCGTGCCCCGGATATTGTCGTGGACCATCATGTCACCACCGAGAATTTCGGGACTCTAATGTTGGTCGAGTCTGATGCAGTCGCCACCGCTTCGGTTCTCACCCGTCACATGGGTGAGTGGGGGTTGGTAATTACTTCTCCAATTGCTGCTAACTTGATCACTGGTCTGGTTACTGACACGCTGGGCTTCCGCACCTCGAACACCTCTCCTGAAGCGCTGCGCCAGGTCGCAGACCTGATGGAAACAGGCGCGGATTTGAGTTCCCTTTACTACCGCAGCTTGGTCCGTCGCTCATTTGTCGAGGCAAAATATTGGGGTGCTGGACTCTCCAGCCTCCAGCGTTCTGATCGCATTGTTTGGGCCACCCTCACCCTGGCAGATCGGAAAAATTCTGGTTACACTGGCAAGGATGACGCTGACCTGATAAATATTGTTTCATCAATTGATGATGCTGATATCGCTATTATGTTTGTAGAGCAAAGTCCGCACAAAACCAAGATCTCCTGGCGCGGGCTGAGACCGGATATGGACGTTTCGCAAATTTCCCTCCAGTTTGATGGCGGTGGCCATAAAGCCGCCTCGGGTGCGGAATTGTCTGGCAGCTTGGTCGAAGTACAGGAGCGTGTCTTGGCAGCAACTCGCAAAATAATTGATCAATCTCATTGACCAAATGGGATAGCTTGTGGAGGAATAAAAATGGAAAGTCAGGATATTAAAAACGCAATTTCCGGTATTCTCGTTGTTGATAAACCAGTCGGCCTAACCTCTCACGATGTGGTCGATCATATTCGCCGTGGCACTGGCATTCGCCGCGCCGGTCATACCGGCACGCTCGATCCGCGTGCCTCCGGGGTTCTGGTCATCCTCGTTGGTCCAGCCGTCCGCCTGAGCGAGTTTGTTTCAGCAGCTGACAAGCGTTACCAGGCCATCTTGCGCTTGGGCAACGCCACCGATACCTATGATGCAGAAGGACACTTTACCCGCGCCCCTTCAACCACTCCGGTGGATGTTACCGAGCAGCAGTTTAATGAAGTTCTCCAACGCTACATCGGTGAGATAGAACAGACTCCCCCCGCATTTTCAGCTGTGAAAGTACATGGTCGCAAAGCGTACGAGATGGCCCGTCAGGGCGAAGAAGTTGAACTCGCCCCACGCAAAATTAATGTTTATCATTTGGAAATTCTGGAGTGGGCTCCTCCTGAAGTGGTCATTGATGTGCATTGCTCCTCGGGCACCTATGTTCGCTCACTGGCGAATGATGTCGGTATTGCACTGGGTTGCGGTGCTTACCTGGTGGGATTGCGCCGCACCAAGTCGGGTCGATTCAGTTTGCGGGATGCCACTCCTTTGCGTAAACTGGAGGAAGCTTTCACTGCCGGCAATTGGTATCAGTATCTGATCCCTGCTGCTGAGGCCCTGGCGGAATGGCCGGGCGTGGAACTTTCCCCCGATGAAGTCGAAGAAGTCAAACACGGCCACCGCGTCAAGGCAGCATCGGATACCAAGCCTGGTCTGGTCCGTGGCGTAAGCATGGCTGGTGAATTAATCGCCATCCTGGAACTCGATGAGATAACCCTTGAATGGCAGCCGAAAAAAGTATTCTTCTCGTAATATCGGGTAATTGCGACTTCGCATAGCATTCATATGGATTAGACGGATTACAGAAGGTTCACATTAGTCGTATTCCAACAATGCTCTTGCCTCCACCCTTTGCGATGTACTCATTCAGGTGCCGTGACGGTTATTGGGGTGTTGGCCGTCAAATCGTAGTAATGACTTTAGTCGTTGGCTGCCAAATCGTAGTAACGACTTTATCGGTGGCATCATAGGGATGACTTCGGTAAATCATTAATCTTGACATAGACGTTATATATCCATCGTACCTCTTCACCCCGTTCATGTTGAAAGCATTTATTTTGTGATTCATACTCATTCGCTCGATGAACTTTCCCTTAAAAACACTTGGCTGACCATTGGCATCTTTGATGGGGTTCACCGCGGTCACCAGGAGATCCTCCATTCGCTTGTAGCTGGTGCACATGCGGTTGGCGAACAAGCCGTGGTGCTTACCTTTTCTCCTCACCCCGCAGTTGTTCTGGGCGGAAAAACCGATTTTAAATACCTGACCACCCCTGACGAACGTCTTGATCTCCTTGAATCGCTGGGTGTGGATATGGTGATCACCCAGGCCTTTACCCGAGCATTCGCTGACCAGACTGCCGCTGACTTTATGCGCCAGGTTGTACGGACCTTGGGCCTGCGCTGCCTCATCATCGGCTACGATACTGCTCTTGGTCGCGGTCGCGAGGGCAATGCAGCCCGCCTCACAGAGATCGGGCACGACTTGCGGTTCACTGTTCAGGTCATCCCACCCCTTTCAAATGACCAGGGAGTTATTTCATCCACGCGTATTCGCCAGGCCATTACCCTTGGCGATGTATCTGCCGCGGCAGACGGGTTGGGTCGCTATTACACCCTTTCCGGTCCTGTTGTCCGCGGAGATGGTCGTGGTCATCGCATCAACGTCCCCACCGCAAACATTTCGATTTCGCCCGGGAAAATTATCCCCGCCAATGGAATTTATGCCTGTTGGGCTTGGTTGGAAAATGCAGGCGGGGAAGCGGAAGAAACAAAAAAAATTCTTGCCGCTACGAATGTCGGCGTCCGGCCAACTTTCAAACCCGATCTTCCCGCGCCGGCTATTGAAGCTCATCTCTTGGATTTCGATCGCAATATCTATGGGCAGCAGGTCCGCCTCGAATTCGTCAAGTATCTCCGCCCCGAGGAGAAATTCGCCACCGTCGAGTCGCTCTTGGATCAGATCCATGCCGATATTGACCTCACTCGTGAGATATTGGCATGAATCCCGGGAGGACCGTCAATTATTCGCGTCTTTCTGCCTTGGTGGAAGAGATCTCAGCATGATTAACCCCACAATACTTTATCAGACGAAAAATTTGTTCATAATCTTAACGAACTTTGCTTCATTGGAAACAAATATTTCAAATCGGTGAATTATTAGAAATTTGTAGCACCCCCTCTATCCCCTCTTGCCCCTGGCTTATGAGTGCGCTATAATGTCCCGCCAGTAATAAAGGATTTATAGGAACAAGTAATGCCAGTCTATACCTACCATTGCACGAATTGCGGTGTGCAGTTCGAAAAACAACAATCTTTCACCGATCAGTCGCTCATCCGCTGCCCGGAGTGTGGTAAACGCGCTTTAAAGAAGGTTTACCTTCCTGTGGGGATCGTTTTCAAGGGTTCCGGCTTCTACGCCACCGACCATCACTCTCCTTCCGGCATGTCCTCCATGAAAGCTGATGAAAAAGCTGAAAAAGCGGAAACCAAGGACAAGGAGAAAACAGATACAAAAGACGGCAGGGACGGCGGCGAAAGTAAAGAATCAAAGGAACCAATTGCAAAGGTCGAGAAAAATCCCGAAAAGATACCCGACAAGGGTTCTGAAAAAAAAGAGTAGCAACCATGATCCGGTTTACCATCAGGTATACCGGATTTTTTAATTTGGAGGGGGAGGGTGTCAAATTCTGGGTGGAATAATTCTCGGATATCTCCCCGGCTCGTTAATCTAACCATAGTTCACCTGGGACGCTGTGTTAATTTGGGATATCGAATGCATTAATTTTTTCTTCAATTTCCCCTTGACTTAACAGAAAATATGTTCTATTATTGATTTGGCAGCAACCTGGAATGGATAATATTTGCCTGCCGCTCGCACCTTAACAACCCAGCCAATTGTCGTTTTTGATTCTCTTCGGTATTCCGCAGCGAGCCCTCCTGGTGTGCCTCCGTCTCCTCCTGATTGAATTGCTGGTGAGGGAGTTGTTTGATCACCAAATATCATCCGATTTCCCTCACTCTTGCAGCCACAGTGCCAGCGAGAAAACCCGTGTCCAAACCGGGTGTATGGGGGTGGTTTGCGCGGCGGGTGCGTTTGCGAAGCACCCCCTTGCGGGGCACGCACCCGACCGCCACACCGACGACATGACATAGTACCCGCCGAAGGTCCCCGCAGGGGGCAGGGTAGTCGTCGGTACTTCTCCGCGTGGGACAACCACCAGCGCAGTAATTCCATATGGGCTGCGCGACGGGCGGGTCAGCCGCCCGTACGCCATACCGCAGACATGAGTCTGCGGTGCAAACGCGACATGTTATTCTTATACCGATCTTGCGCGCCCCGCGCCTCGTGCAATACAAATACCAGGGACTCATGATGCGACATGACCCTTCACAATCAATCACGAAAAAATGTTTCACGCAGTCATCATCGAAAAAATGATGCTTAAATCCTCTCAGTCGTTTCTAGTCGTTCTGGCGCGTCAGACTGCGAAAAAACGAGTTGTTTCACGGTGAACGGCGGTCTCAAACCGCCGTTTACCGCATCGGGCTCAAGGGAGCCCGATGCTTCCTGCTATATCAAGCTGCCGTAGGCCGCATCGGGCTCACGAGAGCCCGATGCCTCCTGTGGCTTCGAGCCGACGCTGACCGCATCGACGACATAAGTCGTCGATGCAAAGCGGTATCACATCGTCCCTGAAGGGGAAGCTGCCCAATACCGCACACTTGCACCGCACTGCGTTTGGTGCACACCTGCCCTCCTGACCCTGTCGGGTCTGGACAGGGTGGCGGGTGGTACCAGGGGTGCAGGTGTCGACGACATCGCGGAGCACATCGTCCCCGTTCTTAGGGGATATGATCCCCGAAAGTTTCCGAGGGGACCCCCTTGGGGTGAGTCATCGATGCAGGGCTTCGAGCCGATGCTGACCGCCCACCTGCACCGCACTGCGTTTGGTGCTCACCTGCCATGGCGGGCGGTCCCAGGGGTGCAGGTGTCGACGACATGACATGGGACCCGATGGGTAGTTGTCGATGTTTTGCGATTTTCATCTCCCGTTGGCCACATCGGTTTTATGGGAGCCCGATGCTGGGCATCAATGGGAATTAATCGGTAATGAATTCTTCAAGAAGTTTAATGTTCGTTCCATCGCTAAGGTGGCTGCTGCTTGGTTATATGCTTCAATTCGGTCGGGTTCAAAGAACCAATGTCCAGTACCAGGGTAGCGGTGAAATGAGACCGGTCGGCTTGCTGCGCGTAAAGACTCCTCCAACCCGTTGACATCGGATTCCGACTCATATTGGTCTGCTTCTGCGAAATGGCCAAGGTACTCTGCTCTCGATGTGCTGTAATCGCCGGGTCTAGTACCGTAGAAGACCACGACAGCACGAATGCGATTTGGATCGGCAATTGAAAGATCAAGTGCAAAAAAAGCACCAAGTGAGAAACCAATTACCGCCAGGTTCTGGTCGCTGAACGAGGCGCGTTCGCTTAAGAAATCTACGGCCTCGGCAATGTCAGCCCTGGCCTTCATACCATCAAGCGCATTACTTAAACTTTCAGCTTCTTTTATGGTTGTTGCCAGCTTGCCGTGATAGAGATCCACGGCAAACGCGATAAAACCGGCTTGGGAAAGCTGGGTGCAGAACGTCCTCATCGTATTGTTCAGCCCCCACCAGGGGTGCAGGACCAATATACCGCGGCCCTTGCCTGTGGGTGGCATGGCGAGAAAACCTTGTGGTTGATTTTGTTTCATATGGTCTCCTAGAACGGGAAAATATTGGTTCTCCTTGCTGCATAACGGTATCGCTCAGCAGCGCAACTGCTGTCTGCTGGAGCTGAAATTAAGCGGGATTTATTGAAACGGTTATGATCGGACCCACATTTCCTTTTTCAACGCCAATCACTTTGAAACCGTTTCCATAGGATTCAATATCGCATGGATTGTTTATACCGAAAGCGAAAGCCACATCGATATCCCAAACTCTCGCTTCCAGGTGAATAAGCTTTTTCCATAATCCCTTGGTGTATTTTTCAGGGGCCATATCAAGTACAAGTTGCGATTGATTAAACCTTTTGGCAATTACTTGGAATAGTCTGGTCACCTCTTGCTTGGGCAGGTAATAAAACAAGGCCTCAGCGAGCAGAAGGAAATGGCTGTTTCCATTTGAAGTTACCTTATCAATCCATGAAGGTTCTAAAACTGAACAACTAATGAGTTCGTAGTCCAGGTGGTCTTTGAGGATCTCTCTTTTCAATTCAATCATCTCCGGTAGATCAAGTTCAATATAGTTACATTTTTTATTATCAATCCGCCAGAATCTTGTATCAAAACCGCATCCAAGGTTGATCACAGTACATCCGGGGTTAGTTGAAATATACAGATTGGCAATATCGTCAAAACTCCTGGCTGTCAGTGCGCGCGCTCTTGCGTCTCGTGCTTGTATGCCGGCATACATTTTTCTCCACTTCATAATGCGGTTCTTTTCATCTTCTGACGATATGGAAATCAATCTTTCAAAACAAAGAGCTGCCATTGAGTCGTTGAGAATGGGGTTTTTCTTCTCTGATTCAACCATTCGACACGTCAAAGCCAAAGCGGCTGTTCGTGACACTTCCGATATGTTCATTTTAAAAATCCTTTCAAAATAATTCGCTTGAGCGTACTAAGCGCCTTCCACAATTAATTCAATAAGAGAATTGATATAACAAATCAAATTAACGGATAGATTAATATTGTATGGCCGATCTACTCGGATAAAACTAGCCCATTATTATCACTTGGAGTGCGCTTACCCTGGTGGTTTGTGATTAGTTTAAAACAGATGGATTAAATGGGAAAAAAAGCGATGTAATCTTATAAGTACATCGTAAACGGCTAAAAATCTCCTCCTCGAGGTATTGAATAATATCACCTGAAGAATATCTCGGATCTCGCGGTCTGAGTTTCAAACAAAAAAAGTTCAATATATGTGTTGCAATTCACATGCAAGGAGATTCTGGCTCATCTCTGGTATAGCTGGGAGTATGGGAATATAAAGCAGGATTTTTCGAGCAGCATCGGGTTTCTCTTTTGTACAAACTGCAAAAACCTGGGCGATATTTCTGGCCTCTTAAAGAATTGGTGAGTCAACAAAATTCCAGGTGATTTTGCGTGGCGGCCGGAAAGTTGGCATAAACCCCGCGGTATGCAGGAGGTAGCAGGGCGGCTAGTTGGTACATCATCTCGTCAAGCATCTGTTTTCGAGCCTGGCTGTCCAAAGTGCTGCTCCCGGCTTTTAGGGTAAAGGGTTTCCCCCGGGAAATAAAGAAATCAGTCCGACGCAGTTTCTTTAGATTTTCCTTGTATTTCTCACCCCCATGTGTCACGATGGGAAGGATGGGCGCGTTACTTTTCAAAGCCAATAGTACGACTCCAGGATGAGCATTCTGTAGCTTCCCATTACCGCTGCGCGTGCCTTCAGGCATAATGAGAAGGATCTCGCCTCTGCTTAAAACATTCAGAGCTTTTTTAAATGAGGCTAGGTTCCCCCCCTCTCGCTCCAGAGGAATGGATTCGCAGGCATTCAGCCCCCAGGCAACCACAGGATTCTTCCAATGCTGGGCTAGAACGAGGCCGTGGACTGGGCGAGGTTGAAGACGGGCATAGATCAGGGGAATTTCCAGGATATTAATGTGGTTCATCACGATGATCAAGGGTCCCGAGGTAGGAATCCCGGCCAACGGTTCAGCATGTACACGAAAAACTGCATCGCTCAAAGCGCGGAACAAGACGACTAGGAAGCCCTTCGACAAACTCATTATCCTTCTCCGGGTGCGGGACAAATGACCTTCATTTGCCTGGGTAGCAGCTCCACCAGTAAGCTCCGACCCTCAGTGGAGATGATCTCACCGTCTGTCTGGGCAGGAAGCGGACCGTCCAGCGCTTCGATTCTGATTCTCCCGGCCCGGCCGGTTTTAATGGTTTTTTGCGAAGCTTGGGTTCCGCGCATGAAGTGGGGCACCAGGCGCAAGATCTGGAATGAGCTCATCTCCTCGGCTATGCACAGGTCAAGGAGCCCATCATCCGGTTTTGAATCCGGTGCCATGAAGAAATTTCCTCCCAATCGCCGACCATTCATGATGGAGATCATTAACGAACGCTGTTTTAGAATTTGGCCGTCGAATTCAATGGTGGCTAGCGGTGCATGGTTGTACAAGAATATTGTTTTCAATATGGCGATCAAAAAACTAAAAAAACCACCCCATCGAGGAAGTTTGGCCGCCTCGATAGTCCCGATCGCATCAAAGCCCACACCTACGCAGTTTATGAAGTAGCGCCCTTCAGGATGAATTCCGCCTGTTACCCGGCCAATATCCAGCATACGGCTCTGGCCAGTTTTAATCATTTTACAGGCCTGATCGATATCCTCCGGAATCCCAATTGACCCTGAAAAATCGTTTCCACGACCGGCACATAGAACCCCAAGGACTCGGCTGAGGGCCACCACTAACCTTTGACCGCATAATCCCGTTTACAACCTCATTCAGAGTCCCATCGCCGCCGGCAGCCACGATCACTCCCACACCCTCCAATATTGCCTGGCTGGTCAGATCGATGGCATGTCCAGGGTGACTTGTACAAACCAGGTCATACTGGAGTGCATGTCTGGTCAAGGCGGCTTCGATTGAGGGTAAAAGCTTGGCGCCGGTACCATGGCCAGCTGCTGGATTCAGGATGACTCTGATCGGTTTCATGTTTGATTAGTAACCTCCACAGGTCTAAAAGCTTCTTTCAGTGATCGTGTCAGTAATCATAAAAACAGGAATCTATCCAGAAAACCATCGCAATTATACATTGTCTTGAATCTGGGCCATGATCAAAGCTGCAATTTCTCGCGCTGCCCGAGGGCGGGCCAGCGCTTGGCAGGCTGAGGCAACTTGGGAACGCTCATCAGGATGTTCCAACCAGTGGATCAAGTTCGTCACCACTTGATCAGGCTGGGGAGCCCATACGCCTGCCCCATTATCAACTATGTAGCTAACATTGCCATCTTCTGAACCATTTAGCATGCCGTATAGAATAACCGGCAGACCCGAATTGACACCTTCGCTGATAGTACTCGGCCCAGCCTTGGTAAGCAGGATGGTGGCTGCTTGCATGAAATCTGGCATTGCCTTTACGAATCCATACACCCGGACAGGGATCTTCCAGGATCTGCCCTCTAGGCGTTGTTGGAGAGCAATATTCCGACCCGCGACGATAACAAGCATTACGGGTAAACCAGCATCGTCGACCGCGCGCGCGATGGCTTCCAACTGCCCCATCCCCTCTCCCCCGCCCATTAAAAGAACTACCGGCTCATCCAAAGGCCAACCCAAACGGGCCCGAATTTCCCGGGGATCGCTATCCCTACGGTTAAATTCCTCTGCAACCGGTAAACCAACGATCTTCATTCGATCAGGAGATACGCCGCATTTCAACCCAATCTGATGAGCATTTTCAGTTGGGACAATAATTAAATTCGCTTGGGGACAAAACCAAGTGGTATGGGCAGTCACCAGATCAGTTACCACCGTGATCCAGGGTATATCCGAGCTGGCTTTTACCAGGGCAGTTCCCAATGGAAAATTGATCAGCGGATGGACGGAGATAAACAAATCAGCCTGGCGTTCAGATATTAAGCGATTCAAGCTGGAACGGATATACGGCCAGATAATCTTTAGTATTCTGCGAATCCGGCGTGGGTCATCGCTGAGATAAAATATCTGTCCGAGTAATTTGGGATTGCGCGCCAGGGGAGGGAATATATCGGGAATCCGGTCTAAAAGTGCGGGGGCAAAGTCGCGAAAAATGTCGACCATTTCACAAGTGACCTGGTTGGGATATCCGTGCTCTAATGCACCAATGATCGCCTGAGCGGCACTTCGGTGTCCCCCTCCGGTGTCTGAAAACAAAAAAACGATTCGCGGGCGGTGACGGTCCAATTTATTTATATTTCAGTCGGATATACATATTCAAGGTTAAGGGCTCGAGCGGCACCATGTAGGGAAACCTGGTGGCATGCAGACATGCGGTGAAGCATATTTGGGGGGTGATTCCACTTCAGCAATAAAATATACTTTAAGATCAACAATTCAGTATATTATACCTATCCAATAAAGAAAACCTGTGATAATTTGGAAAGGAGTGCTGTTATGCCCGGGGGTGTGTGGGTTGTATCCCAATTACGTACAAAAAGAAATAATAAAAGGCGACGAAGGATTAAAATACATCACAAACGGCTAAATAGCTCCTCGCCGACTCGCCGAGGCGTCATCCACCAGCTGCCTTCGGCTGTATTGGTGACCTGAGTCAC
This sequence comes from uncultured Chloroflexia bacterium, assembly GCA_963817265.1. Taxonomy (GTDB): domain Bacteria; phylum Chloroflexota; class Anaerolineae; order Anaerolineales; family Villigracilaceae; genus UBA877. The sequence goes on from CAWFNU010000010.1 coordinate 202,420, forward strand.
CAATAGGTGAAAAAAAAGACGTCCATTTGGGCGTCTAAAAGCTCCTCGCCGAGGATTTGAATAACATCCCCTGATGGGGGCCTCGATCCTAAGAATAAAAAACGCCTTTTCAGGCGTCTTAAAAGCTCCTCGCCGAGGATTTGAATAACATCCCCTGATGGGGGCCTCGATCCTAAGAATAAAAAACGCCTTTTCAGGCGTCTTAAAAGCTCCTCGCCGAGGATGAACTCGAACCTAGCGGTTCAGGTTCAAGTCCTAGCCGAGGCATTATTTGATAAAATAACTTTTGGTTCAACCAACCGAATTTCTGTAATCTTAAAAATGTCGCTCGGTTTGATTTCCACAATTACCTATTGCCTCAGTGAGAACCTTTTCTCCATCAGGATCTTCAAGCAAGGTGTATATTATATTTATTTCGTCGGGTATGTATTCTAGATATCAATTAACCGGAAGAATTTTATAAGGATCAAGTAACAATAATAGTTGTTTACTGAGAGATGGATAGTGATAACCACCTTTTATCAATCCATGACTCTGTGTTCGCCATATTTGTTTCACGCTTTACTTTTTCGAGTAATTCATCATGGGGAAACAAATACCAAGTGTCGTTATTTTCAAATGCAATATGAATATCTTTTCCTTCATATTTTTTTTGAAATGAAAGTCGACTCTTTAGTTGAACCTTTAAGAATATTTCTCCATTAATGTGTTGCGCGATAAAATCCGCACCTTGCCAATCGTCACTTAAGCGCATTGTCATAAACCCATAATCGGCTAGTATGCCTGATAATCTCTGGAAATTGTAATTCTCCTGTTGCTTTGATTTTAAATTCTTGTAATTTATCCGAACTAATTTTAAGCTCATATCTTCCTATTCCTGAGATTAATAAAATCCAAAGCTAGATATGGTGTGTAATATGATCAAAGCGGTAAGTAGATGATTGAATTTTCCGACGAAATCAGGACTCATGAAATTAATGTACTCACCTAGATTGAACATTCTCCCATCATGTAATTCAATTTTATAGTCACCATAACCCATAGAGTCTATGGCGATCAATGATTTCGCTTGACGTTTCAATTCGGGTTCAAATTTAAAATAATTCTTTAAAAATTTATTTATTTGTATTTTATCTTCTTCGAAATTACTGTAAACACCGCCACAAGGAAGACGGAAGAAAATGTGACTCCACTCATCTGATTCTCGAATAATAAAAAGCATAACTATTAGAGCCATACCCCCAAAAACCTATTAGGAAGTAATCTTTATCCTCTGAAGATATAAAATCCTTTATGTCACCTTGTATGAGAAATTGACGCTCCATTGCTGATGGTGATCCAAATAAATCTTCACTGATATAACCAATCCCATCTGCGTGGATTAGTTCATTGCTGGGAAGGGCAATATGAGGAAGAGAAACGCCAATTTTCTTGCGAAAATACGATTTCAACTCTTTCATGGTAATTTGCATTCCCATGGTTCCTTTCACAAACCTAAATCTAGCGGTTACATAGTGATAAAGTCCTTGAAGAAAACAGAAATTTCACTAATCCATTATAACAATAGTATACCTATCGGGGGAGCTGTTAACCCAGGGGTTCGCGGCTCATATCCCACAGGAGGACAAAAAGGAATAAAAAAGGCGATGCTCTCTCTACAAGCGCATCGCAGAAGGCTAAAAAGCTCCTCGCCGAGGATTTGAACCTCGAACCTAGCGGTTAACAGCCGCCCGCTCTGCCGTTGAGCTAGCGAGGAAGGCAGGCGGGATTATATAGGTTTCCACATACTCTGTCAAGTCGCTTGTGGAATCGGGCCTGTTACTGTATAGTTTTAGAAAATCGCACGAGGGATTTCAATGAACCAGTCATCAAAACCCGTAAATCGCATTACTGACCTCCCAACGGATGAACGCCCACGCGAACGGTTGGCGCGCTTGGGTCCTCAAGCTCTTTCGACGCCCGAACTATTGGGGATCCTGCTTCGCGTTGGTGTCCCAGGTGAGAGTGCTGTTCAAGTGGGGCAGCGTCTTTTGAATAAATACCATAATAACCTGGTGGATTTGCACCTTGCCCCCTTCGAGGATCTATGCAACCAACATGGGATTGGCGATGCCAAGGCGGCTCAGCTCAAGGCCGCCATTGAACTTGGCAGCCGCATGGCGCTTGAGAAAGCTCGGCAGCGCCCTACAATTAATAGCCCTGCCGACGCTGCAGCACTGGTCGCCTTTGATATGTCTGCCCTTGAGCAGGAGGTCCTGAGCGTCATCCTGCTCGATACCCGTAATCAGGTCATTGACATTGTTGAAGTCTATAAGGGCTCGATTAATTCATCACAGGTGCATGTAGGGGAATTGTTCAAGCCCGCCATCCGTCGCAATGCTGCCGCTCTGATAGTTGTCCATAACCACCCCAGTGGTGACCCAACCCCCAGCCCGGACGATATTGCCGTTACCCGTTCCATAGTCCAGGCTGGCAAACTCCTCGACGTGGATGTGCTCGACCACATGGTCATTGGGCAGGGGCGGGATAGGTGGGTGTCGATGAAAGAACGTGGGCTGGGCTTCGGTTAAATCGTTTGACCGTCACAACTTTTAGACGGTCAATTCTTAAAATATCTCAACTGGCTATATGATATTCCGTTGATTTACGAATAATTGGTGCTTTTCTCAAACGAACATTGATTGTCACTAAATGTTCAATTCTTGACTCACTCATGGATTTTTGTGGCTTTGAGCCTTTGTGGTTTTCTTTATCTCTGGGATTTACTTGTAATTGGCAGCCAGGAAAGCGATTAAGGTTTGCTGCTCCTGGGTGGTGAGTTGCGCCCCCCTCGCCACCATCCGGTCCACCGAAACCGTCCATTGGTCGGCGGTTTTATGCACTGAGGTTACCCGGTCGAGGGAGTGGCACACGGAGCAGCGCTCCTGCATTAGAGTTTGTCCATCCAGGGGAGCAGGGGTGGTGCTGGTTCCGCACGAAACTAGCAAGGTTCCGATCAAGAGAATAAGGATAATCGCGCAGGTTAGGGATATTACATTTTTGTTCATTTTATTTTCCTCTGGAAAGAATTCGGGATACCCCTCGCCAGGTTACCCAATATTGGATCTTCTTCCATTTCTTAAAGTACCGACGACAGGTTAGTTAACCCAGGGAATATTCTCGCTGTGCATTATAAGCTGTACTTGACCTGAAAATTCTTGAATTCACCTTGGGGGATTTCCCATTCGACCTTTGTCTCTTCCACTCTTCCGCCGCGTGGTCCGCTCCTGACAGATGCTTCAAATTTTTCCAACCTGTCGCATGGCCCCTCTGCCACGGTCTCTACTCCATCATATCCCACATTTCGCACCCAACCGGAAAGCCCCAATGTCACACCCGTTTGCTGGACAAAGGCGCGGAACCCGACTCCTTGCACTCGACCCTTCACCCAAATATGGATGCGCTTGGTTTCATTTCCTGAAAGGGTAGCCATGGCACTCTCTCCGATCGCAATGAAGCTCCCTGGTCTTCTCTGGCGTGGACTTTATCACCGCCCGAGAAAATATAACAAGGGAGTGAGTGTGAGTGGGCTTAAAATGGTGCTGACAAAAATGATTGCCGTTACGAGTGTCGTATCCAGGTTATATTCGTTCGCCACGATGGTCGTCATTACGGCGCTGGGCATGCCGGCTTCGATGATCCCATCCTTGGTGGCGGTGCTGTTCAGCCCGAATAAGCTCGCCATCACCAACCCAACCACCGGCCCGATCAGCAGGCGGCATACCACGGGAATACTTATGGCGCGGCAGGTTCTTTGACCATTCTGCCTTATGCAATTCCAGGCCAAGCAGGATGATCATGGCGGGCACGGCGCCGCCGGCAGTTAACTCCACGGTCTTCTGGATCGGGATGGGTAAGCTCCAGCCGGTTTGAATGAAAATTACTGCTAAGAGGATGGCATAGATTGCTGGCACTTTCAAAAGACCCATCAGGGCTTCCTTCAAACTTAAATGTCCCATGCTGGCGATCACCACTCCCAGGGTATATAGCAGCAGGGAGTTTGTCACAAAATAGATGCTGGCGTATGCCAGGGCTTCCTGCCCGAAGGCAAAGGCGATCAGCGGCAGGCCGTAATTACCGTTGTTCGCGAACAGGCTGGTCAGGACGACAATGGTTAACACGCTTCGTTCAAGCCGGAATAGCTTGCCCACGATGAAAGCGATTCCCCCGATGATCAAAATCGATGATGCCGCGTACCCCATCATCACCAGGATGCCTTCCACCGCAAGTTTGCTGGTGGTCAGGAGGTTGAAGATCAGCACTGGGCTGAGGATATAAAAAATGATCCGGCCCAGTGGGCGCGAATCCAGGTTAAACATCCTGCCTAACGCAAAACCCGCCCCGCTGAGCAGCAGGATGGGCAGGAGGTTGTTGACAAATACATTCAGCAACGCCATAAAAGGTTATCTGATCAGCAAAGTCTGGCGATTTCCGGGAGAAAGTCTCAATTTACCCAGTACCTTGGATTTATTCTGTCCTCGTCCGGTTCCTCTTCGATGAATTCCACTTCATCGTCTACGTCGATCAGCGAAAAATTACTCATATCTTCCGTGAAGGAAAGCGTATCAATGGCTTCTTCGATGAAGTCGGCTTCTTCGTCGTCTTCTTCGATCTCGAGCAGTTCTTCAAATTTGGCGCGTACCCCTTCACCGCCGATCTTTGAAAGTGCCCAGATGATTTCCCGGCGCACTTCCACATCTTCCTCGTCCGCAAGCAGGTCAAGCAGGATCGTTCTTGAAGAGCTCAGTTCCAATTCCCCGGCCGCGTGAATGGCCTCCGATCTGATTTCCTCGTTGGAGTTGTGAAGCTCCGAAAGCACCTGTTTTTTCCAGCGGGTATCGCAAGAGCGACCCATCGCAAATAGGGCACTCACCACCCATTCTGGGGTCTTCTCCCCGTAGGCTGCCGCGATCAAAGGAATAACCTCTTCCCGTCCTGAGTACCCGAGCGATTCCAGTGCCCGGCGGCGGATTAAAGTTTCCTTGGAGGTTTTAGTGGCGGTCAGCAGTTCGTCTTCAATTTGATGGTGAAGCGCTTCCGGGATCTTTTCTAATTCTCCCTGGTAAACGAATTGACTGAGCGCATTCGCCGCAGCAGCTCGGACCTCTGTTGCCTCATCATTGCTCAGCATATTGAGAAAAACCGGGACGAGTTTTGCATCCTCGCATTCCCATAGAAGTCGGATGGCTCGTTCGCGCACTTGTGGATCGGGATCCTCAAGAAGGCTGCGCGCCAAATCGTCAAAAGAGGTCAGGGTATCCGCTTCTGACAGGTCTTCAAGGTCTTCAAGCAGGGTGTGTTTACGCCGTGGCGATACTTCAGGCCAGGCTTTTTTTAGTTTTTTCAAATCGTCGGGCTCCATGTCCGAAAAACGGTGCAAATAACGCGCCGGGAAGGGGACATTATCATCGAGTAACGCATTAATAACAGTCAGAAAAGGTGCATTCTGAGGCATACGATTGTTTCTTTCTGGTTCAGGGTAGTGTAAAGTTCACCGGGCTTATGATGTCCTTGATATAAAAGAAACCAAGCAGGGAGACCAGGATGATGAAGCCAATTCCATTAATCATAGCCTGGTATTTTGCTGGAATTTTCCGCCGTAGGATAATTTCTGGTAGGGTCATGAAAATACGCCCGCCATCCAGCGCTGGAATGGGTAGGAGGTTAACCACCGCATTTGTCACTGAAAGCGAGATGATGATCAACAGCGTATAGTTGGTCGGCTTGACAGATGTCGCCCCGGTTGCAACTGCCTGGCGGCTGGTTACATCCCGGGATACCGCCTGCAGCACCAGGTTCCAGACCGTCCGCGGTCCACCGATCTGTGCCGCTGCTGGAGAAATGGTCCCTGCGATCAACCGGCCGGGGAGTGCCAGCAGGCTGTTCACGTCTTGAACGGTGGACGAAAAGGCTGCCGGGATGGTTTCAAACCACGACTTTGCCGGGAGCAGGGGCTGACCAATGGCCACCCCCATCGGCCCCTGCGTGGCTGGATACACAGAACGCGGTGTCACTGTAATGTCCAATGTTATCCCATCCCGAAGGATGACCAGCGCGAGTGGCTTATCCAGGTAATTATGGGTGATAGCTGTCAACTGGTTGTAACTGTTTACCGGTTGACCTGCTGCTGTCGTGATTACGTCGCCTTCTTTGATTCCCGCTGTTTGTGCCGGGGAGGCGGAGTCAACAGCAGCGATAACAACGGTATGTGAGTCAGGGATGCCAATTTGAGCAAAGAAGAAGGTATATACGACAAAAGCCGTCAGCAGGTTCATACTTGCCCCTGCGATAAGCACAGCGATTCGTTTAAAAGGATTTGCTGCTGCCATCCCACCCGGGGTTTCCGGATCGTCTTCACCTTTGATTTTATTGAAGCCGCCTAGTGGGATCCAATTCATGGTGAACTCGGTCCCGGGTCTGATTTCATTGAGAATTCCATTTATATGGATTTCACCGGGTTGACCCGCGAATGTTTTTGGTCTACTATCATCGTTTGTTGCAGAAACGTCGCCAGGGACTGGATTTGCCTGATTCAATTCGACTTCTTGTGTTGACAAAGTAATGGAACGAAGTACAAGCCGGTTGCCCTTGGATTCTGCAATGGCCTTCACTTGTCGGTGGAGGGATGTTTTTGGGTCGAATTGGATGTCGAAATTGATCGGGATTACCACCCGGTCTTTACCGATTACCAGCGAGCCTTTCCCGCGCCAAAGGCGCACTAATCGTGGTGGAAAACCAATCCCGAATTCTTCCACTTCGATTTTCATAAGCCGGGCGATCATGAAATGACCTAATTCGTGGACCAATATGATCCCGGCAAACACCGCCACGAAAATAATCCCGCCAAGTAGACCAATACTCATGGATACCTCGTAAACATTAAACTGCGCCTCCTGCGAGGCGGCTATGCTGATTATATCCGTTTTAGACTTTATCAGGTTATTTAATTGAAATACTATTATTTAAATCTCATTAGATTAAAACACGGGATTTTTCACGATCCGTGCAGGTCCCCCCACTGCGGCTTTTCGCACTTCCTGGACGCCTGCAATGCTCCCCACCAACTTTGCTGTTTCATCCGCTGCAGCTTTGGTAGTGATCGTGTGCACATTTGACCCTGCATCGATCGTGGTGCAGGCGGGCAGGCCGTTCTCTCGCGCTTCCCGGATGCACTCCATCACTGCCAGGCTGGCCGGCTCCCAGTAGAACAATGGCGGATTCGATGTCATCATCACGGCATGCATCAGGGTCGAATCAATTTCGGCGATTTCTGCGAGTGCTTCAAAGTCACGCTGTAGGATGGCATTCCTGCAAATATCGAGGCGTCGTGGGGCATCGCTTACCCTTGCAGATTGAAGCGGGGATGTCCCTGCCAGGGTATGCCCTTCAGTGGATCCGATCGTCTTTGGCTTGGTGCTGATGATGGCAATGCAATCGACCAGCTCCCAGTGCTCGGGGGCAGCGATGGAAATGGCATAAGAATCTTCATCCCCCACCCCCTTAGTCCATTCGACGAATCCCCCCGGGATGGACCGGCACGCTGAACCGGAACTGTGTCTTGCCAGGCGGGAAAGGGCAGCCTCTTCGAGGCTCAATCCGCAGGCTGTTGATGCCGCCAGGGCGAGCGCGGCAAATGCCGATGCCGACGAGGCGATTCCTGTTCCAGTGGGGAAATTATTAACGCTGTCAACCTTGGCAAAGATCCGGATTCCTGCAATTTGCCGCACTTCGTCAAGTAGCTTGCTCACTCGTGCCAGCGCTGCTCCTTTGCTGGATACTTTGTTGATAACTAATTCATCCGCTCGCAGGGATTCGCTAAATTCGACAGTGCTGTAAGTTTCCAAACCATCCAGGTTCATGGAAATTGATCCATTCGATGGCAGGCGTAGGGCAGCTTCCCGGTTTCCCCAATATTTGACAAAGGCAATGTTTGGGTTTGCCATGGCTGAGGATGGGTTCATAACCAAAGTTTATCACAATTGAATTTCCGCACATAAATACATTCGGGTTTCCACTCAATGCGACTCCGCTTAAATATTGAGAACCGCCATGATTGGCGGTTCTCAGTCAAGTTCTATCTTGTGAATCTTTACTTGGCGAAAAAGTACTTCTTGACGAAATGGACGACCAGGAGTGTCAAGGCAACGGGCGCAAGGAAGGCAACCACTGCGGTGAATGCGCCGGTCAGGTAGCTTCCAATGGCTGGAATGGCACTCAGTGCGCCGGCGACTGCAGCCAGCAGGAGGAAGCGGATGCCAAAGTTGACCACATCATCCGAATCCAGGAAAAAGATTGCTGCCAGGATTCCTACGATCAATAGGATCAAAGACAGCCACATCGCTGAAAACCCGAACAGACCTGCCACGAGGGCAACCAGCAAGCCGATCAGGTAAAGCCACTTTCCAACAGTTTTGAACATACTATGATCTCCTTTGGGGATTGAGGAAGAATTGGATGGAGCTCCAGGTTATATAACAACAACCTGTAAGGATGGTTACGATGAAAATGTCACGGATTTCGGACATTTATCCTGGAAAAGGATCCGATTTTCCCCCAAAAATAACCCTCGATCGCGTTTTCGACTGCGGGCAGGTAAAACTTTTACGAGGTCGTGATTACTGCAGCTCCAACAAGGTTTCCATTCCGGAGGCTTGACAAGGCTTCTCCAGTTTGCTCAAGGGGAAAAGGGGTCACCTTCATTTTGATCGGTACCTGCGCTGCCAGGGAGAGGAATTCCTCGCCGTCCTGGCGGGTGAGATTGGCCACAGATCGGATAACCCGTTCTTCCCAAAGCATGGAGTAGGGAAATGCCGGGATATCGCTCATATGGATTCCCCCGCATACCACCACTCCGCCTTTGTTGGTGGCCTTTAAGGCTTCCACAACCAGGGCACCAACTGGGGCGAAGATCAATGCCGCGTCCAGCCCTTCTGGCGGAGTCTGGTTGGAAATCTCCAGCCCAATCTGCGCCTAGCAACAGCGCAAATTCCTGGGCAGCTTTATCACCCGGACGTGTGAACGCAAATACCTTTTTGCCTTCGTATTTGGCAACCTGCGTAATGATGTGCGCCGCTGCCCCAAAACCATAGATCCCCAGCGTTTCGATACTCTTGCCAGTCATGCGATATGTGCGGTAGCCGATCAGCCCGGCGCAAAGCAGGGGCGCGGCATCTATGTCGGAGAATGAAGATGGTAATGGAAAGCAGAATCTTTCGTCTGCAATGGTATATTCGGCAAAACCGCCATCGATGTTGTAACCGGTAAATGTCGGGTCATCGCACAAATTTTCCTGTCCGCGTTTGCAATACCGGCAGGTTCCATCCGTGCCGCCCAGCCAGGGTATCCCAACTCGTTCCCCGGGAAGGAATCTCTCTGCCCCTTGTCCGGCTTGCACGACTGTGCCCACGATTTGATGTCCAAGGACCAGCGGTAGTTTTGGTTTTTTCAACTCACCCTTAAGAATATGCAGGTCGGTGTGGCACACTCCGCAGGCTTGCACCTTGAGCAGTACCTGTCCGGACCCGGGCACCGGGATGGGCAATTCAGCCAGTTTTATTGGTTTACCGGCGGATTCGAACACGATGGCACGCATGCTTTCCATATTTTCTCCCTCAGGGGGTGGGTAAAGGCGGTGTCACGTTGTGACCATCGCGCCATGCCACTAGGAATGGATAAGGATCCACTTCCCCTCGACGGGTATCCCAGTCTTCAGGAGTGGTGGGATGGGATATTCCAAAGTGCAGGTGAGACTGTGTATTCCTTGCATCTCCGCTGTGACCAACATACCCAAGGATTTGTCCCGCGTTTACCCTGCCCCCGATTTTGATTCCATTTTCAATCCTCGAAAGGTGGGACCCGTAATAACGTACTCCATCTTCCCCGATAATCGCTACGTATAACCCACCGCGCAGCTCGGGGTCATCTTGTTCTGGATTCCAGCGGTCTTCGTTGGAGACGTAGTCGATCACTCCATTTATGACAGCCACAAACTTCGTCCCTTCTAGGGCGAAGATATCCGTGGCTGGATATCCATGACCGGCAGTCCCCTCTGCGAAGTCCACAGCGCTCGGAGGTTGTACGGGGAAAACGTATATCCACGGAATGGGGGTCTCGGTGGGTATTTCAGTGGGTCTTGGAGTTGCGGTGTTGGAGGAAGTGACCTCTTGGGTCTGGGTGAAAGCTGGGAATGGTTGCACGGTATTTGTGGCTGGTGCAATCAGGGGAAGGGATGTAAAAGTAACCTTGGGATCAGGAACGGGAGTGTGCGCCGTTTGAAAGACTCCCTGTAACGGGGCACAACCCGTAACTACTAATCCCAGGAATAAAACCACGCTCCTCTTCATGATCCCATTCTACTTTTCTTTAATATGTCTTCCATGTCCGGAAGTTCTTGAGCAGCCTTGCGGAGCAGTTCGAATGCAGCATCTGTCAGGGTTTCCAGGCTCTTGGTAGATACTGGTTTACTGCTGTCAAATTGATCGATTATTTTGATGATATTTCCCCTCATCCCGCTGGCACGTCGTGCCCAATGAGAGTTTGCAGACAGGCGTTCCAGGCGTGAAGCCAACAACCGCAGGAGATCGATTTGCTGGAAATTATCATCCACAATGGTATTATAGCGTAACGCGATCCAGTCTTGAAAAGGATAGCTATTTCGGGAGATTGACGCTCAAAAATCCAGCAACGTTACTCCTGGATTTCCTTTAGCAATTTTTGTGTGGTTTCGATGAGTTTTGAGCGTATCAGGTGAATTTCCTGACCGGCTTCCTGCATCCCAAGGATGACACCCCCCACTACGGGCGGGACAGTCAGGCGGGTCAGTTTGGCACCCGGTGCAACCAGTTGGATGGTGGTGCGCATACTTTCGGTCATCAGCGGGTGTCCGTCGAACAGGCTGCCGATTAAAACTACCTTAAAGTTTTCTTTTTGGAGTTCCAATTGGTTGATAACGCTTACTGCCATCATTCCCAGTTCTCTGCCGGCCCATCGGATGACTTCCAATGCTTCCTGGTCGCCTTGATGGGCAATTTCGAACACAAGCAGGATCATGTCAGGATTGAAATCAAATCGACCTAGGTAGGCACCTTCCACTAGGTCATCCAAATCCTTGGCACCGGTTTGTTTCAAAAAAGCAGCAGTAAGGGCTGTTCCTGGCCCTCGTTTAACCCATTCAAATGCAACTGCTCGCATCGCCCGCAACAGGATGTCGTAACCTCCTGCTGCCTCTCCGGACCAATGACTGGCGCCCCCCACCACTCGCCCTTCTTGTTTGTGATCCTTGCTCCATCCCCGGCAGTTGCATCCGGTTCCGGATACAACTGAAATACCCCAACCATCTTCTGCTCCTGCGAGGATCCCGAGCGTGCAGTCATTGACGATTTCGAGCGGACATGCCAATTTTAAAGGCTTGATCGCTTCCAGGTGAGCCTCCCTTTGACTTGGCCAATCGTACCCTGCCAGGCCCATCCCGGTTCCGGCGATTTGTGAGATGTTTAGGTTCGCCATTTTCATTGCCTGGCTGGTGATCCCAAGCAGGTTGGTTGTCAGTCCTCCGTAACCAACCGATTCCCAATTTCCCGGTCCCCCCAGGCCAAAACCAACCGCCTCTCCGGTTTCATCTGCGATCAAAGCATGCGTTTTTGTCCCACCTGCGTCCACTCCGAGAAAATATCTCATCTTTTTCCTCTCTCTCGAGATCCCATTTGAGAGTTATTTCCAGAATTGCGGGAGATATTCTCGGTAGCTGGTTAAATAGTCATCCAGGATTATCTTCGCCAATTCGAAATCATTTACCACCGGGTCGAGTAGGAGACATTGCAAAGCCTTCTGCCGCGAACCTTCAATGGCTGCGTCCACACTTAACTGAGCCACGGTGACTTCCCTGCGCAGGATTTCCGCCACCGGTTCGGGGAATGGCCCTACATGCACCGGGTGGATCCCGTCACCGTCCACCACCACCGGAGTTTCAACCGTGCAGTCCAGGGGGAGATTGGGTATCTGGCCTTGGTTGGATAAATTTGCAGCTAGGTGATAATGTGTACTGGCTCCGGCAATATTCTCGATCATCTCGAGTGCTCCCTCTGAGTCGGTATCCTTAAGGCCGTCTATGGTGGCTTCCCCGTCGGCCATGCTCTTCAGCCTCCCGTGTTCAAACTCCCGGACCGCAGCATTCATATCCCAGTCATATAGGGGCAGATGATACTTTTCCCAAGGCTTGGTGGCTGGATCTGAGACCCACGGTAGATATTCGCATAGGTGACTGTCCCCCGGTACTGGGAATAGTCCGAAGGCATCGAACACGCGCCCTCGTCAATGGCTCGAATCCGGGGTCAAGTTCAAAGAAGCGCTTTCGGAAAAGAGGATAGAGATCTTCTCCGCTTTGCCTGTCACGAATGGAGAGGATCCAGGAGAAATGGTTCAATCCCGCTGCGCGGAGATCTACCCGCGGGACGATCTGGGTTTTTACCTGGTTGTGTAGCGGAGCTTGCATGGGGTCTGCATGCATGCCGGTGATGCCCTCCGGGACAGTGATCCCCAGGTCTTTTGCTAGGGCAATTCCCACCATTGTGTAGCCAATATAAATCTGGTGACATAAGCCAACAGCCTTAATTTTGCTGTGCCGGTTTATGGCATCGCAGATGCGGATCATTGGGTTTGTAAAATTGATGAACCAGGCGTCGGGGCAGGCTTGCTCCATGTCGTGAGCGATGCCCATCACTGGTTCGATATTCCGAGCCGCGTGGGCAAATCCTCCCGGTCCTCCATTCTCGGCATACGGCTGTCTCACACCGTATTTCAATGGGATTTCGAAGTCTTTTCTCCATAAGCCTTCTCGGGCACCAACTTCGATGGCTGACACCACAAAGCTTGCTCCGCTGAGGGCTTCCTGGTGGTGCGAGTGGGCAGTGATGGTCATACCGGAATCCCATTCGCGGTTAAGCCGCTCAGCCAGGCGTTTGACGGTATCAAGCGTATCGTGATTGTGATCAACAAGTGCCAATGTACTGCCATGCAGCTTTTTGCTTCGCACTAGGGCAGAAAGAGTATTTTCCCCAAAGGAGGCGCTGCCTGCCCCTATGACGACGATTTTGGTCGGGAGTGTCATGGTTGTTACCACCTTTTTATATACTTAAATTGGTTAGGATTTCTTTGCATCCAATTTTCCATTTCGATATTAGCGGTCATGAAAGGATTATGTCGTACCAGTTTTCACCGATTTTATTATTGCCTGACGTAAGGGTTACTTTGAGCTTGTATTTCCCTGTTCTTAGGGATGGCAGCGTCAAATTTGTGTCTGTCGAGATGCCATCTGCAGGGATATCGATTGGGAAGGAGGCGGAAGCAACATCGCCAACTACCCCTTCAAGGTGCCATTCGCAGCGGGCATTGGGGAATGCTTCCGCCAGGTCGTTTACAATACAGCACGACGCGGCAATGGCCTTGCCAGGCAGGATTTTTTCTGGCAGCCGGAAGGAAGGCAGCACCGGTTGCATGGACCGCCGCATCGCATCGAAAGAGGGTTTGGGAGCTCTCCAATAGTCCACCACTGACCAGGTCACAGCAGGCCACGGGTCGCTGAAATCGAACTGGATGATCCCTGTGACTCTGGTGTATTTTGCCCGCCGGTAACATTCTGTTCCATATTGAATTAATAAAGCTTGATAAGTCTGGCTGCAAGAGATAAACTCATCAAGGGTTTTCCCAGGAGTAATCCCATTATCAAAAGTTTCAGCTGGTTGGAAATCGTGAAACCGCCAGGTTTCCCATACTTCACGTGCATTCCGCAGTTCGGCTGGGGTTTGTTCCTTGGACGGAATACTCTTGTAGGCAGAGCGTTCCATCTTTATACCCCAGCTCTTCATCCATCCTTGAATGGATTTCCATTTTTTCTTTTCCGTTAAATTCCATAGATAAGTACCAATTTTAATGAGAGTTTTCTTGGTTGCGCTTACCTTTTTTTGAGTATCGAGCCAGCTCTTGAAGCGGACCAGCTCCGAATACCCGGCATCCTCTCCAAATTGAGGCACCATGCGTTTTAGGTTTTCCTTGATCGGCAATCCTTGAGCCCCATACTCCGTAATGAATGGTGCTCCGGGGATATTCTCGAAATCGCGCCAGTGACCAACATACCACCCGGGATAAACATGTCCATCTCCTGATCCGGAATTGCGATGGATGTAGCGTGTTTGGTCAAGTTTCCCCACTAAAATTTCAAGTTTGGCATCCAGGTCGCGATTATGGGTTGGATCGAATTTTCCACCTGCCTGCACGGCCATCCAGGGGGCATCACAGGGGCTTTCGTTGTGACAGCACCACGCAATGATGGATGCATGGTTGTATAAACCTGTGACCATCGCCTGCATTTGTCGTGCAGCTTCGCTGTGGAATTCGGGGTCATCCGAATAACCCCATTGGAACGGGAAATCTTGCCAAACGAGGATCCCGGCGCGGTCGCAGGCTTCATAAAACTCCCGTGGCAGGATGTGAGCATGGACGCGCAGGGTGTTTAGATTGGCTTCTCTCGCCAGGTCTACATCGCGGGGAAAAAAGAGTCCCCCCGCACCGCCTCCAAATGGATGGGTTTTGCTAGCAGCAGCTTGGGGGAATAATGTTTCAGACAACCACTGGGAAGGCAGGTAGTTTGAGCCGCGAGGAAAGTATGATTGACCGTTGATGAACCAGCGGAAACCGCTTTCTACTCGGACTGTTCGAAATCCAAATAAGCTCTTGATGGAGCAGGTCTCTTTGCCGTCAACCAGGAAAACCTTGACTTCATAGAGATGTGGAAATCCTCGGTCCCATGGGTTCCAGGTTTTTGCATTTGTTACATCCAGCTTTATTCGGTGGATGCTGATACCCCCTGGGATTTCAAGTGCGAATATTTTGGATTCCGATCCACCAATAAAATTCTTTGGGCTGCACCTGATCTCAACCTGCGTCTTTCGTTCCTCCCTCGGTTGACCACTGTCATTTCGATGTGCAGGGTGGGGGGGTTAGTTTCCATATCAGCGTGCAGCAGCATTTGACTAATGGTTATTGCCCCATGTTCCTCGAGGTGGACGCGGTTCCAGATTCCACCAGTGTTATAAGATTGACCTGTTTCTTCCCAGCCGCCACCCGGACGGCAGTCGTGGTGGTTGAGAACGCCCTTGATCAGACGCTTGCGCAAATGCCAGCCATTGAGGCCTGAGAGTCTCGAATGGGCTGTCTACTCGCACCGCTAGAATATTTTTTCCCCTGCGGATTATCTGGCTCACGTCAAATTCGAAGCTTTCAAAATAGCCACTGTGATGCCCAAGTTGTTTCCCGTTTAGATATACATCCGCGCAATAATCCACCCCGTCAAAATGGAGGCTGGTAAATTCCCCGTGTGGGCGATGGCGGAATTCACGACGAAACCAGGTTACGCCGTGGTGATCCAGCCCGCCCAGGAACCAGTTGCACGGGAGGACCATGGTTTTCCACGTGGAATCGTCAAAACCCGCCTCGCGGTATTGCGGGTTGTCTTCTGCATTAAAAAGCCATGGGCCGTTCAAGTTAACGCTGATGAGTTGCTCCTGGTTTGAAACGCAGCTTGATCTTATCCTTTGATTCCAGAGATAACCACCCCTTGGATAAATAGCTTTTGTGCGAAGAAAAAAATTAAAATGGGTGGGATTACCATAAGCGCTGAGGCAGCCATTAATAAGTTACCTTGGTTTGTATAAACAGCATTGAAGGATTGTAACCCGAGCGCCAGCGTCCAATGCGATTGGCTTTGCAGGTATATCAAGGGGGCATAAAAATCATTCCAGGCGTACAACACGGAAAAAATGGTTACGGTTGCCAGTACCGGGTAGGATTGCGGGATGATGATATGCCACAGGATTCCAAATGGTCCGCAGCCGTCGATGCGTGCTGCATCGTCTAATTCGGTAGGCAGGCACATAAAGAACTGGCGCAGCAGGAACACGTCCCAGGCGTTGGCAAAGAAGGCGGGCACAATTAATGGCAGGAGTGTGTCATACCAGCCGATTTTCTTGAACACAATGAAGGTCGGGATTAAGGTGACCTGGGGAGGCAGCATGATGGTCGAAAGCAACAATAAGAAGAGGATCGGCATGGCTTTTGAGCGGAATCTGGCAAAACCATACGCAACAAATGTGCATGAAACTACTGTCCCGATCGTGCCGAAGAACACCACGATCAATGTGTTAAGTAAATAGTGTCCAAAGGGAACTTTGGTTACTGCCAGCAGGAAATTTTCCCAGTGTAATTTGAATTGTGTTACTCGGGTTCCAGAAGCCACTGGAAGATCATAACTTTGGGAAGGGTCTTGTGGGTCGACAAATATCCCAATGCTTCCTTGTTTATCCAGCAGCGCCAGTTGCCGAATTTCTCCGTTTACTGGAATGTCGTAAAGGTAATATTCCTGGCCGTCGATCGTTACCTGCACTTGGTCCATTGGGATCCATTGTGGAGGGAAGGTGTTGACTGCATCTTTCGGCTTGAGCGCTGATACCAACATCCATGCCAGCGGGGTCAGCACCACCAGCATACCGATCGAAAGGAGGATGGTCGATATGGTTCTGACGACGGTTTCGTTGATTTTTTTGCTATGCCGCATGATCATCCTCCTCACTTGTTCTGAAGCTCGCCTTCATAATATACCCAGGTTGCAGAACTGCGGAACACCAGCAGCGTCAACCCCAGGACGATAATAAACAGTACCCACGCTAATGCAGACGCGTAACCCATGTTCATATATCGGAATGCATTGCTGTAAAGGTAAACGTTATAAAATAATGTTGATTTTGCCGGGCCTCCTACTCCCCCCGTAAGTCCGCTGGTAAGCACGTACACCTCTGTAAAATATTGAAAAGTCCCGATGATTCCAACGATGAGATTATAAAATATAACAGGTGACATGAGTGGCACGGTGATTTTGAAAAATTGCTGCCAGCCGTTCGCACCGTCGAGTTGGGCAGCCTCGTAAAGGGTGGTCGGGATGCTTTGCAGCCCTGACAAATAGATGATCATGCCGCCGCCCACACTCCATAAGCTCATCAATATCAGCGCGGGCACGGCCCAATCCGGGCTGGATAACCATCCTGGTCCATGGATCCCAAAAAGGCCCAGGAACCAGTTTAAAATGCCAAACTTGGGATTAAATATCAATCCCCATAGTATGGCCACTGCCACCCCTGCTAGCACGGAAGGGATATAGAATACTGTTCGCCAAAAAGACATCCCGGGTACTTTCTGATTTAGCAGGTAGGCAAGTGCGAAACCGAAGACAAGGTTTAGCGGTATGGCAATGATTGCATATTTGGCTGTGATCCCCAGGGATCTCCAGAAATCCGGGTCGTCGGTAAATAGTTTTATGTAATTGGAAAACCCAAAATTGGTTGGCGCACTTACGATGTTGTAGTCTGAAAAGGAAAATACCAGTGACGCGATCATTGGGCCGACCGTGAACAATAAAAAGCCAATGATCCATGGGCTGATGAAAAGGTACCCCCACAGTGACTCGCGCCGCCGCAGGGACATGGTTTTAGTGGCCATTTTCATTGGGTGTTTCCTGCAAAATTTGATTTGTTGTTCCCTCTTCAGTGGGAAGAGGGAACAACTCTATATTAACACAGGCTTATGGATGTGCAGCCCAATACTCATCCAGGAAACCTTGGACTTCTGCTTGCAGGTCATCCACAACCTGTTGTGGATCACTACTGTCCCCACTCAGTATCCTGCTCATCGCGTTTTCCGTGGCATCCCAGACTTTGGAATAATTGGGTACCCAGGATTCATTGTTGGGGGAGGCGTCCATATAATTGATGGAGTCGATGAAGACCTGGAAATCTACGTTCGGGTACTCGGCGCTCATCTTTTCGATCCAACTGGTTGCCAGCGATTTCCGTGAGGGGATGCAGCCAAAGATCCCGCACAAACGGCTTTGCATGGCAGGTTCCATCAACCATGTAGCAACCTTCCAGGCCTGTTCGGGGTGTTTGGAATGTGCGGGAATGGCAAAGGTGTCAGCATTTACAGGTGAAACCACTTGGCCATGAGGCCCGGCCGGAACGGCGGCAACGTTCCAGTTACCTGCCGTGGAAAAGTTGGGGAATGCATAGCTTGCCCAGCTGAAGCATTCGAACATGGCAACCTTCCCACTCTCAAAGGTGAAGTCCATTCCGGTAAAGGTCGAACCCTCATCCAGGCTGGAGGGTCGGATATGGTTGGTGAAGATCGAATCATACAGGAATTGCATCCCCTCCAGGTAACCTCCCGAAATCATCTCCGCATGTTTGTAGTCAGCGCTCATACCAAGCGGGTTGCCACCGAATTTGCCCGGTACGGTGCGGAAGGGACCGCACCAGCCGCCCCAACCCCACTGTTTGATCGTGGTTGGGTCAAAATTGGGTGATGCTGCATTATTGTTGTTGGAATCCAGTGTCATTTGTTGCCCCACCTCAACCATTTTCTGCAAGGTCCAGGTGCTGTCGCCATATTGCTTTGGTGGGTATGCTATATTGGCAGCATCGAATAAGTCTTCATTAATAAAAGTTACCGAAGGATATACCCCCAGCGGTAACCCGATGGTCTTCTCATTAAAATTCAACAGTTGTAAGGATGGCCCGTAAAAATCAGTGGTATCGTAATTATCGCTCTTTACATATGGGCTTACGTCGATCCACTCGTCATAGAATTCAGCGATACCCTGGATGCCGATTGGGAAAGCCAGGTCAGGAGTAAGATCCCCTGCCAGCAGTGTGGAAAACTTGGAAGTGTGCTCCTCCCAGGTTGAAAACATGAATTCTACCTGGATGTCGGTGTGACTTGCGTTATATTCTCCTGCGATGGTATTCAATGCTGCCATCGAATCAGGATCAGAACCGGCTCCAAATCCAACAAAGATCGTTATCTTGACTGGTTCTGTTACTGTCGCTTTTGGTGTGCACGCACTGAGTAGCATCAACCCCGCCATGAGAATTGCAAATATCTTGTAAACCCGTTTTCCGTGCATGTTCTCCTCCTTATCAAAATGGATAGAATTGGTTGGTATGGAAGATTGATTCCTTATTTTCATGAATATTTAATGGGTACCCTCCTTGATTAAACAGGACATCCGCAAGACTGCCGGATCTTCAGTTCTGTGGACAAAACCAGGCGTGATTCAACCGTCTCCCCTTGAATGACGCGCACAAGTTGCCTAACAGCTTTGCTGCCAACTTCCTCCGTCGGGGCTCGCACTGTGGTGAGTGGTGGGAGAAGGGTATTTGCGAATATGGAATCATCGAATCCAACAACTGCGATTTCTTCAGGGACTTTTTTGCCTGCCTGCCGTAACGCGTTCAAGACACCGATCGCTGATTCATCGTCACCGGTGAACACGGCATCGAAATCAACTCCATTTGCGATTAGTCTTTCCATGGAAGTTCTTGCATTGTTTCTGTCAAAGTTGCCGCGCGCGATCAACTTGGGGTCTGCTTGGATTCCATAAGCGTTTAGCGCCATGCAGTAACCCTTTTCCCGCCAGGTTGAGTCCTCATGTCCAGCCGGGCCTTGCAAAAAAACAATTTTCCGGCAATGATGCGTTTTGATCAGGTGCTCAACGATCATTTGAGCACCTGACTGGTTCTCGATGGTTACGATTGGGAAGTTCAAGGAAATTGGGGGCGCTTGGTGCAGCAGTACCACCGGGAATCCAATTCCATGGAGTCGCGCCAACTCTTTCCCATCCAGGCTTTCGGTAAATACCAGCAGACCGTCGGTGTTGTGCTCCCCCAGTGGCCTGCGAGAGGCATTCCCGGGTCGTGTTTGGGTTGCGTGGATCAGCAGGTCATAACCTGCTTCGCTCACCCCAGCTTCCACCCCCCGGAGCAAGGGCTGAAAAAAGGGCCCGATGATTTCTGGGAGAAGTAGACCAATCGTATCGGTCTTATGACTGGCAAGCGTCCTGGCTGCTGAGTGCGGAACATAATTTAGGGCTTCCACGGCTGAACGGACCCTCACCGCAGTTTCTTTGTCTACGGGGGCGGTGCCATTCAATACCCGGCTTACTGTGGCGATCGAAACGCCAGCTAGGCGAGCTACATCAGCAATGGTAAGATGGGTAGGAGCCATGAGTTAAGAAGGGATTATTCTTATGAAAGCGCTTACATAGTATAGCGAATCTTTTCTCCAGAGTCAACTCGTTCCCGAAATATTTTAAGATTTTGCACTTGTTTGGATTGGAAACGCGTTCACTTTATTGTTATTTCCCCTTGTCTTTGGCTTGCCGTGTTTCCAGCAGTTTCCGGATTCTTCCATGACGTTCCCGGGTTAGAGGATAGAACCAGGCGGTGATTACCGCTGAAAAGAGGAGCACGGTTCCCAAAGGTCCGATTAAAACCCGGATGGCGCTCAGGGTTATGCGGGATTGTTCAAAGGTGATTGCTCCAGATGGGGGTGTCGTGTAGCCAAACCATCCCAACACTTGCAGACCCAGGAAGATTGCCAGTGCGCCGGTCAATTTCCTGATAAAGTTCTTTACACCATAATAAATTCCCTCCTGTCGGCGCCCGGAACGTAATTCATCCCATTCGATCACATCCGGGAACATCGCATCCGGCAGGATGTGGGCAGCTGAAACACTTATGCCCGCTAGGAAAGCCATCCATAGCACTAAAGACACTTGTCCCGGTTGGACTAGGAAGATTCCCATTTGCACCCCGGCCCAGAAGACCATCCCGATGATATAGGCGATGTGTTTTCCTAAACGATGCGAAAGCCACAACCAGAATGGCAAGGCAATTGTGGCAGTGACCAGGAGCAGTGCGAAGACCGCAGACTCGAGCGGCAGGGATACCCCCAGGAAGCTCACTGAGATTAACATGTTCCCGCGGGCGATCCAATATAGGAGATAGAAAGGCAGGAGCAAGGCCACCAGGTCAAAAGTGATCCAATTCAACATGTAGATCAATGTCGCGAAACGGAAAGGAACGTTCCCCCACGCTGTTCGCAGGGTTTGACCGAAAGTTATTGTTTCTTGAGGCCGATCTGCCGAACCGAACCGCTCTCGGATAACGGCAAAGATAAGCAGGAACGGGATGACAGCCAGCCCGCCGAAAATTCCCGCCACGATCAGGTACCCTTGCTGCTGGGTCATACCAGCCGCAAGCGCTGAATCGATAATAGCCGGCGCTGCTACCGCGGTTACCAGCGATGCCAGCAGGTTGAAAAAGATACGAAAGCTGGTTAAAGTGGTACGTTCATCATAGTCGGGGGTCAACTCGGGGAGCAGGGAGGAAAAAGGGACACCGCACAGGGTCTCGAAGGTATCGCTGATCATAAACGCAAGGGTCACTGTCGCAGCCAGGGCGATTTGGCTGTGCCAGGGAGGCGCCCACCATAGCAGGAGGAAACTCGCTCCAAAGGGGATGGCGAAAAATAATAGGAATGGTCGCCGTCGTCCCCATCGGCTGCGCATTCTGTCGGTTAGGATTCCCACGAGTGGGTCATTGACCGCGTCCCAAACAATTCCCACCAGGGCCGCGAAGCTTGCAAGGCGGGCATCAAGCCCCACCACATCGGTCAGGAATATGGCGTAGAAGATCTGGCGCAGGGTCCCATAACTGGCCTCGCTCCAGTCTCCAGTTCCATACACCAGCTTCACCCAGAAGGTGAGTGCGTTTTTCTTAACCCGGCTGGTTGTTTCACCCATGGATTTTCCTCGCTAGGCTTGTTGATATGCTGTTAACACCACTTTTACCAGAATTCCTCGATGCAGGCTGGATTGTTAAGGATATAATCCATTCGTGACCGAAACATCCAAACCCTCCCTTTCCAGCAAATTAAAGATCCATGGGAGTAAAGATCGGTGCAGCAGGGCTGAAACCTGCTCCATCCCGGAAGGAAGATACCGCCATCCAGTCTGTGGTGGAAGGACATTTTATTTCCACCCGTCAGGGGGAAACCTTCGTATCCGAACAGGTTTTTCCATCCGATTATCACCACGGGCTCACCCCCCTGCGCACCTCTGTGCCCTTATTGACAATATCACAATGGGCTCGCGATGCGCGCATGTCGCAAATGCCCTTGAAGTCTTTTGCATATTTGGATGTAGAGACCTCTGGCTTGGCAGGTGGGACCGGCACTTACGCGTTCCTGGTGGGCATTGGTCGGTTTGAGGGGGATTCTTTCCATTTGGCACAGTTCTTCATGCGCGACCCGTCCGAAGAACCTGCATTGCTTGAAGGGATTATGGATTTCCTGGCTCCCAATGCAGGATTGGTCACCTTCAATGGTAAGGCGTTTGATGCCCCTCTATTGAACACTCGTTATCTCTTGCACAGCCTGCCAGTGCCATTTGCGGCTTTTTGTCATCTCGATCTGCTTCCCCTTGCAAGGCGCCTCTGGCGTGATCGTCTCCCCAGCCGCGCATTGAAATACCTCGAAGAAAATATTCTGGGTGCTCCGCGTACAGTCGATGAAGTCCCGGGATACGAAATTCCATATCTCTATTTTGATTATTTGCGTACTGGTGATGCTAGCCCGCTGAAAGGAGTGTTTTATCATAATGCCATGGATATCGTCGCCTTGGCAGCCTTGATGAATCACATGGCATCCATCCTGGATGCACCCTTTGACGGGCACGTTCAGCACGGGCTGGATTTTATATCCCTCGGTAAGTTATTCGAAGATCTGGGTCGTCGTGAGGAAGCGGCTCGTCTTTACGAGTGCGGATTGGAAGCTGGCATTGGCGAAGCGGACTTTGGCGCGGCAGTGCAAAGACTCTCTGCGTTGCAGCGTAGGCGGGGCGATCTTGACGCGGCTGCAGCATTATGGCAGAAAGCAGCTGCAGAGGGACATGTTTATGCTCATATCGAACTCGCAAAATTCTACGAACATACCCGGCGCAGATTATCCTGAGGCGCTGAAGTGGACACAAAGTGCTGAAGATCTGGTAGGGACGCTGGATATTCCCCGCTATGAATATCGACATTGGATGGAAGAACTTGAGCATCGGAAAAAAAGGTTGCAGGAAAAGAGTTTCAAGTAATTTACAGATTTTCTCCTCATGAGGGGAGATTGGATTGAATAATCTCTTTCGAAGATGATCGTTCCGGTTTATTTTTCCGGGGACGGTTTCAAGGGGATTGCCCTGGTAAACCCTTTCATCAACCACCCCTCCCGAAAGAATACCTGCTTGATCCACCCTTGTTGATTGAAGCATATCCTTCCCAGGCTAAAGATCTTGTTTTAGGAGGAAAAAATGAAGTCAGCTGTTAATGAACTGGTTTCCATGCGGGATGTGGAAGGTCTGTTCGAAATTATGAACGATAGTGAAGATTGGATGGATCAGATGGATGCCGCAGAAGGGTTGATAACATTGGGCGACCGGCGTGGGCTGGATTATCTGTTGATTGCTCAGCAAAGCGATGTGGATGAAATTACCGAGACCGCTACTGAGATCTTATCGACCCCGGAATCAAAACGGATGCGCAACGAACTTGAGGCTGAGAAGCGTTTTGATAGCTTAAAGTTGGTGGAGACTGCTCGGGACCGACTCAAGAAGGGGAAGAAGGTCTTCCTGCATAAAGTTATCCGTTTATCTGCTGCTGATTTTGTAACAGATGATCCCCACGAGGCTGAAATTCAAATCTATGAGCTAAACGACGCGGGTCTGGAAGGTTGGGAACTGATCAATGTTGTGCCGCAGCGGTTGATGGGTGGCCCTGGGGATAGAAACGCAACCGGGGCATATGGTTTCTTACGGAAAGAACTTGGTTCCGACGAAGCGGGAGAGTTGGAGAAAAAATGACCCGGAATTCTAATGGATAGAATTGCAGCAAAATCGCGTATTCTTGCCTACCTTTTTTTGTCATTTGGAGATTTCCATGGTTAAAAAGGTGACACTGTTGCTTGTTCTTCTGTTGGCTTCCATAATTTCCTCCTGTACTGGCGGGACCCCTGCCCCTGTCGGAGGAAAGCTTAAAGTGATGGCAACTACCAGCATCGTTGGAGATGTTGTCAAACAGGTCGCTGGTGATGCTGTCGACGTGACGATTCTGATGCCGGTTGGCACCGACCCGCATGACTACCAGCCGCGACCCGCAGGATGCCACTTCAATTGTCTCCGCCCAGGTTATTTTTTCCAGCGGGGCTGGGTTGGAGACCTATCTCCAGCCGCTCCTGGACAGCACTGGGGCGACCGGAAAACTAATTGAAGTATCAGCGGGGGTAAAGATTTTGCAGTTACCCGGTACCACTCCGGCGTCTGGTGACCCTCATACCTGGATGGACCCAAACAATGTTATCACTTGGACGCAAAATATCTCCACCGCTCTCTCTACCGCAGACCCGGCTCAAGCGGCAACATTTCAAGCAAATGCTGAAACCTATTCTTCTTTGTTGCGCACCTTGGATTCCTGGATCCAGTCCGAAGTGGCTCAAATTCCACAACAAAACCGGTTGCTGGTCTCGGATCACGCTGTTTTGGGTTATTTCGCCACCCGCTACGGGTTCACCCAGGTTGGCACAATTACTGGATCATTCAGCTCCGAAGCTGCACCTTCTGCCCGTGAACTGGCTGCTCTTGAAGATAAAATTCGTCAGTCGAGAGTCCGTGCCGTGTTTGTAAGCGAAGCTGTCAACCAGACTCTGGCGGACCAGGTTGCAGCGGATACCGGCATTAAGGCGGTCTGGATATACCACGCCTCCCTGACGGCTCCTGGCGGCCCGGCGGCAAGCTACCTGGATTTCATGCGATATAATGTCACCGCCATTGTGAAAGCATTAAAATAATGTATCTTCACATTCACCATCAGCCAGACCAACCCATCCTTGATGTCCAGCGGCTTAATGTTTCTTACGATGGTCACTTCGCCCTGGAAAATATTACCTTTCACCTCCACGCCGGTGAACGTGTCGCTGTTGTTGGTCCGAATGGAGCAGGGAAAAGTACGCTGTTCAAGGTTGTTGCAGGGGTGTTGCCTCCTACCTCGGGAGAAGTGAAGATCTCGGGCTACAATCCCCGCGGTCATATTTGCATCGCCTATGTCCCCCAGCGAAATCTCGTTGACTGGCGCTTTCCTGCCAGCGTGGCTGATGTGGTAATGATGGGTCGCATTGGTCAGGTTGGTCTTTTCCGCTGGCCGCGCCGCGCGGATTGGGACATTGTTCACTCCTCCCTCGCAGCAGTCGATATGGATTCGATGGCAGACCGCCAGATTGGAGAGCTGTCGGGGGGGCAGCAGCAGCGCACTTTCCTTGCACGCGCCATGGCACAGGAAGCTGAATTGGTCCTGATGGACGAGCCGTTGAATGGGTTGGATACGCCTTCCCAGGAAGCGATTTTGTCCCTGTTGGAAAAACTCCGTCAACAGAAGATAACTGTAATGATTGCCACGCATGATCTGGGTCAGGCTGCCAGCCATTTTGACCGTGTTATGCTGCTCAACCATCAAATTATCCGCTTTGGGTCGCCGCAGGAGGTATTGACCCCCGAAACCCTGCTGCGTGCATATGGGGCACATGCTCAATTAATTCGGGGCACTGACGGCACCACCACTCTCGCAGATACGTGTTGTGATGGGGAAGATGAGCATGGCTAATTTTCTCGATATCTTCCTTCAGCCGTTTACCTATGACTTTATGATGCGCGGCTTGCTCGCCTCGATTATTGTTGGCGTGGTTTGTGCTGTTGTTGGCGTGTACGTGGTGTTGCGCGGCATGGCTTTCTTTGGAGATGCTCTCGCACATGCTGTCCTGCCTGGGGTGGCTCTGGGTTACCTCCTGGGTGGTGGCAGCCGGAATACGCTCTTCTGGTGGGCACTTGGCGCAGCAGTGTTGGTGGCGCTTGCCGTGGGGCGAATCTCAAAGCATGCCGAGATTCGTGAAGATACCGCCATCGGCATCCTGTTTGCCAGCATGTTTGCGCTGGGCATCGCCCTTATTTCCACCGTTCGAAGTTATAGCGTGGACTTGAGCCATTTCTTGTTTGGGAATGTTCTTGGGGTTTCGGTACATGACCTGGTTATTACTTCTGTTTTTGGTGCTGTAATTCTGGTAACGATTCTCCTTTTCTATAAGGAGTTCCTTGTATTGTCGTTTGATCCCGTTCTGGCTGCCACACTCCGTCTTCCCTCCGGTCTTTTAAATAACATCCTCTTCATCCTGATGGCCATAACCGTTTCTGTGGCCATGCAGACGGTTGGTGTCGCTCTTATGGTTGCGATGCTTGTAACCCCCGCGGCCACTGCCTCTCTGCTGACCCGCCGCCTGTGGCAGGGGATGCTTGTCTCGGGCGCAATTGGGGCATTCTCTTCGGTGGTTGGTCTCTATTTGAGTTTCTATTTTAATATCGTCTCCGGCTCCGCTATCGTCCTGACTGCCACATTGATTTTCCTGTTCGTTTTCCTTTTCCAGCCTCGCCGCGGCCTGGTATGGAAAAAAAAATAAGCATGTTTGGCCGATCCCCTATTCTGCTTTTTTTGATTCTCATCCTTCTGCCTGCCTGCACACCTCTGGGTCTGCCGCTTCCTACCACTGTAGTCCCAGCTCTTACACCCAGCCTGGAAGCGTTTCCCTCGCTCACTCCTTTCAATCCCGGGGAAAACACCCCCACTGGGATAGCCACTCTTTCATCTGCACCTGTACCCACACCACTTTCCGTTCCAGGATATATTCCGCCTCTTTACACCCTGGACGCTAGCTTGGATTATGCTGCCCATACAGTGTCAGTGGACGAATTGATCTTTTATCAGAATGCTGCGGGAGTGCCTCTTTCATCGCTTGTCATGGCTGTTGAACCAAATATTTGGACGGGTTGTTTTAAGTTGGGTTACTTGACGATTAACGGGCAGGAGGTGAACGGATTAACCATCATCGGTGACCGTGTGGATATTCCGCTTGAGACACCACTTCCTCCCGAAGGCACGCTCAATGTATCCCTGCATTTTGACTTGAATCTCCCTCCTGCAGACAGTTATCACCTCTTTGGCTTCAACACCCTTCAGGTGAATTTGGTGGATTGGTATCCTTTCATAGTGCCTTATTCGGAGGGTTGGATCCTTCATCCCCCCGCCAAGGTGGGTGAGCATCTCGTGTATGATGTGGCGGATTTTGACGTGACGTTATCACTCATCGGTCAAATAAAATCGGTTGTGGTGGCTGCCAGTTCTCCGCTGGATGCATCTTCGGGAACTTTTCATTATCGACTGCAAAATGCCCGCACCTTTGTTCTTTCTGTTAGCACTTCATTCCAGACCATTTCCGTGATTACCGGTGGAATGACCATCACCAGCTATTTCTTTGGTACTGATGACACCTCAGCTTCTGCGGCGTTGGATGCCGTGGTCAAGGCGGTGAAAACATTCGGGGAACTCTTCGGACCATACCCGCTTCCCGGTTTGAGCATCGTTGAGTCCCCGTTTTTCGATGGCATGGAATATAGCGGGCTGTTCTTCTTGAGCCGGGATTATTATTTTGCCTATGATGGAACGATGCTCAATAATCTGGTCGATATTGCTGTTCACGAGACTGCTCATCAGTGGTGGTTCGGACTCGTCGGCAGTGACCAGGCACTGGCGCCCTGGCTGGACGAGGCACTGGCAACCTATAGTGAAAACCTTTTTTATGAGCAGAATTTTCCCAAAATATCTTCTTGGTGGCTCTTTCGAGTGGAAGCTTTCGGGCCTTCCGGATGGGTGGACACGAATATTTATAATGGCGTTAATTTTCGCATTTATGCAAATGCCGTTTATCTTCGCGGGGCACAGTTCCTCCAGGCTGTTCGCATGCGCATTGGAAACGATGCATTTTTCGCTTTTATTAAAGACTACGCGGCGCAGATGTCATATAGACGTTCTTCCCCGCAGGATTTTTTTCGCATTCTGGCAACCTATTCAAGGTCTGATTTATCTGACATCATTTCCTCATATTTTAACCATCAATATTAATCTCACCGGGGTATCATGAGTGCACAAACCTTTCCAGAACCTACCGTCGGAATATTGATCTTCAACATTAATGGCGAACTCCTGCTCCTTAGATCGCATAAATGGCCGGGGAGTTATGTGGTTCCCGGGGGGCATGTGGAACTGGGTGAACACTTGGAAGAAACGGTTATACGCGAAGCAAAGGAAGAAACCGGTCTGGATGTTTTCGACCCGCATTTCCTTTGCTGGCAGGAATTCATATTTGACCCATCCTTTTGGAAACGACGCCATTTCCTTTTTTTTGATTTCATCTGCCAAACCAAATCAACCGATGTCCACCTGAACGACGAGGCCGAAGATTACCTGTGGATCCAGCCGGGATCGGCACTGGGACTTCCTCTCGATTCCTACACCCGTAACTCGGTTTTGGAATTTTTAAAAGGAGCTCATCTTTGATTTTAGCTGTTGACGATCACCAATACCTGTTGAATGGAAACCATGGGAGGTAGTAATGGACCGAATGCCTTTGCTTTTCGTTGGGCATGGAAGCCCAATGAACGCTGTCGAAGATAACGAATTTAGTCGTGCTTGGATTGAGGTGGGAAGTGCGTTGCCTGCCCCCAAAGCCATCCTTTGCATTTCTGCTCATTGGGAGTCCAGGGGAACCCAAATTACAGCCATGGAGAAGCCTCGCACGATTTATGATTTCTATGGCTTTCCTCCGGAACTATATGCAAAAACCTATCCCGCTCCTGGCTCGCCTGATCTCGCTGGGCGTGTGCGAAACCTTGTAGGGATGAATGAAGTCACTCATGACTTGAACTGGGGGTTTGATCATGGCACCTGGTCGGTTCTCTCGCGCATGTTCCCAAATGCTGACGTTCCGGTTGTGCAGGTCAGTTTGGATGTGAATAAAAATCCTCAGGCGCATTACAACTTGGGTCGGCAGCTCCGAGATCTGCGGAATGAAGCCATTTTGATCATCGGCAGCGGGAACATTGTTCACAATCTCCGCATGGTAGTCTTTGAGGATATTGCTTTCGACTGGGCGGTGGAATTCGATGGCGTGGTTAAAATGCGATCCTCGATGGGAACCATGAACCCCTCATTCAGTATAAGACCCAGGGGCGCGCCGCGGCTCTTTCCATCAATTCTGCCGAACATTACAAGCCACTGCTGTATATATTGGGTGCCGTGGAACCGGGGGAACCAGTCAATTTCTTTGCAGAAAAAGTATGGGGTGGGTCCGTGTCGATGCGGTCTGTCAGGATTGGGTAAAAATGCCTGCTCAGTTCGAGCATTTGTTTGTCGATACCAATGGCGTCCGGTTGCATGTCGTACTTTCTGGGGTTCCATCGGGAAAACCGATCCTCCTCCTGCATGGATTTCCCGAATTCTGGGGAGGTTGGCGTCACCAGGTTCCAGCCCTCGTGGATGCTGGGTTTCGCGTGATCGTCCCGGATCAACGCGGTTATAACCTGTCTCAGCACCCGTTTGGCGTCCGCCCATACCGATTGGATGAACTTGGCAAAGACATGCTGGGGTTGATGGATCATTTGAAGATCGAAAAGGTTGATCTGGTGGGCCACGACTGGGGGGCGGCGGTTGCCTGGTGGATGGCCATCCATTTCCCCGCTCGGATCGATCATTTGGCGATATTAAATGTCCCTCATCCGTCAGTTATGCTGGCGAACTCTTCGCAAGTCTCTCCGCCAGATGCTAAAATCCTGGTACATCTTGTTTTTCCAAATCCCTGCTCTCCCGGAATGGTTTATGCACCGGAAGAATTTCTCCGCAGCGGTCCACTTGTTGCGCTCAAGTGGGAAAGCATCCACATTCACCCCTCAGGATTTGGAAGACTACCGTCGCGCCTGGACTAATTCCGACGGATTAACCGGGATGATTAATTGGTATCGCGCCCTTGTCCGTTACCAGCTTCCCCTTGCTGCGGACATCCGCGTTCATGTTCCCACCCTCGTGCTGTGGGGGAAAAAGGATGTGGCGTTGGGAAGTGAAATGGCGGAGAAATCGGTCAGGTTGTGCGATAATGGACGGCTGCTGTTTTTTGAAGATGCCACCCATTGGGTCCAGCATGACGCAGCAGCTAAAGTAAACCGTGAACTCATTTCCTTCTTTAATGAATTATCTGGTAATTCCCAACCAACATGACCGACCCTGTCATTCACCTGCACAAACTTTGTAAAACGTATCGGGTCCCCGAACGGGAATCCGGGATGGGCGCAGCCCTGAAGTCCTTGTTCCATCGCCGGATGCAGGAAATTCAAGCTGTGGATGGTCTGACTTTTGATGTGTCCTCGGGGGAGATCGTAGGTTTTCTTGGTCCGAATGGCGCCGGCAAAACAACTACGTTAAGATTGCTTTCAGGTCTTCTCCACCCAACCGGTGGAGAAGGTCTTGTACTCGGTTCGGTCCCTTGGAAGCGTGAACGTTCATTTCTTCGACAGATAACCCTGGTGATGGGTCAGCGTAATCAGTTGGTTTGGGATATTCCGGCTGCCAATTCTTTTGAATTAAACCGGGTGATTTATCGCATACCTGCAGCGGATTTTCGCCGAACACTGGCCGAGCTCACTGAACTCCTTGACCTGGGTCCGCTGCTCAAGAAGCCTGTTCGCAATTTGTCGCTGGGTGAACGAATGAAATGTGAGATTGCTGCTGCGTTGCTCCATCGCCCGCAGGTGGTCTTCCTGGATGAACCCACAATTGGTTTGGACGTGACCATGCAGCGTCGTATCCGTGCTTTCATTGCCGAATACAATCACCGCTCGGGTGCCACTGTCCTCCTCACCAGTCACTATATGGCTGATGTGGCTGCCCTCTGCAAACGCGTCATCGTTATCCACCACGGACAGCTGCTCTTCGATGGCGAATTGGTTGATCTGGTTCAAAAATTTACTTCCCACAAGACCATCATCGTTCAATTGGAAGACTGTCAGGCCGACTTGCATGCTTATGGCGAGGTCCTCAACTGTGAAGACGGGCGCTTCACGCTGCACGTTCCGAAATCCCAGACCGCCCATGTCACTGAACGGCTTTTGGCAGATCTGCCGGTGATCGACTTGCTTGTGGAAGACCCCCCCATCGAGGAGGTTATTGATCGGGTTTTTTCACAGGTGGTTGTGTGACTGCCCTGCGCGAGATCCAGGCATTACTGCGCTTGTACGCCCAGCAGTTCAGGACCACCTTCGCAAGCATGGTCCAGTACCGTGCTTCGCTGTTCATTTGGATGATTTCCCAGGTTCTTGAACCTTTGGTATATTTGATCGTCTGGTCCACGGTGGCGAATGGCAGTGGTGGCAGTGTTGCGGGATATTCCGCACAGGGGTTTGCAGCCTATTATCTTGCATTGATGCTGGTAAATCAAGCTACCTATACCTGGATCATGTGGGAATATGAATATCGCGTGCGCCAGGGGCTTCTTTCGGTGGCTCTGCTAAAACCAGTTCACCCCATCCACTCCGATATTTCTGATAATTTATCTTCAAAGATCATCACCCTGCCGATCCTGGCGCTGGTTGCAGTTGGCCTTGCAATGATCTTTCACCCAACGGCAGCAATTTCCTTTTGGGCTGCACTTTCATTTATCCCTGCCCTGTTCCTTGCATTTTTGGTGCGATTCCTCCTCGAATGGACATTGGCTCTTTCAGCTTTTTGGACCACGCGGGTGAACGCCATTAACCAGGTGTACTTCATCTTGATGCTTTTTTTGGCTGGTCAGATTGCCCCGCTGACCCTTTTCCCGAAATGGGTGCAAATTGTGGCTGACATTCTACCTTTTCGCTGGATGCTTGGTTTCCCGGTGGAACTTGTTCTCGGTCGCCTGTCTCCCGTCCAGGCTGTTGTGGGACTGGTTGCCCAGGCTGTTTGGGTGACCCTCAGCCTGGTGCTGATCCGCTTGGTCTGGCAGGCAGGGGTACGGGTGTACTCGGCGGTGGGCACATGAATACCTTGCGGTTATTATTTGTGTTTTTCAGGGTCAGTGTGCTCAACGAAACCGCTTATCGTGTGAATTTCTTTGTTCAATTGTTACAGTCGCTGCTTGAGTTGGGCACTTCCCTGGCGGGGTTGGCGGTCATCTTCTCTTACACTCAGTCTCTAGGAGGCTGGCGTCCAGATGAAATGCTTGCTCTGGTGGGGGTCTATTTCCTCGTCGGCGGGGTGATAAGCTTGGTGATTCAACCTGGGATGGCGGCACTGATCGACTCGGTGCGTGATGGCACGTTGGATTTCACTTTGACCAAGCCCGAAGATGCACAATTGCTGGTCAGCATCCAGCGTGTGGCTGTCTGGAGTCTCCTTGACCTGCTTATGGGTGCAGGCGTATTGATTACAGCTCTGGTTCGTTTGGGGAAAACGGTCGGGTTGGGGGAGGCCTCCCAATTTATCGGCATGCTTCTGGCAGGCGCAGTGATCGTTTACAGTTTTTGGTTGATCCTGGCCAGCCTCTCATTTTGGCTGGTGCGGGTTGAAAACTTGCTGGAAATTTTCCAAAGTATGTACCAGGCCGGGCGCTGGCCCGTAAGCTTGTATCCTGGCTGGCTGCGCTTCGCGTTGACGTTCATAGTTCCGGTCGCATTTGCTACCACAATCCCCGCTGAGGCACTTACCGGGCGATTGGGCAGTTCCACTCTGTTGGGTGCTGCAGGGCTTGCTATCCTCTTTTTTGCCGTGGCACGCCTTATCTGGCGTCTTGGGCTCCGCCACTATTCGGGGGCATCCGCATAAATGGATTTGTCATATAATTTAAACCTTGTTTATGGATGAAACCCTTCGCTAATTTGAACATAAAAGAAATTTACACATTAACCATGTTGAAGATTGCACGAAAGAAAAAAACTTAAACCATGAACCAGGTCGCTAAACTTTTCTGGTTTATTAAACCATATTGGAAGAAATCAGTATTTTCTCTCGTCTTGCTGACCGCCGTGGTCGTCATGGATCTGGCTATCCCGCGTCTGGTGCAGCAGGTCATAGATCAGGGCATCATCCGTCAGAACATGCAGGTGGTTATAAACACCTTCTTCCTGATGTTGGGTATTTCTGTCCTGGATACTCTCTTTGCCATCGGCAATAATAATTTTTCAGTACAGGTGGGTGAGGGGGTTGGGCGGGATATGCGTGAAGCCATCTTCCTGAAGATCCAGTCTTTTTCCTTCGGCAACCTTGATCACTTGAAAACAGGGCAGTTGATGGTCCGCCTTTCCAACGACTCTGGAGTGGTTCAACGTTTGTTTCAAATCACCCTGCGTATAGGTACGCGTGCCCCGCTCCTGATGATTGGCAGTATCATCTTGATGTTTAATACGGCTCCGCACCTGGCCCTGGTGATGCTCCCTCTTCTGATTATCACATCGCTCGGTATCGCCGTTTTTAGCCTCAAGATGGGACCTCTCTTTCTGACCATGCAGCAGAAATTGGATCGTCTGAATACGGTCCTGCAGGAAAATATTGCCGGGGCTCGTGTGGTGAAAGCGTTCGTACGCGCTCGCCACGAAGCCGATCGATTCGAGCGGGCTAACGAAGATTTCACTGAGCGCAATATTCGGGTTACTCAGCTGATGTCCACCCTGAGTCCGATATTGAACCTCGCCTTGAATGTTGGCGTTGTGATCGTGGTCTGGTCTGGAGGCTTGCAGTCCATCCGCTTGGGCAACTTGTCAACCGGTCAGATCGTTGCATTTGTCAACTACCTTCAAACCACGGTTGTGCCTTTGTTAAACCTCGGTTAACTTGGCGAATATTTGGGCTGCTGCCATTGCTTCGGCTGATCGGGTCAACGAGGTTTTGGATGCCGTTCCCGAGGTGCAGGATGCCGTGGATGCAATTGCCTTGCCTCCTACCAGTCGTCCAAGAGTCACGTTTGAGCATGTCGGGTTCCATTACAACGGTTCGACGGGTGGATCCGTTCTGCATGACATCTCCCTCACTGCTGAACCTGGAGAGATGGTCGCGATCCTTGGAGCAACTGGTTCTGGGAAATCCACCCTCATCAACCTAATCCCACGTTTCTATGATCCTACGGAAGGACGTATCTTGATTGACGGGATGGATATTCGAAGCGTTCGTCAAGACTCGCTCTTGGCGCAAATTGGGATCGTTCCTCAAGAAACGATCCTTTTCTCCGGGACGATTAAGGATAACATTCGCTATGGTCGACCTGACGCCTCGGACGAGGAAGTAATGGCTGGGGCAAAAGCAGCACAAGCGCATGAGTTCATTCTTAAACTCCCAAATGGATATGATACGCATGTTGAGGAGCGAGGGTCGAACCTTTCAGGCGGACAAAAACAGCGTATAGGCATTGCACGTGCTCTGCTGACCACCCCTTCAATCTTGATTCTTGACGATAGCACCAGCTCGGTGGATGTGGAAACCGAGACGAAGATCCAGGCTGCGTTGGATGAGTTAATGAAAGGACGCACCAGTTTTGTTGTGGCCCAACGCATTAGCACGGTCCTGAAAGCAGACAAGATAGTGGTAATTGACAAAGGTCAAATTGCCGCCGAGGGCACACACCGTACACTGCTCCAGTCCAGCCCAATTTATCAGGAAATTTTCGCTTCCCAGTTGGGGAACGGGATTGGCGGGATCTGACGATGACAGACCAACCCACTCTCAAACCGACTGCAGGTGAAATACGCACCCAGATGATGCGTGGCGGCCCTGGACGCCCAGGCAAGATTGAGAAAGCTCGTGATCCCCGTCGGGCTCTGGTACGGCTGATCCCATTTCTTAAGCCATACACCTTGACTCTCATTATTGTGTTTATATTTATCATTGCCTCTACAGCTCTTGGATTGGTCGGGCCTTACCTGATGGGACAGGCTATTGACAAGTTCATCGCGGTAAAAAGGATTAGTGGTCTGGCAACGGTTGCTGTCTGGATGCTGGTTGTCTTTATCATGGGTAATATTTGTGATGCTGCATCAGGCTGGATGATGGCTGGTGTCTCACAAAAGGCACTCAAAGGCGTCCGTCATGACCTGTTTGGGCATCTGCAAACCCTCTCGCTGAAATTTTTCGACACCAACACGGCAGGCGAGTTGATGAGTCGTCTGACCAATGATATTGATGCCATCAACCAGGCTGTTTCCCAAAATGTGGTCTCACTCGTCGCAAGTGTTTTATCCATGGTCGGTATCCTGCTTGCTATGTTCCTGATGAATGTCTGGTTGACCTTGGCTGCGCTTGCAGTGGTTCCTTTGATGCTATGGTTTACGGATTTCGTCGCTAAATACACCCGCAAGGGTTTCCGCGAATTGCAGAAACATCTGGGGGAAATGACCAGCGTTACCGAGGAAGCGATCAGTGGTCAGCGTGTGATCAAGGCATTCCGGCGCAACGAATCGGTTATTGAAGCTTTCCGCAAAAGCAATCAGGAGGTTTACAAGGCCGGGATTTATGCAAATTCCTATGCTCTGTTATTAATGCCTCTAACGAACCAGTTGGGTAATTTATTCGTGATCACCATTGCTGGTCTTGGGGGTTGGCTTGCACTGAAGGGGTTGGTAACTATTGGAACCATAGCCGCTTTTATCAGCTACGGACGATCCTTCGTCAATCCACTCCGTCAATTGTCGAACATTTTCAATGCCATCCAGGGTGCCCTGGCGGGAGCAGAACGCGTCTTTGAAGTAATGGATACCCAGCCGGAGATCAATGACGCCCCCGAGTCTGCCACTATGGATGAAGTTCAGGGACATGTGACTTTTAAAAATGTCCGCTTCGGTTACACCCCCAACAATCCAGTTATTAAGGATATGACATTGGAGGCGAATCCAGGCGAAATTGTCGCCTTGGTCGGTCCCACGGGAGCAGGAAAAACCACGATTGTAAATTTGCTTACTCGTTTCTATGAAATTGATAGCGGTCAAATCCGCATCGATGGCAAAGATATCCGCAATATTAAAAAAGATGACTTGCGTCATCAGTTGGGAATGGTTCTCCAGGATACCTTCCTATTTTCGGATTCGGTGATGGAAAATATCCGCTACGGACAGCTGGAAGCTACAGACGCACAGGTCATCCAGGCTGCCATAATGGCAGACGCAGATCCCTTCATTCGCAAATTACCGCATGGCTACCAGACAATGCTCTCCGAAAGAGCCAGCAACCTAAGCCAGGGTCAGCGCCAGATGCTCTCAATCGCACGCGCCATCCTGGCCAACCCCTCCATCCTGATATTGGATGAAGCTACCAGCAGTGTGGACACTCGCACGGAAGTCCGCATCCAGAAGGCCCTCTTGCGTTTAATGAAAGGTCGTACCAGTTTTGTTATCGCTCACCGGTTGAGCACCATCCAGGATGCCAACCAACTGCTCGTCATCAAGGATGGCGAAATCGTTGAAAAAGGCACTCATCAACAATTGCTCACCAAACATGGTTTCTACCATCACTTGTACCTGAGTCAGTTCAAAGGCGAGCAGATTTAACCGCTGGAATGATTTGAATATTGGGAACAGAACAAAGCATGCCCGACCTCGTGCTGGGCATTTTTTTATTAATTTTCAATAGTTTCCCTGTTACTTTTTCTCTGCGTTGGCTGTTAACCAGATACCTGCCAGGATGAGCACAGCGCCGCCGATTTTTATCCAGCCTGGTTGTTCTTGAAAAATGAAATATGCCAGGATGGTAGAACCAACTGGCTCCCCGAGTAAAGTCACAGAAACGAATGAAGCGGGGAGGTACTTTAACGCCCAGTTAAAAATCGAATGTCCGAATAATTGCGGTACAAGCGCTAAAAGTGCGAACCACAGATAAGCGAGGGGGGGGAGTCCTTTCAGGCTTTCTCGCGCCCCCAGCATGATGACAATTAAAACCACTGCCGCCATTCCATATACAACAAATATATATGGAACAAGGTCCATTTTTGCACGCAGCTTGCGTCCCACAAGCATGTATCCAGCTGCCATCCAGGCACCTGCCAACGCCAGGAAGTCACCCAGGAAGGCTTTCCCTGCAAAAAAGGTTTGCAATGCGGGGCAAACGAGCGACCCTGACTGCCATGAACAAACATCCGCCAGTCCAACGATTACTCCCCCCACCATGGCCAGGCACAATCCCACCCCTGCATATATTCCAAGCCGCTCACGGAGAAGGAGTGGTGCAAAGATCGCCACCCATAACGGGGTCGTAGACACCAACACAACGGAACTTGCAACGCTGGTGTATTCCAGGGAACTGATCCACGCGGCAAAGTGCAGGGCAAGGAAAACCCCCGAGAGGAGTCCCAATATCCATTCTCGTCTGCTCATTTGCCGCAACTCGGACCAATATCGGGTTAAAGCAAAGGGAGCCAGGATTAGGCTGGCTATGGTCAGGCGTGCCGTCGCGATGACAATGGAGGGGGCACCCTCCGCTTGAGCGAATCGGATGAAAATGGCCGCTGTGGATGCTGCTGCAATCCCCGCCAGCAAACCTAGTGTCAATGTCGAACGTCGCGGCACTTGGGTTGATCCCATACTGGTACAAGTATACCGCTTGCTTGGATTTCGTTAGCAATTTGTTTGAATCTCTGTCGAAAGCTTGACTCTTGATAAAATATAAGTACAATATAGATAATAATTATCATAATATATTTCTATGTGTAAGGAGAAAATCGTATGTCATTCCAACTTAATCCCCTCCCATATGCTTATGACGCATTGGAACCATATATTGATACACAAACGATGCAGATCCATCATGACAAGCATCACGCTGCATATATCACCAACCTTAATGCTGCGCTTGAAAAGCATCCTGAACTTTCAGGGAAATCTCTTGAAGCTCTGCTGATGGATCTAAACGCTGTCCCAGAGGATATTCGTATGGCAGTGCGTAACCACGGTGGTGGTGCATGGAACCACGACCTGTTCTGGCAGGTGATGGCTCCCAAGGCAGGGGGAGAACCGCAGGGTCCTTTGGCCAAGGCAATTGGAAGTGCCTTTACATCTTTTGCTAATTTTAAGACCGAGTTCGAAAAATCAGCTATGGGTCGCTTTGGGTCAGGCTGGGCATGGCTTGTGAAAAAGGGCAGTGGGCTGGCGGTGGTATCGACTTCGAATCAGGATGCTCCGATCTCCGATGGAATGGTTCCGCTTCTGGGCTTGGATGTTTGGGAACACGCATATTATTTAAAATACCAAAATCGTCGTGCAGAATATGTCACCAATTGGTGGAACGTTGTTAATTGGCCTGAGGTTGCACGTCGTTATTCAGCCAGGTAGAGACATTCGGTTCGATTTATCGTTACCACGCAATTCGAATTAATTGCTCCATTGGATATTGGGAGGTCGTTGATATTCGAACTCCCGGAAAGATGATTATCTTTTGCTCATCTTACGGGAGTTTTTTTATTTTGATAGGGGCATAGATCAATAATTATATTATTCCCTGTAGATTGTTTTTGATCCTAATTTTTAAAGTGGGATGTAGTTCGCAGTGTCAAGCATCCCTCAATATATTGTCCAGGGAGATTTATTTAAGTAGGCAATTTCATAT
Organism: uncultured Chloroflexia bacterium; assembly: GCA_963817265.1. GTDB lineage: Bacteria > Chloroflexota > Anaerolineae > Anaerolineales > Villigracilaceae > UBA877. The sequence goes on from CAWFNU010000010.1 coordinate 240,861, forward strand.
TCCATTCTCCCTGATACGGGTTTAATATATTTGTTAATCCCCAATATTGACTTTATTTGATATGATAGTAACATGATTGTTTTTCATGCCCATTTGCATGGTATTTTTTTAATTCTTCTAAACAATATAAATAATTGATATAGGAATTATATGCGTTTCGGATCTGGACTGTCACGACGATCAATTCTACTGGGTATTTCCGTATTTTTTTTTTCATTGATCGTTATTATTAAAGCTCTCCCATCTGAACCCAAGACTGGGGAAGTGAATGAGCCGTCTGTTACCTTTCCCTCTGAAGAGAATAACGCCACTCCTCTTTCTTCACAGGCTAGTAGTAGTCCAACAACATATCTGGAGCCAACTGGCATTCTGCAAACTCAAGTCCCCCCAATTTCGATGAATAGTGTTTGTGCTAACATTTGGGATATAGAATTACCAGCAACATTACCTGGATGGTTGGAAACGCCACCCAATACAGATGGCCTTTATACGAATATAAAATATGTCTACCTGGCTGGTCACATGATATCAGAAGGGATTGTTAATGCAAGAGACTGTTCCAATGGAGGGCTTACCCAGGATGGAGTAGCAAATACGTGTGGTATGGAGAAGGCATATCCAGAAGTTATAATTTGGCAAAATCAATTTAACCAATCCATCTTTTCAGCAGCACAGGAAAATCAAATCCCAGCTGTGATGATAAAAAGACTCTTTGCTCAAGAAACGCAATTTTGGCCGCCGAATTCGAATGCGCCGCGTGCTTATGGGATCGGAAATGTGAGTAGCCCGGGTATAGAACCACTTTTTATGTGGAACTATGAGATTTATCAGGATACCTGTAATGATGTATATTCCCAATCTTGTTCCCAACCATATACGAAACTTCCTCTTCAAGATCAGCAAATACTTAGAGGGTATTTTATAAAGAATTATATTGATTCATACTGCGATACATGCAAAAATAAGATAGATTTGGAAAAAACAAAAAAAAGCATAGACTATTTTGCAAAACTAATAGTGGCAAATTGCTTTCAAGTAAATCAAATTCTATATAATTACGGTTTTTCCTCACAAACGCTTTCTTATGAAGATGCATGGCGTTTAACCCTTGCAAACTATACGGTAGGACCATCTTGTATTAATCACGGGATCGAACAAATGGACATTTCTTCTGGTTTTTCCTGGGTGGACTTTAATAATAAACTTGGTTCAAATTGCGATGCTGGTATTTATATTGATGCAATAACACGCTAGAATAGTTTGAGGAGAAATTATATGGACAGTATGAAGGTGGTCATTTTCGAGACTTTGCCGACAATAGAAAAAACCCTCGTTGATCTGCTTGAGGCTATTCCGTTTGTTGAACTAATCGATCATGAAGTAAATAATACTGAAAATGCCCTTAATCTAATTTACACTGAACACCCGGATATCATTATCTTGGAAAACGATTTCCCTGGGATTGATTCCTTTACCTTCACTCAAATTATCCGTAAAGAAACAGTCAACACCCAAGTAATAATAATTGCAGAAGTGGTCAGTGTCGAATCGGTTCGTTTGGCAATGCGGGCTGGGGCATGTGATTTTATTAGTTATAAAAATCTTACAGTAGAAGAACTCACTCAAGCCCTTGAACACGCTGGGCAATTGGCAGATGAAGAAAGGGATGCTCAGAATCCTCCCGAAGAAAAAAGCAAAGCTTCCTTACCAAAATCTGACACGCCTGATTCCGATAAGACTGCTAGGATAATTGCTCTTTACAGTCCAAAGGGTGGCGCAGGGGTCAGTACAGTTACGGCAAACCTGGCATGGTCATTAAAATCAACGGGTCTAAAGGTACTGGTCGTGGATGGCGATTTTCTTTATGGCGATATGGCGGTTTTACTTAACCAACAAAGCAATCACTCGATTATTGATTTGGTTAGATTTTCGGGAGATTTGGACGAAGAGGTTATCCGGGAAGTTGTTACCCACGGGGAGGTGGATCTCCTTGCTGCTCCTTCTAATGCAGAAAAATTTGAAGCAATTAGCGGACCCGACTTTGAAAAAATATTAAAGGAATTATCGCAACTCGATTATGATTTCTTATTGATTAACACAAGCTCACACCTGTCAGATCCAACACTGGTTGCCTTGGAGTTGGCGGAAAAGATTATCGTAATTGGCACTCAGGAAATATCCTGTTTAAGAGCTATCGTCTTGTTTTTAGATCTGATTGAAGTACTGTCGATAGACCGCGGCAAGCTATTGGTTGTTATTAATCGTTTTGAGAAAAATTCGATTCTAACACTGGGAAAATACAAGGAATTCCTAAAAATTAATATATCCCAAACGATTCCTCAAGATCATGCCACGGTCTTGCTGGCAAATAATCTGGGTGTTCCCTTTGTTGAAAATAACAAAAATATACCTGTTTCCCGCGCAATTAACTATTTGGCGAATACCCTGATAAAGGGAAAAATCCAAAAGACTCCAACGGGGATGTCCAAAGTTCTTAAAAGTATTAAATCCAGAATATCTAGGAAAAAGCCACAATGATCTGGATGGGCAATTCATTTTATAAATATATTAATTGAATGGATTTATTGCGGAGTAGGTATGGTAAAAAGAAAAGAAACTAAAACGCGGAAGCTAAACATTAAAAAACCATTCAATGGTATTAAAAACACATACCAGCGAATAAAGTCTGATGTTAATGAATGGCGTTCCCTGCCAGTAACTATTAGTGAAAAAAAGGATCAGGCACAAAAGGAATTTCTTACCCTTCAAGATGCTTTGATCCTTTACCGATCTTATGTCGCGACTTGTGATTATATTGCCGTAAATACGGATAGGAATATTCGTGATTTATATGATTGGATCATTAATGAAATGAAAGGGTTGGAAGCCTTTCATAGCGAATATATTATCCGGCTAAGCTCTTTGGCAACAATTCGGTCAATCAATGAAAGATGGAATAATGTTCTTGTCCGTCAAAAAGAATTATTAACTGGATTGGAGAAGGCTCCCTCATCGTTTGAATTCTATAACAAAATGGCCTTTTATAAAGATAAGGCACATAAACAAAAAAAAGATCTGGTCGAGATTAACCAGCGGTTGTCAAAAGCATTTCAGATGCATAAAAATGCGATGGAATATATCGAAAAATATGACCTGGAACATAAGGGAAGTGCTCCCGATCCGTCTGTACTGAGTATTGAAAATGCTAAAGTATTTTGGAATGAAAAACTGTCTGAAATTCATAAACTTGAAAATACTGGAGCTGACCCAAACCAAATTGTTAGTGAAATCGATGCCTTGGTAAAAATAATTTATGATGCTCCAGGTCTTGCCAAATGGATAAACGAAATCGAAAAACGGTTTGGCCGCCTTGCTACCGATCATGATTTGTTGGTGACCTCCTTTGGTAGGGCTGTTATTCAGAAAGAAGTCTTGGACGATTATGCAACAGTAATTAATAACGTCATCCCCAAGTTATGGGTTCGTGGTCAAAAAGAGCAGCTAAATCAATATTTAAAAGAACTTGAGAACTTCTTAAATATATATGAAACCGTGGTCGAAAAGGAGATTGCTTTTGCAGAAAGACACAGTATTAAAAGGGAAGATCCCGCTACTGAACAAGAGCATCTTCTTAATCGTCTGATTGAGTTGACAAAAATCTTTATAACTGCAATGGATATACGCGATCCATTAATGAGCAACCATTCCATGACTGTCGTCCGCCTTGCCGTTGCCACGAGCAAGGTAATGAATTGGGATCAGGAAGAAACCAAGTATCTTGAAATTGCAGCGATGCTTCATGATATTGGAAAAATATGGATACCTGAATCAATCCTGACAAAAAAGGGGAAATTAACCAGCGAGGAAATTGGCAGGATACGCATGCATCCAATTTATGGGGCACAAATATTGGAATCCTCTGGATTGTTTGAGAAAATTATTCCCTGGATTTATCATCATCAGGAATTATGGAATGGTTCTGGATATCCGGATGGTTTAAAACAAGAGGAAATCCCAATTCAATCGAGGATCATCTCATTGTGTGAAGCGTTTGATGCCATGCTTTCCGGAACAAGTACCAAATTAAAACTTTCGATTGAACAGGCACTTGATCGGGTGAGATACGAGGCAGGAACTTTTTTTGATCCCATCATTGCTGAAGCGTTTGAAAAAGCTGTTACAACTCAAGAAATGGATTATTTAACCAAATATGCGGTGAAGTGATCCTTTTCGCCGAGATCTATGCCTCCATTATGGAAGCAGACTTGTTCCCCTTTCGTTTAACTTCATTCTATATATGGTTGAGCTGGGCGTTCCAAATGGTTGACCTTGGTTGAAAACACCTTTTCAGGGGTGAATTTATCTTGGAGTGGATCCGACTTTACATTGTTGGTGGTATTCATTCATTAATGGGTGAATGAGTTGCACAAATCTCTCGGCTTCGATATAATATAATAAAGTCGTTCATAAAAATCGCAAAGGAGGAATGAAATGACGCATATAATCACCAGCCTTTGTTTGCGCGATCCGTGGCTGCATTGAAGTGTGCCCGGTGGAGTGTATCGTACCAGGTGAACCGGTTGAGAAATACCCTTGGATGTATATTGACCCGGATACCTGCATCGATTGCGGTGCTTGTATTCCCGAATGCCCGTTTGCAGCCATTTTTCCTGAGGACGAAGTTCCCGCAGCCTACGCTGCAAAGGGGGGAGAATATATTAGTAAGGTTGGCTTATCCGGTCATTTTGAAGGCACAAACCACCACGGTAATCATATCGTTTTGGATACAGTAAAACAATTGAATGCCGGCGAAGTGGTTAACCTGCGCGATGACATCCAGCCCAACTATGATTTCTTTAAAACTGGTCCCGGTTACGGGGCAAAAGATCAAGACCCGGGTAACTAAATTCCCACTCTTTTTGTTTAGTCCGGTCAATTCATGAACCCCGGTTCGATTACGGAGCCGGGGTTACATTTTAATTTAAGATTCTTTAGGATAAGCTTGATCACCCAAGGTTTTTCTGGGACCATTGGCAAAAAAAACCATCTGTAATATTTGGCTGTATAATTAACCTATAAATGCTGGATCGGACTTGGTGTTACAGGAATATTTGGTTCTGTTGTTTTCTGGCGATGGATAAATCTCTCCTTTCTTGGGTTTCTTTTGATTTTCCTATGTGGCAAATAAAATGGATATCCTCTTTCCTGCTTGCATGGAGTTTATATGAGATTTGATCCCACCTTCCTCAGCGGGTTCACCCTGGTCCTTACCGGATTTACCGGTGCTTTTTTAGTGGCGCTGTGGGTTGCTTTGGTGGTTTGGACTTTTCGGGACATCCGCGCTCGCCATCGGGATAGACTGGTTCATTTCTTGGCCGCCGCTTTGGTGGCATTATTAAATTTACCTGGAATCCTGGTCTACCTCGTCTTGCGGCCTTCTCGTACATTGGAGGAAGAATATCAACAGACACTAGAAGAGGAAGCTCTTCTCCAATCTATAGAAGACCAGTCTGTATGTCCAGGGTGCGAACGACGCATTAGGGACGATTGGATGGTGTGTCCAACCTGTCAGACAAAATTGCGCAAACCTTGCCATTCATGCGGTCGAACTCATGGAATTACCATGGAATATCTGCCCATATTGCGGTGTCCCTGCGCCTGGAATGAGAAAAGAAGGTGGGACTATGGATGATGTCCTGCGTGGTTTGCAGGCGGATGAAGAAACCCAATAGGGTATCAATCGCACCTTCTTCATCTACCTGTGCCTTCTGGATAGGTTGATTCTTGAATTTCATTGAATATAGCTTACAGATTTGCCACTTCACAATAATGTTGGTGTAATTATTGTTTTCAGATTTTTACTGTATAATGTTAATATTAATCCAGGTCGGAAGGAGACACCCATGAAGCGTGGACGGATTTTCATCTATTTGGCACTGATCATCATTATTGCTGTGGCTGCGGGAGCTGCTTATTTGTGGATGCGCCGAACTCCAGCTACTACTCAACCTCCTGCATCGCAGGTCACCCCTCAAACCAAATTTGTTGGAATCGTTGTTGCTGGCCAAAATATTAGTCCCGGAACGCCAATAACTGAGGCCATGTTAAGTTCTATCCAGATCCCCGATACCGCCCTGGTCCAGGGTCTTTTTACCAACAAGACGGATCTGGTGAACATGTATGCAAAATATGCCATTTCTCAGGGCGTGCCCATTACCGATGCAATGGTTACCGGTACCGCGGGCAATGTTAGCCTGCCCGGTTCTACATGGGCTCCGTTCATCCCTCAGGGGTTGACGGCAATATCCATTCCCATAACTCGCCTTTCATCAGTCGCCTATGGCATTCGCGATGGCGATTATGTGAACGTCATTGTTTCTATGTTGCTTGTGGATGTTGACCCTGCCAATCAGAGCATCCTCCCCAATTACACCGCTGGTGTAATGGCTCCTGGCGTCACTGCTAATGGCGACCAGTTGACTGCATTAATTACCTCCGGTGGAGAAGGGTCTAGAGTGGGTACCACGGTGTTGGATGAAACTCTGAATCAACCTGTTTACCTCGTGCCCTCCGAGGGTCAGCGTCCCCGCCTGGTTACTCAGATGATTATGCAAAATGTTCAGGTCTTGCATGTCGGTTCCTTCCCGCTTCCAGGCGAAACAACCTCAGATCAGTTCTCATTATATTCTTCTGGGGCCGTGGCAACTGCAACACCCGCACCTGCAGGTTCACAACCGGTCGTTACGGTCACCCGCCCGGATATTATTACCTTGATGGTGTCTCCTGACGATGCAAATACTCTGGTATTCCTGATGTACAGCGGCGCGAAAATGACCCTCACTCTTCGCAATCCCAATAACACCGGGCCAGCCGTCCAAACGGATGCAGCAATGCTTGAATATCTGTTAACCCAGTATGATATTCCCATTCCGGCAAAGTTGCCTTATTCGCTGCAGCCGCGCATAGATAATCTCCTCGATCCAAAATTGCCTGGCGATGTAGTGACAACTGCACCTTAGAGACATATTTGAATACTCCAACGCACCGCACGGAGACTATCGATGGTTGATGGAGACAAATTTCGCGTCTTGATTGTAGATGACGTTGCTGAAACGCGCGAAAACGTTCGAAAGCTGTTACAGTTCGAGTCCGATATTGAAGTGGTTGCTGCTGCACGGACAGGTCGGGAAGCTATCCAACTTTCCCAGGAGGTTAATCCCGATGTAGTCCTGATGGACATCAACATGCCCGACATGGACGGCATCGCTGCCACGGAAGCCATCCGCCAGAAAATGCCTGCCGTCCAGGTGGTGATCCTTTCAGTCCAGGGCGACGAGAAATATATGCGAAAGGCAATGCTTGTCGGCGCCCGTGATTTCCTAACCAAGCCTCCCATGCCGGATGAGCTCGTGACTGCCATCCGTCGCGCCGGCAAAATGGCGCGTGAAGAACGCGCCAAGTCCACTCAGGTTTATGTTACCACTCAGGGCAGTTCTAACCGAACGGTCACAACCAACGTGATGAATCGGGGGAAAATTGTCCTGGTCTATAGCCCCAAGGGTGGTACTGGGTGTACGACGATTGCTGTGAACCTTGCTGTCGCTCTTCACAACGAGGAAACACGCGTGGTGATCGTTGACGCGAACTTGCAGTTTGGAGATGTTGCCATCTTTTTGAATGAACAGGGAAAAAATACTATTTTAGACCTTGCCCCGCGAGTGGATGAATTGGATCCAGACATCGTCGACAGTGTCATGATTAAAAATGCTGCCTCAGGTGTACATGTCTTGGCCTCACCTTCTCGCCCTGAAAATGCCGAAAAAATTGATGCAGACCAATTTTCAAAACTGCTGCGCTATTTGCGACAACTCTACGCCTACATTATTGTGGATAGCAGTGCATACCTTACCGACGTGAACTTGGCGGTAATGGATATCGCCGATGCGATTGTATTGATCGCCACTCAGGATATCCCGTCGATAAAGAATGATCGTTTGTTTCTCGATCTGTTGTCAACATTGAATGTTCCAATTGACAAAATTGCCTTCGTTTTGAACAAGTTTGATAAAAGGATCGCAATTTCTGCAGAAAGGGTTGGCGAGAATCTAAAACAGCAGGTATTGGCTGTTATTCCTCTGGATGAACGCACTGTAATACCGGCTGCAAACCGGGGCGTCCCGTTCATGCTCGATAATAAAACTCAACCGGCTTCTAAGGGAATTTACACATTGGTTGAAGCGTTACGGGCAAAACTGGTAAAACGGGAATTGGAAGAATCGGAAGCGATGGCGAAACGGTAGTAACGAATTGGAGGTATTATGTCATTACTTAAACGGATTGAACAAGGACAAGGGAAACCTAATGAACAAACCCCTGGGACACCACAGTCCCCGGGCGGGAGCGGTGATCCATCTCGGTTGTCTACATTGCAGGCTCGCAGGGTAAGCGCGCCGAGTGCAACACCCCAGGCTGGAACATACTTTGACTTGAAAACGCGTGTCCAAAATCGACTGTTAGCCGAACTTGATCCATCTATGGACATCACGAAGACTGACGAAGTCCGCAAAACGATTCAAGGATTGTTCGAGCAAATATTGGGGGAAGAAAATATTGTCTTATCCAGGCCTGAACGTGCCCGCCTTTTTGAACAGATAACAGCTGAAATCTTGGGGCTAGGCCCTCTGCAAACCCTGCTGGAAGATGAGACGATTACAGAAGTCATGGTGAACGGGGCAAAGAATATTTATATTGAGCGCAAGGGTAAAATTCATCGTGTCCCGGTAACCTTCGAGAGTAATGAACACGTGATGCGCATCATCGACCGCATAGTTGCTCCGCTTGGAAGGCGTATTGATGAATCCAGTCCATATGTCGATGCTCGCCTGGCGGATGGGTCCCGCGTGAACGCCGTTATCCCCCCAATTTCCCTGGTTGGTCCAACACTGACCATCCGTAAATTTTCCAAAGTTCCAATTACCCTAGAGCAGTTGGTTACATTCGGGACCATTACTCCGGAATCCCTTCAGTTCTTAAAAGCCTGTGTTGAGGCAAGGATGAATATTGTTATTTCTGGAGGTACTGGTTCTGGGAAAACTACCCTCCTGAACATCCTTTCAAGCTTTATCCCTAGTGATGAACGCATCCTTACCATTGAAAACGCTGCGGAACTTCAGCTTCGTCAGGAACATGTCGTCACCCTTGAGTCTCGCCCACCCAATATTGAAGGTCGTGGTGAGATCACAATCCGAAACTTGGTCGTCAATGCCCTGCGTATGCGCCCCGACCGGATCATCGTGGGTGAAATCCGCGATGACGCTGCACTGGATATGTTGCAGGCGATGAACACTGGTCATGACGGTTCTATGACCACGTTGCACTCCAACTCCCCTCGTGATACCCTCTCACGTCTCGAAACCATGACCATGATGGCAGGAATGGAGTTGCCCGTGCGAGCTATCCGTGAACAGGTCTCCTCTGCAATAGACTTGATTGTTCACCAGGAACGCATGCGCGATGGCTCACGCAAGGTCACATATGTCACAGAAGTAAGTGGCATGGAAGGGGATGTAATTACAACCACAGATCTATTTGTCTTCGAGCAAACTGGACTCGAGAACGGTAAGGTTCTTGGTCACATGCGGCCCACCGGACTTAGACCGAAATTTATGGAGAAGATCGAAGCTGCTGGCATTCACTTACCACCTTCGATTTTTGGTGTCGGAAGCAGGCAGAGGTACTAGATTGAAGCTGAAACGAATTTGGATAGGTGCTAAATGACTACCTCTATACTCATTGGCGGCGGTGTTCTGGCTCTGGTTCTGCTGGTTATTGGACTGATTGTTTCAGCAACTAGCGATAAAACCTCCATGGATGACCGCCTGAATAAGTATCTCGAAGAAGAGAAACCCGCAGAGGCCAGGGATTCCAAAGGGGCTCTAACCGACTGGGTTAACAAGCGGGTTGAAAAGTCGTCCTTCGGAGACCGGATTGCCCGTGAATTGGCTCGCGCTGATTTGAAATTCAAACCGGGCGAGTACATGGCGTTGTATGTCATTTCGGTGATTGGGGTTGCATTGATCGCCTTTCTGCTCGGCGGTAGGCTAATTTTGTCAGCCATTATCGGAGCAGGTATTGGTGCACTGCTGCCGCGGATGTATGTGAAAAATCAACAATCAAAACGCCTCACTCGTTTCAACGACCAATTGCCTGACATGCTTAATTTAATGGTTAATGGGCTTCGGGCTGGTTTCTCCACGTTGCAGGCTATGGAAGCCGTAAGTAAAGAGCTGCCCGCTCCTATCTGCGATGAGTTTCGTCGGGTTGTACAGGAAATGCAACTAGGGATCCCTATGGAAAAAGCCCTGGATAACCTCTTGAGGCGTATCCCTAGCCAGGATCTTGATTTCCTTGTTACCGCAATTAACGTGCAGCGCGAAGTAGGTGGTAACCTCGCAGAGATCATGGATGTGATCTCCTACACCATCCGCGAACGGGTCCGTATTAAAGGCGATATACGCGCCCTTACTTCCCAGGCTATGTATTCTGGTCGTGCTCTGGCGTTGATGCCCATCGGTCTCCTCTGCATCCTTTGGTTCTTGAATTGAAGCTATGTCATGGAATTCTTTAACAAGGATAATCTGCTTTGCGGCGGAATTGCTTTAGGAGCAGCGGGTTTCCTGATTATCATTGGATACTTTATAATGACCCGTATCGCAAACGTAGAGGTGTAACATGATAACGACAATTATTATTATCGTAGTGATCATTGGAGTTATCTTCGGCGCTATAGTGCTTGTTGTGGCTGGGGTAAAAAAGTCAAGGTCACTGCAGGAGGATCCGCTGGCCGAACGGCTGGCTGAGTATAGCCAGCGTGGTGAGACGGTTTCCCTTGAGGAACTTGAACTATCTCAACCATTTTCTGAACGTGTCGTTATGCCCATCATGCGTCGCTTGGGGGAAATATCCTCCCGCTTTACCCCGCAACATGTCGTTGAGCAAACCCGCATTCGCTTGGAATTGGCAGGCAACCCTGGTCGGATAGATGCTTCCACTTTTATGGTTTTGCATTTCGTCTCAGCTGGCTTGTTTGGTGGGCTGGTATTCCTGATCTCACTCTTTTCAACAACTTTTACCCTTCCCATAAAACTTGTGATGGTTTTGGCTTTTATCATAATCGGTTACTTCTTCCCCGATTTGTGGGTGAGGAGCAAGATTAATAGCCGTCAGAAGCAGGTCCGTAAGGCTATGCCGGATGCCCTGGATCTGTTAACGATTTGTGTGGAAGCCGGGTTGGGTTTTGATGCTGCCATGTCAAAGGTTAACGAAAAATGGGATAATGAATTATCTTTGGCGTTTGGCCGTGTCATTCGAGAGATCCAATTGGGAAAATTGCGCCGTGATGCTTTAAGAGATATGTCTGATCGGCTTGGTTTGGCTGAGATGACTAGTTTTGTTGCTGCAGTGATCCAGTCCGAAATGTTGGGCGTGAGCATGGCCAAGGTGTTGCGTATCCAGTCTGACCAGATGCGGGTTAAACGCCGCCAGCATGCCGAAGAAGAAGCCCATAAAGCTCCGATCAAAATGATCTTCCCCATGGGTCTGTTTATCTTCCCATCCCTGATGATCGTGTTGCTAACTCCGGCTGGTTTTCGGCTCTATGGTTCATTAAAATACTTTATTTAGCCCAGCAGAACTGGCGTGACTTTGTCATATCGGCTAATCCAGTGGGTTTGGGGTGGTCTGGACTGGTTGTATCCTCCAGTTTGTGGCGGATGCGGTCAGCGGGGATTCCGATGGTGTCCGGATTGCCAGCAACAGGTTCGGGTTGTTTCGGAACCTGTTTGTCGGGATTGCGGTCTCCCGCTCTCCCATCCAGGTCTGTGTTCAGGTTGTAAGAAATCTCCCCCTCCATACAAAATGATGCGTTCCTGGTTGGTATTTGAAGGTCCAATCCGAAATGCGCTGCATACAATAAAATATCGCCGCAATTTGGCGCTTGGCGAAGCCTTGGCAAAACATCTCGCTGGGTTTGTCGGTACACTGGGGTGGCCTGTCAACCTGGTCGTCCCCGTACCGTTGGGGAAAGGACGTAAAAAGGAACGCGGCTATAATCAGGTCGGATTGGTGGCAATGCCGCTGGCGTCTTTCAATCATTGGCGCTATTCCCCACGGGCTTTGGCTCGCACTCGCGAGACGAACTCGCAGGTGGGGTTAACCATTGCTCAGCGAAAGGAAAATGTTTCAGGTGCATTCCTGGCAGATCAAGCGCTTGTCTCAAATGCGGATATCTTGCTTATGGATGATGTAGCTACAACAGGCGCCACCCTTTCGGCCTGCGCAGCATCATTATTGGAGGCAGCGCGCGCGATCCGTTTATGCGCTCACGATCGCCCGCGCTCTGCCGCAACACGGTTTAATAATAGTTTGAGGAATATCCCCAAAATTTTACAGGAGGAACCATGACAATAGAAGTTGATTTGTACGGGAGAAACATCGAAATTGGTGAAAGCTTGAAGGACTACGTAACGAAGAAGGCATCCAAGCTGGATCGCTATCTGAGTGAGATCGAGCATGTCAGGGTGGATCTTACCTTTATCAAGTCTGCGCGTAGTGCCAAGGACAGGAATGTTGCTCAGATTACGGTCCGTGGTCATCGAGCCTTACTCCGCGTGGAAGAACGTGACGACGACATTACTGCTGCGATCGATACAGCAATAGATAAAATGCAGCGTCAATTGGATCGTTATAAGGGAAAACATTTCCATGGTCGTGGGGATGGTCGTTCTGCCTCTGAGGTCGTGGAAATTCCCCCTGAAGCTCCCACGGAAGGAGAGGTTCAGGTTATTGCTAGGCACAAGACCTTTGACCTGATCCCGATGAATGAGGCCGAGGCACTGGAGCAGATGAAATTGCTCGGTCACGATAATTTCTTCATCTTCTTTAATATTGACACCAATTCCATCAACGTTCTTTACCACCGGCGTGATGACACCTATGGTCTGATAGAGCCTAAGGTGGGTTGATCTTCCCGAACCATACAGTCTGGCCCGGCAAATACCCGGTCCATCTTCTTGTGAGACCCTATGCAAAATATAGACTTCGACGATAACACCACGAATGATCAATCCGCCAGGGCAAAGATTGACATGCCTGAAATTCAATCTGCGATAAAAACAATACTGGAGGCCGTTGGAGAAAACCCCGATCGGGATGGACTCAAGCGTACTCCCGAACGGATTGCCCGCATGTATGCTGAGTTGCTCGCAGGGTATCAAATGGATCCGGTCGCGGTGGTAAATGATGCCCTGTTTGAAGTCAAATATGACGAGATGGTCATCGTCCGTGACATCGAATTCTATAGCCTGTGTGAGCACCACCTGTTGCCGTTCTTGGGGCGGGTTCACGTTGCTTATATCCCCGATGGGAAAGTACTTGGCCTGTCAAAGATCCCACGCATAGTAGACCTGTACGCTCGTCGCTTGCAGGTTCAGGAACGGATGACGCGACAGATCGCTGATTTCATTCGGGATCTTCTTCTCCCGCAGGGAGTGGCTGTTGTGGTGGAGGCCCTTCACCTTTGCATGAGCATGCGTGGGGTGCAAAAGCATAATGCTCGTCTCACCACCTCTGCCATGCACGGGGCATTCAGGGCGAACCTGGCTACTCGTCAGGAGTTCTTGGATAATATTAGCAGGGGCGCTTCCCCTCTCCAGATCTGAACATTGCCTTCATTTGGCAATCCAATGGAGATCACCGATTTTTCTCTTAAACAATCCGCACTGCGTCGAATGGATGCGGATTGTTGTTTTGCTACCCAGGCAATATATTTACGGGCACCTTGCTTTTGTGCCTCAAAATTTGATTTATCCTTGTTGCATTAATTGGTTTTTTATTCTAAACTATGCATAATCATTCCTTCTGGTTCAGGATGCCAGCGACCTATGCTCTCTTCAAAAACAACTTTTATAGGCATTGATCTTTCTGGTGGGAGCCACCCTTTCACCTATGCAGTTCTCGACGAAAACTGCCAGTTGATGGCGCTGGCTTCTGGCGAACTTGAGGATGCGCTTGCATTCCTTGGGAATCAGGAAGCCACACTTGCAGCGATTAATGCGCCGCACTGCCCCAATTTGGGATTGGTCCGCAAAAAAATGGAGCAGCAAAGCCTGACCATCGGTCACTTGCGAGGGGTCGATATGCGTCTGGCCGAGCATGAATTGCGTCAATACGGAATTTCTGTCTCGCCCACGGCTTCACGACCTGAAACATGTGCTGCCTGGATGCAAACTGGTTTTGATTTTCATGCAAAGTTGGATGAGTTGGGCTTTCAACTATTCCCCACTGAAAATGCAACTCACCAGTGGCTTGAAACTCATCCGCATGCCGCTTTTTGTGCCCTACTCGGGAAACTTCCTCTCCCTAAACCTACATTGGAAGGTCGTTTGCAGCGCCAATTGGTTCTCTATGAGCAGGACATGGGGATCAGGGATCCCATGGAGTTTTTTGAAGAAATAACCCGCCATCGTTTATTAAAGGGTGTATTACCGATCGAATATGTTTATACCTCCGAAGAACTGGATGCCTTGGCAGCGGCATTTACGGCGTACACTGCAGCCAATCATCCTGGGGAGATTATTCGGGTCGGCAATCAACAGGAGGGTCAGATCGTTTTGCCAGTTTCTGAGCTGAAGGAAACTTATTCGTAGTTCGGTATTAAAAAAATTAGAGCGGCAGTCCCTTGACTGCCGCTCTTACGCTTAATACCATGGCCTATAAACGGATGACATAACCGCAATACTCACAGGTGATGCTGTCCATCCCTCGCATGACCACCTGTGTGACATTTCCCCCGCAGCTCGGACATTGGCTTGGTGCAGCCTTGACCTTGTCCATTTCAGACTGGTCAATTGCCACCGCGCGGCCTTTATCGAAATCTTTGGTTTTGGCACGGTTTATTAATTGCTGCCAGGTTGCGTTATCTTGCCAGATATGGAAGTGGGCAATCTCAACCGGAGCGCCGCTCGCGAACCGGATCTCGATATGGTCTTCATTCTTAAGCAATCCTTGCTTGCTAAGATCCATTTTATCAACTAGGGAAATCGGACATTCGATTTGCAATTGTTGCACTTTTTGTTTTTCCGTGGCAATAAATAATACCTTCTTGGTTACCACCTCTTCTTTCTGTTCGAACAGGATGCGCTGATCGGTCAGATACAACACCCCCTGTGGGTCTCCCTTTTGCTCTTTCCCGGTCTTGCACCATACTGCTTTGATCGCCGCTATCCCTCCCTCTGTCGGTAGCAATTTAAAGCTCGCTTCGGAGATTTGGGTTATCAGGAATTCGATTTCGCTTAAATGTTTGCTATACTGGGTGGCCTCGCGCTTGAATTGGTCGTACATTCCTTCCAGCGCCCCTTCTGCCGCTGAAATCTTGCTTTCCAACATGCTTATCCCCGACTGGATGGAACTGACCATCCCTCGCGCTGCCGCTGGATTGCTTGCAGCTGCATTTAATTGCGACATTTGCATTTCAAGGGGTCGTAGGGAATTTTCCAGTCCAGCAGATTGGGCATTGATTTGTGCCTCCAGGTTCGCGTATAAGCCCATCCATGTCTTTGATAAATTCTGGGCCCGGTTTTCTAGGTCATTTTCAAAGACATAACCTCGTATCCGTAACGTGGCTAATTTTGGGGTCAGCCCGTTGACGGTGGTCTGCAAATCCTCCACTGCGTCCCGTGCGCTGGTCAACCGAACCCTTCCTTGCAGATCACCGATCTTGGATTGTACGTTTCGGATCTCATCAGCTATTTGTTGGGCAGGGCTTGGTGTCGCCATGGTTTTCTCCTGGAAGGGATCATAAGGTTTATAAGTTTATGCATTATGTCACATTTGCCTTGGAAAAACAACAGTCTCCCCGCTTCTACCTGCATGGTAAAATCAGGCTGATATGTCAATGGGAATCCATTTCCTGGCCAATTATGCGATCCAAACGGAGATTTGATGATGATTATTGCAGTTGCTTGTGACCATGCTGGTTTTCAATTGAAACTTTCCATCATGGAAACGGTGCTCGCCACCGGGCATAATGTGCTTGACCTGGGAACGGATAGTGACGAACCTGTCGATTACCCTGATTATGCTGAAAAACTGGGTCGCCTCATCCAATCCGGGGAGGTAGACCGAGGAATATTGCTCTGCGGTTCAGGAGTGGGAGCCTGTATCGCTGCTAACAAGATGCAAGGGGTATTTGCTTGTGTCTGCCACGACACCTATTCAGCTCACCAGGGGGTCGAACATGATGACATGAATGTGTTGTGTATCGGGACTCGTGTGATCGGTCCCGAGCTTTCCAATGAAATTGTCACCGCCTTTCTCGGTGCCCGTTATATCGGTAATGATCCTGGGCAGGAACGCCACGCTCGTCGGGTTGCCAAGGTCAGAAAAATGGAATTATTACGATAAAAATAGTCGTATAATTAGCCATGAATCAATCGAATTTATACTTCTGAACTGAGGCCTGTCATGATTTCTTCTATTGAAAAACTCCTTGAACTCGGTCAATCCATATGGTACGACAATATTCAGCGCCGCTTGCTGGTTAAGTCACCGGATGGGAACAAAAGCCAATTGGCTTCCATGATCGAACGTGGGGATATTCGCGGGGTTACCTCAAATCCAACGATATTTAATAATGCCATTTCCAAGACCACTGATTACGATCCGGTAATAATTCCACTCGCTTGGTCCGGCTGGGATGCAGACCAGATTTTCTGGCAGCTTGCCATCGAAGATATCCGTGATGCCTGTGACCTGTTTTCCGACCTCTATTGCGCTTCGGAGGGGGCGGACGGGTACGTATCTCTCGAAGTGACCCCAACCTTGGCTCAAAATACTCAGGGGACATTGGCTCTGGCGAAACAGCTCTGGGAGCGTGTATCCCGTCCGAATCTAATGGTCAAGATACCAGCCACAGCGCGCAGGACTGCCTGCCATTAGGGATGCCATCGCTGCCGGTATCAACATCAACATTACCCTCATCTTTTCAATAGAGCGCTATCGCGAAGTAATGGACGCATATATGACGGGAATTGAATCACGCCTTGCACTTGGCTTGGGTGTGAGCCAGATTGCCTCGGTGGCTTCCTTTTTCGTTTCGCGCATGGACACCAAGGTGGATGGTCTCTTGCCGGAGGGCTCGCCGATACGCGGTAAGACGGCCATCTCTTACACCAAGTTGGCTTACCAGGAATTTAAAAAAGTCTTTGGCAGCGAACGCTTTGAACATCTTCATACCTCTGGTTGCCGGGTACAGCGCCCATTATGGGCTTCCACGAGCACCAAGAATCCCGCTTACCCTGACACCCTTTATGTGAATGGGCTGATCGGACCCGACACAGTTGATACCGTCCCACCTCAAACGCTGGAAGCTTTCCGCGACCATGGAAAGGCGGAACTTACACTTACAGAACACCTTGATGAGGCCCGCAAAGTCATCGAAGATCTGGAATCGATGGGTATCTCGATGGCAAAAGTGACCGCAGAATTGGAAGAGGAAGGTGTTAAGACCTTCTCAGATTCCTTCACAGCAATGCTTAAAACGATCGAAGAACGGCGTTTGGCTGCTGTGCATTCACTGGGTCCTCACGCTGATGCTGTCAGGCGTCGCATCGCTGGTTTGATTGCCGACGGAGTACCTGCCCGTCTTTGGTCCCACGACCCCACCCTTTGGATTTCTGATAAACCGGGACAGGATGAGATCCGAAAACGCATGGGCTGGCTGGATCTTCCAAATAGCTCGCGCACCGCCCTGAAAGAGATTATTGCCTTCGTTTCCGAGGTTCGCGACTCAGGGTTCAATCATGTTCTATTGCTTGGTATGGGTGGCTCCTCTCTTGCGCCGGAAGTCCTTTCGTTATGCTTTTCTCCAATCACTAATCCTGAAGTTACCTTCTCGATCCTCGATTCCACCGATCCAACCCAGGTTCTTGCTGCAGACAACGCCTTTCCCCCTGATAAGACCCTTTATATAGTTTCGTCTAAATCTGGAGGGACGGCGGAGGTAAATGCTTTATTTAACTACTTCTGGGAACGCACTGGACAGGATGCCTTGCATTTTGTCGCCATCACGGATCCCGGGACAACCCTTGAAGCGTTGGCAAATGCACGTGGTTTCCGTAAAATATTCCTTGCCGATCCATCGGTTGGCGGACGCTACTCGGCGTTAACCCATTTTGGATTGGTCCCGGCAGGTTTGCTCAAAATTAACCTCGATCGCTTGCTCGATCGTGCCGCGTCGATGATGGACCAATGCACATCCGCTATTTCCGGGGCGCGCAACCCGGGCCTGGTTTTGGGTGCCGTCCTCGGTCAATTCGCCCTTGACGGTCGTAACAAGCTCACTTTCCTCGCGGATGACTCGATCGCTCCTCTCGGTTCCTGGTTGGAGCAATTGGTGGCTGAATCGAGTGGGAAGAATGGAAAGGGGATCCTCCCTGTTGTTGGCGAACGGGTGGCAGATTTGATACAGGTTCCGACTCAGGGTCCTGCAAGTCTTGGCGCTGATCGGCTCTTCATTTATCTTCGCTGCGAGGGGAAGTTGGATGCCATGATAAAGACAATTCAGGAATCTGGACAGCCCGTGCTGGTGTTCAACCTCTCCGATGCTTACGACTTGGGCGCTGAGTTTTACCGCTGGGAAGTGGCTACTGCGATTGCTTGTTCAATATTGGGGGTGAATGCTTTTGACCAGCCCGATGTCCAGGATGCGAAGGATCGCACGAAAACCAAGATTGTTGCGTATAGTCAATCTAAGCGCATGGAGGAGGGTCAACCCATTTGGGAAAAGAACGGAATTAAGGCATTTTCGACCATGCGATTGACTGGTTCCAGTCTTGAAAAGCTTTTACAATCTTTTATGAGCTCCTCTCGTCAGGGAAATTACATCGCCATCAATGCCTATCTGCCACGCGATCCGGAAATGAACGCTGGTTTGGAAGAACTGCGCCTTGCCCTTCGGTCAAAGACCGGGTGCGCCACCACGATTGGTTTCGGACCGCGTTTCTTGCATTCAACCGGTCAGCTGCATAAGGGTGGACCCGATTCGGGCATGTTTCTTCAGATCACGGCTGACCCTATCAGGGATTTGGATATTCCTGGTCAGGGGATGAGTTTTGCGACCTTGGAGAGAGCACAAGCTCTGGGGGACTATGAAGCCCTCGCAGCTCGTGGACGCCGGATCTTGCGTCTCAATTTACCCACACCAGGCAGTATTAGTCTACTGGTAGGTGCAGCAAAATGACGATTTGAAAAGCAATCCGATCGCTTGGGATAAATTGATTAGAGTGGTTTGCATCACTTATTAAAAGCAATATAAAGATGTGCTTCAAAATAGTTTGGTCGTCGGTGCGAATTCTGCCTTGCCCAAAGAATAAAACTCCTGGTTATCAGGAGTTTTTCGTTTTTCCAGAAAGGATCATCCACCCTTTTCGTTGGTGAAGACCAGAATTTTCTCTGTCGGTGCTAATGATAAAACCATCCGGGCTTTGATGGTCTATTTGGAGCCTGGCAGATGCATGGCTTTATCCACCAGGTCGGCACTTTCGGTCACACCAAACCCGGCCTGCCAGAAAGCTTCGGATCGTTTATCTCTCCAAGGCATTCTCACTGGGTTGGCTTTCGGGCTGGAAGACTATTGCCATCTGCCTATCCCTTTTTTCTGGAAAGCACTGCACCCCAGCGCTGTATTTGGTCAAACCTGTCATCGTATCCCTTGCTAAAAGTCAATTCTACCCCTCCATCCATATAGACGAATTCTGTTTCGGAAATGGGAGACAACATCCAGTCACCGGTTTCCGCAGACTTCACGTGTAGCTGATCATTTTCGACATACACGAAAACAGGCGTATCAGGCTCATCCGGTGCACGAAAATCCCCGGCATAGCGTTTGAGCTTATCGGGAGCGATCTCAACCAGGACCACCTCTTTGGGTTGAAGGATTCCCCAGTCATACACAGAGGACAGCGCGCGCAGGATCTCCATCATGATGTCACCCCCGCTATTCGAATTCGTCATCACGACCGCCCCCTGACCTTTGTTCACAAAGGCGAACAGCATGCTGATAAAGCCTTGATTACCCCCTCCGTGGCTGAAGGTTTTTTTCTCTTCTGCCGTCGATTCACCCAGGCCTATCCCCAGGCCCCAGTTCCCGGTTCCCGGGGCTAACATCTTCTTGGCCATTTCTTGTGAGATGATCTTATTTAATTCACCGGCAACGGATCGTTGCAGCTCAATGGCAAAACGGCAAAGGTCGGAAGGCGTGGTCCATAACCCCGCCGCGGCCTGCTCCGGATGGATATGCCACCTGCCTTTTACGACTTCGCCATTCGCTTGGTGGCCGGTGGCGGCCTGGTCAGTTTTTTCCCGAGGAAGCGGTTGCTCAAATGTGCTGTGGGCCATTCCCAGGGGATCCAGGACAGTTGTCTGCATGGTTTCCTGGAAAGGCCTGCCTGACACATCCGCCATGAGGAGTTGGATAACCACAAATCCACCCCCTGAGTAGCGGTACTGTGACCCGGGGATCATGTCGATGCGAACGGGAGGAGTATTGGCTGGTTTTTCACCGTCGAGCACTTGAACGAGTGTGGGGATCTGTTCGGAGGGTCCATATCCCGGAAACCCTGCCACTGTCAACCCGGCGCTGTGGGTTAAGAGTCGGCGTAGAGTGACTTTTTCTTTTACCGAGAATTCATTCTCTGGAATCTTCCAGGATACAAGCTTGTCATTGACCGGGGAATCCAGGTCGAGAATTCCCTGCTCGACGAAACGGAGGGTGCCCAGGGCAGTCACGGGCTTACCTATGGATGCAGCTTGAAAGAGCGTCTCGGGAGTGACCGGGTCGTTGCCGCCAGCTTCTTTGATGCCATACCCTTTGGCCCAATCGATTTCCCCATTATCGATGACAGCCACGCTCACTCCCGGAACATGGTAGTACTTCATCCTCTCCAGGATGTTCATTGCAGGCGTTGGTTTGCCTTTTGCGTACATCGCTGGCTTTAAGGCGTTCTCCACAGCCGCTATGGTGATAGGTTGTTTTATTTTGGTATTCATTTATACACCCTTCGAACATTTTCAACAATTCAGGTCAGCAGTATGATAATTTCACGACTGCCCGGAACTGGTTAAACAGGGATTTTAGGGAACAACATGCTCAGTAATGATATCAGGTAACACAAAGTAACGATCACAAAGGCTGACAACATTCCGTATTGGAGACCCGGATACAGTGAACCTTGTGGGTAAATAACCTGAAATGCCACCCTCGTCAGCCACAAAATACAGGTTGCAGCAAGCATCACGATGATTGAATATCGATTTGACTTGTCTCCATAAATCAACAGGATGTTTACGATGCCAAACAATACCAAAGACAAAGAAAAGAACGCATTAATCGCCCGGACGGCGGCTACCAACTCTGTTGCATTGCTATCAATATAGGAATACCATTTCCAGGCTGTGGGCACAAAAAAGTGCCATATGCCAAAACCGATGGAAGCACTGCTGCCAAATATCACCAAATATCTTCACAAGCAGATTCATGGTCAACCCTCCTGGTAATTCATGAGTAATCAGCCAACGGGATGGCTGATTACTCCGAATGGATTCGATCGTTACTCTTCAACCTCGATGCGGTCCACCTGGACCTGCGAGCCGTTGTAGTCGGGCACATTACTGAATAATGTGCCATAAAGATGAACGATCTTGCCGCTGTCGCGCAGCGCCACGATCTGCGCTTGTACCGCCGGGTCCATGGAATCGATGCCAAAGGTGATGATCTGTGTAAAGTCCTGCCGCTCGAAGTAATCATCGAACTGTGCGCCGGGCTCCGTACTCTTGATGACGCCCCACCAGTCAAAGATCTCTTCGGTGACGCCGGGTGGCATGAAACTGCCTGCGCCTTGTTCTTCCACCTCGATGCGGTCCACCTGGATCTGCGAGCCGTTGAAGTCAGGCACATTACTCAGTAATGTGCCATAAAGATGAACGATCTTGCCACTGTCGCGCAGCGCCTCGATCTGGGACTTTACCGCCGGGTCCATTGAATCGATGCCAAAATAGATGATCTGCCCGTTGGTCCACAACTCAAAGTAGTCATCATACTGAGCACCGGGTTCTGTACTCTTGATGACGCCCCGCCAGTCGGCTATCTCTTCCGTGGTACCGGGTGGCATGTAACCGCCCGAACCATCTCCACTCGCGCCGCCGCTTCCTCCTGGGCCACCACCGCTTGCTGCGGGACCACACTCTCCGCGGAAATAGGCCCACTCGTCACAGGTGCTGCCGTCCGGAAAAACACATACTCCGGATTGGCTGCCATCGGCAGCAGTGTGAATTTCGAGTTTGTTGCCGTTCTGCTCGCAGTAGACCGAGGCGGGATTTGGCATATTTGGCGGAGGTATTTCCGTCCCTGCAGAGTCAGATGTCTGGACCCGAAATGACGTACAGGCTGTCAGTGCCATCAAAATTATTGTGAATGTAAAGATTCTTTTCATTTTTTCCTTCTTTCTGTTTGTCATGAATTTTGAAAACTCTATTTTTCTTTGGTTTCCCGTGACTTTACCCAGGTCAGGATGATGCCAAAGATGATGGCAAAACGGAAACTGGTTTCCCAGTCTACGGTGCTTTCTCCATGCCCGATGAGGTTCCATAGGAACGTCACAAGCGCAACAGTCACCAGGGCTACTGCGAACACGGTTCCAAATTCGACGACCAGTTTCTTGATGTTCATTTTTTCTCTCCTTGTTTTTTGTGGGTAGTTCCTACCGTGATGACGACATTGCCCTTTTTGTGCCCTTGTTCGACATACCGGTGCGCCTCGGCGATCTGTTCCAACGGATAGACTCTGTCTATGACCGGTTTTATCTTCCCCGCCTCAATCAGCTCGGTGAGGAAGACAAGATCTTTGATCTTCTCACTTGCCGGCCTCAAACCCGCAGCCACAAACTTTACTTTTTTGCTGCCGCTCTTTGCAGGCCATAATGCTTGAAGCATCATGACCGGCGTAGGGACCGTGGCAAGATAGATGCCTTCATCCGTCAGCGAGCCTTTGCACTCTGAAAACGAACGCTTGCCTACCGTGTCAAAAATAATGTCATAGGTCTTGCCGTTTTCGGTAAAATCCTCCTGGGTGTAATCGATCACCTGATCGGCTCCCAAAGATTTGACCCATTCCAGATTCGTGGTACTGCATACCCCGGTCACCTCCGCCCCGTAGTACCTGGCCAGCTGTACCGCAGCAGCGCCAACCGATCCGGAAGCGCCATAGATCAGCACGGTTTGTCCACTCTGGATCTTGCCCTTATCTCTCAGGAAAGGCAGCGCGGTTAATGCCCCATTCGGAACGCTGGCTGCTTCCTCGTAACTTATATTGGCCGGTTTGATGGCCAGCGCCCCGTTTTCAGGCATACATTTGTATTCAGCATACGCGCCAAACATGTCCATGCCAAATACCTGGTCGCCGGGTTTAAATCGGGTCACATCTCTGCCTGTCGCTTCAACCTCCCCGGCCAGCTCTTGCCCCAGGATCGGATGTCTGGGTTTCAGAATACCGTTAAAACCTGGGGAAGCTCTCATGTCCGGGTCTTCTTTTACGACTGTTGTCGCATCTATTTTTATCAGCACCTCATTCGCTTTAGGGGTGGGCTTTTCCACCTCTTGAAGTTGAAGAACCTCGGGTGGGCCAAATTTTGTGTATACAATCGCTTTCATGTCATCCTCCAGGATTACTCTTCAAAATTGGAGAGGTTAGAGTCAACCTCTCCAATATTTCTATTTATTGATGAGCCTTGAAATTGAAATAGATGATGGGATCACCCCGCCCGGCCCGGGTTGCGCTTCAATAGCACAATTCCCAGCCAGACGAACCAGATGATCTGGCTCAAGCCAAAAATCCCGACAAGCGAGTCTGTTAGTGCTGGGATAAGGGAGAGGATGCCCACCGCGCCGATCACCAAGCCGAGGATGTTGAGACCCTTGGGAAGCCAGCCGGATCGCAGGGCGGCAAGGCTGATCAGCAGTGCCCAAAGGCCGCCCAGGATCTCGCCATTGAAGTTGCCCAGCCCAAGTGCCACGGTTTCAAATGTCTGCCAGGTCAAGGCAGCTTGGGCAGGGTCTTGGGCATAGAGGGCGATGACAGGGGCTATGCCGGCATTGGCAACCATGCCACTGGCGATGAGCGAGCCAGCCCAGATGATCCCGATTGCGGTGGCGACCTGCATGAGGGCTGGTGAAGCGGATTTCAGCCGGTCGTGGAGTGCCAGCGACAGAATGATCAGAAAGAAGCCAAAGAACACATACATGAGCAAGTTGGTGGAAAAGGTAATCAATTGCATCTCGACGAGTAGGGCGACTTTTGAGGCTGGGTCGGTGATGCTGGGGTAGTCCAGAACAACAAGGAAGATAGTCATTCCGACCAGGTAGGCGATTGCCATGTACAAGGCGGCGAAACCGCCGAATTTCTGCAAAGTTTTCATTTTTGTCTCCTTTTTGAACGATATGGATGAGTTTCATTGAATGGTCCCAGTTACTGCATGGGATTGGACTTGAACAAGATTTAGGTCGCCACCCGGTTAGCGGGAGTTGAAATGGGCTGGAAATGTATTTATAGGCAAACTCCTTTCCAACGTTTTAGGGGTGGGCTTTTCCACCTCTTGGAGCTGAAGTACCTCGGTGGGCCGAATTTTGTGTACACGATCGCTTTCATTTGGGACTCCTTTTTGTTTGATTGATAGTAGCCATATTCACTTCCAGCCATCAGCTGGCAGTTCTTGTAGATGGTTGTTGATCCTTTACGCCTTTAATCAAAAGCCAAAGGAAAATTGGTAACTCGCCAATCATAACCGTTTCCCCTATTGGAATGAGAATTGCGCTGTAGTCCGGAAAGAGAAAAGTCGAAAGGAAACTGAGCAGATGCCCAAAACAGCCGATGATAAGCAGAACGCCCAGCACTTTAGGGACGAATCTCGATTTGTAGACAAGTATCCCGAGGGGAATGAGCCAAAGACCCCAGAAAATCTCGGCTAACATAACCCCATGTTTATACATATCGAAGAATACCATCGCCAGCGTTTGTAACTGAGCCGGATTGAAAGCTGAGAGATGTCCGGCGCCGCTTAAGAGCAGGATGGGAGCGTACTGATTGAGCATATTGAGGATGCTTAGTGGAACACTGGCAACAACGAGTATCACCATCAGCCTGGCTTGGCCCTTGTCCACTGATTTAAACAGGTTGTATAGAGCAAGGACCAAAAACAAGTAAATGATATAGCCGACTATCCAGCTCACGAAGCCGAGGCGGAATAGCCACTCAAATGCCAGAATATTACTGACTGTGGCCACGGCATCGCCGGGCACATAAATTTTTGGATCCACAACCATCCCGCCGAATATCATGAATACATCCATAATGATATACAGGATCCCTGCGCCTCTTGCGGTCTTTTTTAGGGAATTCTTTTTTCTCTTCCATTTTTTGTCTCCTTTTTTTGAATTAATGCAAAGTACTTGTTTTGAAAATAAGACTGCTTTTGAGGGTCAAAATAAGCTAATTATTTATGTCTAGCGAACATCCTCGGTATCTCGCCCAACGGAATTCACCGAGAGCAAGGGCAGGCCCAGATCACGCACTTTTTTGAGCAAGCCATGCAACGCGGCCTGATCGAGTCACCGGGCCGGTTAGAAGCGTGTCGCCGTCCTCTTCCAGCGTGATGGCCAGGCCCTCAAACCATTCAGCCCAGCGGTCATCCAGGTGTCCCTTGATGCGGATTTCGTAAAGTTCAGGCTCGGGAATGATCTTTTATTGGTGCAGGTGTTTCACTCATTCTGTGCCTCGTGCGTTTGCCTAGACATGGGTAAATCTCCACATAGTTGGTTTCATTCTTTTCTTCGACCAAAGAATACTAGATAATGTGGTGAGGCGTCATCACTACATGTGTTGATTGATGTGTTGATTTTTATCGGGAGGTTGTGATGGAAATAAAAAGCCCTGGCAGGTGGTTCGAACCACCTGCCAGGGCCAGAGTTGATGATTGCGTATCCGCTATAACAAATCGAGTTCCTCAGCGCGGCGGACGGCCGCCCGGCGGTTGTTCACCCCCAGCTTTTTGAAAATGTTATTGGTATGGGTGCGCAGAGTGTGGAGCGACACGATCAGTTGTTGGGCAATTTCCGGACCGCTTAATTCGCTTCGGAGCAGCTTGAGCACTTCCAGCTCGCGTTCGCTCAAAGGCTCTATCATGTCTGATTTTTGATGGATGATTGCTGATTTTGGCGCAGCCACCGGTTGTGTAAAGGCAGCCAGGAGTTTGTCCGTATAACCGCTCAGTGGATGGTCTCGATTGCGCGATTGTTTTTCAATCAACAATCGCATCGCTTCGCCTTCATCCACAAAGATGCGAACATAGCCTTCCGGCTCGGCCAGGGTCAGGGCGCGTTCCAGCGATGCGAGGACGTGGGGGAGGTTATCTTGCGCCTGGAACGCGAGAGCTTGCAGCAACAGGATTTGGATGACGCTGCCCTTCCGGCCGCCAGTTTCTGCCGCTTGCAGGAGACGCCCCAGCAGCCGGGTAGCCTCGTCAAGGGAATCAGCCTCCCGATCGCTTTTACCGGCGGCGATGAGCACCCGGGCCAGCGTGATGTGCTCGAACTCGCGCGTGTAGCGGATGTCATCATCCACCGATAGCCCTTGCTCACGCGCCCACCCCAGGGCTTCGGTCAGCCTGCCCTGCTTGAGCCAGACCCGCGCCTTCAAAGCCGCGACGGGACGCACATCGGGCAGGGGACCTCGAATATGCACGCGCTCCGCCTCATCAAGCAGAGCGAGCGCGCCATCCAGGTCTCCCTGCGCCTCTTTCAGGCGCGCCTGGGAAACGCACAGGCGATACGGCCAATCCGTCAGTGCGGTCTGCTCGCCCAGCTTCTGGCTGGTCAGCAAGTGTTGCGCGGCGGCTTCCAGGTCGCCCCGTTCAACGGTAAAGCTCACCGAGGCCGCGATACAAGTCTGCCGTTCCGAGGGGCATGGGCTCGCCCTGGCCGGTCGCGAGGCGTATTGACTGCTGATAGATGCTTTCCGCCTCATGCAGGCGGCCCAGCGCCACCCGGATGTCGGCCAGGAGAAATGTGATGCCGATCAGGGTCGGGATTTCGCCGGTTTTCCGCAGGTTCGCATGGAAATCGGCCAGGGAACGCTCGGCTGCCTCCAGGTCTCCGCTTGTATACTGGGCAAGCCCCAGGAGCGAGGTTGCCTGGGTGTACCGGACCTGGTCATCTTCGGGGGTGAGTTCGAGCGCCTGCCGGGCATACTTTACGGCGCCGGGGACATTGCCAAGCGCCAGGGAGCGGTAGGCCCGGGCGGTGGCGATCGAAGCTGGCAGCGAGCGAAATTGTTCTTGATCCACGACGACCATCTTGTCCGTCGGCATGTCCAGCCAGCGTTCGGCATCCTGCAAGCGGGCCTCGCTGGCCTCCAACTCGCCGCCATCCAGCAACGCCCAGGCATAGCCCACACTGAGCACCGGCCGGGTGCGGATCAACACGTCAGGCAGCGCTTTGACCCAGCCAAGCCATGTGGAGGATTGGTAACTGAGGTCCATAGCCGACCAGGCCAGTTCGATCAATCCCGCGGCACGCTCAAAGTCCTCGGCGGCCAGGGCATGGCGGATGGCATCGGGCGAGTAATCCGTTCTGTTCATACCACGCGCTTGCCCGCTGATGCAGGCTGGATACCTGCTCAGGTTGCGCCTCCATCAAGTGCGCTTGCAGGACATCGGCGAAAAGGTGATGATAGCGATACCACTGGCGCTGGTCGTCGAGCGGGATGACGAACAGGTTGCCGCGCTCCAGGGTTTCCAGCATTCCTTTGCCATCTTCCCGTCCAGTGACAGCATCGCACAGAGAACCACTTAACCTGTCGAGAATGGCGGTTTGCAGTAAGAAGTTGCGCACATGTTCAGGCTGGCGTTGCAGGACTTCTTCGACCAGATAGTCCAGCACGAAACGATGGCTGCCGGTGAAAGACTTGATGAAACCTGGCGGCGTCTGATCGCCCCTGCATGGAGAGCGCAGCCAGTTGCAGCCCGGCGATCCAGCCTTCGGTGCGGGCTTCGAGCGCGGCGATATCTTCTGCCGAGAGGTTCAGGCCCATCACCTGGTTGAGAAAGTCGGCGGCCTCGGCGGGAGTAAAGCGCAGATCGGCGGCGCGCAGTTCGGTCAATTGGCCCTCGGGCACGTAAGCGGGCCAGGGGCAGATGTGGATCCTCACGGGTGGCGATGACCAGGTGCATCTGTGGCGGCAGGTGCTCGAGCAGAAAGGTGAGGGCATGGTCAACCGGTTTGGCATCAATCAAGATGGTAGTCATCAAGGACGAGGACGAAATTATCTGGGAGGGTGGTGATTTCGTTGAGCAGGGTGGTCAGATATCGATTCGATTGGCGGTGGCTGAGGGGATTGGAGCGCAGCCAACACCCCTGCTCCAATATTCGCCGCAATCGTCTGCAAAGCAGCGACGAGGTACGTCAGAAAGCGTGTAGGGTCGTTATCCCCTTCGTCCAGCGACAACCATGCAACCGGCTTCCCGCAAGTGGCGATCCATTCGCTCACCAGCGTGGTCTTGCCAAACCCGGCAGGAGCGGAGATGAGCGTCAGTTTGCATCCAGTCGCCAGCCCTTCGTTCATCCGCTCGACCAGGCGTAGGCGCGGGACAATGCCAGGCCGGGGTGGGGGAATGTACAGTTTGGTGGCTAAAATTGGAGCAGACATGGATCAATTATAGGATATTCTAAGGAGTTGATCGAGAAAAATCGCCTCGAAATCTTGATCATCACCTTTGGTGCCATCAGCGTTTGTCATATGGAATATTTAAAATAGGACTTTGCCATATGTGGTTCCGGGAGAAATCCTCTGTTTCACTACCAACCACTTTTCCTGACCAGTCACGGATATCAACCAGTTCTTTGGTTGCTGCGGTGATTGCCTGCACTTGCGTGTTTTCGCAGACGATTGCTCTTTTTTACCTGTTCTGGTCAGCTGAGTGCCACCACCAGAGCGTAGCGCCGATCCCGGCCAGGCTCGCCAGGGCCAGGATCACGAAACTGGCCGGGCCCAGGGGATCCCCCTGTGCATATACGCCCAGGATGGCCCAGGGAAAGTACTCGGCCCAACCGGCCGCTGTGACCAGTTGTGCAACGATCATCGTCAGCATCAGCGCGCCGACTGGCAGCAGGTATCCCCGTCCTAGGCTGGCAAAGAACGCAAATGGCAGCCCTGCCACGATCCCGAGGCAGTCCGAGATGCCCGCGTGGGCCAGTCCCGCCCTGAGGATGTCCCCCGAGCCGCCAGGGAGCTGGAACAGGAAACCCAGGACCAGGCTCAGCCCGCAGATGAGCGCCCCCAGCGCAGCGGACCAGATCGCCACGACGACGAATTTTGCCAGGAGGATGTTCGTCCGCCGGACCGGTACTGCCAGCAGGTCTTTCACGGTCGCATCGCTGAATTCGCGACCGAACACCCACACGGCGATCATGGCCGTCAGCATGAACCCGCCCAGCGCCAGGACCTGCGCGAACAGGTCCAGGAAGGCTGCCCAGTTGGCGACGGTGTCTGCCAGGAGGGTGGCCTTGGTGCTGATCAGTCCCATCTGGCGGGAGATCTCCGGGTTCATGGAGACGAAGAGCAGGAAGCCGATCCCGAGTGGCGCGAAGAGCGACCCGATGGCTGTGAACAGGGGCACCCTGGAGCGCAGGGCTTTGCGTAGCTCGATCCAGATCATGCTCGATAACGTCTTCATTTCTGGTCTCCGTTCGCTCCAACCAGGCGGAGGAAATAGGCTTCTAGTTCTTCTTCTTCCACCACCAGGTGCGTCGGTGGTGCCTTGGCTTCCACCAGCAGGCTGGCAATAATCTCCGGACGTTCGATTGCAGCAGTTTGCCTGAGCTCTACGAATCCCTCCGGGAGGATCTCACCTGGATATCCAGCGGTGGACAATACCTCTCGGGCAGCCGGAAGGTCCCGGGTCCGCACCAGTAGCCGGCGGTGGCGGTTACGCTCCAGCTCGTCCACCTCCATCTCCTGGAGCAGGCGTCCGTTATGGATGATGCCGATCCGGTCCGCAAGACGGGATACTTCGGCTAGGATGTGGCTGGACATGAAGACCGTCACGCCTTGTTCGCGGGTCAGCTCGAGCAGCAGTTCGCGTATCTCGACGATCCCGGCTGGATCTAGGCCGTTGGCTGGCTCATCCAGCAGGATCAGCTTCGGGTCGTGCAGCAGTGCCTTGGCCAGCCCCAGGCGCTGGGCGTTGCCCTGCGAGAGGACGCCTGCCCGCCGGTCCGCGTATTCATCCAGCCTCAGGCGCTCGATTAACCGCCCAATGGCTTTCCTCTCCGTCCCTGGATGGAGTCGCCGGGCCACTTCCAGGTTCTCCCGGACCGTGAGCTCGGGGTAAGAGTGGGGCATCTCGACCAGGTACCCGACCTCCGCCCAGGGCTCGCAGCGCCCGGGCCGGACCTGGGTCCCTAGCACATGAGCCTCGCCAGTGGTGGGTTTGATCATGCCCAGCAGCATGCGGATGGTGGTGGTCTTTCCGGCTCCATTCAAGCCCAGGAAGGCATAGATCTCACCCTCTCTAACGCGCAGGGACAGCTGGTGCACCGCCTTGAGCGTACCGTAGTGTTTCCCCAGGTCGTTGGTTTCGATTGCTAGGTTCATGGATATTGTCCTTCAGAAAAATTCCATTCCCTACTACAGTTGCATGGACAACGCAGCCAGTTGCAAGCCGGCGATCCAGCCCTCGGTGCAGGTTTCCAGCAGCCGTGACATCTGCCTCAGAGAGATCGTCGCCATCTGCGATTGGGGAATTCGGCAGCTTCGGCAGGAATGAAGCGCAAATCGGCAGCTCGCAGCTCTGTACACTTTGGTGGCAAAAATTGTTGTTAAGATAGATCAAGTATACGGTAAATCCCCAAGATTCAAAGAGCGATGGATTTGAGCCGAATTGGATTTGAGCTGGATATCGCTTGGTCGGTAGTTCGAATCCAACCGGACCCACAAATCAAGGAATTAATCATTCTTAAGTCTCAACTTGCCGGGAAAAGGAAGTTTAAGATTTGACTCGCTACTGCTAACATTTCCATACCGTTGTTGAGATGGTATTGATTCCACCCCCTCTATGGATTAGATGATGGCGATCTACTTGTCATAAGAATATCAGGGTTAAGGGGTTTCATCGGCTTCCTCCTAAATTAGCTAGGATGAATTTCCTGGAAGAAGGTTATCTACGGATTCGCCCACTGATTTCACCCGCAATTAGTGCCTTCACTTCTTCGACGGTGCAGATATTCAAGTCTCCTGGGATGGAATGCTTGAGGCACGAAGCCGCTGTGGCAAATTCTAATGCCTCGCTATCGGGCATGCCACCCGTGAGCGCGTAGATAAGGCCGGCAGCAAAAGAATCCCCTGTGCCAATCCGATCAACGATATCTGTCACATCATAGTGCCTGCTCACGTAAAAATCTTTACCGTTGTGCAGGCAGGCCGCCCATCCATTATGGTCTGCAGAGTGACTGGAGCGTAATGTGATTGCTTGGAATTTCAGGTTAGGGAAGACTTTGAAAACAGATTCACATAATTTGCAATAGCGTTCGGGTTGCAATTCACCCTCCTCTAATTCCTTCTCCCAGCGCCCGCCTTCCTCGGTGATCCCTAGGGCATATTGGCAATCTTCTTCATTCGCAATTCCGACATCAACGATATTGGACAAGTTTCTCGCATCACTTCGCTGGCAGGTTTGCCATATTTCCACAGGTTTTTTCGATAATTGTAATCACAGGATACCGTCAACCCCTTCTTATGTGCAATTTCCACCGCTTGCAAGGCAACATTGGCTGAATTGGCACTTAGCGCAGGGGTGATGCCTGTAATGTGGAACCAATCCGTCCCTTCGAATATACGGGTCCAATCGTATGCCTCCGGGGGAGCGTCCATGATGGACGAATGCTGGCGGTCGTAGACCACACAAGATGGCCGCTGGTTGGCTCCCGCCTCATAGTAATAGGTCCCCATCCGGTCCCCCTGGCGAAGGATGCCCTCCACATCCACTCCTTTGCCACGTAGCATACCTATGCAGGCATTGGCAATGGGATTGACGGGTAGTGCGCTGATAAATGACACCTCGCCGTCCGAATTGTGCCAGCGAAACCGCCACATTGGCTTCCCCCCCGCCGAAAGTGGCTTCCAGGATTCGGTGATTGCAGCAGGCGTTCATAACCGGGGGATTTCAGGCGCAGCATGACTTCCCCAAACGTGACGATCCGGTTGCTCATTTCTCCTCCGTTGTCTGACGTGCCATTTTGACATTCTCCACAGCCTGGGATGCAAGGCGGGTTATCTCGTCGAATCTACCATCTGCCAATAATTTTGGGGTCACCAGCCAGCTTCCCGCAACCGCGTGAATGATGCGCAGCTTCAACCAGGCAACCATATTCTCTGCACTTATCCCGCCGGTCGGAATATACTTGGCTCCCGGTAGAGCAGGTGAAATGGCTTGGAGATAGTTGATGCCGCCGAGTGCTTCTGCTGGAAATAATTTAAGCACCGTCAGGTTCCGGCTCATTGCTAGCATTGCTTCACTGGGCGTGGCAATTCCCGGGATTACCGCCACCCCCTGCTCAATACAATAATCAATTACCTGTGGATTTATTCCTGGCGATACGATGAACTTGGCGCCTGCCGATATCGCCTGCTTCGCCTGGTCCACGGAGAGTACGGTTCCACCTCCCACCAGCATATCGGGCTGAGCAGCGACCATTTTATTGATTGATTCTGCAGCGCACTTCGTGCGGAAGGTGATCTCCACACATGGTAGTCCCGCCTCTCATGAGAGCATCAGCCAGTCTTGTTGCTTGCTCAACATTTTCAATCTTTGCGACAGGGATGATCCCCAGCTCGCCCAGCCTGCCTATAATATCCATAATAATTGCTCCTGTTCCGGTCCTGGATCTCGACCCAGGTGATTTAGCTGCGCACCTGCAGCGACCATTTCGATCTCCACCGGTATATTATTGGGAAGGACATTCACGC
Source organism: uncultured Chloroflexia bacterium (assembly GCA_963817265.1). GTDB lineage: Bacteria > Chloroflexota > Anaerolineae > Anaerolineales > Villigracilaceae > UBA877. Next base: position 273,988 of record CAWFNU010000010.1, read on the forward strand.
CGATGGAGGTGCGGGCATGTCTCCCGCGCTCCCCATAAAGTTGTACCAGCAGGTCGGAAGCGCCGTTGATCACTTCGGGCTGCCGGACGAAATCTGTTGTGCTGTTGACATATCCGTTCAACTTTTACGACACATTCCACACGGTCTAGGTCACCCAGTGCCGCTTTGACTACACTCAGCAAATTGAGCATGGTCTGACGGGCGGCGGCGTAACCTTGTTGAAGATCTAGTTCGGCACCCAGGCGACCTTTGTAGAGCGATGCCGCCCGGGATATAACAGGTGGTGCCGGAAAGGAACAACAGGTCTCCGCTTTGCCGGGAAAGCAGATAAGCACCCATCGGCGTGGGTGGATCCGGGAGAGTCCAGCCAAGTTCATTCAAACGAGTTTCGATTTCCATCATTTTGCCTTCCCTTGCATTTGGGCTTCCCCAGCGCATAAAGGCAACAAGCCTGCTGGAGAAGCCCATTTGAATGTCAAGTCGAATTTGGAGTGTATGCTCGCTAGAGGTCTTAGAACTTGCCGTCCGGATTTATGAACTTAATCACGTTGTCCACAGTGATCAACGGGGAGGGCAGGAAGGTGTCTCGGATGGCCGGGGTGGCGCCAGCCAGGATGGCCATCATGCGATGCAACGCTGCGCGGCCGATGGTGTCAGAGTTGTTCAAACCAGTGGCAGCATAGTTCGTATTGTCCTTGATGGCTGTCAGGGCGGCGGTTTCACCATCAACACCAACCAGGAACATCTCGCTGGAGCGGCCGGCATCCTCGATCGCGGTCTGGGCACCCAGGCACATGGAGTCATTCTCGCAGAAAACGGCATCGATCTTCGGGTTGGCAGCCAGCAGGTTTTCCATCAGGTTAATGCCGCCATCCGCACTCCAACTTCCGAAATCGGGGGCTACCACAACGGTGATGCCAGGATAGGTGGAGAGGATACTGTTGCAGCCGTTGCTGCGGTTGAGGCCGATCGAGTTATCCGCTGGTCCGCCGCGCAATTCCACGACCACGCCTTGTCCATTGAGGCGATCAGCAATGTACTGGCCGTCTTGGACACCGATGGTGAAATTGTCAGGCCCAATATAGGCTGTGTAAGCATCGGAAGCGCCTTGAGTGAAGAGCCGGTCAACCAGGACGGTGGGAACCTTCGCTGTTTTGAGTGCGTCCAGGGCAGCCGGTGCTTGCTCAAGCCAGGCACCCGAGACGATGACGCCATCGACTCCCTGGGCAATGAGATCTTCGATGTCTGATTGGAACTTGGCTGCGTCACCATCTGCGTTGGTGGAGACGATCGTGACATTGCTGTACAATCCTGCTTCAGCAACGACGGAATTGTTCATTCCGATGAAGTATGGGCAGCACTGAGAGAAATTGGCCATCCCGATCTTGATTGCTGTGGATTGTGTACCGGTTGTGGCGTCCCGTGGCCGGGCCGCAAGCAACGAGGATAACTGCAAGAGCCAAAACAAAACTAATAACCAGGTTTCTTTTCATTCTAGGTCTCCTAAAGGATATGTTGGATTGATTGAAGGAACACATTGCAAAGCATACTTTTTTCCCGACTTTTCCTCCTTTCAAAGGATACGGATTCTAAATGACCACTTGGTCGTGACCCTGGTTCTATCGCTGTTTTCGCCGTGCCAATACAGCGACTAGGATGATTACGCCTTTCAAGATTTGCTGATAATAGGATTGCACATTGAACAGGTTGAGCAGATTATCGATCATTCCAAGGGCTACCACCCCTGCCAGGGTTCCAAACGTGCTCCCCCCGCCGCCGCCCAGGATGGCGCCACCAATGACACAGGCAGCAATGGCATCCAGCTCGAATCCCGCGCCTACGCTCGGTTGTGAGATTCCCAGGCGGGAGGCCAGGATTACACCTGCCAGGGCTGCAAACAAACCGGAGAGCATGTAGGCCAGGAAAATATTCCAGGTGACATTGATCCCGGCCAGGCGTACCGCTTCCACATTGCCTCCAATGGCTACGATCGCCCGCCCTGACCGGGTCCGGTTCAGGAAAAACCAGACAAGTGGATAACTTGCCAGCATGATCAAGGCTGAGATGGGAAATGGGCCGACCATCCCCGATCCGAGCACGGCTCGAAAAGAAGGATCCAGGGGAGTGATCGGAATATCTGAATAGACATACACCAGGCCGCGGATTGCTCCCAGTGTGGCAAGCGTAACGATGAACGGTTGTAGTTTAAATCGAGCGATAAATAGACCGTTGATTGCTCCAACCCCGGTACCCACTCCCAGGCAGATCAGGATCGCAAGCCAAAGAGGCAAACCCTGGTTTGAGAAGCCTGCTACCATGATACCGGTCAGGGCAACAATGGGACCGACGGAAAGATCGATGCCTCCCGTCAGGATGACGATCAACATACCCAGGCTGAGCATACCGTTGGTCACCGCCTGGCGCATCAGGTTGCTCAGGTTCCGCTGGGTGAAGAACACATCCGACATCGTGGCGGTCACAACCATCAGGATGAGGAAAGCAGCCAGGAAGCCATAATTGACCCAGTTGGGTCGACGCGTATTGCCGTCGTCTTTGGGGATGAGTTCGCGGAATCTGGCAACGATACTTATTATCTTGGAAATTGAATTAAGACTTTCTTTCGTCATACCCTGACTCCTGCAGCGGAAGAGAGGACTCTCTCCTCACTGGCTTCAGCACGAGTGAACTCTCCCACCAGTCGGCCTTCCCGCATGACCAGGGTGCGATCGCTCATTCCGAGGATTTCCGGCAGCTCCGATGAGATGAACAGGATGCACATCCCATCGTGTGCCAGTTTATCGATGATATGGTAGATTTCTACCTTGGTGGCCACGTCAACCCCGCGGGTCGGTTCATCCAGGATCATCACCTTGGCATGGGTCAATAGCCACTTGGCCAGTACGACTTTCTGTTGATTTCCACCGCTCAGATGGTTGACCAATCGGTCAAGCAAGGGCGGTCGAACATCCAGTTCTTGGACCAGCGTTTTCACTTCGGTCGCCTGTTTTCCCCGGCTGACAACCCCGAATTTACTGAGTCGCGAATAGGAAGCCAGGCTGACATTGTCTCGTATCGTGCAGTTCATTACCAGGCCATCGCGCTTCCTGTCTTCGGTGAGCAGAGCAATGCCGGAATCTACTGCCTCCCGGGGTGACCTTGGGTGGATAGAATTTCCATTGAGCAGGATTTCTCCGGAGGTGAATCGGTCAGCTCCAAAGATGCTGCGAGCCACCTGTGTCCGCCCGCTGCCGACCAATCCGAACATCCCCAGGATCTCGCCTTGTTTGAGCGAAAAGGAGATATTCGAAAACGATCCCTTCTGCGTCAGCCCCCTTACTTCCAAGGGCAACCTCACCAATGGGAGGTTTTCGCACCGGGAAGATCTCGCCCAGGCTCCGGCCCACCATCATCTTGATTAGTTGGTTTTGATCTGAATTCCTGCGGTTTCACCGTACCAACCAGGTGTCCATCCTTAAGCACCGTGATTCGGTCGGCGATCTCGAACACTTCATCCAGCCGGTGCGAGATGTAGAGGATGATCGTACCCTGTGCCTTGAGCTGGCGAATGAGGGCGAATAACCTGTTCAATTCCTCCTGGGAAAGGACAGCCGAGGGTTCATCAAGGATCAGGACCTTGCGATGATCAGCGACTGCTTTGGCAATTTCCACCATTTGTTGGTGGGATACGCTCAACTGGCTGACCATCTTGTGTACGTCGATCCCTGTAAAGCCAATGGTCTCGAGGATGTTTTCCGCTCTGCTGATAAGCTTTTTTCCAATCTATCACGCCGGGTATACGTGTGGTTGGCATCTGTCCCAGTAAAATGTTTTCTGCAATGGTTAGATGCGGGATCAGGCTGAATTCCTGGTAGACCGCATAGATCCCATTTTGGCGGGCACGTAGCGGCGAGCCAAGCGTTATGGGCGTTGCCATCCATGAATATCTCGCCCTTGTCGCAGGGCAACGCTCCTGAGAGGATCTTGACCAGGGTCGATTTTCCTGCCCCATTTTCACCGGAGATGGCATGTACCTCACCCATAACCGCTGAAAAATCGACATCCTGTAAAGCTTGTGTTCCCCCAAAGCCTTTACAAATGCCTTTCATCACCAAGTACTCGGGATTTCCCATCAAGAAATCCTTATGCAATGCTTACTGGCGGGAAGGCATTATGGACGACTACTGTCTTCTGGTCGGTCATTTCTTCAAGGGTGTCGTGAACGCCTTCGCGTCCGTGCCCGCTCATCTTGATCCCACCAAAGGGTAGGGTTTCCACGCGCAGGGCAGACGACCAGTTGATGATCACACCGCCTGCCTCCAGGCGGTAGGCGATATCTAACGCTTTGTTGATGTCCTGGGTAAAGACCGCAGACTGCAATCCGTATGGAGATGAATTAGCCAGGTTCACAGCTTCATCGATTGAAGTGAAACTCACCAGGGGCACTACCGGGCCAAAGACCTCCTCCTTGAAAAGCGGCATGTCGGGCGCAACGTTCGTAAGCACGGTGGGATCCATGAATGCTCCCCGGCGATTTGCCTCCGGCGATAATTGTTGCCCCAGCTTTGACAGCACCGTTGACAAAAGCCTCAACTTCCTCGGCAGCCTGCTCATTGATCAACGGACCGACGTCTGTATCCTCCAGAAGCTGATCACCCACCTTGAGCACCTTGGCCTTATCAGCCAGCAGGCTGGCAAACTTCTCATAAATGGAAGCCTCTACCAGCACACGCTTAACTGCACAGCAGATCTGCCCGTTGCCACGAGCCAGGCGCCCCAAAACAACCGCAGTAGCTGCTTTCTCCAGGTCGGCATCCGCCAGGATGATAAGGGCGTCGTTGCCGCCCAATTCCATATGCACTTTTTTCAGGGTCTTGGCAGCCATCTCGGCAATCCGCACACCCACCTCGGTACTGCCGGTGACAGTAATGAGCTGGATTCCTTCTGAACGAGCCAGGAAATCTCCGATCAATGCCCCCGGTCCGGTGATCATCTGGTGGGCGCCTTTTGGCAAACCGCATTCCTGCATCAATTTGGTGATCTTCAACAGTGTCAGCGGACAGGCGCTGGGCGGTTTTGAAACCGCTGCATTGCCAGCCGCAAGCGCCGCGGCCACTTTGTGCCCCCATAACTCAACCGGGTAATTGAATGGCACGATGGCTGCCACTACCCCGAGGGGCTGGCGGATGGTAAAAGCAAAATGGCGCTCATTTCCTCGCACCGCATCCACCGGCATCACCCGGCCAAAAATGCGTTTGCTTTCCTCGCCAAAACTGCGGAAAATATTGGCGGTCACCAGGACTTCGGCACGCGTCTGCAAGATAGGTTTGCCATTCTCTGCTGCTAATAATCTGCCCAACTCTTCACCATTGGCTTCTATTGCCAGGGCGATGCGGTTAAGGATCTCATACCGTTGGTGAGCCGTGAGGCGGCGCATGTTCAGCTTGCCTTTCTGGGCGGCAGCCACCATGCGGGTGGCATCTTCAAGAGTTCCTCGAGGCACCTTGTCCAGCACTTCGCCAGTACCAGGGTTGCGAATATCCATCCAAACCTTATCTGAAGACTTCCACCCATTGGTCATCAATGAACATTTTCATTTTGTCCTCGCTTTCAAATTGGGTGAGATAAAAATTACATACCGGGTTCGTGCGGAAAAGCTGGTTCATTGCGACTACGCTGAATATCCCCAGCGTTTTGACACTCGCCTGGGTGCTCTCCCAGACTAGGGGACCTAGTTCCATGGCACGCTCAAGCGTGATGCGCTCGCACGGTCCGGAGATACTGATGGCAGCCAATGCCTTGCCTGAGTAATCCAGCACCGGTGCTCCCACACAGCGGATTCCGGGCTCGTTCTCTTCGTCATCTAACGCGAAACCCTGCGCGCGAATGTTCACAAGATCGGCACGCAGGGCAGTGGGAGAAGTTTTCGTATGGGATGTGCGGGCTTTTAGGTCATCCGACAGGACAGCTTCAAGCAGATCAGAATCGCTAAAAGCCAGGATGGCCTTGCCAAGCGAAGTGCAATACATCGGCAATCGCGAGCCTATATGGGAAGACATACCCAGGGCGTGCGGGCTTTCGATTTTTGCTATGTAAACAATTTCTTTTGCCGAAGGAACAGCCAGGTGGATGGTCTCGCCGGTCTTTTTGGCCAGCTCATTCATCACCACTTGGCTTTCGTTCCTCAGATCGCTTTTAGCCAGGAAAGAGCCGGCTATTTCAATTACCTTGGCACCTAGGCAGTAGCGGTCACCATCCTTGCGCTCGGCCAATCCCAATTCTTGAAGAGTACCAAGATAGCGATGGGTGGAACTCTTGGGCATCTTGATCAGGGACGAGAGTTCCGCTAATGTGATGCCCAGGTCAGCTCTTGAAGCAAGGATCTCAACAATGTTGATTGCCTTTGCTACCGTGGTGGAGGTTGATGACGTCATGGACCCTCTCGCGCCGGAATGGCTTTCTTTATGATCGGGATCCATCCGGGGAATTTACGGTTCAATTCGTGCTTATCAGGCATGGAAAGAACTCTTTTCATAAAAGGATGATTGAGATGAGATTTTTTGGTACTTCCACTCATCCCATTTAATGGTCTTATATTCTACTATGTGGAATGATATTCCACATAGTAGCACGACTTGGATTACATGTCAACTCTTTTCCTGTCCGGCATCATGAGTGGCGTGGGTGTAGTTTGGTTATGGCATGTGTATGGTGATCATTGTTGGAAAAGCCTCGGATTTGCACCGGACAGACAGCTACTCAGCCCTCATAATAGCTCTGTACGCTGCATATGCTAGTCCCCGATGGATACTCAAGCCCCAACAGAAATGACATGCAGCTAATGAGATTTGGATGCGAACAACGTAAAATTACATCTCCTTTAGGGATTTACCTTATTGAAGGATTTAGAAGAACACTTTTAGGGTGGTGGAATACTCCCTATCAAATTTGTATGGGGATTAATTGCCAACAATCAGGTAAGATTATTCTGGAATCTCCTATGACGGCAAAACACTTGTTTCCCTTGATGTTCATCAGCTTGCTCTTGACAGGATGCGCCCTTTCTCCTGGGGTTGCCTCCATTCTTGCATATTTTCCCGAGAGTACACCTGTTTCCATATCTTTTATAAATCCGACCATTCCTTCGCCGTGGACTCAAACTCCATTCCAACCTGGTGGAGACATCAGCACGTTTACAAAAACCCCATTCCAACCGGTCGCCAATACGCTAACGTTCACCCCTTCTGCCACCGAAACTCCCACATTTACCCCAACGAGTACCCAGACACCGGAGCCCACTTCCACCGAAACGACGGTATACCGCACTCCAACAAGGTTCCCGACCCAAAATTTTATTTGGATTCCACCCTCACCCTATCCACCGTATGTCACAGCAACATTTCAATTTTATGATCCGCCCACTCCAACATCTACGAATGAATACTACCCGACATTGTATGTTTATCCCACAGACACCCAGGCACCTCTTCCTTCCCCAACACCAACGATCTCACCTACCCCTGTGCCGACGGAAACTCAACCGGTAACTGCCACGTTGATTCCAATTCCTGTTAGTTCATCTACCCCAACCAAGACATTGATACCGCTGTCAGGCTGCTCCCCGGGCTATGATTCCAGTTTGGAAAACCAGGTGGTCTCACTGGTCAACCAGGAGCGGGTGAATAATGGGCTGTCACCGCTGATCGTGCAGTCAGCTCTTACCGCTGCCGCACGCGGTCACGGCGCGGATATGGCGTGTAACGGCTTTTTTAGCCATATTGGGTCTGACGGTTCCACCTCCCGAGATCGGATCGGACGCCAGGGGTATACCGTCACCTGGTGGGGAGAAAATATCTATGGCGGGCAGATGAGCACTCCCTCCCTGGTTGTCAATTGGTGGATGAACAGTACGCCCCACCGCGCAAATATCCTCAATACAAATTATTCATCTTTTGGCGTTGGGTACGTATACCTGTCCACCGCCCCATATCAAAAATACTGGGTAATGGTATTCGCCAAACCTTGATCAACAGGTCAATAATTGTTTGCCGGTGAGTATTTTCATTTATCTGAAACGGCTTGAAACAGTAGTCATCTCCATAATCAACAAGAAAACCCCCGCCAGCCGGCGGGAGTTTTTGTCTAAATGGGATTTTGTTTCAACATCCGTTTCACTCGGTTTTTCCCGATCGTATCGAAAATTTTCATTAGGATCGGAACATTGGCCAGCCATCCTAGTACGTTTCTCTCCAGCTGGGTGACAATGCCGGGCGCGGTCGGTAATCCGATGTGCGCACCGAAATCCACTTTATGATCCCCGATTTGGTACGACGCTTCTCCCAGTTTCCGGACCTCGGGGTTGCTCTCCAAAAATTGGATCAAGGCCGCCCGCTCCGGTTCCGTTATCCAGGTCGGGATATCCGAACTGGCCTTGAAACCACAGATTTGCGCCAGTTCTTGCAGCAGGGATTTTTGCTCGATCGTTAACGTGTTTTGCCGGCTGCCGAAATAAACGACATCCGGGTCGGTATTGACCAGTGGCTGAAGCCATAAGCGGTTGAGCGTGGTCCGCAGCGCGTTTCGTACCCCTGGGATGGCGAAATTCATCAGCAGGTCATCATCCCGGTGTGACCTGAAGTGCCCAGCCACGTCCGGACCGACCCGTATCCCGTCGCACAACCCGATTGATGGCAGGATGGGTGCCCCGCAGGTCAGTAGGTACGCATCTCCCAATGCTGCCCGTATGGTTTTGAGTCCATTGCGGTACGCCGTCTCGCGGGGCATTTCGACCGTCCGCTTTCCGGGAAGCGCACCCGCATAGAGGAAATCGAGTTTGATATAGTCATACCCCCATTTGCGGATTTTTTTCATCAACTCACTTAGCCATAATAATACATCCGGGTGGGTGGTATCCAGCGCGTATAAACGCTCGCTCCAATTGAAACCCGCTTGCACAAGTTTCCCATCTTCGTTTCGAAGCAGCCAGTTCTTGTGCTCTTGGAACGTTCTTGAAGATGGGACTACGAGCAGGGGAGCCAGCCAAAGCCCGGCTTTTCGCCCCGTCTCGGTTATGCGTGTAGCTAGCGATTCCATCCCTGACGGGAATTTGCTGTTCGCCTCCCAGTCGCCAATGCTCACCTGCCATCCGTCATCCACTTGGAATACATCAAACGGCATGCTCTCAGGGTTTTCCCGTCTGCCGAGGTCTCCAAGGACCTTGAGGAGCTGTTGCTCGTGGATTTCTGTGTACAGGCTGTACCACGAACACCAGGTTCGGGCATTCGTTTCAATTCGTTTCCTCCCCAGCCGTTCGCCCAATAGCTCTGCATACTCGAGCATGATCTCGTCCTCAGCGCCATTGGCGATGAACCAATCTCCGCTTCCCGATTTAAAGGATCCTGTCAGCGAAAGTCCATCCAACATAACGTGGCTTTCTAAGTCCAATGCCCCCAGAAAGACTACTGATCCTTCACCAAGGTCGACTGCGCCATACCATGATCCGTTTGGACGACGCTCACGGGCAAAACCCGGATCGGTTTGCAATGCGTGCATGCTGGATGGAAGCATCGGGAGTATTGGACGATCGGTTGCCACCCACGCCGTAAGCGACCAAGATTGCCAACCGGAGATCAAATAGCGTTTTGCTGCCGAGGGAAGACTCAGAATCAGGTGGGGCGAAGTGGCAATCACGCCACCCTTCGTGTTCCGAATATCATGTTACGTTGCAGGGGAGTGTGATTCCGTTGAGTTGGAGCTTCATGAAGGGTATCCTTGCGCTGGAAGAGTCATGCTATTATAATTCAGCTCAACATAATAACATTTGGCTATGATGGGAACGAGTAAACCCTCGCTCTGCTGCCAGCGATCCCGGGGTAGGTGTGAGCCGGGTCAGTGGAAAGGATCGAAAATCCTCCCGGAGCTGCGATCTGAAAGCCTTGAGTAAATAAGAAAGCCGGATGCCGACCGTTACATTGGCAGGGTATACGCCGTGTGGCCGTACCTTTGAGTGCCTGATTTTCAGGAAACAGAGTGGTACCGCGCGAGTGATTCGACTCTCGTCTCTGGGATGAGACGAGAGTTTTGCATTTACGAAATTTGAAAAGAAAATACCTGAGGTGTCTATGTTCAAACCAGTTTCCCCAAAACTTGATGTAAATGGAATGGAAGAGGGTGTCTTAAAATTCTGGAAAACCCAAAAGATCTTCCAAAAGACAGGTGACCTTCGCAAGGGTGCACCGGAGTATGTTTTTTATGAGGGACCGCCCACTGCCAATGGCAAACCCTATGTTCATCATGTGGAAGCGCGCGCCTTCAAGGATTTATTTCCACGCTATAAGATTATGAATGGTTTCCATGTCTCGCGTCGCGGTGGTTGGGATACGCATGGTCTGCCTGTGGAAATCGCGATCGAGAAGAAGCTGGGGTTCACACACAAGCAGCAGATCGAAGAATTCGGGATTGAGAAGTTCAATGAATTATGTAAAAAGTCCGTCTTCGATTACATCCAGGATTGGGAAAGGCTCACCGACCGTATCGCATTTTGGGTGGATCTGGGCGATGCCTATGTTACGTACACCAACGAATACATCGAATCGGTTTGGTGGATATTGAAGAGTTTTTGGGAGCGCGATCTGCTGTTTACGGGTTACAAGATTGTTCCTTATTGTCCCCGCTGCGGTACCCCGCTCTCCGACCATGAAGTCGCTCAAGGGTATGCGGATACCACCGACCCTTCTGTGTTTGTCCGCCTTCCACTGGTGGATAAACCTGGAACGTCGTTGTTGGTCTGGACGACTACACCCTGGACTCTGCCAGCGAATGTTGCAGTGGCAGCGGGTCAGGATATCGGGTATGTCACCGTCGAACGCCCCCTTCCAGAGGGCGGTTCCGAACGTCTAATTCTAGCCGAAGCTCTCCTCGAGAAAGTCTTCCGCGATGAAAAAATCAAGGTGGTGGATCGGTTCAAGGGCAAGAAACTAAAAGGGTTGAAATACCACCCTCTGTTTACTTTCATGCCATTGGAGAAACCTGCCCATTATGTGGTGCTGGGCGATTTTGTAACTACGGAAGATGGCACAGGGCTTGTTCACATCGCTCCGGCGTTTGGCGCAGATGACTTGGAGGTATCAAAAAAATATGACTTACCCGTCCTGATGACTGTCGGTCCGGACGGTGGGTTTCTGTCTCAAATCACACCCTGGCGCGGTGTGTTTGTCAAAGATGCCGATCCATCGATCACCGCCGACTTGGATAAACGCGGGTTACTTTTTCGATCCGAAACCTATTCACACTCATATCCCTTTTGCTGGCGGTGTGACACTCCCCTGATTTATTATGCCCGTGATTCCTGGTATATCCGCACTAGCGCTTTCAGGGACCGGTTGGTGGAACTCAATCGTCAGATCAACTGGGTTCCTGAGCACATTAAGGAAGGTCGCTTTGGAAATTGGCTGAGTAATAATATTGACTGGGCCCTCAGTCGTGAGCGTTACTGGGGTACCCCGCTCCCAGTCTGGGAATGCACTGGTTGTAAACATCGTGAATGTATAGGTTCTGTGAAGGAACTTTCCGAGAAGGCTGGGCGCGATCTGTCGACCCTTGACTTGCATCGCCCTCACGTGGATAACATCAATTGGGCCTGTCCAAAATGCGGGGGAAAAATGAATCGCGTTCCCGACCTCATTGATGTTTGGTTCGATTCAGGCTCGATGCCGGTTGCCCAGTGGCACTATCCCTTCGAGAATAAGGAAAAGTTCGCTAGCCAATTCCCAGCTGACTATATCTGTGAAGCGGTGGATCAAACGCGCGGCTGGTTCTACACCTTGCATGCCATCAGTACCCTTCTTTTCGACACCCCGAGTTTCAAGAATGTCATTTGCCTTGGGCTGGTGGTTGACGCGAATGGTCAGAAAATGTCAAAGAGCCGGGGCAATTTTATCGAACCTTGGGAAGTGCTTGATGAATCAGGTGCAGACGCATTCCGATGGTATTTCTACACGTCCGCCCCTCCCAACGCTGAGCGTCGTTTTGCCCCCAGCATGGTGACGGATGTGGTTAAGAACTTTACGCTGACCCTTTGGAACGTCTACTCGTTTTTCGTCACCTACGCCAATTTGGACAAACCGGATTTATCCAGAATGGTTAAGCCAACCAATGATCTTGATAAATGGTTGCTTTCATCGTTGAACGCGCTGGTCAGGGATGTGACCAGTGCCTACGAGACCTACGACGTCCCCGGAGCCACCAGGCCGATCGAAACCTTTGTCGAATCTCTATCCACCTGGTATCTGCGGCGATCTCGACGGCGGTTTTGGAAGTCTGAATCGGATTCCGATAAACACGCTGCTTACTCCACCTTATATACAGCCCTTGTGACACTCGCAAAATTGCTTGCACCCGCAATGCCATTTTTAGCGGACGAAATGTACCAAAACTTGGTCTGTTCTATCGACGCGAAAGCTCCTGAATTTGTCCATCTGTCAAAGTGGCCCAAGGCGGATGAGTCCAGGATTGACGAGACTCTCAATCGCGAGATGGATCTGGTGATGAAGCTGGTATCACTTGGACATAATGCTCGTCAGAAGGCGAATCGGAAAGTCCGCCAGCCGTTGTCAGAAGCAGCATTTGCCTTGGCGCGCCCCGATGAGCGTCACGCTGTGGAGACGTATTCTGCCCTCATTACCGACGAATTAAACGTTAAAAAAGTCCGCTTGCTGGATGCTAGCGGAGAGGCAGTGTCATTTACGCTAAAACCTCTATCCCGACAACTTGGTCAGAAATATGGGAATAAATTCCCAGGCTTGGCAAAGGCTATTGTTGCATTGGATGCTACTCTCGTGGCTCCTGTTCTCCTTTCAGGTCAGCCGGTAAATGTGTCTATGGAAGGCCAGGAATATGCCATCCTGCCGGAAGAAGTGGAAGTTCGCGCCCAGGCAAAAGAGGGATTTGCCGTGGCGACCGAAGGCGCGTATTTGGCTGCTCTGATCATCGAGCTGACACCTGAATTGGTTAGCGAGGGGATGGCGCGTGAATTTGTTCGCAGGGTTCAGGACTTGAGGAAAAGTGCAGACTTGGATGTTGCTGACCGGATACGTGTCTCTGTGATCGCGACCGAAAGACTTAGGGAAGCTATCGTGGCAAACCATGATTATATTGCTGCAGAAACGCTGGCAGTTGAATTAAATTTCGCTGAACCCAGTAAGGCCTTGGCAACAATGACGGATGAGTTCGACGGAGAAAAAGTCACTCTGGGATTGAATAAAGCATAATATATTTTTGAAATACTTGGGTGCGGTGGATTATTAATTCACCGCACCTTTTCTTTTTAGAAATCTCTCCCCTAATATGGGAATGGTGTAAGAATAACCGGAGGATGATTCTTTCATCTGAATCCTGGAAAGGCATTTTTGCCCGTGATATTTTCGGTGATTTATCGAATATAATCTTGGTAGTGGATATATTTGGGTAAGGAGAGTTTATGAAGGTAGCCATCCTTGCAGGTGGGTTGGGCTCGCGTTTATCAGAAGAAACTACTTTGAAACCCAAGCCAATGGTTGAAATTGGGGGTAAACCGATCCTCTGGCATATTATGAAAATATATGCTTCCTATGGGTATAAGGAATTTGTGGTTGCTCTCGGTTACAAGGGGGAGATGATAAAGGATTATTTTTTCAATTATCATTATCGCTCGCGAAATGTTACTGTCGACCTTGGCAGTGGTGCATTGACCACTCATGGCGGTGAGAGCGACGACTGGATTGTTCACCTCCTGGATACCGGATCGGATACTCAGACTGGCGGGAGGGTAAAGCGGGTGGCTGAGTACATAGGAAATGAACCATTTATGTTGACGTACGGGGATGGAGTTGGCAACATAGATCTTCCGGCATTGCTGGAATTTCATAAAACTCAAGGGAAATTGGTTACTCTAACGGCAGTTCGCCCGCCGGCACGTTTTGGACAGATGGTGATTGAAAATGGGCGGGTAATTCAGTTTAAAGAAAAACCTCAGATTGGAGAAGGTTGGATTAATGGTGGCTTTTTTGTCCTTCAACCTGGAGTGGTTGAATATATTACCGGCGACCATACCTCATGGGAATTTGAATCGCTTGAAACATTGGCTGCCCAAAATCAAGTGTCTGCTTATCAGCATGGAAATTTCTGGCAGTGTATGGATACCGTCCGTGATGTGAATTTACTTGAAAAGCACTGGTCTGAAGGGAAAGCCCCATGGAAAATTTGGAGTTAAAAAGTTCCTTTTGGCTTGATCGACCGACGTTTGTAACGGGGGGGACTGGACTGGTAGGAAGTTGGTTGGTTCGCAGGCTGATTCAAGCTGGAGCGGAAGTGGTTTGTTTGGTTCGTGATTGGGTGCCCCAGAGCGAATTGGTTCGATCAAGTCTGATAGAGCAGGTGACTGTGGTACGCGGCGATATTCGCGACCGTGATTTGTTGGAGCGGATTTTGGGAGAGTATGAGGTTGATACCGTTATTCATCTGGCTGCCCAGACCATTGTCACCATCGCCAATCGTAACCCAATTTCCACATTTGAAACAAATATCGCGGGCACTTGGAATTTGCTCGAAGCATGTCGGCGGAGTCCGCGAATAGGTCAGGTTGTGATCGCCTCCTCTGATAAGGCATACGGAGATCAGGAGATCCTTCCATACAATGAAAGTACACCTTTACAGGGAAGGCATCCATACGACGTAAGCAAATCCACTGCAGATATGATAGCCCAGACGTATGCTGTCAGTTTCAATCTGCCGGTGGTTGTTACCCGTTGCGGAAATTTTTTTGGGGGTGGCGATCTGAATTGGAACCGCATTGTGCCAGGCACCATCCGGTCGGTAATAAGAGGACAGCGGCCTGTGATTAGGTCTGACGGGAAGTTTGTCCGCGATTACTTTTATGTGGAGGATGGTGCTGCTGCATATATGCTCCTCGCTGAACAACTTGCAAGCAATCCTGAATTACGCGGAGAAGCCTTCAACTTCTCTTATGGCAACCAATTGACGGTCCTTGAATTGGCTTCATCAATTTTGAATCGTATGGGATCTGGTTTTCTGCCAGATGTTCGTAATGAAGCAAGTAATGAAATTCGCAAGCAATACTTGGATGCTGACAAGGCGCGTCAG
The DNA here is from genome assembly GCA_963817265.1 of uncultured Chloroflexia bacterium. GTDB lineage: Bacteria > Chloroflexota > Anaerolineae > Anaerolineales > Villigracilaceae > UBA877. Next base: position 289,123 of record CAWFNU010000010.1, read on the forward strand.
TTTCTGGGGTGGTCGCCTCTCTTCACTTTGGAGGCTGGGCTGGACAAAACAATTGCCTGGTACAAGTCATTCTTGGCAGAGTCTGGGTAGAATATGAAACAGGACGAAAACCTCCGTGCTCAGATCCTGAAATTGGTGGAGGAGTATTTTCAGGAACGTTTTGAAAATCGATCCTTTGATCCCGGTAAGGATTCAGTTCATTATGCTGGGCGAAGTTTTAATTCCTCTGAATTGGTAAATCTTGTTGATTCCAGCCTGGATTTCTTCCTGACCGCCAGCCGATATTCCGATCAATTTGAAGCGGAGTTTGCCGAATATTTTGGGCTTGCCAATGCATTTCTGGTCAATTCGGGCTCGTCAGCCAACCTGGTCGCACTGACAGCTCTCACCTCTCAAAAACTGGGGGATCGGCGATTACAGCCTGGAGATGAAGTCATTACCGTGGCGGCGAGTTTCCCAACCACGGTGGCTCCCATTGTACAAAACCAGCTTGTACCGGTATTTCTGGACGTAAACTTGGGCGATTACACGGTGATGTCCAACCGAATTGAAGAAGCGATTGGTCCAAAAACTCGTGCGATTGCCATGGCTCACACCATGGGAGTGCCCTTCGACTTGGATACCGTAATGCGCCTGGCGAAATCTCACAACTTGTGGGTAATGGAGGATAACTGCGACGCTCTCGGTTCCCGCTATCGGGGACAGTTGACTGGAACCTTTGGGGATATTGCTACCGTATCATTTTACCCGGCCCATCATATCACCATGGGTGAGGGCGGTTGTGTGCTTCCACGTAACGAACTGCTTGGATCAATAGTTCGCTCTGTGCGGGACTGGGGTCGGGATTGCTACTGTGCGGGGGGTGAAAATAACACCTGTGGGAAAAGGTTTAGCCAGCAATTTGGAAATCTACCTATTGGATATGACCATAAATATGTGTACACCCACATAGGCTATAACTTGAAAGTAACAGACATGCAAGCCGCGGTTGGATTGGCTCAGCTCGGAAAACTGGATGGGTTCATCACCTGTAGAAAAGCCAACTTCCAGAAATTGTATGATTCTCTTATTATTTATCAGGATCGCTTGATCTTGCCGCATGCCACCCCAAATGCTGATCCCTCCTGGTTTGGATTTGTTATTACTGTGCGCGCAGACGCTGGTTTTACCCGCAATGAATTGACCCGCTTCCTGGAAGCCAACCGGATTGAGACCCGCAACCTTTTTGGTGGGAACTTGCTACGTCAGCCAGCCTTTATGGATATTGCCCATCGTGTGGTAGGGGACCTGAAGAATACCGACCTGATAATGGAACGCACTTTTTTTATTGGTGTTTACCCGGGCATTGACAATTCCCGGTTGGAGTATATTATTTCTGCTTTTACCCGCTTCATGCGTGGCGAACGGGTTTCATAATGCCGCAAAAACTTCGCTGCCGGGTTACTGAAATCCTCGATCACGGCGATCGCGTATATAGCATTTTCTTGAAACCCGAGAATTCTTGTCCCTCGGTTCTTACCAGGACAATTCCTTCATTTGGCACTGGATGGTTATTCTCCTGGGGATTTTTGGCCCGATTCAAGGTCGTTTTCCATTGCTAGTTCCCCAGCTGATCGCAGTATCTTGCGCATAACCTATGCGGTAAAAGGGCTATTCACTGGTCGGATGGAAGCAGAATTGCACCCTGGGCGTGAAATTTGGGTAAAGATGCCATATGGAGAGTTTGTAGTCAATTCTGGACAGGATGTCTGTTTGTTAGCCGGTGGGACGGGTGTGACTGCTTTTACCGCCTTTCTTGCCAGCCTTTCATGAGAGAATCAACACGACATCTACTTATTCTATGGAGCACGCAATCCAGGCTTGCTGATTTATCGCTCATTGGTGGAAGCCTCAAGATTGCATTGCCCTAACCTGCATGTCTGGTACCTTGCCGAACAGGATGTCGAAACTGACGATTGTCTTCTGGGACGTTTGGAGGCAGCTACAATTTTCCAGTCGATTCCCAACCCATCCTCGATCAATTATTATATTGCCGGTCCCCCGGAAATGGTCAGTTCTCTTGCTGCAGGGTTGGGTAAACTGGGCGTTTCACCAGGTTGTATGATGGCAGATGCATGGGAATAACTTATGGGTTCAAGTCAAAATTAGTACAGGATGAAACCTGGTTAAGGCGGATTGGGGGCGGAATGCCTGCGAAATGTTTCATGGTAAAATCCTCTCGGCATTTAGCGGCATTTTAGGCTCATATGCAAGACAAACCCATTTACGATTCAGCTCAATTAATTCCCCATGCTCTTCAGGAATTGAAGGAAGCAATCCGGTATCGCCACCTCCTTTATCAGCTTGTGCGTCGTGATATTCTCACCAGGTACAAGCGTTCTTATCTTGGTGTTGCGTGGACAATGCTCGGTCCGTTGGGGATGATGCTTGTTCTGAGTTTTGTTTTTTCCCACGTTTTTGGTCAAACTTCATCCTACCCGGCGTTTATCCTTTGTGGGTTGATCGCTTGGAATTTTTTTTCTCAGTGCACAACAGGTGCGATGAGTAGTCTGGTTTGGGGAGGTGGTTTGCTCCAACGTATCTATGTTCCACGTGCTTCTTTTGGCCTGTCGGCCATCGGGACTGGCGTGATAAATGTTGGCTTATCTTTTATTCCGCTTGTGATCGTAATGCTTGCTACTGGGGCACCGATTCACCTGACTGTGATTTATGCACCCATTTCCCTTTTACTTCTGGCTTGTTTTACCCTTGGGCTCGGATTGGCGATTTCAACTGTTGCAGTTTATTTTCCTGATGTGGCAGAGATGTACCAGATTATTTTGCTTGCTTGGATGTACGCGACCCCGATAATCTATCCAGAAACCATAATTCCTGCTCAATACCAGTTCATCTTGCATCTCAACCCAATGTACTACCTTGTGAAGATTTGGCGTTTGCCCTTGTATGATGGGCTTTGGCCAACCTGGAACGAGTTTTGGCCCGCTGCTGCGATCGCGCTTGGGATGCTGCTGGTGGGGTGGTTTTTCTTTACTTCCAAATCTGATGAATTTGCCTACCGTATCTAAACCAATATCTCGAATGGTTGAAGCCCAATTTCCTCGACCTGATCAATCCGTGCAACTGGAGGATGTATCCGTTCGCTATCGTGTCCCAAGCGAGCGTATCCGCACATTTAAAGAATACATGATCCTGCGACTGAAACGCCAGGTTCAAATGAAGACGTTCTGGGCATTAAAAGACATCAATGTTACTGTCCACCAGGGGGAAATCTTCGGTATTATCGGAGATAACGGTGCCGGAAAAAGCACCCTCCTCAAGGTAATTGCCCGGGTTTTGCGCCCAACCATAGGCCGCGTGATCATAAGGGGAAACGTTGCTCCGCTTTTGGAATTGGGCGCTGGTTTTCACCTTGAATTAACCGGCAAGGAGAATATATTCCTAAACGGAGCCTTGCTGGGCTTCAGCAACCGGGAAATGCAGGAAAAATTTGATGAAATTGTGGAGTTTTCAGAGTTGGGTGATTTTATTAATGCCCCAATTCGGACGTATTCAACGGGTATGTATGCTCGCTTGGGTTTTGCAGTGGCAACCGCAAGTGAACCGGACATTCTGATCGTCGATGAAGTCTTGGGGGTGGGGGATGAGACCTTTAGGAAAAAATGTGAGACGCGCATCAATGATTATTGTCGGCGTGGTACAACGATTTTGCTTGTATCTCATTCAATGGCAATGGTCGAGTCGATGTGTCATCGTGCTGCTTGGCTGGATCATGGGGTTATTAAAGCAGTCGGTGATCCTGGTTCGGTGATCCTCGCATACCGCCAAAAGGAACGCTGATCCCAATGGAATATGAAAATACTGCCATACCTGGGGTAATCATTCTTCAACCGAAAGTTTTGGGGGACGATCGTGGCTTTTTCATGGAAACCTTCCGGGCAGATGAAGTGGGCAGGCTCGGTATAGTTGAGCCATTTGTTCAGGATAATCATTCGGGATCCAAACAAGGTATTTTAAGAGGCCTGCACTATCAGATTCGCCAGTCCCAGGGAAAACTTCTCCGCGTTATTTCCGGTGAAATATTCGATGTAGCTGTTGACATGCGCCAATCCTCGACCACCTTTGGCAAATGGGTGTCAGTTGTGCTTTCTTTTCAGAACAAGAAACAAATTTGGATCCCTCCAGGGTTTGCCCATGGCTATTACGTCTTGAGCGAATGGGCGGAAGTGGTTTATAAATCCACCGATTATTACGCTCCCAATTGGGAACGTTCCCTGATTTGGAACGATCCAATTCTTGGCATCTCTTGGCCGCTATTGGATGGGAAACCTCCGATCCTCTCTGAAAAAGATGCTCATGGACGAAAATTTTCTGAGGCGGAAAAGTTCGATTAGGAGGTTGGTTATGAGAAATATGCTTGTTACGGGGGGTGCTGGGTTTATCGGTTCGAATTTCATCCGCCATATTCTTGCGACTCAACCAGATGTGTTCGTCGTTAATTTGGACCTGTTGACATATTCCGGAAGTCTTGAAAACCTTAGGGGTTTACCTTTTTCCGAGCGTTATGCATTTATTAAAGGGGATATTTGCGATCAAGCTTTGGTCGAGGAAGTCTTAAAGCGCAATAATATTGGCTGTATAGTTCATTTCGCAGCAGAGTCCCACGTAGACAGGTCGATACTCGGTCCGCATGCGTTTGTTCAAACGAATATCTTTGGCACATTTGCCCTATTGGAAGCTGCTCGCAAGGTCTGGTTGGATGGGGGCAGGATAAAAGAAAACGAAGTCCGCTTCCATCACATTTCCACGGATGAGGTGTTTGGATCTTTATCTATTGATGCTCCTGCATTTGTGGAAACTTCTCCTTATTCCCCCAATTCTCCTTATGCAGCTTCGAAAGCTGGCAGTGACCACTTGGTACGTGCCTATATGAGTACGTACGGTTTGCCTGTTACTTTGACGAACTGTTCGAACAATTACGGCCCCTATCAATTTCCAGAAAAACTGGTCCCTTTGGTGATAATAAATGCATTGGAGGGAAACCCCATACCCATATATGGTGATGGAAAGCAGGTCCGTGATTGGTTATATGTTGAGGATCATTGTCAGGCCATTTGGCAAGTGTTGGAGCACGGTATCATCGGGGAAAGTTACAATATTGGCGGAAACAACAATCCCGCCAATCTTGAGGTGGTCACTTCAATTTGTGATATTCTGGATAACTTGAGACCCTCCTCTCCCTTCTTCCCTCACGCAAGTTTGATTAAACGAGTTACCGATCGCCCAGGACATGACCGGCGCTATGCAATGAATTGTGAAAAAATTAAGCGGGAATTAGGTTGGACCCCGATCCATACCGTTCAGGAAGGACTAATTAAAACTGTTCATTGGTACTTGGAGCACGGGGAGTGGGTGAATGCCATTCGGGAACGGGAAGAGTACCAGACATGGATTGAGGCTAATTATGCTGCGCGTGCGGAGGATAAAAAATGAAAGGAATTATCCTGGCTGGAGGCAAAGGCACACGTTTGCATCCCATCACCATGGCAGTCAGTAAACAGCTGCTGCCAGTCTATGATAAACCGATGATCTATTACCCACTATCAATTCTAATGCTGGCAGGGATCCGTGAGATTCTGGTCATTAGCACCCCCGAGGATCTTCCTCTTTTCAAACGTTTGTTGGGAAATGGTCAACAATGGGGTATGCAATTTAATTATGCAGAACAGGTCGAACCGTGTGGACTTGCGGATGCATTCATCATTGGAGAGCAATTCATAGGGCAAAACTCTGTCTGCCTCATCTTGGGCGATAACATATTTTTCGGTCAGGGACTTCCCACTCAGGTGCATCAAGCCGCTGAACTGAAAGAAGGCGGTAATATTTTTGCTTATTCTGTCCGTGATCCACAGCGCTACGGTGTCGTTGAGTTCGATGAAAAAGGACATGTCCTGACTTTGGAAGAGAAACCTGCAACCCCGCGCTCAAATTTTGCGGTACCCGGCTTGTACTTCTATGACCAGCGCGTAGCCTCCTTTGCCAGGATCTTAAACCCTCATCCCGTGGTGAAATCGAAATTACGGATATAAACAAAGTATATATGGAGATGGGTCAACTCCATGTTCAGCAATTGGGTCGGGGTATCGCTTGGCTGGATGCTGGCACCCATGAATCTCTTCTTCAGGCGGCTAATTTTATCCAGACAGTTCAGGAGCGCCAGGGAATAATGATTTCCTGCCCTGAAGAAATTGCCTATCGAAATGGTTTTATCTCCCGGGACATGTTACTGGAATTGGCTCGCTCGTATGCAATCAATAGCTACCGCGATTATCTATTTCGGCTTTCTGAAGAAAAAGGTTATTAATTCAAATGAAAATGCTGCTGTTGGGAAACCTTGGTCAGCTTGGGTGGGAATTGCATCGCTCCCTGCAGCAACTTGGAGACTTGGTTGCGCTTGACTATCCTGAAATCGACATGGCATTCCCGGCTGGCATTCGTGCAATATTGCGGGAACTACACCCGGATGTTATTGTTAATGCCACCGCATATACAAATGTGGATAAAGCCGAAACCGAACCCGAACTTGCCCTGGCGATAAACGGCATTGCGCCGGGGGTTCTGGCTGAAGAAGCGCATAAACTGGATGCTTTTTTTCTGCATTATTCCACGGATTATATTTTTGATGGGAAGAAGGGCGCGCCCTACCTGGAGACCGATCACCCAGACCCCCTTAATGTCTATGGGAAAACAAAGCTGGCTGGAGAAGAGGCAATCCGCTCGGTGGGAGGTAAGTATTTGATTTTTCGCACGGCATGGGTTTACAGCCTGCGCAGGGAAAGTTTTGTTCCGAAGGTGTTGGGTTGGGCGCGGAAGAACGAATTGTTGCGGGTGGTGGATGATCAAATTAGCAATCCCACCTGGGCGCGCATGCTGGCTGAATGTACTGTCCAGGTATTGGCTGGGGGCGGTGATAATATCCCTAATAATCTGGAAAAACATATAGGGATATATCATCTGGCGGGGGACGGATATACTAGTCGATATGAATGGGCAAAAAAGATATTATTGCTGGATCCGTCTGCTAATGAGCAGGTTACCCGCGAACTTATTCCTGTTCCTCGAACGAATTTCCCACACCTGCAAAACGGCCGTTATTTTCTGCATTGGATTGCACAAAATTTAAAAAAACCTTTGGCATACAATTTCCAATATGGGAACTTTCCCTTGAAAAGGCCATGCGCTCATGAGGGCAATATTTCCTTTGGGAAATCCATAGAATTAAAGACAAAACTGGTTGTTTTCCTGTTTCTCTCCTATTATCCGAAAACTAATTTGGGTAATTATGCGCCAGGATCCCAATAATCGGGAATTTTATCCATTGTCATCCTTATTTGGGGGAGACCGATCGCTCATCGAACGAATATTCCTATCGATGAAAGTGTAGGATAAGTCCCATAGAAAATAGATTATCAATTTTGTAATTAATTATAGAATTGAACATGCATATAATGAAGTGGGGAGTATTTTCATTCTAATTTTATGACCTTACGCATATTTTCTTGCAGGTGGCAATGATGAAGGTAAATAATTCTAATCAAATAATCAAATTGCTGTTTGGGATAGCACTGGCTGGGACGATCTTGCTCATTGGCATAGGAATGAGTGGTTCACCGGTCGCTCGTGCCCAGGAGGCATGGACAGACACGCCCATTCAATCGACCTCACCAGGGGACACTCCTTTTCCCATACAGGGGACACCTGAACCAACTTTACTCGCCCCAGTCACTTCCAACTTCGGCACCCGCATCCAACGATTTCTATTCCCTAAACGCCCTTTCGCTTTCAGATGGGGCGGTCATCGACCAGATGATCATCCATGGGCCGCCGGCCCCACCGCCTGGCTTTGAAATTCAACGCCAGGCTGTTCCATTACCTGAGATTTTAAGTTCCGCGGGAACAAATATATTGACTGTGCCAGCTTACCCGTGGGTATATGGTTGTTCCGCGGTTTCCGGCGCAATGATCGCAGGTTATTACGACCGCAATGGGTATTCGAACATCTACACCGGTCCCACTGACAGCGGTGTGATGCCCCTCGCGTATAAAAGTTCCTGGGGCACTTGGGTGGACGTTCCTCCATCCCCATCCGGCTCATTTACATACTATAACAATCCTTTGGTTGCCTCCAAGCTTGGATTGGATGGAAGGACGACCAAAGGTTCATTAGATGATTATTGGGTGCAGTATTTTAGTGATGCTCCGGATCCATATATTGGTAATTGGACGCCGCATACCTGGGGGGATGCGATTGGTGACTATATGCAGACCAGCCAGTACCTGTATAAAGGCAGTCCTGGCTACGGGTTGGGTGATGGTTATACAAGGTTCTACGATATTTACCCTGCTTCTGGAACAAAGCTTCCATGTACCACCATCGCGTCATATGTATCGGATTATGGATACCCTCCTGACGGAACTTTGGGGAGGAAATTATTTTACGAGTCGAAGGGTTATGCGGTAACAGATTGCTACAATCAGTACACTGACAATCAATATGCTGGAGGGTTTTCTTACACTCAGTACAAAACCGAGATTGATGCTGGTCGGCCGGTAATGATAAATCTTGCTGGTCATACCATTGTTGGCGTGGGTTATGCGGATCCGAGCACGATCTATATCCACGATACATGGGACTCATGCCAATCACACCATGACCTGGGGTGGAAGTTATGCTGGTATGGAAATGGTGGCGGTTAGTATTGTGAATCTCGCTCCGATTGATCCATATTCATTGACCGTCATCAGGACTGGTGCTGGTTCCGGTACGGTCACCAGCAGCCCCGCGGGAATTGATTGCGGGACCGACTGTTATGAACCTTACACATTGAATGCTGTCGTCACACTGACCGCAAACGCAGCTGCCGGCTCTTCATTCCTGGGCTGGACAGGAAGTGGTTGTTCGGGTACAGGAGATTGCACGGTTACCGTGACCTCATCGATGTCCGTTTCCGCAGCCTTTACCCTTACAGACTTGACAATCACCGATCTCACGATTTCTCCCGCATCGCCGACCGTGAATGACGATATTCTCCTTTCGGTGGATGTGTCGAACCTTGTCACCTGTCGCTTCGACAACTTTCCGCATCCAGTTTTATGTCGATGATTATTGGAAAGGCTGCTGGTATTTGGGGGTTCCACCGCGGGAATACTTTGCACGCGTTTCTGGTCTTGGCAGGGAACGCAAGTGGTTCATGGTCGTTTACTATCCCTGCCGGATCGTTGACCGCGGGGCTACACACCGTCGCGCTTACGTGGATATGGGGTGTGAAGTTACTGAAGAAATGAGAATAATAACAGCATTGGACCGGTATCGTTAACTGTTCGCTGTTGCCCCGCCGGGCGATTTTAGCAAGTCCAGTCCGGTTGATGGCGCAACAAACCAGTCTGCCAATTTACCCTGGGGTGGGCAGCCAGCGCGAACGCCACCTCCTATTCGTACTGCCTGGATACGGTCGATGATGATGTCTGCAATACTTCCTGGATCTCAACCGGCACCAATACCGGTGCGGTGCTTAGCGGTCTCACCCCTGCCACTCGTTATCTGGCAGGTACGCGCCGCAAATGGGTCGGGGACTACCTATGCTGATGGGAGCAGTACCGCCTGGAGGTCCTTCACGGTCCTTCCGATTCCCGGCGCATTCAATAAGATTGACCCGCCCAATGGAGCTACCGGTCTTTTGACCAATCCTACCTTAAGTTGGGGACCAAGCAGTAACGTCTCCTATTATCAATATTGTGTAAATACTGCTGTTGCCAGTTGTACTTCCTGGACCAACACGATCAACACGTATGCAAATCTCAGCGGTCTTACTCCTGGAGTGCAAATACTACTGGCAGGTGCGTGCCAGGAATAACACGGGCATAACCTATGCCAATGGCGGTAGCATCACCGCTGGGTGGTTCTCCTTTACAGTTCTCCCCAGCCCGGGTGCATTCAACAAGACCAGCCCGGCAAATGCTGCAACAGGTCAAATCATATCCCTGCCTTGGTCTGGGGAGCAAGTAGCAATGCAGGCTCATACGAGGTATTGTCTCAATACAGCCGCCAATTGTAATTCTCCTGCTGCTTGGCTCTCTACAGGGTCTGGCACCAGTATTTCCCCAGCCGGATTGACGCCGGGACTCACATACTATTGGCAGGTGCGCGCCATAAATCCGATTGGAGCAACATATGCTAATGGAGGTAGTCTCACCACCGGCTGGTTCTCCTTAACGGTACTTCCCTTGCCCAGGCGCATTCAACAAGGCAAGTCCAGCGAACCTTGCCTCGAATCAACCTAGCACTCCCACGTTGACTTGGGGTGCAAGTAGCAATGCCTCGTCATATCAATATTGCCTTAACACGGCTGCCAACTGTAATGCTCCTGCAGCCTGGCTCACCACTGGGTCAGGCACCAGCGTTTCTCCTGTTGGACTGTTAGCGGGAACCACTTACTATTGGCAGGTTCGCGCCGTGAATGCAAACGGGACTACATACTCCAACAGTAGTAGCAGTTCTTGGTGGTCATTCTCCACATTGGCTTCCTTTGGTGATTTTAATAAGACTAGCCCGATCAATGGAGCCGTTAACCAGCCATCTGGTGTTACCTTAACTTGGGGAGCGAGTACTGGAGCCATTGCATACTCTTACTGCATTGATACGATCAATGACAATGCCTGTAATGCCTCCTGGGTCTCGACGGGCACCGCAACAAGTAAAGTCCTCAGTGGCTTGACTGCCGGGACGCGTTATTGGCAGGTGCGTGTAACCAACGCGGCAGGGACTACCTATGCCGATGGGAGTTCAGCTGCTTGGTGGTCATTCAATGTTCCAACGGTCCCAGGCTCGTTTAATAAACTTTCCCCAACCACTGGAGCGATTAATCAACCAGTCAGCCCAACATTGAGTTGGGGAGCCAGCAGTGGCGTATCATATTACCAGTATTGTGTTAGCACCACCGCTAATAGTTGTGCCTCTTGGAGCAGCACCACTGGTACCTCCGTTAATCTTTCAAGTCTTAATCCGGGAGTCACATATTATTGGGTGGTGCGCGCCCGGAATGCTGCTGGGATTACTTATGCAAACGGTTGCAGTCTTACCAGCGGGTGGTTCTCATTCACGATCATACAATTCCCGGGTGCGTTCAACAAATCCGGCCCTACTAATGGAGCTGTGGGTCAGCTTGTCAATCCTACGCTTACAGTGGGGTGCCAGCAGTCGTGCAGTTTCCTACGAGTACTGTCTCGTCACGCTTGCAACCTGCAATGATGCCTCCACTTGGATTTCCACGGGGACAAGTGTCGGCGTAACTTTAGTGGGCTCAATCCCGGAACGACTTACTATTGGCAGGTTCGCTCTCGGAATGCCTTGGGAGTAACGTATGCCAATACCGGCACAGGATGGTCATTTTCCACACTCGCTCTTCCGACTGGATTTGCCAAAGATCAGCCCGACCGATGCTGCCAATAACCAGCCTTCCAGTCTCACTTTAGCTTGGGGAGCTAGCACCGGAGCAGCATCATATTCATATTGTATCGATATGATCGATGATGACGCCTGCAATGCCACTTGGATCTCCACTGGTACGTTACCCCCAAGGTCACTCTTAGCAGCCTGTCTGCAGGCACGCGATACTGGCAGGTGCGCGCCACGAATTCGGCGGGATCCACCTATGCCAACGGTAGCAGCAATGCTTGGTGGTCTTACAATATTCCACCTTTACCTGGTGTTTTCAATAAGCTGGACCCGGTTAATGGAGCTTCGAATTTGCTTCCAAACCTCACCTTGAGTTGGGGAGCCAGCAGCAATGTCGTCGATTATCAATATTGCGTCAACACCTCTGCAACCAGTTGCGCCGCCTGGACCACCACAATCAACACTGGTGCAGCCCTTACCGGATTGAACTCGGGAGTGACATACTACTGGCAGGTACGTGCCAGGAACGCCGTTGGGACTACCTATTCCAATGGTGGTAGTCTCACGAGTGGATGGTTCTCCTTCACGACCATCCAATACCCTGGTGCATTCAATAAGACCAGCCCTGCCAATCTTGTGACCGGCCAGGCACCCAATTTAAAATTAAGTTGGGCGGCAAGCAGTCGCGCTGTTTCCTACGAGTACTGCCTCGACTCGTCATCCACTTGCACTGACTCCTCCACGTGGATTTCCACCGGGACCAGTGTCTCTGTTGTTATAAGTGGTCTAACTCCGGGCGCAACATATTATTGGCAGGTGCGTGCTAAAAATAATTTGGGGACCACGTACGCAAATACCGGCACGGTTTGGTCATTTATCACGCTTGGGCCCCCATCAGGTTTTGCAAAGGTCAGTCCGGCTGATGGCGCGATTAATCGTCCAGCCAGTCTTGTCTTGAGTTGGGGGGTAAGCAATGGGGCCGTATCTTACGCCTATTGTATCGATTCGATCGATGACGATGCTTGTAACGCTTCCTGGATCTCAACCGGCACCGCGACCAGCGTAGCACTCAGCGGTTTAACTCCCTCCACCAGATACTGGCACTATCAGCCGTCGAGACTGCGTGGCTAGGCTCTGGGCGCCGACGAAGCCTGCTGGCAGAGAACGTGGATGAGGGCAGCCTCCAAAACCAGCGGTGCGTCTCGACAAAGCCCAAGAATTACGTAGCATTTCCAAACCTGTTCATTATTTCTTAATGTAACAGTAATGAAGTGTTCATGGGACCGGTCATTGCGGTTCTCTTAAACTATCCCCACATGTTACATATCTTGGAACAGATATATATCTTGAAACAGAGTTAACCGAAGGAGATTATAATGAAAAACTGGCTGAAACCGGAGATCACTGAGTCACAGGCTGGCATGGAAGTTACGAGTTACCTCCCGGCCGAGTTGGACCGCGCTTAATTCCATTAAGTTCTACTCATGATGGCGGCTTCTACGGAGGTGGAGGCTGTCATTACTTTTTGGGGCGATTGATCCCAGCGCCCCCAAGCCCTTCTGCTAATTGCACTAGGCGGACGAGCGCGTTGTCTTGGCAGACGTCCCAAAGCGGACATCGCTGTTGGCCGCGGAGGGGCCGAAGGGCGTCAAAATTGAAGGCTGGCTTCGCCGGCGTCGCTTCGGAGTTGAGCGACTTTCCCGCTCGACACGGTCCTAGGCCCTCTTTGATCTTCGCTTGTGATCCGTGGGTGGCTGGGCCTTCGTGATCTGGTTCAGGTCGCGGAGACGTTGCCTCTTCGTCGAGCCATCGTCTGACGCAGGAGCACCGCCTTCGCTTTCCCAGCTTTCGAGTGCTTTGGCATTGTTATTTGGCCGCTTTGGCTGCTTCTTTGGCATGATCGCAATATGCACTTAGACGATTGACGTGGAAACTAGCCGACGCCGCCAGCGCCATTGGAATCCCTATTGTGAGCACACTTTGAGGCCGCCGGGTAAAAAGCTGTCATCGCATGATAGTTCATCAAATTGGCGCCTGCCCGGATAAAAGGATTGGGCTGATCTACCAGCAAGAAACGCCGGCGCGGGAGACCCCTAGGTCGTCGTGAACGCGAGGATCTGGGGCGTCGTCTCACGCGGAGATTTCACGGACGCTTAGCCCTTGCCGGTGAAGCTTCAGCCCGGGATTCCCGATGACGATAGAGCCAGCCGAGGCAATAGAGCTTCGTGTCAACGAGATCGCACAGCTCTTTAGTACCCTAGACCCGTTCCCGTTCAGAGAACGCGATCTCGACAAAGAAGCAGAAGAGTACATCGTTAGTTGGGCGCGCGAACTCTCGGTCGACAAGCCCATTAAGATTGTCGTCCACCTGCCTGACAAGGAGGTGCATACGAAAGCAGCAGGCGAGCTTGGTGAGGCGTTTACCCGCTACTTCGCCTATCGTGCGGACCTTTCGCAACGTGAGCTTAACGAGCTCTTTCGCGTTGGGCGCCGTTCGCTATCGGTCGGTGCAGCAATTCTGGTTTCGTGTCTCGTCATTGCGCAGTTGGCGGCTGGGTATTTGACCGAGGCCCCACTCAAGCGCCTAGTGGAAGAAAGTTTCCTGATCTTGGGCTGGGTCGCGAATTGGCGTCCGCTTGAGATTTTTCTCTATGACTGGTGGCCACTTGCACGTCGGCGGGATTTGTATCGTCGCCTATCTGCGGCGGCAGTCGAGATCAAGCCGTACTGACGACCAATAGCTCTGCTAAAAATCTAGACGCTATTCCGGCAAAGGTATCGAAGACCGCCGCCATGCTCGCGAGGCGCGACATCGGATTGACAGTATTGCTGGTGACAGCGCAGCTGGGGCGGCGTGTGCGGTATGGCGGCTCTTTCCCAGTTTGATTGAAGAAACGGCAGCGCAACGGCAGTGCTTTGCGTTTGAAGCACTATGCCAAACGGGTTCGGCTACAGCTCATGTCCGCTTATGGCACTTAGCGGACATGCTGGCCGGCAGTCTAAATGTCCGCTTTCAAGGGCAAAGCGGACATAGAGTGAGGCTGTGAAGAGAGTCCGCTTCTGACCCAAAGCGGAAGTTCATTCAGCCGTTGCAGTAACGCCACAAATAGCAAAAAGGAACCAACCTTTGCCCAAACGGTCGATGGTGGCTGATCGCAGCGCTGCTGCTGGTCACTCACGCCAGACGCTGAAGACGTAATCGTGGTCCTTCTGCGCCGTGTGACACCCGAAGCAAGCAGCGGGGGCGTCCTTGCCGACCACCGGGCGGGCTGGGTCACCTGCGGCGAAGCCTTCAAAGCCCCAGCCGCCGGTTCCGGCAAACCGCTTGCCGTCCTTTTGCATTACGCCGAGCACCTTGCGTTTGCCCTCGGTGATCGCGTTGTCGGCCGCGGTGGCTTCCAGCAGGTCGAAGATGATGACAGAGCCGTCAGCAAACGATCCCGTTCGGTAGCCTTCCAGGGCGGATTGGTTGGCGTAGATGTGATGTATCCCGCCGAAGGATTCGTAAAGCTGGTGTCCGGGTTGAATCACCATGCTCTTGACGTGCGTCCAGTCGCGATACCCCGTAGGGTAATCGACCTTCGCCATTTCGGCGTCCTGAGCGACCGCCGAAGCAGCCGATCCGAGCGCTGCCAAGCCGACGGTGAGAACCACCATGGCGGCGACCGCCGCGTGACTGAGTTTCGTTCGACTGGATTGTCGTTTGGCTGAATGAATTGGGATCATGCGCATGGTTGCCTCCTGATACCCACGGATGCCCCCCTCGTAGCATCGAGGGCGGTACCACCAAGGGAGGACCGAGACCACGGAAGCTCGCAATCTTTAATCTTTCGACTGGGAAATTGCCCCGGGTATCCCTGCTCCCGGGGCTTTCCATCTTTAAGTTAGGTGAACCTTACTGACTTTTGATCTCCCACGTCGTGTTGTGCGGGATGTCCATGGCGGTATAGCCGCCTTCGCCAGCTAATGCGGGCATCGGATTACATGCAAACGGTTCGCTGCCTGTGATACCCGCATACTTCCCCGTGCCACCGGTGATGAGGTGAGTGCCGCAACTCATATCCGGCTGCGATTTATCGACATCGCGTGTATCGAACGTCGAGAAAATCTTATCGCCGTCTTTGTCGGCAAGCACGCAAGCGCCGTCGATATATTTCTTGCCCCCGAAATCAATGCTCAATGCGGTGCAGCGCGCCGACATCTTGTCGAACATCTTTTCTTTCTTCATGTTTTCGGTAGTTCCCACGGCCTCCAAGAGCGTGGCCGTACCCACCCCGGAGACGTCCAGAGTTTGCAGCGGGCGGAAGATAAAGTGGGTGACGTAAGGATCTGTCCCTTTTTGCTCCGTCAGGCCTGCCAACACGATGCTGGGAGCGCCGAAGAGCCAGGCAACAGCAACAATCGCATTCAGAAGGACGGGTCGCATTGGTTCCTCCTTGAGTGAGCGGCGGCCCTAAGCCTGCTCATCCCGGGAACCGCCGCGCGGACCAAATGCCCCCGCCCAGCCAACATTTATTATACACCTTGAACGTATAGGACACTGGTGAATTTTGCAGGACGCTCCGATCAGACGGGTCCGCTTTTGGCACGTTGCAGACATTGATGCCGACTCTGAGCATGTCCGCTCTTGGGGGGTAAAGCGGGCATCGCTGATCCGCGCTCCAATGTCCACTAATGACCCGTAGCGGACATTCGGAGAGGCAAAACCGCTATCGGCTCTTACCGGACATCGCGCCGGAGCCAGCGAACGTCCGCTTCTGACCCGAAGCGGAAACCCTTTCCTCAGAAGGCCAGGGTTGCTGACAAATGCACCACCTGTTGCGCTCCTACGACAGTAGGAACGTCCACGCGCTGTTAAACTGCGACTCGGATTTCTGCTCGTTGCTGCGCGGCCAAGGAGACGGAAGGTGGCGCGCTTTACGAAAGTTGCGACCCCACTCCTTTTGATCATGACTGTGTCCCCAGCGCTCGCGGACGAAGGGGCTTCGGGTCTTTATGTTCCAGGCAACTTCGGCTTTGGCGCTGGCGTCACGCCTGACCCCGGCCTGTATCTCAGCTCAGGAATTGGCTACTACGACGGCGCTATCAAAGTTTACATCGAGGGTGGGAAAATTGTGCTTGATGTCGATAAGCGACCGTTCTCCGCGGCATTCGCAGCACTCTGGGTTCCAGAGACGAAGATATTGGGTGGCCAGATCGGACTGTCGCTCGGCTCCTCCTACAGTTTCGCATGGGCTCATGGAGTGGTCACGGGGCTGATCAACGCTGACGAAACAGTCGAAGGTTGGGGCTTGGGCGACACTATCCCGCGTGCGCAGATTGGTTGGACATCTGGGGCTTGGTCAAACACGTTTTACCTGACGGGTTGGCTTCCAACCGGACGCTACCAACGCGGGTTTGAGCCCAACACCGGTAAGAACCGCTATGGCGTGAATTTAGGATGGGGAGTCACGTACACCGAGCCCAACACTAAGCTTGAGTTCGATTCTGCGATCGGCGTGACCTTCAGCGCTCCCAATCCCGCGACTGATTACAAAAACGGTGATGACTTTATTTGGGACTGGGCCGTCGGCAAGAAATTTGCCAATGGACTGCAAATCGGAGTTGCCGGGTATGCCTATCAACAGTTGACAGCCGACTCAGGCTCAGGTGCCAAGCTCGGTCCATTCAAGGGCCGCGTTTTTGGCATAGGTCCCCATCTCGTTTACAACACGGTGTTGGTGCACCGACCGGTGATTTTCAATTTTCGTAACTATCAAGAGTTCGACGCAGAGAATCGGTTCGAAGGGAACGTCACGACCTTCGCGACGACCGTCAAATTTTAGCCGCTGCCCACAAACCCGTCTTCTATTACACGCAATGGGGTTGCCCTCCGGGCAATGTCTGCTAATGGCACATAGCGGACATCGATGCCGATGCTGAGCATGTCCGCTTAGTGGGGTAAAGCAGACTTCCCGGATCCACGCTTGAGTGTCCGCTAATGATCCAAAGCGGACGGTCGACCTTGCTGCAGCCTACGGAGGGCGCGAAGCGCCGAGTAGGAAGAAAGATGTTTATTCGCGACAACGACGGAAATGAGCAGCGGGACGGCGAGAAATGCCCCCACAGGGCCCCACATCCAAGCCCAGAAGGCAATCGACAAAAAAACGAGGAAAGGATTTAGCGTGAGGCGGTGTCCAATGATCGTGGGTGTAATGATTTGCCCCTCCAAAGTCGTCACGAAGATCCAGAGGATAGGCGCGACCAACGCCTCCGTGAGACTCGGAAAGCTCAAGAGGCCAATTACAAAGAGCGTGGCCACCATTATCGCTGGACCGAGGTAGGGAATAAAACTCAGCGTGCCTGCGAGCACACCCCAAAGGAGTGGATTAGGTAACCCCACTGCTCCAGCCAGTCCAACCGCAAGGACCGCGAGACAGAGATTTACCACGACGAGGGTGCCGAAATACTGGCTCACATTCTTCTCTGCGTCATCCAGGATCATAAGCGCCACCTGGCCCGCCCTGTCGCCAGAGAAGAGGCGAGCAACGCCTCCTTTGACTTCATTCGCGTAAAGCATCCAGAAAATCATCGCAAAAAAGAAGAGTACGAACTGCGCTATGACTGGAGTAAGGGTCGATACGATTCCGCGAATGATCGTCGAAGAATCGTAGCTCACGATGGATGCGGACGCTGGGCCGCCGCCGGAAAGTGCGTGAGCAAACTCATCGACGATCGCCAAGGGTTGATTTAGGAGTTGCAACTTGCCCTTTATCAGCTGCGCGAGTTCTGCGGTGCGTCCGATCCAATAGGCCAAGGGCGTAGATAGAAGTCCCATGATTGCGAGCAGTATCAGGAGTGCAACCGTCGCCGTAGCAATGACGGCCACAACTCTCGGGACGCCATGTCTCTCGCCCGAATCGACGATCGGACGTAAAATGGCACCCATCACCCACGCTGTAACGACGGGAATGAATAACTCCTGCACGACAAATAGGGTGTAACCAACCGCGAGAGTGAAAAGTCCAATCACCGAGATGCGCTCGGCCCAGAGCCATGCGTCAAGCGGCGCCGACGAAACAGCGCCACTCTCTAAATAAGGCGCATCGGGCTTTTTGCGACGCTCGCTTTTAAGATCGGCTCTCTGCATTGGGGCTCGCACATACTCAGTTAAGAATTACCATCAGAGTGTGCTCAAAGTCCTGCCAACGGAAAGAGTAGCACTTCTTCGCGCACGGGGCGAGTTAACATGATGTCCCAAACTGGCACTGCGATTGACGAGGACCGGAAGCGGTCTATCACATCACGTTTCGATATGGAGACGGTAAACTGGACGCGACCAATTGCTACATCATCCGCTTCCCGAAGAGCGGGTTGCGGTTCGGGCTTGCTGGTTCTTCACGCGGCACGATGGCAAGGGCTATCCAATCGACAACCGAACAGCCGCAACTATCACCTCGAACGAGGCCGTTGCGCGTTTGGCCTCTCGCGATGGTGCACCGCGAACTCCTCCTCTGGCGAAAAAACCAGCGTATGTCGTCCGTAGACCGCGAAGTAGAGGATGGCAAGCGCGTACCAGATCGCCACACCGATGACTCCGGTGCGGTAAACCGGATCCGTGAGTTGGAAGCCAATTGTCACGATCGCGATGATCACTGTTAGAGTTGCCCCGATCACGCCGAAGGGACTGCGATAAGGTCGCTCGATATTCGGGAAGTGGCGCCGAAGCTGAATGAACGTGAGCCCCTGTAACAGGTAGGAGAACATCGCGCCGAATACGGCCATGTTGAGAAGCACACCGCCGATAAGCGATCCCGCCGCCTCGCCGCCTGTAGTGAACCATACGACCAGCATAACGACAAGTCCGAGCAGGCCGCCAGCAACTAGCGCAATGTTCGGTGTCTTGTGCTCGCCATGCGTAAGAGAGAGGAAATGCGGGAAGTAGCCTGCCCGCGACAAGGAAAAGATCTGTCTGCCGTAGGCGAAGATGATCGCATGGAAGCTGGCAATTAGTCCGGCAACGGCGATCAATGCCAAGACCTTCGCAGCGCTTGATCCGAAGATCGCGCGGAAGCCGTCGAGGATCGGTTCGCCGGAGGTACCAAGAGCGAAAGCGCCGTGGACCGTCGTGGTCGCGCCAGCAGCATCAGTGACCTGCCGCTCGATCGGAATTGAAGGATTGATAAGGAGAACCAGGGAACCCAGGGCGATCAGCGTGAACATTCCGAGCATGATCCCCTTCGGCATATCGCGTTTCGGATCTGCCAATTCTTCTGCTGCAAGCGGAAGCTGCTCGATGGCTAGGAACAGCCACACCGCAAAGGGTAGCGAAGCGAGAATGCCGTGCACGCCGAAGGGCAGGAAGGGACCATGATCCTCCGGCAACTCGACAGCCGCTCCGGTCGCGGGATCGGCAGCTATGTTCAACGCATACTTGCTGAAATCAAAGATCGGAAGTGCTGTGACAAAAAAGACGAAGAGTATCGCGATCGCCAACAAGGTAACAATAACGGTGACGGTGAACGACAGCTCGACCCCACGAGCGTTGAGCCCGACAAAGATGATATAGCCTAGAATCCACCAGATGGGCTGGAACGCGGTCGGCGTCTCAAAAATTGCCGTGAGGTACGAGCCGATAAAGAAGACGATTACTGCTGGGGTCATTACATATTCGATGTTTTCTGCAATGCCGGTTATGAAGCCAGCCCAAGGCCCGTAGGCAGTGCGCGCAAACGAATATGCCCCGCCGGTGTGGGGTAGCGCTGGGCTCATTTCGGCGATGGAATAGGTGAGTCCGAGATACATAATTATGATGACGATGGTAGCTAAGAACATGCCGCCCCATCCGCCCACGTTGAAGCCCAGGTTCCAACCCGAAAAATCCCCCGAGATAACCGCTGCGACGCCAAGTGCCCAAAGCGAGAAGACGCCGGCGTGGCGCCTCAGTTCGCGCTTTTGGAAATAGTCTTTAGCAGGGATGTGATAGGAGACCCCGCCCTCATGTCGCTTTGCGGCCATTTCGGTCCTCCTTATCGATGGCGTCTATCCCAACTGCAATCTTTTACATCATGTCAACCTGCCCTAACTCCAAGTTTCAGCAAGTTCGACTCGAGGCAGGCTAACCATTCGTAAGCAGATGAAGGGGCGGTGCGGCTCCCGCCTGCGCCGGTAAGCTATGCGCGTTGGGCGCCTTGCCCATGCTCTGAGCGAAGAGGTCGCCACAAGAAGGATTGCATAGTCGGCTAATGG
>CAWFNU010000011.1:0-292680 GCA_963817265.1 uncultured Chloroflexia bacterium
GAAGACCGCAATGAATGCGTAACATCGCCAATCGTCCCCCTCTTCGGGCGAATTGATATTGTGTTTCTCCCACGCTTTCTCAGCAAACCTGTCCAGGCTTTTGCCAAAAATATCGATTGCATTCTCGCCGGAAAGCCGAAAAGCTATATCTCCGTCGAATAGACCGTCAGCAACCTCAGAGATGGGTGTGACACGTATCAATGGTGCTATCTTGTTTGACCTGAACTTGGTCTTGCGTTATCTGAGCAAGGACTATCTCTTGACCAACTGGCCACCAAAACTCTTCATTTTTTGTATTGCGATACCGCTTTAAGCTGTGACGCCCCCCGAATTATCAATCCTTTTTTGAAAAGCATGGCCTCTACTCTAACAATTTCGTATGTGATGGCAATTCTCCTTGACGGAACCGCCCAGTCTTTGGGCGGTTCCCATATATTTGGCCGGCAAATCTACACGTCTCGGTAAGTAAGCAATCACCGGCGTGACACCGACCTTGATTAGAGTTTTTGACGTCGAAAACTATGTTACTCAATACCCTTTCAGAAGTCTGAAACACATAATAATAATTGGCCGTCAGAATTACCCCTTCGGAGTGCGTCCTGACGAAATCAGCTTCATGACGGCTGAGCGTCGGTTTGCGATATGATGTCATCCCGCCGTCTTTCATGATCTGCTTGGCCTCGTCTTCGGCAACGCCGTATTTCTCGTCAGCCCACTCAAGGACGTCCTTGAGGTTGCGCTTGTCAGCAGCGAGCTTCTTGATGGCGACCGGGGCAGCGTCACCACTGTCGAGCCACTCGACGAAGGGCATCCAGAACTCGATGCCAGGCTTGAGCTGAACCTTGTCGGCCATCATGTCACAGCGGGACTTGGTGATGACGAGCTTGTGATCGACGTCCATGTCACCGACCAGGGTGAACTCGTACTCCATGCCCTTGCGCTGGATGGGAGCAAGACCGATCTTGGTGATGGTGGTCTTGCCGTCCTGTCCTTCTCCATGACGTAGTCCATCTGGGAGCGCATGGTCGCAACGATGTGGCAGTTGGACTGCAGCATGGCGTCAACCATCTCACGGTGCATCGGGGTGACGTTCCGCCAGGCGGCGTACGAGTTGCCTTTGATGCGGGCGGCGGCTTGGTCGACCTGATCCAGGGCGCCGCCTTCGCCTTCCCAGGCGTGCGTCAGGCTGTCGATGATGATCACGTCATAACCGGCCTTCTCGGCCTCGTGGATGGCTTTGACGTAGTTGACCGGGCTGAAGCCCCCTGCATCGTCAGGGCTCAGCTCAAGAACGTCAAAATCGACCTTGTCGGAGTAGAGACGCAGGGAACCACGCTCGGTGTCGATGGCTGCGATCTTGCCTCTGGGCCGGCTAACGCTCGGGCGAGATACAGGGCAGCTCAGGGATTTCCCTGCACCAGTTGGCCCGTCAAGGGTAACACGGGCCTTGAGTTGGTGCTTGGTGGCTTTTACGAATGGCATTAGATACTCTCACTTTCGTTGAAGCATTCTTGTTCGTGACTGCAATAATTACACAGACCTTCTTCACGAGGGGGAGGGAAGTGTTTATCGATAGATGTACTAAGGGCATCTCTCCTTTCGTCGATGATCTTGCGGATATCTTCACTTTCCATGAGGAAGACTTCGAGCAGGACGTTCCCAGAGTGCGCCTCTTTGTTCGTCGATAGACATTTGGGGCATCTGAGCAGGAGTTGCGGCTTGAATTCAAAAATGTGATTTATGAAATTGTTTGGTATGGGGAAAATTCAAGTGAAACAGTTACATTCCGAATGGAAGCTAAGCTGGACATACGTTCTAGAGAATATATGTGCTATAATGTCTCTTGGAGGAACTAATGACAACAACTTGCAAACTGCTCTTGATAGTTTTTTACTTGCAAAACGCTCAGAAGGGAAAAGCCTAAAGACCCAGCGCTCTTACAAAGATATCCTGGAGGATTTCGTAAAATTCACTGGAGACATACCTGTCGAAACAATAACAGCTGACCACTTCCGGGGATATATTGCCGATGTGAGTTCCCGCCGAGGGAATTCACGGGAAAATGTCTATCAATTCTGTCCATAAGTATTACAGTGTTGTCCGCACCTTATTGCGCTGGATGTTTGAGCAACGTATGATGTCCAATCGGATTACTGATTACACAAAAGCCCCACGATTGTCCGAGGAACTCCCCCAGGTATTGACAGACGAAGAATTGAGTAAACTCTTTTCTTTTTTACAAAGACCGGGGTAACTTTCGGGACTTGGTTATTTTTGAGTTGTTTCTGGATACTGGCATTCGTCTAAATGAGTTGGTTGATTTGAACCTGGACGATGTTCGGCTTGACCAACACTTGATACGGGTATTGGGGAAAGGGAGAATTGAGGATTTCGTCCCGTTTGGGAAGAAGTGTGCAGACGATCTTCGAAAATACATCAAATCCGACCGTATACACACTGCCCTTCCGGGGGAAAGAGCACTCTTCGTGAAAGATACAGGAGATAAATTGGGAAGAGAAGGGGTATCAGTTCTTGTTCGCAGAACTCTTCACAGGATCGGAAAAAATGGCAAGGCTGGACCGCATATCCTTCGTCACACATTCTCGACATTATTCTTAAGAAATGGCGGTGGGATGGAAGAATTACGGATCATTCTGCGCCACAAGATATTCGGATGACCCAACGATATGTTCACCTTTTGCAGGATGACATTATCGCAGGCCATCGAAAAGCAAGCCCAATGGACAATTTATCGAAAAAAGGATAATCCTTTTGCCCACCTCTATCATTAGAATACGTACCTTATTCTCAAAAAGGAGCCAAAATGAACACCAACTTAGCAAGCGATCCGCGGTTCAGCCAAAATCATCGTTTTGTTAACCACAAACCGCTTACATCCGTCAAAATGGTATGTAAGCGGTCTCCAGTCGGGGCGCCGGGAATTGAACCCGGGACCTCTTGCACCCCATGCAAGCGCGTGAGCCGGACTGCGCCACGCCCCGTCAGGCAAGGCGGTATTATAGTCGCGATCGGTATTTTAGGCAATGAACCAGCCTTCGATTGTTTTTTCGCGGTACAATACCGCCGATGACCGAACCCAGGTACTTGCCGGATTCAACCCGGATCAGTGTTCTAACTGCTGCCGTCCTGCTGGCCTTCGCGCTGACGCGGGTGCTCAGTACCACCCCGCTATTCTCCGTTCTCCTTCCATTGGGGACCTTTAGGCTGACACTCGCGTTAAACCTGAATACGGTAATTGTCCTCTTGGCAGCTGGAGTAACTGCCACCGGCATGGACTGGCTCTTACGCACCCATCCAGCGTTGAAAAAAGGGGGAACCCGCGAGCATTGGCTGCTCCCCACCCTGACGGTATTGGTAATTGGCATCGCCCTCTATTCACTCCCCAATACATCCATTTGGTGGCTCGGTTTCGGTTTGGGCGCCGCGATCTTCCTGGTGGTGGCCCTGGCTGAATACGTAGTGGTTGACCCAACCGACATGCGTTACCAGGTGGCAACCGCTATCCTGACGGTCATTGCATTTATCATTTTCCTTATCCTGGCAACTGCCCTAAAAGCCGTCAATGCCCGGCTGGTGATGCTTGTTCCAGCGCTTTTCCTGGCAGGTGGGCTGGCAGCTTTACGCACACTGCACCTGCGTCTCAACCAACGTTGGGAAGTTTCCTGGGCGGTGGGGATCGGCCTGGTAGCCTCTCAGGTGGGTGCCGCATTGCATTATTTACCCCTGTCTCCGGTAAGGTTTGGGCTGGCTTTGCTGGCTCCACTCTACGCCCTGACAGTGCTGGCTGTCAGCCTGGTGGAGGGTAATCCCTTCCGGCGGGCTTTTCTCGAGCCCATGCTTATGCTTGCTTTATTCTGGGGGTTGGCTTTCTGGTTCCGGTAGATGGAGACAAAACTGATCCTGACCCGGGAAGCCTGGCAGGCAATGCGACGCCACGTCAGCCGACGAGCCCCGCAGGAAGCGTGCGGCCTGCTGGCAGGAACGGGGAGCTTGGTGAAATTTACGATCGGGGTTCCAAATGCAGTTAGAAGCCCAGTGAGATTTCGCATGGAACCTAGGTCCCAGTGGCGCGCCTTTCAGCGCATCGAAGCCGTCGGGTTCGAGCTGAAAGGGATTTATCATTCTCATCCGAATGGTCCAGACCGCCCTTCCCGCACGGATATCGTTGAAAACATGTACCCGGTTGCGCAGATCATCTGGTTTCTGGAAAACGGCTCCTGGCAGGCGCGTGGCTATTTCATCGAGGCAGGAAAAGCCATCGAGATCGCCCTGGAGTTACGGAAAGGCGAGTGACGTTCCGTCGTTTTTAGTGTTATTGCTTCTGTATAAAATTTGATCGGTAAAGAGTTGCTGATTTATGAGATTTTCGATTCTCATCCTGGCCAGGCACCCAGGATTTTGTGCACGAAGGTAAACCTCCGGAGGAAATAATGCTGCAGGTCCTGATTGACGCCGGCACCCTGTTGGCGGCGTATGTTATCGGTTCCATCCCATTTGGCTTGATCGTTGTTAAGCTGATGACCGGTAAGGATATCCGCACGGTTGCCAGTGGACGGACAGGTGGAACAAACGCCATGCGTGCTGCCGGACCTTGGGCTGGCTTGCTGACTGCCGTCCTGGACATCCTCAAGGCTGCTGCCACAGTATGGCTGGCAAAGGGGGTCACCCCCAATGTTTGGGTTCATACCCTTGCACCCATTGCAGCCGTGTTAGGGCACAACTATTCCCTCTTTTTTAATTGATCGCGGCCCGGATAGGCGCATTCGATTGCATGGCGGTGCAGGTGGGGCTGCCGCAGGCGGAGGCGCATTTGGACTTTGGCCTCCGGTGGCTTTCATCCTGATCCCGCTCGGTGTCCTGATCTGGTACATCACTGGCTATGCATCCATCACCACCCTGAGCATCGGGGTTCTGACGATCATCATATTTGGAATTCGCGCCGCACTCAGGCCTCGGCCCGTGGGCTTATGTGATGTACGGACTATTTGTTGAAATATTAATGATTTGGGCACTGAGACCCAATCTCAAGCGCTTGAAAGACGGGACGGAACGACGTCACGGCCTGCCTGTGAAGCTCCAGCAATTGAGGCAGGCGCGCAGTTCAAAGAGCCGGGGGAAGTAGTCCTAAGAATCCAACCAAGAACCTTTTTCCCTTGACCCACGCGAAATTAAGAATCCTCACAAGATGCTAAAATCAGGGATTTTTAAAAATTATCGCCGCACGTTTCGTGTGCGGCGATTCTGTTTACTCTTTTCCAGACTCTTTGGCTTCCTTTTCTTCCAGGTAAAGCGACCTCAAATTCCGGCGGTGAAGTTCCTCTGCCAGTCCACCCAGGTAGACTCGGCTTTTGCCGCAAGATTCAATATTGTTTTCATCCATAAAATCCTGCGGTGCACGCCTGCGAACAGCGGTTCGGGCTACTTTGCGGATGTTCGCCAGGTAATTCAGGTTTTCCTTGACCGCAGCATCAATTTCCCCCCGCAGAATGATATCGCCATGGCCCTGGATGATATTCTCCAGGCCCATACGCCCAATCTTCTTGATGGATAAGGAGATGTCTTCCGTATTCCCATCCACCACGTAGGGCAGGGGCATGAAAGAATCACCCGCAAACAACACCCGGTCCTCTTCAACCAGTACGGCAATGCCATCCGAACTGTGGCCGGGAGCAGGCAGGATGGATAGGTTTTTCTTGCCGACGCGCAGGCTTAAGGTGCCTTCGTTAAAGGTCAGGTGCGGTAAAACGATTTTCACCTGGCGGAAGGTTTGATTCTGCTTGCGCGCATTTTCGAGCGCAGGGATGCCGCGCTCGATCAACAGGTCGCGGCACAGGGAGTGGGCAATGATGGTCGCCCCCGGGAAGAAACAATTACCCCAGGTGTGATCGGCATGGTAGTGGGTATTGATGATATAGCGCACCTGGACCCCAAGTTCGTGTTCCACATAGTCGCGCATGGCCAGGGTTTCTTCTGGCAGGGCCAGGGTGTCAATTACCAGGGCCCACTGCGGTCCAACCACCACCCCAGCGGTCACTTGGGCATATACTTCACTTTGGAACCAGTAGACATTTTCAGAAACGCGTTCGCGATGCATAAGTATCCTCTATTATAAGATGCCTAAATCTAGCACAAATGAGGGTCAAAAGTCAAGGAAAAGTGGATTTTGGGGGACAATTGCCATTAATGAATTTGGCAATTATCATTGTCCAGGAAATTCCTTGACCGGAATCAGTCCCTTGTGATAAACTTCACCAGTTCGAAATTGCTGAATTAATCGCAAATTCTAAAAGAAAGGAGGCGCACTACATGGTAGTCCGTAAGATCTTCACCCTTGCAAGTGTCCGCACCGCCGCTGGCGGCGGTCAGAACAATCCTACGCGGAGTGCGCCTGTTGCCTGATTAGATATACGCAGTTTTTGGCGGCCACGGACACTCCCTGCCCGTGGCCTTTTTCTTTCTCAGCCGGTCATGGGCAACCCCGTGACCGTTTTGTTTTCAATGTATGGATAGAGAAAGGATGACCAATGACCAAACAGTTCACCCTCCCCAATGCCCCGTCGATTCCGGGATTAACCTTCCGCCGCTTCCAGGGGGAAGCGGATTATCCGCATATGGCGGCATTGATCTCAGCTTGCAAGGTTGTGGACGGCGTGGAACGCAGCACCGATGTGGATGACATCGCCCGCAACTACCGCCACCTTGAAAACTGCGACCCCAAGGACGATATGCTTTTCGCAGAAGTGAACGGAAAAGTGATCTCCTACGGTCGCATCTGGTGGGAAGACCTCCTCGAAGGGATCCGCCTATTTCATCCATTTGGCTTCATGCACCCTGATTGGCGCGGGAAAGGCATTGGCCGCGCCCTTTGGGATGCTGCGGAGCATCGCGCACAGACGATCGCCGCCAGCCATCCTCGGGGAATCCCGAAGTTCCTGCAAGTGGAAGCTTTTGAATCCGAAAAAAATCTGGTGGCATTATTGCAGGCACGCGGGTATAAGCCCGTCCGCTATGAGACCTACATGGTACGCGACCTTGCTGAGCCTTTTCCCGAAGCCCCCATGCCAGCGGATGTGGAAGTCCGCCCGGTAAAACCGGAACAGGTGCGCCATATCTTTGATGCCAGTAATGAAGCCTTCCGCGATCATTGGGGCATCCGGGATATGAGCGAGGAGAATTACAAGGCCGAAATGGAAAGCCCGGTCTTTAAACCAGAGCTCTGGAAAGTTGCCTGGGACGGCGACCAGATGGCGAGCGTGGTCCATAATTTCATTGATGAGAAAGAGAACCTGGAATACCACCGCAAACGCGGGTATACCGAAGGAATTTGCACCCGCCGTCCCTGGCGCAAAAAGGGACTGGCGCGCGCCCTGCTGGTGAAAAGCATGCAAATGTTCAAGGACATGGGCATGACCGAAACCGCACTAACAGTGGATTCCGAAAACCTTTCAGGTGCTTTCCGTCTCTACGAAGGGGTTGGCTACCGAAAGGTGAAGCAGCAGGCATATTACCGCAAGGCGATGGAGTAAAATAGACCTTCGAGATAATTCTTGACCGTCCTGTTTCACCCAAAGGAGATGGATATGCAACTACGCTGCACCTACTGTCAGACCATGTTCGCCATAGGGCGCGAGGATATGCTCGCTGCTCTCGAACACATGGAAGAGAATAAACTGATTTTCTATGATGCCCACTGCCCGAAGTGCAGGCGTGCCAACCGCGTTGAACGGGCTCGCATGGAACGCACCTTCCCGGATTGGAAGGCTGCCATAAAAACCATGGCGAAGCAATCTGCCCAGGTTGAAGTCTGCACCCGATAAATCGGCTGCGAGTCCTAGCGCACCGAAAACAGCGGCAGCTCCCAAGGCTGCTGCCAAACATGAGAAGAAACATCATTCAAAAAACGTTGCAACCTCGGCTGCAAAACCAATGGCAAAAACATCTTCCCCCAATGGGAAATCGGCCCAGAGGGAAACCAGGAAGAAATGAGGGTTCGTGTCATCTTCGTTGACTTTGGCGGCGTCATCATGCGCACCGAAGATAAAGGTCCGCGCACGCGCCAGGCCGAACGACTTGGGATGACTTTCCAGGACCTGGAGAAGATCTTTTTCGAAAGCGATTCCAGCCGGAGGGCTTCCACCGGAGAGATTTCCGAGGAAGCCCATTGGCAGGCGGTGGCGAAAACCCTTGGTGTCAGTCGCGTGGAGGCTGACAGGATCATCGCTGAATTTTTTGCCGGCGACCAGACTGACATTACCCTGCTCGATTTCCTGCGCAGCTTGCGCCCGGGGTACAAGGTAGGTCTCATCAGCAATGCCTGGTCAGGGTTGAGGGCTTTCATTACCGCTCAAAAGTTTGCCGATGTTTTCGATGAAATGGTCATCTCTGCAGAAGTGGGCCTGATGAAACCCGACCCGCGCATCTACCTCACGGCACTCAAAAAAATGGGTGCCCGGCCCGAAGAATCGGTCTTCCTGGATGATGTGCTAGTCAACGTGGAGGCGGCGCGGGCGGTTGGCATGCTTGCCATCCAATTCACCCAGCCTGAAAAATCGCTGGAAGAGTTAAAGCAATTGCTTATTAGTCACGGTTGACCTTCCTCCTGTTAGGGGGAAAGGTCACATAACAGGACAGATATGAAAATAAAACTCAACAACCGCCCGATCCTGCAAAACCTGGGAGATGGGCTGATCCTATGCCGGACATCTGTTGAAGATGCGGAAGCACTGGCGGAATTCAATTCCCGCATCCACAGCGATGACGGGTTCGACAAGCCCGACCTGCGCGTGGCAGCCTGGACCCGCGACCTTGTTGCACGTCCTCATCCCACCTTCCACCCTGACGACTGCACCCTGGTCGTTGAGGCTGCCAGTGGGAAGATCATCTCCTCCATGAACCTCATTTCCCAGACCTGGGCATACGAAGGCATCCCCTTTGGGGTGGGCCGCCCGGAACTTGTGGGAACCCTGCCCGAATATCGCAACCGTGGGCTTGTGCGCGCCCAATTTGATGAGGTCCACAAGTGGAGCGCCTTGCGCGGGGAACTCGTCCAGGGCATCACGGGCATCCCGTTCTACTACCGGCTTTTTGGATATGAAATGGGGTTGGAACTAAGCGGCGGGCGCACTGGTTATGAAGCTCAACTGCCGAAACTGAATCAGGACGAGGGTGAACCCTTCACCATCCGCGCGGCCACCGAAGCAGATATCCCTTTCTTGATGGATACCTATGCGCAGTCCTGCCGGCGGCGGTTGGTTACATGCGTCCGGGATGAATCCATCTGGCGATACGATCTGGGTGGCCAGAGCCGGGAGAACGTTGAACGCCTGGAGTTCCGCATACTCGAACGCGCTGGGTACGAAAGAAACGGTTGGCTACTTCACCCATCCGTGGTACGACTGGGACACCGGTCTCATTGCAAACCATTACGAACTGAAGCCGGGTGTTTCCTGGCTGGAGGTGACCCCTTGTGTGGCACGCTACTTATGGCAGACCGGGGATACCATTTCCAAACGGGACGGCAAACCCGCAGTACGCACCACCTACAGCTTCTGGTTCGGGAGCGAGCATCCGTCTTACGAAGTATTCCGCGAGCAACTGCCGCGTCTGCGTGACCCGTACGCCTGGTACATCCGCGTCCCCGATCTGACTGCCTTCCTGCGCCTGATCACGCCGGCGTTGGAACGCCATATCGCCGAAATCGATACTTGTCAGCTACACGGGAGAGGCAAAGATCAGTTTTTATCACTCAGGCTTGCGCCTGGTGCTGAAGGATGGTCGACTGGTCACAATTGAGAAGTGGACTCCCTGTCACGAAGACAAAGGCACGGCTGCCTTCCCAGACCTTTCGTTCCTGCAATTGGTCTTTGGCTACCGCTCGTACGAAGAACTCGAACAGTCCTACGCAGACTGTTCTTACAAGGATGACGAGACACGGCTGCTGCTTGGCACGCTCTTCCCAAAGAAGGCTTCAGCACTAATGTTCGTGAATTAATGATTACGCCGCGGGCGAAATCCCCGGCAGGTTAAATGAAAATCAATGAAATCTTTTCTTCGCTCCACCCTTAACCAGTTCCACCTTCTCAACCGCCCGGCACGGTTATTCCTGCTGGCTCTCTTTTTGGACGGGCTGCTGTTCGCAGGCTGGAACCTGTTCTTCAACCTGTACATTATCGACGCCGGGTACAGCCGGGATTTCCTCGGGCTGGTCAATGCGGCTCCGAGCCTATCAGCGCTCCTGCTGGGTGTCCCAATGGGCTTGCTCTCCGACCGGATGGGCCGCAAGCGCGCCATGATGATCGGCTTTGCCCTGGCCAATTTCTGCTATCATCGCCATGATCCTGGGCCGTTCTGAGACGGTCATCCTGGCAGGTGCGCTTCTGCTTGGCGCAACCTCGCAGTTGTATGTACTCAGCCAGGCACCCTTCATGATGAAGGCTTCTGATGAAAAGAGCCGCGATGTCCTGTTCAGCCTCAGTTTTGGGATGTTCCCGCTGGCCAGCACAGCTGGAAACTTTCTCGCAGGGTATCTCCCCGGATTGTTCACACGCTGGTTCAACCTGGCGACAAGTGTCACAGCATATCAGGTGGTCCTGGTCTTTTGTGTGATCATGAGTTTCCTCGTCCTGGTGCCGATCGCCTTTATCCATGAACCAAAAATAGTTGCCGCAGGAGAAAAGGCTGGGTCTCCCGAACGCAAGACCTCCGTCTGGAAGGTGCTGTTGCGCCCCCTGACTTTGAAATTGGCCATCCCCAACCTGGTCATCGGACTTGGTGCAGCCACCCTGGTCCCATACTTCAATGTCTTCTTTGCCGAACGTTTCCAAATGGGGGATTCCACCCTGGGGATCCTGTTCAGCATGGGTGCCCTGCTGACCGGAATTGGTTGTATCATCGGCCCGCGGCTGGTGGGAAACCTGGGCGGCAAAGTGCGCACAGTGGTCCTTGGCACAGGGAGCCAGCCTGGTCTTCCTGCTGCTGGTCGGGTTCTCACCCTGGCCCTGGTTGGCAGTCATCGGCTTTTTGGCACGCGGTGCATTGATGAACATGGTGTCACCTCTCTTCGATGCGTTCGCCCTGGAACAGAGCCACGAGACTGAGCATGGCGCGGTCAACAGCATCCGCAACCTGGCATGGAATGTCGGATGGACGATTGGACCATACATATCCGGGATGGTGCAGCAGCGCTATGGTTTTTCGCCATTGTTCATCAGCACTGCAATTTTGTACGCCCTCGGCATCAGTCTGACATGGATCTTCTTCCGCCCCCGACCAGTCCGGAACCTGCTGAAGTCTCCTGTATTGGAAGATGCCTCATAAATAAAAGTACTGGTCTGGTAGTTCCTCCTTCCGGACCAGTACTCAGTGTTGATGGAATCGGTCCTGGGAGATTTTGTCCCAACATAATGAATATTAGTTTTCTCGTCATAGACTTTCATTAACCTCCCTACTCGTCCAGTTGACGGAAAATTGAATAAGTCTTATAGTCTTTATGTCTTGTAGACATTACGCATTAAACCGATAGTTTCGCGGTCCAGCTAATTAATTTAGGAGATATCTATGTACCATGGTGGTGGTTGGGGGGCATACATGCGTTCGGGCGATGAAAAGCCCAAGGTAACAAGAGAACTATTATTGCGCGTCCTCAATTACGCCAGACCGTACTGGACGCAGATCGCGGGCATGCTGGTGATGATCCTGCTCAGCACGGGACTCTCCCTGCTCACGCCGCTTCATCTTCCGCAACATGATCGACGTGGTCATTCCCTCCAAGGACCTGAACCAGCTGATCTTGCTGGCCGTGGCGCTGCTCTTCATCCCCATCCTCGAAGGCGGGATCAGCGTCATCCAGCGGCGTTTGAACTGCACGGTCGGCGAAGGCGTCATCTATGACCTGCGCGTGGCGCTCTTCGCACGCTGCAGCGCATGTCCCTGCGCTTTTTCACGAACACCAAGGTGGGCGAGTTGATGAGCCGCCTCAACAACGACGTGGTCGGCGCGCAGAACGCCATCAGCAACACCATCGTCGACATCATCACCAACGTCATCGAGACGATCGCCCTGCTGGCCGTCATGCTCACTCTCGAATGGAAACTGACCCTCGTCAGCGTGCTGATCCTGCCGCTCTTCATCCTGGCCGCGCAGAGGCTCGGCAGAGTCCTGCGCGACATCGCCCGCAAGGCAATGGAACTCAACGCGCAGATGAACGCCCACATGAACGAGACCCTCAACATCGGCGGTGCGCTGCTGGTCAAACTCTTTGGGCGCGCCAACGAGGAAACAGATCGCTTCCGTGAACGCGCCGCCAGCGTGCGCGATATCGGGCATTCGCCGCGCGGTGGTCGGCTCGACCTTCTTCGTCATCATGGGCTTGGTCAGCGCAGTGGGCACGGCGCTGGTCTATGGCCTGGGCGGCTGGTACGTCATCCAGGGCACCTTCACCGTCGGCACCATCGTGGCCTTCGGCTCGTACCTCGGTCAGCTTTATGGCACACTGCAGGGACTGGCAGGCGCACCTGTTGATTTCTCCACCTCCATGGTCAGTTTCGAGCGCGTCTTCGAAGTCATCGACCTGCCGCAGGATATCGCCGAAAAGGAAAATGCGATCGTCCTGCAGAATGCACAGGGCAATCTCGAATTCGATAACGTCACCTTCAATTACAGCATGGACGAATCCAAACTGCTTAAACGATGTCAAACGCTACGGGAGGATGGAAGATGTGAGGGCGGTCCTGTCCGTGGCGGAGGACGTCGGACAAAGACGACGGGAAGACCAAGGGAACGAGGAACTCGCGTCACCTCACCGAAGAATGGACTCAGACGGGGAATTCCATCTCAGGCACGCGACGTCGCTCTGGAAGGGATCTCCTTTACCGCCGCCTCCGGACAGTTGGTCGCGTTGGTCGGTCCTTCCGGCGCCGGCAAGACGACGCTGACGTATCTCATCCCAAGCCTGTACGACCCGACCAGCGGAGTCATCCGCATCGACGGAATGACGTGCAGGACGTGACGCTCGACCTCGCTTGCAGCAGCGATCGGCATGGTGACGCAGGAGACCTATCTTTTCCACGATACCATCCGCACGAATCTGATCTATGCCAAACCCGACGCAACGCAGGCGGAGATCGAAGCCGCGGCCAGGGCGGCCAACATCCACAACTTCGTCATGGACCTGCCCGACGGCTACGACACGATCGTCGGCGAGCGCGGCTACCGTTTGAGCGGCGGCGAAAAACAACGCATCGCCCTGGCGCGTGTGATCCTCAAAGACCCGCGCATCCTCGTCCTCGACGAAGCCACCAGCCACCTCGACAGCGAATCCGAATCCCTGATCCAGGACGCCTTGAAGCGCGTCATGGCAGGCAGGACCAGCATCGTCATCGCCCATCGCCTGTCCACGATCCTGGCGGCGGATTTGATTTTGGTGATGGATCGAGGCAGGATCGTCGAACGCGGCACTCACGAGCAGTTGCTCGCGCTGGGCGGTTGTATAGTCAGTTGTATGAGACGCAGTTTAAACGGGAAAGGGTATAGCCCTTCCCGACATTTCCCCATTTTAAGTTAGAAAAAAACCTCACCGGTTCAGCCGAAAACCGGTGAGGTTTTTGGTTCGGTGAATACTATACTATTTTTAGGGCTCCGTTAATGAATTGCTTGAAAATATTTATGTCGAATTCAGTGTTATCTGCAACCTTCCAATCCTCTGGGTTCTCCATTGGTCTGACAGATGCCGCAAGTTCCCAGAAGCCCAGGTTCGCAACCTTTCCTCCAATTTCTGATTCATACATATGAAGAAAATCATCTGCAGTCCGGTCAAGACCCATTAGGAATATATTCATGCGGGCATAGGCAACATCAATTGCCGGATCGCCTAGAGCAGCTTCCTCCCAGTCCAAAACGGCTGAGATCTCGTTCTCATGCCACAAAATATTGCCTTCCCAGTAATCAATGTGCACAAATCCCGACTGCACGCCTTGAATGCACGGGTAAGCATCACGCAGGACCTGCCACACTTCGGTACCTCCGGGAAATGACCGCATATATCCCGGTGCAGTCTCTGATTTCAAGAACCAGGTTGCCTCGGCGTTTGCATCCAATAAAAAGGCTCGTGTCTCTTCTCCGCATGGGATGGAATGGATCTTCGCCAGGGTTTTGGCAAGTTTGCGTGCCCAATCTTTGGGGTCTGCAGGAACTTCCAGCATGAGCCTGCCGGGTACAAAACGGGTTACGATCCCGGGCGTGCCCAGAAGCGACCCTGCATCATCCAGGTATAGTGGTTCCGGTGCAGGAATCCCAAATCGGTGCAAATATTCAAACGTCTTGAATTCCCGGCGTGCCTTTTCGCCCCGGTCGTAATTGCCAAATACGGCGTAACGCCGCACAACAAATTTTAAATCGCTGCCGCCTGGCTGGCATGCCTCAACAATGTGCGTGGAATTTGAAAAACTTCCCGGGAGTATGGAGAAAGTCAGCAAGCGGCTCCCGGGCGCGATTTCCTTAATATATCTTGAACGATTTCTTGTGTGAGTGGAGGGACGGGATTTTTTGGCATGAATTTTTCCAGAATGAGCATTTGATTAGTGCATCAAGGTCAGGTATGCAATGATTTGACAGGCATTCACTGGGGAAGAGTCAGGAGATAACATAGCAGATATTTATCCGTAGCATATAAATAAAATTTTGTTGGACTATTTATATCCCCCGATGCGCCTGATCCCGCCTTATCCATGCAGCCTGGCATAGGCAAAGATCAGGGCGAAAACGATCCCGCATCCCGCCAGCCCGGTAAATGCGCTCACATACCATTTTTCATGCCAGGGATATTTCCGGGTCAGCAGGTAAAAGATGAATGCCGGCGCCAGGCCAGCTGCTCCGGTTATGAACAATAATATCCCGGCGACATCGTATCCTGATTGGTGCAGCTGACCAAGATACCAGCCATAGCCCATCAGGATCAGCGGTGCTATCGCCATAGGTAGTGCATTTAGTATTTTCACTTTTTTGCTCAATAATTTTGGGAGTATACACCAATTCCATTATTTGCTCTCCCCACAGTCCTCTGCAGCGGGGGCCATGCATGCTCCAATTTGAGGAACAGCAAGAGGCGAAGCGGTTGTACGTTTCCATCCCCGGCCATCTGTGGTTTAATTGTCTCATGGCCACCCTGTATCTCGTCGCCACACCGATTGGGAACCTGGAAGACATGAGTCCGCGTGCGGTACGGACCTTCCGCGAGGCACGCCTTATCGCCGCTGAAGACACCGCGTGACCCGCAAACTACTGACACACTTCGACCTGCATACCCCCCTGACCAGTTACTTCGAACACAATAAGTTGAGCAAGCTCGAAACCATCCTCTCCGCCTTGCGTGAAGGCGATGTGGCGCTGGTCTCGGATGCCGGGACACCCACCCTCAACGACCCCGGCTACGAATTGGTGAGGGCGGCGCTCGAAAATGGGCACGAAGTCTGTCCGATCCCGGGGCCATCCGCACCGATGGCAGCATTGTCTACCTCAGGGCTTCCCACCGAACTCGTTTCTGTATCTCGGCTACCTGCCTCGCAAATCATCCGAGCGGCAAGCGCTAGTACATCAGGTGGAAAACCTTCCCTACACCCTTCTCTTCCTTAAGTCTCCTCACCGGGTCCTCGCTGCCTTGATAGACCTTGAAGATTCCCTCGGTGACCGCCAGATTGCGATCGCGCGTGAGCTGACCAAGCTTCATGAGCAGATCTGGCGTGGATGCTTGAGCGCTGCTATCGCATATTTTTCCGCCAATGAGCCGCGCGGTGAATTTACCCTGGTGGTGGCGGGAAAACCTAAGCAGGGAAAAGACAAGTGGACGGAAGACATGCTGAAGGTAGCTATCAGCTCCGGCTTGAAACTTGGTGAAAGCCCTTCCGTACTGGCGAAGCGGTTGGCGCAGGAAAGCGGGTGGGATCGGAAAGAGATCTATCACCGCATTACAACCCATCCGGAATGAACATAATGCAGCAGCATCCCCTTATTTCTCCAAAATATTCCCGATGTTTGATGCTCGAAATAATCGGCCAGGGGAACTGAGTATTCAGCATTTTGTGCGTAGGAGGAATTTTGTATGAACCTTGACGACCTGGATTACATGCATAATCACGACCCGCAGAACATGCTCGGCGAGATCGATAACCTGCCAGCTCAACTTGAAAAAGCCTGGGAACTTGGACAAGGTTTCCCACTGCCAGAGAGTTCAGGCCTGCGCCAGGTGATCATCCCTGGCATGGGTGGTTCGGCCATCGGGGCGGACTTGCTGGCAGCCTACATTTCTCCCATCTGCCCTCTTCCGGTCTTTGTCCAGCGCGATTACAGCCTGCCAGCTTGGGCACACGGCCCAGAGACACTGGTAATTGCCAGTTCCCACTCCGGGAACACAGAAGAGACCTTGCAGGCCTTCAACGCAGCCCTCCAAAATCAATGCAGGGTAATGGCAGTCGCCACCGGCGGTAAACTGGCAGATCTTGCCGGGCAGGTGAGTATCCCGCTGTGGAAATTCGAACACAAGGGGCAGCCGCGCGCCGCGGTGGGTTTTTCATTCGGTCTGCTTCTGGCAGCTTTTTCGCGGTTGGGATTGGTGGACTCGCCTGAATTGGTATCGGCTCAAGTCGCGGCTGCAGTGGCAGCAATGAAAAGGCAGCAGGAAACCCTGCTCGCCAGTGTTCCGGTAACCAATAATCCGGCGAAAAGGCTGGCTGGACAACTCGTCGAGCGTTGGGTAAACGTGTACGCCTCCGGTTTCCTGGCTCCGGTGGCTCGGCGTTGGAAAACGCAGATCAACGAAATCGCCAAGGCTGGGGCTGGGTTTGAATTCTTGCCTGAAGCAGATCACAATGCTTTGGCCGGGCTGCTCAACCCGGCAGATATCCAATCCCGCACCGTCACCCTGTTCCTGCACGCTTCATCCGACCATCCCCGCAATCGTCTGCGCCTTGACCTTACCCGGCATGGGTTCACAGTGGAAGGTTTGACAAATGATGTATATGAAGCACAGGGGGATTCACCTTTGGCTCATATCTGGACGGCGGTACACTTTGGGGATTACGTGTCTTATTTCTTGGCAATGGCATATGGCAGCGACCCAACCCCCGTGGAGGCGCTGGAAAATTTTAAGGCATCCATGAGGGCTGCCGGGTAGAAATAAACTCCGGTGGGACAAAAGTCTCACCGAAGTTTTTTTATGTTCTCAACCCTGGGATCATCCAGGCGCAACCAATAGAGCGATCCCTCCTGCCACTGCTCCCAACACAAACCCCGCCAATATGTCGGAAAGATAGTGGACCCCCATTGCCACGCGCGCCAAAGCTACCATGGGCGCCCAGATACAGATGATCAACGCCAGCCACCACGGACCAAGTCCAAGCGCTAGGACTGCGATAAGGACCACCCTGGCTGCATGACCTGACGGGAAGGAGTGCGGGTCGGTCTTGCGGTACATTCCTCCCCATTCTCCCTGCGGTCTTTGGCGGCGGATGGTGAATTTGATCGCCAAGACGATAACCGCCAGGGCAATAATGGACACGAGTACGGTCAGTGCCCAGGGGCGCCAGAACGAATTGCCCAGCCACCAGAGCAAGACCAGCCCTGCCCACCAAAACCATAAATCGCCCGAATGCGCCAGGAAGATCGCCACGCTGCGGAGGAGACCAGGGTTCTCGGCCACCCGCATCCGGGCAGACAGGCTGGCATCCAATTCAAGAATGCGCTTCCAGGTCACTTTTTGGTTGACTTTCCGGTTGAGACCTTTTTCGTTGTGGGAACGGTCTTTTCAGCCTTCGCGGTCTTTACAACCTTCACCCGGGTTCCCTTTTCAGCCCTCTTTATCCGCTTCTTTAAATCGAGGCGCATGATCTCAAGCTGGTGCGGCTTATCCACATCCATGCCGATTTCAGCATACGGGCTGACAATGGCTTTGCCGGTGATTTTCATACGAGCCATGACCCTCGTTTCCGCATCCTGAAGGCTCAGTCTCCCGGTCAGGAGCAGAAACGCGGTGCCATACCCGATCAAGGCTGCCTGTTTGAGCGGATTTTTTCGGGAATTGGTGATCTTCTCCCACATCTCGGTATCATCATTGGTGATCATGCTTAGGCGTCCGGCATTCATATCGCCGCCGCAGATTTCCATATCCTTGAGGCGCGTCCAGGTCCGTTTCGAACCAGGAAAGCGTTTTTCCATCGATTCGCGCTGGATGACGTTGTAGATAATGTCCACTTTCTGCTCGAGCGCTGTCTTCACCACCCAATCCACCATCTCGCCCGTGATGGCTGGTATATCCGAGGAAACGATCAGGACAAACTCAGCCTGCGGATTTACCTCAAGCACTTTTTGAGCGCCGGCTTGTAGATTCTCCACCATCTTGCCCTGGTTGGAGACGAAATACATTTTTTTCCCACATTTCAAACCGCTCTTTTCGGTTAAGCCCACAATGATGACGTTGTTAATATCGGTCGCATC
This sequence comes from uncultured Chloroflexia bacterium, assembly GCA_963817265.1. Classification (GTDB taxonomy): domain Bacteria; phylum Chloroflexota; class Anaerolineae; order Anaerolineales; family Villigracilaceae; genus UBA877. The sequence continues at coordinate 18,505 of CAWFNU010000011.1, forward strand.
GCTTAGGGCATCCAACACCCACTGGACCATCGGCTTGCCAGCCACATCAACCAGCGCTTTGGGATGGCCCTGGGTGGCGTCATACAATGGCTCTTCCGGCAGCGGAACTCCGCCTGCAGTCACGATTGCATCCATACGTTCTCCTTTTGATTTCCTTTAGACCTGCCCCAGGCAAAAACATCCCAGCATGGACCTATCGGGCATAGCCTGGATTTATGGCAAGGTATCCGCAGCGGTTTATTTGTTCCGCATGGGAAAGGCTTTAATTCAATTCCTGCAAAGATGGCTCGAAACCGAGTTTCGTTAGCATTTCCTCATATTCGTCATGGGTTAGGGCGCGGCCTTTTCCCGAAACGGCGATCAGCGCTGCCTCCATCATGTTTGTGCCAAATGAACGCCCGTCCAGCACCGGGGTGGTGGTCACCAGGTATTTCACACCGCATTTGCGGAATAACTCCACATCCTGCGGTGTGGTGGTATTTGTTACGATCACTTTACCCTTCATGTTATCGGGCATGTAGCGCTTAATATAATGGCAATCGCCAGCAATTACCGTCCCCCACTCGAACATCTTTGGATATTTCGGTTTGCGCTCTTCCTGTTTTTCTCCGGTTGGATAGACCCACTCGAATGGCAGGCGCCCGGCCACTGGCATTAAAATAGCAGCCAGGGTCTTGAGCTGCTTTTCGGTGTGGAGTGCGATCGGGATCCCCAGGGAGAACATCAAGTCCCCAAAAACACACTCATAGCCAGCCTGCACAAATCCATGTGCCAGGCCCCAGCGGTCTGCCCCGGTCATCACGAAAACCTTTTTACCGCCATTTTTCTGGATGTATTCCCCCAGTTTGGATTCCACAAATGGCGCAGCTTTGGTCTCCAATGAATTCTTCAATCCTGTGCCATCCACCACGGGAGTTTGCTTGATGAAACGTACCATTTTCTCGACCGAATACAGCCGGTACCATTTATCATCCACCATCAAGCCCAGGTCAGCACCTCCAACACCAAAAGCACCCACCTTCCCGTCGAGTTCCTTGTATTTCAGCGCTGCAACTTCCATGTCACCGTCAGTCCCGATTCGCTCGATGCTGACGTCCTCGCCCAGCAGCTTGACGGTCACCGCTTTGTCGCGCTTGGACGAACCGATACTGATACTGACTGCACGTTTCATATAAGGAACCTCCTGGAGAATTTGCGTGAGGGAGTATACACCCAACCAATTTATCTGGACATACTTCGTTTTCCAGCACTTGCTGAAATTTCCTTTAGAAAAGACCCGGTAACCCTTTAATTCATGGATCGATTGTTCCTACAAGTCTTTTGCATAAATCCTTTCCCTGAGATGGAAACCCCCACCCAGCCCGCTCGTTCCGGCTGCTGGGGTAAAATTATGGGATAGGAGGAATTCGCCATGACCCTGCGCCGAATCAGCCTGGGATTGCTCATCTTATATGCACTGCTTACTGCTTATCCCATCGTCAGTATTGCTTCGGGGGTGAACCCCTCACCCATGATTACCCCAGTTTCAACCCTGGCAGGCTTCACCTTCGCCTTGCTGCACGCAGGTCAACGCGAAGGTTGGAGGCGTGCTTTGTGCCTACTGGCGCTGGTATTTGGCGTCAGCCTGATGTTCGAAAGCGTCGGCGTTGCCACCGGGCTTGTCTACGGCCCATACCACTACACCAACAGGCTCGGCCCGCTTTTCCTCGGACTGGTTCCTTACCTCATCCCGGTGGCATGGTTCATGATGAGTTATCCCTCATTCGTCATTGCCGACAGGCTCATCCCGGCAGGCTGGACACGTGGACAAGAACTCCTGTCGGTGGCAGCCGTGGGTGGATTGGTAATGACCGCCTGGGACCTGGTGATGGACCCGATCATGGTGGCCAGCGGGCACTGGGTCTGGGACGTTTCGGGCGTCTACCACGGTATCCCCCTCCAGAACTTCTGGGGGTGGTGGCTTACCGTCTTCACCACCTATGCTCTCTATCTCCTGATCGCTGGAAAAGCAGCCAAGATCCCTGAAGCGGGCTGGGATCGGTTTGCGATCCTCAGTTACCTGGTCACTGCGCTGGGCATCGTGGTCGTCTCGCTGGTATCACAAGCGGGCGAGTTGGCGTTGATCGGATTCTTCGCCATGTTGCCGTGGGTTGTCTCCGGATGGTTGAAGCTTGTCAAAAAATGATTTTGGGAAACTGGAAACAAAAACATGATTCGCCAATAGTATGGCAAACCACGTTGAAGGAATGATCAAATCGATATTAGGTGGGAAACTGAGCAGGAGCCCGGAACACTCCCGGAAGATCCCGGGCGTCATGGCGTGAATTTGGTGCAATAGTCCGCATTGGCACACTGTACATAATCGATGGAGGCTACCTTCCCCATGCATTGGTAAACCCCCCATGCATCGCAAAGGGGTACGCCCACTTTCACGATAGGATAGGTATCATCTGCTTGCGGCTCGACAAAGACAGTACCCCGGTCGCTGGTTTTGAAGGCAACGAACGCGTGTCCAGGTCCACCTCCGGAAAATTCGACCGTTACGATCCAGGCTTCAATCCCCTGCTTCCGGGCGTTTGTTACCAGGTCCATGGAGAACTCCAGGCAGGTATATTTCCCGGGGACATAGGCGTTCCAATTGGTGTGGTCCTTTTCAAGGAAGCTCACCAATTCCTTCCAGGTGATCTGCCCATTGTCGCTCGTGTGAGAAATGAGCGAAGTTTTGACCCCTGTGGAAGTTGGTGTGGGAAGGGATGGGTTTATCACGATGGCTGCCCCGGTGGATGCATCTGCAGTTGAGATCTGATTTCCTGTGATCCCGCCGATCAGCCCAATGGATAATAGAAATAATAATAAGGTTATAAACGGACTTAATTTACGGGGTGTCTTCATTCAATCACCTTTTTAATTTTCTGCTCATCCATAATCAGGCCGCAGGAATAAAAGAAATATTTGGAACCCAACTGATTCAAAACAGCCGACGCTATCCAGCAAATATTAAATACGGAACGAACAACCCTGGTATTTTTCCCCTCTCCCAATTCCATTATATATTAGTTATATCAGACTGGAATACCCCCATGAGTACTTCTAATACAATATTTATCTAATTTGGCATAGATAATACTCGATTTCATGAGAAGATCGCACCGCAACCCGGGTTGCGGTGCGATCTGTGTCAACAAATTATAATCCGGCCGCTTTTTTGAGGTCCGCGGCCTTGTCCGTGTTTTCCCACGGGAACTGGACATCATCACGCCCAAAATGTCCGTAGGCGGCAGTCTGTCGGTAGATCGGACGGCGCAGGTCCAGGTCGCGGATAATGGCTCCCGGGCGCAGGTCAAAGTGCTCCAGGATGAGCTTGCTGATCTCCTCATCGCCAATTTTCCCGGTGCCGAAAGTCTCCACGTTGACCGAAAGCGGGTGCGCCACGCCGATGGCATAAGCCACCTGGATCTCGATCCGGTCGGCTAATCCCGCCGCGACCACATTCTTGGCTGCCCAGCGGGCTGCATAGGCTGCCGATCGGTCCACCTTGGTGGGGTCCTTACCCGAGAAGGCACCCCCGCCATGCCGTCCCATGCCGCCGTAGGTGTCCACGATGATCTTGCGCCCGGTGACGCCCGCATCCCCCATCGGACCGCCGATGACAAAGCGCCCCGTGGGATTGACAAGATACCTCAGGTTTTTATCCACCATCTCTGCCGGCAGGCTCGGCATGATGACATGCTCCATGATGCCCTCTTCGATATCCGCGTGCGAGACATCCGGGGAATGTTGGGCCGAAACCAGCACGGTATCGATGCGCTTCGGTTTTCCGTGTGCATATTCGATCGTTACCTGGCTCTTGCCGTCTGGGTAAAGCCAGGGCAGTGTGCCAGCCCGGCGCACCTCGGCAAGTTTGCGGGTTAATTTGTGAGCCAGGTAGATCGGCATCGGCATAAGTTGGGTTGTTTCATTGCAAGCATACCCGAACATCATCCCCTGGTCGCCGGCGCCGATCAGGTCGATCTGGTCCTTGTCGCCGTCCTTTGCTTCCAGCGATTTGCTGACTCCCATGTCAATATCCGGGCTTTGGCTTGAGATAGCCGAAAGGACGCCGCAGGTATTGCCATCGAAGCCTTTTTTGGCGCGGTCATACCCGATTTCGACGATGACCTTGCGTACAAGTTCATCGAAGTTGACAAAGGCATGCGTGGTGATCTCCCCCAGCAGCATCACATAGCCGGTCTTGGTGGCTACTTCGCAGGCCACCCGGCTCATCGGGTCCTGTTCGAAACAGGCATCCAGGACCGAATCGGCGATCTGGTCGCACAGCTTATCGGGGTGGCCCTCGGTGACCGACTCGGAGGTGAAGAGCAGTTTGGGGGAAGACATAAAAGTAGTGGTCATGGAAAGTCCTTTCAGAAAATGAAATTGCCCCTTCGAGCGAAAGGGCAATTGCGCGGGGCGCTCGGCTGCCCTCTCATCTTCCAGAATTTCTGTCGGAGTTGGCACCATCCGCTTGCGCGGTGGTTGTCGAGGTTTCACAGGGCCGGTCCCTCCACCTCTCTGGATAAGAGTGCCGTTTGGGGCTATTTGATTGTATCGGGATGATACCACAGGGGACTTGAGGTGTCAATTTCCAACACAATTACGATTTTTTGAAGCCCCCCGCCCAAGCTCGGATTCTGGAGAAGAGCGGTCCAAGAGGATTCAACTCTTCCATTGGAACGAGCAAGTTCTTTTTCCCGGTTCGGTCGTGCAAAAATGGTTTCATCCCGGCATTCAAAACTTTCGCTTTGCGCTGGTATTCTTCATGGCTTAGCCATCCCGTGAGTAAGATGTCCATGCCATAAACCCAGATATTGCTCCAGGATTGTTGAGCAATGATGGTTGCCTCGCCGCAAGATGGACTGTGCAAGCCGATGCGTCCTCGAGGCCGGGAAGCTGCCTGCACGTAAGCAAGGCTGTTAAAATTCTGGTCCGCTGGCACCCGCGTTTTTGGCGGGAGATCCAGCGTGGTAGCGATGAATTCCCGTCCCGAATCCTGTCCCCCGATCTCCACCCGGATGGGACGTATATCTTCGCTTTTTAGGACCAGCTTTTCCAGGGGGCGCCATTCTTCTGGGCGGCTCCATCTTTCGGGCAGCTGGTGGACCAGGGACAGGGGTTGTCCTGCCGCAGCAGCTTTATCGACTTCTTCCCAGGTGGATGCCACCACTCCCAGCAATAATCCGAAAATGGTTATATCATCCGGTTTGCAGTCTTCTTTGGCGAATTCTTCAATCGGAACCAGGGCTGGTGACTTTAGCGCAAGCGCAGATCGTTTCCCCAGTTGGAGAATGTGCTCGCGGCGGGAGATGAGAAAGGACTTCAACTCACAACGGTGTCCACCCAGCGATAAGGAGTACCGATCAGTTCGGGAAAAAGGTGCCGACTCCAGCAAATGGAATGGGATATCCTGTGCAGAAAGATAGCGCCGGAAAGCCAGCTCGACAGCCATTTCAGCCACTATGCTGCGCAGGCAGTCTGCTTGGGAGCGTTCTCCCCTGCCCGCATCATATATCAGAGAACGACAGGCACAGGTGATACCACCTGCCGTCAGGTCGGGGGTATAAGGGAGGTGGAGAAGGTCAGCAGCAGTGATCATCGTCACATGGCAGAGAATAAATAAACCGTGACTCTAATCGTTCCTGAATTGCAGGCAATAGTGGTGAAAGGTATTACTTACCCAGGCGGAGCCCAGGCCGTAGGGAGCCAGGCGCTGGTTGTCCTGTAGCCAAATCTTTTCATCCTTCAATGTAAATGTCTTTCCGAGTTCGCGGCCCAGGTCCCACGCAAGTGGATAGATCTTGCCTCCTTTTTTCACGTTTTTTACGATGATGGTCAGGTAGGCTTTCTCGCTGTAAGAGCGGTTTCAACCCGGAATAGACCGCGACAAGTTTGTTCAGGAAATCCTCGTAATCGTGCAGGTTGCCGAGATCATTTGGATCATCAGAATAAAAAACATCCAGGTCCGCAGAAGTACGGCGCTTTTTCTGCGTCTCTGCCCCTTTCACATGCAGCATGTCCCAGTAAGGTGGGGATGTCAAAACGTAGTCGAGCATGGGTAGTCCAAATTCAGAGGCATGAGTTGCATCACCTGTAATGACGTCCGAAGCTAGACCTTCAACAGAATTCCCCAAGCGATTGGCGTTCCTTGGATAATGATCTGCTGAGCAATTTCAGCATACTTTGGATTCAATTCGATGCCGTAGGAGTTCCTTCCGCTGCGCAGCGCTGCGATCAGGGTCGAACCGGTGCCCGCCATGGGATCCAGCACCACAGCGCCTCGCTTGGTAAAGAATTCGATGAATTCCTGGGCCATCGTCTCCGGGAACTTGGCCGGGTGTACCAGCACACCCTTCGTGCGCGGTGGTGGGTTGTGGATAAACCAGGATTTTTGAAACTTGAGCCAGGAACGTGAGTCGAGGTCGTTGAGTTTATTGGTCATTTTTTCCGATCATGGGGTTGGAGTCCGGCTTGGAACAGGTGTGCGCGTGGAGGTGGGCGTTCGCGATGGGGTAAGCGTGGGAACCGGGGACACGTATGCAACAGAATATACAGACAGGTTCGAGAATAAGGCGGTAATGGGAGCTGCTCCACTCGCATACACAAAAAAGCCCAGCGTACCGGTATGCAGGATCCGGTCAACCACAGTGAATTGGAAATGGTCGTTCAAATAAAAACGCATTTCACTTCCAGCAGCCCAAACTCCCAGTTTGATCTCCGCTGGGGCAGCCATGGGTGCGTCGCCGCTCAACAACCAGGCGTTCAGGGGCAGGTGGGATCCGGATTGGCTGCGTTCAACCCGCGTCTGGCCGTTACACATAACTACGAAGCGGTAATTGATTTCTCCAGCCGCAGCGCGGAATAGGATTCCAAACTGGTCGCTGCTGCCACACAGGCTGAGTGTTACCATAGCTTCTGCATAGAAATCCCCGAGGGAGGGCTGGCTGCGCAGGCTGGCAATGGTAAGGGGACCCTGCCCCGAAATGGACAGGACCAGCTGGTTGCGGGAAACGGTGGCACTCCCAGAGCCTGCCGTGGAAGTATTCCATAATTCAGGCTGGTCGAAATTATCGGCGAAAAGCAGGTCACCCATCCCTGGGCGCTGATCGGATGCCGAAGGCAGGGTTCGGGTTGGGAACAAGGTCGGTGTGTTCGTCGGGGGGAACCAGACAATGGTGGGCGTGGGGGTTTCAGGTGTCGGGGTCAGGCTTGGTGTCAGGTCAGGCACAGGAGTTGCAGCATTGCAGGCAGTCAGCAAAACGATCAGGAGCACGCCCCGGCATAAATAGGTGAGTTTCATCGCTGAAATGTCTGAAGATTTTTTGCGCAAGGTGTTGTACAATCTATTGGAGATTTCCCATGGAACGTTTTATTCATTCTACTGCTTTTTGATAAAATCCGTGAAATATGGATGTTCCAAATCATGATGATATCGGGGATTTCACGGTCACGATGGCTCGTTTCCGCAATGTAGTTCCTGGAAGTATTAGGAGAAATCCATGAGTGAAAAATCTGTCCTGGTGACCGGCGCGAGCGGAGAGATCGGTCAGGCGCTTGTCCAAAGCCTTAAGAACAAGGGCTATCGCATCGTAACCGCCGACCTGGCACCCTTGCCCGAGACGATCAAAACCCTGTCAGCAGAGCATATCCAGGGTGACCTTGTGAACCGCATAAAAATATTTTACGATTATGATTTCGATATTATCTTCCACCTGGCAGCCTCGCTTTCCTCGAAAGCGGAAGTGGCTACCGAGGATGCGCACCGCATCAACGTGGAAGGGACAATGCAGCTGCTCCTGCTTGCGGCCTATAAGTCGGAAAAACTCAACAAGCCGGTGAAATTCCTGTTCCCGAGTTCGATTGCTGCGTACGGTTTCCCCGATCGGGCTGCGAAACATGCTGCTGGCAATGTGAAAGAAGATGCGTGGAATACTCCGCATACCATGTATGGCTGCAACAAACTTTATTGTGAAAAACTGGGAGTGTATTACAGCTGTTATTGCGGGCAGCGACACCTTGATCCGGTTCCACCCACCATGCTCGATTTCCGTGCCATCCGCTTCCCCGGGTTGGTCAGTGCCTTTACCGTCCCCAGTGGTGGAACAAGCGATTACGGCCCGGAAATGCTGCACTCTGCGGCAGCTGGGAAACCCTACGCCTGCTTCGTGGACGCGGAAACCCGCATTTCGTTCATGGCTATGCCGGATGCGATCAAATCCCTGCTTATGCTGATGGACGCGCCTCGGATTAATCTCACCAGCCAGGTTTACAACATTGCAGCCTTCAGTCTCACTGCTGGAGAATTCCGCCAGCGGGCACTGGCGGCATTTCCAGATGCGAAGATCACGTTCGAGCCAAATCCGCGTCGGCAGGGCATTGTCGATTCCTGGCCTGAAGATGTGGACGATACTCTGGCTCGCAAGGACTGGGCCTGGAAGCCGGATTACGATGTGGATAAATTCTTCAACGAGTATTTCCTGCCGGAGATCAAAAAAAGATATTCAAGACAGAGCACCCGGACAATTGAATAAAAAAATCGAGACCGCTCTTGGCGGTCTCGGTCATTTATGGGTTGAGCACCATTTGTTCACGTTCCGGTCCCACACTGACCAGTCGCACCGGTACACCGGCCAACTCGGCCAGCCGGTCGAGATACGTCTTCGCAAACGCTGGCAATTCTGACCATTTCCGGGCACCAGTGACATCCTCGCTCCAGCCAGGCAGGTCCTCATAAACCGGCTCGTATGCCCCCAGGTCTGCTACCCCTCCAGGCAGGTCGGTGGATTCTTTCCCATCCCGCCGGTAGGACCGGCACAGGCGGATTTTTTCCAGCCCGCTCAGGATGTCCAGCTTGGTGACTGCCAGTTCGTTGATCCCATTGATGCGGATCGCGTACTTCAACAAAACCATATCCAGCCAGCCAACGCGACGCGGCCGGCCGGTGGTCGTGCCGTATTCATCCCAGGGATGTTCACCCGTGCCTCGCAGCCGGAGAGCCAGGTCGTCAAAGACTTCGGTTGGGAAGGGGCCTGCCCCGACGCGCGTCTGGAATGCCTTCACCACGCCTACAACCCGGGCTGAGTAGGCAGCATCCAATCCCAACCCAAGGCCTGTCAATGCCCCGGGGGCGGTTGTGTTGGACGAGGTGACGAAGGGATAGGTGCCAAAGTCAATATCAAGCAGAGTTCCTTGGGCTCCCTCCGCCAAGACCGTTTTCCCTGCCTCCAGTGCAGCGTGGAGTTCAAGTGATGTGTCGGCGATATGGGGCTTCAGACGCGCCGCCACTTCCTGGAATTGCTCGCAAACAGCGGCCTGGTCCAATTCAGGGCTACCCAGCATGCGCAGGGTTTGGTTAGCCTCGGACACGTGATCACCGATCCGGTCGCAGAAATCATTAGCCAGGGTATCTCCAGCACGCAAACCGCGACGGGTCGCTTTATCCGTGTAGGCCGGGCCGATTCCTCGCCCGGTGGTGCCAATACTGCCCCTGCCTCTCTTTAACCTCAAGAGCTTTGTCGAGTGCCATATGTGCCGGGGTGATCAGGTGGGCAGCGAACGAAATGCGCAAACGTTCAGGAGAAACCAGGATATCGGCCTGGCGCAGGATTTCCATTTCTTCAAACAGCGTGGTTGGGTTAACTACCATGCCGTTTCCCAGGATGGCAATCACCTGCGGGTGAATGATCCCGGATGGGATCAGGTGCAATTTAAAGATCCTGGAGCCCACGGTAACCGTGTGCCCTGCGTTATCACCGCCGTTGTAGCGGGCTGAGAAATCAGCCTGTGCGGCAAACCAGTCTACGATGCGGCCTTTACCTTCGTCCCCCCATTGCGCTCCGACAACAACCTGCAAGTGTCATGTTTTCTCCTTCCAGCAATCCCAGGTCATCCCCGGGGTATTTCCGGGAATCCAGCCAGTGCATTATATCAAGGGCTGAAGCGATGGGGTATAATCTTCGCGGGTAATTCCATGAAGACCAAAGCCCTTTTGTTTGCGAGTGTTTTCCTCATATTGGTCGGTTTGAGCTGGATTTCTTCAGGAGCGCAGGCAGCTCCCGGAGATCCCCAAAGTCCTTACCCTTCTCCCACCCCCCAGGCGGACGGAAGGATCATCTATATCGTTAAAGCCGGAGACACCTGCGAAAGTATTTCATTAATGTACGGAGTTTCGCTGGATTTCCTGCGTACAACTAACCAGCTCGACTCGAATTGCAGTCTTCGCGAGGGGCAGCAGATCACGCTCGGAATCGGTGCTGCAGCAACTGCATCTCCAACCACTGGTGGCCCTACATCAACACCCACTGTTGTCCTGCCCACCGTCACACCGGGTGTGGGCGGTACTGCCCAGGTATGTGTGCTGGTCTACAATGATACTAACGGGGATGGCTTGCGGCAGCCGACCGAAATCGCCATTGCTGACGCCGCTGTCAGTCTCACCAGCCTGGATGGAGCTTACTCCAAAACCCTGACTACCGTCATCAACCCTGATGCAACTGCTTATCAGGGCACTTGTTTCCCAGATGTGCCCATGGGAGAATATAACGTCAGTGCTGCCGCACCAGACGGGTATAACCCCACGATTAACCTGACCTCCAAAATTACAATCACTGCCGGTGATATTGCCTATATTGACTACGGTGCGCAATTAAAAACCCTGGTCGATCCCACCACCCCATCAAGTAAACGCTCGCCACTGCTGGGCATCTTCGGAGCGGTTTTTTTACTGGCAGGGATCGGCATGGGCGTCTATGTTATTACAATGCTGAGGAAAAAGTAATCGTGATTATTAGGAAATGCAAGACGGGCTGTGAAATCACAGCCCGTCTTTTCATTTCCTGTTCAATCCATCATCTTTCCGGGTCAGACGACGTTGTATTCCCGAATTTGACGACCTTCCGTGAACCTGGCCAGGTCCAGCATGGATACATCCAGGCTTTGGAATTTTCCATCCAGGATGTATTCCGTCATTAATTTTCCTGAGATCGGGCCGTGCATGAATCCGTGACCAGAGAAACCTGCCACAATGTAAAGGCCGTCCACGGGGGTTTTTCCATAGATCGGATGGGCATCAGGGGTGACTTCATACAAGCCGGCCCAATGAGACAGTAAGTTCGCCTTCTCCAGACAAGGCATGCGGGCGATCGCAGCTTCCAGGTTCACCATCTCGAAGGCTTCATCAACATTCTGATCAAACCCGGCTTTCTCATTATTATTGGACATACCGGTCAATATTCCATCCCCCTCCCGGTGGAAGTACAGCGATTGTGCGAAATCCAGTACAAAGGGAAAATCCGGGGGTACTTCCGGTATAGGTGTGGTGGTCATGAGTTGCCGGCGGATTGGCACGATCGGAACTGCCACCCCCGCCATTTGACCGATAATTCCCGCCCACGGTCCGGCAGCATCCACCACCTTGGGAGTGGAGATCAATCCCTGGTCGGTTTCCACGCCGGTAATTTTTCCTCCTGCAACCTGGATACCGGTAACTTCCACTTTATTGAGACACTTTGCCCCCAAACGCTGGGCCGCGCCCACATAGCCCATGACGACACTGTTCGGATCCACCAGGCCATCTGCCGCGTTGAAGGAGCCTGCCAGGGCATCCTCAAAACGCATCAAGGGCAGGCGGCGGTGAATTTCATCCGGATCCAGCCATTCGGTTTTAACACCCAGGCGTTGCTGCAGCTCCAGGCTGTGGCGGAAAGTTTTAACGTCTTCAGGCTTGGTCAGGACAAAAAGGTACCCGCATTTGCGGAAAGTTTATCTCCTGTCCGGTCTCGTCCTTGAACCGATCGAGCATGGGCAGACTTTGCAGGGAAAGGCGTACATTCACCTCGGTGGAGAATTGGATAGCGCACCCCCCCGGCACAGCGACCGGTTGCCTCCTGTCCAAAAAATTCATCCTTTTCCAGGAGCAGGACATTCTTTTGACCGCGTAACGCAAGATGGTATGCCGTACTTGCACCCATCACTCCGCCCCCAATAATTACGACATCTGCAGTTTTCGGAACCATAATTTCGTGTAAGTCTCCTCTCACCCAGATTTGCAGGCGATCTTCCTGTTGTTGATAACAATTTTAGGTGAATCGAACTGATCTGAATAACCAGGTGATAAAACGCCCAACCTGATGGGCGTTTTATTTCTTAATCCCAATCTTTTATAGCGGCAGCCAGGTGCCGATTCCCTTTTCCCTTGCCCGCCGGTGAATTTCCGGTGCGATAGCCATATCATCCATGGCCAGCCCCAGGTTGATCGCCAGGGTTCGCTCCTTCTCAGATCCCCGCCCAGGTTTCTGACCGGTTGCCAGTTGTCCCAGGTCCGCATAAGGAGTCGGGGGTGTGTTGAAAATATCCGACTGGTGTGGTAATACTCGAACTGTGCATGGTCGTCTGTGCTGACCTTGTCCATTTGAGCCATGGCTGGTCCGGTCCAGTAAGAGTCAAAGTCCACGGCTGAACCAAACCCGCCGGGTTTCAACCAGTCCTTTTCGATGCTGGGGGTGGGGTGCTTGAGGATCGGGCCGGAGGTTACGACCAGGTCGCTTTCCGTGACTGCCTCTTTGGGTCCCTTGGCAGGCAGGATCTCAAATTTAAATTTCAACTTCATTTCCGCAATGAATTTTGCCTGGACATCCGGCAGATATGTCATAAGCGTAGACCCGCTTGAGCGGGAACAGGCAGGCAAGCGCTTCCAGGTTGGTCCGACCCTGCACACCGCACGCCAGGATGGCAGCCACTTCGCTGTTCAGGACGGGCCAGATACTTGGCTGACAATCCGGAAGCTGCACCGGTGCGGTAAGCTGTGATCCAGGTGCAGTCCATCACAGCATAGGGGATACCGGTCTCATCATCGTTCAATATGAGCAGCCCGGTAATGTAGGGCAGGCCCGCGCTTGAAATTCTCGGGGTAACCGCTGACCCATTTGATCCCCGCCGAATGCAGCGAAGGAATAAAAGCTGGCATGGCATGGATGAAGGCGTCCGGCATGGTGTGGATCCCGGGCTTGGGCGGCATTTCGACCTTTCCATTCCCTTTTTCCTTGAAGGCCTCTTCGAGGAGTTTCAGAATGGTCGGCATGTCGAGCGCAACTTTTTCAACGTCGGCGCGTGAAAGATAAAGCAATTGTTGTTCAGCCATTTGGCATCCTTTCTGATGAGTGGGTTATTAGGGTTGAATTCTGATAATTAATTAATTGATTTCAGCGACATCCTGATGAAAACAAGTGACGTGCCGGAAATCTTCCCGATCTAATTTTATGGATCCGGCACATCACCATGTGCTGCACTAAACTTGGGCCCGCGGATTGGTTTCTATACTACTTAGATTGACTAAACCAGGTTTCTATTCCATGCCCAGATATGATTTTTGGATCATCTTGTTCTTCTTGAGTTCTTCAGCGGCATCGTGCAAAACAATTTCTCCAGTCTGGAGAACATAACCGCGTGCTGCAATGCTTAGCGCCATGAGGGCATTTTGCTCGACCAGCAGGATGGTGGTCCCTTCCTTGTTGATCTGCACTATCGTATCAAAAATGCTTTCCACCAGGACCGGTGCCAGCCCCATGGAAGGTTCATCCATCAAGAGCAGGCGAGGGTGAGCCATCAGTGCCCTGCCCGTGGCAAGCATCTGTTGTTCGCCCCCGAGAGCGTGCCACCCACCTGTTTTCGGCGCTCCTTGAGGCGCGGAAACAAGGTGAACACACGCTCCAGGTCTGAAGCAAGCTCCGCTCCCTTCTTGCGGGTGTAAGCGCCCATTTCAAGGTTCTCTGACACGGTCAACCGGGAAAAGATCCGTCTGCCCTCCGGAACCATCGACATTCCCTTAAAGATCAGGTCGTGAGGTTTAAATGGAGCCAGGTCTTCGCCATCAAAGCGGACATGGCCTTCACGCGGTTTTAGCAGTCCGCAGATGGTGCGCAGGGTGGTGGATTTACCGGCGCCGTTGGCACCGATCAAGGTCACGATTTCACCCTTCTCAACGGTCAAGGGAAATCCCTTTGAGGGCATGGATGTTCCCGTAATACGAGTGAATGTTCTCGACTTCCAGAATAGGCATAATGGTCCTCCGGCTCAGTCTGCTGTGCGGGCCTGGCCAAGGCCGCTGGCTGCGCCTCGCCCGAGATAAGCTTCTACAACGCGGGGATTCTTCTGGATTTCCAGCGGAGTTCCCTCGGCGATCTTTACGCCAAAATCCAGAACGCTGATCTGCTCAGAAATGCTCATTACCACCCGCATCTGGTGCTCGATGAGCAGGACCGTGATGCCCAACTCATCCCGCAGGCGGCGGATAAAACTGACCATATCCTGTGTCTCGCTCGGGTTCATCCCGGCGGTGGGTTCATCCAGGAGCAGGAGGGCTGGTTTGCTGGCGAGCGCCCGGCCAATTTCCAGGCGGCGTTGTTCACCATAAGGCAGGTTCTTGGCCAGCAGGTCGCCCTTCCCCTTTAAATTGATATAAACGAGCAGCCGGATGGCTTCCTCGACGGCGGCTTTTTCCTCCCGCATGGTGCGCGGATCGTGAAAAATTCCTCCCAGTAAACCCGATTTCAAGTGAGGGTGCATCCCAACCAGGATGTTTTCCACGGCGGTCATGTTCTTGAACAAGCGGATGTTCTGGTAGGTGCGGGAAATCCCCAAATGTGTGACCCGGTCCGTGGACAGACCGGTGATATTCCTGCCATTGAACAGGATCTCCCCTTCCTCCGGGGTGTAAAAACCGGTGACACAGTTGAAGAATGTGGTCTTGCCGGCGCCGTTCGGGCCAATGATGCTGTAGATTGCGTGTTCTTTTATTTCCAGGTCAACCTTGCTGACAGCCTCCAGGCCGCCGAAACGCTTGGTCACCTTTTTCGAAACGAGTATCGCCATCTCAGTCTCCTCCTAGCGCCCTGGATTCTTTGTTACGGTCTGAAGGTCTTCCTGTGGACCCGGTCCAGCCTCATCTTCGTGCAATTCAAGGCGGCGGCGCGCTTCCGGTGCCAGGCCCTCCGGTTTCATCAACATCATGATCACCAATACCGCGCCGTAGATCAAGGTAGCGGAAATCCGCAAACTGGCTGAGCAGCAAAGGCAACCCAACCAGGGCCAGCCCACCGACGAAGACGCCCGGGATGCTGCCCATGCCGCCGACGATGATCAGGGAAAGGATGTTGATCGAAACAATGAAGCTGAAGCTTTGCGGATAGACCGAGCCGATCTTGGTGGCAAACAACGCTCCACCCAGGCCGGAAAAGAGAGCGCCCATCGCAAAGGCCAGCAGCTTGGTGGTGACCTTGTTGATCCCCATGGCTTCAGCAACATCTTCATCTTCCCGCAAGGCCATCCAGGAGCGGCCGAGATGGGAATCCTTCAACTCGGATGGAGATAAAACCGGCGATGAGGATACCAACCAAGATCAGGTAATAGAGTTCTTGTTGATTTTCCAGGACCAGAGCCTCCGATAGCATCGGTTTTGCCAATGCGCTGGATGCCCTCCGAACCTCCCAGGAGGGGTTTCAGCCAGTCGGATAGGACCACGATGCGGATGATCTCGCCAAAGCCCAGGGTGACGATGGCCAGGTAATCACCGCGCAAGCGCAGGATCGGCAGGCCCAGGATTACGCCGGCCGCGACTGCAACGACCAGGGCGATCGGAGTGGCCAGCCCAGAAGCTGATGTGCAGGAGTCCCACCGCTTCGGAGGTGGTCAGCATCCCCAGGGTGTAAGCGCCGATGGCATAGAAGGCAACATAACCCAGGTCAAGCAGGCCGGCAAAACCGACCACGATGTTCAGCCCCAACCCCATCAGGATATAGATACCAACGTTGTCCAGGATCTCGCTGAAATAGCTGCCCAGGATGACCGGCAGCAGGAGTGTTACTATCCCCAACACCGCCAGAGTACTCCAGCGAACTACTCGTTGCTGGCGGGGACTTCGTTTGAGCGCAATGGCCTTGCGGTCGCGACCCTTGCTCCAATAGGCGAGATCCACCAATAAGCACAAATAATGACCAGTGCACCGATGATATTCAGACCGCTGGCAGCAAACAACCACAGGAATGCATATTGCACCGCACCCCCAATGCAGGATGACCGTGACGATCAGGTCACGGAACAGACCGATCAAGAGCAACGACCATGACCGCCTGGCTCAAAGCTCCCCGAACACGTTCCGGAAGCAGGAATACTCCTGCAGCGATCAAACCGGTCACACAGGCTGACCACCAGCAGGACAAGTACACCGGGAAGGACAGGTAAATGGAAGGTTAATAGAGCGATAAGATCAGGGGAGACATTGACCAATACTGCGCGCAGATTGACGACCTGCCCGATCAGGATAAATACTGCCAGCACCGCGCCGCCCACCAGACCCGCTCAATCCGCCGATCATAAGGAGCTTTACAGGTTCTTTTGAGGGTGCATGACGCACGGACATGATAGGCTTCGAACAGGAATGGAGAGAGCACGAAGATCTCTCCCATGGTGATGCACCCCGCTGATCACGTACAATTTTCCAAAAGCCAGGGACAGCCCGACCACGCCCAGGAGCAGGGATATGCCTCCCCCGATCAGACCGTTCTGAAGTGTCTTGACCCAGTACGATGATTTGTTTTTCATATCATCCTCCTCAGGCCTTGTCCTTGGAGATCCGTTCGCCCAGGATGCCGGTCGGGCGGAAGATCAGGATGAGCACCAGCACGATGAAAGCGATGGCATCTTTCAACTGGGATGGGGAGGGGATCCCCAGGCCGGTCAGGAACAGGTTCGGTCCCACCGATTCGAGCAAACCCAGGATGATCGAGCCGAGAAAAGCACCGGGTACGTTACCGATACCTCCCAGGACTGCCGCGGTAAAGGCTTTGATCCCGGGGAAGAAGCCCATATAAAATGTAACCACTGGAAATAAGAGCGTGTAAAGGATCCCGGCTGCACCGGCTGAAGCGCCTCCCAGGCCAAAGGTAAAAACGATGATGCGATCAACATTAATCCCCATCAATTCGGCTGCTTCCTTATCTTCGGAAACGGCGCGCATGGCTTTCCCGATCTTCGTCCATTGCACGATGCCAAAGAGGACCATCATCATCAGGATTGCTCCAACAATTACAACGACCTGAGTCGCATAGATCTGGATGCCACCAACCGTCCAGGAATGATCAAGGGCTTTGATATCCGGATATCCATAGGTACCTGAACCATACAGGCCGCGGAAGACATACTGGAGAAAAAAAGAAGCCCCGATGGCGGTGATGAGCGGAACCAGGCGGGGCGCATTTCGCAAAGGTCGGTAGGCAATCCTTTCCAGCAGGATCGCGATCAAGGTCGACACGCCCGCTGAAACCAGCAGGATAATGAGCCAACCCGATCACCGGCTGCTTGTCTAGAAAACCGGATTTGGACAACCCGATGCGCAACAAATACCGCTGTAAAGGGTCCACTCATAAAAACTTCGCTGTGTGCGAAGTTGATCATTTTTAAAATACCGTACACCATGGTATATCCCATGGCAATAAGAGCGTAGACACCCCCGAGTGCCAACCCCTTGATGGTAAGGTCGAGCCAAACACTGCCCGGGTACTTGCCTTGCTGCAGGGTGGTGATGGTTCCCCAGATGACAAGCGCCGCAATGGATAAACCGATCAACCAGATGAAAATATCCGTAAGCGTGAGGCGCTGACGCCAGGTTCGTAGCATCTCGAACTCCTCTTCTCAAATGGGAGTGCTATTTATGAAGAGGGGCGAGCAGAGGCTCGCCCCTCCTTGGTAAACAACCGTGAAGGTATTATTTGACGTATTGCGTCGGCCAGATCAGGGTGGGCGGATATACGCCAGTGTGGTATTGGTAAACACCGATGATCGGGTTGGCGCAGTCGCCGGTTGGCGCCGCAGGCCAGGACGCCGGTCAGACCCTGGAAGTCCTTGGTGGCAGCCATGGCATCACGCAGTCCCTGTCGGGGGATGTAGATCGTCCCATCGGCTTCCTGCACAGCCACCTTCTCGATGGCAGCCTTGACGATATTGAAGCCGTCATAGGCATGCGCATGGAAGATGTTGATCGGCTGGGTGCCAAATTTGGCCACATACTTGGCAACAAAGGCATCATAAGCAGGACCCTGGACAAGCGGGCTCGAAACGTAAACGCCTTCAACTGCCGGCGCCGGCAGCTTTCATCACATCCGGTGAATACAGACCATCAGCCACCATCAGCTTGGTGTTTTCCAAACCTGGGGTGGTCTTGGCCTGGTCGATGAGGAAGGCGCCTTCCGGCATGAAGATCGGGAAGTAGACCAGCTCAGGCGAGCCGGAGGCAACGTCCGCCAGGACCGAGCTCATGTCGGTCTGCCCGATGGTGACCGAGGTCTGCAGGGTGATGGTTCCGCCAAGCTTCTTGAAGTTCTCGGCAAAGACTTGCTGCAGTTGATCCGCATACAGGCTGCCGTCATGGATGGTGGCTGCCTTGGTCAGTTTCAGGAAATTAAAGACAAAGTCTGCAGCGGCCGCGCCCTGGATCTTGTCATTATGGGCGGTGCGGAAGTAGCCGGGGTAGTGGTTCGCGTTGGCCGGATCAGGGTCAGGTCAGGAGCGGTGTTGGAAGGCGAGATGGTGACAAATCCGGCTGCGGAGAGCAGGGGTTCAGCCGGCGCGGGCTTCGCTCGAGCAGGAAGTGCCAATGACTGCGATGATGGTCGGGTCAGCAGCCAGCTTGGTGCCAGCTGCCTGGCCGCCATCGGCACTGCAGCCGCCGTCCTCACCATCGAACTTGATGGTGTGGTTCAGGATCTTGCCGCCTGCATCATCGATGGCGATCTCAACGCCGTTGCGGGAGTCGGTGCCCAGTGCTGCATTCGGGCCGGCTACGACCAACAGGTAAGCAATGTGGATTGGATCCGTCGGACCAATCTTTACACAACCGATTGAATCGGTGCAGGTATAGGTGGAAGCAGCAGGACCGCAGGCTGTCAGGATCATGCCCAGGACCGCTATTGCAGAAATTACGATGGATAACCGTTTAAACATACGTTTTCTCCTTCTCCTCCAATGATAAATGGTGAATATTGGAACCCATTATTTGGGTTATTCGGCGCAGCTGACAATGCTCCGCTTGTCGAGCATCACCTCCTTTATTCTTTCATTTTTTTAATTTGAGCTGAATGATTCTCTTCGCCCCTTTCATGTTTATGAGGGGCAAATATTTAAAAAAAACTCAATCCGCTCGGAACTTGGAAAGGATCAAACTCGGTGTGCATCCATTTTAAAACACTTTGGCTTAACAAAACATTCAATAATAAATATCGGCTTACCATTTGGAAAAAAGAATTCGAAGTACCAGAACTTCGAGAGACTAAGGAACCAGGTCCGAATCCTCGAAATCACCTGTTCTTGCGAAATGCTTTTTTCGCCAGGAAACCGATTTTCATTACATTAGACTTTACCCTTTTTTAATAAATTAGTCAAGTACCTATCCTCATTTTCATTTTTTTATGGGTAATCAACCCAAAATAAAACCGCGTATGCATGGAACTTTACGCCTCAACAATGCCAGGTAAATAAGGGACCTTGATCAACTTAGCCTCATTATATTAACACCAATGACCACAAGGGAATGCCTTGTGGTCATTGACAGTCTTGAAATCCGCCTTGGGGCGATCAATAAAACGCAGCTATTTCTTGGTTTGCATTAATCGTTGGCGGGTGTAAGCGATCAATCCGCCTGCGTCGATGATCACCTGGCGCGCTTGCGGCAATGGGATGATATTAAAGCTTTTCCCGCTGGTTTGGTTCACCACCTTCGTCTGGGAAATGATAAGCTCATCTCCCTCATTCGCCTCGATGTCCGGGCAGATGATCGTATTGAGACCCAGGTTAATGGAATTCTGGAGAAAGATCCGGGCAAAATCCCTGGCAATCACGATAAATTCCGGGCCTTTTAGGCAGGATGCAGCTTGTTCCCTGGATGAACCGCAGCCAAAATTATTCCCTGCCACGATCACGCTGTGCGGCGGGATCTCTTTATTCTTAATTTGGGTATTAAACATTACCTGGTCTGCAAAAGCATACTGCGGCGTTTCGGTGGGCAGCACGGTCGCCATGAACCGCCCCGGGTATATGATATCGGTCGAGACATCATCGCCTAATTTGAGTACCACTGTGGACATGCTCAGACTCCTTTCCGAGGGTCGGTGATCTTGCCGGTTAATGCGCTGGCTGCTGCCACGGCAGGGGAGCAAAGGTAGACCTCGGCTGACGGGTTGCCCATGCGCCCTTTGAAATTTCGGTTGGTGGTTGCCAGGGCAATATCACCATCCGCCAGCGCTCCCTGGTGTACACCGAGGCACGGGCCACAGCCTGAATTCATCACAACCGCCCCGGCTTCCATGAGCGTTAATAAATATCCTTCCTGGAGGGCCTGGCGGTAGATACGCGCCGAAGCAGGAAATACCAGCATGCGCACATGGCGGGCTACTTTTTTACCTTTCAGGATTCCAGCTGCCATCTGGATGTCGTCCAGCCGCCCATTGGTGCATGAACCGATCACGATCTGATTGACCAGCTTTCCGGCAACCTCCTCCACAGACTTGACATTATCAACTGTATGCGGGCAGGCTACCTGTGGGTCCAAAGCTGAAGCGTCGATCTCGATCTCTTGATCGTAAACAGCGTCCCCATCCGGTCGCATCACTTCGATCGGACCCTTTACGCCAGCGACATCATGCAGATAGCGTACGGTTTCAGCATCTGCCGGCACGATCCCCGATGTTGCTCCGGCTTCCACCGCCATGTTACAAATAGTAAGTCGTCCTGAGGTCGATATTTTCTCAATGGCTGGACCGTGGAATTCGATGACCTTAAAATTGGCTCCTTGAGCCGAGATCTTGCCGATCAGGGAGAGGATCAGGTCTTTGGGCAGGACGTACGGCTGAAAAGCGCCGTGCACCACCACCTTGATCGTGCCTGGGACTTCCACGTTCAGGACTTTCCCCAACGCCCAGACCGAAGCCATTTCTGTGGCGCCGATGCCAAAAGAAAATGCACCCAGGGCGCCGTGGCTCGTGGTGTGGCTGTCTGTACCCACCACTACCGCTCCCGGACGAACATACCCATTTTCCGGCAGGATCTGGTGACAAATGCCGCCTTCATCACCGCGGATATCGTGGAACTTGGTGATGCCTTGTTTGCTGACGAACTCACGCACCTTCTTCTGGTTGGTGGCTGTTTTTGAACCCTCGGCCGGGACCCGGTGATCGAAGATGATGGCGATCTTGCCTGGGTCCCAAACAGTGGCAGGGAGTCCGGTGTCCTTGTAGATTTCTTCAAACTGGTTAATCACCAGGGCACCGTTCTCATGCGACATGGCCAGGTCAACGCACGGCTCGACCACATCTCCCGCCCTGGTGGCGGTTTGCCCAACTGCCCGGGCCAAAATCTTTTCAACCAATGTCATTCCCATGTGTGTCTCCTTGGCTCTGGAACGGGGTTTTTGCATTCTTTCCTTTGCCGGTTGATAACCTTGTAGTCAGGGTGGAAAGGTCCCGCATTCCATCAAATTACCGATTTTTCTTTCAGCGCTTTTATTTCTTTTTCGTCGTATCCCAACTCACCCAGGATGACCTCGGTATTCTCCGAAAGCCTGGGCGGCGCTTGTTCAATTTGTGCCGGGGTTTTGGAGAATTTGGCGGTCATGTTGAAGAGCTTGACATTTCCAATTCCTGGTTGCTCCACATCCGCGATCACTTGGCGGTGTCGAGCCTGCTCGGAGGTCAGCGCGGTTTCCAGGCTGACCACATCACCGGAGGGGATCCCCTTCTCGTTAAGCACATTCACCCAGTGGACTGTGGTGTTCTGGGTAAGCTTGGCTTCCAGCAGCGGGGTTAACAGGAAGCGGTTGGCTTTGCGGGTATCGCGTTCCTTGAAGCGCGGGTCGCTTTTCAATTCTGGCAATCCCAGCACGTCCGCCAGGTCTTCCCATTGTTGCTGTTGGTTGGCAGCGATATTTATATATCCATCCTGCGTCTTGAACATTCCCGATGGAGCAGCGGTAAAGTTGTCATTACCCAGCAGCACTGGCGCTTGCCCACCGATCAGCAGGTTGGCTGCCACCCAGCCCATCAAAGGCATGATCGAGTCCAGCAGGGCAATATCGATGAACTGACCCTCGCCGGTGTGCTCCCGGTAATATAGCGCGGCCATGATGGCAAAGGCGGCGTTCATCCCGCCAACCGTATCGCAGACCGGGAAACCACAGCGCAGGGGGTTGAGCCGCTCGTCCCCATTGACAGCCATCACCCCCGACAATCCCTGGATGATCTGATCGTAGGCTGGCTTGAAGGCATCCGGGCCAGTTTGGCCAAATCCGGAGATGGCACAATAGATGATTCCGGGGTTGATCTTGCACAGCTCTTCGTAGGAGCATCCCAACCGTGCCATTACCCCCGGTCGAAAGTTTTCCACCAATATGTCAGAGGTCTTGACCAGCTTGAGGAAGATCTCTTTTCCTTCCTCCGCTTTCAAGTTGAGAGTCAGGGATTTTTTATTTGCATTCTGGGCAAGGAAGCTGGTGCCAAGCAGTTGCTGGTTGTACTTGGGCACGTTGCCCAGCTTGCGCGCCAGGTCACCGCCGTCCGGGTTTTCGATCTTGATCACGTCCGCTCCCAGCAGCGCAAGATGCAGCGTGGCAAATGGCCCCGAAAGCACGTTGGTCATGTCCAGCACGCGGATTCCCTCGAGCAGTTTCATGCACCCTCTCCCATTCCGGAAATTCCCTTGAAATCCACGATCGAGCCGGATTTTAAAATGAACCCGGGTAGTTCGCGGTCGAAGAATTTTCCAACCTGCTGGGCCACCTCGAGCAGCACGCTGAGTTGGATTTCTTTGCGCAGCCCCATTCTCTGCAGCGAGTGAACCAGGTCTTCAGTGCTGACATTCCCAGCAGGAAGTTTCGTAAACGGGCATCCACCCAGTCCCCCAAACGCAGACTCGAAGAAGGTCACACCGCTCTTTAAAGCGGCGAAACAGTTGGCTAGTCCTAGCCCGTAGGTGTTGTGGAAATGGCAGGCGAGTACCACCGCTGGGTCGAGCGCCCGAATGGCACCATATAAATCCTCCACCTGTTGTGGTTGGGCATGACCGGCTGTGTCAGCCAGGCTCACATTTCGGAATCCTGCGTCCAAGTAAGCTTTGACAATATCCAGCACCTTCCCCTGCTCTATCGCTCCCTCGAACCCGCAGCCAAACGCGGACTGGACCGAAACCTGGACGGATTTCCCGGCTGCCATGGCTTGTTTCGCCATCGGGATAATTCTCCCGAGTGCCTCTGCGGAACTCATTCCGGTATTCTTAACGCTGTGTGTCTCGCTGGCAGAAACACCCATGCAGAACATTTCCACTCCGCAAGCCAGACCGCGTTCCAACCCTTTTTCATTTAATACCAATCCTGAAAAAGTCACACCCGCGGGGCTGTTCCCGGCGTAGTGGAGGAAGAGCGCATCGGTGTCAGCCATCTGAGGGACTTTCTGTGGGTTGACAAACGACCCAAGCTGGATAATGTCGATGCCTGCCGCGCACAGTCCATCGACCCAGCGGATCTTCTCTTCCAGCGGGACGGTAGTCTTTTCTGCCTGCAGGCCATCGCGCGGCCCAACTTCGTGGATGATTATCTTTTCCATTACCATCTGCTCGAATATTTTTTTGGGCATACAACCGGATCAAAATCCTTGGCTGCCTCGGGGATCGGATTTGAGGAGATCAATTATTACCCAGGTTTGTTGATCTCAGGTCGATATGGAAAACCGGACAACCATATTTGGTTGTGATCGCCTTATAGTTTTGCCGCTATGGCTTCTCCCATTTCCAGGGTCGTGTTAGATCCACCCATGTCATAGGTTCTCACCTTGCCTTCCTTGACCACTTCCGCCACGGCTTTTTCCACTGCGGCTCCTTTTTGCTCCTCCCCCAGCCAGTCTAGCATCATCTTGGCAGCCAGGATGGTGGCGATCGGATTTACCTTGTACAACCCGGCGTATTTGGGAGCTGATCCATGGCTTGGTTCGAAAACTGCCAGCTTTTCACCGATGTTACCCGAGCAGGCAAAACCGAGCCCCCCAACCATTTGAGCGCACAGATCGGATATGATATCTCCATATAAATTGGGAGCCACCAACACATCATAGTTGTGGGGGTTTTTCAGCAGCCACATGCATATGGCATCCACGTTCGCTTCGTCAAATTGGATCTCCGGGTATTCCTTGGCAATTTCCTTGGCAGTGTCTAGGAACAGGCCGTCGGTGGCACGCACTACATTCGCCTTGTGTACAACGGTTACTTTCTTGCGTCCGAATTTCCTGGTGAAGTCGAAAGCTGCCCGGATAATCCGTTCGCAACCTTTACGCGTATTTACCTTGATTGAAATTGCATACTGGTCTCCGCGCAGGTCCTTGAAGGGAGCAAATGATTTTGATTCCTGTGCCAGGACGGTCGCCACTGCGGGAGGCACCGGGTTGAATTCCACTCCCGCGTACAGGTCCTCGGTGTTTTCCCGGAACACCACAAGGTCAATCCCTTCCTTATAATTCAATGGATTATGGGGGTAACCCTTGCATGGGCGCAGGCAAGTATAGAGGTCGAATAGTTGGCGCATCCGCACAATGGGTGAACGGTATGACAACCCCTTGCCTTTTAATTCCGGCACTAACTCAGCCTCGGCGGTCTTTACCGGTTTGGAGGTGATGGCACCAAACATGGCTGCATCTACCTGCTTCAAGAGTTCGATGGTTCGAGCCGGGAAAGCATCCCCTTCCTTGCACCAAAATTCCCAGCCGATATCGCCGTGGATGTACTCGGCGTTTAAATTGATCTTGTCCAGGACAATTTTGGTTGCCTCCAGAACGTCCACACCCACCCCATCTCCTGGAAGCCAGGCAATTCGATATTTTTGGTTTTCATTCTTAAGACTGGGTTTCATGCCCTTCTCCTGTTAGTTTGGATATAATGTCTTGGAGTTCTCAGAGTACCCATTTTAGCCAAGAGCAGGAAAAAGCAGAAGTGACAGATGTCACGCACAAAGGCATATGGGACTTCTAAAAGGGTTATGAATTGAAAATGATAATAATGTATATCATTACCTTCCTAAAGATCCTGCCACCGCATAGGATCATTTCCAGCAATTCAGCACTCGGCGATTGCTGGAGAATTAAAATTTCATATTACCTTCAATCCAGTTCTTGTTTCCGGCAAAAACTTCATGTTATCTAAATCCACAAGTTCCAGTCCCATTTGGGGATTACTTTCCGGTTTGAGCGCGGCTGCCATCTGGGGCGGCATGTACGTGGTCAGCAAGGTGGTCATGGAAGTCGTCCCCCCCTTCTCGCTCATCGTAACCCGGCTTGCCCTTGGCATCCTGACCTTGACCATCATTGTGTTGCTGCGCAAAGGATGGAAAATTAGCCCCCGTCAATTCTGGCAGGTTTTTGGGGTCGGGGTGGTGGGATATGGGGTTTCCCTGAGTTTTCAATTTGTCGGTACAAAACTTTCAACTGCCGCCAACGGCTCTCTGGTCACTTCCACAACGCCCGCTTTCGTCCTGTTGTTTGCTGCCCTTTTTCTTTCGGAAAAGATCACTGCAAGGCGCTTGATTGCCCTGGTCATCGCCACATCGGGTGTTGTAGCGGTCATAGACCCGCGTAATGCAGCGGTCTCACCTTCCTTCTTTTGGGGCAATGTTTGCCTGGTTGCCGCAGCCCTCACCTGGGCGCTGTATTCCGTGCTCATACGCAAAGTCACCCGCGATACGGACGTCCTGTCGACCACGTTGATCGCATTTATTGGCGGCTTGCCCATTTGCCTGCCGCTTGGCGGTTGGGAATTGATGACCCACCAAATTGGGCCAATAAGTCTCGGGGTGGTGGCTGGGATTTTGTTCATTGGCATCATCTCAACTGCCTTGGCGATGTACTTGTGGAACGCTGCCTTCGCAATGCTGGATGCTGGTGTAGCTTCGCTGACTTTTTTTGCCCAGCCGGTGGTTGGCACCCTGCTCAGCGTAATGTTTTTAAAAGAACACATCACTCCGCTTTTTGTCATCGGCGGGATTCTGATCGGCATCGCTTTGCTGGTGTCCAGCAAAGCCTGATCAAGTGCAGGCAACTGCTCTTCAAAGATCTTTGATATCTTCCAACCTCATATATCAGGCTGGTAACGGAAAGGCTGGTCCCATCCTGCAGAGCAAATTCCCACCTATTGTCAAATTCGATAATTTAGATATAATCAGTCCGTTAATATCCATTTTCAGAGCATCTTGTCGTATTGTTGAATCTCTGATCGAGTGGATTATGCCTGGAGTGGAATCTAAAAAGGCCAACAATGAAAAAGAAACCTTTTCCAAATCCGAATATTAGGTTGTCCACGTTTCCTGAAACGTATAAGGTTCCAAAGATAATCGTTTGGATGATTGCGCGCCAGTGGTGGGCGATCATCCTGGCTACTGTCCTTCTGGTTTCCTTTGAAGCCTATGATTTCTCACACAACCAGGATCTGTTGATTTATTTTATCGAAACCATTATTTTCCTGATCCTGTTATGGGTGATAGGATTGTTGCTCAGTTCATTATCAAAGGGAATTCGAAACCAGGATCGGATCATCAGGATTCTGGACGCCAAGCATAAGCTTAGTCTGGAATTATCCGGCTATCACGATTGGGATGTGCTGGTAAACCGTATTGCCAGGTTCCCGAGCACTCTCGCGCCGGTAAAGCAATCGTGTTTATTTGTGTCCAACATTATTTCGAACCAATTTGAGCTGGCAGCTGAATGGACCATCTCTGGTGAGAATGCTGTTGATCTTTGTACGGAAGGATCATGCCAGGAATGCATCAGGAAGGGGCAAACTCCCGCACAAACATTTTTTTCTAGTAACCCTGAATCAATATCGTCTGGTTTAGTATCTCAGGATCAAAAGTATTGCCTCGCGATCCGGGATGACGTCAGGCTTTTGGGGGTTTTGCAGTTTACCCTGGAACCCGGGGCAACATTGACCTACGCGCAGGACGATATTTTTAAGAATATCAGCGATGATTTGGCGGTTGCCCTGAAAGCCGGCCAGGATCGTGAAGTATTGCAGGAAATGCTTAACTCTGAGACTGCTTTGGCTGAACGGCGGTCGGTATCCCATTATTTGCATGACCACCTTGGGCAAAGCCTGGGGTTCCTGCACATAAAAATGGATCAACTCCTCACCGGAAAGGAGTCACTATCCCTGGAAAAAGTACTCGTGGATCTGGAGTTAATGAGGGATGCTGCTGATGAATCTTTTGAGATCGTGCGCGGCGTCCTCGAGACAATGCGCCCGGAAACGACCCAGACATTGACCAATTTGCTTTTGGAATATGCACGCAAGTTGTCCCAGCGGGCAAACTTTAAACTTGATTTTAAAACCAAGGGAAAACCGGTCCTGCTTCCGGAAGAAGCCCAAAGCGCTGTATTTTATGCCTTTGAAGAGTTGCTGAGCAACATAGAAAAGCATGCCCGTGCAACAAAAGTGATAATAAAAGCCGAATGGAGCCCTTCTGATTTAAATCTGACCATTTCCGATAATGGGGTGGGATTCAACCCCCAACTGGTAAATCCAAATGAGCACTTTGGGTTGGATATCCTGAATGAAAGAATGGCTAACGTCATGGGCCGCGTATCCCTGTTATCATCGGAAAGGTCAGGGACCGTCGTTAAAATCCTTGTCCCGGTTCCATCACGTGGACAGTTGGGAGCAGGCTCATGACTGAGGCGAATATTCCTGGGATACCCGTCAAAAAAGTATTGGTGATTGACGATCAGATCCTGTTTCGTGAGGGGTTGGTAAGCTTGTTAAGTTCCACACCTGATTTTGAAATGGTCGGGTGTGCAGGTACTGTCCATGAGGGTTGTGAGCAGGCAACTTTATTTAAACCAGACATTATTCTTATGGATTTCTCGCTTCCCGACGGTACCGGTTTGGATGCCACCCGCGCCATTTTGGCTCATTTGCCTCTTTGCAAGATTGTTTTCCTGACCGTCCACGAAAGTGATGAAAATCTTTTTGCGGCCCTGCGCCTCGGAGCAAAGGGCTACATGCTTAAAAACATTGGGAGTACCGAATTATTGTCCAGTTTGCGAGCCTTGGACCGGGGGGAAGATGCCGTTTCACGGAAAATGGTCAGCAAGATAGTTGAGGAGTTTGCCCGCACACCGGGGTCGGCCTCGGAAGATGATAAACTTTTGGCAAACCTGAGCCCGCGAGAAATTGATGTGCTCCGGGAAATTGAAAAGGGTGCCACCAACCTCGAGATCGCACAGAGCTTGTTTTTATCTGTAAACACGGTAAAACACCATATCCGGAATATTTTTGGAAAATTGGGAATGAAAAACAGGCGCCAGGTTGCCTCTTTTGCACGCAAGAATGGACTGGTTGGCAAAAGTTCGGCAAACCAGGACCATTAAGTTTAAAACGAATATGCAGGGTGGGGGTTAATTTTATCTTGAAAAAGGGTTAATCCTTTTTAAAAAAGGCCAACAGGATATGGCCTTTTTTTAATCCCCAAATTCCTTTTAAGGGTCATGGACATTCAAACGGCAGTCAATTATTATTGATTTATGATAAATATTACCGAAAAGGTTTGATTTATGAGTACGACTTGTGTTCTCGTTACCAAACAAGACTCCATGTTAAATCGAGCGTTGACAAATCTGATCCAGGATTCAAAATGCGAGTTGAAAATAATCTCAAGCGGAGCTAATGACGTGCATAGTTTGATTGCTGAGACGTCGAAAGTGAAGCCTGATATTGTCATCCTGGGAGAATCCACGCCTTTGGCCAGGATGGAAGTGTTGGGAAACCTCCTGATGAGTTATCCCGAAATGCGGGTGATTGTTGTCAGTGAAGAAAGCAACTGGTTGCATGTCTTTGATAAAAGGGATAAGTTGATGACTCGCCAGGCCGATTTGTTGGATGTGCTCTGCATTGGTTGACAGGACCAGGTCGAGGGAGGCACCGAATTCCTTTTTCCCTGGTCAAGTTGATTCCCATCTTTCCACAATTTATGAACAAGTGTTACTAAACAAGATTTTAATCTGCAAAGGAGTATGTATGACCACAACCGGAGTTTTATCCAGTAAGGTTTTTACCCGGGAAACCAGGGCAAATCAAAACCATCTCGCCGTATCGATCATTGTTCCAACCAGGAACGAAGCGGGAAACATTAAAGCATTATTGACCAGGTTCCGCAATTCATTTTATGGCACATCGATTGAAGTGATTTTTGTGGATGACTCCACGGATGACACTCCCCAGGTCGTTGAAGCGGCTGTAACGGATTTTCCCGCTCAAAACGTTCGCTTGATCCACCGGCTTCCTGAACAGCAGACTGGCGGGTTGGGTGGCGCAGTGGTGGTTGGACTTAAAGCTGCCAGGGCTGATTATGCTTGCGTAATGGATGGCGACTTGCAGCACCCCCCTGAAGTTGCCCCAGTCCTCTTACAAACTGCTCTTGAACAAAATGCCGACCTGGTAGTGGCAACTCGCCGCAGCGATGAGAGCCGTGTGACAGGATTGAACACTGCCCGTAACTTGATCTCCCTGGGGCTGGATCTTACTGCTCGGGTTTTCTTTCCCGCGTCGTCTACATGGCGTCAGTGATCCCCTGACGGGGTTTTTCCTGGTTCGATTGAAGGCATTAGACTTTGATGCCCTTCGCCCGAAAGGGTTCAAGATCTTGTTGGAGATCCTCGTCCGGAATCCAGGGCTTCGAAAAGCCGAGGTTCCCTTCCATTTTGGACAACGCCTCACCGGGGAGAGTAAAGCCTCCGCAAAAGAAGCATTCAAGTATCTTCATTTGCTTTGGTCATTAAAGTTCGGAGAAGGATCTTTGCGATTCCTCGGATTCGCCATGGTTGGGATAACAGGCATCCTGGTCAACTCCCTCTTTTTATTCCTGGCAACCGACACGTTAAAGATTTATTACCTGGTTTCAGCAGGGATTGCCACGGTCGCCTCTACCCTGTGGAATTTCACTCTCACCGAGGCATTGGTGTACCGGCAAAAAGGTCAAGCCCAGGGTCGTTCTAAGCGGCTTGGGCTGTTTTTCGTGGTTAATGTTATTGCCCTGGCTTTGCGGACCCCACTGATTTACTTGATGACCACCATGTTGGGGATCTTCTATGTGGTTTCAAACCTCGTATCGCTGGCAGTATTGACTGTTTTAAGGTTCATGCTGGCAGACAACCTGATTTGGGGTCAGCCTTCAACAAGCGCTCAACCTCGAAAATCTGGATTGCAGTTATGGAGACGGACGATGAAAAACAACTTTTATTACAACATTCATGGAATTGTAACGGTCATTTCGGAAGTGCTATTGCCCGAACTGACGCCCTTCCGGGTAATGGAGGAAATTAATAACCCCACAATACAAGTGCGAATTGGCATTCCCCGCGTGCAGAAATCCCCTGAGGATTACGGGCATTATATGCGCTATCGTGAAATTCTTGGGCATCTCGGTTTCGAGGTCGGGATCGAAATGGGAGATCAAACGGTTAATATCATTGCAG
This sequence comes from uncultured Chloroflexia bacterium, assembly GCA_963817265.1. Classification (GTDB taxonomy): domain Bacteria; phylum Chloroflexota; class Anaerolineae; order Anaerolineales; family Villigracilaceae; genus UBA877. Next base: position 49,080 of record CAWFNU010000011.1, read on the forward strand.
CACCAATGCTGCGTTATTCACCCCACGTCCTATATACAAACGTAGTGGAACCTCTCCTGCGCTGGACCTTTGTTAAAGAGGGTATGCATTGGTCCATGGAGCCACGATTGCTTTTGGCGATTCAGCATACATGATCACAGCCCGCACGGATACCGGCAAGACCACCACCCTGTTGAAGATCCTGGCTTACCAGCGCCGCAACAGCGACCAGGCGGCTTTTATTTCTGACGATATGACCATCGTATCGCCTTCTGGTGAGGCGATGGATTATCCCAAGCCATTAACGATCAGTTATCACACCTTGCATGCCGTGAATACTGACACCCTGACTTTTAAAGAAAGACTGACACTTCCATTCCAAAGCCGCATCCATTCACGCTCTGGACGCAAGTTCGCATTCCTGATCAGCAAAACGCATCTGCCTGCTGCCACCATCAACATGTTTACCCAGATGATCGTCCCGCCTCCCAAGTATTTCGTAGACAAGCTGATCCCTAAGGTCAAACTTTCCAATAAGGCACAACTGGCTGGCATGTTTATCATCAAGCGCGGAGAAGAAGAGATCCTGCCCGTGGAGAACGCAGAGGCCATGAAAGTCCTCCTGCAAAACTGCGAAGACGCTTATGGATTTCCTCCTTATGATGACGTGAAAGAATTCCTGTACTGCTTTGACGATGTTGACCTGCACGAAAAGGAATTGGCCATTATCCGCCAGGCGATGGGCGCTCTCCCTGCAACGGAAATCAGCTCCAGCAAGCTCGATTGGTGGTCGCAGATCCCCGCATTCGTTCACAATGAACAAGTATCCAGTGATATTACTCGTGCCTTGGAAGTTGAATCTTTCCCTCGCGCTCGATTAAGCCGTCAACCGGAACGTGCATAAGTGTATTGAGGTTACATGGACACAAGATCTGAGGGAAAGGTTGGCTCTCCGCTGAAATTCAGCGGTGCCACCACTGTAGTTTCACAATCACGCTCATTCGCGGATACCCGGTTAAACGAAGTGGTTGTCAGTCGTATGCTCTTGGCATTGGCTTTGGCCGTGGGCACCTTGATACGCCTTTGGCAGGTCAACGCCATGGGGTATAACACTGACGAGGCCGTTTATGCCGGGCAGGCCGCTGCCATAGGTGGGATTCCCGTGCTGAAAGACATATTTCCGGTTTTTCGAGCCCATCCGCTGCTGGTACAGTTCGTGCTCTCCCTGATCTACAGGGTATATTTCAGCGACCTGGTGGGGCGGTTATTTGCCGTAGCAGTCGGGTTGGGCACAGTATATGTTACCTACATGATCGGGAAAACTCTTTATGGTCGTTTGCCAGGCGCTCTGGCAGCTGCCGCCATGGCTCTCATGCCCTACCATGTGATTGTATCCAGGCAATTGCTGCTCGATGGACCAATGGTGTTTTTTGGAACCCTCACCATGTATATGTTGGCTCGCTTTGGCAAGTCGCAAAAACCTGCATGGTTGTATGCGTCGGGGGTTGCCATGGGATTGACCTTCTTATCCAAGGAAACAGGGATCATATTGATGGGAGCAATTTTCGTCTTCCTTGCCCTGTCACCTGCAGTTCGCCTCCGCTTCCGGGATTTGATCATCGCTGCCTTCATGATGATACTTGTCAGTGTTCCCTTCCCGCTAAGCATCCTGCTCTCCGGGAGATCCTCCACGGGTCAAAATTACCTCACCTGGCAGCTTTTCCGCCGTCCCAACCATCCCTGGACTTTTTACCTGCAGACTCTTCCTTCTGCATTAGGGATTGTGTTGATACTGGTTGCCGTTATCGGACTGGTTGTTTTGTGGCGCGAACGAACCTGGCGTGAAGTATTGCTTCTGTCCTGGATTATCGTACCATTCGCATTTTTCCAGATCTGGCCGGTGAAAGGATATCAATATTTACTCCCCATTGCGCCGTCAGTGGCATTATTGGCCGGTCGCTTATTGGGAAAGCTCGTCAATCATGTACAGCGGGGCCGGGTTCCTGGCAGGGCACCTGCCTATTTCTCAGTGCCCCCCTTCCTTTCCTGGTTGGTCGTGGGAGGTCTGTTATTTTCTCTGGGATCAGCGAGTTGGCAGCAGGTACAGCCCGAAACATCCTCCTTGTTCCTCGCCGGAACGGGTGGCGTGCCGGGTGGGCGGGAGGCTGGTGCCTGGATCATTAAGAATGTTCCCGCCAATGCGACCTTTATGACGATAGGTCCCTCCATGGCAAACATCATCGAATTCTACGGCCAGCGCAAGGCTTTCGGTCTGTCTGTCAGTCCCAACCCGCTGCACCGCAATCCTTCTTATGATCCAATTCTTAATCCTGATTCACAAATACGCAATTCCAATATGCAGTATATCGTTTGGGATTCCTTTTCAGCTGCTCGTTCTTCCTTCTTTTCAGACGATTTGATGGCATATGTTAAAAAATATAACGGACGAGCTGTACATACAGAATCCATCACCGTCAATGATGGCAATGGAAATTTGGTCGTCAAGCCCGTAATTATTATTTATGAGGTGCATCCATGATCCGCCGCAAGTTTTTTACCCTGTTCCTTGCAGTCTTCCTGGGAGCGAGCCAGCTCGGGATGGCCAGCCCCGTTTCTGCTCCCAGCGACCCTCAGACCACAACACCGATCAAACATCTTGTTGTTCTCATGCAGGAAAACCATACTTTCGATAACTATTTTGGGACCTACCCCGGTGCAAATGGGATTCCCATGGATATTAAAATGCCGGTGGATCCAGCTGATCCTTCAAAAGGAGTTGTAACGCCCTGGCACATCGGCCAAACCGGCATCACTGACCTGAGCCACACTCCCACCACTTTTACAGCTCAATACGACAACGGATTGATGGATGGTTTTGTTTCTACGCTGAACAAGCTCAATCAAAACGGCCAGCAATCAATGGGTTATTACGATGGCACAGACATTCCATACTATTGGAATTTGGCAGCCAACTATGTTCTCTTTGACAATTTTTTCAGTTCGGCCAAAGATGGCAGTGCTGCGAACCACATGTACTGGGTTGCAGGTGCTTCGCCTACTCCAGCTCGTGGGCAAAAATTATCTTCCATACTTGCGAAAGTACCTACGATTTTTGATCGTCTTCAGGCTGCCGGGGTTAGCTGGAAATTCTATGTTGAAAACTATGATCCAAGTATTAATTACAGGACCATGGTTGCTCACGGTAACCGGGCTTCCCAGGTGGTCTGGGTGCCTCTGCTTAACTTTGACCGCTTTATTGATGATCCCAGCTTATCCAGCCACATTGTCGACCTGAGTCAGTACTATGTGGATCTGCGCAATGGGACCTTACCTGCAGTTAGTTATATCGTTCCTTCAGGAGCCAGTGAACATCCCCCACAAAAGCCCATTACGGGAGAACGCTCCGTAAAGAACCTGATCCAGGAGTTGATGCGCTCAAGCGCTTGGGACAGTTCTGCCTTCATGCTGCTTTACGACGATTGGGGCGGCTGGTACGACCATGTTGCACCTCCCCATATGGATAATTTTGGCTATGGTTTGCCGCGTACCTGCGTTATTGGTCAGTCCCTTTGCAAAAGTTGGTTTCATTGACAATACCCAGCTGGACTTCACCTCAATGCTGAAATTTATCGAAGAAAATTGGCAGGTTTCTTCCCTTGCCAGCCGGGATGCAACCGCTCACAACATTTTGACTGCCTTCGATTTTACCCAGGCACCGCGTCATCCGGAATTCCTTTCTTCAACATGGGCGCCGGTCAAGCTGGTGAAAAAGGATCCTACCCTCATTATCTATTCGTTTTATGGGTTTGCGTCCTTGTTGTCCATTTTGGTTGTCGGGTTCGCCTTTTGGAAACAGCGCAGGCCGCAGTACCTAAAGCAGGAGAACTCTTCTCGATGAAAAGAAACCTTTTACTCACTCTCCTAATTTTTAGCCTTCTGGGGATCGGGTGGTCCGCTGGGTTCACTATTCCTGTCTCAGCCGCGGTCCAGTCAGGTTTGGTTCAGCAGGGGGTTGTTCCAATTGTTGGCGAGCTGACATTGTCAAACCCCAACCTCTTATCGGGGATATCAAATCCTTTTGCTTCCCGTCCTTCCAAAGGGAGCTCATATTTGACGATTTTCCAACCCAAGGACACAGCATTGGGAGATTATTTTACCCTTTCCGGGTACCTGCGCAATCTGAGTGGTGGCCCGGTTGCGAGTGGTCATATCCAATTTACCCTTAACGGAAACATCATTGGGCAGGCCTCCACGAATTCAACCGGGTATTTTTCACGAAAATTCCCGACAAAAAATCTTGCCTCTGGTACTTACACAATTGGGGCTTCATTTAATGGATCCCATTTGCTTACCCGGGCGAGTGTGTCCACTCATTTGATAATTTCTCTCGCGAATATTACAGTCCAAACCGTTCCCGCCATTCCCGGGCTGACATTTCAGTTGGATGGCAAGCAGTACGTAACAGGTCCGGCTGGAACGCTAACCATTGGCGTAAATCAACCCGGTGTGTATCATCTTTCGATCCTGATGGATCAATATAGTAACCCGACCCAGCGGATTGAGTTTTCCCGCTGGTTGAATGGATCAGTTCAACCTTCCCTGGATATTGCAGTTCCCTCTAAAAACACTGCTGTCCAGGTTGGATTTAACGTGTATCACAGGATTAGCCTGAAGTTTGTTGACCTGGCAAAATTTCCGGTTGATGCTCAACGCGTTACCCAGGTTACATATAGGAGCGCCCAGGGGGATGTCTTTGAAGTGAAAAGCGATCAACCGCAATGGATCCCCGCCAGCCGGGTGGCGCGCCTCGCTACTGGTCTGGTGCCCACTCCCCTCCTGTACTCGGTGATCACTGTGATGGCAGAAGGGTCAAATGTGGTTAATTCTTCACAGCAGCAGTTCTACGCACTCGCTGACGATACCTGGCAGATATCCATGCTCCTTTATTCGATTAGTTTCAGCGCCAGTGATGGTTTGTTTAATTTTCCGGTGGGCACATCGATTAATTTGATAGCCCCTGATGGAACGGTTAAGAATTATCCGCTGGATTTGGCTGGAACAGCCGAGATCCATTCCCTTGCACGTGGAAATTACTCCGTCCAGTTGGTCGGTGCGTTCGGGCTGGGAAGTCGCACACCGGTGGCTCTCTCCCGAAACCAGAGTGTTGCTGTAAAAGAAATCAGCTTTTTGGACCTGGCAGTATTGGGCGTGGTTGGGATCGTCCTCACCCTTGGGCTTCTTTTATATGGCCGTCCCCGGATATTTACCTCATTGCTAAGACGGAACCAACCTCAAGTCATGGCGATTGAGAAATGCCTCGATCGGACCGGATGGAAATCGGTCTATTCAAATAATCCCAAAAGGAGTTTCCCCCAGCGATGAATTCTTCAAGCAATTCTGATACGGGAAAAGTCCCGGTGATAAATCGCTTGTTTCAGTGACTTATCAAAGAAGAAATATTATGGCTTCAACACGAATCAAATCAATTAGTTGGCTCACCTTCCTGCTGCTCATCGCAATCTTTTTTGCGAATGCCATACCGGCACAAGCACAGCAGCCGGCAGCGATAAATACCTCTAACCCTGTCCCGGTACTGGCTTATTACTACATCTGGTACAACACCAGCTCATGGGATCGGGCCAAAACGGATTATCCCTTGTTGGGTCGCTATTCCAGTGACGATATTTCGGTGATGCGCCAACAGGTACTGTGGGCAAAAGCGGCAGGGATTGACGGTTTTATTGTCAGTTGGAAAAGTACCGCTGTGCTCAACCGTCGCTTGCAGCAGCTGGTGCAAGTTGCTGAACAGGAGAACTTCAAGTTGGCTGTGATCTATGAAGGCTTGGATTTTAACCGGAACCCTCTGCCAGCCACAACTGTAGCCTCAGACCTGGATTATTTTATCCAGAATTTTGCCTCACAGGCACCCTTTAATTTGTTTGCCAAGCCATTGGTCATTTGGTCGGGGACCTGGAAGTTTACCCCGCAGGAAGTTGCCCAGGTTACCCAGGGGAGGCGGTCCTCCTTGCTGATCCTGGCCTCTGAGCGCAATGTTCCCGGTTACCAGCAGCTCTCGGGTCTGGTGGACGGAGATGCATACTACTGGTCATCTGTCGACCCCAACACGTACCCTGGCTATCTGGATAAATTATCCCAGATGAGTCAGGCTGTTCATAAGGACGGCGGATTATGGATTCCCCCTGCTGCCCCCGGGTTTGATGCCACTTCGATTGGCGGCACCACGATCGTGGAGAGGAAAAATGGCGACACCTTCCGCACCCAGATAAATACAGCCATGTCCTCCTCCCCCGATGCGCTGGGGATCATCAGCTGGAATGAATTCAGCGAAAACTCCCATATCGAGCCATCTCAGAATTATAGCTTTACATATTTAAACGTTTTGAGCGGGATTGCTCACCTGCCTCAAATCTCGATCGGACAATTTGATTCCAGCGAACCTGCCGCCACCTTTCCAGACCCGCTGCCATATTCGCGCATAATTGCCCTTGCCGGAATTTCCATCTTGATGGTCGCTGGAGTGGTAGTTTTGGTTCGCCGACATTAAGGCGAATTGTTACCACCTTACTTGAGGATGGATTCTTATTGATCCAGGAGAATTCATATGAACGCAATAAAAATTAATGCTCGCACTTTCTATCGAAAATACAGATACCTGCTTTTAATCACAATAATATTGGCGTTGGTATCGTCCTTCCCTGGGATGCTGGCAGTTTTAACTAATCAGCCTGGAAACCTTCCCATTGCAGCTGCAGCTGGCGATCCTGTTATCGCTGCTGCAGGCGATATTGCCTGTGATCCAGCCAACTCAGCCTTCAACAATGGGCTGGGGAATCCAAACGGATGTCGTCAGAAATATACCTCTGATTTGTTGGTAAATTTGGCTAATGCAGGCCTTGCAGGGGTGCTTGACCTTGGTGATAACCAGTATTACTGCGGTGGTTACCAGGCCTATCTGCAGGCTTATGACCCAAGCTGGGGACGGCTTAAATCCATCACTCACCCGTCCGTGGGCAACCACGAATATTTGACCAGCGGAGGGACGGATTGCTCAATTACGAATGAGGGGGCAACAGGTTACTTTCAGTACTTCGGTGCCGCAGCTGGCACGCTCGGTCAGGGTTACTACAGTTTTGATATTGGAACCTGGCACATCATCGCCTTGAATACCAACTGTGGCAACGTTGGTGGTTGCGGTTCGACTTCTCCTCAATACAAGTGGCTGCAGGCCGATCTTGCCTCCCATACAAACTTTTGCACACTGGCTTTTTGGCATATACCTTTATATAGTTCTGGTGGACGCGCAAATGCCAATTCCAAACCATTTTGGAACCTTCTCTATGCCAATAACGCCGATCTTATTTTGAACGGTCATGATCATATCTATGAACGCTTTGCGCCGCAGGATCCTAATGGTGCAGTGGATCTGGTTCGCGGTATTCCTGAATTCATTGTTGGAACCGGTGGAGCAGACCACACCTCCCTTTCCACGATTGCAGCCAATAGCATTGTGCGCAACACGAATACTTTTGGAGTCCTCGAGCTTACCTTGCATCCCACCGGTTATGACTGGCAGTTTATACCCGAAGCGGGCAAGACCTTTACTGATTCTGGATCTGCTTCCTGCCATGGGACCGTTCCGAACACCCCCACTCCTACTCCCACGCTGAGTGGCAGCATCACGCCCACCCCCACACCCACCGGTACACCGACCTCAACGTTTACTCCCACAGCGACTGCCACATCGAATGTTACTTTGACGCCCACTCCAACCATTACCCCCACAACTACCCTGGTAAATACCCCAACCGCAACCTCTACTCCGGTAGTGACCAACACCCCCTCACCCACGCCTGGGACAGCCTCGGTTAAATTTAATCCTGTAGCTGATTCCTACGTCAACGCAGGCAGCACGGGGACAAACTACGGCTCTTCAACTACCATGCGCCTGGACGCTTCCCCGGATTTGCACGCCTACTTGCGGTTCAACTTGTCGGGATTGGCTGGCACTACGATCAGCCAGGTGCGGTTGTTGTTGTACGCCAACAACAGTGACAGTTCTGGCATCCGTGCCTGGGCTGTCGCAGATAACGCCTGGGGCGAACTGACCACCAATTACACCAATGCTCCTGCTCTTGGCAGCCAACTCGCTTCCTCCGGCCCCTTGGCCTCCATTGGCTGGGTGAGCATGGATGTCACTTCCTACATCACCGGTGATGGCACATACTCCTTTGGAGTCACCAACCTAAGTTCCACCGCCATCAGCGTGGACTCGCGTGAGTTTGGCGCTGCCAATGCCCCGCAATTGATCGTCACCTTCTCCGGCTCTGCCAGTGCCACCTCTACACCCACCCCAACTTTCACGCTGACACCCGTCACAACCAGCACACCCACACCGGCATCCACGCCTACACCCACGTCAGTGGCAACACCCACTCCCACGCCTGTGTTTTCACCAACTCCTACACAAACGGCTACTCCAGTCTCTACCCCTGTCTCCACACCCACCCCAACTCCTACCGGGGCATCCGGTTCTTTGACCTTTATTCCCGTCGCCGATACCTACGTCAATGCTGCCAGCACCACCTCCAATTACGGCTCTTCCACCACCCTGCGCCTGGATGGATCTCCGGATGTGCACGCCTACCTGCGCTTCACCATCTCGGGATTCAGTGGAACCATCAGCCAGGTTCGCTTGCTGCTCTTCGCCAACAACAGTGACAGCTCTGGTGTCCAGGCTTTCGCAGTTGCTGATAACACCTGGGGTGAACTCACCACCAATTACACCAACGCTCCTGCCCTGGGTAGTCTTCTAGCCTCCTCCGGTTCATTCCCCACCAGTGTCTGGGTCAGCCTGGATGTAACTTCCTATATAACTGGTAATGGCACCTACAGCATTGGTGTCACTAACCTCAGTTCCACCGCTATCAGCGTGGGCTCCCGCGAGTCGGGTGCCAATGCCCCTCAATTGGTGATCACTTATCACTAAATAAATCACAGAGAATCCCACGATCTATTTGCAAAATGGCTTCTCCTCATCTGAATAAAAATGCTACTGGAAGAAAATATATGAAAAAGCTACTGGTTTTTACTACTCTTTGTTTGATCCTGGCTAGCTGTTCCCCCGCAAGCTTCCTGGGTGGACCAGTCCAATCTGGGCTGACTCCTAACCCCACGCAGACCACTCCCCCAACGACTACTCCTCTTGCAGGCAGCATTCCCAACTTTGATCATATTATCCTGATCATGCTCGAAAACCGGGATTACAAGAGTGTGATGGACGGCACACAAATGCCCTTGTTAAGCACCCTTGCCAAACAAAACGTGCTCCTGTCCAACTATTTTGCGGTCACCCATCCAAGTCTGCCCAATTACATCGCCTTGGTGAGCGGCAGTACCCAAAATATCACCACTGACTGCACAGACTGCTTTGTAAATCAACCCAACCTGGCCGACCTGATTGAAGCCAGCGGGCGCACCTGGAAGTCCTACCTCGAGAGTATGCCCTCGCCTTGTTTCCTTGGAAATGCTGATCCCTATGCCCAAAAGCATAACCCATTTCTGTATTTCGACTCGATCCGCCTGAATCCAACCCGCTGTAACAACAGCATTGTCCCCCTCACCAGTTTGGATACAGACTTGGCAAATAAGACATTGCCAAACTTCTCCTTCATCATGCCCAACCTGTGCAATTCAGGACATAGTTGCCCAGCGGCAACCGCTGACCAATGGGTTAGTGACATGGTCTCCAGGCTGCAGGCTTCTCCTGCACTTGGGAAGAATAGCTTGATCATTATCGCTTTCGACGAAGGTGGTGAAAAAAGCACTTCGGGTTGCTGTGGCTTATCAAGCCCTGCTGGAGGCCAGGTGGCAGTCATCCTGATCTCCCCCACCGCCCTCACAGATTTTACCGATAACACTCCCTACTCTCATTACAGCCTCCTGAAGACCATCCTCACCGCCTGGAATTTGCCCGCCCTGGGACAAACCTCACAGGATTCCACGCTCCCAATTGAAGCCCCCTGGACCGGTCAACTGGGGCAGAACACCAATCCAGCAGGAACAGGCGGCTCTGGATCCACCGGAGTGCAGGCAAACTCTTGCGCCTCCAGTTCGCCCGCCTCGGGCAACTACACTGCCAGCGTCTGCTTTTCCAGCCCCGGTTCAGGCGGAACACTTACCGGGAATGCAACCGTCTCAGCGACGATTGATGTAACTGGCACATCCCCGGTTGGTGTACAGGATCTAGTTTTTTACTTGGATGGCACCTACCTCCTGACCGCCTTTTCCAACCCATATACTTTTTCTTTGCCCACCCAGGATTGGGTGGATGGCAGCCATACCCTTTCTGTCGCTGCTGATATGCGTGACAAATTTACCTCTCAGCAAGGGAACCTCACCGTTATTTTTAATAATGGTGTTTCTTCAATTCCAACAAATTCCGGGCAATTCCACCCCTCCTCCGGCACAACACCGCCAGGCGGAGCCCCATTTATTGTGGCAGCCGGTGGAGATGGCGCCAGTGGCGAACCCGCAGCAACGAAGGTGACTGATCTGATAGCTTCTCTCAACCCGAACTTATTCCTTTATCTTGGGGATGTTTACCAAAACGGAAGCTTGGCTGAATTCTATAACTGGTATGGCACTTCTTCAAGTTTCGGGCGGTTTCGCTCGATCACTGATCCGACCATTGGGAACCATGAATACCTTACCCCCGGTGCGGCTGGCTATTTCGATTATTGGAATAACATTCCCGGTTATTACAGTTTCAATGCCGGCGGCTGGCATTTCATCAGTCTGAATTCCAACCTGTCAAAACTCGGAGCTGCTGGGCAGGCAGCCCAGGTCAATTGGTTGCAGCAGGACCTGGCCGCCAATGCCCAATCCTGTACCATCGTATACTATCACCATCCGCTTTTCAACATTGGGCCTGAAGGACCCACGACAGCTTTGTCAGGCATATGGGCCTTGTTGGCGCAATATGGGGTCAGCATTGTTCTCAATGGTCACGACCATGACTACCAGCGCTGGGTGCCGCTGGATGGTAGTGGACAACCGAATGCGAATGGGGTTACCGAATTTGTCGTTGGGAGCGCAGGTCATGGTATTCAGAAAGTTGTGAACACGGATCCCCGTGTGGCTTACTCCAACGCCACCAATCCGGCTGCGTTTGGCGTACTGGTCTTGCAGCTCACCAGGAGTAGAGCCAGCTTCACTTATCAAAGCACGAACGGGTCCACCCTCGATTCAGGAGTCATTCCATGTACCCATGCCACTCCCGTTTCATTTACTCCACATATCCCTGGCGGAACATCTACAGCCGGTCCTGGTTTGGTCGGATGGGCAGTTATTTGGACGCCTTCCAGCATTTTGCCGATTAGACGGGAGCATTTGACTTCATGAATAAGGGAGATTGCAAATGGTGGATAAGCAATTGCTCGATTCCCACTTTATTTTTTAGTATGCAAAAATTCACATTTTAAAGTAATATCACTATGGTTTGGTAAAGGAGATAGGTAAAATGGAAAAACTTGCCCGCATTTTAAGTTTCGCCGAGTTCAATCAGGTGCGCGATCGGTCCGGGCGGATCGTTTGCACCTCTGGTGGTTTCGACCCCCTCCATCCGGGTCATGCCTCCTGCATTATCGAGTCAAAAAAATATGGCGACACCCTCGTGGTGGTGGTAAACGGTGATGGTTTTTTGCAGCGCAAGAAAGGCAAAGCTTTCATGGACCTGCAAACGCGCTGTTATATTGTTTCCTGCCTCAGGGAGGTGGATTACGTGATCCCCTTCGAGATCGAGAACGACCAGACCGTTTGTCAAGCGCTGCGCCTTCTTCGCCCGCACGTTTTTACCAAGGGTGGTGACCGGGTCGATTATACGAATATCCCCGAGTGGAAGGTCTGTCAGGAATTGGGGATCGAGCTGGTTTCCCAGGTGGGAGAACCAAAACACTGGAGCAGTTCGGATTTCTTAAAAGATTGGGGTGAATTTTGCCTGGAACGGGCACTCCACCCCCAGGAAGGATTCATGCACGATCCTGAAGAGCTTCAAACCGCTTCCGTCCGCTAAAGTCTTGCCTGTTGCGGCAACCTGGTCTGGCGGATAACCATTGGTTTTATTGCACAACAAAGCGTGCCAGCTTGCCGCCAATCAGGTGCAGGTGCAGGTGGAAGACGCTTTGTCCGGCATGCGCCCCCGTGTTTATGATCAGCCGGTAGCCTTTGTCGGAGATCCCTTCCTGCTCTGCCAGTTGTTTTGCCACCAGTACCATGTGACCAATCAGGACATCATCATCCTGGTCCAGCTCGTTCACTGATGCTATATGCCGGTTGGAAACAACCAGGATATGCGTGGCAGCGATCGGGTGAGTATCGCGGAAAGCCGTCACCTGGTGGTCGCGATGGAGGATTTTTGCAGGAGATTTATTGGCTACTATTTTACAAAAAGGGCAATCCATCTCTTCCTCGTGGGACGGCTCTTGAGACGTTCCAACTTTTTATAGACATTTTACAAAAGAGCTTCGCTCTCATAATCTATGGGATCGGCCCGTCTTTCGCCGCGCAGACGATATCGTAATATTCCAGTTCGATGGCTTTGTTTTGTTCTGCGTACGCAAAGGCTTCTTGTCCAACCTGGATGACATCGTTAATATGAATGATCGCATCGGTGTCCCAGTAACGCGGCAGGACCATCAATGGGTCATTGACCGGGCCTTCCGGGATCCAGGTGGGGCGCGCAGGATCCGGCATATCCGCCAACGGCACCCAATTGAACATCACCGGTCCGCGCGGGTTGGTCGTAAATCCCAGCTGGTAGCCTGATTGGCGCGCAACTTCGGCCGCCCGCGGCGAGAATCCGCCCCCCGGCCAGATGACGGCAATGGGGATCTTGTGAAAGTTTTCCTGGAATACGTCGATTGGTTTCTGCAGTTCCCCGAGAATATATGCTTCGCTTGAATCCGGTCCCGATGGGGATATTATGGATAAAACCGTGCGCCTGGTGGTCCACCCATCCTTCTTTTTCCAGGGCAATATTATCGGGCAATGCTGCCTGGCCATTCGCGTCATCCAGGCTGATCCAGGCGTTAACTACCGGCCAGCCATATTTGGTCCAATACTGCCTGAAATAAAGATCGAAATATTTACCAAAATGACGGTCATCCACCACCAGCAATACCGAACGTTCCGGGATTTTTGCGTTATGTTCCATAAAATCGGCCATCTGCGTGGTATTGATCGCCGAAAACCCTTCCTCATGCAGTTTGTTCATTAAGCTGCGTAATTTGAACTCCGACATTTGGTTCGGGTTGGTTACTTCCCCACCGACTATGGAATGGAACATGATGGTCATCACCACCGTTCCAGGCGGGCTGTTTTTCGAAGACCACTTGTCTTGCAAATACAGGCATTCATCTTGAATATAGGAGTGCGGGGAACCATACGGGGTCAGGTCGTTGTTAATGTAAGGAACCGGCAGGACTGGAGGAGTCCTCGGCGTGGGAGTGGCTGATGGGACTGACGTGGGGGTGATTGTGATGGTCGGGGTTGGAGAATTGGTCAGCGTTATTATGGAAGGTGGCGTTCCGGTCGCTGGGCCGCATGCTGCCAGGCCGACGACCAGCAGACAAATGCCCGAGAGAAGACGCACACCAAGGGTCCGGTAGGAAGACATGGGTCGAATTTTACTCTAAAAGGGTAAAGAACCCGGCGGAGGTCTGGGACCTCCGCCGGATGGTTTTATTCGTTGCTCTCGCCTTTGATAAAAGCCTCTGTCTTTTGGCGGCAGATGTCGTCCGTAAATTGCTTGGGCGGGGTTTTGAAGAAATAGGACGACGGCCCGATGATCGGTCCGGCAAGCCCGCGGTCGAGCGCTAGTTTGGCACAGCGGACAGCATCAATGACCACGCCGGCAGAGTTGGGGCTGTCCCACACTTCAAGCTTCACTTCCACATTGAGCGGCACGTTTCCGAAGGTGGTGCCTTCCATGCGAATATAGCACCACTTGCGGTCGGTCAGCCACGGCACATGGTCCGATGGGCCGACGTGAATATTATCGGGGTCCAGCTTGTAAGGGATCATGCTGGTGACTGCACCGGTCTTGGAGATTTTTTTGGACTCTAAGGCGCTCACGCTCCAGCATGTTCAGGAAGTCCGTGTTGCCGCCAAAATTGAGCTGGTAGGTGCGGTCGATGCGCACACCCCGGTCAACGAACAGGCTGGTGAGTACCCGGTGCAGGATGGTTGCGCCCACCTGGGACTTGATATCGTCTCCCAGGATGGGCAGTCCCGCATCCTTGAAACGTTTTCCCCAGTACTCGGAGGAGGAAATGAATACCGGGATGCAGTTGACAAAGGCACAGCCCGCTTCAAGGATTTGCTCGACATACCATTTGGTCGCCATTTCCGAACCCACCGGCAGGTAGGAGATCACCACGTCCGTTTTCGTTTCTTTGAGCAAGTTTAACAATGTCGGCGGTCGGGACCGGGAGCTTTGGTGATCACCTGGGAGAGATACTTTCCCAGTCCATCATGGGTCATGCCGCGCACCACCGGTACGTCCAGGTTGGGTACTTCGCAGAACTTATAAGTGTTGTTCGGTTCAGCGAAGATCGCTTCAGAAAGATCCTTACCAACTTTGGAAACGTTAATATCTATCCCAAGTGTGAATTCGATATCTCTAATGTGGTAACCGCCCAGGTTCACGTGCATCAAACCGGGCACGCTTGCATCTGCAGGGGTATTCTTATAAAATTCGATCCCCTGTACAAGCGATGAGGCGCAGTTCCCAACGCCAATGATCGCCACGCGGACCTTCTTTTTGCTCATATTTCTCTCCTTGGTTCTACTGTAATTTTTTACAGATTGACGCTATAATCCGATTACACATGGACTCCAAACCGGTTTGTCAGCCAGCGAACCCAACCAGCGCTTGGAACGTTTGCTCGAGATCATCCGCTCTCTCAGCGTCTCGAGGAACCTGGATACATTCCTGGATGCACTTATCTCTGCAGCGGCCGAATTGACCGGCTGCGAAGTGGCTTCAATCCTCGAACTTGGATGAAGACGGAGAGCAGTTGCATTTCACTGCACTGCCCTGGTTCCACCGGGACCTGTTGAAGGACGGTCAAAGGTTCCCCTGCAGACCAGCGTGGCTGGCTGGGTCTTCAAGAACAGCCGTCCGGTTATCGTCCCGGATGTGCCAGCGGAAGCTCGTCACTTTAAAGGTGCCGACCAGGCTGCGAAGTTCGCCACCCGTTCGCTCATGGCAGTTCCCATCATTTATCAAGGGGAGACGCTCGGCGTGCTGGAAGTGGTCAATAAGACCGAACAGGCCGATTATACCGAAGAAGACCAAATTAATTCTAGAAACACTTGCCTCGCAGGCGGCCATGGCAATCCAGAACCTCCGCCTGGTGGACGAGGATTCAAGCAGCTCCCAGGACCAAATAACCCAGCTCGACCGCATGAAGAGTAGCTTCATTGGCATTGCTTCCCACGAACTTGCGCACCCCGCTCGGGTCTGATCCTCGGGTATGCCACTTTCCTGCGCGAGGTCATCCAGCCCGAATACCGTCCACAATTGGATATCATCCACCGCAATGCCATGCGGTTAAAGGAGATCATCGATAACCTCGCCAATATGGACAACCTCCAGCGCGGCGTGGCCAGTCGTCCGCGCCCGCTCGATCTCCATCAAACGCCTCATCGAAGAAGTGCTGGAATCCTTCCACCAGGAGGCCAAAAACAAGCGTATCACCCTGCGCTCTCGATGCACCCCAGGATGATCTGCTGGTGGAAGGTGATTCGCCCAAGTATCGCCATCGCTCTGAGCAACCTGGTCAATAACGCTATTACCTTCACCAATCCGGGTGGGACATATAAATATTGTTGCCGGGTCAATTCCCGGCTATGTTAAGGTCTCGGTCATTGACGACGGGATCGGCATCCCAACCAAAGATCTGCCCCACATTTTCGAACGTTTTTACCAGGTGGAATCGCATCTCACCCGCACACACGGTGGGATGGGGCTCGGGTTTATCCGTTTCCAAGGTCATGGTCGAGATCCACGGCGGGCGTATCTGGGCTGAAAGTGTGGAAGGCAAGGGCAGTAATTTTACCTTCCTGCTGCCCACCAATTCCAGCCAGGTCAATTTATCCAGGGAGCCTTCGCCGCCTGGAATGTTATGAATCCCACCTTCATCATCGCTGGGCACCTTCACCGTGACTATCTTGCTTTCCGCACAGGGCAGGTCCCAGGTGGATGTGCCGGGTGGAAATCTCATATATGCTGCTGCGGACTGGGGGTCTGGGAGAGCGGTGTCGGCTTGCTGACTCGCGTCGGTGAAGACTATCCCCACGAATGGCTCCGTTCCTTTGAAAAACATGGTTGGGATACGCGTGGCATCCATATCAGCACCCGAGGCCCTCGATCTTCGTTATTTCCAGGCCATCCAGGAGGATCAGGCAGTTCAGTACACCGACCCGGTGGCATGTTTGCACGGCTTGGCTTGCCATTTCCCAAATCCCTGCTTGGGTACCAGCCCCCGGTCGACGCCAAGGATGATCTCAAGTCTTCCAATCCCGCCTCACCGCGTCCGGATGACATCCCCTCAGACTACCTGAACGCCCACAGCTGTCCACTCTGCCCGCTGGACTATGTGACCGCCACCCGCCTGACCTCAACATTTCGACAGGCTTCCGTCACCACCCTCACCCTGGACCCTTCCGCTGCTTACATGTCAGGTAAATCCCATTATGATGTGCGGATCCTCCTTGGAGGGCTGACAGCCTTCCTTCCCTCCGAGGAAGAACTGCGTGCATTATTCTGGGGCCACACCGACGACCTTTGGCAAATGATGGAAGCTTTGGGAGAATTCGGTTGCGAGTTCATCGTTGTTAAACGCGGTGCCCGCGGACAGATGCTCTACGATACCGTCTCAAAAAAACGATGGGAGGTCCCGGCATACCCCGCTCGCTTGGTGGATGCCACCGGGGCAGGAGATTCCTTCTGCGGGGGGTTCTTGTCCGGCTACCAGAAGACATATGATCCCCTGCAAGCCGTCTTGTATGGCAGCGTCTCGGCTTCGCTGACCATCGAAGGTACCGGCGCCTTTCATGCTCTCGAGACACTTCCAGGCCTTGCCCAGGCACGCTTGGAGTCAGTTGCCGGGATGGTGCGGCAACTTTAATTCTATGTCTGATAATCCTAATCCTCTGATAGAACTGGCAATCTCCATCCAGCAGATCCCTGCCCCCACCTTCCAGGAAGCGGCCCGGGCTGATTTCGTGCGTCTTCGTTTCTTGGAGGAAGGACTGGCGGATGTCCAGGTGGATCCTGCCGGGAATGTCTTGGCCCGGCTGCCAGGTCGATCATCGGCAAGATCGGTGGTCATCAGCGCCCACCTCGACACCGTCTTCCTGCCCAATGTCGATCTTCATGTTGAACGGGAATCTGGACGCATCCTTGCCCCTGGCATCGGCGATAATTCCCTGGGAGTGGCTGCTCTTTTTGGTCTGGTCTGGGCACTGCGTGAACGCCACCTTGTCTTACCCGGCGACCTGTGGCTGGTGGCAAATGTCTGCGAGGAGGGTCTGGGGGATCTGCGCGGGTATTCGGGCGGTGGTGGATCGTTTCAGGTCTGATCCGTTGGCCTACATCGTCCTTGAAGGCATGGCTCTTGGACAGGTGTATCACCGTGGGTTGGGGGTACGCCGTTACCGGGTCACGGTCCACACTTCTGGCGGTCATTCGTGGATCGATTACGGGCAGCCGTCGGCAATTCACGAACTGACAGCCCTTTCCACCCGCATTGCAGCAATAGATCTTCCGAAGGTACCGCGCACCACCCTCAACATCGGCGTGATCTCCGGGGGGTCATCGGTCAATACCATCGCCGCAGAGGCCATGCTGGAATTGGATCTGCGCTCGGAGGACTCCCGTACGCTCGAAGCTCTGTCTGCCCAGGTGTTGGATATTATTCACGTTTCCCGGAAGCCAGGGATAACGATCGAGACTGCAGTGATCGGTCAGCGTCCCTCAGGGGAGCTCCCGGTTGACCATCCCTTGGTGATCCTTGCCCAGGAATGCTTGCGCGACGTTGGCATCGAGCCGCATCTCAATACCGGTTCAACCGACGCCAACTTGCCTCTCAGCCGCGGCCTCCCTTCGGTGACCGTTGGGGTGACATCCGGTGGTCGGGCGCACTCAGTACAGGAATTCATTAATCTCCCACTGCTGGAACAAGGGATGACCCAGTTGCTTCTCCTGGTGAGCAAAGTCTGGAAAATCTTGTAGGATCCAAAGGATGGGAGGCAAGGCTTCAATTGAATGTTCAATGTCCATCCGGGTGCGGGTCCGGTTTTAATAATCCGATAATAAACCGGTATCTCTTGTTATCCCTTTTCTGAAAGCCAGTTAACTGGTTTTCATTTTCCCCTGTTGACTTTCCATAAATTTTCGTTTAGGATAAGATCCTCTCACGGGAAAACAGCGAGCAATGCATAACCTTTCCTCCTCCAGATCATTTAGGATTGTCGCTATCCTGCTGTTTTTATGCCTGCTCGTCCTGGGGCTTGGGACAGGAATGGTTCGCACCGCTGCGAGTCAAAAACCAGGCACGCCGCCGGCTCCTGATGGGGTTTCCGCAAACACCAGCTCGGAAGGGGTCACTCCCCGGGAGACAAACCCCGCCGACCTCCCCACACCATCGCCTGCACGATCCCGAACCATTGTTCCATCGGGTCCTTACCAGGCCTCCTCGATTACCACCCCTGCCTCCACAACCGCATCACTCCCCACTCCAGAAGGCGAATTTGTCCCTGCTGTGGTAATGGTTGGAGTTGACCCGGCGCTGACCGCAAATGAAATCGCTCAATGCCTGAAATCAGCCAATGTCACCCTGAAGGCGCAGATTAAAGAGATCGATGCCCTGCAAGTGAGTGTTCTGCCTGGCAGAGAAGCAGAAGCCATAGCCAGCCTTTCGGGCTGCCCCGGGGTATCGTATGCGCAGCCCGATTACATCGTCCAGATGTCTGATACGATCCCAGATGATCCATTATTCATTAACCAATATGGATTATTGGCGATTCACGCACCGCAAGGGTGGGATTTGAATACCGGTTCCTCGACTGTAACGATCGCCATCGTGGATTCTGGAGTTGATCTGGGACATCCGGACCTGGCTGGCAAGCTCGTCTCTGGCATTGATATTGTTAATGGCGACACAATCCCCCAGGATGACACGAACAATAGCCATGGTACCCATGTGGCTGGGATTGCAGCCGCTCTGACCGACAACGCTATTGGCGTAGCTGGGGTCTCATGGGGCGCTCGCATCATGCCCGTCAAAGTATTGAATGCTTTCGGAGGTGGCTCGACTTCGAATGTGGCTCTCGGCATCATATGGGCAGCGGACCATAATGCGGATGTGATCAATCTAAGCCTCGGATGCCCAGCCCAGGCATGTCCGAATCCGCCAGCAGCGCTTGGAGCGGCGATCGATTATGCCTATGGGAAAGGTGTCACCCTGGTTGCAGCTGCAGGGAACGATGGGACTAATTTCGTCGATTATCCCGCACGCTTCCCGCATGTGATCGCGGTGGCTGCCACCGATCAATCCAACAACCAGTGGACATCTTCAAATTTTGGTCCCGAAGTGGATGTTTCTGCCCCCGGAGTGGGGATCTACTCGACTTATCGAGGGAACATCTATGGCTACCTCACCGGTACCTCAATGTCCACTTCATTCGTCTCAGGTCTGGCTGCCATCCTGAGAGGTCTCCCCAATTATTCTTCACCCGACCAGATCGCTGGAATTATTGACTCCACAGCTTTGGATATAGGCGACCCGGGAAAGGATGATCTTTATGGTTTTGGCTTGATCCAGATGGATGCCGCCATTCAGTCCTTTCAGGCTCTTCCCACTCCCACACCCACCTCTTCCCCTACTCTCATCCCTTCCCCTACCCCCACTGTCACCCGACTGGCGCGCACACCGGTGAGCACCCCCGCGGCGGCCATCCTGTTACCAGCCACGGGTTTCAATCCTGGCCAGAAAACGATCCTGCCCGAACAACCGCTCAACAAGGCATATCCGTATCTCGACGACCTCTGGCTGGAGATCCCAACCCTGGGCCTGAATATCCCCATTGTTGGCGTTCCATTGATCGATAATAAATGGGATGTATCATGGTTGGGGGATCAGGCTGGTTGGTTGAACGGGACGGCATTTCCAACTCATGCGGGGAATTCGGTTATTTCCGCCCATGTTTATGATGCAAGTGGAAATCCGGGGCCATTTGTAAACTTGGGAACCCTGGTGTGGGGCGATCAGATTTTTATCCATGCCTTTGCCCAGGAGTATGAGTATTCGGTACAGGATGTACTGCAGGTAGTCCCAGGTGCAATCTCAACAGTGCTCAGGCACGAAGAATACCCCTGGCTGACATTGATCACCTGCCAGGGGTATGATGAAACCAGCGGCTCTTACCGCACCCGTGTGGTGGTCAGGGCTGTCCAGGTGGCGATCAGGTAAATGATTTTAAGAAAATAATGCTCCTTACGGGGCATTTATTAGTTTACTCCCTTATGGAATGATTTCTTTTTCTTCCACCCTTAGCTCTCCCTTTTTTCTGCCTCCGGTTCTTTCCCAGCCTCGATCTCTACTTCTTTCGCTGCCACTTGCTTTACTTCTGCTTCCTCCTGGCAAATTTTTAGAAATGCCTCAACCACGAGTGGGTCATACATTTTCCCGGAAAACCGCTGCAGCTCTTCAATTATTTTGTCCATGCTGTATGGCTCTTTATAGGGACGCTTATCAAGCATGGCGGAATATGAATCCACAACACTGATAATGCGCGCTCCTAGCGGGATTTCCACCCCTTTTATTCCATGCGGGTAACCCAGTCCATCGTAACGTTCGTGACTGCTCTCGATCATGGGAGATACGTTGGCCAATTTTTTAATGGGGGAAATTAACTCGGCGCCGAGTGTCGGATGCGTGTGGACGATCTCCCATTCTGCGTCGTTCAATTTGCTTGGTTTCTGCAGGATGGCATCCGGGATGCCGATTTTCCCAATATCGTGCAGCAACCCCCCCAGGTATATTTCATTAATTTCTTCAGGCGTGCAGCCCAGCTGACGTGCAGTTTTTGCGGCCCAGTTGGCGATTTGCTGGCTGTGCATGTTGGTGTAGGTATCTCTAACATCGATTGCATTCGCCAGGGCGATCACCGTCTGGACAAACGATCCTCGTAGCTCTTCGTACAAACGCGCATTCTCGATCGCGACTGCCGTCTGGTTTGCAAGGGTGGAAAACAATAATTGTTCATCCCGTGTGTAAGGCTCGGAAGAAAGTTTTCTTCCTAATACCAGTATTCCGATAAGTTCCCCCTTCGAATTTAATGGCAGGAAAATTTCTGCATTAAATTTTTCAAGTTCTTCGTTTTCTTCCTTCCACATCGATTTAAAAATGGGAAAAAGCGATAGATCACGAATTAATAGCGGTTGTTCGTGCCGCGACATCCAGGTGACGATCGGGTGATCTGCACGGAATCCTGAACGGAAAGTGAGTGACCTTCTCATCCTCGGCGATCACCTGGAAATCCCCCTCTTCATGGACTTGATCAGGATTGCGCAATGTTCAATATGCAGGGTATTACTGATCTCAGACAGGATCAGGTGTGTAATTTTATCAATATCCAGCAGCGAAGTGGTGGTCTGGCTGAGTCTCTGCAGCATCAGCTCGGCATTATATTTATCCCGGTAAAATATCCGGTCGATCCAGGATTGAACCTGGTTTCGGAGCGGATTAAGCAGGATGGCGCTCAACGTTCCCACGAAGATTGAAACAATGAATACCGTTTTTCCTGACAGCAATTGAAAGGCGTTCAGCATCAGGGAAATGGTCAAAAAATAGATGGCGCTGAAGAAAGCCGTGGTGATTGAATACAAAAGCCCCACTCGGATGGCTACCCGGATATCCAGCAATTGGTGGCGGAGAATGGTGTAGGCGATCAGCAGAGCAGTCACCCCGTTTGCAGCGATATCGATCGGGTATTTCCCAATTGGTGTGAAGTTGGTGAACGCTGCCAGAACCGTGATCGAGAACCCGATGGAGAGATACCGTATCCGGTCACGTTGCTGGGCATCATGAGTCTTGGTATACCCGCGGATCAAATCGCTCAAACAGACAAGGATCAGCGAATACCCGGGGACTGCCACCACGGAAAAATACGGTCCCAACTCATATTGCAGCCCCCCTGCCTGGTCCAACGATGCGGATTTAACCATTATGCTGGTAAAGAGCGTGATCAGGACCACCAATATTCCATAAAATATCGCCAGGGGTGCCCATTTGCGTCGGAAACCAAACATGGTTTGGATGAAGAAAAACATCGCCAGCATCATTGTCAGTGGCGAGGTGGTCATCACCTTGAACCAGGGTAGTACATATACAAGACCGGACAGAACGAGGAACGCACTTACTGACCATAAGGACATGGCCAATAAGTACAAGGCAAAAATTTCCTTCAATCTGGTTCGCGGCTTGGAAGATAAAACTAATGCAAAAATAACCCCGTATAATATTGTGGCAAAAATCGTTATGAAAACACTGACATTCAAATGCATTTAAGGATTTGATCCATTCGTAACATTAACCAGGTTCTTCAGAATCTCATCCGAGGGTTTCATGTGTGGAGGTTTCAGGTGGGCAAGGTCAGCTCCAGCTTGCACCTTTATCTTCATGTAGGCAGCAAACGAACCACCTGGCAGGAGGGAGACTTCAACCGGTTCCACATTTAGGATTTCCTTCATGTCGGTATAGTCTGAAAAACGGTCCGCAAAAGCCCGGCGAATTTTGTCCTGCACTTCTCCAACAGGAATACTTCCCGGCTTGGACAGTTCAATATATAAATGGAGGCTGGGATACGCCGCGGAGGTCTGTTTGCGAGCCACCCAGTCAACATACTCCAATCCGGATGCTTCGATCGTTTTCCAAATGCTTCTTTCGGTCAGCCTTAGGAAGTTTCCCAGGTCGATGATGTCATCTGAACGCGAATAAAACTTGATCTGTGGAAGGACGGATCCGATCTCCTCGTCTCCATTGGCAACCACCTCAAACAGGTCACCTATCCGGTACCTCACCAGCACCCCGCCATTAAAATTGGATAGCACCAATTCATAAATCCCCAGGTCCAATTCGTCGTAGAGGACGGTTTTGGGTTGGTAGGAAGGGTCATCCAGATTTTTTTGATGCTCTTCCAGGGGAATGAATTCCAAAAAGGCGTTGGCAGGGAAGAACACCATCCCCTTGAGGTTCCATGCCTGCATCGCCATGATACCCGCTTCTGTACAGGCATAACCTTCCAATGGCTTTTTCCCCCAGTAATGTTCGATCCGGTCCTTGTAAATTTCTGTATCGGTACCGCTGGTCGTAATGCCTTTGAGATGCCAGATGTCTTTGGGTAATATATTCCTTTTTTGGATCTTTGAGATGACCACCGCTTTCAGCAGCCTCCACAAGGTGGCTGGGTTCAACAGCGCTTTGGATGGCGTTGAATTACTGGATTGATTTTCAAACTGCTCTCCCATCCTTGCCAGCACCACGGATATGCCAAAGAAATAATCCAGGCCCTCACTCATGGCGAGTTTAAAACCGGTGGCGATCCGATCACCAAACGCCATTTTTTCGCCTGTATCAAGATCGGGCAGGAAAACCACTTCCAGATTCTTTTGGAGCGACCGGGCAAGCAAACCTGACATATAGGGAGGTGGAGCTGTAGCCAGCAGGAATTTTTCGTTTCGCTGAAACCTGACGTCACCCGGTCGCGAACAGGAACTCATGATCATGCCGGCAATGCCTGGATCGCTCAGCCGGTCGTACTGGGCTTGTGTATAAGGTATCCATTTAGGTCCCAGTTCCGAGCTGTGGCCTGAAGTCCGGGCCCAGACAACCGGTTTCTCCGGGAGCCCTTCCTCCTTCTTTTCTTTTAATATCTCTAAATAATCATCGGAGGTGGTAAGCGGGGTAATTTCCCGAAATTCCTCTACGCTGGTTGGAATTCTCCCACCCATCAGGGCTCGCCCAACCCTTGAAGCACCCAGCAGGGTGATCTGTTCAAGCAGCAGCCTCTCCTGGATATCCCGGAAATCTTTTCGGCTGAGAGAATAAAAGCCGCAATGTTTGGCCCACAATTCATCTGTCCTGCCCTCTTCGATCAATTTATAGGAATCATCCATTTCGTTCCTCCACTATTTTTCGGCTTTTATGAGAAGGGGTGCTGGAACCCAAAAGTACCGGGATGAGAGTTTCTGTATAACGATATTCCTAAATCCGCTCTTCATTAGAACGAGACTCCAATCATCCTTGGAAAGGATATTGGACACTGCGCTGGATTCTGCCCATGCCCGGGTGATATTTTCGAAAAGAATAAAATAGCTGAATGCAATGATCCGGACGAGGAATTTGATGCCCGGAATTTTCATTATATTGGAACCCCCAACATCCGCAATAGTTAGTTTTCCGCCATTTTGCAGGACCCGGTAGGATTCATCGATCAGTTTCTTGACATCCATGTGATGGGTTGCCAGACCGCAGATCACTTGCGAGAAGCCGGAGTTTGAGTATGGCATCTCCATCGCAGAGGCGCACACCAGGTTCTGGATCGATTCGATATCCTGCTTCCCCGGGCGGCGTTTGGCGTGCATGAGCATCGACATGGTGATATCCAGTCCATGGATCTGGCTGCGTGGATGCCCGTCATTTTCAAGGAGGGAAGGGATTACACCAGTACCGGTGGCAACATCTAAAATGATGTCTTGCGGGTGAACCGGCGTTGATTTTAGTAATAGATTAACGAATGCCTTATAGCTCCACCCCCAAAACCGGTTCAATTCCGAATCGACCACCTGCTCATACCGTGGTGCCATTTCGGAAAACGCTTCGACGATGTTCGTTTTTTCTTCCATAATTAGGTAGGTAATTGACCTGAAGAACGCATCCCACCCAATAATACCGTGGATTCTTCAAATGCGAAATGGCTCAAGCTGAACAAAGGACCTGATCCAGGGTATGGATTGTTTCCCCCGTTATAATTTAAGTACGATTCCGTTCCCCCGCCCAACAAGTATGTCGACTCGGTCGATAAATATTAAAATGACCGTTCCTTCCCTTTTGCGAAGAGAACGGTCACCTTGCTTCCCAACAATGGTTCAAGAAACTGGGACGTTTGCTACCTGAGGATTAATACCAGGGCGACGACGACACCCAATGTCCCGATCAGGAGACTGACCTTGGGGAACAGCAGCCTGTCCAAAAAGCCTGTGTTCCTTTTGAGTTCGCTTACCAGTGAATCAATGGGATCAAAAATTTCTGACATAATAATCTCCTTTCCTTGTTCACAGTATAAGGGAAAGGATGAAATTTAATATTTACAGATTTGTAAGAACCATATTCCATGAGTTTACGACCCCCCATATATGGGGGGTCTAGGTTCGCATACCCCTAGCTGTAAAAATTGATAGGACGAACCCAAGGGCCAGGAATAAATCAGCAATAAAAATCAACCATCCCAAAGAGTTGATCGCGCCAGTTAAGACTCCGTGAAGATCGACGACAACCAGTACGCAAAAAGTGGTCAGCATTCCATAGGTCACCAGTCGGCGAACCTCAGGATATTGAACGTCTCTTGCCAGCCATGCAATGACGGCCAGGCCCAGGGCACAAGCCCCTGAAATCCGCGTGTTCATGATCCCCGTAAGATTGGTTTCCCGCCCCAGGATGGAGAGACTAAAAACAGGAGCGATCAGGAAAAATAAACCGTTTAGAAAGGAAAGGATGGCCGCCGCTGAAGTTATTGTTTTATATTTCATGGTTCCTATTCCCTTCTATTTACATGGCGTTTCCTATATAAGGGTTATTAAGATTATACATTACCAATTTCCCGATTGATTGATAGTCCTGCACTGAAGGTAATGAATTCTCCTCCCGGTTAATTGTGAATATTATCATCATCGGGTATAATCAAAAGGTCGAGTTGTTGGGTGCCCCCCTCACCCAGCGGCTCGACACTTTTTTCCGACCATACTCTCCCTTGTTCGAAGCAGTATCAAATCTGACCCGTGCCCTCGAAACCATTTTTGTTGCGTGTGGATCAGGAGTGCACTCCCGCACCATGGACCCGTTTATAGACCCGCAGCGCTCAGAGAATCAAGCAGATTGGATATAAGGGTGGTCAGGTCGGGGTGGGTGACCTCGAATTGATTGAGCGCACTCTCAAGCCTCTGAACAATGGATGGGTGCACCTTCACGGGGTTTTCCTGCGACCGTTCAAGCAGTGTACGGATATCCCCTTCCAGGTCACTGAGCAATTCGCTGCCCTTCTCATCCACTGAGGTGGTACGCTCGATCTCATCATGAAGTTTATGGAGAAGTTGATCTAGCTCTTTGTTATCCATAAAGACGTGCCTCCTAATAAAAAGGTTACTTTTTATTCTAGCACCAAACTGGCTATCGGCGGGTCACCCGTGTCTCCAATAAAAATTTTTAGCACCCGCAGGGGAAACGGAAATGCGCCTACCTACCCTTCCCAAATGTCCCCAAGTGGGGTTTTTTCGATCAAGGATATCCTCCACCCTGGATGTTATAATTCTTTCGATCAAGTATTGGAGAGGTAAATGACCGAAATAATCCCTGTCAACGTGGGGGAAAGCCTGCAGCGTTTGCGGGCAGAGCGCGGGTTGTCGATGCGCTCGCTGGCAAAGACCAGCGGACTTTCTGCGAACGCGTTGAGCATGATCGAACGCGGTAGGACCTCCCCCTCTGTCAGCACCCTGTACAAACTTGCAGATGCACTGGGTGTTCCGGTCACGGCTTTTTTTGGTACTCCCGAGGCACGCCAGCAGTTGATCCACCTCAGCGCTCTCGAACGCGCCCGCGTACCGATCGTGGGTGGCACCTGGGAAGGCCTGGGTGGGGAAAAATTCACCGGCCGGGTGGAACCCTTCGTGCTGAACCTTGACACCGGGGCAGACAGTGGCCCCACGCCGATGGTGCACACCGGTCACGAGTTCGTCTTTGTTCTCACTGGGAATATCGAGTACCTTGTGGAAGACCACCTATACCTTCTCTCTGCGGGGGATAGCTTGCTATTCGCCGCCCACCTCGTCCATAAGTGGCGCAATTCGGGGCATGGATCAGCCAGGGCGTTGATCGTCCTTTCCGGCTTCTCAGACAGTGACCACCCTCACTCTACCCATGTCCCTAGGCAACCCCGCAAGGGTGCACTGGAATGATCGTTCCCAACCTTTAATATTACCCAACATTCCTTTGAGCGACCCGGGGGCACCCCCGGGAGATTGGCTATTCCGTGACCAATGCCCCCGAAAACCGGCTGGGGCTCTCTCTACCTGCCGCTGGCGGCTGTGGTACCATCTGCATCACACGGGGAATTTATCGTTTACATTAGACCGCATCTTTTACTGTCTCATCCCCAATCAATTCTAAAAATCGCCCATAGATGACTGGTCCATAGAACAGCCCTATTCGTTCTTTGATAAAGGATACCTGGTCAATAGTCAAAGTATATTCATCCAACTTTTTACTGAACAACTTCACTCCGATCTGGAATGCCTGCAGTTTCTTTTCAGATGTGAGTGGATACTGTTCGGAATGGCTGTTGAGCGTGGTTTCAATGATCGTACGGAAATTCAATATCTTTCCCTCGACCTGGATCTCGTTACCGGAAAAGTCCATTATGGATTGGTCAATATTTAATTTCATGTCATTCATCCTTATGTAATGGATTGATCGACCTGCTCCGCAGTGATCCTTGCTGCTTCGACCTGGGTTTCGATAATATTATCCCTGGCTGCTGCAATGATCGTCTTACGAACATGCTGATCGATAATATTTAATTTCTGTTCATTGGTCAAAGAAGCAAACGGAATGATCTGAGGTGGATCATTATTATCGTAGTATGGGAAATTCTCATAGAACTTGGCTGACGCATTAGACAAAATGGTATTCATTTTGGCTGCAGGTGCTTTAAAAGACAAGGTCAATACACCATTTGCAACACTGATCGTCATATCTCCTCCTTATGCTGATGCCAATAATCCGTATTCTTCAAGTACGGAAAGAATGTGATTAGAAACCGTAATAACTGAGGCTGCATCGGTAGCATCAGCAATATGGGCGTGTTGTGCAACGGCTGCAGCTGCGAAAAATCCAACCTTGCCGGCTGCATTGGACATTAAGACGATGCTCTCGTTGGACGCATCAATAAAGATGGCATTGTAATTGTCAGTCTTTACGGTGAAAGTCGGAGGATGCATCACCGCCGGCATTGAACATATTATTCCCTGCCAAAGTATAAATGGCATAATTGGTAGTTGCGCCATCCAAAGCGCCAATATAAAGACCGTATTCCACCGTGATCGTGCCACCTAATTTGAACTCAGTAATATAAATACCTCTTAGATCAGCAACAGCACCCGAACCCGTGTAATTGCCCATCTGAATATCGAGACCTTTTCCCAGGGCAAGTGTGCCCGTGCCAGCATGGGCGGTAACACCCTGGATGCCGATGATCGTATTAAAATTCTTGGTACTGGAAGCGTGGGTCTTGCCAAGGAACGTTAATCCGTATTGGACGCTGGTTGTGGCATCGATCGTAGTAGATAAAAATTGAGGGCGAATATATGCACCATACATCTCGCCTGTTGCTGACGTGATGGACATGGTCTCCTGGATGGTTATGACAGAGTTGGATAAAGGGACACCTCCCAAGCCAAGGTGACCGGAAATATCCACCGCTGCCTTGACCGCTGCCGCGCTAGTCTCCCAAGTCTGTAGGTTGGTCGTCTGAGTAGAATGCCCCTGGACACGCAGCTGGATCTCGTCATTGATGCCATCGATCATCTGTGAAGCGTTAAAGGTATTATGCACTCCCGTACCGGCAAAATCAGAATGTCCGCTGGAAACATAATCCAAGCTGGTCAAGTCGGCGTGGTTATGTTCATGTGCTGCAATAGATATTGCAGCTGCCAGATCTGTGAATGATATATTTCTGACCAAGTGAGTGACAGTATCGCTGTCCACCAACATAAACAAGTCAGCTGCATCTGGAACGGGTTTATTCGTGTCGGCATAGAATGCGGGACCGCAGTCCAGCTCGTCAACCTTGTCGGCTAACGCCTGGAGATTGTTGATGGTTGAATTCAGGTTCTTGTCAAAGTTGGTGACGTTGATGGGCGTGTACGGCGCGCTGGCTTCGATCGTGCTGGGGATGGCTCCGCCCTCCGTGTTCGCGAACACATCCAGGAAGCGGATCTGAAACTGCCAGGATGGATGCAGCTGACGATCGTACAGCTCCCTGACCTTGCCTGGATAGAGCTGCAGGTTAAACAAGTCAAAGGTGACCAGATAACTATCGAAGTCCAGATATTTCAGATTGGGGGCAAGATCTTTCACGATCCAGTCGGTGGTATCGGTGAAGTTGGTTCGGGCGGGATGGGAGGCAGTTGATTTAAGAAAGCCCAAGTTATGGATAGGTGCGCCGGCTGGACCGCTGGTATGCGTGGTATTGTTCTCGTCCCTGCTCAGGAATGATTTGGATTTGATGCTGCCTGGTCCGGGTGCAGCTGCGAGCCCAGGGTAAACCCTGACATACCCACCTGGATAAGCAGGGATGGTATTCACTGCCTGGTAGAAGTAAATATTGTCCTCGTCATAATCAGTGGCAAAGATGAGATATTTCTGACGGAGAATGGTAAAGAACTGCCTGGCATTGTTGAGCGTAAACGTTCTGCCGGTGGGATAGAACTGGTACGATAACCATGCAGCTGCACCGTCCGCAAACACCGGCGTAAGACCATACTCCGCGCAGATCGTGTCAATGATCTCATGATAGGTCACATCCCCTGGCGTGGTGAAGTATTCACCTGGAAATACATGACCCTCGAGCGACCTGATCCGCTTTTCATGGCGGTCGAGCGTGGGATAGAACTGGCTGGATGTAATGGTATTGGGGACACCGTCCACGGTGATGCCACGGATTAATCGAAACGTGGTGTATTCGCTGACATTGGTGGGATCATGAAACTCCACGCCGGGCGGTCAATCCGTCCAGCTCGAAGCCGGTGACTTCGGTGGTTCACCATAGAACAGATGCACGATCACTGTCCAGCAGCTCCACCTTGAAGTAAGGGGTGAAGTTGCCGGCGTTCATGGCTGCAAGCAGGGCAGCGTCGAGAGTGCGGGGCATAGGATTAGCCTTATAGTCAGTCTAATAGTCGGATAGAAATAGATCAGAATTTGTCCGGTAGGAAATTCAGGCAGGGATACGATGGGGGCATCTCCGTTGATCAGGATGCCGATAAAGTTGGATAGGAAATCTGCTGCCACTTCCCTATATTGTTTAAGTACATCGGGGTTCATGTTGATGGTCTCAATGCGGTTACGGGCGCGGATGAGACAGGCGTGTCCAGCTGCGCCCTGCTGCAGCAAGGGTTCGTCTGCATCGGGGACGGTCGTGCCGGCTGCACTGTCAAGTCCGTCAATGGTGTGGATATCACTGTAGCTGACCTGCAGTGTTTCGCCAGCTTCTACTGCCTGGCGAGTATTGATCGCCCACTGCTCATCACGAAGAAAAGCATAATGCGCCAGTTCATAAATGTTATCAGGATCAGCATCATACAGTTCAACTTTAGTAATTTGCCTGGTGATCAAGTCGGTAGGCATTACATGCATGGTAGTGGTGCTGATCACGTCGAATTGATACGTTCTGATCAACGGGCGTTTAAGGGAATATTCGGCAAGCGCCCATTTGAGGGCTGCATCCACGTCATTGTTACTGAATGTTGCCAACCCAGCATCCGTAAGCAAGGCAAGAATAGCGGTTCGGTACGTGGCGATTGCGCTCATGTTATTTCCTTTTCCAGTCGCAAATAAACATAATCAAGTCCAAGCATATTCATCGGGTTAAAAGTATGATGTGGGAAGCGGACCTGGATGCGATCCCTGATCCGCTTCCGTTTCTGCGAGTTCGCGCTCGCTGCTGGTTATGCACTTCCTTCCAGCAGGAAAAGTGATACAAGCGGTTTGGGCGTGAGTTTGCTGGCAATGGATCACCGCACCACTGGCATCGGCGGATGATCACTTCTTCGGTCGGCGCGCCGGCAGTTTCTTAGACGCAGGCGGGGTGAGCGGCAATTCATTTCGGGCAGGTACAAGGCCTGCCCCTACAGGATCGCGTTCGTAACGGATCTTCTCACCACTGGCATAGACAATCGTCACATGATCATCTGCTACAAACCAATCCAGCGGGGTCTTGCCCTCTTTCTCTGCGAGGGCTAATACGATGGATGGGATATCTGTCATTTCAGCAATCCTTTGTAAGGGCTTTCAATTTTGGGGAAGCGATCATTGGCAAAGTTATAGAAGCCCGAGGCGACCAGTCCCATGGCAAGCCCGAAGCAAACGGCAATAAACCAGCCCGAAAAGCCGGCTGGAATGCCATTTGTTGCGACGTGGTAGCCAAGTCCGAGCAAGATGCCAACGATCATGGATAAAACCGTCAGGATGCGCCCTGTCAAACCCATGCTCTTGATGAATTCGACCAGTCCAAAGATGATCACCACAAGGGGGATCGATCCGACAAGCAAAGAATTTAGGTCCATGGTTCTCCTTTCAGTCCCCCTGGCGGGGGGTAATGTGCCCGCCAGGGGTTGAAACTGACCTTAAATCAGGCGGGGCAGGATGTCGCCTGGTCTAAGCACGGAAAGTATAGTTAACCACTGCAGAAAGAATATCAATGGTCACTACACCGGCACACTCGAATGAAAATTCACAAAGGAAATAAGCTTCATGATCGATCCATTCGGGGGTGGATAGGGTGACAACAAGTTTATGTTTGTTCTCTGTGGCTGCGGTAGTGCCGGCGACAAGACTTTGAGTGATGGTGGGATGGGATGCACTGGCTGCTGCGCCCTCGATGCCACGGGTGATCTTATGCAGGACGGCTGTCACTGCAACCGCGCCGGCATCAAGCAGTTGATAATCCAGCTCAATGCTGAGCAGCTTGCATCCCTGCAGTCCGATCGAATTGCTGGGGATCTGAACAGGAACGGTTACGACTGCGGTCTCTGCGCCGGCTGCCTTATGCCTGGCGATCGTGCCGGCAACTGCGCCGGCTGCCATCGTCCATGTGCCGGTGACAATATGAACACCAGTACAGGGAATGATCTGAGCGAAGTGGGTATTATTTAACATGGGTCACGCTCGGAAAGTAAAATTGGCGAATGCACCCAGGAATTTCTCAGTGCTGTTGGTAGCACCGGCAACCAGGCTGATCTGCAGCAGATAATAGACATCATTGTCCACCCATTCGGGTGTGGTGATGGTGATCACCTGCTTGTGTTCGTCCACGGCATGGCTGTCTGCAGCTGCGATCGTATCGGTCTTGGTCACTGCTGCGACCACGGCTACCGCGCCTTCTGCACCACGGGTCACCTTGTTAAGTGTCCACGTGAGGGAGGTGGGTTCGCCGGTCTTGACCTGGTAATCGACTTCGATGCTGGCAAGTTTGCAGCCGGTAAGGGCAACTGAATTGCTGGGGATCATGATGGGAATGGTGATCACGCTGGTCTCATTGGCAGCTGCACGGTTCATGGCGATCGTGCCAGCCACATCACCGGCTGCATCGGTGAACGTACCTGTCACGGCATGGAACAGGGTGGGGGGAATGAATTGAGTGAAGTGAGTATTGTGGATCATTTCATTTTCTCCTGTTGGGAGGGCGGAGATTGGACTTCCTCCGCCCTGATAAATGTTCGAATAGAGAACAGGATTAGCTCTGACGGCTCATGCCGTCAGAGTTGCCAATGGCGGCTCGAAGCCGCCTTGGCTAATCCGCGATATTATTCTTGTGCAGCGGACGGAAGTCCCCTACGCAAATGGCAAGGAACTGGCGGATCTTGAGCCGGTGTTCGTCGTTCATGAACACGGCGGGATCTGTCTCGCGGTTGGCTATATAGACTTCGGGGACCAAGCCGAAGCGTTCGCCAAGGATGATGCTGGGGGCGATGGCTGGATCACAAACAGCAGCCCAGTTTGCGGTATCTGTCCACTCGGGGACGCAAATGGGAATCACCCTGCCACCCCAGGTCGGTCCGCCGGCTGTGGCGACTGCATCGACTTCTGATTGCCAACGGGGAAGGAATAACGCTTCCGCCTGGGCTTTCAACGTGCGCTGGACCAAGCAGTATTTAGGATCTATGGCAAGTTTCTTACCTGTGCCATAGTAGCCGGTGGCGTTCTTGACCAGTAAGGGCTGGTTCCATACTGCGGTGGCTGCAGCTGTCCAGGCGGTGTAATCCGTGCCAAGGGCTGTGGTGAGCAGGTTGGCGTGTCCGCCGGCTGTGGTTACTGCGGTGGCGTTGAACAGGGCTGCTCCATCCGCCATGGCTGCGCCGGCGTGTGAGTTGGCGGTGAAGATGGCAGCGATCTGCTCGGAGATATTACGGATGGCTGCATTCCCCAGCTCGACCGCGTATTGCATGAGCTTGCGGGTCTCGTCACGATCGATCGCTTCGAGCGTGAGCGGGATATATCCGCCATACTTGGTAAAGCTGGCGGTCTCGGGGCTGTCACCGATGGCAAGTTCGGTGTACTCCGCCTGTTCTGCGACGGACGGCAGGGAGGCAACGGTTCCGACCAGTGTGCCGGTGATATCGTTCAGGGTGTTGAAGTGCTCGACCTTGACGATCGCTTTCCACCAGTCGTAGCCAGCACGTCCGACCGTTTCAAACGATGAAACGATGATCTTATTCAGGGCATTCTTGACCAGTCCGGTAAAGTCGGCGGTGGTGGCAAGCATGGCGCGTACTGGATCATAGCCACCACGGAAATCATAGTCACCGGTGAGCATGAGATAGGCTTCCCTGATCCCCTGCAGCCTGGCGACCTTGATATTCTCCTTGCCTTTCTCGCGCTGGATGCCGAAAAGATCGTCGAACGCCATGGAAAGCTGATCCTCGGTGTTGAACATGCCAGTGATGCGCGCTGGTCCCTGCACTGCCAG
This sequence comes from uncultured Chloroflexia bacterium, assembly GCA_963817265.1. Classification (GTDB taxonomy): domain Bacteria; phylum Chloroflexota; class Anaerolineae; order Anaerolineales; family Villigracilaceae; genus UBA877. The sequence continues at coordinate 83,163 of CAWFNU010000011.1, forward strand.
GCTGCCAGTCAATTCACTGACTTCCTTTTTGGCTTCGTCGATGGCGATCTGCAGCTGCGCCGGCTGAAACACTGTCCCCTCGTAAACCTTGCGGAGGCGGGATTGTGTCACTTCGGGCAACCTGGAAGCTGACAAGCGCGCTGGTAAGCAGGTACTTGCACTGCTCTTTGAGCAGGTTATTGCTGGCGTCCATCTGCTCCTGCAGCTGGGTCTGCTTGAGCGTTTCCGCCTGGATCTGCTCAGGCGTGGGCTGCTCTTGTTCGTTGGTTCTCGATCAGCTTCTTCTTCGTCGTCCATAGTTGACTCCTTTGCTTTGCCGCCATTCGTATCGGCGGCAGGCCTAGCGGGCGGTTGATCCGCCCGCTGACTCTGGAGCACACGGACGAACTTTCCTCCACGTGCGGGGTGGGTGACAATGTCGAGGCTGCGGACCTTGACGATCTGCAGCACGGTCTGCTTGTCCACGCGCATAAGAATGTCTGCGGACAAGCCAAGGGGCAAGGCAGGGTGTTCGATCGAAGCAGCTGCCACATCGCGTACCACCTGTGCAGCTGGTCCAGCCGGCTTCAGAATGGCACGGATGCCCTGGCTGGCTTCGTCCCATTGTGGATCTGACAGGATGCCGCCCAGGTCTCTGACGCTGTGATGTGCCTGGGTCCCGTTCCGGGATGATATGTGATCGGTGTAGCATTCCGCCTTGTCCCATAGGGGAGTGCTGGCTTGCAGCACGTCTGCGCTGAAAGTCCAGCCGTTGCCGATGCCGGCAGTGATGGCGATCACCTCGATCCCTTTGGGGGTGGTGGTGGTTTGTAGATTTAGCCTGGTGATCTTTTCCATGTTCCTCCTTACTGCAGTAACTGAAAATCTGTTCTATCAAAGCCCTCGTAGCAGGGGACGCAAGGCGCTTTAGTCTGCCTGGAGGTCTTTTCTATTCGGGTCGGATGGGTCTTTATTGGGAAGCGAGGCGGAGCCCGGTGCTTTTCCGGTCCCTCCGCCGCGCATATCGACCGGCACAAACTTGCCGATCTTCTCGGGCGGGGTCTCTGCCACGAAGCGGTAAACAAGTCGGATAAACTCTTTGGGATCGATCAATTTCGCATTGTAAAGCGGGGCAAATGCGCTGGTTATTCTCTGCACTGCGATGGCAAGGTTGGCATTATCCTTTTCGGTAATGTCGGGTGCGCTGATCTTTATCTCCAAGTTCTTGACCACTGACCGTGGACCTCGATCGGATCTCGACTGCCACGGTCAGCAAGTGGCGAACAACATTGATGATGTACTGCTGGCGGCGTTCGAAGCGTTTGAAGGTGGGCGTGCCGGCTGCCTCGGCGGTGGTGCGTGGTGCTGCTCTCAGGCTCGGCAAAGAAGTGCATGGGGATGCCCACGCCGGTGGCGATCATGCGTTTGAGTGCCATACCATCCGTCTCTGCTTCGCCGCTGGCGAGCTGGGGGTTGAGGGCTTCAAGGGTTTCGGTGGGATCAAGTCCAAGCACTCCGCCTGACTTCTTTGGCAGCTTGTAGGCAAAGTCGCGCATGTATTTGTCTTTCTCTGCCTGGCTGGTAAATGGGCGGGTCAGGACGAACGAAAACATCTGACGGAAATAGTTCAACCTGGCTCGATCTTCCAGCCACTGGCGATAGAGACTGATCCAGTACAGCACGGGGGCAAGATCACTCTCGCCGAAGGAAGCGCCCACGGCTCGATTCGAGCGGGAAATGCAGGACGAAAGAAGTCTTGATTGCTGCCACGTTGATATGCCGGCCATGGGTTCTCGTCCGTGCATCCTTTTTGTACCGGAGTCTCCTGGCGGTAGTCATTGTCGGCATGGTCTCGATGATGCCAATACTTTCGGATGGCAGGGCACGGACATACATCTGACCGCCCGCGTCCACGCTGCACCAGCAGGAACAGGTCACCCTGTGCGCCAGGCCTCGTCCGCCCATTCAGGCAGCTGCTCGTCCAGGTCATTGAGCGGATGCCGCCAAAACTTGAGCAGATAATCTCTCGATGGTCTTGGGGGCGGTGAAGGTGAAGCCAGTCCCTACGGCAAACTCGGTGGTCAGTTCGATGATCCGCCTGGCGATCGGGTTGGATCTCCATGCGGTGATGGCCTGGGTAAGGATATTCTGTCGATCGTAATTGAGCCGGTCTCGAAAGTTGTTATCCCAGCTGGCAGCACCCAGGGTGATGGTGTTGTCTGTCTCTATAACGGTTACGGAAGTTTGGACGGGTTCATTGGTCATTGGGAAAAGCCTCTTCGTCTGAAGTCTAATAGTGTGATTAAGAAATATTTTCCAGTGGATCAAAACCTTCGCTGACAAATATTTCGGTGCTAACGTGCCATTCGAGGTAGTCCAGCACGGCGATGAGGGCATCGGCCAGCAGGTAGTCGTCGTGGATCAGCTCACCATCAGCGCCGCGTTTGCCTTCGGGGACGCCCCACCGCAGCAGCTTGCCGGGACCAGGCAGGATCTCGGACTGGCAGGCGTCGTACTGCGCGCGTACCGATTTGCTTGGCAAATCGTCCGTGAGGCAGCAATCCCTGCAGCGGCCAGTCTCGATGATGGCGAGGTAGCGCCATCCGATCTCGCTTTTCACCTGACTGCTGAATTTGACCGGCAGTACCCTGGTGGGAAAGGCTTTGTCCAGCATGGCCCAAAGTCCCTCGCCCACCCCGCTGGCATCGATGACGATGTACTGCGGGTTCCACGTCTGGGCGAGGTTTTGCAGGATTGACCGAAAACATCCAGGTGATTCTCGCCGGTCCACTGCTGGCGGTGGACGAAGCGATAGGTGGGGGCAAGCAGGGTTGGGAGGGTGCCCAGGTCGATGCTGGCAGATGGTCAGGGAAACGCTGTCCCGGCCGGGGTTGGAGAGCGGGGCGCCGCCCGATTCGCCGGGCCAGATCGTTCATGCGGGCTTCGTCCTGACCGGCGACGTCGAGGAGGAAGGCGTAAACGGTAGCAGGTTGCGGGTCCGCGTGGGAGGGTTGGTCACCGTTCATCAGGGCGAGGCGGGCGGCGGTGAACATGCCCAGTTGGGCGTCGATCTCTTCGCAGAAGTACTGGGAACGGACGATGGGGTGATTGCGGCCCAGGTGTTCGATCTCCCCTTTCAGGAAGGCAGCATAGGAGGGGACTTCCCGGGCCACCTCGTCGGCGGGGACCACCCACAGGCGGCGGAGGCCGTCGGTCCTTTCGAGGCGGCGGGCGCGGCGCATTTCACGGGCGAGCAGCGTGTCCGAGGTCCACGGGGTGCCCCAGAAGACACGGGTGGCATTGTGGGCGGCAGCCATGGGGGCGAAGCGTTTGTCGAATAGTGAAGGGGAGACGTCCTGGGCTTCGTCAACAGAAAGGAGCAGGTGGGCGGTCTCGCCGACCACATGGGCGGCACGGTGACCGGAGAGGAAAGTCACGCTGGGCAGAACCCACGGAATATTTGTGCCCCTGCGAGCGCTTCCAGATGCCGCGGGTGAAGAGGTTGCGGGAGAGCACCTTTTCGAGGCGGTCCATGGCGGTGAAACCCTGGGGCGCAAGGGAGGGGGAAACGGAAACGATGTTGAGGTCGTAGCGGGAGAGGACGGCGAGCAGGTAGGTGAACAACTGCGCCTGCAGCTCGTTCTTGCCGGTCTGACGCGCCAGAACGATTACAAACGAATGACCGGATTTGGTGCGGATGGAATTGATGACGGCAGAAAGAATGTCGCGCTGGTATCTGCGTAATTCGAGCCTGGAAGCTTTGCAGGACAAAGTACTCAGGGTCTTGCCAGATGCGGCGGGCGATGCGGTGGTTTCGGTCCATGCGGTGCTCTCTTCCTATTCGGGCGGTACCCCATCGGTGAAGAAGGCAAGCTCGCTGGTGGTGTCCTCCCAGGCGATGTAGATGGGATCGTCCCGGCTGTTCAGAAGCTGGTTGCGCTGGACGAGCAGGGTGAGGGTGTTGCAGGCACGCGAAATGCCGTTAAGCAGCGCCACCTTGTCGGCGACAGACAGGTCACCCTGACCCAGCAGGAGTTGGGCCATCGCATCCAGGCTGGCGCGCAGGAGATGGGCTTCGGCAATGAAGTCGGTGGATTCCCAGGTGAGCAGGGTGGCCCGGGTCTCGTCGGCATAGTAGCGGGCGTAGAGGGCGTGTTTGAGGGCGTTGCGGTTGCGGGGTTGTCCGCCGCCTTTGCGCTTTTTACGAGTGGGGGAAGCAGGCTGGGAGGAAGTCATTTTTCAAGGGTCCGATCGTCGCAGTTATGGTTGGTCTGAAGGTCGGTTGGTCTGATGGGAGAATAATTCCCGCGAGGGTCGCAGGACGCAGTCATGGTTGATCAACGACTGACAAGCCTGGAGATGGTGATCAGCAGGGTGATTATGGAGAGGCCGCCTCCCCCGATCGAGAGGGTGATGAGCAGCTTGACCTGGGAGATGACGTCGCGGATCTCCTTGAGGTCGGCTTCGGTGGAGGCGCGCCACTGCTCAAGGGATTGGACCTTCTCACGCAGGATAATGATCTCGTCACAGGGGGTGGGGTGGGTTGGCGGGTGCTTTGGGGTGGGCATCAGGATCACCTTTTCTTGTTATTGGCGGACATTGAAGGATCAGGCAGGGGACGGCGCGCAACTTAAAAACAAAAAAGGGACGGAGCTTGCGGCCGTCCCTTGCCTATGTATATTTTAGAACAAATGTGCTATTAAGTCAAGAGGCAATATTTATTTTGGTGAAAGATTGAGGTTCTCCTCGTCCTTTGACCAGTTGAGCGGGTTATCCTGGATGGTCGAGGCAGTGCGTTCGTAATCGGCCGAATCGCGAATGATGTGATCGTAGAAATTTCGCTGCCAGATATTTGCGGTTTTTAATTCTGATGAAGCGATTCGAGAGACCGACGATTTGAATGATGCGACAATTGCGCTAACCGATCCCGGTTTAAACCCGCACGGCGGGTTGGATGGTTTTGGTAGGGGCGAGACATGTTGTTTACAGCAACATAGGTAACAGGTTGTGCAACCACATGGGTAACACTAATGTATCATACACTAGGCTTCAAGCGATAAGCTTTCCGAGACAACAATTCGCCCTTGGTTACATCGATCTTGGCAACGATGAAATTGCGGTAACACACCAGCGCAATGTCATCTTCACTGTTTGGAATTAATTGCACCCGAGTATCCCTGAATGTTTCACTGATATAGATTTGGTAATTGGCAAACCTCAGAAAGCCCCAGTTGTTGATTTTGAATAAGCGATATTGTGAACTATATTCATACGGGGAAACATTCTCCTGATACTCCCGAGAACTGGAAGTGTACACTTGGGCAGGGCAACGATCTCCTAGCGCTTGGTGGGGACGCTCATGGTTATAGAGTCTTCCCCAGCGCTCCAGTTCCATCACCGCATCTGCAAAATTCTGGATCCGATGAACCTTAAGAACCTCAATGTCCATGGATCGATGGAATCTTTCTATTTTGCCCTGAGTTTGGGGATGATGGACCCGGCCATGAATTCGGCAAGATATCTTGATCCATTAATGCCCTTTCGAACAGGGTGTATCCGTTCTTGAACCCCGCAAAACTTGGTCCATTGTCGGTTAAAACAGCTTCTGGCAGCCCAAACATTCGGAAAACTCGCCAGAAAACTCCCCAATACATCCCTTTGATCCCGTTTGGGCTCGATGAGCAAGGCATATCTTGAATGATCATCCAATATCGTCAATGGGTAACACCGCTCCCCATCCGCCATCAGGACGTCACCCTTGAAATCCGCCTGCCACAGCTCATTGTTCCGTTCTCGTTCAAATCGTTTGAAAGGTCGGTGGGCAAGGGAAGCTTCCTTGGATATCATCCCATTTCTTCCCAATATGTTATTTACTGTCCGGACACTAGGCATGCTGTGACCTTTGCCGCTAAATATGCCTGTATCTTGCGTGCCCCCCAACCAGGATATTCCCGCCGCAAATCCAGGATCAATCGCTCTATCTGCTCATCCGTTTTTGATCCACTCTTCTTTGGCCTTCTACTACGATCCTCCAAACTTTGCTCTTCTTGGTATCGTTTCAGCCACTTATATCCAGTTTTGCGGCTGATCCCATACTCTTCGCACAGGGCGCTGAAATTCCGGTCATCGTGCTCACTTCTGATAATGAATTCTTCGCGTAACATTTTCACTCTTCTTTCCATCCACGGCATATTAACCTCCTCGCTTGCGGTCTTATGCCATGAATTATCCTGTGAAAGTGTTACCTAAGTCTTTGCACTAGTTGTTACCTTTGTCCTTGCCTTATACAGCATGTCTCGCCCCTTTCTTTCTCTTTTCCCACTTGACATAACAGAAAATATGTTCTATAATTAACTTGGCAGCAACCCGTCGTTGATAATACCTTCCTGCAGTTTTGAACCTGATGACCAACCCAGCCCGCGGCGGGCGTCGTCGGTGCTGTTGAACCTGCATCGTCTCTTCGGTATTCCGCAGCGAGCCATACTGGTCATCCTGTTTGGATTTGCAGGTGTGGGAAATCCTTGATCACCATATATGATTCCATTTCCCACACACTTGCACCGCACTGCGTTTTGTGCACACCTGCCCTCCCGCAAGGACACCGGGGCAGTGCCAGGGGTGCAGTCGTCGGCATTGTGAGGCATCCATGGTATTCGTTTTGGCTCGCCAGATTTCTCACATTGCATCGTTTTTTGCCTCATGTGGAAATATCTCCACCACGCCCATTCCAACCTGGCACCCTCCCCAAATCAAATGATTTGGGGAGGGATGGGGTAGGGCAATTAGAGATTCCTCCTTAAAATCGTGTCGTAAAAAAATGTTTCACACAGTCATCATCGAAAAAAGATGCTTAAGTCTCTCAGTCGTTTCTAGTCGTTCTGGCACGTCAGACTGCTCAATATCGCATTGTTTCACGGTGAACGTCGGCTTCGAACCGACGTTGACCGCATCAGGCTCAAGAGAGCCCGATGCTTCCTGCTACATTTCGCGCAGCTCCCGCTTGGCGGGCAAGCCGCCCAATACCGCACACTTGCACCGCACTGCGTTTGGTGCACACCTGTCCAGGCGGGTAGCGCCAGGGGTGCAGGTGTCAACGATGCGAGCACCTCGTCCCCGAAGGTTTCCGAGGGGACCCGCTTGGCGGCCTCAAACCGGTCCGTTCGCCCTTCCTGCCTCCCCCATTTCGAGTACCAAACAAATAGAGGGGGTTATTGGTCAGCTGAAGATGCCCCTACATAATAATATTGCTATACGGATTATTTGGATATATAATGTGGGATATATTCCTTTGTGAACTGGAGGTAATATGAAAACCAAGTTGAACCCGTACCTGAGCTTCAAGAGCAACGCCCGCCAGGCCATGGAATTCTACAAGTCCGTGTTTGGCGGCAAGCTTAAATTGAACACATTCAAGGATTACCACGCATCCACGACCCCCGGCCGAAGATGACCTGATCATGCATGCGGAGCTGAATGCCGGGGCAGGCCTCACCTTCTTTGCATCCGACACCCCGGCGCGCATGGAGTACCGTCCGGGGGCGAACATCAGCATGTCGCTCACCGGTGAGAACGAAGAGGATTTGAAGGAATTCTTCAAAAAACTATCCGCCGGAGGGATGGTCACGATGCCACTCGAGAAAGCCATCTGGGGGGATACCTTCGGGATGTGCACCGACAAGTTCGGGATCAACTGGATGGTCAATATCGCACCCAAGAAGGAATGAGGCACGAAGGGGGATCCCAGAGACAAACTGAACTCGAATAAAGCCGGGCGTGGAGGGAACAATGAAAGCGATCGTGTGCACAAAATACGGGGACCCGCTGGAGGTGCTGCAGCTCAAGGAGGTGGAAAGACCCACCCCCGGCGATAACCAGGTATTGGTGAAGGTGGTTGCAGCGTCCGTTAATATTGCCGACCTGGCTCCGGTAAAAGGAGTATTCCTGGCCCGACTGCTTGGTACCGGGCTTTTCAAACCAAAACGGCAGCGGATCGGAACTGACATCGCAGGGCGGGTGGAAGCGGTGGGCAAGAACGTGACGCACTTCCAACCAGGCGATGAAGTGTTCGGAGCCACGCCCGGGGGTTTTGCCGAGTACGTATGCGCCCGTGAAGATTTCCTGGTGCCGAAGCCATCCAACGTGTCCTTTGAACAGGCGGCAGCTGTGCCCGTGGCAGGCACCACTGCGCTGCAGGGTCTGCGCATGGGACAACTCCAGTCCGGGCAAAAGGTGCTGGTCCAGGGTGCCTCGGGGGGAGTGGGCACATTTGGAGTGTTAATCGCCAAATCGTTCGGGGCCGAGGTCACAGCGGTCTGCAGCACACGAAATGTGGACAATGCGCGCGCTCTGGGGGCGGATGCCGTGATCGATTACACCCGTGAGGATTTCACCAGGAACGGACAGGAATATGACCTGATCTTCGCCGCCAACGGATACCATTCGATCGCAGGTTATCGGAGGGCGTTGAGCCCAAAGGGGAATTACGTGGTGGCGGGAGGCAAGCTGGCGCAGATTTTCCAGGTGCTGGTGTTGGGTCCAATGATGACAAGAACCGGGGGGCAAAAATTCGCTTTTATGGGAATCGCGAAATTCAACCAGGAGGACCTGGTCCGTCTTAAAGAACTGCTTGAAACTGGGAAAATTAACCCGCTCATCGAGCGGAGGTATCCTTTGAGTGAGGTGCCTGAGGCTGTCCGCTACCTGGAAGAAGGACACGCCCAGGGAAAACTAATAATCACGGTGGGGTAAAAATCCAAAACCTGATAAAGTAGGGGTTGGGATTGCCATTGTCGTGTGGTTGGGCAATCCCAAAATGAATATCATCCCATGCACCGTGTGTATAATATATCGATTTAACCTACCGGATCATTTTTCGGCCATTTCGTGCGGAATATTTCGATGAATGCCATGAACCGCTTCGTTGGAATATTATTGATCATGCTCTCGTCGGCAGCCTTCGACACAATCGGCACCCTGGGCCGCTTTGCTTTTGCAGAGGGGATGGATGCCCTGTCGATCATGGCATTGCGATCCTCCAAGATCGCCTGGCAAAAATGCCGGCCTGCGTTCATATCACGCCTGCTTTGGACATTAACCAGCTCCGGAAAGAATTCCAATAAATGATCGAAATGGATGATTAGAAGTAAACCTTTTTGGATCATGGTTGGGCGGCCTGCTTGCACAATGACATTGATTCAGGAGAGTTCCGGTTGATCGCGAAATTAAAGAATTACGCCGCGTTCATAAAAAATGAATCTTATGCCTTGACCATCGCCGTCCGCGATCCACGGGTTCCGTGGTATGCCAGGGTCCTTCTGGGTTTAGTGTTAGCCTATGCCTTTAGTCCAATTGACTTGATTCCAGATTTTATTCCAGTGCTTGGCTATCTGGATGATCTGATCATTGTTCCTTTGGGAATCACACTCGCTTTGAAAATGATCCCTGCACAGGTGATGATTGACGCTCGAAAACAAGCGGAAGATTCGTTGCAGCATGGAAAGCCTGTCAGCCGAGTTGGAGCCATCACTCATTATCCTTGCGTGGCTGTTGATCCTCGCTGCAGCTATTTGGTTTTTTGTGCGCACGGTTTGGGAGTAAGTCAAATGTCAAATTTCCTGAAAACGCTGGGTAACCTGCCTGTCATCATCCCAGGAAAGAATTCCTTACCAGGCTCATTATGCATAATATATATGTTTAGCTTCCGAATCATTGTGGATCCCCCTCGTAAGAAATGCCCACGGTGAATCCCATGAACCGCCTGGTTGGAATTTTGCTGATCATCCTCTCGGCGGCAGCCTTCGGCACGCTCGGCATCCTCGGCCGCTTTGCCTTCGCGGAGGGACTGGACTCCCTGTCGATCATGGCGCTGCGGTTCTCGCTGGCAGCGCTGGTGCTGCTGGTGCTGCTTTTATTGCGCGGCGAAAGGATGCCGCAGCGGCGGGACCCTGGTCCGCCTGGTTGGGATGGGCGCCATCGGATATGTGGGGCAAGCCTTCGCCTACCTGACGGCGCTCAAGTATGCTTCCCCGGGCTGGTAGCCCTGCTTTTATATCTCTACCCGGTCTTCGTGGTGATCCTGTCGGTGGTCTTTCACCATGAGCCGGTCAACCGCATCAAGATCTTTGCGCTGGGGCTGGCGCTGGTGGGACTGGCCCTCACCGTGGGACCGGAAGGCGGGCAGCTGCCCGGCATCCTGCTGTCGATCTCGGCCGCGGCCATCTATTCGGTCTACATCATCGTCGGCACACAGGTGATGCAGCAGGTTTCCGCCATCCAGTCGTCAGCAGTGATCTTCCTATCTGCAGGAGTCATGTCCAGCCTGTTGATGGTGGTGAACGGAGCGCATCTGCCGCAGGCAGCCAGGGGCTGGGTCGTTATCGGGGTGATCGTGATCATCGCGACGGTGATCCCCGTGGTCACCTTCCTGGCCGGTTTGAAACGCATTGGCGCAAGCAATGCAGCCATGTTCTCCACCCTCGAGCCGGTGGTGACGGTGCTGCTGGCCGCCCTGCTGTTGGGGGAGATCCTGAAACCGATCACCCTGTTGGGCGGCGCACTGATCCTCGCGGCCGTGCTCATCCTCTTGCGGAATGAAATGCGTCTTCCCCCGGGCGGGAAGGTTGGCGAAGAGCGACATTAATTGACAACAGCCGACAGCCAATTTCATCGGACCATAATAATAATGAAGGAGCTGGCATGCCTGATGTGAATAATATCCCCGCCATCCCTGGGGTAACCTTTCGTCCCTTTCGGGGCGAAGGCGACTTCGCTGCCATTGCCGCCATCCTCACTGCCAGCGAAGCCGCAGACCAGAACATCCGCCATTTAACGGCCGGGGATGTGGCAGCCAGTTACCAGCACCTGGTCAACTGCGATGCGACCACGGACATGCTCATGGCAGAGGTCCTGGGGGAAATGGTCGGGTATGTGCGCGGATGGTGGGAGGAAGAATCTCCGTCCCTGCGCTTGTACAGGCAAAATGGTTTCCTGTTACCGGCATGGAGGCGAAAAGGGATCGGCAGCGCCCTGTTGGGTTGGATGGACAACCGTCTGAAAGAGATCGCGGAAACGCATCCCTGCCAATGCAGCAAGGTTTTGCAGGTCAATGTTTCGCAATTCCAAAAAGGGACGGCCCTCCTGCTGGAGCGCGCAGGGTACCAGCCGGTCCGGTATTTTTATAACATGGTCCGTCCCAACCTCGACGACATTCCCGAGCTTCCCTTGCCGGACGGTCTTGAAATACGCCCCGCCTCCCCTGACCAATACCAGGCCATCTGGGAGTCCATTTTTGATGTAGATGAGGAAGAATGGGGCGCGCCGGAACCGACCGAAGCGGCGTACCAGGAATGGTTGAAAGATCCACACTTTCAGCCGCTGCTTTGGCAGATCGCGTGGGACACGGCGACCGGCAAACCGATCGGACATGTGCTGACATATATTGACGATGAGGAGAACAAACAATCCGGGAGGCGGCGCGGCTACACGGAAGGGATCGGGGTTACCCGGGCATGGCGGCGGCGCGGCGTGGCACGCGCATTGATCAACCGCAGCCTCCGGGCGCAGAAATCCGCCGGCATGAGCGAGTCAGCCCTGGTGGTGGACCGCGACAGCTCAAGCAACGCCACAAGCCTGTATGAAAGCTGTGGTTTTCAGGTCGTCAAATGCGATACCATTTACCGCAAGCCTTTATAAAAAGGAATCCCAGGTGAAAAATCTATTTGAAATCCTCCTGCCCTCCCAAGGTTGACAACACCTTGCGCGGAATAAAATTCCCTTTTTCTGTGTTCGCTATCTATGCAATCATCAGCACCGTGCGAAGCTGCATCCACCTGCTCGCTCCCGATGGCGGAGCGGGGAGCATCGCCGGGATGGATCTCTCGGTGGGCGGTGCAGGTGGGATCATCTTTGCCTTTGCCCTGTGGGGCAGTTCGCAATTGCTCTTTGCTCTGATCCAGCTGCTGGTGATCTTTCGCTACCGGTCGCTGGTTCCGTTAATGTACCTGATGCTCATCCTGGAAGTTCTCTTGCGGGAACTGATCGGGTATATGAAGCCGGTCACTTTTGCCCATACCCCTCCTGGAGCGATCGGAAACCAACTCATCCTGCCCCTGGCAGTTGTGATGCTGGTCTTGTTGCTTTGGACCGCAACGAGACAGGCGGGGAAAATATAGGTACCGCAGAAGATCATCTTCAATCACAAGCATTACCATGGATCGGGGGGCAATCGAATAAATTGCGACTTTGTATAGACAAATAATCGGAAATTGTGTGATAATCAGATCCTATCGGGGGGTTGATGGTGTGTTTGATGCCAACTAAAAGGAGAACGGCATGGCAAAACCTCTTTCGGTTTTGATCGTGGGGGACGGTGAAAGCGACCTGAAATTGATCCTGCACCTGCTTAAAGGAGCAGGGTATAAACCTGCGTTCGAGCTTGTAAAAACAGCAACCCAGCTGCGCACCGTGATTAGGAAACAGGACTGGCAGGTCATGGTCTCGTCCGACAGCCTGCCCAAGCTGAAAAATATCACCGCGCTCCAGGTCCTGCAAAATTCCGGGCTGGACATCCCGTTCATTGTGGTTTCGGACAAAATGGGGGAAGAAGCTGCCCTGGAATTATTGAAGGCCGGCGCCTGTGACGTTTTGCAAAAGGATACCTGGGGAAGGCTTGGATCCGTTGTGGCCCGCGAACTCAGGCATGTGGAGGAACGGCAGCAGGCCAGGGAAGTGGAGGCCGACCTGCGCAACACTGAAGAAAAATGGCGATCCCTGGTGAGCGCCACGCCAGACTATGTTGCCCTGCACAACCAGGGCGGGATGTACTTGTATTTGAACCATTATGCCAGGGGGTTTAAGGAAAAGGATGTCATCGGGTCCAGCTTGTACAAGTACATGCCTGCTAAATCCGTGGGGCTATTCCGCGGCTACTGGGAAAAAGCGCTGAAATCCGGGACGACCCAGCATTTCGAATTCACGGGGCTGGGGGATGGGGGCCATTGGAGAGTATACGATCAGTACCTGGTGCCGATGCGTGGAAAAAACCAGCAGGTGGAGGTCCTGGCCGTGGCGCGTGACATCACGCTGCGCAAGGAGGTGGAGGAGGCGCTGCGGGAAAGCGAAGACAAATTCAAATACGTGTTCGACCATTCGCTCATTGGGAAATCGATCACCCTGCCCAGCGGCGAGATCAATGTCAACCAGGCCTTTGGCAACATGCTCGGGTATTCCAGGAGGGAACTCAATCATCGGAAATGGCAGGAGATCACCCACCCGGAGGATGTTGAACTCACCCAGCGGGCGATCGACCAGCTGGTGTCTGGCGAAACAGAGTCAATTCATATAACCAAGCGATACATTCACAAGAACGGCTCCGTGGTGTGGGTGGAATTAAGCAGCGCAGTCCGCCGGGATCATGATGGTAAACCGGTCTATTTTATTTCCTCCCTGATCGACATTACCAAACGCAAGCAGGCGGAAGAAGCCCTGCAGAGCCTGTCCACCCGCCAGGAAGCCATCCTGGCCGCCGTCCCGGACATCCTCATGGAGGTGAACCAGGACAAGGTGTATACCTGGGCCAACAAATCGGGGCTGGAATTCTTCGGCGAAGATGTGATCGGTAAAAAAGCCGATTTCTATTTCGAGGGGGAACAAGACATCTATGAGGCCGTATCCCCACTCTTCAAGGGCAGTAAGGAAGTGATCTACGTGGAGAGCTGGCAGAGGCGCAAGGATGGGGAAAAACGCCTGTTGGCCTGGTGGTGCCGGAGCCTCAAGGATAGGGATGGAATTGTAAGCGGGGCGCTCTCTTCCGCGCACGACATCACCGAAGGAAAACTGGTTGGGGAGGCCTTGAAAAAGAGCGAGGAAAAATTCCGCTTAGCCTACATGACCGGGCTGGATGCCTTTTACTGGAGCACCCTGGAGGACGGCAAGATCCTTGAAGTCAACCCGGTCTTTGAAGATGTTTTTGGGTACCCGCGGGAAGAAGCCATAGGCCGCACCAGCCTCGAGCTCAGGCTCTGGCATAACCCGGCTGACCGGGAAAAAATGCTGTCTGACCTCACGACGAAAGGCCGGGTAAGGGACCTTGAATTGAGAGCCCGGAAAAAAGATGGAAAATTGATCACCATCTCTTATTCCGCCAGCATGATGGAGATGGATAACAAGCGTTACATTTTGGGATCGATCCGGGATATCACCGAGCGCAAGCAGACGCAAATTCTGCAGGAGGCGGTCTACCGGATCTCTGCGGCGGCGGAAACAACCAGGACCCTGGAGGAGCTTTACCCTCAAATCCACCAGATCATCTCGTCGGTGATGCCGGCGGAAAATTTCTATATCACCTTGTATGATGAGGCCGAAAACCTGCTGCGCTTCCCCTATTTCAAGGATGCCGCGGATGAACCCTTCATGGGCGGGATCCAGCCCGGGAGAGGTCTGACCGCCTATATCCTCAGGACCGGCAAATCCCTGCTGTGCACCCAGGCGGTGCATGACGAACTGGAACGCCAGGGGGAAGTGAAATTGCTGGGAGTGGCATCCGCGATCTGGCTGGGGGTACCGCTGATCGTGGAAGGCAAAACGATTGGTGCCATGGTCGTCCAGCACTATACCGATCCGAACGCCTACACGGAGCGGGAACAGCACATGCTGGAATTCGTTTCAACGCAGGTGGCGATCGCCATCCGCCGCAAGCGGGCGGAACAGGAGCTGCGCGAGAGCGAGGAGCGCTTCCGCAGCCTTTACGAGAACGCCACCATCGGCATCTACCGCACCTCGCCAGACGGCCGCATCCTGCTGGCAAATCCAGCCCTGGTGAGCATGCTGGGTTATGACTCCTTTGAAGAACTTTCCCGGCGCGACCTGGGATCCGAAGGCTATGAGCCGGGCTACCCGCGCCTGGAATTCCAGAAGAGGATCGAAAAGGAAGGGGAAGTTCTCGGCCTTGAATCTGCCTGGACGCGCAAGGGTGGCTCCATCATCCACGTGCGTGAAAGTGCACGCCTGCTGCGCGATGAGAAAAACCGGCCTCTTTTCTATGAGGGCACGGTGGAAGATATCACCGAGCGCAAGCAGGTGGAACGTCAGCGCGAGGTTTTGTACCAGGTGCTGCGCGCCGTCAGCGGGCAGCTCGAGCCGGGACTGATCGCCCGCTCCGCCGTCGAAACGATCGTCAGGCTTACCGGGTACCCCCACGTTTGCATTGCCCTGCCCGATGAAAATGGAACCCACTGGGTGGTGCGCGGCGCGGCCGGGCGGCTGGCTGCCGAACTGGGAGCCACCTACCCCATCCATAAGGGGGTGATCGGCAATGCCTTCAAGACCGGGAAAACCCAGTGGGTGCACGACGTGTTGAAAGACCCCCACTACCTGAACGATGTCAAGGCACCGGGCGGACCTGCGCCTGCGGAGCGAATTTGTGGCCCTCATGCGGGGCGGCAGTGATCTTCTCGGCGCCCTCAATGTCGAGAGTGACCGCGCAAACGAGTTCGACGATGCCGATGTAATGATGATCCAATCAGCAGCAGATATCCTTTCGCTGGCCTTTCAAAATGCCCGCCTGTACCGGGAAGCGCAGCAGGAGATCTCCGAGCGCAAGCAGGCAGAGGAAGCCCTGCGCCAGTCAGAGGCTGAACTGAGGGCACTGTTCGCCTCCATGCACGATGCAGTGATGGTGATCGACCGGGAAGGTGTTTATCGCAAGATCGCCCCCACCAATCCCGAACTGCTGGTAAAACCGCCTGAGGAGCTGGTGGGTAAACTTTTACATGATTTTTTCCCACCCGAACAGGCAAACAACTTTACCAATGTCATTCGAAAGGTCATGGAAACAAAACAACCAGCCAAGGTCGAATACGATCTGCCCATCGGGGACCGTACCATGCAATTCGAAACGACCATTTCCCCATTGACAGAAGACACCTCGCTGTGGGTGGCTCACGATATCACGGCACGCAAGCAGGCTGAAGAACAGATCCTCAGCCTGAACGCCCAGCTCGAACAGCGGGTGGAAGAACGCACCCGTGAACTGCGCCAGGCGCAGGATAAGATCGTGCGCCAGGAAAAGCTGGCGGTGCTGGGTCAACTGGCGGGCGGCGTGGGGCACGAACTGCGCAACCCGCTGGGGATCATCTCCAACGCCATCTATTACCTGAAGAATATCCGCCCGGATGCGGATGAGAAGGTTAGGCAGTACTACGGCATGATCGAGCACGAAGTGCATACCTCCGAGAAGATCATCACCGACCTGCTGGACTTTGCCCGGCTCGAATCGATGGAGCGCGGCCCGGTGTCGGTACCCGAACTGGTGAACCGCACCATGACCCGCTTCCAGGTGCCGGAAAACATCAAAATAATACTCAATCTGCCCAAGAAGCTGCCGCGGGTGCATGCCGACATGGGGCAGATGGAACAGGTGTTGGGCAACCTCAGCGTGAATGCCTGCCAGGCCATGGCGAAGGGCGGCGGCAGGCTGACCATCAGTGCCCGCCGCGTAAAACCAACCCCGGAGAGTCCTTCCGAACCGAGCAAGGAGCCGGGACCGCAGAAGGGGACGGTGGCGATCTCATTGAAAGACACCGGTATGGGCATCACCCCCGAAAATTTGAAGCTCATCTTCGAGCCGCTGTTTACGACCAAGTCGAAGGGCATCGGGCTGGGGCTGGCAGTCAGCCGGAAACTCGCCGAGGCCAACGGCGGTTGGATCGAGGTGGAGAGCGAAGTGGGCAAGGGCAGCACCTTTACCCTGTACTTGCCGGTGGAGGTCAAATAAGGGATGGACGACCTTTTTACCATCCTGGTGGTAGATGATCAGCCAGCCGTGGCAACCACGCTGGCGGATATCCTGCAAGCCAAGGGATTTAGTGTCCTGGTGGCTCTGTCAGGGGAGGATGCGCTGCAGATCCTTAATACGCAGCGGGTGGACATCCTGCTCACGGACGTGCGCATGCCGGACATGAACGGCGTGGAACTTTACCGGGCGGCGCACAAAACACACCCGAAACTCACCACCTACCTGATGACCGCCTATGCGGCGGATGAGATCATCCAGCAGGGGATGAAGGAGGGGATCAAAACGGTGCTGACCAAGCCGCTGGATATCGATCTCATGCTCGCCCTGTTTTCAGCCTTACAAAGGGTGCAGAGCAATGAGCGCGGCTAAGCTCTCACGATCTCATAGAAGAGGATAAAGGACCGGCGGGAAGACACTTTATCCTGGATGGAAATAAATTCATAATGGCAATAGATAAGAAGGAGATTGCGCAATAAAACATTAAGGATTATAGTATTTAGGAGCGCAAGTTTGCGCCCCAAAGGCCAACAGCGGCCGCACGATACCCAGGGTGGAATGGGAAACTGCAGATCACTTACCGTCTAGTACCCTATTTTTTTTTTAGTAGTATGGGAGCTATTTTATGCTTTCCGAAAAAGGTACTCCAGTCCTCTCCAGGAGGACAACTCAAAAAAAAACGCCAACCAAATCCGCCGGGGTGAAATCCCGGAATCCTCGAAGCCGCAGCACGAGTGGAAAGTCTGAGGCGGCGCGGCATGAAAGTGAAAAGTATCTGCGCCGGTTCTACGAATCAGGGCTGGTGGGGGTGATCTTTTGGAACATGAACGGGCAAATCGTGGATGCCAATGATAAATTCTTAAATTTATTGGGATATTCCCGGGAAGAGCTGGAGGCGGGTAAGATCGACTGGATCAACATGACGCCTCCCGAGTTCCGCCATCTTGATGAAGCCTCCGTTGCGGAACTCAAGGAGGTCGGGGTCAACAAAATTCCATTCGAGAAGGAATATTTCCGCAAGGATGGGAGCCGGGTGCCCATCCTGCTGGCGGGGGCGATGCTGGATGAGGAACGGTTCAAGGGGGTGGCATTCATCGTGGACATCACAGAACAAAAGCAAATGAGAAATGCTTTAAAGGAAAGCGAAACAAAATACCGCATGCTTTTTGATAACGCCCAGATCGGCATGTACCGCACCAGGCTCGACAGCTCGGCCTTTTTGGAAGTGAACGATAAATTCGCGGAGATCCTGGGTTTTTCAAAGGAAGAACTGCTTGGATCAGCTGGGCGGATTCGCTGGGCTACGCCTGAAACAAGGGATACCATGTTGGGACAGCTCAAGAATAACGGGGGAGTTTTATCCAATTATGAAGCCCAATTGATCGCAAAAAATGGGGAAGTTAAGGACGTCCTGGCTTCGATCGAATTGCACCCGCGGGAGGGATACCTTGAAGGGACGATAACCGATATCACCGAGCACAAACAGGCGGAGAAAGCGCTCCGGAAAAGTGAAAGCAGGTATCGGGTATTGCTGGACGCCATGCTGGAGGGATGCCAGGTCATCGGATTTGACTGGCGCTATCTCTATGTAAACGACGCGGTTGCCATGCATGGTCACCAGGAGAAAGAGGCCCTGGTGGGTCATACCATGATGGAAGCATATCCTGGCATCGAAAACACGGAGCTGTTTTCCGTCCTGCGCCGCTGTATGAACGAGCGCACCCCCCAGCATATGCAAAATGAATTTGCATACCCGGATGGAACGAAAGGATGGTTCGAACTCAGCATCCAGCCGGTTCCGGAGGGAATTTTTATCCTGTCCATCGACATCAGTGAGCACAAACAGGCGGAAGAGACCATCCGCGACCTGGCACGATTCCCATCGGAGAACCCCAACCCCGTGCTGCGGATCAGGAATGACGGCAGGATTATTTACGGAAACCAAGCTGCTTTCACGCTTTTAAAACCATGGAAATTGGGCCTGAATAAACCTGCTCCTGAAGTACTAAATCGATTGGCTCACGACGCCTTTACAACCGGTATTACAACAACAGTGGACATTCCTTGCGGAAAACGGACTTTTTCGGTTGCCATCGCTCCTTCTCCGCAGGATAAGTATGTAAACCTGTACGCCCGGGACGTCACCGAACGCGTCCAGGCAGAACAGGAAATCCGCAAACTCAATACCGAATTGGAAAAGCGGGTGTCGGAACGAACCAGGCAACTCCAGGCTGCCAACCGGCAGCTGGAAAAGGAACTCTCTGAACGTAAAAATGCGGAAGAGGCACTCCAGGAGAGCCAGGAGCAGTTTCGCCGCCTCTCAGACGCCACTTTTGAGGCCATCGCCATTCACGATAACGGCGTCCTCCTCAGCGCAAATAGCCAATATTGCCGGATGTTTGGGTACGAACCGGATGAATTGCCAGGGAAACAGGTGCTTCCCATGACTGTCGCTCCAGAAGCGATCGAGGCCGTAAAAAAGGAGATCGCCTCGGGCAGTGTCGGACCCTATGAGGCAACCGGGATGAGGAAAGACGGCACCAGGTTCGCCATGGAAATTCGTGTCCGGGGGGTGGAATACGAAGGCCGCAAGGTGAGAGTGGCGGCCATCATGGACATCACCGAACGAAAACAGGCAGAGCTTGCCATACAAGAGCGCACTGCCCAATTGGAAGCAGCCAACCAGGAACTGGAAGCCTTCTCCTATTCGATCTCGCACGACCTGCGCTCGCCGCTGCGGGCCATGGACGGCTTTTCGCGCATCCTGCTCGAGGAATATGCTCCGCAACTCCCTGTCGAAGCCCAACGCTACCTGGGCCTGGTGAGGAACAATGCTCAACAGATGGGGCACTTGATCGAAGACCTGCTGGCTTTCTCGCGGCTGAGCCGCCTGCCGCTTACCAAGAAGACTGTGGTAACGATGGAGATCGTGAACCAGGTGGTGGCAGAATTGCGGGACGACCAGGGGCAGCGCAAGGTTAAAGTCACAATTGGCGATCTGCCAGACTGCCAGGCAGATCCGGCGCTGCTCAAACAGGTATGGATCAACCTGATCGCCAACGTGTTCAAGTTCACCCGTAAACGTGAAGAGGCGCAGATTGAAATCGGTGCGAAGCAGTCAGATGCTGGGTGGACTTACTTCGTCAAGGACAACGGCGTGGGCTTTGACATGCAATATTCGAACAAGCTGTTCGGTGTGTTCCAACGCTTACACCGGGCGGAAGAATACGAGGGTACCGGAGTGGGCCTGGCGATCGTACAACGCATTGTCCACCGCCACGGGGGTCGTGCCTGGGGCGAGGCGGAACTTGACAAAGGCGCTATATTTTACTTCTCTCTTGATGGAGGCATATGATGAACAATGATTTAATGGAAATCCTGCTGGTCGAAGACAATCCCAACGACGTGGAACTGGCCATGCACGCCTTGAAGAAAAACAACCTCGCCAACAACATTCATGTGGCGCGTGATGGTGCAGAGGCGCTGGATTTCCTGTTTGGCACCGGAGCTTTTTCCGACCGCCTTATCAACCGCCCGCCGAAAGTGATCCTGCTGGACCTGAAATTGCCCAAGGTGGACGGGTTGGAAGTGCTGAAACGTATTAAAGGCGATGAGCGCACGCGCCTCATACCAGTGGTGGTGCTCACCTCCTCGCGCGAGGAACAAGATATTATAGAAAGTTACCGGTTGGGGGTGAACAGTTTCATCATCAAGCCGGTGGACTTCGAGCAGTTCACCGAGGCAGTCAGGCAGTTGGGTCTTTACTGGTTGCTGCTGAACCAGCCGCCGGTGCTTTGAGGATGCATAATTACACCTGTGGACCAGATAATCATTCCTTCAATGATTGTCTCTACCACCAGCGATGAATAGCAGCCCCGGGAGATGAGCATGCCCACCTCAATCCGTGTTTTGATGGTCGAAGATCGGGAGTCCGACGCCGAGTTGGTCCGCCATGAATTAGACCGGGCGGGTTTCAACCCCGCATGGGAGCGCGTGGAGACCGAGCCAGAATACCTGGCTGCGCTTGAAACGATGCCCGACCTGATTCTGGCTGACTGGTCGCTGCCGCAATTCAACGGTTGGCGCGCCATGAAAATCCTGAGGGAACGCGGGGTGGACATCCCCTTCATCATCGTTTCTGGCAGCATTGGTGAGGATGTGGCTGTGCAAGCCATGCGCGAGGGAGCCACGGACTACCTGCTGAAAGACCGCCTTGGACGCCTGGGGGAGGCAGTGCACCGGGCAATGAGAGAGAAACTTCTGCGGGAGGAGAACAAACGGTCCTTAAATGCGTTGCGTGATAGTGAAGCCAAATACCGCAGCCTGGTCGAACAATCCACAGACGGCATCGCCGTGGTTGACGAACAGGGCAAGATCACCAATTGGAACCAGCGTCAGGAGCAAATTACCGGGATGGAACTGAAAGATGTCCTTGGTCGTCCCCTTTGGGAAATCCAATATCAAATGATGCCTGAAGAGACAAAAATTCCTGCCATGCTGAAAAGGGTTAAGGATGGGCTTATGAGCCTCCTGGGATCAGGAAAATCTCTGCGGCTGGGACAGGAAATGGAAACCATCATCCAACTCGCCAATGGGACCCGGCGAACCATCCAAATGACCATCTATCAATTCAAAACTGAAAAGGGCTTCATGGCAGGCAGCATTACCCACGACGTCACCGAGAACAAAAAGGCGGAAGAAGCCCTGCGCGAGAGCGAGGACAAATTTAAGTATGTTTTTGATCACTCGGTGGCGGGGAAATCCTTTACCATGCCGACCGGGGAGCTCAATGCCAACCAGGCGCTTGCCGATATGCTCGGCTATCCCCTTGATGAACTTAACCATCACATGTGGGAGGACTTCACCCACCCGCAGGATCTGGAATTGACCAAAGAAGCAAACAGGTCCATGCTTTCGGGGGAAAAAGAATCCGTACGCTTCACCAAGAAATTCATCCATCGCGATGGTTCCAATGTGTGGGTGGATGTGGCCTCCGCCTTGCGGCGGGATAAGGACGGCAACCCGCTTTATTTTATGTCCACTTTCCTGGACATTACCGATCGTAAACAGGCAGAAGAAGAGATCCGCAAATTGAATGCAGACCTTGAGCAGCGCGTGGAGGAACGAACACACGAATTGCGCCTGGCACAGGAAAAACTTGTCCGCCAGGAGAAGCTGGCCATGCTGGGCCAACTGGCGGGAGGCGTGGGGCACGAACTGCGCAACCCGCTGGGGATCATTTCCAGCGCCATATACTATCTTCAACTTGTCCAGCCGAAGGCGGGCGGGAAGATCAAGCATTATCATCGCCTGATCGAGGGCGAAGTCCACAATGCGGAAAAGATCATCACGGAACTGATGGACTTTGCCCGGCTTGAATCCATGGAGCGCGGGCCGGTCTCGGTATGTGACCTGGTCGGGCGCACCCTGGCTCGCTTCACGGTCCCCGAATACATCAAAATGAAACTCGATTTACCTGAAGACCTGCCAAAAGTCTTTGTTGACTCGCGCCAGATGGAACAGGTGTTGGGTAACATCACTTTAAATGCCTGCCAGGCCATGGGTTCCCAGAACTCAAAAACCATTGTGGGCAAGAACACTTTATTAACCATATCTGCCCGACTGAAAAAGGGGATGGTGGCGATCGCCGTAAAAGACACCGGCTCAGGCATCACCCCCGAAAACATGAGCAAGATCTTCGAGCCGCTTTTCACCACCAAGGCCAAGGGAATCGGCCTGGGGCTGGCGGTCAGCAGGAAACTGGCCGAGGCCAACGGCGGGCGCATCGAAGTGAAAAGTGTGTTGGGCAAGGGCAGCACCTTTACCCTGTTCCTGCCAGAGGGAGGTTAAGGCATGGGAGAGGCAACCAGCATTCTCATTGTGGATGATCAGCCGGCCGTGGCAACCAGCCTGGCTGATATCCTGGAGATCAAGGGCTTTAAAGTTCACATGGCATTTTCCGGGGCGGAAGCACTCGAAATCCTGGCTGATCACCTGATCGACATCCTGCTCACGGATGTGCGCATGCCGGATATGAATGGCGTGACCCTTTACCGGGAGGTCCGCAAGAAATACCCATATGTGACCACCTACCTGATGACCGCCTATGCCGCCGATGACATCATCCAGCAGGGAATGAAAGAAGGCATCAAAACGGTGCTGACCAAGCCGCTGGATATCAATCTATTGATCGCCATATTCACGGCTTACAATAATCTCTCCAAAGGTGGGCGCTA
Source organism: uncultured Chloroflexia bacterium (assembly GCA_963817265.1). Classification (GTDB taxonomy): domain Bacteria; phylum Chloroflexota; class Anaerolineae; order Anaerolineales; family Villigracilaceae; genus UBA877. The sequence goes on from CAWFNU010000011.1 coordinate 106,167, forward strand.
GAAAACAAAACTCGCCTGCTCCTGCCTCCCCCATTTTAATGAAAATGGGGGAGATTAATTTATCGGGAGCATAACCCCGGGAACCCTGATAATCATTTTGAGCCTCCCTTTAGCTCCGCCGCCGAGGACGGCGGCGTGAGCAAGAGGGAGAAATTGGAGAAGACTATTTTTTTATTGTGCTTGAACCCAAGATTTGTCCATCAATCCTTCCGAGGACTGGCGGTCGCGCGGATCGTCTCCGTCCAGCAGGCGCGGGTGTATATCCGGACCGAGCCGGTAACCATGCGCCGTCCACAGGTCCGCGGCCAGGCGGCGGGGCTGCAGGGAAAGCCCCTGGCTCGGTGAAATACTGCGCACAGCCGGGTAACGTCTCGCTCGAAGATGGCATACGCATTACGGTTGTCACGCGCCGGAACCACCTGGGGGAAATCGATCAGGGCGATGTGCCCCTCCCAATAGAGGATGTTGTAGGCCGAGAGGTCGCCGTGCACCAGCCTCCTGCCAGCAGCAGGTGCAGGTTGTGGAGGATGCGCTCGAAGAGCGGGGCGGCCTCGCCCGGGGTGAGCAAACCGTGTTGAGCGTCGGGGCGGGCAGGGTCTCGTCACCCAGGTAGTCCATCAGGATGGCCTTGGGCGCCATTTCGTACGGGCGCGGCACGTCGGCGCCGGCCTCGAACATCGACATGCAGGGCGGCAAATTCGTGGGCGATCCAGGACTGGTGCGCGGATCTGCTCGCCGTACACGCTGCGTTTATGCTGGGCCTTGAGCATGCCCAGGTCACGGACGAGGTGGCCGTCCTCGTCCAGCACATCGCGGCCCTCGCGGTAGAGCTGGTCGTTCTTCAGGTTGCGCAGCATGCGCGGCCGGTAGACCTTGGCCGCCACAAGCGGGGCCTGCACCTGTTCTCCCGAGCGGCACAGGTAGACCGAGGCTTCCTTGCCAACCTTCACCTTGCGCAGCACGTCGGAGATCCAGTGCTGCTCGTAGAAAAAGCGCGAGCGAGTCGAGCAGCCAGCCCTGTTCGAAGCGGGCCGCGCGGTAGGTGAACTCGAAGGAGTTGGCCGAGTCGATCCTGGGATTGGATGAAGCTCTGCGCGCTTTCCGGCGTTTTCTGCTGGACCGGCAGCCGGCGCGGCATGCGGTGCCGGCTGGCAGCCGCCCCGCTGGCCGTGGAACGGCGCGGGGTTTTTTTAATTTTTTCGAAGGTGGCTGGCGGGGATTCCTCGTCGAGCTCTTCGATCACATCAAAAGGATTTTCTGATCTCATCTCTACTGTCTCTCAAAAAAAAAACCACAGGCACGCTTGCCTGCGGGGGTTGGGAAATGAAAACCGCAGGCTGAGGCGCCTGCGGTGAAGGGTCTGCGTGCAGTTAAAGGGCGGGGGAATCCGCCCGAATTACCGCTTGCTCCGCACAGGAGGCGCGCTCAAATAAACATGGACGACCAATTCGACATTTTTCATTTGAACAAGCCTCCTTTCGTGTTGAGTATTGGGTGAGTTTATCATCGCCTGCAAAATGGGTCAAGGTTAAATATCAATGCGCGCCCTTACGAAAGCAGCAGCGGCGGGAGCTGTTCGGCCCACTGGCGAATGAGGTTCCAATCGCGGTGGTCCCCTTCCTTCCAGACGCCGAAGATCACGCTCAGGCGGAACTTGAACCGGTCGCTGGCGGAGGGTACCTTTTTAATGTCGAGCACCCCGGCAAAGAGCCCCTCGCTGACGGGTGTCACCAGGCGGCGCACCGGCGCCATGAAATCGGATACAAAGCTGCGGTACTGGGCAGCGTTCTTCATCGCCAGGGTCATGCACACCAGGAAGGAGGCAAAAGGTTTTTGGGACAGGGCTGCCCGGTTGGCTTCGAGGAACTGCAGTGCTTCCGGCAGCCACTGCCTGTTCTGGATGGCACTGCCTGCCACCACTGCCGAGTAGGGGCTGATGTCTTTTACTGCCTGCATGGGCAGCACTTCCACCTGTGCCCCGCCCTCTGAAAGGGTTTTCCCAATGGCTTCCGCCACGCCCACCGTGGACCCGGTGCAGGTGGCATAGGTGACCAATATTTTTTCCGTCATCAGTGTTTCTCCTCTAAAGAGACCCATTGGGATTGGCTGCCATGAAGTTACCCGCAGCCCTGGGTCGGCTGCAATTCTACCACCCCCACCAGGATATGGCCGTGGAAGCATCGGGAGCGATCAAGGTCCGATCACGGTACCCACCGATTTGGTCAGACAGGTTCCGCCCAGGTCATCCCCGGTGCAGAGGGTAAGGGTGGTATCGGCATGATCGCCGGCAGGGTTGCTCGACAATGAAAGTTTGGCAGACACCTGTCCTGCTATTCCGGGCATAATTTCTGCCATAACGCCGCTGGCCATGCACCACGGGTCGTAAAAAACGAAATTATTATCTGTACTTACCCCGGATACTCCCTGGTTGGTATCGGTGACCGTGAAGGTGTATGAACTCCAGGTCAACGGGCCGGTGTTTAATACCATGAACTTCAAGCAGGTATACCCGGGACCAACCCCGAAGGAACTGTAACTGACCGTGAAGTCTGCACCTGGCGTGGGTGTGGCAGGCGGTGCGATGATGGGCAACGAGGACGTGTCACCGGTCACCGTGGCGTATTGTCCCCACAGCCAGCAGGTGATGGACGGATGGGAGGGCAGCTTGACGATCCAGTTATCGTTATAGAAACTGCGTCCCACCACCTGCCCGCTTTCGCCGACATTAAAAATGCCGAGCACATCGTAAGCGGTTCCAGGACCGCTGCGGCAGTTGGTCTGCACGGAAACGCTGACCATGGGGACCTGGGGGGTGAGGCTGAAGGTTGGGGTTGGGGTGAGGGACGAGGTGGGCGTGAACTCGGGTGTATCGGTCGTCATGGCAGCCAGGGTGGATTCCACCATCATGGCAATTTCTGTCAGGGCGGCATCGGTCGCCATTACCGCCTCAACGGCCTTCGTCTGGATCTCCAGCGCCGGGTCCTGGCTGACATCCTCGACCACAGCAGGAGCTCCCAGCAAGTTGCAGGCTTGAATGAGGATGAAAAGGATCGCAGCACCCGCCAGCAGATTTTTATTGCGCGACATGGCATCCTCCTTGCCTATTTTTGGAGAGTTTACCCTTTCATCATACCTTTTTTAACCCACACAATGCAATCCCCCTCTACTTTTTTCCTTGGCAAAACCCGGACTTGTTTTTGACCCGATCCTCTTGTATAGTGTTATGGAAAGCAGCCGGTTGCCATCAATCATGCCCAACACTGCAAGTCTTGAACGGGTGGGAGCAATCGATGGAAATTCACGGAAGGTGCAGATGATATACGATAAGGGTGTTTTCACAAGAATTTTGGCGGTGGCAGGGACCGTGCTGTCCTGGTTCCCGATCGCGGCCCCCATCCTGCTGACCCTGGCACGCCTGGGCATGGATGGCAGGTTCCGCTTCGATTATCTCATCCCCGCGGAACTCTTCCCCTCAGCGCTGGTGGGCGGTCTCCTGCTGTTGTGGGCGGCAATTCGTTCCAGGTCGCACCTGAAACTGATTGGCTGGAGCTTTGGCAGTGCCATCTTCCTGCTGATCGGCAGCCAGGTGCTGGCTGTGCTGACCGGGCTGGCTTCAGGGGCGATCGAAGCTCGCGGCTGGGTTTTTGTCGTGGTCCTGGCGGGGATCATCGCCTATGTGCTTGGCGTGGTTGCCATGGGTGTGGGTGGAGTGCTCCTGCTGCGCGACCTGAACAAAACTGCCATAGAAGGGAAAGTTACACCGTGATCGCGTAAATCCAACCGACAACCAGAGGAAAATATGTTCCAGAAAATATTCCTGGCAAGCATCACATTCATCTTTCTCATACTCGCCTCGTCCTGTTCCTTGTCTCTCGGACCTAATGGGGGAAGTGGCACCAATCCGGATACAACAGCGGTACTACAGACCCGGGTAGCCGAGCTGGTCGCTTCGACGGATGCTGCCCAGACGGCGATCGCCAACGCCGTGGAGTTCACCCTGGTTGCCAAAACAACTCCGACACCTGCACCCAACGTCATGCCCCCCGCTGATCCAACCCTGATGGTCAGCCCCACTCTCGAGGTCCCTACCGTAAGCGTATCCGTCCAGACCAACTGCCGATCCGGACCCGGCGCTGCCTATGAAACCCTGGGCATGTTGAATGTTGGAGAGACCGCCGAGGTGGTTGGACGCAATGTTTATAACGACGGCACCCCTGCCAACGACAGTTGGATCATTAAACTGCCCTCCAATCCCACTGTTACCTGCTGGTTGTGGGGAATGTACGCCACTGTGGTGGGGAACACCGCCGGGCTGCCCATTGTCAATCCGCCGCCCACTCCCACCCCCGCAGCCTCATTCGACGTGACTTTTTCTTCCATGCTGGCTTGCCCCATCGGCACCTATGCCATCCTGTTCCACGTCTATAATAGCGGCAGCATATCCTGGGAGTCAAACCGGGTGGTTGTGACCGACCTGGTGACCAGCGAGACAAAAGAAATCTCCTGGGACGGCTTCCCGGCGATCAATCCTGCCAGCTGTGCAGTTGACTCCAGCGCTCCAGTCCTGGAGCCGGGATGGAATGGCTACACCTCATCCCTGGCGTTGTCAACAAACCCGGCCGGTCATTGGATCTCGGCCTCCATCCAGGTCTGTTCCCAGGACGGGTTGGCGGGCATCTGCATGGAAAAAACGATTAAATTTTCGCCGTAAACCTGGGGGGACCTGGGGCACATACACGGCGAAAATTCCTGGTGTCCTTTAAGGTCGGTCTTCGAATTCCCTGGGGTGGTTGCCGTGGCGGTGGGCGGGAGGCGGCTGATCCGGGCCCTGAATAAGCCTGGACACGAACCGGCGGGTGTTTAACCCCGGGCAGATAGGCTAATAAATAAACAGCGGCTCTCTCTCGAGAGACCGCTGTTAAATTTCTTCATGAACAGATGGTTTACGGATTTACCTGCTGCCAGTTTCCACTGCGATACATTCCGGAACCTACTGGAACCCCTGTCCCACCACAGGGACCAGAGCCAGCGCTTCCCAGCATCATGCCGGTTCCCCGCGCCATACCGCGCCCAGCCACACGCAGCATTTTATCGGCCTGGGCCTGGGTAATGACGCCGTCTGCCAGGGCTGCTTTAATGGCAGTGGTGCGAACTTCCACCATAAAGGTCGCCAGGTTTGCCTGGGTAACCCCATTATCAAGGGCGATCTGGTAGAGGGTCTTGCCGGCATCGAACTGGGCTTCGATGGTTGCCAAAGGAACATTTAGTTTCTCAGCCAGCGCCTGTTCCATGTATTGATGCAGCGGACCAGTGGGTGGTTGGATGGTCTGGGCACCGGCAACACCGGAAAACATTCCAAGGGCAAGCACCGCGAGCAGAACTGCAAACATTATTTTCTTCATCTTACCTCTCCTTGTCAGATTTGATTAATGAAATGATACGACTTCAATGTAAAGGAGTTGTAAAGGGGACTGAAAGGTTTGATAAATGTCTCCCCGCTGGAACCGGAAACTGGCTATGCTTATTTCATGATTTTTATCCCCCGAATAGATCCAAGCTCGCGTCCGACCAATGGAAATCCCGGCGCGATACACCTCCGTCCCGGCAACTCAGCCATCCGCTGGTGAACAACTTAATCGAACAATCTGCGCGCTTTACGCTAATTGCGTTCGAAATCTCTTTCGCAATATATCCGGCGTCCTGCTCGATCCCGTATAGGATGCCCGATTTACGGCGGATGAGCCAGGGGAACCCGACGAAGGTCAACCCACGCTCGGGGGAGATCCCTGCATGGTGGAGCGGCAGGCCGTCGGCATCGAGCACCGGCAGGTGCAGCCAGTTGAAATCCCCGCCAAAGCCGCAGGTCCAGATAACGGTCCCAACCTTTGCCTCCGCAAGGTCCAGGCGGCGCAGCGGAGAGGCACAGACGGCCTGGGGGTCCGGAATGTCTGCCGGGTCGTCCTCGAGCGGCGGGGGCGTGATATCCTCCCGGGCAAGCCAGGCGTCGACATCGTCCTTGAGCTTCTGTGAAAATGCATCTGCAAAACGGACGTTTGCAGCAGCCTCGTCGCCCAGCAGTAGTGCCCCGTCTTCGACATAAACCAGGCGGCCCAGGATGACTGCCCCCAGGCGGGACAAATACTGCAGGCTGACAGAGTGCCCCCGCGGGCCAAGCCCCGAGACCTGCGGCTGCGGCACTCGGCTGATGGAATTATCCGGCAGGCTGTCGTAGGGGACATCAATGAACTTCATGTCGATCCACCACTCCAGGATATCACGCCCGCGATATCGGCGCGGGGCGCGGCCCACCCTGCTGGTGCACAGGTACACCTTCCGCCCAGCGGAGAGCAGGTCTTCGGCGATCTGGCAGCCCGATTGCCCGCCGCCCACGATCACCACGGCTCCTGCGGGTAGTGCCCCCGGGTTTCGGTAGGTGGAGGCGTGCAGTTGGGTGATTTCGGGGGGCAGCCGGGATTGGAGCGGGGAAATTTTCGGGGTGTTCAGGATGCCGGACGCAACCACAACAGCCCGGCTGAATACATCTTCATGGACTCCCCCGGCAGTCATGGTTTTCATGAGGAAGAGATCCTGGTCCCTAACCCGTTCTACTGAAACAACCCGGGTGCTGGTGCGGACCGGCAGTTGAAAGTGGTTCACATAGCGCTGAAAATAAGCGACCAGGTCAGCAGGCCCGGGGAATGCACCCGGCTGGTCAGCCCCGGTGGGGAGCCCGGGCAGGGAATTCATAAATTTGGGTGTATTAAGTCTGAAAGAATCCCAGCGCTGGGACAGCCATGTTTCACCGATCCGCCCTTTTTCAAAGACAACATGATCAAGTCCCTGCTGCTTAAGAAAATAACTGACTCCCAGACCAGCCTGGCCGGCACCCACGATGACGGCGTCAAGGGTTGTCATGTCAGGTTCTCCTTTTGGATTGGGAAACCCCGGGCCTAATTTTGAAGGTCAGGGGTTTTGTTGACTACTCATTAGATGTCCTCTTGCAGAAAAAGGTGCGGAAAGCGCCTCAATCGCTCAACCCGGCGGTGAACCCAGAAAGCTTCATTTGTTCGATCAGGGGAACGAGATCATTCAATCCCAGCGGCTCAAACCCGGCCGGGAAGTGAATATCGTCCAGGACTTTTTTACCCTGGGCATCATTTTGCAAGGTACACAGGGCCGCCTGGACCTCCGCCAGCCTGTCCTTCAGATCGGGGCCAACACAAAAGCAGTGGTAGTAGCGATGGTCCGCGGTCTGGGCAACGACCCTCAAAGCGAAGCGGGTGGATCCCGCAAATTGGGTCCAAGATTCGCTGTACACAAATCCAAGATCGGCTTTCCCCTCGATCACCGCCTGGACGGCCTTCAGATGGGAGCCCACCAGTTGAAATTCACAATCGGAGACGGGGATGCCCTGCGCTTCCAGGAGGGTCAGCCCGCGGGCATGGGTGAGCAGCTTGTCTGTGGCCGACGCCACCTGCAGCGGACGCCGGGAGGGGACCTCCGCATCCATGCCAGCCACCAGGATGGTCTCATCAAACACGCCCACCGGCCTGGCAACCGGTACGAAACCGGCCTGTTCGATATAGATGGCAGCACTGTACGGATTGGCAAAAACGATCGCATAGCCCCCTTTTAATACCGACTGCCTCTCCTCGATGAAACCGTCCTGCGGTTCATAACGGAGCGGGGTGTTCAGGCTGCGCTGGAGATTGGTGTTGAGAAAAAACCACCCCGCGATACTCTTTGCCGAGTCATGCGGACAGACAGATAATCGATACACTGCCAATGCCCTCCGTGAAAAGGAAAACGTAACCGGATGAGGGTTCCTGTACGGATATTTTACCAAAAGAGGGTCAATGAGATGGGTTCAATTTAAAGCGAGGATCTGTTCGCTCTCCATCTCCCACAATTTGAAATCAGGCGGGCCATTTGAATATCAGAACGATCACCAGAATCAAAAGGTCGATCAACAGCCCTACTGCGCCTTGTTCATCCAGGACCTTTAGTCTGCCATTCCATAAAAGGATAAAAAGCAGCGAGGAGAATGAGGCAGCAGCCACCACAACCGGTCGCCACCAGCTGCTGCTCAGGATCAACCCCAATCCTCCAGCGATTAGTACGAGAGCCGCAAGAGCCAGAAGGATACCTGCCATGATACGGGTTGCGCCGTCGCCCACCAATTTTGAGAACAACCAGGATCCGTCCGGCCAAATCAAGCCTGGGCGCAGTTCAAACAATCGCACACTTTGACCGGCATAAAGCAAATGGACCAGGCCGTGCAGGATGAAAAAAATCCCAAGAACGATCTTCATTTATATACCTTCTTATTTTGGTCGATTTTCATACCAGGGATCATATTTTCCCGGGAGTGGAAATAAATAAAGTCACTCCCCCACCGGTGTCAGGAAAAAGCCGATCAGGCGCGCGGACGCTCCCAAATTTCCCGTCTCGTAATTGACGGCCAACATCAGGGCGAAACGGAGCGGGGGTATCTCCTTCCCCGTGGATTCCACACGGCAGATGTTGTCGCCGGGGAGCGAGCCCTCCGGGCAGGAGGCCGATATCATCCTGCCGGTGGAATACAGGCACTTATCCTGCACCGGGCAGAAGGTCGGTTCGCCCAGCAGTCCTTCCACATCGGCGCGCGTCATGCGGTAGGTATCCAGGGTGGGGATCAGCGCAACCAGGCTCTCGTAGTCGTGGTACAGCCGATAGTGCCGCCCAAGCTCCGCGCGGTCAGCCGTGGGAACAGCTTGCGGAGCAGCGCCAACGCATGCAGACAGGATGATGGTCAGCGCAAGGAGAAGCAAGACAGGAGAAGTGAAAGAGGGATAATTCAGCCTGGTTTTGCGTGGCATTGGGTTCCTCCCCGAGCTATGGGATAAAATCAACCGTCAGGCTGCGGGTCCCGAACACCCCGATTTCTGCCGGATTGACGCAGGAGGATGCACGACCGTTATCCAATGCGTACTGGCAGGTGGAGAGGAAGGTCCCTTTGAACAGGTGCGTGCCGCTCATGCCCAGGGGATAGTTGTAAGTCCACATTTGGATGATCTGTCCCTCTGCGCCCACCGTCCTGATAATGGCATCCTCATCGCGGGGAATGCCGTCGACCTCCAGTTCGAAGCCCAGGCCAAGCGTTAGCGGGTCCACGGCTTCAGCCCAGCCGTGTTGAATGTAGAACGGTGCCCCTGCCTTGAACTGGATATGAGTCACACCGGTGGAGAAGGGCAAGGTGATCTTCTCTCCAACTGTTTGCAGGACTGTGGGACTGGCAGTGGGGGTAGGAGTAACCGTCGCTTTTTGAACCAGAGTCGCAGTTGGCGCTGTCGTGGAGGTCGGTTTTGGAGGTTGGGAGGGTAAAGGGGCTGGTTTGAAATTATCCGTTGATCCGATCTTGATCGCCGTGCCATTCCCCTGTTCATCCATGGCTATGGCTTGAATGACATACGGGGTTGTAAGGTCATATTTTCCCGCAAAATTTGCCTGCCAATGTCCGTCGACAGCCTTTGTTTCCATCACGTCATTCCACACCCCAATTACGCCCCCCACGATCAAGATTTCTCGTTCCGCTTGGAGCACGCCCGGAAACGATATCGTTTTCCATATCAATGACATCGATGGACATGGGGACGATCGTTGTCGACCTGCTCGACAGGCAGCCATCAACCACCACGACCATTCCAGGGACCAGGTCCACGCCCACCGGCACAAAGAAATGACCGACCTGGTCAGTCCGGGCGTCTCCTGTAAACAGGGTTTCCCCCTCTGGTGACTCGATCCGGATCGTTACCCAGGTATTGGCAGGCCAGTTGGCTCCATCAACCGAATCCAGGTCGGGAAATCCATTGATGTTCATATTCGTATCGGCAAAGTCTATGGCCCCACTATCCGCCAGCTTTGCCATCTGGGCACTGAGGTCTGCTGGAACCGCTCCAGGGAAAACGCTCAGGGGGGCGAGACCGATCTCCCCGCTTGCCAGGGTCCCTGCGTGCCCGCCGCCGTGGAATTCCCCGCTCGCCACTGCTTCCGCGGCGAGCGCAATGCTCTGGTCAACGCGTACCCGCGCGGAAGAAATGATTCCCGAGGCGTAGTCTGGAAGAGCCCATGCCCAATCCAGGTCAACCCCGATAAGGTTTACTCCTGCATGCTGCCGGGCAGTCGACATAATCGCGGCCGCCGTACTGCTCATCCCCGAGCCCGCCATGGGAAATATAATGTCGGCGCCCTGGGAGATCAGGTCATTGGTAAAGCGGATGCCCTGGTCTGGGTTCTTCAAGTCGTCGGCAACCAGCCCCAGCTGGTTTATGCTGTCCCAGCCCAAAACGGTGACAGCTGCCAGTTTCGCCTTGTCATACTCATTTACCCCCTCCGCGAAGCAATTCATGCTGGAAACCATATTTGGGATCTGCTGATCTCCAAAGGTTCCCACTTTGCCGGATGTGCTGGCAGCCGCGGCAAGATAGCCGGCCAGGTAAGCCTGCTCGGGCAGGGAATATTTCGTCACCCATACATTGGGAAGGTCAGATCCCCCGCCGACAAGCATGAAATTCTGGTCGGGGTACACCGCCGACAATTTCATGATCGCCATCCCCTGGGGGGAGTAGTTCCCCACGATCAAGTCGCATTTGTCCCGGACCAGTTGAGCGATGGCGGCACTGTAGCCTGCATCGTCGGGTGTCCCTGGATCCACGTATTCCGATCCTGCGCCGTACTGGGCAGCCACCAGTTGGGCAGCTCTCCAGGTATAGGTATCCTCCGGGTTCCCTGAAACGCTTGCGCCAGGCAGGTAGCAGATTTTTCCAAACGCGCCGGTGACAGCGAACGCTGGTTCGACTTCTGCAGGCTCACCCGCGGTGGGAGTTGGTGCACCTGCCTGGGCAGCCTCCCCTGCCTCGAGCGTGGCCGAACTGCTGGCAAGCAGTGCCTGCTGGTTGTGCCGGGTGATCAGGATGTCGCCGGTGACCGTAGCCACGATGATGATCACGGCCAGCCAGGCCCAGGTGGGGATGATCCCGCCGCGCCTTCTTTTTGCGGCTTTTTTCCTCAGCCGCCGGCTGGGGGTCTGCAGGTTTTTCCGCTTTTATGCTCAGGTAGGCCCACAGGCTGAAGGTGAGGATCACGAACGCTCCAGTGACCGCCAGGAAGATCTGGACATTCAATTCCTGCAGGGCCTCTGACAACTCGCCTCGGGGGTTGATCAACGTGTGATAGAAAGCGAAGGTGATGCCGGTCAGCCCCAGCAGCCAGAACCCGCGGTTCTTTTTGCGGATGGCCTCGCCAAAAGTGCCCGGCAGGCCCAGCATGCGCACGAAGGTGTTTTCAAGCGCCACGGCAAAAACGATCAGCAGGAACCCTTCCGCCCCGCCGGTGACACTCCTCAGGGTCTCGGAGATATTTTGCCGCTGCACGAAGGTGGTGAGGGTGGTCAATGCCCACAGGCTGAGCCCGATCCCCAGCAGGGTAAAAGCGGAGATCTTGAGCAAATGGTTGTGCTTTTTTCCCTCCAGGCGGGCCTCGTCAATGATCAGCGCTTCGGGGGTTCCAAACATTAATCCAGGTGCCAGCGCCAGCAGCCGGGAGGTGATTGCGGAAGTGGCCGCGATCAGGATATTGGTGGGGCGCAGATTGATTTCGGCTGGCTCCCCCCATTTCTTTAGTACCCGCCACTGGATGATGTCATCCGCGATTCCCACCACCCCATAGGCTACCGTCATGTTGAGGAAAAGCACAATCCCGGTCACGCTCAAGGGGTTCCAGGACCGGTCAAGCAGGGAGAAGGCCAGCCCGTAGAAGAACACGATCAATAACAGCCGCAGGATGGTTCCCCCTGTTCCCGGCTGTTTTCGGCGGGCAGCCGCGCTTTTCTTCAACCGGGCAGGCAACTTAAACAGCCAGCGAGTCAGCCAGAATTTTTCCCGCAGCACCACTTCCCGCTCTGCCGACAGGCTGGTAAAAACCTCCGCCGCCAGCGTAAAGGGCAGCATCATCAGCGCTGCCAGCAGCAGGTTGGTGCCGATCACACCCGGACGGGTGGAAATGTCGAGTGGGGTGGGGATCTGGGTGGTGATATCCGGGACAAGCTCCCCGGCCTGCCGGAAGGTCGTCCCGGGGAAGCGCTCGTTCACCCTCTGGTCCACGAGCAGCCCCAGTTGATGCAGGTCCGGGGAGGGTTTATCTCCAATGGGGTAGACCACCCAGGTGGCCTGGAGGATGGTCCCGCGCCGGGTCCACAGGAAATCAACAGCCTGTGCAACCGGTTCCTGTCCCATCTCCATGGAAAACCCCACGGACTTTTCGCCCACGTTCCCGAGGGCACTTAGCAGGCGCGGTTCCACGCCATTCCCGCTGGCGTTTGCTGCCTCGGTGAGCGCAACCAGGATGCTGTCTGGATCTGCGGCAAGCGCATCAAAACTCATCGCCTCCTGCTCTGACAGCGGGTACGCCAGGAAGCTGATCACGGACTCCGAACGGAATGCATCGATGAGCTGAAAGGTGGAAAGGTTGGTGATCGCGGTCGCCGGGCTGAACAACCCGGAGCTCAGGCGCTTTGCGAAAGCGAGAGTTCCCAGCGCGTCACTCCCCCCAGACTGGCGGAACCCGGGCAGGTCATCCACAGTCAATAAAGCATCTTGCGTGGAGGCTGACGATGAGCTTTTATTGGAAGGAACCAATTCCCCCCCGGCGCGGACATTTTGGTTTTTTAGGGGAAGGAGTAGTAGACCGGCAAAAAGAATAATTCCTGCCCATTTTAAGAATAAACGCGCTTTCTTCAACATGCCCTCCCGGATGGACCAACAATGTGGAATATCGATTATTATTTTTACGATGCAGAGGGTTGCTCGTGCGGTCCGGGAGGTGGGCGTGTGCCCGGTGACCCCCGACCCAATTGTTTATACCATCAAAGCACCGAGCAGGGGGCAATACATCCTTTGCAGGACAATGTGGCTCGCGCCGACTGAACCTCCCAGGGAGTAGTGTCGCTGCCGAGAACGGCGGCGAGAGCGGGCAGTACATTTCCTTCTCCCTGCGCTTCATCTCCAGGCAATCGGTCAACTCATCAATGCCAGGAACCGCTCCAGTTCATAGGTGACAGCCTGCCCAGCCGGAGCGATCCTGCGGGAAACACCGATGTACTGGTCGAAGCCGTGCACTGTTTCGGGGTATTCCAAATAGACGGATGGCACCCCGGCATCGCAGAGCGCCTGGTGCAGGCGACGTCCATGCGAGGCATCCACCACGAAATCCTGGGCGTCAAAGACCTGCAGCGTAGGCGGGCAGTGCGGTCCGACGTACTGCAGCGGGGATGCCTGTCGGTAGACCTCCGGGATTTCCTTCAGCGTGCCTCCCATCAGGTTCACCAGCAGCAGCGCCCCTCCCGGCATGTTGGAGTAACGATATTCAGGAAATGCCCGCATGCGTGTCATCATCCGGTCGAGCGGAGTTTTATTAAAGACCCGCGGGCGCAGGGCTTCCGGCATTTGCATCGAGGTTCCCGGCTGTTTAGGATTCGAGCGGCCATACTCGGTAAAAAAAGCGCTGAGATCAGTCACCCCGAACATCGAGATCACCGCCCTAACGGACATGTCGGCAAAGGGATCCACCAGCTGGAAGGCTGGGTGACCGGGCGCGTAGGCCGCCAGCAGGGCCAGATGCGCGCCGCCCGATACCCCCATCAGCACAATGCGCCCCGGGTCCAGTTTGTATTCCGGCGCATGCGCTTTCATCCACAGGATGGCCTGCTTCACGTCGCCCAGCATGCGGTTCAGCTCTGCTCCCGGCGCGAGGGAGTAAGCCACGTCCATGAGCACGTGCCCCTGGTTTGCCAGGCGGCGGAAAAGCGGCTGGGTCAGGAAATCCTTGTCCAGCGCCTGCCATAATCCGCCGTGAAAATAAAGGACTGCCAACCCGCTGCGGGGCACCCCTTCCGGCGGCTCCCAGATGTCGCACAACAGCCGATCGTCCGTGGAACCGGAGGCTCCCAGGTCAACATCCCGCATCCCGGGGACGGCGGGAGAAGCAGGCTGGAATAACTGGTAGCGCTTCTTCCCCAGGCGCGAGCGCAGCTCCGGGGGGATGCGCTGCTCCCAACCCGCTCCGAATGCGCGTGTCAAACCATCCTGCCGTCGGGTGACGATCACCGTGTGGCGGATTTCAAGGGCAGCTCCCAGCAGACCAGCGATACACGAATAAATATCCCCTGTAACGGCTCCCAGCACGACCCCGATGACTCCCGCCAATACGAGGAAGGGTGCCCAGGCGCTGGCCCATAATTTCGGCAGCCACACCACGCCACCCCAGATCCCTTTGGGTGATTTGATGACCGTCCAGAGTCCGAAGAATAACGCCAGGGTGCTGAGGATCCAGGAAATAACTTCTAAAAAGAACAGCATTTATTTGAGCCACTGATAACCGCAGGACAGGCACTCCGGCTTATGCATGGACAGCATCGTGCCGCATTGTGGGCACGCCCACTTGATATCCTCATCCTCGACAAAATTGAGGATGCCGCCTTCCCGGATGCTCCCCAGGTTTTCCAATACGCTCAATCCATACCGGGTCCGGTAGCGCTTATCCAGGTGGGCGAGGCGCGTGCAGGGATACTCGTCGCATTCGAAGCAGTACTCAAATTTCCCTTGCACCAGCTTTTCGCAATTTTTGATCGCGCAATTGGCACAGGACTTCATTTTCAAACGATCGTCCCCCCGGCAGCCGGGACAGACATTCACATCCCGGGTATACGCCCGGCACAGCCGGCAGTTGATCCCGCACGGGGCGATCAGGAATGGGTTGGTGGAATTGGGGATATTCCTCATTATGGTCATTTCGTAATGTCCTGTCTGGTGGTTTTCCTGATCGGTGTCAAGGAATTAATGATAATTGAACTGCTGTTCGGATGTTGAATCCCTGCCAACAGTTCAATTATCACATTAATCTTTGAATTCGTCATGACCCGCGCAGGATCACCCCATTAGGTCCTCCCTAGAACTCCAACTTCTTTTGTGCAAAATACCCTTCCATGAACCGTTCGAGGCGACTTTTTATGGGCATTAATACAGCTATCCCCACGGCGATTGATATGAAAGTGATCACGACCGAATTCTCCCCAATCGCTTCTCCAACATAGGTGACCAGGAGGTGTTCGGAAAGACTGTAAATGAATAACAGCAGCCCCGCCAGGATGGAATATAGTGTGCCTTTTTTAATGATCACGGTGATATCAAAAAGTCTGTCCTTGATAATTGCCAGACCGATGATCGCATTGAAAACATCCACCAGGAACATCCCCAGCGGCAGCAGGATCGGGATATTGATCCCCATGACCACACCAATTTTTACGATTGCGAAAGTGATCACCAGCATACCCGTCAGAATATACAGGGTATGCCGCCGTTCAAGGCGTGAAGCCGCTTTTTTTATGCCATTGAATAACAGCCAGCACGCAGACAGGTTAAATGTAAACCAGAAAACCATGGAAAAGATTCCCCCCACATTGGACGCGACTTTGAATATATTTCCCCAAGTGTAGGTATATACTCCTTCCACTGCCCAACCCAACCCAAAAAAGCCCATGACGAAGAAGATCGTGGTCAAAACCCACCCGAGTGCAACCGCCCATTTAAGGGGGCGCGCCGTGTATTGGCATGTAAAATGAAAGATCAAGATTGGAATAAACCCGCACGGCACTCCAATGATGTAACCAATGGTCTCCAGTTCGTTTAGATGAGTATTTCTGATCATGAGCAGGAAGGTGCCCAGATCCCAGAAAAGGCAGACGAACAGGAAGGCTGCAAAGAGGTAATGGTAAGTCTTCCTTCTGCGGGAGAGCAAAAGATACAGGATCACACTGGTGAGTAGAAATCCAAGGCCAGACTCAATGGCAGTAATGATCACGATGGGGGAAGCCATGTGTTTTTTGTCTCCTTCCTGCTGGACATTCTCTGCTAACTTACACAGGATAGAAACATAGTGTTGCCAGGATCAGGACTATCCACAACACGATTTCCACCGTTTCTGTGATCGGTTGGGTCTTTCGTATCGCACCGTAAACATGCAGGGCAAGCATGGTTACAAAAAGCCAGAGAATCAGGTCGAAATAGAACGGTTTGGCTACCGGGGATCCAGCAGCTTTGAAAGCGAATATGGCAATCACTGAAAGAAAAATACCCAACGTACGTCCAAAGAACACGACCAGGTTCTCAGGTTTCGGCACTTCCCATCGGAAAACACGGGCCCAGCTCATGGGGACCACCATGAGCGGGATACCGAAGGTGATCAACGTAACCACCCCGGTGATATACAAATACACATCAGAATAGGATTTCCAGATTCCGATCATCGTATTGACCTCCTTTAAGCTTTTTGTCTTATTCTTCCTTCCGGGTTCCTAAAAACCGTGCGGATTTCATCATTGGGATCATGGTTCGTGGGGGCAACTTCCAATTAATATTCAGCGCGGGACGTGCGAAATGTTTGATTGGCAACTGCACTCAGCGCGCTAAATTAAAAACGAAACCGATTGCGGACGGTTTCGTTTCTGTGATTGCCAGGACTTCACCCAAAAAGGGAAACTATCATGATTAAGTCCTGGATGGGTGTCGCAATTATTTTTGACGATCAAAAGCTTTTTTAATTATAGCATTGCGGGTTTTTTGATTCAAGCCTTTTGCGAGTTCTCCGCATATCGGGCAAGGAGGTTCTTCCTGCCGCAGCTGAAGATTTCCAAACAGATAATTAAGAGCTTGATGTCAAATTATCTGACCCAGCGGATTGGCATTTACTTGTATTTCCAAAGGCTCGCATACTTCCTGTGGTATTTCAGGTCCTTTTCCGTCTCGATCAGTTCCAATGCCTTTTCCCGGATGCTCTCATCCGGCGCGGCATCGTACACATTCCGCAGGCTTTGCAGGATGTCGTAGCGGATCAGGGTGCAGTTCTTTTCCGTGACGCATTCCCTGAACCGCCCTTCCAGCCCCTCCACCAGCAGCTTTTTCTGCTCTTTCCCCGCCGTGCCCACCTTCCATAGTGCCTGCATGGTGTGCCGGGCGGTGACGAACCGTTCGTCTTTCGTGACCGCCAGCAGGGCGGGAAAATCCTTAAGCATCCGGTTCATTGGATCGCTCTTGGCCAGGTTGCACAACAATTGTGCCGCGATGGCGTGCACGTGGTTGTCCTTGTGGCTCAAGCGCGCCAGCAAGTCGTCCCAGACCTCGTAAGCCCAATCCACCGGCTTGTCCGTGATGGCAAGCACAGCCAGGAAGGCATGGTACTGCACCTGCCTGTCCGTTGACCAAAGTTCAGCCAGGTTCTTTTTGGTTATTTCATCCATAGGGTGCTCCAATGGTTTATTGTCATGCAACACGAACTGATCGTATTCCCTTGGGATTTCAATTGAAAATCGCTCGCACAGCAGTTTCACATCGTGATAATCGTTCTCATCCAGGGGATACCCGGAATGGAATTTTACCATCCACTCGGGGCTGATGCATCTCACTGGTAGCCCGTCGATCGACCCTGTCCCTTTACACGAATCAAATGGATACTTGACCCCGAAGATATTCTTCCCGGCTTCATCGAATGTGCAGGAATGGATGTCGAATAAATGACCGTGGTCGTCGCCGAGCACAAAGTTGCATTCCCAGGTGTCGCCCCAGGGCACCTCGTGCCAGCCGTTCGCTGCCAGCAGCGCCCGGATCTTTGGCACATCCTTGTGCAGCACCGCTACATCCAGGTCTGCGTGGGGGCGGGATTGTTCTCCAAGCAGGGCATCCACGCCCCATCCGCCATCGATGACCAGCTCGATATCGTTCTGACGAAGGAGTTTTACGATGCCGGTCACATCCCCGGCGGTCATTTCAGGAGTCTTTATATTCATTCATACCCACAGAACCCGCTTTCCCCTGGAGATACCAGGCCCGGTCCTTGATGAGCAGCACGATGGGAACGATATTGATCGCCAGGATGACCAGGTCGGACAACCCGAACTGGTCGAAGAGGCTCAGGACCGAAATGACGGCGAGCAGCCCAAGCGACAGGAAGTAAGCGATGCGGTTACGTTTTGCAAGGAGGAAGAACAACCCTGCCAATAAAACAGCGATGCAAAAGCTCAGGGAAGCCATCACCCCCTTAAGCAGAGGCGGCATTGCCAGGCTGGGGTGGGCGTTGGCAGCAATGATCACTCCGAAGACAAGCCACACCAGGGAGTTAAGAATGATGAAGGTGAGACTTACCAGGACAGAACGAGGTCGATCAGGCATGGGATACCCTTTCTGGAACTTTCTTAGAAATCCATCACGCTGTCCAGCCCGCGGTGAAGACCCACCAGGCTGCCCACTTTGCGGATCGCCAGAAGCGCACCGTTGATATACGGCTCGGCGCCAGTGCCCGAGTCATGGCGGATGGTGAGTTTTTGATCGGGCATCCCGAAGATGATCTCCACCGAAATGGTATAGCCGGGCAGCCGGATGGAATGGACTTGTGAGCCTGCCAGGCGTGCGCCGCGCGTCTCCACCACACCCTGGGTCTGCTCCAGGGGCACGGTCAGCTCCGACGGGCGGATGGCCGACAGGCGGTGAGCCAATTCGCGGGCGGTCCCGCTGGGCGCGTCTATTTTGGCATCATGGGCATAATCGATGATCTCCCACTGGGGGATCAGCCTGGCTGCCATTTCGGAAAATTTCTGCAACAGGACCACGGTGAGGGCAAAATTCCCAACTGCCAGCACCCCGCGTTGACTCCGTTCCGCGGCTGCCGCGATCTCAACATAATCCGCGTCAGTTAGTCCCGAGGTACCGATCACCACGTGCGCCTTGTGCTGCAGCGCCGCCAGGACGTTGGATTTGGCCACATCCGGTTTGGTGAACTCAAAAAACACATCGCATGGATGCGCCAGCGCTTCCTCCGCGCTGGCATATACCGGGCAATTAAGGCGCGGCTTCAGCCAGCACTTCTCCCAGGATACGTCCGGCCTGCGTGCGGGATACCGCGGATACCAGGGTCATGTCTTCCGATTTGGCAATGGCCAGCGCCAGGGCTGAACCAGCCCATCCGGTTGCGCCTGCGAGACAGATTCGAATGGTCATATTTCCTCTTTGTTTATAGAATGATTGATATCTTAATCCAGGTCTTCGCGCGTAACACCCGCGCATTCCAGCACGAAATCCGGCCCGTATGCCATGGCGGGGGTCTGATATCCCGACGGGGCGCTCCCGGATAAAACCTTCTTCACCGCTGCCAGGGCTGCCAGCACTGTCCAATTGACCCCGGCTTCGGGACCTTGCAGCCTGGCAGCCGAGCTATGCCCATGCTCGTCCTCCACCTCGCCCCACACGTGCGTAACGGTCCGGGCACGGCGCTCAGCTGACGGACCCGGCTGCACAAAGCGTTTCAGGATGGTCCGCATGAAGGCTGTTTTAAGGATGGGACGCAGGGTCACGAACGCAGCCAGCAGCCGGCGCGCCACCGCCGGCAGCACGGAATAGACTTCGATGTTGGGGATGCCGGTGCTGTAATAAGCAGTAAAGACATCGCCCCAGGTGAGGCGGCCTGCCAGGATGGGACCTTTGCCAAAATCGATCAGGCGTGTTTTTTGAACCTGCTCGGGGTGTTCAAGCCGCCCATTTCTGCGCACCCAGTTGCCGTAAGGGATCAACTCGATCGACGTCCGCTGGGTGCCCGGGGGAAGGCCTGCCGCGTCTTCACTATGGAAGGCGAGCGTCAGGCGTGTGGCAGACGGCAAGCGCTGCTTGAGATGCAGCGCGAGACAATCGCTGGGCACCACGTCAAAACCCACTCCCGGCAGGAGCATAACTCCCCTCGCCTTTGCCTCCGCATCCCGGGCGGCGATGGCCTCATAGACCGGGATCTCTCCCGTCAGGTCCAGGTAGTGTACACCGTTGCGCAGGCAGGCTTCCACCATCAGGCTGGAGGTGTGCAAATAGGGTCCGGCGCAGTGCAGCACCACCGGGACCCCCTTGAGCGTCAGGTCGAGCGCCTGGGGATCATCCAGCCTGGCAGCCCGGAATTCGACTCCCAGCTTGGCTGCCTGTTGTTCCAATTTGAGCACGTTCCGCCCCGCCAGGATCGGATGCAGACCGCCTTCCGATGCCAGCCGGGCAGCCACCTGCCCCACGTAACCGGTTGAACCGTACAACAAGAATGGGGATGACATGTGTTTATCGCCTCATCCAATTATACCCATTCGAACTAACGATCTTCCGCTGCGCAGGTACCTGAGCAGGACGACGCCCGAACCGAACGTGTGGGTTTCGACAAGCTGCAGGCGGACGCTTTTGTCCAGGGGAGGGAACATCGGCTTGCCTCCTCCCAGGAGCACCGGACGGACATAGAGACGGTACTCATCGATCAAGCCGAGATGCATGAAAGAGGCGGCCAGCTCCGCACCCCCCACGCTCATGTCCCCGCCCGGCTGAGCCTTCAGTTTGTTGACAGTTGCGGCAATATCCCCGCTGAACAGTTCGGAATTCCAGCCGACCTCCTTGAGGGTCGTTGAGAACACAACCTTCTTCATCGCCTTCCAGATGCGGGCGTACTCGACCTCGACCTTTGGGGCGGAGGGATCCTCCCCTGCGGTAGGCCAGTAGGCCGCCATGATCTCATACAGCCGGCGACCGTAAAAGTTGAGGTCGATCTCCTTTTCCAGCTCGTTGAAATGGGAGTGCAATTCGTCGTCGGGAACGGACCAGGACAAATCTCCACCCACAGCCTCGATGAAGCCGTCCAGGGATACAGAAAAGGCGTATATTATTTTGCGCATCGTGCCCTCGATGAACGTGTAAGACGTGTCTGGGCTTATTTTACTTGAATACAAATCCAACTGATTTATTAAAAGGTAACCTGGTTGGGAATTTCACTTTACAAGATTCTATCCCTTTCCTTTCCAGGGGATGTGGACATTGCTTCAAAAAATAGTTGCATCCCACGGACTTGCTAAAGCATATATTATATATATTATCTTATTTATTAGATTTGCATGAGAGTTCCCATAAATGCATTGACAAGGTACTTTAAGTGTATATAATTTGTACATATTTAGATAGTAGCATTGTTAAAATAAACATACAAAATATATACAAGGAGATTCAAATGGAACTCACAATGCAAGTACAATCGGTAGTGGATATAGCTGTTGCTGACGGTCGTTTCAAAACTCTGGCTGCCGCTTTGCAAGCTGCCAGCCTGGTAAGCACTCTCCAGAGCGCTGGTCCATTCACTATTTTTGCCCCCACCGACGTGGCGTTCGCAAAGCTTCCGGCTGGCACTATTGAGAGCCTGCTTAAACCCGAAAACAAGCAGAAACTCACTGATATCCTTCTGTATCATGCGGTTTCAGGGAAGGTCATGGCTGCCGATGTGGTCAAGCTGGCCAGCGCAAAAACCGTTCTTGGCAAGGATATTGCCATCAAGGTTGAAAGCGGAAAAGTGTATCTGAATGACACGGTACAGATCATTCTCACGGACATTCAAGGCGCTAATGGTGTCATTCATGTGATCGATTCTGTACTATTGCCCCCGATGTAAAAGGAAATTTTCCCCTCTTGAATGAGTTGTTTGTTGAAAAAAAATGACCCATCCTGGGATACAGGGTGGGTCATGAACCATTATGGAATAGTGATTATTTCCGATTGGATTCGAAGGGTGTAAAAAAATGACATTTCCAACATTAAAAGGCTCCAACCTGCTTAGGGAAAAATTGGTGTTGCCTCGGGATTTCCAGGGTGAACTCAACCTCCTTTTTATCCCTTTTGAACAGTGGCATCAAATGGAAGTGGATTCCTGGATGGAGCTCGTCAAAGAGTTGGAGAATCAGTATAGCGGGCTGGCGTATTACGAACTGCCTACCCTTCAGACCAGGAATGTTTTATACAGGACGTTGCTAAATGAAGGGATGCGGGCGGGTATTCCCAATCCAAAGACCCGTGAACGTACGATTACCTTATACCTCGATAAAGCCAAATTCCAGCAGTTATTGAATATGCCGGATGAGGCACACATTTATATCCTCGTGGTTGATCGCCAGGGAAAAGAGTTCTTTCGCGCCGTGGTCCCCATACCCCTGCGGGAGAGGCCGCGCTGCGTCAGGCACTCATGCAAATCCCTCAAATTGCTAAGACATGAATTACGAACCACCCCTATTGATATGAAATGGATCGAAGGTTTCGTGTGTTGCTCTTTTGATCATTCTGGCGTTTATGCAGGTCCTATGGCTTGCCAGCTTGCGCTTGATTAATCCTAGTATTATGGAAATTTTTTGGGGGAAGAGGTTTATTACCATCAACCGGGAATATTTCACCTTCTTCGCTTTGATGACCTGGCTGACCCGGCTTAAATTGACGATTTCATTTTACGAGGTTCATGCACAGTAAAACGGAGCAAGGCCCAACTCACCGCCCCGATGATCGCCGAAAGGATGAACATCGCCCGGTAACTCATCGCTCCGGCCAGCCACCCGCCGATTAATGGTGCCACAGACACCACCACGCCGGGGATGGTATTGGCCAGGCCAATGTACGAAGGGCGGTTTTCTGCGTCGGTAAATTCATATACAATGGAAATGCCGGAGATAAAGGTCCCGGCGTTCACAGCTCCGCGCAGGAAAAAGATGGGGAAGAACCACCAGGGGCTGGGGGCGATGATCGCCAGGACGAGTAAGAAGGTGCTCAACAGCAGGCAGATCTCCAGGCTCAATTTATGCCCTTTGCGGTCGGAGAAAAAACCAAAAAAGAGGTATGCCAGGGTCAGCCCGATCTGCAAGGCGATCATAAATCCACTCGCCTGCCCATCCGGCAGATTCCAGGTTTGCACGGAATAAACAATTAGGAAACCGGTTGCCATTCCGCTCAATGAATAGATGATCTGTGTCAGCAGGTACATGCGGAAATTCCGGTCTTTGTGCAAAACTTCCGGCAGGGAACGCAGGTAATTCAATTGAGAGACCGGAGGTTTGCTGCTGTAGACAGGCACTTCGCGGGTGAGGGAGAGGAATACCCAGGAAAGGAAGAACATCCCACCAGCGACAGCAAAGGCAATAACGTAACCCATCGGGAAGGCATATTTTTCGAGGATGAACGGTAAAGCAATCGCTCCCAGGATGCCGGTCCCATTGCCAATAAAATTGGAGATGCCAAAGAATCGCCCGCGCTTATCCACCGGGAAGATCTTCGCGATCATATCCTGCCAGCCCACAAGGATCACCCCTGCCCCAACGTTTTGCCAGGTGTACAACACAAAGAAGATGACCAGGGTTAAGACCGGCTGACGGATGGCCAGGAAATAAACCGCAGGAGCCAGCAATAAAATGGGCAGGCGTTCGAGGAAGAAACCGAGTGTCACCGGGAAGAACTTTTTCAGGGGGGCGCGCTCAACAGCATTCGCCGTAAACAGTTGTGGCAGGTAAACACCCCCCCATCCGAGGAAAGAGATCAGGCCGATCATGAGCGGGCTATCGGTAAAATGGCTCACAAACAGGGGCAGGATGATCGTGGATGAAAAAAAACTCATCCCGAACCAGAAACTGGCTCCATCCAGGGTATTGACCACGAAATTCCAGCGATAATTTTGCTCAACCTTTTCTTTAAGGATGGCATTATTGGAAGGATCTTCCATTATTGGTACCCGATTGTTTCAAGACAAAGAAATATTGAACCATTCATATTTGCTCGGTTCGTTATCAAAATTGATCTCGTATTATGGAAACCATGCAACCAGGTGCTGAGGTCAGTCGTCTGATCAAATCTATCTGCATACCTTTAATTGTATAACGGTTGGGACGGAAAAATACAATATACAAGCCCCCCTTGCCTCAACCCAAAGGCACACCTTTTCTAGGAATTGTTCTGCGAGGGTTGAAGCGCGCGGGTATCAGCCGCGTGTGATCCGAGCAGCGTTTCCATCGCGGCTGTAAAATCCTCGCCGTCATACAGGAAATCTTTCTTATCGGTTCCCGCCAGCTTTTTGACGCGCCAATGCCTGAGGACCGGGGAATAAAACAGGGCGCGATTTTCCATCGCCACCAGGATCGCATCCCCCCATTGCATCAGGGTTTCCTTTATGATTTCCATGCTGACTCCCTTTCAGCCACCCGGGCAGGTTTATACCGCCGATTCTTCGCGGACTCATAGCTCCAGAACCCTTCATGGTATTAAAAGAAGATCAACTTATTAACCGCTACACATGCTGGTGATTCGGTTATGGGCTGCTTCATTTCGGAAAAAACCTTCCTGTTCTTTTCAAGAAGGCTTTATATTCTTCGCCAAATTCATCGATCATCATCCGTTCTTCCCTGGGGATGCGAACAATTATCGCGACGATCATCGCCGCTACCAGGATCACAAAGACCCAGTTCGCAGTCACCAGAGCAATGCTTGCCCCATAACCAAACATGGCCGTGTAGAGCGGGTGACGTATCCGTGCGTAAGGTCCGGAAGTCACCAGGTGATGCTCTTCACGTAATTGAAGTTGGGGTGACCAATTCTTCCCAAGTGCAACCTGAGTCCATGTCCAATAAATCAGACTCGCGATCCCCAAGGCGAACCCCACCCAGCGCAGCCAGCTCGGTAATGGGATTGCGAACTTTCCCATCCAGGGCGGATTGATGGCATAGAGTGCTATCCAGGCGAGCAAGAGAAAGAACATAAGAACCCGAACTGTGAACATTCCCCGTCCTTCCCGCTCAACAGCTTGACGGTCAGGCATCACCCGCTCACCGGCGCGACGAACCCGGAACGCAAAGTACATGCGCATGATCAAAACCCCTCCGACCAGAATCCAAAAGGTGACACGGAAGATATATTCTGTGGTCATGGGATTATCGTCTTTCGTTCATATTGAAAAGGAGCTCAAACAAGTGCTTTGCAGTAGTTGCTACGCTGGGCACAACGCAGCAGGATCCCGCGCCTGTGCTGCACATTACGTTGATTGGTTACTTAATTATATGACCAATCACGCCTGTTTTTAAGCTGGCAGGAAATCGAAGATTGCCCGCACGGTCTCGTCCTCTTTCGACAAGAATATTCGATGGTTGGAAGAATCAAGTTCATTCACCCTGCCTCCGGCCCCGCCAGGTAAAATCCCCCTTCGGGTCCACCCCATGGTAGTCAGCTTACTTTACACCAGCGTTGGAATGGCTTCGGTGGCGATGCGTTCCAGCATCTTGCGGTTCAGGCACCTGTCTGCTGGCATGGGGGGACAGTCATAGTAAAAGATAAACTCGCCAAACCCGATCTCGCGATAGCGTCCGATAAAATCGTGGAACGCATCCAGTGGAAGCAAAGGGTGTGTCTTTTGTCAAGCCCAACCAAAAAGGAACGGGTGATCGTGTTCGGGTCGCGCCCGATCTGCGCGCAATATTGCTCAAGCTGGTCGCAGCGCTCGCGGAGCGAGTGCAAGTGTCTCCTGCGGCGTCAGGTTCCAACCGCCATACGTATTCCACGTGTCGGCATATTTCGCGGCGACCTTGAGCGTTACTGGTCCGATGGCGGCAATGGTCAGGGGTGGACGCGGCTTCTGGATCGGCGGCGGCTTCATGATTGCGCCGGTGATCGTGTAATAGCGCCCCTGGTAGCTGGTGACCTCGTTGCGCAGCATCTGGTCGACGATCTCGATCACTTCGCGGAAGCGCTGCACGCGCTCGGCGGTCTTCCAGACCTCGACCCCCGTCATTGGTGGCTGGGATCGCGTTCGGTGGTTGCGCCAATGCCCAGGTTCAGGCGTCCGTGGGAAATGTGGTCAACGGTGAGGGCTTGTTTGGCGATCACGGCGGGGTTGCGATAGATGATGTTCGTGACAAGCGTGCCGATGCGGATCGTGTGCGTCTGCGCCGCCAATGCCGTGAGGACCGACCAGCCGTCGAACCACATCTTCCTCCAGGTTGTGCCCATTGACAAAGTGATCGCCGACCCAGAAACTGTCGTAGCCAAGCGACTCGACCATCTGGCAGTTCTCCGCCAGGGCTGCCCACGACCGGTTTTGAAGCTGGAAGATACCGAAACGAAGTGTTGAATTCA
Source organism: uncultured Chloroflexia bacterium (assembly GCA_963817265.1). Lineage (GTDB taxonomy): Bacteria > Chloroflexota > Anaerolineae > Anaerolineales > Villigracilaceae > UBA877. Next base: position 132,191 of record CAWFNU010000011.1, read on the forward strand.
TGATGCTGTCCTTATGTCAATCACAATCAAAAGGTGAAGGCATATATGCACTTGTTCCAGAAATTTCTCGATACTGCCCTCGGGTCGGCTCCTCGCTCACCTTGACATTCCAACGTACTCCTCCACCCTGTCGAGCCATTCTCCTGCCAGCGCGTGGAACAGGGCATCCTGCTCGACCTCCACGAAATGACCTGACCGGTCGAGTGCGGCAAAGGTCGCCCTTGGATAGTTCTCCAGGATTTCCCAGGCATCGCGATAACCACAAATGGAATCCTGTCTCCCTGTGACGATCAGGGTTGGAGCAGGGAACGGACCGGGAAGCGCATCCACGTCGAATGAGAATCCATAGTTCTCATCATGTTCCCTGATCTTTGCCTGGAAGGACTGGTCGCCCCGTTCGCCGGCAGCCGTGTAGTTGGTCCGCACGAATTTGGCGACCTTTTCACTTTGCACCACGGCAAATTGGAAATACCCCTCCGCCTCATCAGCATCCATGGCAGCCACAAGCGCCGGGTCTGCCAGCAGGACAACGTGGGGAGGCACGTGCCGTTTCGCTTCAAAGGCAGTGATCACGGGCACATCCAATAGCAATCCATCCATCGCTTCCATGCGGTGGTGGACCACCCCGCGGGCGAGATACGCGCCAGCCGATGTGCCTGCCACCACGAACCTTTCGCCCGGGATGACGGCATCCACGAAATCCAAAAGGACATCCAGGATCTTATCCTGGTTGGTGATCCAATCCTTCCCGGGAGTCTTCCCGTGCCCGGGCAGATCAGGATAGATCCTTTTCCAGCCATTACGCTGCTGGAAAAGCGGTTCCATGGTCGCCAGCATATGCTGATGATCAACGCCCCAGCCGTGCAGCATGAGCAAGGGTCTTCCCTCGCCGACCATTTCATAATGAACCGTGATGTCTTTCAGGTCGCATTCCATTCTTTATTTTCTCCTTCCCTTATCCAATAGGACCAACCACCCAGGTGCTTTTCTTCGTATGAGTTGAATCCCTGGAACGGGTCATTATGCCCGCGCGCTAATTAATCAGTATAAGGATATTCGAGGGGAATAGCAATTTTGGGATTTATTTCACAAAACCGTATTAAATGCCCAACCCGTTACTACGCCCAGCGGCCCCTTGGAGGGCGTCTGTCGACCCTGGTCATTTTGATCGCAGCTGGAGTGCGCGGGTTTCATGGTCCAGGCACTGCGTAGTGATGTATTCCAGCATGATCGGATCGAAGCGTTCCATCAGCTCGCGCGACTCGGCCTCAAGCACGCCGCCGTGGTAGCTGTGAATATGGCGGCGGACGTAAGGGTTGTGAGTGACCGTGTGTTGCGAATGCACCACGGCATCATGTGCCGCGAATATGATGTGAGGCACATCTGCCATCACCACAGCCCCCAGGCACATGGGGCACGGTTCCAGGGTGGTGAAGAGCAGTGCATTCTGATAGTTTTCCCAGAGGGCAGTTCCCCCGTTCAGGAGTGCGTTCAATTCGGCGTGCATGAGCTGGCTTTGCCGGCTTTTATGCTCCGCCCGGCCGCGTGATATCACCCGCCCGTCAATGACCACCACCGCCCCGATCGGCATTTCACCTGCCAGGCCCGCCTGCTCTGCCTCGGAAAGCGCTTCACGCATAAAGGCTGCCAGGTCGAGGGCAGCAATCTCTGGAGCAAGGATATCAAATGGCATGGATTCCTCCTGGTTGGTTAACTAACAGCTCGCGAAGCACCCCAATTTCCTCTCCCCGCCCGGTTAGGCGCGAGATCCCACTCGGTGCTTGTCTTGAATTCCAAGGCCTCATCATTTATTCAATTTTCTTGAAACGATGCCCTGCATTCTCTCAAAAAGATCCTGGTCAAAATATCCAAGCGTAAGCCTTTTATCCCTGGCAACCCGGAGCTGGAATTCACCGATCTTGAACATGAAAGACAACAGATCAACAGTGCGTTCGTCATCCAGGGTGGCTTTATCTGGTTTAATTTTGGTTCCGACCGTTGTGGGTGTGTTACCGATCCTTTCGGAATGGATTACGTGACATAGTTCATGTGCCAGGATGGCAGCGGTGGAAAATGGATTATCCAAAAAAGTTTCATTAATGGTGATCACATAATTGTTTTTCAGGGGGGTATTGGGCTGATAAGTGACAATTCTCTGACAACTGCCCGGCAAGGAAATCGTATTGGATTTTGTGAGCTCAATTTTGAGATGGGCCAGCTTTAAATGATCAACCAGGGCATGGTATATGCCTCTCCACCCACGCTCATTGAATACATCGACAACTGCATCCACTTGGATCGGACTAGCGGGAAAAGAGGGCTTGCCTAATTTGCGGATCACCTCATCGATTTTTTGATATACCCACCCTTCCAGGGCCATGTCTTCGGTGGAAAGCAGATCAAATGATCCGTATCTGGGCATAATTTTATCCGGGTATACGAACAGCCTGACCAGTACATTCCCTCTTTTTCGATCGAGGAATGGAGCCCGCCAGGTAAAATCCATTTTTTCTCCCTGCCCTTTCAGGCGAATGGTTAACCCATCATAACTTTTTGGGGGGATCACCATCGTGATTGTCTTTTCATCCAGGAACAGGAGCTTGTCTGCCCCGTTTCGGGCAGACGATTCCGAAACCCAGAGGCTGGTTCGAATATCATCCCCCTTATTCAGCCAGAGTTGGAGCAAAAGATCACCGCTTTTGTTTTTCCTTGTTTTTCCACGCCCTCTCAGCCGGAGGATGACATTTTTATTGATATTTTGCGGAAGCCTGACGATTAAGCGTCTATGATTAACCTTTATGAGTTTCTCTTTACCGAGCTCTTTCTCCTCGATCCAGATGGAGCGTTCATAATCAAGCCCGAAGAAGGAATCCCAATATCTTCTCATGGTGCGTGTCCTTCGCTATCGTTTTGGGCAAGGTCTCCACAAATAAATATTAATAACCGCCATTGCTGCACTGGACCCAATGCGTCAGATTCTTTAACCCATTGACATCCTCAGGAGCTGCGCATCATTCTCCCATGAGGCAGCTCGCAATAAATCTACAAAGAATATAGAGGTAATATACAAGTGCAGTATATAACCAATACTGCCTAAAGACAATTACCCTCCTTATTTTCACTTGGCGGATGCAATTATATGAATGTAAGAGTGATTCATTCATTTATTTAGCCTGCCATGCAGGATGACTATTGGATACCCATGGTTTTGAACTTTTATATTCTCCTCTTCCCTCCATTTGACGCGCGTCTGTGGCTATAATAGGGGTGCAACATTTCAAAGGTGGTCACATGTCCAGCATCCTGTCGGCCATTCTCCCCATCTTTCTCCTTTCGGCGTGCAGCCTCACCACCCGGCCTGCGCCCACGCCCACTGTCACTCCTGTCACCCCCTCCAACATTTTCCATTCCAAACCGCGCTTTAAAGTCTTTATCCTGACCCCATTGACAACCTGTCTGGTGGGCAACGAATTCGCCAGCGGCAATGTCTGCGCGGGGACGAAATGCGGCGGCTGTTCCTGCAACCGGGAGGATTTCGACCCACCCTCCCCGCAATCGGGTGTACCGCCGGCGCAGATCAATGACCCGCAGTATGCCGGTTTTCAGCATAAGATCTGCCTTGATATCACGCTAACAGATAAGGAGATTGCAGATATCAAGGCAAATATGGAATTGGTGCGGGACCAGGTCTTCGAGTGGAGCGGGGGCGCCTTGGACCTTCAAATGGAATACATCGTCCTGCCGGACGTTTTCACTGGCTTTACTGCGCCGGATTTTGTCATTGGCCCGTTCGAGATCGATGATGAGCTGCTCAATAATTATGTCACCACCGATACGGATTTCATCTATGTCGTCAGCGGGGTTTATGACCGTACCCAGGGACTGCAGCTGGCTTACTGGTGCGGAAGTTCCTATGGTGAATTGAGCATCCACGGGGCGAGCTATGCCTACATCCAATACAACCATGAGGCCTGCAACTCGGTGACCATTGCCGGGGAGACGGTCTATGAGCCCCTCATCCACGAATGGATGCACAATTTGGACTGGGCGCTCTTTAATGTCAGCGCAGTCCCGGACCTGTACCAGGCAGACGGCCCCGACTGGGCTACCTGGGACCATGCCTCCTGGCCTGCATGCAACACCGGCTCCTCAAATCCTCTTGACTGGTTCCCCAGCGTCGACCTCTGTGAGTGGGACCCCGACTGGCAGGACTGCAACAACATCGCCTCTGCGGGAGCCTGCCTGCATGCCGGGGAAGTGGATGGAGCGATCTCCTGGTACGAACATGTGATCTCCACTCATTACCCCCGCAACACCCGGTTCATCGCCAATTACTGCCGAGATGGGAGGCAGGATTTTACCGAGACCGGTATCGACACCGGCTGGCCTTGCCCGTAACAGATATTCCAAACCGACCTGCTGACCAGCGTTGATTCCCCGGGAGCTGCTGCAAGGGAGGGTGTCGCCATTTTTCCAATGGACTTAATGCATCAGATTCCTTTTAGCACTGAAAAAAAACTAAAGTCGAATTCCCGCTTCCCCCCACGCTGATTGGGAATCTCCTAAGGCAGCCAGATGGCTAGGTCAACCGAATCACCTACGCTCCCCATCTGTCGGGGTGTAAAGTCCGGGGAAGAGGCGGCATACAGCGCGCCGTCGTCCATGACAATCAGCAGTGTTTTCCCGTTGATGGGATCCCAGATCAATTGGCTGACAAATCCATTCATAATGTTCTGCCAATCCCCGCCGGAGGTCTTGATCCTCACGGTTCCGACCCGGTTTTGGATGACCTCCCAGGCCTGGGTTCCCTGCATGGATAGGGCGGGCTTAAAGGAAGAATCGGGCACAGGCGCATCATACCGGACAGATCCATCGGAGGAAATTAATGCCGCCGGGTAGGCAAAGAAGGCCTTGCTTTCCGGAAGCCATTCGATTTCCCAGGAGCGTTCATCAAGCACCCGGGTGGGGGTGGTCTCCCCTGCGGGAAGGATGAACGTGCCTTCACCCACTGAATTCGCACATCCCGGCGCTCCCGAAAAGAGCAATGCCCCGTTCTCTGGGGATCGGGCGATAAAGCTGTAGAAACTGAAATCCATGATCGGGGTGGACTCCCCACTGGCAATATCGACACTGCGCAGGTTCTGGGCACCGCACGTCTCGTCGTAATCATACGCAATAAAGTGGGAGTCATCCTGCCAGGCAACAAATATGGGACGGTCGCCTTTTGTCTTGGGCAGGGTGTTGATTTTTCCGTCAGCTGCGCGCACCGACCAGACTCCGTCCAGCCGGTTGGCAGGTCCAATGGCGCCTCCGAAGGGTGGTACCCAGCTGACGCCGTAATTCAGGATATATTGCCCATCCGGCGACCATCTTGGCAGGACCGCCTGGGATGGACCGCTCGTGAGCTGGGTGATTTCTTTCGTTTGGGTATCGTACAGGTACAGGTCCGCGGTGGGACCATTGATCGCGCCGGTGAACGCCAGCAGCTTGCCATCCCCCGGCTGCCAGGCAAGGCTGTCGTAATACCGGATCGCCAGGTATGCCATCCCTTTTGCACTGGTCGGGTTACTGTAACCTTCACTGGATGTGATGCTGAGCAGGTGGGCAATGGTTTGCGTCTCCCCACCCGGAATTTTGATGATCACCAGGTCCAGTCCCTGGTCGTTCTGGACCACCACCGCCATGCGGTCCCCTGACGGAGATAGGGCGTTGCGCAGGTCGCCCTGGAGTTGAACATCTGTCACGCGGGTGGGGAAGCTGCCATCCGGGTTGCTGATCCAGACTCCCGCCTGCCCTTTAAAAAGGATATGGGGACCGGCGGCGTTCAGGCTGGTTGTAACAGGTGTGTTCGTGGGTGCCAGCGGAGCAGGCGTGTCCGAGGGCAGAACCGGAACCGGGCTTTGACTGGGTACGGAGGTTTCCAGCTTTACTTCCACGGTGGGTGTGTCAAGCGCCTGCGGGGAAGGCAGGGTGAACAGACAGCACGACATGGCCAGGATCACCGTTAGGGACAGGAGCATCACCTTTAGCGAATGAAGCATGATCAACCTCCTTCAAAAACTGGGGCGTTGGTGTTGGTGTGGGACACAACCATTCCAGGATTTTATAGCAGCAACAGCTGTTTTCGTTTAAAGCGGGTTAGAGCAAGAATGATGAAGATGCCATCCACGATGATCAAGGACAATATCAGGATCAAAAGGAAATGGGTTGCTCCTGATGATGTGATCATCTGGACAAAATAATCTTTCCATGCTCCTGGCATAAAAGGGCCGAGAATAAAAGCTGGCAGCAGGATGGGGATAGAAATGGTCATCACAAGATTTCTTTGTGCGTCAAGGATTGTTTTGGCATAAAAGGAAGAGCTTGTTCCGATCGTGGCAACCAGGATTGAAAATAAAAGACTCAACAGACTGGTGGGGACCACGATCCCCGGCGGATAAAATAATATTCCCCCATCGGGAAGGAAAATATTGATTACAACCATTCCCAGCAGCATGTTAACCAGGGTTAATCCCCATCCATATAGGACCGCGATGCCGATTTTCCCGAACAGGATGGCCTGGTCTGACACAGGGGTAGCCAGGAGCGGTTCCAAAGTTCCGCGCATTCGCTCGCCTACAAATGAATAGGGACTGATGAACCCTATGGTTGTGAAAGGCATCAGCACGGATATTGAAAATATCATCATCGGGGATTGTAACCACTCTGGTCCGAACCTTAATGGTTCATACACGCTAAAGGCAATGCAGAACAGGATAATTGGCCAAACTCCTGCCATAAAAGGGTGACCTAAAAAAAAGGGATACTTAAGTTCTTCCCATTCTATTCCCAGGATCACCAAAATTTGCCGGATCACTGCCTGTCTCCCAACTTTTAGTAGCACCAAATAATTTTATCCGCCCATAAATGCGAGCCAGCTCTCCCGATTTATTAAGCCGTGCCTTCCCCTTGCTTCTCATCGGGATGGGAATCGGTCATCAGGGGTCGCCTTACCAGGCCCGCCAGTCCAATAATAATCCAGAAAGCGGCCAGGTGGTACAGGCTGGACCGGGGACCAAGGTCCATAATTGCCAGTCGAAATCCTGCCAATGACCGTATCTCTCAACCCAACCGGGAAGCCGGTGATTATCGTCAAATAGAAACCGATAATCAGGCACCCGCTCGCAATAGAAAGGATGGCCGCGACCCGGCTCGGGCGAAGCCTGATGAGCACCATCCAGGCGAGGGCGAGCATCACGGCAGCCTCGAGAAGAGGCACGGCAGCCCGGAACAGGTACGCAGGAAACACCTGGAACGTGCTTTGTGCGCGCTGCACCATCACGGCTAATGCCCTATCGATCCCATAGGTGATCATGAGGGAAATCAATAGTGCACCTACTGCGACCAGGGTCGGGCTAAGATATCGTGAACGATTCATGGGTGTGTCCTTTTTTCATCTTCAAATCCAGTGCATGGCGTGTCCAAATAATATTCTCAACTTCCGCTGCTTCGCTGACCCCAAGAGCATGCTTCCACCGCTCCGACCCGGGAATGGAGTAACAGGGTCATCTTTCAGCTTCCATCCCGTCCCAAAAATCAAACAAACGGGAAAATACCTGGGTATCCACAATAACGGCTGACACTGTTCCGAGCCCGTACATGACATAATCAAGCAGGTCGAAGGTGGACCCCAGGACTGGAAGACCAAAATACTGGCAGGTTTCTGCAATAGAGGGGACCAGGAAGGCAACTGCTAATTTGATTTCCCACCGCTTGAGGCTGGGAAGATGTCGTTCCATCAGAAAAAGAAGAAAGTAGAACCCAAATGGAATGGTAAGATCTGAAAAATAGCTGTAATAGTAATTGGGTAGATCTCCTTTTAAATAACTTTCGACTGGAAAAATATGAAAGATGGCAATGACGATCATGATTGAAACGATAACAACCCGGCGTTTTGGAAAGCTATTTACATTGCTCATAAATTTAATTCCCGGGAGAGGTCCAATCCATACACAAGACTTGCTGAGGATGTGAGTTTTTCCCGGCTCACGGGCATTTTTCGAAACATAGCCTGCATTTGTTTTACCTGGCTCCTTTGATTACCTGCTCGATTATCGCTGTGCCTGGCGTGCTGCGTCCCATTTCCAGCTGCCTTGATTTTTCCAGGAGGTGCGATTCTAATAAAGTTAGCCACCCAGTCGAAGAGGGTCAGGTGGACTTCGAGGCGGGCGGTAGTGATAAATATTCCCGCAGTCTCAGCTGGTACTCATGATCAGTAACGATGCTGCCTGGGTAGACCAGGAAATGGACGGTTTTTCGCATTGGCGCTGAAATGGGTTTTGCGCAGTGCATACACCGCGCTGGATTGCGAAATCTCCACTTGCCTCCCGATGGAGCGGCTGGAAGCATCTTTTCAAAGCGTTGCCGGTTTGACCTCACCTCAGTCCACAGCATCTCCCCTGGAAACAGCTCGGTGAAGACCGGGTCAGCCGTACTCCAAACCAGCGTGAGCGTACCTGAGTCATTGTAGAGAAACCCCTGGTCGCTAAACCCGGCATGATAAGCATACGGCTGATCGAAGACGTTGTCTCTGCCGCAATGCTTGCATTTCAGGGATAGGTTAATAGTGTTATTGGACATTGGAAGAAGACCTCGAACCCGATTATTGTTTATTCCGCAGCCGTGGCTTTACTGAACTCAACGAATTAGATTCCATATCGCCTTAATATAAACCTGTTAGCATTCAACCTGGAATGGTATCTTTTTTTGCCTTTCAATTGCCTTTCCAATTGGCAAACACCACGATAAACATGGTCAATAGGATCAGTCCCGAGGTCCAAGAAACGATGACCGAGACCGTATAGGTGACTTCGCTTGAGAGAAATTGGGGTCCAGCCCCCTGGACCAGCAAGCTTAAGCCGAAGACCACTAAAAATATTTGCCCAAGTGTTTCGGTGATCTTTGCGGACCGCTGAAACTTTGGGTTTAGGAATACTTCGCTGGGTGGCCTGATTTTTATCCAGCGCAGTAATTGTTTATTGAACAGTGCCAGCAGAATGATTAGGATACCTATCGAAGATAACAAAATCATGATCAAGGGGTTGTTTGGCAAGATGGTCCTCCTTAAATAATAATGATGATCAGAACCTGTGTGCCGCTGGGAAATGCTAGACCATCATTGACTCGCTGGACTTAAGGCGTCGGATTCAATTATCGCGCATTTCAGACAAAATGCCACTTCTTCTCCAGCCCCCTGGCCCTTCCCTGGAGCAAGTTGCGGTACGCGCGCGAAAAGCGACTGGAGAGTCGCTTTTCAAGGGTTGCAACCTGGCGAGCCAGACGTCTTCTAATTGCCGGATGAGGTGGGGGCTTGTTTGGGTTCCCTCTGGAAGTTGGCCAGGTACTGACCATAGCCTTCTTGTTCCAACTGCTCAACGGGGATGAAACGCAGGGAGGCGGAGTTCAGGCAATACCGTAGACCGGTCGGCGCAGGGCCGTCGTCAAAAACATGCCCAAGGTGGGAACCTGCCTGCTTCGAGCGCACTTCGGTGCGGGACATGAAGAGCTGATGATCGATATGGGTGAGGATGTTTTCCGGCTCGATCGGTCGGGTGAAACTCGGCCAACCCGTTCCCGAATCATATTTATCCTGCGAACTGAACAGGGGTTCCCCTGAAACCACATCCACATAGATGCCGGCTTTTTTATTGTCCCAGTACTCGTTGTTGAAGGCTGGCTCCGTACCTTGGTGCTGGGTCACCTCATACTGATCGCGGGATAAGCGTTTCCGAAGCTCGGAGTCTATAGGTTTTTTGTATTCTGTCATCGCTACCTCCTACCGATAAATGTTGCACATAGGGTTATCAGGTCTTATTTGTATTATATTCCTGAAACATTAAGGACCGCTTATACCGGTGATCTGATTAAAAGCTGATGCACCATCATTCATCTTTTCAATAATTCCTTCAATGCACTCAGAAGCAATTGAATATTCTCCACCCGCGATGAATACCCCATTAACCCGATCCGCCAGACCTTACCCTTTAATTCCCCCAGGCCGCCTGAAATTTCGATATTGTACTTTTCCAGGAGCTGCTTTCGGATGGAAGCGTCGTCCACATTTTCTGGGACCCGCACCGTCGTAAGGGACGGGAGACGAGTTGGCTCCGGCACGAACAGGGACAGCCCGAGCTCTTCAAGACCTTTCCACAGGATCCTGGCATTTTTCAAATGCAGGGCGATTCTTTCGCTCAGCCCCTGCTCCTGGATGAATCGGAGACTTTCGTGCAGGGCGTAAACGAGCGGGCTGGAGGCGGTGTGATGGTACATGTGTTCCGGACCCCAGTATTTCCTCAGCCGCTGAATATCCAGGTACCAGCCAGCCGCAGGGCTCTCGCGCGATTCCACAATCTGGATGGCACGCGGCCCAAAACTGATCGGGCTGAACCCGGATGGAGACCCCAGGCATTTCTGGGAACAGGAATAACAAATATCGATTTCATTTTTATCCACCTCCACCGGGATTCCGCCCAGGGAGGTGACTGAATCCACGATCAGGATGCCCCCCTGCTGATGGACGATCTGCGCGATTTCTTTAATGGGCTGCAGCACACCGGTGGAAGTTTCCGCCTGCACGATCCCCACGATCCGGGCGCGTTTCTTCCGCAAGGCAGCTTCCACCTCGGCGGGATGAATGATCTCCCCCCACGGTTTCTGCAGGACGGTCACATCAGCACCCTGGATCTTTGCCATTTCAACCATCCGGTTCCCAAAAAATCCGACCACGCCGATAAGAACCTGGTCGCCAGGTTGGATGCTGTTGACCATGGCGGTTTCCATCGCTGCTGAACCGGTACCGGGGACGGCAAGGGTCACTTCATTGTTCGTCTCAAAAACGAGCCGCAGCAGGATCTGGATTTCGTTCATCACCTTCAACAACTCGGGGTCGAGATGCCCCACCGGCTGCTCGGATAGGACCTTCAACACCCGGGGATCCACCATGCTGGGTCCCGGACCGAGCAGGATCCGATTCGGATTTTTTGCCTGTGCGATGATATTTTCCATATTTTCCGTTTCCTTTATTTCACCAGGATGTACAACCCTACGATATGGATGAGGGAGGTTCGTTGAATTGTATTATACCCATCCCTCACGTGCCAGGCTGTTTTTGCTTCAATGAACCCAATGTGTCAGATACCTTATTGCTACCCCTTGCTCCCACCGTCGTCCGCGGCGGCGAAATATTATCTATTCCCTTGCCAACCAGGAGCGTCGGAATGGGATTCCCTGGCTACTTTTGCTTCCATAAACCCAAAGCGTCAGATATCGTATTGCTACCCTTGCTCCCGCCGCCGTCCGCGGCGGCGATATAGTACCTTTTCCGCTACCAACACGGAGCATCGAAATGGGTTTCCCTGACCGCCTTTGTCAATTATCCCGCGTGGGTCACGAATACCCAGGCCTGGTTCGTCGCGATCATCGCGCTGATGGCTCTTTCGACCTTGGCAGGTTCCTTTGGCTTGCTGCGTGCCCACTCAATGCACCCCGTATACGTCAAGATTCGTCTCGACCTCTCCTACAGGCTGAGTATTTTCCCCACCTGTTCGCGTTCTCGCCATACTTTTGCAGAATCTGTTGGGCTGCAATTACCTTTACTAGCTTTCCACTGCTTGTCCATCCACTTGAAGCTCGTAATGGTCATATAGTCTATAGCGCATCGGATAAAACGTGAAAGGAGAAGTTCCTCCCGCGGGGATGATTTCCAGGGTGGATGGGCTGGGAACTACAGCAATCACTTTTCCGTTTACATCATATAAAGTGGCGATTATCCACACTTGTTCTGCCGGGACCGTTCCCATGTTCTGTACTTCGCCGCTGATATGCAGTCCGGCCGCGTCCGAAAAACCGTCCTGCTTCAGGATTGTGAGGGGCTGGATTGGAACATCCATTGGAACTCCCTGCACTTCCAATTTACAGGTGGCTGCCCCTGGCCACATGTCTGATCCATGATCATCCTCAAATGGAGATTTTCCTCCAGACGGGATGACGCTCAGCTCTGTAGAGATCATGATTGTACCGACAACCTGTTGGTTCCCATCGTAAACGGTCGCATTAATCCAGGCCCCCATGGGAATATTGGTATTGTTACGCACTTCGCCTGCGATTTGAAATATCGACCCTCCCTCTGCAGCATACCCATAACATAGGTCGTTGATAATCTCTACTTCCGGCAGGCTTGCCGCTGGCGCTGCGGTTAACAAGGCTGGAGTGATGGTTGGAAGGATAACAGTCGGAGCAGCTGTGCTGGTTGATCGTGGTACTTGCTCCTGAGCGGGTGGCTCCGTGGGCACCAGGGTGGCATTCACAGGAACCTGTGACGGAGTCCCACACGAGGTGATGAGAACAATGATCAATGCGAACGGAAAAAAACGCTGAAACATGATTCTCCTTTTCGAAGCCGGGTTTTAACCATTCCTCTCGAATTAGCAGCTTTCCATTTTGCAAAACCATTTATGGCTGAGGGCACTGGCCCGGATCTGCTGGAACAACATTGGCAGACCACGCATTCAGGACTTTATCAGAAGGCACACACCCGACACCCGGCACACACGTTTTACCAGTCACACGAAAAGAACCAAAGTCCATGCGATAACCTCCCGGGACTTGAACGATCGTTACCTTTAGGGTGCCGTTGTAATCTCCAACCATCCCACCTGATCCCGTGATATGCTCATTATAGGTTGCTGTTGTGTTTCCATCCTCAGAAAACGGGATTTTCCAAGTTAGAGTAAGTGTTCCTCCCGTGGGATTCGTCCAGTCATTTTTCAAATCCCACGGTCCATAGGGCGAACTGCAGCTGAGGCCCCCAGTCATTTTGTATCCATTCAAGTTCACATCATTAAAGTCATTTATCTTCCAGCCTTGCTCTCCGATCTTGAATTGAATGTCCAGTTTGGCAATTCCCCGTTTCGAGCGGGTCTCCAGGTTAACGGTTGCTGACTGTCCGCCTTGATCCGGTGCCTTATAGGTAAAGGAAGCCGGAGCCGGGACCTTGCTCCCGGACGGGGTCACGGAAACCTGCCCGTCGGCGAGCGTGGCGATCACCGGGGCATTCAGTTCAGCATTCTCGAACTTATGGCGGACATGGGCGGTGAACTGCGTTGAAGAGTTGGGTTCAACCGTTTTAGCACCTGACCCCATTTCGGGAACATTCAATTCAAGGCAGAAGCCTGTCGTCCACTTCTTTTCTGCGACGGATAAAGCTTGGTTGGTCACAAAAAAACCCATAAAACGCATTTCCTGGACCACGTCGTGATTAAATTGCTCATCCATTTCAGCGGATTGCCGGGTATAGCTTTCAGTCCCCGTGGTGTTGCTAATTCCCGGATCCTGGTAAAGAGTAAAATTTTCCTGGCGCTCGAAAAAGGTATTGACAGTACCCAGGTTATCGCCGACGCCATGGAATGGGCTGCCTGGCTCCCTGGTAGGTTGAATTGTAATCGGTCGAGTCCAGTTTGCCTTCATCATTGACATGTCCGGTCACCAGGGCCTCCACTCCAAGTTGTACGCCTCCGCCGAGCAGGCTGGCGGCGCTATGAAGAGATAGCGATATGGGCACATTGCCCTCCGCATCCGGGCATACATCCATGTTCAAGTCGTACTCAATGGTTTCTTGATAGGGGAATGGTACTTGTTGGATGGTTGTTAATGTTCCCCTGGCCTCCATCCTGGAACCAAACAGCATCGGCTGAAAGGTGTAGTGAGTGCCGGCTGCCCCAACGGGATCACCCCCCTCCGTGAGTGGGCCTGCGCCATTTCCGTTATTATCGCGTGGAATACCCGCCATCTCAGTCGCCAAAAGGAGAGAAATAAAGGCTTGGACCATCGTATTTGTCATGTAAGATGGTTTATCGAGAGGAGATGCCCTGGTTGTACCCGAAGTGCATGGTTTTACTAACTGAGCAGATACTTTGAGCGGGGTAGTGACTGCTCCCGTGGCCCGATTCACCATCTCTTCCAATGCTGCGGCCCTGTCTTGATCGATCTGCTGAAAGATCGCATCGGCCTGGTCACCGAAAGCAGCGCGCGCGCCGCTCTGGTCCCGCAGCAGGTTGACCATATCCAGTTCAGCCTGGTTTGCTGTCTCCATGGTGACGGATTTGCGCATCTTGAATGACGGTGTTGATGATCCTCTTGAGATTAGGGTCCGAGGTGGCGGTTTGCGTGGCCGCGGCTGGCGAGGATTCCTTTTCCGCAGCCAGTTACCAGGCTGAGGATCACCACGAGTGCGAGGAGTTGGTAGGCCAACCGTCTTTGTTTCATAATTATCTCCAGGTTCGAAAACAGGCAGGTAAAAATCCAGGCACAACAAACCCCCTGGTTGATATCAGTATACAACCTATTTCAGAAATTACAATTTTAGGAATAATTTCACAAAGGGCAAGAGAGAAGGAAATCGAAAAAGCGATGTCCTGTTGTTAGCACATCGCGGAAGGGGAATAAGCTCGTCGCTGGAAGATTAGACACCCCTGTAGGTGCTTCCCTCGAACCTGGCGGTCTGAGGTTAAATTCCCAGAAGATGTTATTTCACATAATAATTAATATTCGAGTAGCAGAAATCTTTATGTGCGTGGTTACTAGGGTGGGTTAAATAAACTTTATAGCGTTCGCCCTATACTGCATTCACAATTAATGATGATTATCCTCTCCAACAGCACGGGCGTGTGCTTTTAAGGGACAGTCTGCTTGTGGATGGTAATATCCCAGGTCATGCTGCCTGATGTGCCCATCACTGAGTTGGGGGTCACTCCGTTCGCGGTGGCGCCATCCGCGGCAGCGATCCCGATGTTTTCGATAACGATCCCGGAATCCTGGCCGGGGGCATCATAGGAATACGGATGCCCACTTGCCACGCAATCCACGCGCTGGCGGAAGGGTTCCCGGTAAACCGTAGATGTTCAGTTGGAACGTCCCGTCTGGTTTGACCGTGCCGGTCACCTTCATGGGAGGATTAACCATTGATTCCACCCCGGTACGCACGCAGCTAAAAGCTGCACTTCCAAGGGTTGCACTGACATTGGTAAGGACACCATCTCCCTCGATCTTTCCATCACTTGTGGGGTGGAAAGTGATCAGGAAAGTCCAATCGAGGGTGGTTTTCATCCCCGCAGATTCTTGAACCATCTCGACTTTTCCTTCGCCGGTATAGCTGGCCGCCTCGTGCCACTCAAGAGTTATATTTCCAGGTAACCTGATATAGGTGAATCCGACCAGGAAACTCAGAAGGCGAGGATCGGTCACACCCAGCATTTGAATCGCATAGCGCGGGTCGTAATTGGCGGTTAAGTCTGCTTTGATCGACTTCAATTCCCCCTGTCCATTGGCAGGCTCCTGGCGGGCTTGAAACGTGATTGAGGTCTGTCCGTAGGGATCCGTTTGGGTCGGTTGCTGGGGTCAAAGGGGCGGCCGCGCATGTCCTGGAAGGATCCGTGTTTTGTGAAGGCGGAGACCTGCCACCAGACTTGAACATCCCGCAGTTGGGATACCGCTGGCGCGTCCAGGTTAATAATATTATTGACAAGCAGCCCGCAGGTAGGCGGCATCAAGGTCATGTTCAAACCGCCATAGAAGATTCCCAGGGTCAAGGTGAAGGTGATTTTGTCCCCCAGAGTGCCATGACCTTCATGGGCAATGGATTTGTTATAATGCATTTCCGCCGTGACACTCCTGGCCAGCAGAGGACCGTGGATGGCATAATAGGCGTTTTCCACTTCAATCAAATCATTGGTTGTCGCCAGAAACCCATTAGCCACTCCCCAATTGGGGATAAATGAACCGCCTCTAATGGCTCCGCAGGGCTGCTGCTCCTGCCGGGAAAACCTACCGCTGCCGGAAGCCGTCTGTCCCAGGAGCGGCAGCACCCCTGCCACTGCCATTCCTACCCAGGAGGGAGCAATCATCCCGCTGCTGGCCGTTGGGTTCGGAGGGATAAATGTATCCAACAGCAGCAGCCATTCCTGCAGGGGAGTTATTTGCGGGTCGCCTTCGAAAAGGAGACCCGTTGAAGCAAAAAGGTGCACCAGGTAAGCGTCGGGGTTGGCGGCATAGGCCTCTTGATATTGCTTGAGGGTCTGTTCCAGGTCCGGACTTCAATCCAAGCTCATTCAGCAAAGGCAGGAACTCCGAGAAAGGTCTCGAGGGTTCCTGTGCCATCCGAACCATCAGGGGAACTTCAAAATCGTAGATCCAGAAATCCTGGGGTCCGGTTTCAGAACCGGCCAGGACCTGTTGGCCATTGCCGGTATAGACGCCGATCCCCAGGCCGCGCAGGATAAACCACACCCCTTGTTCGACCCGGTTTGGATCCAACAGGGCCGCGGCGGCGGCTTCCGGGCTGGCCTCCAGGGTGGCGGGTACGGTAAGTAGATTTGGCTCACTTGTGGCAGCTGGCTGCGTTGGCTCAGCGACCTCGGCTTGTGTCGGAGAGGAGGAGTTTGAAGGAGCAACCGCCGCTGGAGATGCTCCTTTGCTACAACCAGTTACCAGACCTAATATCACCACAAATGCAATGAATTGCATTGCCAACTTTCTTTGTTTCATGATGCCCTCCCGGCTTGAAAATAAGCGGCTGAAAAAACAGACTCGCTATGATCCCTCGCTGTATCAGTATATAACGTATGGCAGCAATTGCAATTTTAGGAATATTTTCACAAAGAGGATGGAAGAGAGATTTGTATCCTACATAAGAACAAAATGGCATAAAAATAGCGATGCGCAGGATTAAAGCACATCGCAAAAGTCGATAAATCTTCTCGCCAACCAGCCGGGGCGGCTTCTTGCCGCCACCGGCAGTCCCGGCGATATGAGTCACCGGGATTAGAATCTCGAACCTGGCGGTTGTAGGTACGCACCCGCAGGGGTGTCTAGTCCTGCAGAAGTCCTGTTTCACGCTTCACTTTGTAGGGTCACTACGCAGTCCTGCAGAAACTTTGGAGTGTCCTGCCTACGGAAAGACACCAGGTTCAAATGTGACTATTGGATGGTTTTGGACAATCTGCTCAACTTCTTCCCACCCCTCTAAAAAAGCATAATTGTAGCGTGCTGGGAGAGCGAACACATAGCCTCTGTTGCGACCCAACTCAAGCGGACCGATCGGAGCGGCGCCTATATGGAACTCGCCTTGCTGAAGCTGATCCCATTGCTCAAGGGTGAATACCATGATTGGGATATCCTGGCGGGGCTGCTGCGCCGTTGATTTTGGATGGACGATCGATATTAACAGGCCGCGCTCAACAACTACATCTCCCAGGTCGCTGCTTTTCAAACCTTCCCATTCACTTTTCCGAACGGAAAAACCCTCCCAGCTTGAAGGCAAGGATAAGGAAAATCCCAGATCTGGATTGCGGTACTCGATTTGAGCTTCTACTGGATGGGTGGGAGAGAAGGTCGGCGTTATGGCTGTTGCAGACAATCCGGTTTTCTGCCCACAACCATAAAGGTTGCCTTGAGCACAGGAGTAGTAATGACAGTATATAAAGAATGCTTCCGCTTTTTACTACTCATGTCGCTCATACTCCAGCAGGAATTATAAGGCTGCCTAACTGCCTCGGGACTTCGGCAGGCGGATGTGGCGAGACTAAGCCAGGCAGCAGAGCATCAGGTTTCGAGCTAAATTTATCGGACTCGGTCGGGCGCAGACCCGCCCGTCCGCCGAAGCCGGTGCAGCCAGCTCATTGCCTTTCATGGGAGCTTCCGTTACGGGTGGACCTGTTCGCAAATACTGGATTCTCATGGAGTTGGGGTTGGTGTGTTGTGCAGAGTGGCGGCGGGGATGGAGTCAGGCGCCAGATAGGATAAGTGAATTGTTATCTTCCTCGCGTTCAACCACTTGATTGGTCACATCTGCTAACGCCACATACCGCCCACTCGGCACGATCCAGGCTCCTGGCAAAATGCAATAGGATGTCCTGGCCGTTCGCAAGGCCCTCGTCCACTTGTTGGCGATTGCCATTAACATCAACCACAAAGGGTCCTGCGCTGGCCAGCCCGATGTTTTCGACCACCACCCGGATTTCATAGGGGGTGTATGCCTCCACGCAGATTACCCTGTCTTCCCTGCATTTCAATATATATGAGTTTGATGGTCAGATCAGGCAATAATAGAACTTCAGTGGCAGGTAGGTTGATCGGCGGTGTTGGAGACGCAAGGCGGGGAGTACATGCCGCTGCCACAAGAATTATTAGCATCAGAGCGGGTAAATTTTTTGAGATTCGGCATGATTTTGAAAGGCCTCTCGTCCGGGGTGTGTCAATCATAGGAAACCACTTGGCTGCATTGTCCACATGACCAGTAGCCTGTGTTTCCGCGCCCATTTGCATTCCGCCGCTGTTCTAGGAGCTGCTTTAATCATTGATCAGCAGTCTCTACTTATTCGCCTTTTCTCATGCAGTATTCCTATTCCGTTTTCTTCCAACTTTCCCATGCACCTGATCTAATTTTATCCAACCATTCCTTATTTCGTAAATAGTTTTCATAGTAGCCACAATCCGTACAAATATGGGTTTCCCAATCTTGAGTGGAAACCATCCAGTCATGATCTTGATGGACTTTCATATTAATATCATACCCCACTCCCCATTTGCTCACATATACGTTTTGCGATTGGCACTTCGGACAGATCTTCATCTTTCAATCACCAGGGTCCTTTACAAATGAAATGAAGGGAGTTTCGCCCGATCCCAAATTCCCAATCAAACCCTTTGCCGAAGAGAGTAAGCCGTGACTGGTTTTTTATAACCGCCCAAAGATTTGCACAAACGGCGGTAGGGCAGCCATGGACAAAACTTGGTAGGTGGGACACTCGACTCCTGCCAGCCTTGGCGATCCGGGCAGGGGAAAAATGTTCGGGAATGTCGATCGCGCAGTGTCCCAAATGGCTAGTGCATTATCCCGGTGAATGTCCGGGACGCTGTGTTGGGCAGCAAGTTGTATAAATCCCAATTAAACAGCAATCCTTACTTCTGCTATTTTATTCATCTTAAGGTAGGTCCGGAATATTATCCAGATTCCAGACCTTGACGTTGTCAAACTCTGCGTGGGCGGCAGTTCTTTCAGCGGTCCAGGCGCACAATTCAAACCCGGGCTGGTATTGCCCCCCGGCATATTCCACAAAGGTGACAGGGATATCATTGAGATAGATCGCCAACATGGAATTCCTCGAAATAAGTGTGAAGATAATGGGCAGTGCGGTTGAGTGGGGCAGCTGACCAGAATCACCACCGAAACCTGATGGACCGATCCAGTTGGACCACCTGAGATCTTTTTTTAGCTCGAAGGTTAATTGAAATTTCGTGGTGAATTTATTGCCCTCATATATATTAGCGGTGTACCAAATACTTGCAGTATTTTCATCGGTCAATTTTGACGGATCTACATCCACCTGCATCAAAAAAGTTTTAAACCTCGCACAACAGGGTCCAAGCGGTTGTTCTGCCCAGCCTCCCTTGTTATTCCCGGGAAAGGCGGCAACTGTTAAAACGCCCTCCGAGATGCTGCACCCATTATCCGGGCAATTCACTGTCTCAAGATTCCAATTCGGCCCGACTTGTGAAAAGTCCTCCTGGACATCCGGGGGGAGGTCGGCGATGGCAGCCAGGATGGGCTCTGCAAAGTCCGTTACCCATCCTGGTAAAGGGGTGGCTGTGACGGTTGGGCGCGGGGTAACTGAAGGGATGGGTGTGCTGCTGCCTGTGGGAGGCAAAGTGAGTTCTACCGTTTCGGTGGGATCAACAGGGGGTTGGGTGGATGTGGTACGCGGGAATAACGCGCTGCATCCCACGAAAAGCGCAGAGAACAATATTGCTTCCAGAACACGCTGCA
Source organism: uncultured Chloroflexia bacterium (assembly GCA_963817265.1). Classification (GTDB taxonomy): domain Bacteria; phylum Chloroflexota; class Anaerolineae; order Anaerolineales; family Villigracilaceae; genus UBA877. Next base: position 152,049 of record CAWFNU010000011.1, read on the forward strand.
AAAGCTTATGTTGTTTCATACTCTCTCTCCACCTTGCATCAAAGCAGGTAAGCTGCCCAATGGTTGGGCACGGCGGTGGGACGAAGCGAACTCCGCTGCACGCGGTGTTAGGCTGCGCCCTTGTTTACAAATTTGAGAACAACGACCCCGGAACCAAATCTATGTGTTTCAATGAGGTTTAGGTTGATCCTGTCGCGCAAGTGCGGAAACATCGGCTTGCCGCCCCCAAGAATAATTGGCTGGACGTACAGCCAGTATTCATCGATCAAGCTGAGTTCCATGAAGGTCGAAGCAAGATTAGGACCACCGACAAACATGTCTTTTCCCGGTTGTGCTTTTAGTTTGTTGATCTCTTCTGAGATATTCCCTCTGAATAATTGACAATTGCCGCCAACTTGAGCAAGGGTCTTCGAAAATACGATTTTCCTTTTTTCCTTCCAAATTCGAGCATATTCGATGTCGAATTTTAGCGCTGAAGGATTTTCATCTGCTGTAGGCCAATATGAAACCATGGTTTCGTACAGTCGCCGTCCGTATAGATGAGTATCGATTGTACTCTCACGATCAATGAAGTGATCCCGCAATTCAGGGTCGGGAGAACCCCAGCTTATGTCGCCGCTTGCTGTCTCGATGAAGCCGTCGACGGATACCGACATGGTAAATATTACTTTACGCATAATGTCCTCGGTTGGTGTGGTTGTGCCGCCTGCCAGTTTACGTTACTGTCCGGTGGGTGGGCATGGACTCTGCTTGAGATGTGGAAAAAATTCAAAGCCAGAAACCGGCTGGAAAAACGCACAGAATCCCACCTGTTCAGTGCCCGCTGAGCAGGAGATTTCTTCCCAGCCAGATTGTCCAGATAGGATACAAGATATAAGTCCCGAGCCACCCAAAGAACGCAATATAGAGATACCACGGCATGGACTCCATGCTGTCAATTCCAGCGAATATTCCTGGAATCCCGAGCAGACCGATTGCCATGAATGCTCCTACGACAACACCGAAAATGACTAGGTTGTGAGGCATCGCGTCACCGAGTAGAAACGCGTAACAAAATCCTACCACCCAAAAGCCGATCAGAGCATACCCGATGCCTGAATACCACCCGGCCAGCACAAAGTCTGTGAAGCCGAAAATGATCAGGATCGATCCGATGATGGTAAAGATCGCGCCGACCACCGCAAGAGCGAGGGCAATTTTACTCATCAACGGTGACTTCGCATGAAGTTCGGTGTATAACATCCACGCTAGAACCGCGCTTGAGATCCCGAGAATGCTGTTGAAAACATCATTGACCCTGCCAAAGGAATTGTTCACTGTAGCCATCAGGGTGAGGAATACCATTGCAAGAATGGCTGAGACTCCTGTTATGATTGCCACCCAGCCAATTGTAGGAGTTGAGAGGTTGCTTGTTGTCATGGGTTTCTCCTGATTTACTTGAAATAGATTTTGCAATGTGCCAAAATAGACACCCATCTCTTACGAAGCTGTCGAACTATGCTTTCGAAAGAGAAACTTATAGTTCATGTACTTCTACACAGTATATGATTTTTACCAGCGTTGGTCAACGACCATGAAAAGCAATAAAAGTTTGAACCGGGTTTTCTCATAGGTCTTCGTTGCGCTTTCGAAGTCAATCTATTAAGGATTGTCAGCGCTGGAATTCAATTTTAGATTACACAGGTCATCCATTGGGTACCAGGCAGTCTTTGACCCCCCTCACCTCGCCAAATTCGCGCCGCACGGACAGGGATCCAAATAAAGCATATGCCTCCAGCCAGGGTGCCGGAGGCATATGTTGCATATATTTTGCCAGGGACTTTAGCTTCCCGCTAAATCCCGGATTGTTGCATCATGCTGTATCAATTTGCTTGTTCCGGAGCTACATGCTCGGAACTTTGACGCCCAGCTGCTCGATCGCTGCCGGGATCCCTCCATCTGCTGGCGACTTGATCTGGAAATGGGAAACCTTATCACCCTTAACTGTGAGGATATAGCTGTCTTTTACGGATACCTTTTTTCCAGTCGCCGGGATGGTTGACATCCCTGGGATGGGCAGACTCAACGAACCGGTATTCGTACCTCTCCAGATGACGTCCACCGTGGCTCGATCTCCGTCGATCGAGACCCGCTGAATGTCGAATTTGATGTCGGGGAAAGCAGTGGTCAAACCAGCCGTTACTTTCAACGCTTCCATGGCAGGGATGGGCTGCGGCAGCACTCCGCCGCTCGCCATGGCATCCGAGGTAAGCATGCTCTTCACCTTATCGACATTTACCATGTTTACAACCACGTTGCGTGCTATTTGTTCAATACTCATAGGTAACTCCTTCCTGCATTTATTAATCGGATAATTTAGATATTATATCACATAATTAACATGGAGCAGGATTACCTTCGCTGTTTTGAACAGCCTGACTATCCTGGCTCGCGCGTTCCTGGTTTGCATTCTTCCAAAGATGTCCGGGATCACCCAATAACCTCCCCGTCCCTTCCCGGGTGCCGGGATTTTCCCCCCTTGATTTGTTTACCGATTTAGATTATACTTTGTTTAGTACAGACTAAACGTTCTAAACAAAGGACAGGATCATGGCAGAAGACTTGGTTCTCCTGAAACAGGATTTCATCTCGGGCTTGAGCAACATCAGCGGCTTTTGGGGCTTCCCCAAGGGCATGGGCGCTATTTTTGCTGTGTTGTACCTGTCCCCTGGTCCCCTCTCCCTGGACGAACTGGTCGCACAGACCGGGCTCACCAAGGGCGCCATCAGCACCAACGTGCGCGGGCTTGCCCGCCTGGGGTTGGTCCACTCTGCTGCCCAGTTGGGTGACCGCAAGGATTACTACCTTGCCGAGACGGATTTCTTCCGTGCCGCACGCACCATCCTGCTTGAGCGGCGCAACAGTGATTTCGACCGGGCCGTCGCCACGGTGCGGGTGTCCTTGAAAAAACTGGAGGCCGGCGATCCCTCCGACCCGGAGCATGCCTTTCTGCTGGAGAGACTGCAGGCCATGCAGGATTTTTTTGACGCACTCGATTCCCTGGTCAATGCCGTCACCCGCTTGGACGGCCTGGGGCTGAAAACCGTCCAGACTGTCTTGAAAATACTAAAGTAACCCGGAAGTCAGGCCTGCCTCGCTTCCATATTTACCGGGACGAAAGTCACCGGTCTGGTTCAAGTTTAATTTTCTCAAAAGAAAGGAGTTCGGTATGAAAATCGTCGTTACAGGTGCTTTTTCGTATACCGGCAAGTACATTACCCGGCGTTTGCTCGACAAGGGCGAACAGGTCCTCACCCTGACGAACCATCCGGATCGTCCGGATTCGTTCGGCGGCAGGGTCCAGGTGTTTCCGCTCGATTTCGAACATGAAGATAACCTGGTCAGTTATATGGCTGGAGCGGATGTGCTGGTAAACACCTATTGGGTGCGTTTCGACCGGGGAACCGTTACGCAGGCGGGAGCGGTGGAAAATACCCGCCGGCTGGTCCATGCCGCCCGGGCTGCTGGTGTGCGCCGCATCCTCCACATCAGCATCACCAACCCCTCGCTCGATTCCCCCCTTCCGTATTTCAGCGGGAAAGCCGCCAACGAGCAAGCAGTTGTGGAATCCGGACTGGGGTACTGCATCCTGCGCCCCACCCTTATTTTCGGTCAGGAAGATATCCTGATCAATAACATTGCCTGGATCTTGCGGCGCTTCCCCTTTTTTCCGCAGATCGGGGACGGCCGGTACAGGCTCCAGCCGGTATCCGTGGACGACCTGGCGAAGATCGCCTGCCTGTGGATTCCTCGCCCGGAGAATGCCATCCTCGACGTGACCGGACCGGATACCTGGTCCTTTGACGACCTTGTGCGCTTGATTGGTCGGAAGATCGGCTGCCCCAGGCCGATCCTGCATTTCCCCTCCGCCCTGGCATTGCAGGCAGCCCGCCTACTGAGCCTTTTCATCGGGGACGTGTTGATCACACGCGAAGAAGTGCAGGGGTTGATGGCCGGCTTGTTGGTTTCATCTGCCCCCCCGTTGGGAAAGGCGCGGCTTTCCGACTGGCTGGAGGCAAACCGTGAAACCGTCGGAAGGAGGTATGCTTCCGAGATCGCCCGGCATTACCGGTGATCCTGGCAGCACCCCTTAATACTTCGGGGTTTCCTTTACCAGATGCCCGGGATGAGGCGGTAGCGCACCTGCCGCGCATAAGCTTTATACCCGGGTAGTTCAGCTTGCAGGAATTTATCCTCCAGGGCGGTCCGGAGGACGAATAGGACTCCGATCAGCCCGCCGGGCACCAGTGCCCAGTACGACCCGAGCACGAGGGGAAGCCCCAGCATGAAGACGATCACCCCCAGGTACATGGGATGACGGATCAGCCGGTAGGGTCCGTGCGTGATCGTCTGCTGGCCGCGCTCATCCTGCAAGCGCGCATAGCGGGAGAGGTACGTGTTCACGGTGGTCACCCAGAAGATCAGCCCTCCAGACAGGAGGTCAGCCACCCACCCGAGGCCCTGCACCAGGAGCGGTGCAGGCGCTCAGCGGAACCGTCCGCCGTCCAACCCGGCGAATATCAGGAGCGTGATTTGCAGGATTGCATACAACGATAGGATGGTCTTATCCCAGCTCTTGACATTTCCCCCCATTTTGCTCCGCTCTTCAAGCTGGGCTGGGTCATGCCGCAGCGCCCAGGCAGCATAGATCAGCAGAAACGTGAAAAAGGCCAGGCTGAAGACCCATGCCTGGATCCAGTACAGATTCCCGGCAGCCAGCAGCAGGAGCCCCAGGAGCAGTGCCAGCAGCAGGAGTAGCTGCTGCAGCAGTCTGGCGAATGATGATTTTCGGGGTCTCATGGACCGGTGCGTCTCACGCCTGCATAAAAGAAAAAAGCCCTGATCGCGCTGGTTTTTTTCCGTAGCTTATCCCACTGCTCCCACTGTTCAGGGAACGCGCGTTGAGCGCTTCGCTCAGCCAGGGTGGTAATGATTGCCGGGAGGATCGCGCCTCCAATGAGGAGCACCCAGAATGGCAGCGTGGAGGCAGACATCCTCGCAGGTGCCAGGGCAAATCCCGCCGCAAAGGCAACCGCTGCTGCCACCAACGGGAGGCAGGCATAGATCGGATATCGGAAGCCGCTGAGTTTCGCTTCCCGCACCGCTCTGACGAAGACCCAGGCTCCAGCCAGGAGCCATAAAAGTACGAGAAGCGCTGTATTATTGTACGTCATGGGAGCTCCTCTCATTGTTGCCGGTCGCTGCGTTCCTGCAGCACCTCATTCAGATAATCCAGGAACGGTCTCATCGCCCGGCATACTGTTACCGCCTTTTCTGGAAAATCGCCGGCCAGGACCTCCTGGTCGGCGAAATAGTGCAGGACGGTCACCTCCTTGAGCTGCAGCAGCTCGATTTCAGGATGAGCCCGGTCATACCCTTTTGGCGCAGTCTTGAGTCTCTCCCCGGCTATTTTCCCAAACTGTTGAATGAATGCCTTTTTCCCGGTGATGACCTTGAAGGAGGTTGCGTCACGATCGATCGCCTGTCGGAACCGGCTCAACTGTTCCGGCGTGGGCATGTGCAGTCCGCCCGCGATCAGGGTACGACCGCGCGGCGCAATGGAAACATAATATCCCTGCAGGCTCGATTTTTTCCCACAGGGCGCGATGATCGCCGAAAAACTGGTATTGTAAGGGGTCTTGTCTTTCGAAAAGCGGAGGTCGCGGTGGATCCTGGTCACACATTCCCTGGCGGACAGTCCTTGTAATTGGTCGGAGCTTCGAAATACATCGATCAAGTGGTCAATGAATCCTTCAAAAGTGACTCGTGCGGACTCATACACCGGACGGTTCTCCTCAAACCAATCCCTGGAATTATGCCTGCTCAGTTCATCCAGGAAACCAAGGACTGCGGTAAAGTTGAAAGTTGGATTCGTGGTCATTTTCCTATCCGGGCTCCCTGCACCCAAAGGTCGTCTGGTCAGCGGCTCACCCAGCCGATCCATCGCCCTTGCTTCGATGGACCCAATGCGTCAGATGCCTTAATGGTTCGATATCCTCACGCTGGGTACTCCTGATGGTTTAACTCAGCGACGGAACCGCTCTCCACTGGAGTTTGTATTGGGCCATTTTATTCATCGGTAACTTCATTTTCCCTTGCGCAATCCTGACAAATATTCCCAATAATCTTGGAAGATCAGGGGAGGTAGTCTTGGACAATGGGATAATCGGTGTCTCTGCACGATGGACGAACTAACGTCTCATAAAGAATTTCAAAAGGTACAGCAACACTTAAAGTTAATGAGTAAAAGTAAAAGAGGTTAGGATTTGGTCTGCTGCCTGTATCAATGTGGAACTTACAGGCTGTATATTAATTCTCACATAATAGCTGTCATCATTTGGATCAAGAATGAAATAATAAATCATATTTTCGCTAATAACCCTCGCTGCTTTGGTAGTGCCCAGCATTACTTTCTGGTAAGGAACATTGGGATAGAACACCTTCCTGCCGTCAGAAGTCCCCCCATTGGCATTTTCCCAAGGCACATCTGTTGAGCCGCTGACATAATATGAAATTCCAACAGCACGATTGATTTCTCTTTGGAGCGCTTGTTCCACGGTCGTCAGCGGACTTGGATCCTTAAAAGGGTCCAGCTTTCGATCAAGGGTTAAAGATACCAGTTGGATCAAAAGGCTGTTATTGGCAACACTATCAGTTTGCATCCATGAATCCAAAGTACTCTTTGAATCAGCTATAAGGATTACAGGATAATTTGAGGGGGGGTTGTAATACGAAGGTGGGTATTTTAAAGTATATTCGTTTGTTTCAAGAGTTGTCCATCCTATATAAGCATCAGCAGGTTGCATCGTTATCAGTATGGTTGTTGGCGTGGATGTTATCGTAAATGTCAGCGTTGTCGACAACGCTGTCGACCCGGTTGTCATCGTAGTTGTCGGTGTCCTCGATGCTGGACTGGTTATCATTCCTGGCGTGATCGTGACCGTTGGCGCAGCGCTCGCTGTGCTGCAAGCGGAGAGGACTACAGCCGCAGAACAAAATAAAAAGCAGATTTTCATAAACATGGTGACCTCAAATAAACCAGCTTTTCCTGGCGTGGAACCCAGCTTGATATGCTTGTGATATCTTAAATTTAGAGCGAATTATAAATTGTCTAACGGATCGGCCCAGCGGCAGGTGTACCAGACTGTTCCTTGGATTCTACCGCTGCCGCTCAAAAGCCGACTAGTACCAGCAGAGGAGGAGCAGCTGTCCGCTCAATCAGGTGTTGGGCTGCCCATCTATTCGCCGTTCCGGGTAAAAATACCAAATGCACCCGGAGAACAGATGGAAGTCTTGATTATGTTGGCGCTCGTATCCAAAGAGGGCAAAGGCAGGTTGCACGCTGTTTCGACTTTTTCCCAATCACTGCCCGTCCACGTGTAAAGCCCCCGTGTTTCCAGGTTTTGTGAGCTGGCAAACTTTATGGTCACCGAAACAGGTGCATTGAAGCTAAATCGCTTGAATCCCTCCATTTGATCCCCAAGACCTGCCAGCAGATCAAACGCCTCGCCCTTGTAAACGAGAGAGGACGGATAAAGGGATGACAGCCCGGGAATAAGCATAACTCTGGCAGGCTGTATGGTCGCATCCTTTGGAAAATCCAGCCAGATTTCTGTGCCTGTTTCAACTGAGTAGATCAGGCTTGCCTCAACTCCAGGGAACAGGCGGATGGAGAATGATTCTATAAACGGGATCTTTGTTGGGTACGGCGTGGGAGGAAAAGGGGTATAGGTCGGAAAGGGCGTATAAGTCGGATAGGCTGTCTGGGGCTGCATGACCGCCTGAGTTTTCCCGATGGCGGTCTGGACGGCTTGTGTTGACGGTGTGCAGGCAGCCAACAGGATTATGGATATCCATGTGAGCTTGATATTGCGTATGGTTTTCATATTGTTTCCCTTTTCGGACAACCCATCCAAACAGGTTCCAGATCCGCTGGATCGGTCAGGGTAAATGGGAGCGAAAAGTCTCCGGCTTTTTGCTTTTTGACTATTAATTCGAAATGATTAATATTGCCCCGGCTTGCATGGGGTCAAAACCATCAGGCCAGATTGTATTCCTGGTATAGATCGCCCCCTTGAGGTCGGGCTCGCTCGTGTACGATATCGCGCCCATGTTTGCCCCGCCCAGGTTAGCCCCGCTTAGGTCTGCCTCTTTCAGGTCTGCTCCAATTAGGTTGGTATTTTCCAGGTTGGCATGGTTTAGGTCCGCCTTGCTCAGATTCGCCCCGCCCAGGTCAGCCCTCTTAAGATTGGCTCCACGCAGATGAGCCCCCACAAGTTTGGCAGACCCCAGCAAAGCCTCACGAAGGTCAACTTCTTCCAGGTTCGCCGCGTTCAGGGTGGCACCCTCCAGGATAGCCCACCGCAAGTCAGCTTTGCTTAGGTCTGAGTTGTACAGGTTGGCCTTATTCAGGGATGCCCCGCTTAAGTTTGCCTCTTTCAGGTCTGCTCCAACCAGCCATAAGGGACCTGGTCGGTTAATGAGTTCGTATAGTTCTTTTTTTGTGAATTCCATTTCTCGGTACCTCCATTGGTTTTATCGAGCTTTAGTCAGGGCTCTTTTTTATTACCCCTGGTTTAGGGCAATGGCACAGGGGATCGAGAACCACCCGGCTTTTTGTCCAATTCGTGGTTGTTTTGTACCTCCTGGTCGTATCACAACTCGCAAAACTTGGCAGTGCCCGAGCAGCAGTTCTGCGACCTGCAGGATACGGTTTTGGCATCGCCATTAACTTACCAGGCTCCCGGTTACTAATGTGGCACCAGGAACTCACCCATAATGAACAGTAATGCAGACACCCCGGGCAGAATGGTCAACCACACCAGCCATGAACGTTCATGCTTTCCTATAATGGAAATCAGACCAACAACTCCGGCGGCCAACCCGCACAGCATCATGAAAATGCCGTAGAAGGGCAATATAGTTTGCCTCCATGGCACATCCACCGATAAGCGCATGAATACGGCTGAATTGATGAAAGACATCACAACAAATGTAATTGCCAAACCAACCGCCCACCACCCCAGCCAGGTGCTGGGGCGCTGAAGAAAAGAAGAACCTGAATGAGTTGTCATTATCCTCCTCCATTCAATGAAATGAAGTTATCTTCATTGCATCTCCTCACATATATTTGCGCGCGATTTACACATATTCACAATAATATTAATTATCCCAAACAGTATTGAGAAGTACCCGGCGTTTTGTCCAAAACAAAAATACGTTTTAACTCCCAGTCAGTTGATAATATGCAAATACTCTGCCCATTTATTTCATTTCCCTGCTACCCGTCAATAGAGATCAATTGGACATACAGGTCCCAGTTTCCGAGGTGCTCTCCAATTGTATCCTCCAAATAGAACTGGTGCGTCTCTCCAGCCGGGATGACCACCCTGACAGAGGGTTCCGTTATGACGGGGGTCGTGCAGGGAGCAGCATCACAGTGGGTGAAATAATAATCTACCGTGATCGGTCCTTTGAGCGTTATATAGTCTTCATTGTGCGCCACTTCAGCGGCCGAATAACCATAAAGAAATCTATCGAGGTGTTGGGAATCGACAATATAGGGACGGATATCCAGGACGATCCGGCTGTTCAGATCGCATACTCCGGGTTGTTCACCTGTCCCTGCAATAGGACTGAGCGTCACCTTTTCAGCCAGGTCCAGGTCATCCGTATCGGACTCGTCCAGCACCACCCTCGGGGCGTTGAAGGCATGGGCATATTCGATGTATCCATCACCATTCACATCCCCGAGTTCCCAGTGGTAGCACCACGTGTAGGTGCCCAGTGGCAGAGACAGGCAGGCGCTGGAGTTTCCGCCTGGGCTTGCAACCGTGGAGGCATTCGATGGCATCGCAGGGGATTCGGTGTTCAAGGGAATGTACGTCCACGGCATGACCGTCGCCGGCGAAGCACCGGTGTTCATAAAACACACCGGTTTCAAGATACCAGAGGAGTTACCCTCTCCTGCGGGAACGGTGGACAACCCTCCACTGCCTGGCGTTGGTTCTTCCGCGGCAGGGGCGCGGTCTGCCCAATTCTTGATCAGCCGTTCATGAAGATCATCAATGGATTTATTAAATGAACATAATTCTGCGGTAAGAGAGAGTATTACCAGCGGCATTAACAGAACAGCCCATTTCCTAAGATGGGAATTATTCGAGATTGACATAAGACACTCCTTGGAAAAAAGCCGGGACAAAAAGAGGAGAAATTTTGCACACGAGCGGGGTGTATAGCATCTTCATTTTTCCGGATATTGATTGAAAAGGTATTGAGAAAAGGCTGGGTTTTTGTCCAACACTTAAACAGTTGGAATTGATAATTGGCCTAGACCCAGGAACGCGGGGTTTATTAGCGTTGGAGGTTACTCCTTAGGTCGTTTGAAAACCCATTGTTCAGCAGAGGTGAACCCGGCAAAATCGTAGTCTAAACTGGGCGCTCCTCCAGAAGTATGGATTCCTCCTAATATACCTGAACGGGGTGAAACACTTACCAACTCCCACCCCTCCTCTCCCAACTTGGGGAGCTTCGCTGGGATATCTTCATCCCAGTCTGTTGCCTGGCAGATATCAGTCTTTTTAATATATTCAAAAGATCGACTTCTGGTGATTGTCAGGTATTCCCATTTTTGCATTTGGGCCTCCTCAATTCTATGTTTTTAATCGTAAATGGGTTGACATAATATCAAAATAACTCTTTCTTCTGTTTAATGATTTTAGACATATGGAATTGAGATTGGCCCGACCTTTTTGTCTATCACGTAAATGCAATATGTTCTCCAGCAGGGAAAATCTTCTCTGCAGCAAAGCGAATCATTTCACCATTTGTGTTTTGGGGGTCCAAAATTTTCAACAATGCCTTTATAGTTTTCTTGGTCGGATTGTGCAATGCTGACGATCTGAAAACCTAGAATGGTTTCATAAGGTTCGATGGGGTCGGGCTGGCTCCACCTGGCACGGGCAATTAAAATAATATACCTCATGTCTATTTCCTCAATGGCATATTCCAGGCGCAGGGAGTAATCTTTTTCAAGCGACAGGCTCTTCGGGCTTTCAAGCCGAAAGCCTCCCAGGCTGATTTCGGTAACATACCCCAAGATTTCTTCCGTGTCATTATCTATGACACGCATGTAATCTCCCCCTCTATGTCGTTCATACTTTCTTTTTTCAGTTAACATGCGCTGCCCTTTCTTTTAAAATAAGCAGGATAGGGATTTGCCCGGCATGTAATTTAATCCATTAGTATTTTTTTCATCCGATGCGAAAAATCTGGCATTATGCAGGTCTGCGCAGGTAAAAACGGCTGTTTGGATAGATTCGATGTTAGGGGACTTCTTTCTTAGGCATCAGCAGGATGAAGGAAAGAAAGAAGAAGAGGGTTAGTAGCGCAGAAACCCACATGAAGGCGCTCCTTAGATCATGGAAGGCAATGAAATAGAGGATCACCAGTGTAGCCAGTCCATTATCTACGACTCCAGCTACCAGGATCGCGACATTTTTGACGGGATCTTTGAAGGCATACCAGTATGCGACCCCGAACGCGATTACAACGGCTCCAAAGAGTCTTAGAAAAATGGGGTCGTCTGGTGTTGGCACACCAAGACGCTGAAGAAAAGACATGGGGGCAAAAAGGGAGGGGATGCCCCAAACGAGGACGATTAGGGCCACTTTGAGGAGTAGGACGTTCCTTAACCAGGTGAGTCTTCAATTCTTAGCCATGTGGTATTCTCCATCTTTTGCACAAAACATGGGCAGATCGACATCTGCATAACGGATTGACTCTGCACAGGTGGGGGTGCTTCGGCGTCCCTAACCGGCTGATTTACCCTCCTGGTGCTCGATTGCCTGCAAGATCGTCCAGGTAAATTCATGGATATCCTGCAGTGCTTGCAACTCGATGAACTCGATCCGGTCTGAAACCTGGTGCCAATGGCTTGCTCCAGCACCGTGCGGGGGAAGTTGTGAAATGAGAGCCAGCGCAACCAGGCCCCGCTTCGTTGCGGGAAGCGCATCAGTATAAGCTGCGCCGACCCCTTCACTTGTAACAAGTCCTGATTTGGAAGCTGCCAGGCGCGCCAGCTTCATGGCGCTGGGATGTGTGGCGTGCTTGAAGACCAATCCATCCGTCGTGATGATCTTTACCTGGCCTGCTCCGACTTCATCCAGGATGATATAAACTGCCTCTTTTCCAAGTGCTTCCGAATGCTTGTCCAGGTAATCGATCATGCCATGGGCACCTGTTTCTTCGCAATCCGTAAAAAGTAGGTTTACTTCGGTATTGGATAGTGGCTCCTTCAAAATTTGCTCCGCAAGCCCCAATACTACGCTCACGCCGGAGGCATTATCGTTCGCCCCCGGGGAAAACGGCGTGAAATCAGCCGAGGCTACCAGGACTAAAACGAAGCCCTGCACGAGGGCGAATACGATCCCTGCCCAGCGCAGCCAATCCCAATGAAAAAGAGCACCGAGCAAAAATACCAGCGCAGCTGCCGCCAGGCTCAGGAAAGCAGCCGTGGTGATCCCGCTAAAAAGGTGCTGCCACGTCCTTGTTGAGAAAAAAACAGGTGTGCGGTGGCTGTCGAGATGCGCACAGAGTACCACCTTGTGTTCGACAGCTCCCTCTGGTGGGATAACTCCAATAACATTCTCCGTCTGCGTGGCAGGGGATATCCAGCGGGTCCAATTGGTGGCAAATTCGCTTTCGGCGAACATGGCCCACAAGCCAAGCAGGTTGAATATTCCCCCGATCACCAGGCCGATCCGACCTCCCATCAAGAGTGCGAACAAAGTTCCAACCAGTGCAGCCCCAAAAGCCGCGCAATAAGGCCAATAGGTCGAGGGGACGCCGCGGAATTTTTCAGATTCCACCTGCGGAACCCCCAGGAGCTGCAATTGATCGAGGACGTACTTGGCGGCTTGATGTTCGTTCGCGGTGCAACTCCCCCGGCCTTTTATTTCCACTGACAGGTGGAGAATATGATCGTAAGCACGTTGAGCGTAATCCATTTTCACCTCATTCGAAAAAAAGGAATTCGCCTGCAGGTTGGAAAAGAAATCCAAAACCAGGTCATTCCGCTATCTCAAACGGGATCGAGAAATACCCTGCTTTTTTCCAATTCGCGATCATACCATCTGATACAGCAATAACATTTTCCTCTGCTTCAGGGTTCATTTCACCACTTATGTTTAGGGGGGCCATAATTTTCCACAATACTTTGATAAATTTCTTGCTCGGAAGGTGAAATGTCGACAATCTTTAAGCCATAAATATACTCATTTGGCGTGATCGGATCGGGTTTGCTCCACTTTATCCGGGCGACAAAAACAATATATGGCTTGTCAATAGCCTCATAGGTATATTCCAGTCGCAGGGTATGATCTTTATTGAGCGCCAGGACTTTCGGGCTCTCCAGTTTGAAGCCTCCCAGGCTGATTTCGCAAAGATACCCGAGAATTTCATGCGTGTTATTGTCTGTGACACGCATGTAATCACCATTTTTATGTCGTTCCTCCCTATTTTGGGCAATTTTCATTTTCTACCCTTTCATTTAGGATCAACAGTTTTTAGAAATACCCGGCGTTTTGCACTCTTTATCAACATGATGATTTCAAAGTTTATCTTAACGCTTCACGAAAGAAGATTAATGGTTGCTTTTACCTATGGAACGATCGCCCAGCGCCCGTAAGCCACAAAGACACCAAATACAAACAGCACCAGGCTCACGAAGATCTTTGGTTTTTCCCGGCTCCTCACGTGAAAGAAAAGCGAGACCAGCAACAGCACCGCCAGGATGCCTGCTGTCACCGGTGTAATGCGCGCCGAGGCGTGTAACACCCCCGGCAGGATCAACCCCAGCGCCCCGGCAAAAGTTGCCGCTGCCACCAGGCTGAGGATCAGTCTCGAGCTCTTCCCCAGCTTTTGCATGGCCTCCTGCATGCTGGGCAGGGACCTTTGGAACGTGTGGGTGAACGAAACCGAGACCAGCTTGATCGCCAGGATGCCCTGGACGATCCATAATGCAATATCCATCGTCAACTCCCAATAAAAACGAATTGGGCACACACGCCGCCCCACGACCCGGGCTCGTCCGGCGATTTACTTGGCGAGCCCAGGCGTGTCGGGACAAGATCTCCATTATTTATTTACACAATCACCTGCGTGTGTTATCGCGGGAACCCACTTGCACACCGGTTGAGCTTCACAAGACCGCGGGTCGGTGAACGAAGAGCAATTGACGCCCACCAGCGTTGGCGTATCCGAGGGGATCAGGGTGGGGATCAGCAGCACCCGCAGCTTGAACGGGTCGTCCGAAGGGGTGCCCGACCCGGCCGGCACCCAGCAGCCCGCATTCGGGCTCAGCATCAGCCTCAGCCAGGAGGCATCGGCATTGCGCCCATCCAACAGGTAGGGTATTCCGCTCATCGCCACACCCACCGGTCCATACAGCGTGCCTGGGCCCAGGCGGCAGTTGGCATTGATGTTGGGGGTGAAGGTGAAACCCGGCACCTGGGTGGGCGTGTCTGTCGGACCCACTGCCGTGGGGGTTGGCGTAGGACCCACCCACGTGGGTGTAAAGGTGGCCACTCCCACGAGTGTGGGTGTTGGCCCAACGGGGGTGGGGGAAGCCCCCATCGGTGTGGGGGTCGGGCAGGTGCCGTGTACGTCGGTGGTGAACCAGGACATCCCCGACGCCGGTCCCAGGGTGATGTCGTTGATCGGCGCTACCTTCCAGAAGTAGACCATGCAGTCGTCCAGCGGCTGCCCCGGTCCCCAACGAGTGGACGGGTTGCCCGTTCCGCCTGCCAGGCTGGTGTCGGCAAAGGTCGCATCCACCGACAGGTCGATGCGGTAACCGTGCGGCAGGCACGGCTGCGGATACTGCCAGATCAGGGTTGGGTTAAGGTCGGTGATCACCGCTCCCGCGGCAGGCTCGAGCAGGGTCGGTGCCTGCAGGTCGGCAGTTGCGCACATGGGTCCGGTGAAAAAGTAATCGTTGCCGGCGATCGGTCCCAGCGTGGTGCCGTTGATGGCGCGCACCGTCCAGGCGTACTCCTTCCCCGGCGCGAGCGGGCTCCCCGGACCCCATGACGTGGACGGGTTACCGGTCCCGCCGCCCAGGCTGTCGGTGAACAACGGTCCGGTCCTGAGACCGATGGCATATCCCTGCGGGTTGCAGGTGGCGTCGGGATACGTCCAGCTCAGCGTCGGCGAGAGCGAGCTGACGATCTCCCACATGGCTGGGCCTGTCTGCATCGGCGCCACCAGCGCGCTGGTCGCGCAGGTCGGCACCCCCGCCGGTCCGCACCCTGCCAGGACGAGTGGAATAAGTATTGCAGCAGCAAGAATGAAACTCCATTTCAACCTGGGGTTCGAATTCATTGATCTCCTCCTGATCCCTGTAAATCTATAAATAGTATAGCATTTCACCAATCAAGAAGCAACGACCTCGGTCATCCCCGGTACCCGCAGGCGTTCAGCTCAATTTGCTATAATTGCGGTTGGGATCGCCGTTCACGCCAGGTCACTGTTAATGGATATTGATAAGGAAAGCTTGAGAGGTTCGCCAAATGAGGATTACAGACGAGGAACTTTCCGCCCTGCTGCGCCAGCCGGGTCCCCTGGACCTGCCGGGTCTCAACCTTGGCGGGGTGAACCCGATAAATGATGCCCCTTTTTAGTTCAACTTTGTTCCCTTCACCGATAATACTGATATATAATAATTTAACCCATTTCAATCTGCCCTACCAATAGGGTGCCGTGTAATTGTGAGTTCCTCTTCTGATCCGGGAGATTGGAACATGAGCGAACAAGCCTCACAACGCAGCCAGGAATTATTCAGGTCAGGCTTTTTCTGTGCCGAGAGTGTGCTGTTGGCGATAGCCGAAAACCGCGGCATCCAATCAGATTTAATTCCCAAAATTGCCACCGGCTTCTGCAGTGGCATTTCCCGTACGGGCGGAATGTGCGGTGCGGTTAGTGGGGCGATCATGGGGCTCAACCTCGTAGTTGGCAGAAGTTTACCTTCTGAATCAATTGAAATCAGCTACGCCCTTACTCAAAAATTGATCAGCCAGTTTGAAAAGCAAGTTGGTTCTGTCAATTGTCGCCAGTTGATCGGATGCGACCTGGCAACCGAGGCAGGTCAGCGCTACTTCCTGGAAAATCATCTCATGGAACGTTGTCTGCAATATGCCGGAGAGGCAACCCGCTTGGCGATTTCGCTGATGGCAGAATAGGATGTTTCAAGAGCCACCTTTATGGTTGAATCATTTCTCGAAAAGCGAATTGTCGAGACCGATCGTAGTAATTCGAGGAATTATCAACAAGGAGAACAAGTGTCAAGGGCCGGTTCTCGTGTGACTTCAGGGGAAAATGAAAATGATCAATTGTCTCTGGAGCAGGGCAAGCATCTGCTAAAGACAAAGTTTTACGTCCCTCCCATTCGCTCCATCCAGGTCGCCCGCCCTCGTCTTATTGACCTGATCAATGGAGGTTTGGAGCGCGCCCTCATCCTGGTTTCCGCCCCAGCCGGTTATGGGAAAACCACCCTGGTCAGCAGCTGGCTTAAGGAAACAAAGATCCCTTCCGCCTGGCTCTCCCTTGATGGTGGCGATAATGACCCGAACCGTTTTCTGCAATACCTGCTTGCTGCTCTCCTGCCGATCGCTCCAGGCATTGAGAACGACCTGCTCGGCATGCTCCAGGGAATCCAACCAGCTCAATTTGAAAATTTAATCAACCAGCTCGCCAATGAACTGACTTCAGTTTCCGATCCCTTCGTTCTCGTTTTGGACGATTTCCACGTCATTCAATCTGAGGCGGTACTCAAAATACTCTCTTATCTCCTGGAGCATTTACCAGATCAGATGCACCTGGCGATCCTTACCCGGACTGATCCCCCTCTCCCGCTTTCCCGCCTGCGGGTTCGCAACCAGCTCCTGGATATCCGGGCCGACCAGTTGCGCTTTACACATGCCGAGATCGCCGCTTTTCTGAATGAAGCAATGGGATTGACTCTGTCTGCCAACGATCTTTCTGCCATGGAGACGCGCACAGAAGGATGGATTGCCGGCTTGCAACTGGCAGCCCTTTCGATGCAAGGCTGCAAAGACATTCATGGTTTCGTTTCAGCGTTCACCGGCAGTCATCACTATGTCATGGACTACCTGGTTGAAGAAGTGCTAAGACTTCAGCCAGGAAGGTGAGCACCTTCCTGCTGCAGACCTCGATCCTGGATCGTTTGTGCGGACCGCTGTGCGAGGCTGTCGTCGACAGTGGATACGCCTGAACCTGTCGATGGGCAAGGCATGCTGGAAGCGCTGGAAGAGATGAATCTCTTCATCATCCCGCTGGACGATGAGCGGCGTTGGTATCGTTATCACCATCTTTTCGCAGACGTGCTCAGGAAGCGCCTGGAACACCAGTTTCCACATTTGCTCCCCGAACTGCATCGACGCGCTTCCCAATGGTACGAGCAAAACGGGTTTATCGCCGAATCCATCCAGCAGGCCATCGTGGCAGGCGACCAGGACCGGGCTGCGCAGCTGATCGAGGATAATGGTTGTTTTTTGCTCATGAGCGGCGAGGTGGCGACCCTGCTGAATTGGACCGACGCCATCGAGTTCCAATCGGAAACCCGTCCCTGGTTGGCCATTCAAAAAGCCTGGGCACTCGCCCTCAACGGGGAACTGGACCGGGTCGAACCAACGCTGCAAGTTCCTGAAAAACTGCTCTCCCCACTCGAACCTACCGACGAGGTCAGGACGATGCAGGGAACCATTGCCGCGGCCCGGGCTCATTGTGCAAACTCACGCGGCGACACGCGTTCGGCAGCCAGGTATGCTCAGCAAGCGCTTGAACTGTTGCCAGATTGCAGTTCCATCTCTCAAAGCATACGCAGTGTGGCTACCTCAATCCTCGGGGATGCCAGTTGGATCAACGGCAATCTGGAGGAGGCCAAGCAGGCCTACACCGAAGCCGTCCGCATCGGTCGGGAAGCCGGTAACCTTCACATGGTCATCATCGCCAACTCAAATCTTGCCGATATTTTGGTTGAACAGGGACAGCTCCACCGGGCAGCGGACACATACGCCCAATCTTTACAAATGGCAGTTCGCCCGGATGGACAAAGATCGCCATTGGCCGGGAAACTTTACGCGGGCCTGGGCAGGTTGGCTTATGAATGCAACCAATTGGATGATGCGGATCAGTATATTCACCAGTGCATCGATCTTTGCCAGCAGTGGGGGGATGCGCGACCTCCAAGCTATCGCCTATGCAATGCTGGCGCGGCTGGAGCAAGCCCGGGGTAATCCAGAGGAAGCCCAGGAAGCCATGCGGCAGGCGGAGCGATTGGCTGGCGGACATCCCCTTTCTCCCGGGCGGTCCATCCAGTTGAAGTCTGATCTGGCCGCTATTGGCTCGCCCAGGGAAATCTGGAGAAACCATCCCAATTCATTCAGAGAGTGGTTTGTCGATCAAGGATGAAATCCCCTATCAGCGAGAGCCCGAATATGTGCTCCTGCTGCGAACGCTCCTGGCCCAGAACGATTATGAGGCTGCCCTGGCACTATCCGAACGCCTGCTTCAACAGGCAGAACCAGCCGGGCGGATGGGATTGGTCATCGAAACCCTGATCCTCCAGGCGCTCGCTTTCCAGGGGAAGAAAGATACCGAGCATGCCCTGGCAGCTCTGGAAAGAGCTCTTACCCTTGCCCAGCCGGAGGGGTACGTGCGCATCTTCCTGGATGAAGGTGAAGCGATGACGAGATTGCTTTGCCAGGTCCAGTCACGCCAGGTCGGGAGCGGTTATGCAGCCACGCTGCTGTCCAGGATTGGCAAAACCTCCGGCTATGACACAACCATCCATGCAGCTCTTGATCGAGCCGCTGACCAGCGCGTGAGGTGGAAGTACTGAAGCTCATCGAAGCCGGCAGTTCCAATCAGGATATTGCCGAGCAATTGGTCATCTCCATCCCCACCGTGAAGCGTCATATCAGCAATATTTATGCCAAGCTGGGGGTAAAAAGCAGGACCCAGGCCATTGCCATCGGGAAAGAGCTAAAAATATTCGAGTAAGCGGCAATCGATGTTTTTTCAAAAGACCGGCAGTGGATCACTATCCCTGCCGGTCTTTTCGTTCCATGAGTTTGGGGAAAACCCGGGGGAGACTGATCGCTTTTTCTGCAGGAATAAATACAACCCCAGATACAACCTTCAGACGATGAACCTTTACAGGAGAAATGCTAAATTAGGAGCAGAGGAAATATGACGAACAAGAAAGATGAAAACAACAATCAATATCAAGGCATCCTTTCCACCGGCTCTCAAGAAGGAAACTTCGAGATCCATGTCAAAGGTCAACTCGATGAAAGCTGGTCGGATTGGTTGGAAGGACTGGAGGTGAAGTTATTGGATAACGGAGAAATGATCCTTTTCGGGCACATCGGAGACCAGGCCGCTCTGATGGGCATCCTGAATAAATTGTACCGGCTGAACCTGACTTTGCTCTCGGTGAGCAAAGTCAGTCAAAAGAAATGATATCAAGATCATAACGAAAAAGGAGATTAGAAATGGAAAACACAAGAAAGTTCAATCCCGAATTAGGAACCATCGCATGGAGCGCATTCTTGATCGAGAAAGTGCACCGCTGCGCAGATTGCCCCATCCGCAAGTTGGCGATCAAACAGCCGAAGTCGATATTCGCCCGGCTCCACATGTGGCACAAGACCTGGTGGCCGGGCTGGAAGGCCCATCAGGCGAGGACCTGCTCTTTCGCTGCCAGGGCAGGCGCTCACGCCTAACTCAAACCGGACCAATAAGAACGAATGATCCGGACCCAATCAAATCATCTAAGGAGAAAATAAAATGGAAAACACACGCAAGTCAAATATCGATCTTGAAACGATCGCCTGGGGTGCATTCTTCATCCTGTGGGGGATCACAGAGATGTTCAAATTCCTGCCGGATGGCACGGGTGCGATCGGCATCGGCCTGATCCTGATCGGCCTGAATGTGGCACGGTCATTGACAGGGCATCCCACCAGCAGCTTTACGACCACGTTCGGCATCCTCGCCCTCCTTTTGGGCGGGCTGGAACTGGCGCGCCCGTTCCTGCACCTTTCCTTCGAACTGCCGATCTTTGCGATCCTGCTGCTCGCGCTGGGCGTGATCGTGCTGGTGCGCGCAGCTGAAGAAGTAAGAGATCAACGAACACAAGCAGGGATGGTTTTCGCACAGCACCATGGATCGGAAACCATCCCTTCCCGGACTGAAATCAGAGGCATGAACACAAACCAACACTGTTTTTTTACCGAACAGCAATAGGGTCAAATGAAGGAGACACAGACATGGAAAGAATACTTCAAGGAAATGCACGGATGACCGGTCGTATCACTCCCATCAGCTTTTCGAGGGGATTGGGATGGGGATTGATCGGAGGTTTGGCCGGTACGCTGGTCATGGACCTGGTTCTCATGGGAGCATTATCGGCATTAGGATCGCCAGCCCTGACATGCTTCTCGATCGTTGGAAATACCGTGGCGCGTTTCTTTTCGATCCAAGGCGTGGAGATGGCACGCGCCATTCAAATCGGGTTGGCAACACACTATCTTGATCGGGCCGCTGGTCGGAGCAATCTTTGGGACGGTCGTTGCACGGGTCGAAGCTCTGCGGGTGAATACTCTGAAAAAGAGCATCCTCCTGGCGATTCGTTTACGTTGAGATCCTGAGCCAGCCGATCCTGGCAACAACCCCCATCCTGTTGAAGATGACGCATCCCTGCGACGCTGCAGTGGTACGGCGGGTCGTTCGTGATGCATTTGATACTGGCGGTTGTTCTGGGTGCAGTTGTGGGATACGGTCTGCGGCAGGGATCTGCATCCCGATCAAAAACCAATCTTCAGTCAATCATTTTGAAAGGAGTTAAATCATGGCAATCGCAATAGAATCCAAAATACGGAAAGGCATGCTGGCTTTCGGCATCGTCTGGTTCGGGCAGGTGATCTCTTTCATCGGCTCCGGCATGAGCAGTTTCGCGCTGGGCGTGTGGATCTACCAAAAGACCGGTTCCGTCACGCAGTTCGCGCTTACCTCCCTGTTCATCGTCCTGCCCAGAGTGGTGTTAGGCCCGCTTGGCCGGCGCGCTGGTAGACCGGTGGGACCGCCGGAACGTGATGATCCTCAGCGATGCCGGCGGCGGACTCAGTATCCTCGCCATTGGATTGCTGAGCCTGGCTGGCCGGTTGGAGATCTGGCACATCTACCTGGCCATCTTCGCGGGTGGAATCTTTGATACTTTGCGCTGGCCTGCCATGACGGCGGCAACCACGCAACTGGTTCCCAAGGAGCACCTCGGCCGCGCCAGCGGGATGCTGCAGATCGTGTCGGCTGGCACAATGCTCATCTCCCCCCTCGTCGCGGGGCCGCTGATGGGCAGCCTCGGGCTGCAAGGCGTGCTGCTGGCCGACTTTTCGACATTTCTCTTCTCCATCCTCACGCTCGTGCTCATCCGCATTCCGAGGCCCGAGACCACCGCTGAAGGGCGGGCTGGTCGGGGTTCGCTGCTGCACGAGGCAGTGTATGGCTGGAAATACATTACGGCGCGTTCCGGATTGCTCGCGCTGCTGGTTTTCCTTGCCCTGGCGAATTTTCTGATGGAAATGAGCGTGGTGCTCTTCACGCCCATGATCCTGTCTTTCGCATCGACCGCCGCGCTCGGCCTGGCCATGTCGCTGGGCGGCATCGGGTACCTGGTTGGCAGTGTCGTCATGAGCATCTGGGGCTGCCCCAAACGCCGTATCCATACCGTGATGGTTTCCATGCTGTTGATGGGAGTGTTCATGACCCTGATCGGGCTGCGCGCCTCCCTGCCACTCATCATGGTCAGCGTCCCCTTGTGCATGTTTTTCCTTCCCATCACGCTCAGCGCCAACCAGGCGATCTGGCAGAACAGGGTTGCCCCGGACGTGCAGGGCCGGGTTTTTGCGATCCGGCAGGCGATCATCCTGGCGACACCGCTGCTGGCTTATCTCGTCACCGGGCCGCTGGCCGATAAAGTTTTCGAACCGTTGCTGAAAGTCGGAGGTCCCCTGGCTGGGAGCGTTGGGCAGATCATCGGCGTGGGGGCGGGGCGTGGTGCCGGCTTGTTGTTCGTCAGCGCCGGTCTGTTCCTAGTGCTGGTTTCGGCGATCGGCTACCTGTACCCGCGCCTGCGCCGGATGGAAGCTGAGTTGCCGGGGACGACGCCCGGGATCGTTCCTGTAGCGAATTCTCGAGATCTGGTTATCGCCAGCCAGGATTCAATGACCTCCGCAATGGATTGTGCCGGGTAAGCAGAACTCCCCCATCACAAACAAGAAAACAGCGAAGGAAAATAAACATAATGTCTCACATCAGCCCTGGTCTTGAAGATCTTTTTTGGACGGCGCAACATGGCTGGCTATCCAGCCTGGAAGCACCGCTGGCACGGATCATTGACGACCGGGGAGTGCCAAATCCGGCCGTAAATAAAATCGAACATGTTTATTTCCATGGCGCTGCGGGTACCGACGCTGAAACCCTGCAGGGTTACCTGCAGCGGGCAAACCAATTGGGAAAATTCTTTTCCCAATGAAAAGTTGAAAGGAGAATCAGATGCAGTACAACTTGAGCACGAAAATGAAATCAACCTACCGGGCCCGCAGCCTGGACAACCTTCTGCGCATGGGCCATTGCGCTCCGGCCGTAATGCAGACCATCCTCGATATCAACCACAGCGAGCAGGAAGGGCTGGTCAAGTTGATGGCCGGCATGCCCGGAGGCATTGGCAATACCGGATTTGAATGCGGCGGCATCACATCTCCATTGGTCATCCTGGGCCTGCGCCACGGCCTGAGGGAGATGCACGACGGGCTGCCGCTGATCTTCGATCAAGGCCATGCGTATTTCCAGCATTTTTCCAACGAAAACGCCGCCTCGTTCTGCAAGGCTATTCAAAACCCTCGTTTTCCGGTCCGCTGCATCCATGCTGTCCGCCATTCACCGGAAATCCTTGCCGAAACCCTCGAAACCGACAACCGCTCAGCCATTCCTGCTGAACAAAGGGAAGCTTATTCCCATTTATACGCTCACCTGGAGCAGAATAATTTTCATTGTGCTCATGCAGTTTTTCAACACCTGGGGGATAGTTGTTCCGGTCAACCAGGAACTGCTCGATGCCTCTTCCGCCTTCATGGGCGGAACATTATTCAAGGGACTGACCTGCAGCGCGTTCACCGCTGGCGTGATGGCAATTGGTTTGAAAATCGGCGAAATCGAAAACAGCTACCTGCGGGTGACGCGCATGCTGGCGCTCATGGTCAGCGGTGGAGATGCTTTTTCGGACGGGGTGAACAAATTCAATCCGGGCGCTCAATACCGGGCATCGCCTCTCGAAATGGTTTCGCACCGAATTTGGCAGTACCCAATGTCAGGCCATCACCCAATGTGATTTCTCCTGCAAAGCCGGTGTCGGGAAATACATCGCGGAGGATGGCATTACCAGGTGCCGCGGGATTGCCAAAAGGGTGGCAGACCAGGTGCAAAACATCCTCAAAAAACCGGAATAAGGCCTGCTGCGCATGGAATTACGAAGGACGACCTGTTGAGGGTTGAACACATGAAGAAAATCGGCTAAATGTTTGTGCGCGCGCCGGCATTCTGGTGGCACTATAATTAAGGCGCAAGACATTCCCGCCCGACACAGCTCGAATCCCGCCAGGAGGAAATCGAGCCGCTCATGGAGGACCTGATGAAAAAAGAAAAAGTTCCGATCTTGGAATTTGATGATTCGCAATTGGCAAAAATTGAGCCGTCCTTTTCCCATAAAAAAACGGAAGGCTTTGAATATTGCGTGATCACCTTTTTTCGTGAAGTCCTTGAGAACATGGAAAAGAAGGGGTTGATAAAGGTGGTCAAATTATTGAATTGTGAGACGCTGGATGTTCCAATCTATGAGATGGAGTACATGGGGAAAAAGGTTCATTTATCCCTGGGCTATGTAGGGGCCGCCGGATCTGCCGCTTTCCTGGAAGAGCTGATTGCCTATGGATTCAATAAATTTATCGTCTGCGGTGGCGCGGGTGTACTGAGAAAAGATATCGCCGTTGGGCATTTGATCATTCCGATTTCAGCGATCCGGGATGAAGGTGTTTCTTATCATTATCTTGCCCCAGCCAGGGAAGTGGAATGCAACCCTAAAGTGGTTGAAAAGATCGAAGAAGAATTCAAGAAAGACCACATCGATTATATAAAAGCGAAAACCTGGACTACCGATGGGGTTTATCGGGAGACGGAGAACAAAATCGAACTGAGAAGATCGGAGGGCTGCGTCACGGTGGAGATGGAGGCAGCAGCTTTTTTTGCCGTGGCAAATTTTAGAAATGTAAAATTAGGCCAGATATTATATGGCGGAGATGATCTGAGTTCTGTGACGTGGGATAGTAGAAAATGGCATGATCGGTCTGAAATTCGGGAAAACCTTGTGGATATTTCCATCAGGACTTGTCTTTCGCTGGGATGAGACAGAATCTGATTGTTTTGAGGAATGAATATACTAATCCCTTCAAAAATATGAACGCAGGGGTTCGACCCTGCGGCTGCCGGGGCGATCAAAGAATGGCAGATTTAAATTAAGGTGAGGGGGAAAACCAAATTACTTTAGAAACTATTTCAACAGCCACTTTTTTGCCGCAGCAAGACCTGAGAATACATGGGCGTCCACACCGCGGTTTTGAGCCACCAATTCCCCCAACCGCCCCGGGTCCAGCAACTCGGAAGGACCAAGGACTGCGACCTTTATGCCAAATTCCAGGAAGACTACCGCCCGTTCCCCTGCCTGGTAACGTGCAGAAACTGACGGAACTCTTTTGATCGCCCGGATGTCGATTAGAAGCCTGCTCAACTTTGCTTTTCGACAATGATCAGCGAGCGAACCAAACTGGGCACTGACCTCATCGAGTCCGCCGTCACCGGTGAACTTTGCAACCAGGTGGTCAGGGTGCTTGACCATTGTCAGTCGAATGCTCATATTCCCACTCCATAATGAAATGGACAGCGCTGTTGGTGACTGTAATGGATTGGTTTTCCCCACTCTCCGGGATGCAACAGTGTTTGCGATCCAAATAAATTATAGCAGGGTGCAACAAGAATGCAATAACTTGATGACAAGGAGCGGGAACAGACTGCAAAGGACGGGAAAAAATTGGGATCGGGAAATATTCAACTCTGCATTGCCTGGACGACCGTTAGAACGAGGCAACACGGTGAGCTTGCCCCACGGTCTGCCAGGGCAACGAACGAGTGATGGAGCGATTTGCTTGTCAAATCGAATATACAAGCCGTTACCTTTTTTTATCTCCCTGCAAACATTCAAACCGTTCAGGTTTAGAATCCCAAAAGGGATCCTCAAACCATGTGTCATACTGCGTGTTGATTAAGTCCATGTCCCGACTAGGCATTTGTTTCATTGTTATTCTCACCCCCCCTTTAATTCCTTGGAATAAATCAAAAATATATTGCTTGCCATCATATTCAGGCTTGATACTCTGAATTATCAAAGTTCTTCTATTTCTGGGTTGTCCATTTAGATCATGGGGAGAAAATATAGATACGGTAACCATCGGTAATTACTACATCATCTTAAATATTGCGTAAATACCCCCAACAGTTTTGGTTTTTTTGAGACAGATTCCTCCTTGTTGATTAACGCGCATATTTCCCTTTTTAATGTGTATGAAATGATATAGATAAAGGCTCGTTTTGTTCCATAAAATGATATGGACAACTGCTTGCACAATTAAATATAATGATAAAAAAATATGAGGATAATATGAATGGGAAATATTATTTGCTTAGGGACAGACGAAATCAGAAACAATATTTGATTGATATATTAATTAATGAGATTACGATTATTTGGATTATTTATTTGGTGGCTAATTTGATTCCGATTTTATCCAGATAGAATTGCGGGGTATTTGGCAAGGGGGGATAACTTTTATTGGAAGGTTTCAAGAATATTGGCAAACAATCAGCCGGTGATAATCGCCGGTTGTTTTTTTGGGGTCTGATCACCTCGTTGCCCTGCCTTGAAAGTGGCGAAAGCACTCGCACATAAGGAATGCCCCTGCAAGTAGTGTCAAATCGCAGGCTGGTGTTGTCCAGGATGAATGATTTTCCCCATATTGGGATCGGAAGGGTCGCTGATGGGATCGGAGGAAACACAGGGGGAGGCACCGATTGTGATTCCATCCAACCAAATACTCAATTCTGTATTTTTTTAACCCATCTGCACACTCTTCCATCGGCTCACGGGATCCGGATTGTTTTAAATCTGGGTTTCAATATACCTGCTAAGACTATACTGGACAAATATTATCTTATTGGTTTATAATATAAGCAGTGGAGGGTTCTCATTCCCCCATCCAATTAAAAATATTACATCTTGTCCGCCCCTTTTATCCGCTCTATCGAAAGGAGAAACTGATGTTAGCTGAGAAAAGCAAGACCGCATGGCCGGACCCAACCCGGGTCGCTGGGGACGTTTACAAGTTGATCATGGAAAACGATCGCGCCCGCGTGTTCGACGTCCGTTTCAAACCCGGACAGAAGGCAGCGATGCACGGTCACCCCGACCACATCATCTACGTCATGTCCGATTACACGCTCGACCTGATCCTCCCGGACGGCAGCAAGCAGCAGGTGCCTCTCAAGGCCGGCCAGGCATTCTGGATGGATGCCGGGCCGCATGCGGCAGAGAACATTGGAAAGACCGAGGGTCATGCCCTGGTGGTCGAATTTAAAGACCATGAAATGTAGCTGATAAGCAAATCTTCTCCCCGGCGGCACATTAAAAGAGAGCCGCTGGGGAGAATTTGAAGGATGGACGCCGTGAACCGATACCTGGTCGAATCAAAACATTCCGCGGAAGATTGTCACCACGTAATAGAACAATTCATTTATCACGGGCACGTGATGAATTTTAACTGGGGCTGTGAGATCCGGGGAGCATGCCGGTTGGGCGATGCTCGAGTTGGAGAATGAAGCCGAGGCGTTGATGACGGTCCCTCCGCACCTGCGCTCGAAAGCGCGTGCCATTCGTTTGACCAGGTTCACCCCCGATAAGTTCGCAGCACATTCACGAAGGCTCGGGTTCGGAAAATCACCAGGGGTCCCAATAAAATATCCCGCATTTGGATACGGGCGACCATTCCTTTAAGGAGGACGGAGGCATATCGTGGAATACCGGGAACTTGGACGCACCGGGTGGAAAGTATCGACCATCAGCCTGGGGACCTGGGCGATGGGCAGCCTGTGGGGAGCGGTGGATAACGCGCGAGTCCATGGCTGCACTCAACCGCGCCCTGGACCTGGGGGTGAATTTCTTTGACACTGCAGATGCATACGGCAGTGAACCATTGCTGGGTCAATTACGCCGGCAGCGGCACGAGCCGTTTTATATCGCCACCAAAATGGGGATGGGCGTCAACCCAAACCCGCGCGGGTATACCCGCCGCAACCTGTCTGGGTTCGTCGAAAACAGCCTGCGCAACCTGGGGACCGAAACGATCGACCTGATGCAGCTGCACTGCCCGCCGATCGAGGCCTACAATGCCGAAGTGTTCGGCATCCTCGACGACCTGGTGAAGCAGGGCAAGATCCGCCACTACGGGGTCAGCGTGGAGCGCATCGACGAAGCCCTGGCAGCCATCCAGTTCCCCAACGTGCAGTCGGTGATGATCATCTTCAACATGTTCCGCCTGCGCCCGATCGAGGATTTCTTTCCCGAAGCGCAGCGCCGGAAGGTGGGGATCATTGCACGCGTACCCATGGCATGCGGCCTGCTGACCGGGAAAATGAAATCAACCACCACATTCTCCCCCGACGACCACCGCAGTTTCAACCGTCAGGGTCGGGCCTTCGACAAGGGCGAGACATTCTCAGGCGTGGATTTTGAAAAGGGGCTGAAAGCGGTGGAGGAATTGCGCCCGCTGGTGCCTGCCGGAACAACCATGGCACAGATGGCCCTGCGCTGGATCCTGATGTTCGATGCGGTGACCTGCGCAGTACCTGGCGCGAAGCGGCCCGCGCAGGTGGAAGAAACCCTCCTGGCTGCCGACCTGCCTCCCCTGTCGGGTTCAACCATGCAGCAGATCAGCGGAATATACGACCGGCGCATCCGTGCCGACGTGCATGCTTTATGGTAGGTCGTTTCAATATATCTTCCCATCCATGCAACCTTCAACCAATGGTTGACTCCCCCATCTTGTTTCGTTGGGGGATTTACTTTTTCCGTCCGAATTCATGGCAGGCTTCCCAGGCTGGCTGAGGCTGCCCGACCTGAAGAAAAACGCCCTCGAGGATGGTTTGGGTCACCTCCAAATCTTTTAATCCAACTATTAATATCTTCTTACGCTAATATAACATGGGTCGGATATATTCTTTCATTATAGTCTTTCGGTAAATAATGATTAACCGTTTTGATTTGGAGGATCCAAATGAGAAAGATATTACCCTATTCGATTTTATTCGTTTTCGCCTTGGTTTTATCCGCCTGTGGGACCGCGACACCTGCTCCCGTCCTCCCGACCGGACCGGCTGCGGTAAACGTCAGCCAGAATGCAACGCTCGGGTCCTTCCTGGTCGATTCGAAAGGGATGACGTTGTACCTGTACACCACTGACACCCCGAATAAAAGCAACTGCTATGGTCCCTGCGCGGTAGCCTGGCCTCCCTTGCTGACGGCTGGTGCCCCCATTGCCGGGTCGGGTGTGACCGCTTCCATGCTGGGCACGACCACGCGCACCGATGGTACCACTCAGGTGACCTACAACGGCTGGCCGCTGTATTACTTTCAAACCGATAAAGCAGCCGGCGATACCACCGGTGAAAACGTGCAAAATGTCTGGTTTGTAATCACCCCTGCGGGGGTGAAGAAATAAGATTTGTGCGAGAACTCTTGCTGGAGGCTCTTTTCCGAACCACATTAAAATCGCACAAAAATAATCAACTAGTTGTCTGTAGACACAAAAGAAAACACCTCCTTTGATACTTCAACAGGAGGTGTTTTTATTATATGGTCGTACAGATAAGATTTACGGCATTCGTCCTGTACCGCTCCCAGGCTGGGGGGTGCAATCTGGAGATGGAGTGCACGAACCCTTCATGCCTGGCATCCCGGAGGGCTGGGTCGAACCCGGCATCCCGGGTAGTTGGGTGGAGCCTGGCACAGGGGTTGATTGGTGCATCCCCGAGCCAGGCCCATAACCATTGCCGGACCCAGAGCCGGATGGGCCAGGCATGTTGGTGGGGCTCATTTGGGTGGACCCTTGGCGGTTGCCATCGGGTCCTGGCATGGGAGTACCCGAGCCTCCCCCACTCTGGAAGCGCTGCCGGACCTGCATGCGAAAGCCCGGCATGTCAAACTCGCCCATGGCGGCCAGTTGAACCTGCAGCTGGAGACGAGCGTGTGCCCTTGAGAGAAGTGGGGTCGCAATATCCGGAGGTCCAGAAAGCAACATCGTCATGGTCTGCAATTGAGTCTCAGCACGTTGAACAATGATCATCAATTGCTTCTGCGCCTGAACATCATCCATGCTTGCGGCAAGCTCAAGCAGCATATCCAGTTCGTTTTGGAGCCTGGTTTGAACAGTCTCCGGGATGAAGTGCCCGGCTGCAAGGAGGCGGGTCATTTCAACCACGCGTCGATCAGAGAAATCCAATAAAACCTGCACGCGGGTTTGAGAGGATTTAGTTATTGACAGATAGGCATCCTCACTCCAGGTCTTGAGTGGATACAAAGCCTGGTCTGGTAAGCTGCCCTGGGCAGCAGCGACAGTGACACCAGGTACGGCAAACAAAACCATTACAGATAAAACAACGGCGATCAAAGTTTTAAACATGGGAAAGCGCTCCTTTCGCTGAAACAGGGGGAATATCGTGTTGATACCCCTGTTATGACGCAGGTTCGCTTCCCCGGATACTGCCTGCCGAAAAACTGCTGCCTGTTTAAGGAAATTCTCCCGGCCACGAGCTGCAACCTGCGGGTGACGCGGGGGAACTTTTTAAGATCATTAATAGCATTTTTCAGCATGGGGTCCAACTCATCATTTTTCATAAGAAATCCTCACGATCCAGGATCTTTTTCAGGGCAACCAAGGCACGATGCTGCAAGGATTTGACTGCTCCCACAGGCTTCTTTAGAGATCGAGCAATTTCCTCATTCTCCCAGCCTTCCAGGTACTTCAGGGCAAGCACCTGCTGCTGCTCAGGGGTCAATTTTCTTAGTGCCCAGCGGAGTTGTTCCTGCTGTTGGTTCCGACCTGCGTCTTTTTCAGGATCGGCAGTGTCGTCCAAGCGCTCATCCGTTAATTCCAGCGGCTGGATTGGCAGACGCCGGTAATGGTCGATGATCCAGTTATGGGCAATGCGGTAAAGAAAGGCCTGTAAGAAATTATCCGGGCCGCGATCGTCCCGCAGCGCCTGCAGGAAACGGCTGAAGGTTTCCGCGACACAATCTTCAGCTACGGTCTGGTCACTCAACCTGCGAATAGAATAGCGATACAAACCCGGGCTGAAATTATCATAGATCTGTGCCAGGGCTTGCGGATCAAATTTGCGGGCGAGTTCCAGGAGTTCGGTGTCGGGGGGCAATAGTTTTTTCCAATAGATATGACGCAGGGATAGAGGCGGGGATACGGGCGATTTATTTCGACTAAAATATTTCCCGGGTGGCAATCATACCACCCAGAATGCAAAAATAACCGGGTAATATGAAGATCTTGTAAAGACCTGTTAATAATTGATTTCTCCCGTATCGAAGGTGGGTGACCTTCGTCAAAGTAATCAAAGGAGAATCAAACATGAATAAGATCGGAATATTAATCGTAATACTGGTGATGGTTTTTGCCTTCACCATTCCTGCTGCTGCCGGCGGTAACGTTGGAGGCGGCGGAAATGTTTCAAGCAGCGCAGGCACCGGCACGGGACAGGGGCAACCGGGTGGACGGGGCACATTTGTCATGGTCGGAACAATTACCGCCCTAGGGACCAATTCAGTCATAATCGATGTGGTGCGGGGTAACAAGCTGGTCCAGCCGATCATCGGCACCCAGATGACAATAACCGTGACACCCAAAACGCTCTTCCTATACCGGGATGGCACGACCATCACGATCATCGGTTTTGCAGATTTGCTAGTGGGCCAGCGGGTGAGCATCTCTGGAATCGCCGTGAATAATGTGTGGACGGTCTACCGAATCACTGTGGGAGCATTATTGAGCTGCATTCAATAAAAACCTTTTGGTTAAACAAAATCAATAGCCGGCTGGTGCCAAGCACTGCCGGCGGTATTATTTCCCTTGTTGGGGTGTAACTTTATTGCTGTACTTTCATCCAATCTACTGGTATCCTAAACACAATCTTATTTCAAGGAGAAATCTATTATGGAAATGGTCATTGACTTTCCAGGTGCGAGCCGGGTAGACGCACATTTTGGCTCATTTACAGTGGCGACGGACCAGCCTCCAGTGGCTTCCGCTCCCAGCCCGTTCGAGATCTTCCTCTCGTCCATCGGGACATGCGCGGGGATCTATGTATTGGGCTTTTGCAGACAACGGAACCTGCCCACCGATGGGATCCGCATCATTGAGAAAATTAACCACAGCCAGATAACCGGGATGGTAGAGACGATCGGCCTGGAGATCCAGGTGCCCCCGGAGTTCCCGGAAAAATATCATGATTCACTGATCCGGTCAGCGGAACTCTGCGCGGTGAAAAAACACCTGGAAAAACCGCCCAAGTTTGACATTACCACCAAGGTGACCTAGTCTCGAACAAACAGAGAATGCTAATTCAGGAAATTCGAGGCGAAACAATGAGTTTATTATCACTCCTTAAGGGAGAATCAGTAGCGACCATCAGCGCGATGGAGTTGGAGAGGAAGCTCAAGAATGGCAAAAGACCCTTCCTGCTGGATGTGCGCCAGCCGGAGGAGTACCGCCTGGGCCATATCCCCGGAGCGAGATTAATCCCCCTGGGGAGCCTGGGGAGCCGTTTAAACGAAATTCCACTGGGCCGTGAGATCGTTTGCATCTGCGCCACGGGGCACCGAAGTGTCCCCGCGGTACGCAAGTTGACAGCAGCCGGACGTGAAGCCAGCAGCCTGAAAAACGGCATGATCGCCTGGCAACTGGCGAAACAGCCGGTAAAGATGGGAATGCCAGAATAATCGTGTCCGTGAAGGAAAAGCCAGGTAGTCCAGGGTGGGAAAACCTGTGTTGAAAAGTGAGTTGGGGGAGGCAGGATTATCCCCCCTGCCCAGCTGAGTTTTAAATTGGTAAAGTAATTGTATTGGTACCGAACCTGAAAATCCCAATATATCCCAACAAACTCAAATTTCCTGAATGTTGCGGCGATATAAAATAGAGTTAACCGGGCAAGAGATGCCGCACCCGGGCCCATCGGGACCTTCCTCCTCCCGAAGACAGTCGAATTGGTTGTGGGGCATGCTGGTGGCCAGCTGTGGGGCTGGCCATCACGCTTTAATTTCCGACCTGGGATTTCAGAATCGAGCAAATAAAAATCATTTTTCCCACATCGGGAATAACTTTAGGATCCAGCGGGTCATGTAAACCCCGGCAAACGATGACCCGGCGGTGACCGGTAACATCACAGCCCAGGCTCGCCAATCGAGGGCGACCACGCCGAAAAGACCCCGGATGGGAGTGTAAAGAGCCAGAAGCTGCAGTCCAACGGCGACAGCGTAGCTAACGAGCAGGGCGCGGTTCGACCACAGGGAAAGCGAGTCCAACTGGCGCACCACCATCACGCGGGTAAAGGCATGCAAGACGATGCTGGTAAAGAGCATGCTGCGAGCATAATTGACTCCGCCAAATTGAAGCCCAACCCAAAAGATCAACCCGTAGGCGATAAGAGTGCGAAAGATGCTACCGACAATGGTGGCATAAATGGCCTTGTTCAGGATGGGCTCGTCGTGACGGCGCGGACGGCGCTTCATCACGTGGGGAACGGTCGGATCAGCAGCCAGGGCGCTGGCTGGAACAAGGTCGGTGACGACGTTGACCCACAAGAGCATGATGGCAGACAGGGGGAAATACCCGGCAATGGAAAGGGCAAGGACAACAAACACCTCGCCCAGGCTGGTACTGAGCAGGTAGTTGGTGAACTTGCGGATATTGTCGAAGATGCGCCGACCTTCCTCGACAGCAGCGACGATGGTCGAGAAATTGTCATCCAGGAGTACCATGGCCGAAGATTCCCTGGCAATATCCGTGCCGCGCAGGCCCATTGCAACTCCCACATCGGACTGTTTGAGAGCAGTGGCGTCATTTACTCCATCCCCTGTCATGGCCACAACATGCCCGGCATCCTGCAGGGCTTGCAAGACCTGCTGCTTGACTTGCGGTGTGGCACGGGCGACAATATCCACTGTCTTCATCTTTTCCGTGAGTTCCTGCCGCGTGATGTCTCCCAGCGTCCGGGCATCCACAACTCGCTGCCCGATCCCGAGCGTTCCGGCAATTGCCTGGGCAGTGAGACCGTTATCACCTGTGATCATCACCACCCGGATGCCAGCTCCCTGGGCTCGGGCAATGGCTTCGGCAGCTCCAGGGCGTGGAGGGTCGATTAGGGCCAAAAGACCGTAGAAGGTCAAGCCATTCTCCGCTTGCTCGACCGGAACATCTCCAGGCAATTCCCTGCCTGCCACCCCCAGGACATAAAACCCTTTCCCTTGCAACTCCGCCACCTTCTGACGGATGGCCTGGCAACGCTGGTCTGCGAGCGGATGGTCTTCCGCCGCGTCACGGCAATTAATGCAATGATCCAGGACGGGGCCGGGAGCACCCTTGGTGATGACAACCCGCCTGCCATCCCGTTCATGAATTGTCGTCATCATCTTGCGTTCAGAGCTGAAAGGGATCTCGTTGAGGCGCGGAGAGGCTTTCCGCTCCTGCTCCAGGTCCAGACCGGCAGCCTGGGCAGCTTTGACCAGGGCAGTATCCACGGGGTCACCCTGGACTTCGTCCTCCCCTTCCCGTGGCTGGGTGGCTTCGTTGCATAAAATGCCTGCCCGCAGGAGTTCGAGAGCGAAGGCATTGGCATGCAAATCACGGGGGAGTTCCAGCAACTGCCCCGCAACATAAAGCTGCTGGAGGGTCATCAGGTTCTGGGTAAGTGTGCCGGTCTTGTCAGTGCAGATGATATCCACAGACCCGAGCGACTCGACGACTGATAAACGACGCACCACGGCTTTGCGGCGGGACATCTGGCGGGCACCGAGCGACAGGGCAAAGGTCAGCACAATTGGGAGGCTCTCGGGGATGGTGGCAATGGCCAGGCTGAGGGTGTTGAGGGCGACATCGACAGGCGGTTCGTGAAGGAAAAAGAGCAGTATTAGCAGCAACCACTACCGCCAGGGAAGCCACGAGGATCGTCATCTGGCGGGCCATCTTTTGCACTTCAACCTGGAAGGGGGTGGGACGCTCAGCCATCTGACCAAGGGTGCCGGCAATTTGGCCGACTTGGGTGTCCATCCCGGTGCTCACCGCGACCGCCTGACCGGTCCCATGCGTGACGAAGGTGGAGGCAAATACCATGCTGGTGCGTTCAGCAAGGGGTGCGGCCAATGCAACAGGCTGGGGAGATTTATCGACTCCCACGCTTTCCCCGGTGAGGGCTGACTCATCGGTCCGCAGGCTGTGCGCATCGACCAGCCGCGCATCGGCGGGAACCTTCTGACCGTGCCCCAGCACGAGGATGTCACCCGGGACGACCTGCGCGGCATCAATTTGCCTGGAGACTCCCGCGCGCAGGACACTGGTCTTGAAGACTAAGAGCCGATCGAGGGCATCCAGTTCTTTTCTGGCGCGGTATTCCTCGAAAAAGTTCAAGGCCACACTCAGAATAACGATGCCAAGAATGAACCAACCGGTGAGACGACGTCCACTTTGCCCTGGAAGGAAGCTGACTGTAAAAGCCAGGATGGCAGCAAAAAGCAAAACGAGAATAAAATAGTTGGCAAACTGTTTGAAAAACAGGATCCAGGGTGAAACTGGTTTTCGACGGATGATCTCGTTACGCCCGTGCCGGGACAGACGGTCAGAGACTTCTGCGTCCGTCAGACCTTCGGGGCGGGTATCGAGCTGCCGATAAACATCTGTCAATTCCAGATGATGCCAGGCTTGTGTTTCCATTTTTCCCTGCCAAACAAATCCAGGTAGAAAACGAATAACCACCCCATTTTAACTTATGAAAACCAGGTTGCAGCAGGAGGACCGCCAATTATCAAATTATGGGGGTTACATTTGGGA
Organism: uncultured Chloroflexia bacterium; assembly: GCA_963817265.1. Classification (GTDB taxonomy): domain Bacteria; phylum Chloroflexota; class Anaerolineae; order Anaerolineales; family Villigracilaceae; genus UBA877. The sequence continues at coordinate 187,439 of CAWFNU010000011.1, forward strand.
GGATTCATACCAGCCGGTTCGTGTGCCAGCCCGTACATCGAAATCGGGTACATAGGGCTTGATATCCAGGAGCGGTGTGCCATCCAGCATATCCATTCCCTCGACCTGCAGAAGATTATTCTTTCTAGCGATCAACCTGACAACAGACAACCCAATCGGGTTTGGACGTGCAGGATAGCGAGTGGCAAACAAACCGCGCAACTGATCATCGAGGAACGGCTTGACGAGCAGGGAATAACCATTCAATTCGTGAAAGGCATACAATAAAATAATGTGCGAGAACCCTTCCAGGTCCTGCAGCCCGTCAGCATATTCCGGAAAGACCTCCACGACTCCCTTTGCATTGGAGCGGGAAGCCTGGATGGGAGTTTCTGATTTTTCGGTGAATGGGGTGCGGATGATCCCAATCGGGTGCATGGAGATTTCCATTTGTCAATTCCCCTGTGCCAGTTAATGCAACCGCTCGTGGTGGTCTACCAATTTACCTGCCAGGTAAGATTTTAGAGCCAGATCGATCTCGAGAACTTCTGTCAAGATAGGCTGGATGCCAGCTTGAGCCAGGTTATTGTAGGCACCCTGCCCCATTCCTCGCGCCAGCAAGATCTTGCAATCGCGAATTGGGGCGAGCATACGTGCATGTAAACCTTCCTCAGCTGGGCCAAAACCGTGTGCGAAACCAGGCTCAGTGGGAGGTTGATGTCCCAACTGACCGTGTGCTGGTTTTGGGAGGGTTTCCTGCCCGGTTATTTTCCCCTCTGAAATGGTGAATACTTCGTAGAAAACCGCACGTCCGAAATGGGCGCTGATCGTACGGTGATCATCAGTTACTACAGCTATTTTCATGGGTCGCTCCTATACATAATGAAGATGCCAACCAGATTGGAAAGATCGCAACTGCTGCTTTGCCAAGCAATGCCACACCTTCCCCACTGACAACTTGTGATCGCAAATTTTCCATTTGGATAACCTGCGTGGATTGTTCATTCAGTATATAGATGTAAATTTCCGTCGGAGGTTATCCCCGTCCGCAGGGAGTTGAGAGCCTTTCCAGCCGGACCGCGGCTCACGTTGCCTTGGAGATCGAACCGCGATCCGTGACACGGACAGGCAAAGCCATCCGACTTGCTTTCAACGGTACAGCCCAGATGGGTACAAAGCAGGCTGATCGCCGAGAATCCGGATTGAGTATGGGTGAGCAGCGCCGGAATATCTGGCAGGACCGTGCGCGAATCGAGTGGATAATTTCCAGGAGAGCCCAGGTCAAAATCGGTAGGTGCGGAAGGCTCAGTTTGGGTATCCAGGAACCGGAACAACCCGCTCAACCCGAGGAGACCGCTGAGGGTCAAAATGGCTGCACTTGCCAACTTTAGGAAATCGCGACGGGATATTTCAGCCATTTTAATTACCGCTCAACCGCATGACAGGTGTGGCAATAAGCAGAGGTCTGGTCAATACCATTCTGCGTACAGGCGCTGCCCATGACTGGTTTGAATGGGAAAACCTGGCTGGTGGCTTTTCCGACCAGTTGATAGGTCCCATCAGGCAGGACACGCGTGTTCCAGAGCGGTTCACCTTTTTCGGTGACCAGGATGGTATCGCCCAACTTCAAATCCACCACCGGGTCTAGCAGCGCCAGACGGAAGGCCAGGTCATTGGGATCGGTCAGCATACGCGTCTGCGGGAGCTCGGTCGGGGTGCCATGACAGGTCTTGCATTGAATATATTGAATATCTTTTTTAACGCTATACAGGTTGCCGTCTCCCATGGCTTCGGTGCGGGTATGACAGTCGACGCAGTCGAGTTTCCACTCACAACTGGTGAACTGGGCAATGGGCTGGTAGTAATCATGCAACCGATCAGTGGGGAAATCCTGGCGGGAGTTGAAGGTCATCGTGCGCAGATCATAGTTGCCGCGGTTATGGCAGGTATCGCATTGTGTGTAGGAGATGGCGGTGGTGAGCTTGTGAATCTGGTTCGTCTGCAACTCCTGCGTGTTGGACCGATCAGCGGATTGGGTGGGGGTATGACAGGCAGAACAGCCGGTGAAATGGAAGTAATCACTTCCGGTCTGGGGTTGGGCGGAAAGATGACAGGTGAGGCAATTCTTCCCAAAAGCCTTGACATATGGATTGGTTTCCTGGGACGGATCAAACGCGACGAGGGCATGTGATGCCGCTGGTGCTTCCGGCACCTGGATGGCAAATATCCCCAAGCGGGCTTTCAGGTCCGGTTGGGCACCGAATGTGTAGCGAATATTGGCGATGGCACCTGCATAGGTTGCCTGGATGCTGGTTGTGGCCCGCTGGATGTGGTTACTGAAACTTTCAGGAGTACCGCTGTGGCAATTTGCCCCACCACAGGAGGCTTGGACAACCGAGAAATCCGAAGGGTTTTTGCCGCCACGCATGGTGCTGTGAGCCAGGTTTGCATCCAGAGCCAGGCGCTCACCGCCATGACAGAGCACACAGCCAAATGTTTGCAGCGGATGTGCGTTGCTGATCTGTGCCAGGTCCGAGTGGCAGGTGAGGCAGTACTCCACCTGGCCGGTCAGAGTGGGAGTAAGGGGAACCGGTGTTGGACGACGGCTTTCCTGCCAGGCTGTGATGAGCAAGGCAAGTAAAAAGGTGAGTGAAGCGGCAAGAAGAAAATAACGGCGCATATTGCGGATTCAGGAGGCGGGCAGGAAAGCCATAATGGTCAGCACGATGATTATCAAAAGGACGAAAACAGCCACACCCTGTGCGAGGCGGCTTCTTTTTGGAAACCAGCGTCCCAGTTCGGTTTTGAGAGGTTTTGGGAAGATATAGGGGATGAGGGAAAAGAGCAGGAGCACCGCCAGCGGGACGACCACCCCCCACAAGAAGGGATTGCCCAACTTGAGCATCTGCTGGACCCACAGGAAGAACCAGGGGGCACGGGCAGTCTCCACAACCGGGGAGGAGGCGGTGATCGGCGCAGCCAGCGGGGCGGGAGCAAAAGTGGCGAGCAGGAGCAGCCCGGTGCCTGCCAGCAGCATGGCGAGGACTTCACGCCGGACCAGCTCGAAGCGGGTGATGCGAATTTGGTCCTGGCGGAAAGCTGGGGGGGTACAGCGATCCCGCCATCCCGGCGGACACGGAAAATATGCCAGGCGACCAGGATCCCGGCGGCAAGTGTCAGGCCAAAGATGTGCCAGCCGTAGAAACGGATCAGGGTTGCCGGACCAGGCTGAGCCCCACCCACCAGTATTGTGTAAAGCGCATTACCGACCAGGGGGATGGATTTGACCAGGTTGGTTCCGGTCACCAGCGCCCAATGAATGCCCTCGTCCCAGCGCAGGACGTAACCGGTAAAATCCAGCAGGACGGCCAGCACCAGGAGTCCCATCCCCAGCAGGTAGTTGAGGCGACGCGGAGGAGCGTATGCACCGGTGAGAATCACACGCAGGAGATGGACGAGCGTGACGATCACCAGGAATTGCGCCGACCAGATAATGCAGGTTGCGCACCAGTCCGCCATAGGGGACGAGAAAGGTGAGGGTCTGGATCGAGACGGCAGCCTGGTCGGGGGTCGGGATGTAGTAGAACATCTCCAGCAGGCCGGTGACGAGCAGGATCAGCGACAGGAATACCGCCAGACCCCCGGCTGCCAGGGTGTAACGCAGGCGTGCCTGTCGGGCCGGGATGGTGGGAGGGTGGAGATGGTGAAAAAAATTCGGGCGCATACAGAAATTATACCCGGGATGTTAAAAACCGCCCCTTTTCCCGGAGCGGTTTACTCTTGATTCAGGGGAAAGGAGATCACAGATGGCAGAGAAGTTTACGAGACGATCCCTTGGGTTTTCTTCTTCTCCTGAAACCGCTTCGAAGACCGGCAGGTATTTCACCGCCAGGCCAAAGGCCAGGATGCCAGCCGAGAAGATGCCAATCGAAAGAGCAACTTCGGGCAAGGATGGAAAATAGTGACCTGGCCCATAAATGTGGGCATATAGGTGATCGGGTCTGGGTGGGTGACAGCGAACCAGCTCACATTGAAGCGGTTCAGGATCATCCCCAGCAGCACTGCAATTGCGCCAATGAATAATCCCTTGGGGCTTTGGCGGACCTTGCTGAAACGAGAAGAACAACAGGGGGAGTACGACACCCAGCAGGATCTCGGCCCAGAACAGGAAACTCATCAAGCCACTGGTAAAGAGGATACTTTCAGATCACCGGCGAAAGCCAGTTGACCAAATTTGACAACCAGGTAGATTCCAAGCACGAACGGGATGGCCAGAGCCAGTTTTTCCAGTAGATGGACTTCAAGGCCGCGTTTGAAGTAGCGCGAGCTGAGCGAGGATTCAAACAGGATCATCGCGAGACCAATGGCAATAGCTGAGATGAAGAACAGAACTGGCAGGAGGGGCGTCCACCAGAGGGGATACAGCTTGGCGGGTTGGATCAGGAGCAGCGCGCCCAGCGCTCCCTGATGGAGGGTGGAGATGACCGCGCCCAGGATCACGAGCGGCTTCATGAAACGGCGAATAAAATCGGCAAGTTTCTCCCATTTCAGGCGTTCGAAGATCGCCGGGGCAAATTCAACCGCCATGATGGCAGAATAGGTCATCACGTACATGCCGATGACCAGCAGGAAGGAGGTGAAATTCTGGTAGATGAAATAATGCCAGATGCGTTCCGGGTGACCCAGGTCGACCAGCAGGGCGATCACCTCCATGATGTAACCGAGTCAGACCGGTTAGCAATGGTCGGACGGACAAGCGGGCGGAATTGCTCGAGTTCGAGGATGTAAACGATGGAGGCAATAATGAAGGCACCGCTACTGATGGCAATACCTGTGTACAGGTCAAAACTGACCCAAAATCCCCAGGGATAGGCATTACTCAAATTGCTGATGGCACCAATCCCATTGGCATAGCGAAGCATGGCGATGATAAAGGCAATGCCCATCAAGGCAAGCAGGACTATGACCAGTGGTTTCAGACGGAAGCGCGGGTGGATGGATATTTTAAGTTTCATTTTTTCTCCTCCAGCCTCGTTCCTGATGTTTCAAGTTCTTGAGCATCGCGTTTCTTTTTTCTGGTTGACCATGTGGACACCCACCGCAAGACCGGTCAGCGCCACACCCAGGCCGGCCGCCGAGGGCAAGGTCAGTCTCATGACATCTTCACTGACGTCCTTGACAGGGCTGGAAGGCAGCTCTGGCAGGCCAAGTTCGTTAAACGGGACATGCGAAAGGATAAGGTAAGATGTGCCACCGTTCTCTGACTCGCCATAGACATGGTTGAGGTAACGCGCTGGCTGTGCGACGAGGCGGTCGTGGGCATACTTCAGGAGGTCATCGCGTTCCCCGAATAGGAGAGCTTCCGTGGGGCAGGTGGCGACGCAAGCCGGTTCCAGGCCAATGTCGATGCGCTGGGTGCACATGGTACATTTATCGATGAAGGCTCCATCGATCAGTCCCTTGTCATAATCAAAGTGCGGCACGCCAAAGGGACAGGCATTCATGCAGTAACGACAGCCGATGCACTTTTTCGGAGTCATAAACCACCGGTCCATCCGTACGCTTGGTGTATGCGCCAACCGGGCAGGCTGACAGGCAATCCGGTTCGTTGCAATGCATGCAGTGATAAACCATGGAGGACGCGTACTGGGTTGGGATATTCGCCTTTCAACCCCACACCCGCAACCCAGATACGGGTCTTATTCATGGCAATCTTGTTTTCGACACTGCAGGCCACCATGCAGGCGCGGCAATCAATACAGCGTGTGGCGTCGAAAAGGAAAGTTTTATGTTGAATGTCTGTCATGGTCGACTCCCATTCATAGCTTTGATACCGTTACAAATGTCTGGCTAAGCGCCTGGCCACCGCTGATCGGGTCGGTGTAGGTCAGGTGCAAATCGGAGTCACTGGCACCAACGCCGTAGGCAACCGTGAGCCCTTTGGACAGGTGCCCGTACCCCGGGGTGAGATAAACACAATCAGGGCGAATGGCCTGGGTGACCTCCAGCTTGATGTGGATCTTTCCGGCAGTGCTGGTGACTTCCACCAAATCATTATCTTTCAAACCCAAGCCCTGTGCAGTGGCTGGGTTCATCCACAGGCGCGGCTCGTCCGAATACTTGTGAAGGAGCTGGTTGTTCTGGCTTCCAAATTGGGTGGATTGGGCCACCTTGCCGGTCAACAAGTAGAACTGGTCCGGCCCGGGAGCGGGAGGTTCCTCCCACTGCGGCACGCCGGAAAAACCGCCTTTATCCAATGTGGATGAGAAAAGTTCGATCTTTGTACTGGGGGTATTCCAGGCAGGTTCGGAAAAATCAGGTCCCTCGCCGGGTAATTCCACGTAACCCTTCTGGCGGACCTGGTCGAGAGAGACTCCCAACGGAGCTAACTGCTGTTTGAGATAATCCTCTTCGTCGGAGTATTGGAAGAAATCACCCAGACCCAACCGGGAGCCGAGTTCCTTGTAGATCCAGAGGGCGGATTTTGCCTGCCCCTGGGGCTCAATGACCGGCTGGCGAAGGAAGGCTTTATCGCCGACGATGTTGAAGGGATCGTATCGTTCCAGGTAGGAGGCTTCAGGCAGGACAACGTCCGAGAACCATGAAGTATCGTTCATAATGATGTCGATGGTGGCAATGAAATCCATCTTGCCGAAAGCTTCCAGCGTCCGTCCGCGGTCGGGCAGCGACATGGCTGGATTCTGGCGGGAGATGAACCAGCCGTGAGCCTGGTACGGGGCTCCAGTCAGGGCAGCTTCGCGTAATTCCTGGAACACGCCAATCTTGAGTGGTACAAATGGGTACTTCCAGGGAACACCGTCGAGACGCTGGGCGGAGACTCGCGGATAGGCAGGCTGAGGAGGGGCACCCAGCACGCCGCTTTCCTCTCCGGACAGCCGGGAACATCGCTATACCCCAATTGCCCACCAAGGCATTCAGGATGGCGATGGCGCGCTCGGTCTGGAATGAGTTGATGAAAGTTGGATGTCCGCCAGCCATTATGTGCCAGGACATGGGGTGCAGCCGCGGCAAATTCACGGGCGATGCGTTGGATGGAATCGGCAGGGATGCCGGTGATACCGGATGCCCATTCCGGAGTGTAAGAAAGCACCGCATTTGCCAGTTGGTCAAACCCGGAGGTTTGATTGGACACGGTACTGCGGTTATACAGGCCTTCAGCAGATGATGACGTTGATCAAGGCCAGGTGGAATGCCAGGTCAGTTCCCGGCCGGATAGGCAACCATTCGGACGATTTTGCAGCCGTTTTGGTGAAGCGAGGGTCCAGCGTGATCACCTTCGCGCCCTCGGTCGATAGCCTGGCTCAAGGCGGAGGTCTCAGAAGTGGAAATGGCTTCCATCAGATTGCGCCCGGTCAGGATGATGTATTTCAGGTCATCATATTTTCGGGTGGGTTCTTCCATGCCGTAGGTTGTGAGATTGGCGACTGATCATGGCGTTGAAGCACAAACTTCGCTGGGTGCCATAGTTGGGTGAGCCGTAGGCATTTAGCAGGTTCTCGAACTGGACCTGGCTCAGGTTATGCGTGGAGGAGAAGATCATCGCCTCGGGGCCATATTTTTGCTTGATGTCGAGCATTTTGGTGGCGACCAGGTCAAGGGCTTCTTCCCAGGAGGCTTTGCGGAACAACCCTTCCCCGCGTTTCCCGACCCGGATGAGGGGCTCCAGGACCCGGTCAGGATCGTACGTGTTCATCAAGCCGGACTGGCCGCGAGGGCACAGCTTACCGTTTGAATGCGGGTGATCAGGATTGCCTTCCAGCTTGACCACGCGCCCAGCCTCGACCTTTGCCAACAGGCCGCAGCGCCAAACGCACATTTCACACATGCTGGGGATAACCCCAGTGTCGGATGCATCCAGCAGCCCGCCCGAGCGGGCCGCTTCAGCCACCCAGGGAGAGATAAATTCCCCGAGGGCCAAGGCACCAACGGCTGCGCCGCTAACCTTCAGAAAAGAGCGGCGGGAAAGTGTATAGGGCATAACCTTCTCCAATCAAACGCCGAGCCTGCGTACCAGGTTCCTGCAGACCCGGCCGGGTGGGTAATTAACCTTTCTTTTCCTTGCGGTGCATGCCCACGCGATCGATCAGGTAGAAGAGCACCAGCGCCATGAGGGCGAAGACAAAAATGGCAAGGTATGGGTTGATATGCCACAGGTCGGGGATCACCACGCTGCCAAAATTGCCAATTGCCTTGATCTGGGGCATGAAACTTTGATAGGTCAGACCAAAAATAACTCCGCCCGTCAGGAACCCGAGCAGACCCGGGACCAAATAGTCCAGTTTGCCTTCACCGGCGCCAGCGACTGCCGTACCAGGGCAGAAACCAGCTGCAGCCATGCCAACCCCAAAGATCAGGCCACCAACCAGGTTCCCAACAACATATGTTTCGGGAATGGCCGGGAAGGTGATCAAGCCAAGGGCGCGCAAAGGATATACACCAAGCATGGTGACCACGAGGGCGGTCATCATGAACTTCAACACAGTAAAATCGGTGAGACGGAACTGGTTGACAATTTTATGGTACTTGGTGAGACCAGCTTTATTGAGGGCAAAACCGAACAAAACGCCGAGAACTAGAGCATAAACGTATATCATGGCATCCTCCTTTTAATATTTCTTACCGTACACGAGAAGAGCTGTGCCGATCCCGGAGGCAAACATCCCGCCGATGAACAGGAAAGCCGCCGGGGCAAGCAGCATGCCGCCCGAAATTGCCAGTCCGCTGGTGCAGCCGCCTGCAATCCCAGCCGCGAATTCCACGACGATCCCGCCAACGAAGAGCAGGAGCCAGCGTTTCCAGGTCTGCTTGCCGTATGCCGTTTTCCATTGTTCGCTGTCCATCCTGCGGAATTTGAAGGTGCCACTGGAGAAGGCTCCCAGCATCCCGCCAAAGAAAATTCCGACCAGGAGGATGACAGGGTAGGTGATCTCCGGTTTCATCATGTAGCTGAAGTACACATTACCGGGGTTTATGGCCTTACCGATATAAGCAGCCAGATTTTCGAAACCCCCCGAGGCTCCCAGGACAGCTGTGAGCGAGCACCACGGTGAGGATGCCGACGATGCCGAGCAGCACGCCAGCGACGTAGGGCGACCATTCTTCCTTGCGAATTTGCTTCACGAGCCAGTTCATATTTTCTCCTTTCGAAATTAGTGAGCAGATTTGTACGAGGACGGATTAATTATTCTTCCCGATCTTCAGAGACTTGATCCTCAGCAGATCTTTCTTCTTCCTGAGTGTCATCCACCGGTAAAGACTCAACTGGTTCGACACGAGTCAGATTGTCAATGGAGGCCAACAGGTCAGCAGCTGCTTGAGGTTTTGCCAGGATCGTTTTCAAGGTTTGCCGGGAGGCAGGTTTTAATTTTGATAAGGCAGGCAACATTTCAATCACATCGGCTGGATATTTTTCCTGGACGGGGTGAAGCTTCGGGTCCTCGAAAGAGACGTTGATCAACCCCTCCCGCTTGAGAACAAAGAAACCACCCCCAAGCACAAGAACTGCCAGAATGGCGATCAGAATGATGTTCCCGACATTGGCAGGTGTTTTCCCCAGGGCGACGGCATCATATCTTTGGGTGTAATCCACCATGTCGGCCGCTGGGACACGACCGCAGGCGCAGTAGTTGGAGCGGCATCCGTTCGTCCCGGGGCTGCGGATGCAACGGGCATGCTCGGTTCGCGCTCCCGCCGGTGCCCACCTGCTTACCAAGGGTGGTTGCATAAATCTGAGCCAACGCCAGCGTGTCGGTGGGATGACAGCTTTTGCAGCTGGCATTGATATCCGCCAGGGGAGCCACCATGCCGGTGTGAGAGGCAACCTTATCGGTGGCCTGGTTGTTGCCAGCGTGGCACAGGTAGCAAAAATCACCGAAGGCATGCTGGGTGTGCCAGGTGGTGCCGTCATTATTGACCGGGTCCTGGGCCTGGGTTTCGTGGCAGTTCTTGCAGGACGAGGCCTGCGATCCGCATTGAGCCTTGACCGGAGTGGCGGTCATCAGGAAAATGCTGCCTGTGACCAGCAAAACACCCAACGCTACAAATAATAAAGTCAATCTTTTTTGATTCATATCGTCCTCATTCAGACAAATGGATTATGAATATCTTTTATTATTTTGGGGGGTTATGCCGGGATAAATTCATCCATGAGATCGGCATGATGCTGGATGCGTTCGCGTAAAACACTGCGCAATGTATCCAATGCATCAATGACTCGATGATCGGTCAACTCATACTGCACTGAGGTACCTTGACGGGTGGCTTTGACCAAGCCGCCCTCCCGCAATACTTTCAGATGGCGCGATACGGTAGGTTGGGGAACGTCCAATTCCTGTGTCAACTCTGTGACATTACGAGGCTGGTCCGAGAGAGCATACAAGAGGAGAAGCCGGGTAGGATCTGCCAGCGCAGAGCACAGGTCAGCATGGAGATGTGTGATTTCCTGGGTGAGGGTTGAAGTTATCATATGACCTTATTCGTATAAACGCATATTGAATAATGGGTATGATACTCTTGTGAAGAATAGCACATATAGTGTCCAATGTCACATTGAATTGGACAAAATGTCACATAAGATGTGATTTTTTTAGATTGGACTGGATTGAGTTTATTTTCCCCCCCTCTTTTTACTGAAATGAAGTTTCACAGCACAGAACTATCGCAAAGCAAACAACCTTTGCTGCGCAGGTGTTCCCAAAAATTCCTCTAAGTCCTACAAGCTTGGCGCTGTCGACTTTATTGTGCGATTACCCAGCAACCTTAAGGGTGAAGGTAAAAGTGCTGCCCTGGGCATCCCCTTTGCTTTCCGCCCAAATCCGACCTCCGTGGGCTTCGACCAGGTAACGGGCAATTGTAAGGCCGATGCCCGAGCCTCCGCCTGACTGACGGGAGCGAGACTTGTCAACACGGTAGAAGCGTGTGAATAAATGAGGCAAATGACCGGCTGGAATGCCTATCCCGGTATCCACCACGGAAACTTGAACTTCGTCCTGGTGCAGCCTGGCGAGAATGGTTATTTTCCCACCGGCAGGAGTATATTGCAGTGCATTGCCAACCAGGTTGGTGAGTACCTGGGTGATACGGTCCTGGTCTGCAAGTACGTTGGGAAGATTTGCCGGCAGGTCCGAGCGGAGTTCGATCTGTTTTGCCTGGGCTTGCGGGTCAAACCGTTTGAGAGTGGTTTTCACCAGGGTAGAAAATTCAACTGGGTGGATGTCCAGCGGATAGGCCCCCGCTTCAACACGGCTCAATTCCTGCAGATCCTCCACCAAACGCGCGAGGCGACCGGTTTCCTGATGAATCTGCTGGTAGGTTTCGACCGTGGCAGGCAGGATGCCATCCATCAGGCCTTCCATGGAACCCTTGATGGCGGTAAGTGGGGTGCGCAGCTCATGGCTGACATCCCCAATCAACTGTCGTCGCATGGATTCCACCTGTTCGAGTTTTTCTGCCATTTGATTAAGGAATGAGCCAACTGACCAAGCTCATCGGAACCAGCGGCTGGAACGCGCTCTCCGTAATGGCCTGCAGCGATGCGATGGCTGGCAGCAGTAAGGACTCGCAGCGGCGCGACAATGCCACGACTCAATATCAGGCTGACCATGACCGCAATAACCCCTGCGGCGAGGAGAGCCAGGATGAGCGCTTGATTGAAAGTGGCCTGGAAACTTGAAAACAGATCGGACATCATCCCCGCACCGGGGCCATTTCCATTTCCCCCCATCATTCCCTGGCCAGACCTAAGCGCCAGACCCATATGGCTGTTGAAGGCTCCCGGGACGGTAAAACGTGTTGCCAAGCCAAGAACAACAGCGCCAACCAGGATGACAGCAAGGTACGATAGGAAAAGTTTTACGCCAAGGTAACGGCGAAAGAATGCGATCATAGGGATTCATCCTCAAAGCGATAACCAACCCCCCGAACGGTGGCAATGAAACTTTCAGTGCCAAGTTTTCGGCGGATATGGCCCAAATGTACATCCACGACGCGCAACTCCCCGAAATAGGCACCACCCCAGATTGTCTCGAGCAACTGCTCACGGGTCAGAACCCGACCTCTGTTTTCCGCGAGCGCCGTCAACAAATCAAACTCCGCGGCGGTTAGGTCGACAGGTTGATCATCCACGCTTACCCGGCGCGCCGCCAGGTCGATGCGAACATGGCGGAAGGCGAGAACCCGGTTTTCAGCACCGGTACCTGACCCGGGCTGCAGCCGGCGGAGAGCCGCCTTGATGCGCGCCACCAACTCACGCGGGCTAAACGGCTTGGTGACGTAATCGTCCGCTCCCATGGAAAGTCCGACGATCCTATCGGTCTCCTCGGTTTTTGCCGTCAGAAGAATCACATAAACATTAGACTCGCGTCGCAACTGGGAAAGAACCTCGAAGCCATCTTTGCCAGGCAGCATCAGATCCAGGACAATAACATCCGGCTGGAAGGCGTGGGCAGCCTTCAGACCTGCAATCCCATCTGCAGCGGTAAAAACTTCGTATCCTTCGGGCTTGAGGTAGGCTGTGACCAGGTTAACAATCGATGGTTCGTCGTCAATTACAAGGATCTTTGCCATGGAGGTATTGTAACGTAAAAAAAGAGACGGGATTGCGCCCGTCCCATGGAGTCCAGGGATATTAGTAGTCCTGGGTCGAGATAAAGGTTCCGTGCCAGGTGTGGAGGAAAACCTGGCTGCTGAAGCCATTGACGCTCAACATGCCGACGACCTTGCCATCTCTCAGGATATCAATAGTGAAATAACCATAAAAGGGATCGGCGTCAGCAGCAGTTTTTGTACCTGGCAGCGCCGAGTCGAGGTACTGCTGCGCGGATTGCAAAGCCTGTGCAGGGGTAAGCGTCATTTCTGAAGAGACGGCCGGGGGGGTTGTGCTCAAAGAAGGAAGACCCGTTGTCCCATTTCCACCACCCATCATCCCGTTCCCGCCTCCCATCATTCCGTTGCGACCGCCCATCATATATTGATGGTTCATGGCAGAATATTTAAGATTCCACATCATGTTTGGGCCAGGTTCGGGTGTTACCGCCAAGGTGACCGGGTTCACGAGCAATTCGAAAGCGCCGATGCCGGTGCTTTGCTCGACAACGCGCACGTAAGCGTTGTTGTCGAAGACCATCACCTCGGCAATCTTGAGATCGGGGGTATTCAACCCGGCAAGGTACGTTTCGGCAGCTTGAAAAGCCTGATCAACAGAAAGGGGGGCACTAGAGGTGTCCGAATAGCCATAGCCGCCCATCATACCCATACCTGACCCAAAACCGTTGCCCATCATGCCGGTGCCAGAACCCCGCCCGTAGCCGCCCATCATGCCGGAACCAATTCCACCGGTGCCATTCATCATTCCGCGGCCATTGCCATTGATCGCGCGGTCTTCTGAGTTCATCATCCGGTAGGCAGGCTGAGACCAGCCCAAACCAAAGGCGGTGCGGTGCCCGATCCATGTTCCGGCGAAAACCAAGCCTCCTGCAACAGCCAGGATCCCAATGACCATCAGGGTAATACGAAGCGCTTTACTCATTGAATATATCTCCTATGAATCATACTTGTATTGCTTCCTTGTGATTTAGGGAAAAGTATAGGCTTGGAGGGTAAATAGAGAATAAAGCAAATATAAAGATCGTGTAAAGATTGCCAGGCAAGGTCGTAAAACAAAGCGCCCATTTCCGAGATGGAAACAGGCGCTTTATCACCGGTTATTTTTAATTACTTCCCGGCACGGATTTTCGGGCCACTCATCGGTGCGCCAAAGAGCGGAGCAAAGACGCAAAAGTCAAAAAGCCCGGCTACCAATGGGACAAGACCGACCACAGCGACAATGATGCCGCCGGCACCGTGGATAACGAAAAGTCCCAAAACGACTAGCGCAATGCCCGCCACAATACGAACGATGCGACCAGCGGGGGAAGCCATAAATTTTACAAAGGGGTTCATTTTATATCTCCTATTTGGTTTGAATGGATTTGATTATTACGCCAAGTATAAAGGTGTGCACTGATCCTGTCTGTGACATAGTCACACAATGGAAATGGCCTGCAATGCTTCCCGGTTCAATACCCGTATGCTCCCGCGGGAGACCTCAAGCAGTCTCTGAGCAGAAAAATCCTCCAGGATGCGGCTGATAACTTCCCTGGAACTACCCAGTTCAGAAGCGATCTCCTGGTGAGTCACCCGGACCAGCGCTGACGTTTGGCTCCGCTCCAATAATAATGAAGCCAAGCGGGCATCCATACGACGAAAAGCCACTTCCTCGACAATCGCCATGACCGCAGAAAGCCGCTCGGAAAGCAATTCGAAGACAAACTCCCGCCAAAGGTCGTAGCGCTTGACCCAATCGCGGAAAGCGTCTGACGGGATCATGACCGCCTCGGCTTCCTTTTCCACCGTGGCAACAGCGGGAAACCTTTTTTGACTCAGGATGGCATTGGCTGTTAATATGCATGATTCACCGTTCCCAAATCGGTACAGGGTGATCTCCCGACCGGTCTCGCCAATTTTGTAAACACGGACGACACCCGAGACAAGCAGCGCAATTGCATCTACATGGTCCCCTTCGATGAAGACATCGCGGCCAGAGGGTATGCGTGCAAAAAAAGCAGCATCCTGGAATTCGCGCACGAGGCGCGGGTCGGCATGTTTTAAAATGGGCAGAGCCCTGGAGATTTTTTGGTATTGTTCCTGACTTAGCATTTTATTCCTCCCGGAATTGAAACCATCTTAATCATACCTTGAGATGGTCGGAGATTCAATAAAAAAGGGAATTGTATACCATGTAGGCCACAAGACCTGGTTGAAGGCGGCGCCTGGTATCAAAAACATGATCACCCTACTGGCTCATTTTCGCTTCTTGAGGAGACCTAGATGCCAAAAGGAAGATGCTGTGTTGAAAGATCTTCGGGACGGAACCGAAAGTTACCAAAAAACGAGCTCCGATCTTCCACTAACTGGGAACACTAATCGTGTCAACAGCGTCTTGATATAATAATTGGACCATTGTCTACAGCCAAGAGGTAGATCTTAAAATAGGATCATTCCAAGAAGCGAATAATTGAGGAGGCAGCCCATGAAATCCCACCGAACAATCGAAACCTCATTGACTTTGATTTTAATGCTGGGATCACTCGTTTTGAGTGGTTGCGCACCAGAACAGAATTCGATCCAACCACAAATAGCAGCGATCAATTCCCTTCGCAACCAATTGGAATTACCCAAAATGTCGCTTGAATTTGTGGAAACGAGCTTCTATCCAAATTCCCCCAGTGCGAAATTTGCAGGTTGCTGTTTATCAAGATTTCGGATGGACGCAAGTATTATGTTGACCCGCTCACCAATCAAGTGGTGGAAATGGATGCCCGGGCTTTATTGGATAAAATTTCACCGCTTGCCTCCGTTATGTCAGAGGAAGAACTTCGAGCCAAGGCACAAGGACTTTTCAAGGCTGCCATACCCAATTTTAAATCCCTGCGCGCCAACTGGACTTATGAGGAGGGAGGCAAAGTTGATAATTATTTTTATAACTGGTACAGATGGAGATTCGGCCGATTCCAGCAACCCAGCGCGGGCCCAAATTGCCCTTCATAGAACCGGATTGCTATTTGGATATGAAAATACCTTGATGCTGAACAAGTAACCTATACCAGAATCATTGTGCAGTGGATTTCTTTATTGCGAGAGTATTGTTCGATGAGCGTTCAACAAATGCGGTCCACCATGGTTTTGATAGTTGCTTTGGGGATCATGATGCTGACAAGTTGCTCTTCCAAAGGACAGGGAAGCGGGACACTCGCCGGCCATGTCGATATCGGTCCCATGCAACCTGTAGGGCGCACGGGTGAACCCGAACCAACCCCCTCTCCTGAAGTGTACAGTGCTTGGCAAATTGTTGTTTTTAATGAAACTGGAAAACGAGAAATTGCTCAAGCAATCATCAATTCTAGTGGGGATTATCAAGTTCAATTATTCATGGGCACGTACAAGGTGACCACCGAACCCATCAGCGGTGGAGGTCTCGGTCAGCAGCAAATATATGTTGTCGAGATCCAAAATGAAAGTGTGACAAAATTGGATGTGGAGATTGACACGGGCATCCGGTGAGAATATCTACAATCCTCACTATTTCGGTCAAGACTTAATCGAGAGGGATGTTTTCTCCAAGGGTCAAACAGGGAATATCCAGACCCAGTGCTTAAGCCAATAAAATCTCATCCCCCATTCGAGCGATTTCGATTGACAGCGAAGGGGCTTGCTTTTTAAGGGCAGAAATCACCAAGCCTGCGTGTTCCAAACCCCAAAAATCAGCCACATGACGACCCCATTCTTCTAGGTGGGTCAGAATGATGCGCCTGGGTTTTAACGCCAGGAAAAAGCTGCAGAATCGCTCCAACAACAGCGGCCTGGATAGCAATGCAGCACCCCTGCCCAACCACAGGTGAGCAAAAAGGACATCCACCCCGCCAAAATCTGTCATTTCAGCGGGATCAAATGTGCGTGTATCACCCGGAAACAGCCAACGTTTTGCACCCACCTCAACCAGGTATCCGGTAGCATGGACACCTCGCTTCCCATCAGGGTAACTGGGAGCAACTTCCCAATGGAGACCTTTAAAGGGGGTGATGCAGATCCCATTCAGCTCGATGGGTTGAAGGTGTTTTGAAACTAAGACCTGATTGGAAGTCAAGCTGATCTCCTCTTGGAGAAAGGAGATCATGGCCTCTGGAACAACCCAAAGGATGGGAAGATGCCGTAGTTGGTGTAAAAGTTCAAGATCAAGGTGATCTTTATGACTGTGGGTCAGTAAAACAAACGCCAAATCCTTTAGATCTTGGGCAACATCCATGGCAGGCGCTTGTGGAAGCCGGGATTTCAACTCCAGAGGGTCGATCGCCCAACAGACCCCATGCGTCCGGAAGAGATAGTTGGCAGAATACATCAACCAGGCCCGATCTTCAGAGCCTGGTGATTTCCAATCATGTATCAGTTTTTTCCAGAGGGACGGGTAGCGAACAATGATTTCATCCCGCTGCCGGTCAACCAGGGTTTGCCTATCAACCAGTCGAGCCATGGTTGTATCTGGCACGGATGAGAGCTTCAACATCACCTAGGGGGCGGTCAAACGGTCCCAGTTTTTCCATTTTCAGACTTGTAAGCGCTGCAGCCAAGATGCCAGCCTCGTGCGGAGGTTTCAATAGCCGAGCAGCAACATAACTGCCCACACAAGTATCACCGCGCCCACTGCGTCCAGTCAACTGCGACGGGTAAAAACCCATTTGATAATTTTTTCCATCGGCATGGATGAGCAGTCCATCCTTATGAGTGAGGACAATTTCTTTTGGTCCCATACTGGCAAAATAATTAGCAGCCCTGAATATGTCCGACTCGCCAGTGAGGTACTCAGCTTCGACAGCGTCGCTTTTTAGCACATCCAGATTAGCCAGGGTGATCTTCATTTCATCCCAAGGGGCGTAAACCAGGCTTTTGCCCTGCAAGACACGGACGAACCCCTGCATGTCTGCAGCGAGGAAGACCTGTTTTTCTTTCAGCAACTGGATCACATCCAGGCCGACTTCACCGCGCAGGCTGGAGGAGATGACCGCTGCCTTCATCTCCAGGTTTTCCATTTCTCTGACGGTGATCGCCCCAGCCGTGGCCGTGACGGACAGGTTGCGAATATCCGGGTCGGTAGTGGGGTAATCCAGGCACATTAGCGTGGACTGGGGAGTATAGGTTGGAAAACAGTCAATGCCAGCCTTGGTAAACTTATCAACCACGCGTTGATCTTCTTTTGCCAGGCGGGTGACCACTGCAACCTTGAACCCAAGACGCGCGGCAGCATGGGCGGCATAGTTCATCCCCCCGCCATCGACGTACTTCGTGCCGGACGGGGATATGATCGTGTCCTTGGTGTAGTTGCCGATGCACACAACATCATAGATATGGGAGGGATTCATTAATTCCTTTCCAAATCAACTCATTATTTTATAGAATGACCCGGGAAAGCACCCAGTAAAGGCCAGCCGCCAGTAGAGCAGTAGCGGGTATGGTCAATAACCATGCCGTGGCAATCTCCCCGGCAACCCCCCAGCGGACTTTTTTAACACGTTCAGCAGCTCCCACTCCCATAATGGCTGAACTGACCACCTGTGTTGTGCTTACCGGTCCACCTACCAAGGATGCCCCAATAATGACTGCCGCTGATGCAAGCTGCGCGGAAAAGCCATCGACAGGTCGGATTTTATAGAACTTTCCACCGAGTGTTTTTATCAGTTTATTCCCACCCACAGCTGTACCAAGTGCGATCATGGCCGCGCATATGATGATAACCCAGGTGGGAACTGCAAAAACCTGCAAATATCCTCCGGTAACGAGCGCCAATGTGATGATACCCATGGTTTTCTGCGCATCGTTGGTGCCGTGGCTAAGTGCGAGCGCTAATGCAGTAAAGATCTGACCGCGTTTGAAAAATCGATTTACTACCGGGCTAGCTTTCCAACAGAATATCATGATCAAACGGAGGAGGAGGTATCCGATCACGATCCCGATAATCGGTGAGAGAAACAAAGCAACTAAGATTTTTTCCATTCCAGGCAGTTGAATAGCCTGCCAGCCCGCGTCAATGACTACTGCCCCAATAAATCCGCCAATGAGGGCATGCGAAGAACTGCTGGGAAATCCCAGATACCAGGTGAGCAAATTCCAGACAATTGCGCTGGTAAGTGCCGCCAAGAGGACAACCGTATTGATGGCCTGAGCAACCACCACCTCGTGCCCGATCGTGTCTGCGACAGCCACGCCAAAAATAAATGGCCCAATAAAATTAGCCAGGGCGGTCATGAAGAGGGCGACGCGCGGTGACAACGCCCGCGATGAGATCATGGTTGCAACCACGTTGCTGGAATCATGAATCCCATTCAGAAAATCAAAAATCAGGGCAAGAATAATCACGGCGATAATTATGGGAGACATGATCTCAATCCTTCACTCAAGTGATCTTGACCACAATATCGGCGATCACATTGGCAGCCTCATCCCCGCGGTCAGCAGCATTGCTCAGGTGGCGGTAGACCTCGCGCAGTTTCAGCATCCTGACCACATGAGAGATATCTTCCGCTCCGCTGAAGAGGTCAGCCAGGGCTTCCCGGTAAATATCTTCAACCTTGTTTTCGAGAGCCTTGGCGCGCTGGGCATGATCGCCAGCCACCCCGGTATGGTCTTCAAAGCGGTCGACTGCCATAAAAAGTTCATAGGCCGCATCTCTGAGCAAGTGAAGTCATCCTTTGCATGTATGATGTCGGCTCCACCTTCAATACCTGCATTTCGATCAACGTGCTGTAGGCATAGTCGAGCACATCGTCAATGGTGCGGGAGAGTGTAGAAAATATCCTCGCGGTCGAATGGAGTGATAAAGGTCTTGTTCAACTCGTAGATCAGGATGCGCCGGGCTTCATCGGCTTCTTTTTCCTTGGAAACAAGCGTTGCTGCAGCAGCTGGATCCTGGTTGGCCATATATGTTTTCAATGCTTCCAACCCAGCCAGCGTGAGGGCAGCCTGGTCGTGGATCAATTTGATAAATATGTTCTGGCGTCTCTTAAACAGCTTTAGCATCCTGATCCTCCTTTAAATTAATTCAGTGTAACACAACCTGCCTCAGTTAATATCTTCAAGCCGGTCTTGATCTGTTCTGGTGTGTTAAAACTCATCACTTCAATGGTACGGAATGGCATCTTTCGGAAGGTATCCAGCCACAAGTTCTGAAATCCACATCCCCCAGGCCGGGGGCTTGATGATCTGAAATGCCGATCACGTCATGCAGGTGGGTGCCAATAATGCGCCTTCCAAAACGTTTCAGCCACACCTCGTTTGGAAAAAAACCCAGCCGGTCCATCGCCATGGCATGGCCAACATCATAGATAAAACCAAGCCGATCCGGTTCGGCCATAGCGAGAAGCGCGGACATTTCATCCGGGGTTGGAATATCGAAATAGTGGTAACGATTTTCCAACCCCAGGCGAACGCCGAAACTGACTTGCATAATCCAATAATTCTTTCAGGCTTTTCACCACCGCTTCCAGACATGGGGCGATCAGTTTGCCGCGTTTTTCGATCATGAGATTTTTCGTTTCCTGGTACTCTGCGGTTTCCTTCAAGCCAGCTTGAAAAAGTTGGCGCAATTTCTTTTCGAGGACCATATCCAGCGAGACATGCCCGGCATGCACCACCACCGTCCGGACGGATAAAGCTCCTGCCAGGTCAATACTGCGCTTTATGGAAGCAACTCCCTGCTGCCGGCATTCCTCATCGGGGGAGGAAATCATCCAATCGCGGCCCTTTAGAGTCTCCACCGAAATGTCAGCCGGGCAAGGCTCATGAATGCTGCTGATCATATAATTTACCCAGATCAACGCTATCCAACATTCCGGAATTGATCTGATGGTTCAATTCGATTTTGGAAAACCCCAATCTGCGCACTGCCAAAAAGAAATCACCCAGGACCGGGAAATTATTCTTTGCCCACATGGTGGAAAGGGAGGCATCATAAATCGGTCCATCAGTTCCAAGTGGGTTGCCTTTTCTCTTGGACGGCGGTGGAAAGAGTTCAAGCAATTCTTTCAAGTTGTCAATGGTATGATCCGGGATGAAGGCCACATCCTGTGGGAGGCCGGGATGGGCTTTTAGGGCCACGCAGGATGATGGTCAGGCGAAGCCAGCTTTCCGGGCTGCGGCCACATCCCGGCGCGGCTGGTCGCCGATATAGGCGCAATGTTCCGGGGGAACGCCCATCCGCTCGGTTGCCATCAACAGGATCGAGGGGTCAGGTTTGCGGATCCCGACGACACATGACAGGATGACCGCCTCAAAGCAGCCAGCGATGCCCAGTTCTTCGAGAAGACGCGGGACCTCGACACTGCTGGTGGTGTTGCTGACCAGCCCCAGGCGATAGCCGCGCCGGAAGAGGGCCAGCACAGTCTCCTGGGTTTCCGGGAAGACGATATGTTTGCCGGTGGCATCCCGCCAGAGTTGACTCAATTGTGGGGCAAGCCGGCTTAACCTGGTCGGACGGCCAATCCGGCAGCATCCAGCGCTTCCATAGTTCGACCTCGTTCAACTCGAGCAAGGTTTTCCCAGCCCAATTTTTATAAGCCCTGGCGCGTTTCTTGACAACAGTTGGATAAATTCCAGCTCATCAAAATCCATGCCAAGGAGCACGATCATTTCATGAATCTTCTGCTTATTGACCTCGCGCTAGACGCATGGTGGTACTTCGCAGGGTCCCGCCCATGTCAAAGAGGATGGCATCTATGAGCTGTTTCATACTGGGTTTATACCTGCTCAATGTCAGACTTGAACAATTGTTGAATTTTTAGCAGATCGGAAAAATGGTCAAGATAAATATCTGCCTTAACACCTTCATCGTAGTTAAAGGCGATTGTTCTTATCCCCACTGCTTTCGCCCCGTTCAACTCGGAGCCTTTATGCCCGACAAAAACTGCCTGATCGGCAGTCACACCCAATTGCTGCAAAGCAACCTGGTAGATCTTCGGGTTCGGTTTGCGGATGCCCAGTTCCCTGGACGAAATAACCGAATCCCACACATCCCCAAAGCCGCCGCGTTCAAACCAATTCAATTTTACATGGACCGGCAGGGCTGTATCGGTGACGATACCCAACAAATATCCTTCTGCTTTCAAAGAACAGAGAGTCTCCGGGACGCCATCGAAGAACTTCACATCATTGGCATCCTCATCCAGGATTTCTTTGCCGCGGGCGATATCATTCGGGCGGGTAATCCCATAGAAGCGGAGAATGGTTTTCTGGTACTGGTCATAGTTGATCAGCCCTTGATAGGCCTTATCCCGCAAGGCGGTTTGCTTGTCCAGTCCGGAAATTCTTTGTAAGCCAGCCCAATCTCATTAAGAAATTCCACAAATTTGCTGGGATCATTTTGCCGGTAATAGAGGATATCCCCAGCGTCAAAAAGAAGAGCACGGATCTGGTTTTGAGAGTCTTTCGCTGCGCTGAAAACTGTTGGATGTGTTCATTTCAGTCTGCAGGATTTCCAGAAGTTCAGTCATATGGTCAATGACTGCATCCGGGGTAGCGCCTTCATCCACTTCGCCATGTTCAAAATCGTGGCGTATCTGCACCGCCAGACGAAATCCAGCCCGTTTGGCTCCGAGGATATCGCGCATGATGCGGTCGCCGATATATACACATTGACTGGCGGGCACATTGGCCAACCGGGCTGCGTAGTGGAAGATGGCCGGGTCGGGTTTTCGGCGGCCATATTCGCTGGATAATACGATCGGGTCAAAGTAGTCACGGATGCCGTACAGGTCCAGGTTGGTGGGCACCTGACCCCGGCTGTTGACATTGCTGATCAGGCCGATCTTCAAGCCCATTTTACGGATGGCCTCCAGCACTCCTGGCACTTCCGGGCGCATGGCACGCTGGAACCAGTGGGTTTCGATGAAGACCATCAAATCTTCTGCAATTGCAGCAAGTTTTTCCTGGTCGACAGGGTAGCCTGCAAAGATATATTCGTTCCAGACTCGCGCGGGAGGCAATTCATCCATGGTTTGCAGGCTCACCTGGTGATATGCCTCCAGCCCGGCAGAAATGATCTCATATAATTGCTTGTCAGTTAAACCCAAGGAAATCCCGGCATCTCGCAAGGCTGCTGCCGGATGCCAGCAGTCTCCTGGATGCGTAATTCAGGAGTCCATCCATAGGTTTCGATCGTGCCACCCATGTCGAAGAAAACAGCCCGGATCGTCATACCAATTACTCCACGTTCAGGAAATACTTAGCCTGCACGCACTGGTCAGTGTTTTCAACCAGACGTGTGTCACCTTAACACTTTTCAGCAAATGACTTATACAAATACTTTGAATGATTTGAGACTTCCTTGGGACACGGACAGGCTGCATCCGTGTCCCAGGAAGTAGATAAGGATCCTGCTAACTTGCCAACGATCCAGCTATGGCCTATTTTTCGGAGCGGTAAGCAGGCTGGCCGCCCAGAAGTCGCGCACTATACTGACGTTATTCCAGTCGAAGATGGGATCCATCTCCCAGACCTGTGGCATCAGTTCAGCCAGAGGCATGTTGTCTTCGAAACTGGGAAGACCTTCAGCCGCCGGCCAGGTGCCAATCTCGTTCCAGGGTGCAAAACCTGCTTCCGAGAGAATAAAGCGGATGAAGAGTTTGGCTGCATTGGGGTGCGGGGCATTGTTGGCGATGCCCAGGAAGCTGGTCTTGAAGATGCCCATGACCGGTTCCAGGTTAAAACAGGGTGACATGTTCAGTTCGCCATCCAGGGTGGCTTCGAGGGTCGAGTAACCAGTCCATCCAAACCCGGGTTCTTCGCCTGCGGGCAGCTCAAGCCCGGCAAAGGCCGCGTCCACCATATCGCCGTCGTCGAGAACAACAACACCGTTATAAGCCAATTTCTTGAGCCACAGATAGCCGGCATTCTTCCGGCTTATGCCACGAGGCATCCGCCACGGCGAGTTCGATCGGTGGTCCATTCCTTGCCGTAAAGTGTCTGTATAGGCTGCAGCCATCTCGTCCGCATTTTGAACAAAGGTGGCTATCTTGGCCATCGTGCTGACATCAGACATCGGATCTTCCATGAAGAATTTGGCATAGTATTTGGGTTCAACGATCTGCCAGATGTTGGTGACCGGGCAGCCATCCGGGTAGAACTTGTTGTTATACCCGATCACATCGGTCGAGTGGCGTGCAATGGCGAACGGATAGTCCGGGGTCAGTTCCGGGATGACCACATCCCGGGGGACGAACCACCACATCCATTGATTGGGAACGAATTTCCCGTACAGGATGTGCCCGTCACTGTTGAACCAGACATCCCCGATGACATTCCCGCTTTCCTGTTCTGCCTGCATCTTGGTGTCGATGCCATCGGTGTCAGCAGCATCGAGTTCGATGTCTGGATACAGGGCTTTCCAGGCATCAGGCAAATCCTCAACTCCACCTGAGTTGGCATAGACCGTCACCTTGCCTTCCAGCTTTGCCGCGGCTTCGATCGCCGCCCAGTCATCGGTGGCAGGCTGGTAGGGGCCAACACCATTGTCCTTGGCCCACTGCTCATTCGCCGTGAGAGGTACTTCAGTGCAGCGGCGGGGGGACCGCAGTGTCACCCGGTTTGGTGGTGGGGGGGCGGGGGAGCCACGGTTGTAGCCGGGGTGCCGCCGCAGCTCACAACCATACTGAATAACACGACCAGAGTTATCAACTTTACGAACGTTTTCATTTCTTCCTCCTGACATAGTTGGATATGATTTGAATTCAACACAAGATTTATTGACTGGTAAACCTTTCCTTTTTTGTGCCTCCTTTCACATGATCTAATTAATTTTCGCTGGGGAGGGAAGTACGGAGACAAACCAAGGTAACTGCTCCGGATAGTTTTCAGGAAGTTATGAGATTTCCGCTTTCCTTGTCATACAGGTTCAACGTTTGTGGATCGAACTTCAACCAGATCTTTTGATCCATCTGGATCTTGCTGATGCCCATGACCTTGATGGTCAACTCGGTCACCCAGGCGGGCAACAATGGTCGAGTCGGCTCCGGAGGGCAGGACGGAATAGGCGATGAACTCCACTGCTCCAGGTTCAGGGCGTTCCGAGATGGCGATATCTTCCGGCCGGATGCCGACCACCACTTTGCTGCTCGATCCATATGTGTCCACCGCGATCTTGAACGATCCAAGATCAACTGTATTTTTCCCGCTTACCTCACCCTCCAGCAGGTTCACTTTTGGGTTGCCGATGAAATCTGCCACAAAGAGATTGGCCGGGAAATGGTAGACCTTATCGGGGGTATCGAACTGCTGCACGACACCTTCCTTCATGACGGCGATATTGGTGGACATGGTCAATGCTTCCACCTGGTCGTGGGTCACGTAGATGGTGGTGGCGCCGGAAATATGGTGCAGGCGCTTGAGTTCCGCGCGCATGTCCATGCGCAGGCGGGCATCCAGGTTGGAGAGCGGTTCATCCATCAGGAAGACCTTGGGACGGTAGGCCAGCATGCGTGCCAGGGCGATGCGCTGCTGCTGACCGCCGCTCATCTCGCGTGGATAACGGTCTTCGTAGCCTTCCATCTGCACTTCTTTAAGCGATTCTTTGACCCTCGTATCCATCTCAGCCTTGGGCATCTTCTGGATCTCCAGGGCAAAGGTGATATTCTTATCCACCTTCATGTGCGGCCACAAGGCATAATTCTGGAATACCAGTCCCAGCTCGCGCTTGCTCGATGGCAGAGAAATGCCCTTGTCGTATGAAAAAACCAGCTTATTGCCAATATAGATCTCACCGCCATCCGGGTCTTCCAATCCGGCCACGCAGCGCAGCAGGGTGGTCTTGCCGCAGCCCGAAGGACCCAGCAGCGTCACGAAGGTTCCCGGGTCGATGACCAGGCTGACATGATCGAGCGCAAGTACTTTACCGAATTTTTTCGTCAAATTGTTAATTCTGATGGTTGTTTCCATGATGTCCTCTCTTTACATCCCGAGACCTTTTTTAAGACTGCCACCTGTGAAACGGCCGATGATGGCGTTGCCTGTGACGGTGATTAAAACCAGGATTAGAACGACGATGTTCCCCATTTGATCCCTTCCGGCTTCAATATATTTCATGGTCAGGCTGGCCAGCAACTGGGTGTCACGCGTGACCAGCAGGATGATCAGGGATAACTCACGCATCGTGGTGATAAACGTCAGCAGGAAACCGGAAACGAAACCGCTCATGGTCAAAGGAAAGATGACTCGCCTGAACCGCTGCCAGACGTTGGCTCCGGCCACCTGGGCAGCCTCCTCCAGTTCGTGCCCTACCTGCATCATGGCTGATACTCCCGAACGGGATGAGTAGGGGAGATGTTTTGCGACCGAGACGACCACCAGCAGGGCAAAGGTACCATACAGGGAAGGAAGCGGTCCGATCTTCCTTGCAAACATGGCGATATATACAGCGCCGAAGGCAATGCCAGGAATGACATACGGGATATAAGCAAGTTGGTCGACCAGCCTTGCAAGCCGGGTACCACGTCCCTTGACGATGGCATACCCGAGCAGGACGCCCAGGAGGGCGGTGAAAAAGGCCGTATAAAGGGCAAGCTTGATGGAATTCCAGGCGGTTTGATAGATCCTCGGGTTTAGTAGAACTCCCGGCTCGCCGTCGTTATATATCGGGTTCTTCTGTCCTATCCAGTTCTGCAGGGTAAGATTGCTGAAGCTGTAATCTCCTGTCCGCAGCAGGAATGTGTCATAGGTCAGCAAACCCAGAGGTACAACAAGCACCAGCAGTTGAAAGATGATCACAGCAGTAAAGAAAACCTTCTTCATATTTCTCAACTTGCTTGGGTTAGAGACAAAACCACGACCCCCGATGGTCTCATAACTCTTGCGCGTGCCTACCAGCCTCTGGTTGAGGGAAATGGTAACCATGGCGAACAGGATCAAAACGATCGCCAGCACGAACGCGTCCGCCTTGTCTCCGGCTGCCAGACTGCCCCGAAGCATGGTTGCGACCACATAGTACTTGATCGGCGAACCGAGGATGTTAGGACCGCCAAAAGTGCCCATCACCTTGGAAAATGTCATGATGAAACCGGAAAGCAGGGCCGGCAGCACCAGCGGCAGGGTGATCTTGCGCAGGATGCGCCAGCGGTTTGCGCCCATCAGTTCCCCCGCTTCTTCCAGGTTGGAATCGATCGACATCAGCGCTGCTGAAACGAAAAGAAAAAAGAAGGTGTAATAATGGAGCGCACAGCAGATAATGATCGGCACCGGACCGTACGACAACCAGTCAGGTGGACTAACTCCAATAATCGCTTCAAACATCCCCGGTGCTCCGCCGGACAGCCTGTTCTTGAACAGCACCAACCAGGCCTGGGCAAGGGTCCAGGAAGGCATGATGTAGGGCAGCACTGCAAGTTGATTGACGAGTTTTCTGCCAGGCATATCGGTGCGGACCACCAGCCAGGCCAGCGATCCACCGATCAATAGCGAAAGCACAACCGTGCCGATGGCAATGGTCATCGAATGCTGAAGGGGGGTAAAGGTGTAGATCTTGCCGAAGATCCCTGTTAGCATCCGGACCCAGTGAAAAGCGGTCAATCCTCCCACTTCGGCATCCGGGACACGGCCGAGATCCGAAATTTGCCAGGTAACTGTGGTCTCGACCAGTTTGTACAATGGGATGATGACCATGTAGAACAATATGACCAACATGATCAATGCCAGCATGACATGTGGCTTGGTCAGCCAGTGGAAAAACCTACGGGAAGCGGCCAACAAACGCTGGGAGAAAGGTTGTGGAACTATTGCAGGAACTGCCATGTATGTTCTCCTATTTTTTAACGGGTTTGGTTACGTGTGAGAGCCGTTGGTCTTCTTGAGACGATCACGCAATTGATCCAATTTATCGAGGTTCGTCATCACTTTTTCCTGGTCCACCGAACTCAGAGCCAGGAGAAGAGCATTGAGAATCGTCATCGGAACGGTCAGGGAATGGAATGCGGATACTGGTCCGCGGCGGGCAGCAAGCACTACATCTGCCTTATCACCCACCATGGGGCCAAGAGTGTCGGTCAGCAGGATAACCGGCGTCTTGTTTTGGTTGGCGAAGTCCAAAACCAACTGCAAACTGGGTGTCAGGTTAAAAAAGCCAATCGCGATCAGCAAATCAGTGCTGTTCATCAGCAGCATGGGCTCGAGCATCTCCCGGCCGGAAGTATTCAGCGGGATCACGTGCCGGGCAGAGCGTGTCAGGCGGATCTCGAGCAGATCCACGAGGGAAAGGGAAGGTCCCAGTCCAAAAATAAAAACTCGCTGGTGAGTGCGGAGCAACTCAACAGCGGCGTTAAAGGCTTTCCGATCCAGTGATTGCAGGGCTTCGGTCAGATAATCAATCTCAGAAGCGACAACTCGTTCAAAAATATCGCCAGCTTCTCGGAAATCATCCAGGCGACTTCTAAGGCGGGCTGAATGCGTTAGCCGGTGACGAAAACTGTCCTGTAAACCCACCCGCATGGCAGGGTAGCTGTCAAAACCAAGGGTACGCGCAAAACGCACCATGGTGGCTTCGCTTAATTGCAGCCGGTCGGCAATTTCACCCGCAGAGAGAAAGGCTGCTTCATCTTGATTCTGGTTCAGATAATTGGCAATTCGTTTCTCACTTTTTGTGAGCTGGGAAAAGCGTTCACTAATCAATTGGCTGAAGCCAACAGGGTTTTGAGCTTCCGGGACCATCATGTCACCCACTCCTCAAATCAGGGATAAGAGGCAAACTTTCATTATCTATATTTTTGAAATTAAACTTTCATTTGGATATAATACAACAATATCATATGAATTGCAAGTGTTCTTTCATCAAAGGTGCTACTTATCATCCTAATAAGGGACAATCAGACGGAAGCTCAGCGCTGATAGGTTCATCTCCGTTGTAATTCCAAAGCTGGGGGATCTTTTTTACCACAATCCAGGTTGCCAGCACACAACCCACCCCACCCGAAATGATCGCAAATGGCACTCCCAGGATCTGCGCAACCAAGCCGGATTCCATTTCTCCAAGCTGGGGGCCACCCTTGAAGAATATCTGAGTGATACTCATCATACGACCGCGCATTGCATCTGGTGTTTGCAGTTGTCTCACCGTGTTTCGAATAATCGAACTCAAACCATCAAAGACGCCAATCAGGATGAGGGCCAGCATGGTCAACCAAAAAGAGGTGGAAACCCCAAAGAGAATAGTAGCCAGTCCAAACATCGCCACGGAAATGGAAATTAACATTCCCTGGCGGAGAAGCATTGATTTCTGTGAAAGATACAGCCCAATAAACAAGGTGCCAATTGCCTGGGCGGAGGATAACCAACCATACTGGATCGGACCAACATGCAAAATATCCATTGCAACGAAGGGCAACAGGGTGTTGGCTGAAGAAAAGAAGGTACCAAAGAAATCCAGGATCATGACCGAGTAGATAATAGGAGAGTTTTTAATAAATTCGATCCCGGCACGGATATCGCTGAAGGTTCCCCGGACAACCAGGGCTTTCCTTTCAATCAAAGGCTGAATATCTCCCATAGCAAATAACGCTGCGATGACTGCCAGGAAGGAAATCGCATTGATCCAGTAGGCCCATTGCAGTCCCAAATATGCGATCACCACACCCGAAATCGCTGGTCCCAAGATCCCTCCCACCTTTGCTGCGATTGAAGTCAGGCTGTACGCATTTGCCAGGTTTTCACGCGGCACCAGGGAAGGAATGAGAGCTTGCCTGGCAGGAACATCGAAAGACGCTGCCACCGATTGAACTGCCACCAGACCAAATAACATAAGGATTGTTGTTGCCCCCATTGATGTAGTGAAGCCAAGGATAAAGGCAATTACCCCCAAAGCAAACTGGGTGAGGATCGCCATTTTTCGACGGTCGAACCGGTCTGCAGCCACCCCTGCCACAAGGGAAAGCAGGATCACCGGAAGGAAGCGCACCAGGCCGATACCACTGATGACCATCGGCTGATCCGATAACGTGCGGAGATGCCAGTACAGAGCCCATAATTGCATTTGTGTGCCCGCGATGGAGATCAGATGACCAATCCAGTAGAGGAGAAACGGTCTGGATTTGAGAGCAGGTGGGATCATCATGATAATCTTTTAGCTTTCTTCCCCAGCAAGACACACGTTGGGAAAACCATTAGAAGTTCAGCAAGGGAATGGATGATCAGATCAGGTTGGATTAGCTGATCCTGCTCATCTGCGTGGCGTTTACCTTCCGGCTCGATAATTACTCCAACGGCAAAACCAGCGCGCTTACAACCAATCACGTCCCGTGAAATCCGATTGCCAATATATGCGCATTGCGCTGGCATCAATTTCAATACACTGGCGGCTTCCCAGAACATTTCAGGAGCGGGTTTTCGGCTTTTGGCAGCTGAAGATAGGACAATAACTTCAAAAAGTCCGTTCCAACCAAAACCATCCAAACTACGCGGAATATCCAAGGATGACATGCTGTTACTGATCACCCCAAGCTTATACCCTCGCTGCTTTAGTTTATGCAGCGTGTCTTCAGCACCTGGTATAGGGACCGTGCGCCCTTTACGCTCACTCCACGCCAGGGACAACTCAGCCGCGATTGGCTCAATCTGTTGAGGTGGAACATCAGGAAGAAGCCAGCAAGTCCAGATTTCTTTTTCAGTCAACTGGAGCAATTTCTCCTGAGCCCAGAGACCATATGATTTGTAACGGTGATCCAGTTCTTCCCAGAAATAATCCGGAGGGTCTTTTATTTTCAGTAAACCCAACATGCGGTTAATCGCTGCCACCTGGGTTGGCAAATGAGGTTCCCGCCTCCGCAATGTCCCATTCATATCGAAAAGAATGGCTTCGATCTTATGGATACCTTTCATCGTAATCGCCATTCCTTGTCTCAATTCCGGTCGAGTAGGTCAATAATTTCAGGTGTCGCCCAAAGCGAGGCATCGGTGGTATCAACGACAAGATCGCACACCTTCATCAAAGGCTGGTAACAATCTTCAGCTCTCAAGAACTGGGTCTGAAAAAACCTGTTGCAGAAATATGCCGGATCGTATTTCTTCCGGTAGTCAATATCGCGTTTCCATTTGCGCTTCAGGCGGATGGGGTCATCTGTCAGATAGACTGCCTTGATACCGATCAATCCCGAAAGTTCCACCATATGAAATGGGAAATTACCTTCCATAAATATTATATCGGCTGGCTCGATCTCAAGTGGGATACAGCCCGGTTTCAAGTTGCCATCCATATCATGGCTGGATGTGGCCTGAAAGAAATCATACCTTGGGATGGATATTCAATTCCCCTTGAGAATCTCAACCAGGCTTTGCATGAACAGACTAAAATGGGTCAATTCCTTCCCCATTGGTTTTATACCGCGTAACTCCCGGTCCAGTAGAAAATTGTCCATTTCTATTGTGGAAATTTTTCTACCTGCCTGTTCAAATGTAATATGCAGGCGGTCGGTAATCTCTGTCTTTCCCGCGGCAGTTGGGCCAGCAAGCGTTATAAGCAATGGAGTGCCACGCACCTCGATGAGCTTCTTCACACATTCTACAAATGCCTGGTCAATCTCTGCATTCGATTCTTTAAAAGACTTGTATCCAAGGTCTTGAAGGTGCTCAAAACGTTTTTGCTTTTGCTCAAAACACTTATATGGTTTCCCGCCAAAATGTGCCAGAACATCCTTCGTGAAGTAGACCGTCCTGGGTAAAAAGTAAAAGCCTCTTATATCGAAATAAAAATGCGCCAGAACCCAATCATTATTATATTGTCCGTCTACCAGCCCTGCGAAAAGCATGCGGGAAAGCTGGACAATTCGCCCGTCCAAAACAATCCTGCCGCCAACAATTGGTTTGAGTTGGATCCCGGTATAAAATTCACGACATCCGATCTGGCGTTCGATTTCGTCCGGCTTAATTCAGTCTTACCGAGTCCCACCCATCCTCAGGTGTAATATTTTCAAGCGCGTAGCAGAATTCATACAACTCCAGATCCTCAATTCCCACATTGATCTGTTTCATTTTCTCAAACAGGATCTCGGAAAAAATCCCGGAGTGTGCAATCTATCCTTCCCAGACATGCAATTCTTTCAACTCCTACTCAAGATTTCACCAATTTCAGGCGTTACCCACAGGGCTGCACCGGTGGTGTCAACGGTCATATCGCAAACCTCCAGTTGAGGCAGGTAGGCGATCTCAGCCATGATGAATTGGTCTTTGAAAAAACGGTTTCGTAAATAGGATGGATCATACTTCTTGCGGTAATCAATATCCCGTTTCCATTTGCGCTTCAAGCGTACCGGGTCATCGGTCAGGTAAACTACTTTTATGCCGATCAAATGGACAATCTCTTCCAATAAGAACGGGAAATTGCCTTCGATGAAAATAATATCGGCTGGTTCAATTTCGATCGGTATGCCATCCGGTTTCAAGTTGCCGTCCAGATCGTGACTGGAGGTGGCATATACAGTGTCGTAACGGGGGATGCTGATCTTTTTGCCATGCGTGATGTCTTCCAGGCTTTGCTTGAAAAGCTCAAAGTGCATGGCCTGCTTGCCTTGGGAGTCGATACCCTTCGCCTCACGGTAGTCCCGGTCGGTAAAGAAATTATCCAGTTCAATGGAAGCGACTTTCTGGCCCGCCTGCTGAATGCAACGTGCAGCCGCTCGACGATCTCGGTCTTCCCGGCAGCGGTCGCTCCGGCGATGGCAAGCAGGATCGGGGTGCCGCGCTACCGCAACGATCTTCTTCACGCTTTCGATGAAAAGCTCATCTACCTCGGCATTTGCTTCTCTGAAATCCTTATACCCCAGGTCTTGATGCCGCTCGAGGTTCTTTTGCTTTTGCTCGAACTGTTTGATACGGCCTGCCGCCAAAATGTGCCAGCACCTTTGTCGTTGAAATACTGCGTGCGGTGCAGGAAATAAAAACCGCGGATATCAAAATAGAAATGCTGTCTTTACCCAGTCCGAGCTCATACTCGCCAGTGACCAGGCCCACAAACAGCATTTGCGCCAGCCGGATAATTTGTTCATCCAGCACAATCCGATCACCTACTTTCGGCTTGATCTGGATGCCATCGTAGAAATCCCGATTGTTGAGGCGCATTTCGATTTCTTTTGTATCGATCCAGATTTACGGATCCCCAGCCTTTTTCGGGAACCAGGTCGTTCAACCCGTACCGAAATTCGTAGAGTTCCAAATCCGAAATGCCCGGATTGATCTGTTTCATTTTTTCAAAAAGAGTTTCCGAAAATGCAATCGGGGTCATCCAAAATTAAATTGGTCATGTTCTGCATCCTGTTTGATAAGATGTCGGAGGGTGGAACGCATACCAAGAAACGATCCAGCAATTTCATCCGCGCAATTCACAAGGGACCCTTCGAAAAAGATTCTTTATCAGCCACTATACTTTGCCAGGCGCAGGGCATTGGCAAGCGCGATCGGCATGATGTGCTTCGCCGGCAGTACCCCCAAGCTGCCGTGCCTACAGGCGCGTTCACCGAATTCGGCAATGCCGTCTGCGCGGACATACTTGCCATACACCAGTGTCGGCACAGGATGCCAACTGTGCCCTTTAAGGGCAGCCGGAGTCGAGTGATCCCCGCTGACAATGACTCACGTCCGGCTTGAGCGCTATCAAACGCGGCATCAGGCTGTCCACTTCTTCGATGACATTCACCTTGCGGGTAAAGTCACCATCCTCACCGGCAATGTCGGTATTCTTGATGTGCAGGTAGAAAAAGTCAAAATCGTTCCAGTTCTTTTCCAAGTGCTGTAAATTCATCTGCCACCAGAGCCACCTTCCACTGGCAGCACTTGCATTCCAACCAGTTTGGCAATCCCGCGATAGGTCGGATTCACCGCAATGGCAGCTGCGCGCAGCCCAAACACTTGTGGGAAAGACTGGGAGATCGGGATAGGAGTCAAATCCACGCACCAGGATCATATTTGCAGGTTGTTTGGGCTTGTATGCCACCAGTACCTTGCGCGACCGTTCCACGAATTGGTTTACCAGGCGAGCCGTTTTTTCGGAATCCGAGTTGAGCGCACGCACTGGTAGCGGGGGCAGGCCGTTTTTTTGAGGATCAGAACTGGTCACTGCACTGCCCAAACCAGGACCGCGCATGACAATTGCCAAACGATGTTCCTTGACCGTCTCTACGAGAAATTCAACATCTTCAATCTTGGGTTGTCAACAGCTTTGACAGTTCCCTGCTTATTTCGGTGGGTATGCGACCAGCACGTCGATCTGTCACCACCCCAGCCGCGTCCACCGAACAATAATTGCCGCGCGCGGCAACATCATTGGGACCCAGGTCGAGATCAAGACCAACCGCTTCCAGCACGCCGCGCCCGATCCTGTACTGGATTGGGTCATAGCCGAAAATGCCCAGGTGACCCGGGCCACTCTCCACCGTAATGCCCGGTCCAACGGGCATCGTCAGTCCCAGAGCAGACAACTCTGCAAGCGCGTCGAGATTTGGGGTGCGAGCGGTTTCCAATTCGGTTTTTCCACCCGGTTCAAGCGGCAGACCACCCAAACCATCCATGATGATCATGGCGATCTTGGTATGAGCGGGCGTAATCAGGTTTTGCAGGAATTTTAGATCCATAGATTATCCTTCACCAAGTAAAGAATCCGGATTGTCAATCAATTCATGACACACTTTTTTCCAATGCCAGAGACGAATGCATCATAGGCACGCTGGATCCTGGCATAATTGCCGTCCCGGTCAAGAGCAATCCCTCGCCCGATACCAGTGACAACCTCGCCCACGCCGATCTGGTCCACTTGTTTTTCCAGTTTTTCCAATAATGCCGGGGCACTGCCTGGTACGGTACTGCGCCCGTCGAAAATGACATGCAGATAAACGTCTTTATGGCCGCGTTCTTTCGCCATTTTCAGGAGTGCCAGTGGATAATCGATCGAACCGTGAGAACTTTTTTCGGTGAGCAGTCCGATCAAGTGGAGGCTTGTCCCTCGCAGCCTGGAGCCATCGATCGTTTCACAAAGGATCTCATTGGTATAGAATGAACCGTCCTGCATCGCCTGGTCAAGGCGGACATCATCCTGCAGAACGACCCTTCCAGCTCCTATGTTCATGTGACCGGCTTCCGAATTTCCAGCTTTACCCGCTTTCAGTCCCACCGCCTCCCCCGCAGCTTGCAACTGGCTGCAGGAATAGTGACGGATCAAAGCGTCCCAAACAGGAGTATCAGCAAGGAAAATTGGGTTGGATTCATCTTCCTTGCCAATGCCCCAGCCATCCAGGATGACCAGCAATACTCTGCGCTTACCACCCCATTGGTGCCCAACTGCCAGGTTTTCGCCTAACATG
Organism: uncultured Chloroflexia bacterium; assembly: GCA_963817265.1. Classification (GTDB taxonomy): domain Bacteria; phylum Chloroflexota; class Anaerolineae; order Anaerolineales; family Villigracilaceae; genus UBA877. The sequence continues at coordinate 222,343 of CAWFNU010000011.1, forward strand.
AATGCTGGTTGTGCTATGTCCAGAGGTGATAATACTGTTGGAGCCACGTCTGCCAACCTACCCTCTAAGCTGGACAGGATTGGTTGAACGCGGATCGATCACCAGGAAGGGAACAGGGTTAGTGGTATGCGCCACATGCGGGGTGCCATCCGGGTTGCTCAATAATTCCAGGTTGCCATGATCGGAAGAAATGAAGACGACATAATCGGTATTAAGAGCAGCCTCCACTACACACCCCAATTGCTGATCCACGAACGCTGCACATTGAATCTTAGCCTCCCGATTGGCAGTGTGACCGATCACGTCGCCATTGGCAAAGTTGGTCACAATCAGATCATATTTTTGAGCGATGCCCAGCAAAACGCTTTCGCTAACCTGAGCAAGACTTAGTTCGGGTACCTGGTCGAAAGGGATCCCCTTGGGAGAAGGGATGCAAACCTGGGTTTCTCCCGCAAATGGCTGGTTTTCTCCCCCATTGAAGAAGAAGGTGACATGAGAGAATTTTTCGGACTCAGCCACCCGAAGCTGGCGCAGGCCCGCTTTAGCGACCAAATCGCCCAGAGTCCCGTGAACCTTGGAAGGAGCAAACGCCACCGGAAGATCTTTGAACTTGTCGTGGTAGAGGGTCAGGATGACAAAAGTTAGGTTGTTCATAGGCAAGCGCGGGAAGTGATCGAAACCAGGCTCGGTGAAGGCTTCGGTCAGCTCGATCTCGCGCTCACCGCGCCGGCAGCAAAAGACGACGGCGTCGCCATTCTTGATCCGACCGATGGGGATTCCGTGTTTATCGGTCAGAATGATCGGGTCCAGCGAATAATCTGTTTGCCCAACCTCATACAATTCCTTGACTGCCCCTGCCATGGCACAAGCTCCCCGGGGTTGTTGATTTTTGGACATCTGGCCTCCAATCTCCCGCGGTACCTACTTCAGGATGACCCGGTTGCGACCTGGGAAAATTTCCAGGAGTTGTTTGAATTCGTGAATGATTACATCTGGCCGGTTGTCATCCGTGATTTCCTCTTTGGACAATTCCTCGGCCGAGATCATGATCGTCACCATGCCGAACCCGGCAAAGCGCGCGCCGGTCACATCCCGCTTCAGGTTGTCGCCAACGTAGGCACAATTGACCGATTTGACACCTGCCCGACGGGTAGCTTCGATGTAGATGGACGGGTCGGGCTTGCGCTTTCCAAAGACTGAGGAAAGTACAACCGACTTGAAAATAGGGACTGAACCCATCTGCATCCAACCATTCCGGGATCTCTCGGCAGCCAATTAAGTTGCTGATGATACCAAGGGTGTAGCCGCGACCGGTGAAGCTCAACAACCACTTCTTTTCCATTTTCCACCACCACCCGCCGACCCATCGACTGCCGGAATTGGTAGGTCAGCTCCCCTCCAAGCGGAGCGATCTTTTCGGCGGGAAACTCAGGCACCAACCAGCGCGTCCATAGTTCTGCTTCGGGAGCTTCGGTCAGGTTCTCCAAAGCCCACTTGCGATAGGCTTTGTAACGTTCATCCAATTTAGCGCAGAAGGCAACCGGATCAATGTCAGTTCCCACCAGGCGGACAATTTCCTGGCGTGCCCGAGCCATATGATCCTGGTCTTTGACCAGCATCCGCAGCGTATTCCCCAGATCGATGAAAATCGCTTCGATGGTGGGAGTCATTTCATCACCTTCTGGCAGGAAAGATGTCCAACAGATCGTGCATCTCGTGGATGGTGTAGTCCGGGGAAATTTCCCCAGTGGGCGGTTCTTTGGCCTGGGTAGCCGGTTCGTAAAACAAGATGAACATACCGTAGCCGGCCGCCCGGGTGCCTTCGACATCACGGACGGGATTATCGCCCACATAGACACATTTCGCCGGTTCGACCCCGATCCTGCGGGCAGCTTCCCAATAGATCTCCGGATTGGGTTTGCGTATCCCCACCTTGGAGGAAAGCACCACTGTCTTGAAATAGCTGTTCAAGCCATCCGTCTCCAAATAATCCGGGATTTCGGTCTCGGTAATGGTGTTGGCAATGATTCCCAAAAGGTAACCGCGCTTGCTTAGTTCAATGACGGTTTCCTTCACATCTTCTCGCGGAACACGCCGTCCATCACAATCACGCCAAAGCGGGTCAGTTTTGCTGAGAGAGGTGCGATCTTTTCAATCGGAAAATCCGGCAGCATCCATTTTGTCCACATTTCCTTTTCGGAGGCTTCGATCAATTGCTCTTTTGCCCGCTTCCGTAAGACTTTGTATCGTTCCTCCAGCTTTTCATGAAATGCATCTGGGGTCTCCTGGTGCTCCGGTCAATTCCACCAGGCTCCGCTTGGACTGGGCGATGAAATCCTTGTCTTCAATCACGATTCGCAGGGTATTGCCAACATCCAGGAAAATGGCTTCGATATTATTTTGCATGGCTATCATTCCTTTCGTGTCAATAATGTTCAGAGTGAACTGATTTTAGAAATCTGATAAAATATGTTATTTGCAAATCATACAACATTTTCAAATAAATTGCAAGTTATCTTTCAAAACATTGACTTTTTCCGAAAATCTGAGTAAACTATGACTTAAATGCACACGTGTGCACTATCTCAATGTCGATTATAGGAACAACATGCCGGTTACCATAAAGGATATTGCCAAACAGACACAGGTTTCACATTCCACTGTTTCGCGAGCATTGCATGGCAGCCCGTTGATTGCCAAGAACACCGCGGAACGCATCCGCCAGACTGCGCATGGAATTGGGCTACCTCCCCAGCGCTGCTGCCCGCAGCCTGAAAACCAACCGGTCGCAGGCCTTGGGGGTCATTCTCAGCAGCGTGGAGGATCCATTCTTTAGTGAAATATTGCAGGGTATCGAAGAAGTAGCCCAAAAAGCGGCTACAGCCTGTTCATGGCCGCATCGCAGCATGATCCGGACCGGGAACAGGCGATCGTCCAGGCCATGAGTGAGCACCGCGTGGATGGGGTAATCATCTGTTCCGCGTCCTTCAAAGCCGAGCAGCGGCGACAGTTTCTTGCCTACGGTGTTCCAATCGTGGTGGTCAACAACCAGGCTGCTGAAGATTACCGGTATTCCATTTACCATGATGATGTGGACGGCAGCCGCCAGGTCACCCGCCATCTGCTTGACCTGGGACACCGGCGGATCGCTTACCTCGGCAATTCTTCCTCCGGACGCAACCACATTGGACCGGTTGACCGGATTCCAGGACGAAATGGATGCTGCTGGGCTGGCAGTTCCTAGTCAGAATACATTCATGAAGTCCCCGGCGGCGGCCCGAGGACGGCCTCGCTGGATTGGAGCATTTCCTGGCCCTGACGAGATCGTCCCAGCGCGCTGGTCTGTTACAACGATATGATGGCCATCGGAGTTCTGAAAGGGTTGCAGCAGGCTGGTATCCGGGTGCCGGATGAGTTTTCTGTGACCGGCTTTGACAACATCGTGTTCTCAGCTTTCACCAATCCACCGCTGACCACATTTGATCAGCCCAAACGCTTCATCGGAGCAGAAGCTGCCCGGCTCGTCCTGGAGTTGCTCGAAATGCCTCCTGCGGAGAATTCGATTGAGAACCCAAGGTAAGGATGTTAAAGGGCAGACTCCTGATGCGGGAAACGACCGCCAAGCCAGCTGACAAAGCGCGGCAAATACCGCCTGGAAGCCGAGATCACCTCGTTGGAACAGGGAATAACCGAGAACCATAATTCCTTCATCTTCCAGCTTGTCTTCGTTAAACCTGAATATTTTCCCCCGTTCGCTGGTAACACAGAATGGGGTGGAATTCGCCATGGCAAAAACCGAAACTGGATCGCAACTGGTTGTACTGGCAGATCCAGCTCAACCTGATGGGATTCGAGGGGGAATGCTCTGAATGTACATGGGAAAACCCTTCTGATCGGTCCTTGTATCCCCAAAAATGCTGCCAGCTTGCGGTCCAGGCTCGACTGGTTGCAGCCCAACCTTTTGGGTCTGCGCACTTCGGCTGGGATGGGCGATCGGATTGGCCTGGCTACCCCCGGGCATGTGCGTGCCGTCCGCGCAGGCAGGCGGAAATATCGCACCCATCTTTGCCCAGCAGTCCATCCGCGAGATGACCCGCACCGGGCGAACACCGCAGCAGGTAATGGATGATGCCACCTGGGGAATTTTCCAGGAAGGCTGGCAGGATGGCTTTGGAGCTGATGCAGATCATCTAAAAACACCAGGAGATATCGATGCCTGCCTGGCAGCTGGTTACACTTTTTTTACCATCGATCCCGGCGCCCATGTGGATAATCGCGCCGAAACCGCCAGCTGAAAGTGAACTGCGTGAACTGACTTGAGCCTTCCAGCTGACCTCCAGCCGCGATTCAGCGGATCTGCTGGGAAAGAGTTTCGATATTGAAGGACTTGAAGGTATCTTTCACATGGGAAGTACTTACTCAGAGCCGCCGTCAAGTACGGGAAAGCCATCTCCCATGTCGTCTCCATGTACCAACACCTGGTCACAGCAGCCGGCAGCCGTCCATTCGAGATGGAAATCTCCGTTGATGAAACCGATCAACCCACCTCCCATGCTGAACACCTATATATTGCCAATGAGCTGAAAAGACTGGGAGTGAAGTGGGTCAGCCTGGCTCCGCGCTACGTGGGGCGGTTTGAAAAAGGCGTGGATTATATTGGCGATTTGGCTGTTTTCGAAACCGACCTGGCAGGTCATGCTGCCATTGCACGCCAATTTGGTCCTTACAAACTCAGCCTGCATTCCGGCTCGGATAAATTCAGCATTTACCCGGCAGCAATGCGCCAGACCCAAGGCCTGGTCCATTTGAAGACCGCAGGGACGAGTTACCTCGAAGCACTGCGTACGATCGCGGCTCTCTCCCCAGATTTGTTCCGTGATATTTACATTTTTGCCCGGCAGCATTACGACACAGACAAAGCCAGTTACCATGTCTCAGCAGAGTTGGGCAGGGCACCACAGCCGCAGGATGTCAGAGATTGGCCGAGCCTGCTTGACCAATTCGACGCACGTGAGATCCTACATGTCACCTTTGGTTCGGTGCTGACCGAGAGATCTGCCAATAGTGAATGGCGGTTCCATGACCATATAATCGAACTCTTGAGGTTCAATCCGGAAGCATACGCCTCGAACCTGGAATATCATTTTACTCGCCACCTGGCTCCCTTTGTACTGGAATAGGTGCATATGAATGCAACCAAATTTCTAAATCCCTTTGATCTAACTGGCAAGGTTGCCGTTGTCACCGGCGGTGCCGGAGTACTCTGCGCGGCTATGTGCCGCACCCTGGCTGCGTCTGGTGTGAAAGTAGCGGTGCTCGACCTGAATGAAATTGGTGCTGATACCCTCGCTACAGAGATCCGAACCTCTGGAGGTGATGCCATCAGCGTTGGCTGTAATGTGCTGGAGAAAGAAAGCCTGAAAACTTCGGCGCAGGAGGTGGTCGCAAAATTCGGATGTGTAGATATGCTGGTCAATGGGGCGGGCGGCAACAAACCAGCTGCCACTACCAATCCAACTCAATCTTTTTTTGACCTGCCAGCGGAAGCGCTGCGCTGGGTCTTTGAGTTGAACCTGATGGGCACCATCCTGCCTTCCCAGGTGTTTGGTAAACTTATGGCGAGCCAAAAATCCGGAGTCATATTGAATATTTCGTCAATGAACGCCTTTCGCCCACTATCACGCATCGCTGCTTATTCTGCCGCCAAGGCTGGAGTGTCCAATTTCACCCAATGGCTGGCGGTCCATATGGCACAGGAAATTTCTCCCGCAATCCGGGTTAATGCCATCGCCCCGGGATTCTTCCTGACCGAACAGAACCGTTTTCTTCTTACGGAGGAAGCAACCAGTGAGTTAACACCGCGCGGACAATCGATCATCAACCATACCCCGATGGGTCGCTTCGGTACTCCAGACGACTTGCTGGGCACCGTTTTGTGGCTGCTCTCCCCTGCCTCCGCCTTTGTAACCGGAATCGTGGTGCCAGTGGATGGTGGGTTTTCTGCCTACAGTGGCGTTTAACTACTAATGGAGTGTGATTTTATATTGCCCTGCTATTAACAAGAAACAATGATCTTTTCTCAAGCAATCGCCCCGCAAGAAACCCTGCTCAATGAGCAGAACATCCTCGAAACCCTGCATGAAGGTCTCGATGGGCGATTTACGCACCAGAAAGTTTTAGTGCTGATCCCCGACCATACCCGATCACTGCCGCTGCCATATCTATATCGCGCCATCGTCGAAATCCTGAGCGACACCAAACAGCTCGATTTCATGGTCGCCCTGGGTACACACCCACCAGTAAGCGAGGAATGCCTGAACAAATTGATCGGGATAAGCGCGGAAGAACGCCGGACGAAATACAAATCCATTAGCCTGTTCAACCATGCTTGGAAAGATGGGCAGGGGTTGATATCCATAGGCACACTGGAATCTGATGAGATCAAAACCATTGCTGGAAGGCACTGGCATCCTTCCCTTCCTGAGAGAGTGGACATTCGCATCAACAAGGCAGCACTCGAATATGATCCATTATTATTCTCGGACCCACCTTTCCGCATGAAGTGGCAGGTTTTTCAGGTGGTGCCAAGTACCTATTCCCAGGCATCTCCGGCCCAGAGATGATCAATGCCACCCACTGGCTGGGCGCTCTGGCGGGGGTGGTTGGCACGATCGGTATCAAAGAGACCCCCGTCCGGACCATGATCCACGCTGCAGCCAGACGACTGAGTACCCCAGTCACTTTGATTGCCATGACAGTGGCAGCTTCAGTTGATGGTTTTTCAAGTCACCCATTGAAGGGATTGTTCATTGGTGACGTGTTCCAGGCGTGGAGTGCTTCGGCAGACCTCTCAGCACAATATCATATCCATTGGTGTAAGAAACCTTTCGAGCGCGTTCTTTCGTGTGCACCGTCCATGTATAACGAACTTTGGACCGCAGCCAAAGCCATGTACAAACTCGAACCGGCGATGTCCTTCGGTGGTGAAGTGATTATTTATGCTCCACATTTGGAGACAGTCAGCCAGGTTCATGGCAAGAATATTTTAGAAATCGGGTATCACATCCTGCCCTATTTCTTGAACAACTGGGAGCGATTCAGGCATATCCCACTGGGTGTACTGGCACACAGCACCCATTTGCGTGGCTCAGGCGTAATGGAGAATGGCATCGAAAAACCAAACGTTCGGGTTACCCTGGCCAGCAAAATTTCCCCCGATGACTGCACTCGTCTGAACCTGGGCTATCTTGATCCGGCATTGAACGTGTGAATGATTGGAAAGATCGCGAGGACGAGAACATCCTCTATGTGCCCAGGGCTGGCGAGATTTTATACCGATTAAAAAACTAAATTCCGCATCTGGCATCATTTGGAGAGAATTAATGGAAAAAGCGAATTTCGGATTTATGGGACTGGGAGTGATGGGTCACATGCTGGCACTCAACATGGAGCGGCACGGTTTCCGTGTGGCAGGCTACGACCTGGATGCTGAAAAGGTGAAAGACTTTGGAACCAAATACCCGGGCAAGAACCTGATTTCCTGCTCCACCCTTGATGATTTCCTGTCTGCATTGGAACAACCTCGCCGCATCATGATGATGGTCCCCGCTGGAAAACCCGTTGACACTGCCATCGCCAGCCTGCGAGGTGCCCTCTCGCCAGGTGATCTGCTCATCGACGGCGGCAATACCCACTTCATGGATACTGATAGACGCTCAAAGGAATTGGAAGCCAAGGGTATCGTTTATATCGGCACTGGTGTCAGTGGAGGAGAGTATGGCGCTTTGTGGGGACCAGCGATCATGCCTGGCGGCCAACCTGAAGCCTGGGAAATGGTCAAACCAATTTTTGAGACCATCAGCGCCAGGGTGGAGAATGAACCATGCGTGGCATACATGGGGCCGCGCGGTGCCGGTCACTACGTCAAGATGGTGCACAACGGCATCGAATATGGCGACATGCAGATCATCGCTGAAGCTTATGACATCCTGAACCGTGGACTGGGATTGGAAACTCCCCGCCTGCATGATGTTTTCAGCGAATGGAACGATTGTGAACTTAAATCGTACCTGATCGAGATCACAGCTGACATCTTTTCCCGGATAGACGCGGAGACTGGTCGAGCCATTATCGACCTGATCCTGGATGAAGCCCAGCAGAAGGGTACTGGCAAATGGGCATCGCAAAACGCTCTCGATTTGGGTGCTCCCACTCCCACCATCAACGCGGCAGTGGAGAGCCGTATCGTCTCAGCCTATAAGGACGAGCGCCACGCTGCCTCTAATGTGTTAACGGGGCCCGACCAGGATATTGTCCTTGATCCTGAGATAGTAATCGACTGGGTACGGGATGCCATATATGCAGCCAAGATCTGTTCTTATGCGCAAGGTTTCAACCTTATGCGACTGGCGGATATGGAATACGGCTACAACCTAAATTTCAGTGAGATCGCTCGCATTTGGCGAGGCGGCTGTATCATCCGTGCTCGCTTCTTATCTGACGTCCGGCGGGCATTTAAGGGCAATCCCAAGCTGACCAACCTGATGATGGACCCCGAATTTTCAAAGGCAATCAATGACCGCCAAGTTGCCTTGCGCAAGGTGGTGGCACTGGCTGCTGAGAGCGGTATCCCTGTCCCTGCTTTCAGTTCGGCTCTTGCTTATTATGACTCTTACCGGAGCGGGCGCCTTCCTGCCAATCTGACCCAGGCACAGCGTGATTATTTCGGTGCTCACACCTACCGACGGATCGACAGACCAGGCATATTTCATACGGAGTGGACAGCAGTGTAGATTTAGAGCGTGCTGGGTAAGCATTTCTTCTGGAATAAAATCTTACTCCAATGCCTGCCCACCAGATAAATAGGAGGAAAGACATGACAACCGACCTTTACATCCCACCCCATGGCGAATTGGATTTTCTCTCGCTTGGAGCTCTAGTGCACCGCCTGGATCCCGGCGTGGTGCCATTCCGCAAGGCAGTGGAGTGCCAGATCCATGTCAGCGGCGGCGAGTTCAATTGCGCTGCCAATCTTTCGGACTGTTTCCGGATGAAGACCGGCATTGCCACCGCCATAGTGGATTACCCCATCGGTGACCTGATTGCAGAACGAGTGCGGGCAATGGGCGTGCGACCATTTTACAGGGAGTTCAAACATAACGGTGTTAATGGCCCCAACATGGCCACGGTCTACAGTGACAGCGGGTTTGGTGTGCGTGCCCCGGTCGTCTTCTACAACCGATCGAATGAAGCCGCAGCCCAGCTCAAGCCCGGAGACTTCGACTGGAATGCCATCTTTCGCGAAGGAGTGCGCTGGTTCCACAGTGGTGGGATATTCGCTGCCCTTTCCGAGACCACTGGTGAGCTTATCATCGAAGGAATGAAGGCTGCGAAAGCTGCGGGGGCTGTGACTTCGTTTGACCTGAATTACCGCCCCAAACTTTGGAACCTGTGGGGGGGACCGGAAAAGGCTGCCGTCATGCTGGGTCAAATCGTCGAGAACGTGGATGTACTGGTAGGAAACGAAGAAGACCTCCAATTGGGTCTCGGCATCCCAGGTCCGGAAGCAGGTTCGAAATCAGGCCTCGACCCGCGCGCTTTCTGCAGCATGATCGCGGATGTAGTGGAAAAATTCCCGCAGATAAAAGTCGTCGCAACAACTTTGCGGGAGGTGCGATCGACCAACCAGCATTCCTGGGGTGCAGTGGCATGTATCAACGGGCAGACATTTGTCTCCCCAACCTGTGAACTGGAAATTTACGACCGGGTAGGCGGTGGAGACGGATTCTCCTCCGGGTTCTTCTACGGCTTGCTGACTGGGGAGCCGGAACAGGAAGCCGTCAACCTGGGCTGGGCGCACGGTGCCTTGCTGACTACTTTTCCGGGTGATACCACCATGGCAACTGTCGAGCAGGTGCGGGCCTTTGCCATGGGCAATTCGGCACGAATCCAACGCTGATTAATTCAACGAAGATCTCTGACTGCTTTCGAGATGAACGACTATAGCTGAAACCATGAATTTTGTTAAGATCTGATGCACACGTGTGCAAACTCCCCGAGGAGATCATCTGATATTTGAGAAGGAGAATAATGATGGAAAAGATGAAGGCGTATGTGTTCAAGGATGTCGGCAAGCTTGTGTTCGAAGAGAAACCCATCCCCCACGTCAAAGACCCCGATGATGTTTTGTTGAAGGTCAAGGCAGTGGGCATTTGTGGTTCGGACCTTAAGATTATCGAAGGCAAGCACCACTTCAAACCGAATACAGTGCTGGGACACGAATTCTGCGGCGAGGTGATCGAGGTGGGCTCGCATGTCCGTTACGTCAAAATCGGCGACCGGGTGGCGATCGACAACAATATCCGCTGCGGGTTTTGCTCTTTCTGCCGTATGGGCCTAAGCAGTCAGTGTGTGGAGATCAAGACCAGTGCACTTGGGGTGATGCGCGATGGAGGTTATGCCGAGTACTGCCTGGTGCCCGAGAAGCAGTGCTTTCTCCTGCCGGAAGGTATCGATGATATTCTCGGCACCCAGGTGGAGACCCTGGCGACGGTGGTCAACGGGATGAATACCCTGTTGATGCTGCCATACGATTACGTGATGGTCCTGGGATTCGGCCCGATCGGCTACCTTTTCGGCCAATTTGCCAAGAATATCGCCGCCAAGGTGGCAGTCACCGAGATCGATCCGTTTCGCATCAGTGTTGCCAGGGAATGCGGTTTGACGGTCTGGAATCCAAATGAGGTGGATGTGGTTCAAAAAATCACGGATTTCACCTACGGGCGCAAGGCCGACATCGTGATCGAAGCCACCGGGAACGCTATCGAGCAGGCGCTCCAATGCGTTACTCCCGGAGGAAAGGTGCTTCCCTTCGGGATGGACTCGTCCATCACCGCCAGCATCGTCCCGAACGATGTCACCCGCTGGGCAACCAAGATCCTGGGCCTGTACCTCGGCCAGAACACAATGGTACCTTCCATCCGCCTTTACCAGGAGAACCGCCTCAACATGGGGCCGTTCTTCACCAAGGTCATCCCATTTGATGAAGGACTGGGTGCCTTTGACCTGCTCGGTCTCGATATGAAAACGCTCAACCATCACCCTAAAAGCGCCATGAAGATCGTGATGAAGATGTAACCCTGTCCCCCTCCGATCAGGAATTCCTGGATGATTTTTGTGATAGGAAACCGATGAAACTAGCTTTCCATGGCGCAACGACGATGACGAGCAATCTCGAAACCGATGTCGCGGTCAGCGCGCACGCGGGATTCAAAGCGCTCGAAGTGTGGGCTGCTAAAATAGATGCTTATCTTGCCACTCACTCGCTGACCGACCTCATTTCGTTGTTTATAGACTCAATGCGTTATGCCTATCACCCTCAATTCAATAGAGTTCATTGCATTTCGCGGGAATAATTACTCAGAAATACAAGAGCGTCTCCATGGATTGGGCAAGATCGCGCAAGCTATTGGCTGCCCAACCATTGTTGTCGTACCAAGTCCTTTGCCGGATCGCAATCTGCCGTGGGCTGATGTAATCGCTGAGTATGTCAAGGTGTTGCGCGACCTGAGCGAAATTGCACTCCTGTACAACATCAAATTGTCGTTTGAATTCCTGGGCTTTGGATGGTGCAGCGTGCGCACCCCGCGGGCTGCATTCGAGATCATCCAAAACGTGGACCGTGACAACATCGGCCTGACAATTGACGCAGCTCATTTTTACGGTGGTGGGGGCCTGATGAGTGAACTCGATCAACTGGATCCAGAGCGCATCTTTGCATTTCACCTGGATGACCTCGAAGATACACCCAAGGAAGCCATCATCGACAGCACACGACTCTTGCCCGGTCTTGGGGTGGTCCCGCTCGACGACATTTGTGCGCGGCTTAAGACGCATCGGCTACAACGGGCCATGCTCTATCGAACTTTTCCGACCCGAGTATTGGAATTGGGATCCCCAGGAATTGGCAATCAAAGCCCGTCAGGCAGCACTAAAGGTGCTGTCACCGTATTTTCAACTCGATTAAAGCTGGAGACAAAATTTACTACCAAGGGAGAGAGGTTGAAATGACAAAAAAAGTAAAAATCGCCGTAATTGGCACGGGACGCATGGGCAGCGTTCATGTGCGCAACATGGCCCGGCAGATCCCCGAAGCGGACCTGGTCGCTGTTTGCGACATCCGCCTGGAAGTGGCCCAGGCAGTGGCGGATGAACTCGGCATCAAGCGCGTGGTCAAGGATTACCACGAACTGCTGGCCGACAAGGACATCGAAGCCATCCTGATCGCCACCAGCACAGACACACATGCCTTCATCATGAAGGATGTGGCTGCAGCAGGCAAGCACATCTTCTGCGAGAAACCGCTGGCTCTTGAATTGGATAAGATCGACGAAGCGCTGGCAGTGGTTAAGAAGGCCGGGGTCAAGCTGCAGGTCGGATTCAATCGCCGCTTTGATAAAAGCTTTCAGCGGGTACACGAGATCGTTGCTTCGGGTGAGATCGGGCGTCCGTGCATCCTGCGCATCACCAACCGTGACCCCGATTTCCCTGCCATGGAATTTCTGCGTGTCTCAGGCGGGATTTTCCTGGATCTGAGCCATCCATGATTTTGACATGGTACGTTTCCAGGTGGGCGAAGTTGAAGAAATCTATGCCACCGGCAGCGTGTTGGTCGAACCAAAGTTAAAAGAATTCGGCGATATCGACACGGATGTGGTCAGCCTCAAGTTCGCCAATGGTGCGGTCGGTGCCATCGACAACAGCCGCAAGGCGGTCTACGGCTATGACCAGCGTCTGGAAGTATTCTGTTCGAACGGCACCGCCATGGCGAACAACGAAGCCGAGACCATTGCCGTGAAGGGCAACCAGGATGGCTTCCTCTCGGCCAAACCGCCATACTTCTTCATGCAGCGCTATGCTCCCTGTTATGTGGAAGAGGTGCGCCAGTTTGTGGAATGTGTCCGTGATGACAAACCCACCCCAACGACCGGGGCGGATGGCCGTGCGGCGGTTGTGCTTGGTTACGCTGCCTGGAAGTCGCTGCGCGAGAATCGCCCGGTGAAGATCAGTGAGATTGGATAACAGGACTTTGGAAGACTGATGCTAAAAACCGTGAATGGCAGCCTGCAAAAACCCTCTGAAACAGAATACCTGAACTGCATCCGCTGCGGGTTGTGCCTGGCTGTCTGCCCCACCTACCGGGAATTTCTCAGCGAGACTGCTTCACCGCGCGGGCGGGTGGCATTGGCGCGCAAGGGATTGGAAGGCGAACTGGAGCTCAGCCCCAACCTGGCCGAACAGATGTACTGCCTGCTTTGACTGCATGGCTTGCAACGACATCTGTCCGGTGGGCATTCGTCCCGCCCACCTGGCACTGGAGATGCGCGACACTACAGGAACAGATCCAACCCGCCCGATGGAAGAAAACTCTGTTCGGTGGGTTCATCTCACACACGGGATCGATTGGAAGCAGCCACATGGCCCTTGCGAGTATATGAAAGGTTCGGCTCCGCTGGTTAGTGGGTGCCTTGGGGCTGAACTCCGTACTTCCCAGCAAACTGCGTGACCTGGAGGCCATGCTGCCACACCTGCCCCAGCGTCCACTTGCGAAAGGTCTTACCCGAGGTCACTGCAGCCCACGTGAGGAAGCAAATACCGGATTGGATTCTTCCTGGGTTGCGCCCAGAAGCCTGATGTTCGCTCGAAGAAAGCGCTGCCAGCGTGCGCGTTCTGGCTCGCAATGGCTGCACCGTCGTCACGCCAAAAGAGACTGTTTGCTGCGGCATGCCTGCCCTGGGTTATGGGCGATCCGACCTGGTGCGTCAACAAGCCCGCGTCAACATCGCATCTTTTCGAGAAAGCGAATGTTGAGACCATCGTCACCGATTGCGCCACCTGTGGATCCACGCTGAAGGACTATGGCAAGCTGTTGGCCGATGACCCAGCCTGGGCGAAGCGGGCTGCCGCGTTCAGCTCCAAGGTTCGGGATGTGAGCGAATTCCTGATGTCCATCCCGCTCGAAAAACCGATAGGGTCGCCTCGAAGGGCGCGTCACCTACCACGACCCATGCCACCTCCGCCGCGGCCAGGATGTCTGGAAGCAGCCGCGCGCAATCCTGAAAATGATCGATGGACTGGAATTCATCGAACTTGCCCGAAGCGGACTGGTGTTGCGGTTCGGCTGGCAGCCAGCTCATCACCCATTACGAAACCTCGCTCAAGGTGCTGAAACGCAAGACGAACCAATATTGCCAAGACGAAGGCAGACTATATCGCCTCCGGCTGCCCTGGTTGCCAGATGCAGTTGAATGTCGGTGTCCGCCGGGAAGGTTTGAACATACAAGTGGTCCACCCGATCGAACTGCTCGATCAGGCCTATCGAGCAAGTGGCAAGCTCGCGTTGGCATACCATGGAAGGAAACCAGACCAATGGGCATTAAACAAAACCGTGATTGTGTGAAAGAAGGAACAATGATGGATAAGAACATCATTGCACAATTCGAAAAGATCACTGGTAAAGACGGCGTTCTGACCACGCCTGAGGATCTGGCTGTCTACGGCTACGATGGCACCTTCGAAGACCATCGCCCGGATGTGGTCGTCCTGCCACGCACGACCGAACAGGTCAGCCAGGTGGTGGCGCTGGCAGGGCGTGAACGCATTCCACTTGTGACACGCGGTATGGGCTCGGGACTGGCGGCTGCCTCGGTTCCCTTCCAGGGTGGGATCGTCCTGGCAATGACGCGCATGAACCGCATCCTGGAGATCGACGAAGCAAATGCCATTGCCCATGTGGAGGCCGGTGTCGTCACTGCGGATCTGCAAACAGCAGTGGAAAAACTCGGATTGTTCTACCCGCCCGACCCTTCCAGCATCCGTCACTCGACCATCGGAGGGAACATTGCCTGCAATGCAGGAGGCCCACGCTGCTTGAAGTACGGCGTGACCGGCGATTATGTGCTCGGCTTGACGGTCGTCCTGGCAGATGGCCGCGTGATCCACACCGGCGGCAAACTCATCAAGGATGTTGTCGGCTACGACCTGACATGCGCTCTTCACTGGTTCGGAAGGGACCCTGGGCGTGATTACTGAAGCCTTGCTGCGCCTGATCGCCAGACCGAGATTTGCCCGCACAGCACTGGTCGAGTTCGCTGTGCTGGAGGACGCCTCCCGGACGGTCAATGCCATTCTATTCGGCAGGCATCCTCCCGGCCACGCTGGAACTGATGGACGAAACTGCCATCGCATGCGTCGAGGAAGCCCTGCATCTGGGTTTGCCGTTGGATGTGGAAGCCACTCTTGCTCGTCGAGACCGATGGAACGGATGAAGCCTCTGTTATACAGGAGATCGACGCGGTGGCAAAGATCTGCCGGGAAAACGGGGCGCGCCAGGTAAAAGTTGCCAAGGACGAAACCGAGCGAGCAAATTTGTGGAAGGCCCGCCGCTCCGTTTCCCCTGCGCTTGGCGCGCAAAGCCCCCAACAAACTGGGCGAGGATATCACCGTGCCGCGCAGCGCCATCCCGGAAGCTATCCGCCGCTTGAAAGCCATCAGCGCCAAATATGGGTTGCCGATCGTCATCTTCGGTCATGCCGGGGATGGTAATTTACATCCGAATATTTTGTTCGACAAACGCGACCCCGACCAGTGGAAAAAAGTCGAGCAGATGGTTGCTGAGGAGTTCTGCCCTGGCCCTGGAGCTGGGCGGCACGCTTTCAGGCGAGCATGGCGTTGGGACGCTGAAGCGTCGATATCATGCAGCAGGCCCTCGGTCCGGTTTCGCTCGAGATCCAGAAGCGCATCAAGGCTGCGCTGGATCCAGTCAATATTCTCAACCCCGGAAAGGTTTATCCGGAATAATCAAGAAGAGTACTTCCAGGAATAACTCGGACGATGTCGTTCGATGGAGAACACCATCTTCGCAACGGCACTTGGAATAATCAATATTAAGAGTAAAAATGTCAAACACAGAAGTACCCAAAGGATTTCTTTCCACCAACCAGCCCGACCTGTTCTTCGAGGATAATGCTGTTGGTCGGATAAAGAAAGAAGTCTGGGATGCCAGCGACGCGCAGATCGATGCCATCCTGGCCGACTACGGGATCCCCTCACCGGTCGAGTGGGGCAAACCAGGCTCTTATATCCAGACCACCACTCGCTGGCAGGTGGAACAGAACCGCAAGAAGAACGACGTGGTCTTCATCCCGGTCGGCTGCACTGAACTGCATGGCCGGCACCTGCCCAGCGCAGCGGATACACTCTATGTCAGCGCCATTTGCGAAGGTGTGCGCCGCTTCACTGCCAAACGCGGCGCGCCGGTCAACCTGGCGCTCCCACCGTTGAACTACGGCGGCCATCCATACCATCATATGGGTATGCCCGGGACGGTCATCGTGCGGGAACATGTGGTGCGTGAGATGATGATCGATGTGATGCTCGGCCTGTGGAACGATGGATTCCGCAAGCAATTGATCGTCAACAACCATGGGCACCTGTGGATGCTCGAGTCTGCAGTGCAGGAATTCATGAAGCGCTACCAGTTGCCGGGAATCTTCCGCGTCATCGACTGGCACCGCGGTGTGCGCGAGTTCTTCCGCCCGGTCGAACGTGGTGGACAGATGACCACCAACTTCGTGCATGCCGACGAATCCGAGACCTCCCTCAGCCTGCTGTTGCACCCAGAAATGGTCGACATGGATTATGCCGTAGATACCGAGGGCAAAAACTACCTGCCAGAGGGACACTTCGATAAATCCGTCGACCCGTTCGGCCGCCCAAGCCGTTGGTCGGAAGGAGAGGGTCACTTTGCCATCGAGATTTCCGCAACACCAGAAGGGGTGGTCGGGAAGGCAAAATCTGGAACAGCGCAGAAAGCCAAGCGCCCAATGGCAGCCATCCTGAAATACCTGACCCTGTGGCACGACGATGTGCTCGAAGCCTTCCCCGCCGGCAAGGTCCCGCCGGTGGAGGAAGTTACCTTGCGCACTGCCAAAGAAATGGAACCCTACCTGCGCGAACCGCTCAGTGAGGGCTGGAAACCGGTCTACAGCCTGCCTCGTATCGGGCAGGGAACGGAGGTGTAAAGATCAAACGCATACATCAAGCACAAGTAGGCCAAACCGGGAAATATGCTTTGTACATATTCCATTGTGTTTCTTTTTGCCCTTTGGGTAGGATATTTTGAAGGAGATAAACATGAAAGGCAAAATGCAAGGCGTTACTTTGGTAGCCGATTGGAACCCCAAGCCTGGTTTCAAACTCGGTTCGAAAGACATAGACGGACGTCAAACCTACCTGGGCAGCCAGGTCTGGCGCAACCCACGACTGGAGATCCGCGAATATGATATTCCGGAACCGGGACCTGAGGAAGTGCTTATGGAAGTCAAGGCCTGCGGTATCTGCGGCTCGGATGTCCATATGGCCCAGGCTGATAAGGAAGGATACATATATTACCCGGGACTTACCGGCTTCCCATCCATCCTGGGTCATGAGTTCTCGGGAGTGGTGGTCGAAGCGGGCAGAAAACGCTCGCGACAAGCGCACCAACAAACCATTTCAAGGGTGGGGAAGCAGTCACAACCGAAGAAATGCTTTGGTGCGGGCAATGCAAGCCCTGCGCTGACGGCCAGCCAAACCACTGTGAACAACTTAACGAGGTCGGCTTCAACGTTAATGGGGCCTACACCAAATACATTGTCCTGCCTTCCCGCACCCTCTGGAGCCTGGAGCCACTACGTAAAAATTATATAGAAGAGGATATATTCATTGCTGGAAGCCTGGTAGAGCCTACCAGCGTTGCCTATAATGCGGTTATCGAACGCGGGGGCGGTATCCGTCCGGGCGATCGTGCCGTGATCCTGGGCGGAGGGCCAGTCGGAATCGCAGCTTGCGCAATCCTTAAGCGTGCAGGTGCTTCTCAAGTGATCATTTCCGAGACCCAGCAGGAACGCGCCAACATGGCTCTCAAATTGGGGGCTGATTTCCATATCAATCCATCCGAGGAGGACTTTGCTGAGCGTGTGCTCGAGATCACCGGTGGCATGGGTGCTGACTTATTCATGGAGGCCACCGGGCTACCGGCGGTTGTTTATCCCGGCATCGAGAAGGTCATTTGGGAAGGGCGCACACTTCTAAGCACTGTTGTTGTTACCGCACGCGCAGAGGCTAAAATGCCCGTCACCGGTGAGGTGCTCCAGGTGCGCAAGGCGCGTATCGTTGGTGCACAGGGTCACTCCGGGCACGGAAATTTCCCACGCGTCATCGAGTGCATGGCCACCGGGATGGATATGACCCCCATGAGTACCAAGAAGATCGATTTAGGAAATCTTCCTGAAAATATTATCAAGCTGCAGAGCGACCGATCCGAGTGCAAGGTTACCTACGTGGCCCGGTAAAAAATGTTCAGCCGTGGACGATGGGCTTTTGAGGGGAACCTGTCGTCCACGGTAAATGGTGTAAATATGAAATTATCCATTGTTCTCTCCACACAACCGGCACAATTCCAGGCAGCGACATTCAAAGGCAACTTGCATACGAATCTCCAGAGCATCGCCAACCTGGGATATGACGGGGTTGAATTGGCAATCCGGGATCCAAAACTGGTCGACCTTGACAACCTGGAGCACTTGACATCCACTAATAAACTATCCGTTCCAGCAATTGGGACTGGTCAAGCCTGGGGAGAGGAAGGCCTTTCTTTTACCGACCCGGATCCCTCGGTGCGGCTTGCGGCCATCGAGCGCGTCAGGAACCACATCCCTGTTGCGGCATGCTTCGGGGCAGTTATCATCATTGGACTGATCCGCGGCATCGTCAAACCTGGAGTGGATCAAGGGCAGGCAATGGAATGGATGGTGGAGGCCTTGCGCCTTTGCAGTTCGGCTGCTCAGCCACATGGTGTTCGACTTGCATTGGAACCTATCAACCGCTACGAGACAACCCTGGTCAACACAGTGGCTCAAGGTATTGAATTATCCGAGCGGGTTGGTGTGAACAACTTCGGTTTGCTGCTTGATACCTTCCACATGAACATGGAGGAGCCTAACATCGAGGGGAGCATCCAACAATGCGGGGCACGGATTTTCCACTTCCACGTGGCAGACTCCAACCGTTGGTATCCCGGGGCTGGGCACCTGGATTTCCAATCCATCTTGAATACCCTCTTTAACAACGGATACGCGGGATGGGTTTCGGGGGAATTTTTGCCAAGACCTGATGCCGAAACATCCGCAAAGCAGGCCATTGGAAACCTGCGAAAAATCGAACGATCCATGGTTTAATATTATGGCAGTATTTCGATCTTGTTTTCCCATTCATCTATCCAAACATCCGAGTTTGAATCACACTCGGATGTCTTACAAATGAAGGAGGAGAGAGTAGCATTACTTTGTGCGGTAATTTCATGAAGATGTATACTATTAATGTTCGAATAATAAAATTAGTACCGTCAGAACTTCACTATCGATCTGAATAATCCCAAAGTGGATACGTTATGGCAAAGTATCATCTGGAGGGATTCAAGATGGTTGACGCGAAAAGGTACACCTTTGAAGAAGCGCAGCAACATTTTGCAAAAACGCTGAATGGGAAAGTTTGGGAATTACTCCAAAAACCGGACCGCTCACATTCAGAAGATGAACTCATGATTTATGCTGCTCATGCATCTTGTTACCATTGGTTGTTTACTGGCACCGGTTTACACCACCAACGAGGCGAATGGCTTATCGCGCATGTTTATACTGTTCTTGGAATTACTGACGCTGCCCTCAGACATTCGGCGCGGTGCCTTGAACTCACGAATGAATATAATAAATTAATGGAAGATTTTGACTGGGCATACTGTTACGAATGTGTTGCTCGAGCCAATGCTTTAGCAGGAAATAGAGATTTAGTCATTAAGTATGTTGAACTTGCCCAAAGGAGTGGTCAAGCCATCAGTAACGATGAAGACAAATATATATTCCTCGGTGACTTTAACGGTGGCAATTGGCATGGATTGCGATGATTATTCTGGTTCAATCATCTCATCTCTTCCGAAATTCGTGGGATGATGTATAAATTCCAAATTCAGCACGGTACCTGTTGCCAATATGTCCTTTCCGGAATCTAATTCCCCCTTTAAGGGTGCAGGCTCAGCATATGTTTCCAAGAGTATTCTCGATTTTCCAATCCAGGCTCGAATAGTAAATATCGAATAGACTATCTCAGCGAACCGCTAAAGCAGGTCGACACATTCCGGAGGATGAAAATGGAATTTTCCCAACTTTTCCAACAACGTCATGATGTACTTTATGATTTTTTCCTGGCCGATTTTTGGAAAACGGTACCCGATAACCTGATGCGCCAGCGTCCTCATCCTAACGTCAATTCGATCGCCTGGATCTTGTGGCACCTGACCCGGGTGGAAAACTCCGGAATGAACCGGTTCGTCACTGATCGCTCCCAGATCCTGGATGAAGGCAACTGGATGGAACGAATGAACATACCCTGGCGGCACAACGGGGGCGGGATGAGCTTTGTTGAAGTGGATGACCTGAACCAGCGAATCAATTTAGCAGCGTTGCACGATTATTCCATAGATGTGCAAACCCGCTCACAAGAAATTATCAAACAAATCAACCTGGAAGACTTGGATGTTACTCTACAACCAGAACACCTCAAAATAATCCTTTTGGAAGAAGGATTGGCTCATTCAAACGGAGAAGAACTGGTTAAATGGTATTCGGGCTGGTCCAAGGGAAAATGTTTAATGACCTTTGGTCTCACCCATCCTTTTCAACACATCGGCGAGATGGGTGTCATTGCAAGTCTGCTTGGAATTGTTTTTGAATAGATTGTGAATATTAAATATTAAATCGCTGTTTATACGGTAATTATTATTAGAAACTCCAGAGGGGTGACTCTTCTGGAGTTTCTTTTTGCATATTATTCGTTTTATTGGTTACCAACCCGAGCAAGGGTAATAGAAATGGTACCACTTGCATCGTAGATCTTTAAAGAGTTTCCTTCCACGACAAATTGCGCTGTACCAGTCATGACCTGGAAGGCGATGCCTTCCTGTGTCATTTGAGCCTCAGGACATGCCATCAGCGTGGACGCCATCGGGCCAAATACCAACTTATCACCATTCAGTTCATATTTTCCCGAGAACCCATTACAACCAAGGTTGCCACTGACCTGTCCATCCAGGGCGAAGATCAAGCTTGTGTGAATGTCAGCAGCGGACGGTGTCTGTTCTCCTGCTTTCCCATATGAAACAAGTACCCAGGAGGTTCCACCCAGGTTTGACTGGGTGATATTTGCTGCACAAGCCGAAATGGTTAATCCCAAAATCATCAGAATGGAGATAACGGTTACATGCATCTTGTTCATTTTTCTTTATCCTTTTTTTTCAATGCTTAATATCAGGATTGAGACGATATATCGGAATGAATGTTCCCTAAAAGAAAACGTCAGAAGATTTGTTTGCCTTATAATATCTTCATAATGAAAAAAATCTCAACTGATAATATCGTGGATGAGTTGATCAATTCATTGAACCACCTTTGGAGGGACCCTCGGGATCAATCACGCATTGCAGAAACGATCCGGGTTCTCAACTCACAATATGACTTGAATAATAAAATTGCGAAAGAACCGGGAGTTATCCAGATTATCGAGCAAATGATCGGCAGGCTGGCAACTTCCTTCGGGAACATTATAAATATTCAAAATAAACAGATTCTGGATATTGCCTGCGGCTCTAATACCAGCAAAGCTCCTGCCTCGGTTCACATAAACACTCCATTTGGCCGAATGACATTGGGTACTCCAAGCAAAGGATATACCGCACTTTTCGAACCGTGGTTTTGCCGCATTCTGTTATCAATGGGCGCGTCACCTGTCGGAGTAGATTTTGGCGATTTGGAAAGCGAAGCGTTTACTCATTATCGTGTCGATCTTGGGATTCCAGGTGCCTTGGATTTTCTCGCTGATCATTCGTTTGATGCCATCCAGGACAGCAGACTTTTTGGGTCACCTGAGTTCACTGCCCAATTTCCGCATCAGGCAGACCGATTGAATGTGGCCCAGGAAATTAAGCGCCAGGAACTTAGAATATTGAAAAGAGGCGGCATCATCATCCATTCAGATGCTGCTGCAATGTTGAGATGATTGTTGCATATTGATATCCAAATTAAAAAAACCTTTCCCCACGCCTGTACAATTTTCTCGGTTATTGACACATCACTGTCATCCCTTAGGAACACATTCTCATGCGATTTGTAAAAAAGTCAATTTTTAGTATCGCTTTTGTTATTGCACATGTATTTATCCTGAGAAATGTATTTCTGCTCTCCAAAGACATGCTTACAGGGGATCTTTCCGCGGAGAAAATGATCCCCTTGCCAAGATATGGGTTTGCCAGGATCCCAGATAGTCCATTAACTGAAAAATACCATGCTCAGAATCGATTGGCAGTGGATTTTGCGCAAATCTATTTTCCTGCTCAAAACTTGGCCTCCCTGGGCGAAAATTACCGAAATGGATTCATGGACCCCCTGCAAAGGCCATCAAGATATGCACCCCTGGTTAACCTAATTTGTTCGATTACAATCTGCAAACTTGAGTATGGGATTGCCAGCTTGCTTCACATGCTCATTCAATTATTGGTTTTTTTCCTGATAATGATTTATTCTTTTAGGTCATTGAAGATTGAAAAAGAAATGCTCCCAGGGGTAATGCTAGCAAATATCTATTTATTTCTTACCCCGGCGGGCCTCTCATGGTTTGAAAGGGGTCAATTCTCCCTTTATGTAGGGGCTGCCTACCTCTTGATTATCCTGGGGATAATGAAAGGAAACCTTCCCCTTGTTCTACTATCAGTGATATTTGCCTTTATCAAATGGATATCGATTCCATATATTTTTGTTGTCTTTACAGTAACCATACTCGGTTCCAAGACCCTTGGCGACTTGAAGAAAAACATGATTTTCGCAAGTGCGTTTCTTCTGTTCCTTGTTTGCCTGACATTCCTGCTCCCTGTCCCAAGCATGGATTTTCTAAAAGGACTTTATTCCCAGGAGCGTTTTGCTGTTCCAGGTGGTATTAGTTTGGCAAAGGTCCTGCCGGTTTGGATGGACAAAATCGTACCAATCCCGTTGATCCTCCTGGGATATATACAGGTCAAAATAAATCGGAATGTGTTTACCCGTTTGATTCCTTTTTTGGCAGGTTCGGCGATTCTTATGCTCACATTCCCGACCCTGGCCTACGAATATAACCTTCCCTCATTAATAGTCTTCATTCCTCTGATATGTTTTTGGATGAAAAGCCCTGACAACCTCATTCCTGGAACTGTCCGAAATGTAATGAAATATTCATTATTTTCGTTTATCTGCCTGGCATCCTTCTCCAATTTTATTAATCAGGGGGGCGTGATTATGGCAGAATATTTCTTTATCGCCGCAATCCTTCTCATCATCCCTCTTTTTTACCAATGGAAACCAAATCGGGATTCCAATCTTCCCGACAAAATTCATATCCAATAGAAAAGTTGAAGGATCATCTGCGTTGAGGGAACTCCTGAATTATTCCACGGAAAAAGGATTATTATGGCGGCGAAGGGGGTCAAATCACCCCGGGGTAACAAAATTTATTTCTGGTTTCCACAAAGAGGGCGACAGTTGAATTTCAGTTATGGGGGCGATGGGAATAATGAAAGACTTCTATTCCTTTCCCATAATATATGTTGAAGTCCGGGATAGCCGGTATATCTTCAACGCGAATATCCACGGTATGCCCAAAATGGACAGGGTTAATAATGGTTCCAGCCAGATCATTTTATCCGGATACTGCGTTGTGAGTGGAACAATTAAGGGACCGAATATAAATTGTTTACATAGTACCCAAAACCCAAACATAAGCGCAAATCGACGGTTACGCTCCGGGAGTAGGGGAGCCAAGGCGATCAACCAGAGACTATACCATTGTTGGAACCAAAGGCATGCCACCATCAAATAGAAAGCAAGAATATAAAAAGCTGTCGAGGCAAAATCTCTGGAAAGATCATGTTCATTCACGCGAAAGGATTGATAGAGCGTATACACGGTCAGCAGTATCAATGTTGCCACGCTAACCAAACGAGCCGATCCAATCGTCCCAAGGAGAGGGATTAATCCTTGGTAAACCACCGCGGGGATGGAAGTCGTAAACATCTGCATGTGACGGCTAATACTTGTGAATTCAAATCCATTCCAAAAGGGAAAATATGCAACGATTGCCAGTAACAAACCAACTACCAATGATTTGATTATTAAATATATGCCATGGTTTCGGTTATCCATACTTCGGTAACTCACCAGTAATGCAGCCGGGATTAATAATACTGGGATAAATTTGACGAGCGCACCTGCCACTAAAGACAGGATTGCCCACGAGTACCGCTGGCGGAATATAAATATTGCTGCCAATAAGACCCAAAAAGCCATTGCAAAATCATTATGGCCATTTCCCCAGGTTTCGTAAAGCACAACCGGGTTCCACCCCAGCAGGATTGCTCCGGTCATTGCCCGGTCGGGTGCCGTTCGGCGCAGAAATACCACGAGCACCCCCACACTGGCAAGGTGGAAAATCCCCGGCAACAACTTGAACGCCACGATATTTGCGATGAAACCGTTCCCCGCCAGGCAGGCGGTCAGCCCTGCCAGGATTTCCCAAAGGGGGCCATATGCTGAGGGTGAAGATTTCCACGGAGTGTAAACAAAAAATGGATCCCTGGGGAAATCAGCGATCACCTGATTGAATGGATTACCACCATATATCCCCAAAATCCGGCCGTGGAAAATATTATCGTAAATATCCAATGCATCGAAAGGAGCCATAAAGAAGAGCACCAGGATAAAGGCCAGCATCCCAACGATGATGGGAATCCAAGCTGATTTGCTTCTCGCGTGAGGGGCAACTCGGATCCCCCAATAATAGAGAAAGGCGAGGCTTAGAAATGCCAGAACCATGCGCAGGTATGCCGGGAAACCGACATCGTGCAATAAGCGCCCATCCAAATGGACGCGATCATAAATCTTTAACAAATTTGCTGGAAGTGTGAAGGCCAGTAAGTATATGAAGAAGCTACCAGTCAATGCAGCCGTTAATTTGATAGTCGCTGGATCGATACTGTGTTCACGGGCTCCGCGCATTGTGTCCATTAGGGTGTAAGTTTCCAACTCCCCTGATTAATTATAACCACTGGAAAACAGATTTCCCCTTCAGTTTGCCAGATGGGATCGAGGGGATGGTCATCGACTTCTACATGGTGCCCCAAGAGATCCCTGACCTGCAGACTGAGGGCTTTCCAGATCTTCAACTCGTCGGCACCACAATCCTTTTGAATCCGCAACATTCCCGCTGCCCATTCAGGTGAGGCATATGATTTTTCACCCATTGCGACCAATCGACGCCTCCGAAGACCAGGAAATGATCTGGGTAGGCTGCTTAAATTGGTCCAAAGGGGCGAAAAGCAGGTTTTCAACCCAATCACCATCCAGATCTTGGGAACGAACAACGCCAGCTTGATCGAGAATGTCCCACCACTGGGGTAAGAGGCGCTGATCCCAGCCACCCCCAAAGTTTTCGCTGAGGTGGTTATGAGCATCGAAGACGAAGAAGCGTGATTTCTCCACATGGGTTTTTTTGTCACCATTTTGGAACGGGGATAAATGATTTGTAGCAACATGGCAAATTGGAGGACCTTACTACATAAATTATGCATCTAAAATCCGTTTAACTTCCATCATATTCTCGCTTGATTCATCGTCATACTCAAGAGACATCTTTCTTTCCCAGCATCAAGAAGGAAGACGCAAGTATTGGTCATGAGGTTTTTTGTTACATCCATAAATTTACTCAATCTTACCCTAATCCCCCTGTGAAAATACCGAGTGCTATATCAGCAGATTGCATTGATTAGACCAGTATTAGAGTTGGATGCACCCCGCAACTAAACCACCTTGAGGGCGTTATAATTCCAAACAATCCCCCCAAAACAACAACCTGTCTAGTCAACCTTACCCTGTACAGTGGAAATTCTATTTGCATTGGAGATCTATGTCCATGAAGACCAGCCCGAAAAACCAAAAACTGATCCATGAACAAAAACTGCAGACAACACCCATCGCCGTTATTGGTATGTCATCTATTTTCCCCCAGGCCCATAACCTTCAAGAGTATTGGGATAACATCCTTAACAAGGTTGATTCCATTGTAGACATCCCAGCTTCGCGTTGGAATATTGACGATTATTACGATCCAAACCCGGGTGCCCCAGATAAAACCTATTGCAAACGGGGTGCTTTTATCCCGGATATTGAATTCGATCCAGCCGAATTTGGGTTGCCTCCCAATATCCTCGAAGTCACCGACGTTACCCAGTTGCTATCGCTGGTGGTTGCCAAGGAATGTCTTGAAGATGCCGGATATGGAGAAGGAAAAGAATTTAAGAGGGAAAATGTAGGAGTGATCCTGGGGTTTGTCGGAATTGGTAGCAAACTGGTTATTCCATTGATGTCGCGCCTTCAATACCCGGTTTGGGAGAAGGTGTTGGGCAGTTACGGAATCCCACCAGATGACATCCGCAAGATCACAGAAAAAATAAAACTGGCTTATCCGAGCTGGGAAGAAAATACATTTCCGGGTTCCATAGGCAATGTCGTTTCGGGCCGGATTGCCAATCGATTTGACCTGGGGGGCACCAATTGCGTCGTAGATGCTGCCTGCGCCAGTTCATTGGCAGCCATCCACATGGCGGTTAGTGAATTGATCGAGGGCCGGGCGGATATGATGATCACCGGTGGAGTTGACCTGGATAATTCGATAGGGGCTTACATGTGTTTCAGCAAAACCCCGGCTTTTTCGAAAAGCCAGCACCCTGCTCCTTTCGACAAAGAATCGGACGGCATGATGGTGGGAGAAGGGATCGGCATGGTGATGTTGAAACGGCTGGAGGATGCCCGGCGAGACCACGATCGAATTTACGCCGTCATCAAGGGGATCGGCACATCCAGTGACGGGCGATTCAAGTCCATTTACGCACCACGTCCTGCTGGACAATCTCTAGCCATGCGGCGGGCATATGCCGAGGCAGGGTACAGTGCGACCACAGTTGGCTTGATCGAAGCACATGGAACCGGTACGATGGCCGGCGATCCGGCAGAGTTCCAGGGGTTGAATGAAGTGTTCTCTGAAAACAATCAAACTAAGCAAACGATTGCATTAGGCAGCGTGAAGTCGCAAATTGCCCATACCAAGGCAGCAGCGGGGATCGCAAGCCTGATCAAGGTCTCCTTGGCTCTGTATCACAAGGTGTTGCCAGCAACAATTCACATCAACACTCCGAATCCAAAACTTGAAATCGATAAATCGCCATTTTATTTAAATACAGAGGTACGTCCATGGATTAAACCTGCCACCCACCCCCGCCGCGCGGGTGTGAGTTCGTTTGGTTTTGGAGGGACCAATTTCCACGTGGCACTTGAAGAACACGAAAATGAAACAAACGGACCGTACCGCCTTAACTCTGTTGGAAAAGTGATCCTGCTCTCATCCTCCACCCCAGACGAATTGTTAAAAACTTGCAAGGGATGGATCGAAAAAATACAAGGACCACAGGGAAAACAAGAATTTATAAACCTGGCGTTGCAGTGGACAAACACGGCAATTCCACAAAACCATGCGAGATTGGGGTTCGTAGCTGTTAATGACGACGAGGCTGTCAGGCAACTGACTGCATCTGTTGAGCTCATTAAGACAAAAGGGGGAAATGAATGTGCGGAATATCCAGCAGGCGTGTTTTATCGCCGGAGCGGGTTGGATCCGAAGGGGAAATTGGTTGCCCTTTTCCCTGGCCAGGGTTCGCAATACGTGGATATGGGCCGGGAGCTTGCCGTAAATTTTCCGCCAATTCGCCAGGCTTACGCTGACATGGATACCCTTTTTAAATCCGATGGAATGCCTCCACTTTCAAGCACGGTCTTCCCCATTCCGGTGTTCGACAATGCCCAAAAGGAGTCCCAGTCCAACATTCTAACTCGCACCGAGTATGCCCAGCCTGCGATCGGGGGGTTGAGCGTTGGAATGTATAAATTATTGGAACATGCCGGCTTCAAAGCTGACTTTACCGCCGGACATAGTTTCGGAGAACTGACCGCCTTGTGGGCAGCTGGAGTTTTGGACGATAGCGCGTATTTCTTCCTGGCGAAGGCGCGTGGCAAAGCTATGGCACCACCAGCCAATGTTAATTTCGATGCCGGGTCAATGCTGGCTGTGAAAGGGGATGTTTCTGCCCTGCAAGGGGAATTAAAGGCGTTTCCAGAGATAACACTGGCTAACTGGAACTCAAAAGACCAGGTCGTGCTGGCAGGAACCAAACCTGCGATGACGGCTATACAGAAAGTATTGGTGGAGAAGGGATATTCGGTAATTGTTCTTCCTGTGTCTGCTGCCTTCCATACCAAGTTGGTAAGCCACGCTCAGAAACCATTTGCCGAAGTAATCCAGAAATTAAATTTCAGTAAACCACATATCCCTGTATTTTCGAATTCTACCGGGCAGGCACACGATTCCGATCCCGAGCAGATTCGCAAGAATTTGGCAGAGCATATATTGAATCCGGTACGCTTTAAAGACGAAATCGAAGCCATATATGCCGAGGGGGGACGCATTTTTATCGAGTTTGGGCCGAAGAACGTCCTGACTAACCTTGTCAAGAATATCCTGGATGGCAAGCCTTACTTTGCAGTAGCGTTGAATCCAAACTCAAAAAAGGACGGTGACCGGCAATATCGCGACGCTGTTGCTCAACTATGTGTTTTGGGCTTTGACTTGCGGTCTTACGATCCATATGCGCTGGTAGCGAAAGATTTTACTAAAACAAAGAAGTCAAGCATTAGCGTAAAGTTGAACGGCGGGATTTACCTGACTGATAAGACTCGAATTGCCTTTGAAAAAGCAGTAGCGCAGAATAATACCTTGCAACTGGCTGATATCAGCGCGGAACCTAAATCACCAGCGAAACAGCCTGAACAAGCGCACCCTTCCAAGCCAACCAATGAGAGCTTACAAGTAATTACCTCACAGGGAACGGGACAATTGGGGGACGGGTTTCAAGCATGGCAAAACGAAACGTTGAAGTCCCACACCCAATTCCTTTCGAATGATGGCGAATATGCCAAGTTGTTTGGTCAAATTACAAAGCAGGAAATTGACCTTCTATCTGGCAACCCATCTGCACAAACACTTGAGCTAATTAATGCCGCGCTGCAAACACTTGAACGCAGCATGACTCAGTTTCATCAGCACCAGGCAGAAACACTGCGCGTGCATGAGCAGTTTTTACGCAGCCAGGAAGAATTATTCAATAGCCTGGTGCAACTACAGACTATCCCAAATGAATTGATTGCGACGAAGGTGAAAGAGCCTCTGCCAACCATCTCTGCTCCACTGGAATCTACAGAGGCAAAATCTGTCCCTCAGGCTGCTTCCCCGGTAATATCACCATCTAATTCGGAACCTATTGGTGCGGTTGGCGCAACAGAGACAATCAGCCTTGAAATCCTGACCCGGTCCTTGCTTGAGATTGTCAGCGAAAAGACGGGTTATCCACCCGAAATGCTCGATTTGGGTATGGATATGGAAGCCGATCTGGGGATTGACTCAATCAAAAGGGTGGAGATCCTTGGTGCCATGCAGACTCGCCACCCGGAAATCCCAAAAACGGATACAGCCGTCCTTTCCGAAATGCGCACCCTGGGACAAATTGTTGACCAAATTGTAAGTTCCCCGCTGATTCAAGAGGTAGCTAAGCCAGGTCCCCAACAAGCGGAGAAATTAGACTCTGCCGTGAACGTGCAGACACCAGTCATAATGAGAATTGAAGTTGAAACCGTCAAACAAGCTCTCCTGGAAATTGTCAGCGAGAAGACTGGATACCCCACCGAAATGCTTGATCCAGGCATGGATATGGAAGCCGATTTAGGAATCGACTCCATCAAGCGAGTTGAAATTCTAGGCGCACTGCAGACCCGCTTCCCCGACTTGCCAAAAGCAGACGCGGCTGCGCTGGCCGAACTGCACACGCTTAACCAGATCACGGACTACCTGACAAGGATTGAACCATCAGGAGAAAAGTCTTCAACGCAAAACCTGCCAAACAGGGAGGCATCAGAAACCTTACCACGTGGAGTCGTGGCTCTTAAATTCCTGCCATCCCCAGACCATCTGGACATGGTTTTTCCCAAAGACCACTCCTGCATTCTAATGGATGATGGAACCGCCCTAGCACCTGCCCTTGCAAAAGCTCTTTCAGCCCAAGGCATCAAAGTCGTCGTTTTAGGACTGAATATTAATCTGGTCAACAATCATGAACAATTGCCCGAAAGTATCAGACACGTAATGATGGAAGATCTGACCGAATTGGGAATTCAAAACACCCTGGCGAGCTTGCAGCAGGAATATGGCCCTGCGGGAATTTACATTCACTTGGATCCTCCTGGTACGGCAGCGGAAACATTCTCGGAGACTGAGAATACCATTGCACGAACCACCTTCCTGGTGGCTAAATTTCTAATGAAAAACCTGACCGAGGCATCCCTGTTGAATTACGCTGCTTTTGTCACCGTAACCCATATGGATGGTGAATTTGGTCTGACGACTTCCGGACTATTCGAACCAGTAAGCGGGAGCCTGTTTGGGCTGGTAAAAACTCTCAACCTGGAGTGGGAAAAGGTGTTCTGCAGGGCAATCGATCTTTCCCCGGATGTAAATGTATCAACTGCCGTTGAACACATCATGGCTGAACTTTATGACCCGAACCGGTTGATCAGTGAAGTCGGATATAGCAACAAGGGACGATTTACCCTGGTCGTAGAACAACACGGTTCGGAGAGTTGAATAGTATGGTCGGAAAAACCTTGATCACTCCCGATACAGTCGTCCTGGTAAGCGGCGGTGCCAGAGGCATAACCGCCCAGTGCGTCATCAAACTGGCAAATTCCATCCCATGTAAATTCATCCTGCTGGGGCGAACTCCCATCAACGATTCATTACCAGACTGGGCACTGGATTGCCCAGAGGACGCGGAACTCAAACGCCGTGCCATGGACCAGCTTACGGGTGAAGGAAAAAAAGCCACTCCGCAGGCTGTTGAAAAAGTGTTTCGACAGATACGCGCTCACGAGGAAGTAAAAAAAACGCTTGAAGCCTTGCACCAAGCCGGCTCGGTAGCAGAATATTTAAACCTGGATGTTACTGCTCCTGTACAGACCCTACAAAACGAATTGGCTGGTCCAGTCCAGCGGCTCGGGAATATTAGAGGCATCATCCACGGCGCGGGGACGCTTTCGGACCGGAAGATCGAGAAGAAAACCCTCCATGATTTCGAAACCGTTTACGCTCCCAAGGTTTACGGTTTACGCAACCTGCTGAAAATCGCTCCAGCAGATCAGCTCGATTTCCTAATCCTGTTCTCGTCCATAGTTGGTTTCTTTGGAAATATCGGCCAGGCAGATTATGCAATGGCAAATGAAGTACTGAACAAAGCCGCCTATCAGATCAAACGGGATAACCCAACCTGTCACGTCGTTTCCATTGACTGGGGCCCATGGGATTCCGGGATGGTAACTCCTGAACTTAAACGCGCCTTCGCCAAGCGCGATATGACGGTTATCCCAACTGATGCTGGAGCAGATATGCTGGTAAAAGAAATCACTGCTCAGCACAGCATTGACGACCAACCCGTGCAAATTGTGATTGGTCAGGTTCCCACAAGGACCGCAACCGATATTTCCGGCGAGTTGCAAAAATTCGAAATACACCGCCACCTCAGCCTGGATGCCAATCCATTCCTGCTCGACCACAAAATCGGTTTGTATCCGGTGCTGCCGGCAACCTGTGCTGCCTCCTGGATAGCAAGTGTCTGCGAACAATTATTCCCAGGGTTCACTTTCCACCAACTCGAAGATTTCAAAGTATTGAAGGGTATCGTCTTTGATGAGAACCTGGCAAACGAACATATCCTCGAATTGAATGAGATCGAGAAAGTTGCAGGGGAAAAAGTAAAGTTCGCGGCACGCATCTGGAGCAAGAATAAAAACGGGCGCCCCCTATATCATTACAGCTTGAGTGTGACCCTGGTGCGGGATTTACCGCCAACGTCCATCTACAATATGAATTTACACCCTGCCAGCGAGGTAAAAGAAGGGATCCTGGGTAAAGCCTTGTACCAGGACGGCACACTTTTTCATGGGCCATCATTCCAGGGTGTGGAGAGAGTAATCAGCGTAGGTGAAGACCGGTTGGTCCTGGAGGTTAACCTCCCATCCATTCCGCCCGACCGGCAAGGGCAGTTTCCATTGCAGACATACAATCCCTTCGCCTATGATGCAATTGTACAGTCGCTGCTCATTTGGGCGCAGCGATATTATCATGCGCCCTGCCTGCCCTCACATCTTGTCAAATTGGAGCAATTCAGAGCAATTCCTTTTGGGGCATTAAGTCTTGTTGAAATGAAAATTGTTTCCCACAGTCAGACGTCAGTCATTGCAGATATTCTTGTGACAGATACCAATGGTGAGGTATTAGCCAAATTTACAGCGTTGCAAGGAACGATCAGCCCGGCTTTGAAACGTTTCATTAAGGGAGATCCCGGTTTTGTAGAAGCCGGCGAAAAATGATTCAACGCATGGATCAAACATTAAACCTGGCGGTTGTCGGGTTGTCAGTTGTCCTGCCAAGAGGGGGAGGCATTGACGAATTTGGCAGGCTTTTATATCGCGGCATGCCAATAACAGGTCGTTTCGAAGACAATGCATCCCTTGAGTTGGCAGCCACCAGGGCGATCAAGGAGGTCTGCGGCGAAGCTCGCCTGGAAACAGGAAGACTGGCAGTCATCAGCTTATCCCCTATTCTCACCCGGATCCTGCTGGATAGGAAGATAGGAACCCGGGTCCAGGAAGTTTTAGGAGTATCAACTGCCCTGACGATTGCGTCAGAATGGCTTGAATCCAGTGAGGAAGAGGTCGTTCTGCTGGTCGAAGCCCAGGAAGATCCGCTCGTATTTTGCGGGGTTCTCATCATGGATCAGAAATTTGCCCGGGACAATTCCAAGCCAATCTATGCACGGGTGGTGGGTGCGGCCGAAGTGAACCCTCCCTTCAGTGCTGCTTCTCTTTCAGGCGCAATAAATGAGGCACGTCGGGCTGCTGGTCCCCGACCGGAGGCCACCGAGTTGATCGAAGCGGCTACGCTAAATAATGGGTCAATCTCCAATGAAGAAGCAGGTGGTTTGCTTGGTATCAATGGCTCTGGTAAGCCAACGTCTTGCGCGTTGGGCAGTAGCATGGGAGGCCTGCTTGGTTTTATACAAACAGTGTGGTGTCTTTCACAGCGCGTCATTCCCTGCACTCCCGGTTGGAGTGGCCCTGATAGTGTAGAAACCTGGCAGAATTCATCGTACTATGTGGGATCAGAGTCGCGAGCATGGTTCATCCCCTCCAGCCAGGATCAACGGTATGCCGGTATAAATCTTCTGGCTGCAGACGGCGGGTTTTCCCACATCCTTCTAAGCGACACCCGTGTGCATACTCCCAAGCATACTTTGGCACCAACACTGGAGGCTTTACACCTTTTCCCAATTGCGTTCCACGAGAACGTGGAGGTGCCCGGAGTGCTGGCTGCCTTGCAATCAAAAATTACAGCCGGGGCAAGCATGGCAGACTTAGCTCAGGAAACCTATCAGCAATACCTTGCTAAGAAACAAAATTCGCAATTTGTACTGAGCTTTCTTGGAACAACTCCTGACGAACTTACGCGTGAGATCGGATTTGCAGCTAAAGGAATCCCCACCTCATTTGAAAATATGTCTGACTGGCAAACCCCTTTGGGTAGTTTCTTTACACCAGGACCTGTTGGGATGGACGGCAAGGTGTGCTTCGTCTATCCCGGAGCATTTAACTCATACCCGGGCATCGGGCGAGATTTATTTTACTTATACCCAAACCTCTACGAGCAACTCTCTGAGATAAGCGACGATATTGGTAACCTGTTGAATGAACAAAGACTATACCCGAGGAGTATCAGCCCTCTTACTTCCGATGATTTGACTTCCATTGAAGCTCAATTAAATGCAGACCCGATCACCATGCTCATTTCGGGCAGTTGCCTGGCATTCCTTTATACCGAGGTACTCAGAAATATTTTTCAGATCCGCCCAGCAAGCGCTTTTGGGTACAGCCTGGGTGAAGTCAGCATGCTGTTTGCCAGCCGGGTATGGACTGATGCAGATGGAACCAGTATGGCCTTGAGAGAGTCTCCCCTTTTTCGTACACGTCTTACAGGACCTCAAAACGCCGTGCGTGAATACTGGAAACTGCCCACTCGAAGCGAAGATGATCCACCTGAGGCGCTGTGGGGTAATTTCCTGCTGATGACCGGACCGGAAAAAGTTAAAGAAGTCCTGGCAGATGAAAAAAAGGTCTATTTGACGCATATCAATACCCCCAGACAGGTGGTCATCGGTGGGGATCCTGCTGCATGCCGAAGGGTGATAAATAAACTTAAATGCAAGTCGATCCCAGCGCCATTCAACTACGCCATCCATTGTGAACCGATCCACTCTGAGTACAAGATGCTGATGGATCTGCATTCTGTACCGGTTATGAATCAGCCCGGCATGACCCTTTACTCTGCTGCCACCAACAAGCCAATGCCGATTGACCAGCAAATAATCGCAGAGCAGATCGCCCAAGAATTATGCCACTGCCTGGATTTCCCGCGTTTGATCCAACGAGCTTACCACGACGGCGCGCGTGTTTTCGTGGAACTGGGAGCTGGCAGTAACTGTGCCCGATGGGTCAATGACA
This sequence comes from uncultured Chloroflexia bacterium, assembly GCA_963817265.1. Taxonomy (GTDB): domain Bacteria; phylum Chloroflexota; class Anaerolineae; order Anaerolineales; family Villigracilaceae; genus UBA877. The sequence continues at coordinate 257,229 of CAWFNU010000011.1, forward strand.
CCCTGCAGGACCAGCAGCATGGAGCCTATTCGATTAACCGTAAAGGGGTGGACGATCACACTTCAATCCTTCGTCTCCTGGCCCGGATGGTTTCCCAGCAAGTTCCGATCGACCTCAGTATGCTTTACCAGGATTAACGTTATGCAAACTCACACCCCAGAAACCATCCTTGAGAATTATCTAAACTGGTGGACCGGTCACACCCGGGAGACAAGTCAAATCCACGAGCGCTTCCTGGAAATGCGCCAGGCTGGACTGCACAAATTGGCAGGAGACCTCGAACATCAAATTGAAACGCACCGCTCTCAATATTACGAAATGGGGAGCGTCGTTTTGACAATTGATGATCTAAAAGAGTTTGCCACCGGCTCAGTTGTGAAATGCCTGGGGGAAGAGTATGCCGTCTATGCGGGCCGAAGGAGCTTGCGCATCCCTAACGGTGACCTTTTGTTGATGAGCAGGATCCTGTCCATTCAGGGACGCAAGGAAGAATTTGACCAACCTTCCTCCATCGTGGCAGAATTCGACGTTCCAGAAGAGGCATGGTTTTTTGAAGGAGATAAACGGGGACGGCTACCCTATTCAATTTGCATCGAAATAGCGTTACAGCCATGCGGTGTTCTCTCCGCTTATCTGGGTACACCCCTCCGGTTTCCCAATATCGATTATTCATTTCGAAACCTGGATGGAGAGACAACCTTTACCCACCAGGTGAATTCACGCGGCAAGACAATTCGGACAGCGGGCATTGCTGCTCAAGACTATTTTTTATGGTTCCACAATTATCCAGCATTTTTCCTTTGAATTGTTTTGTGATGGGAAAATATTCTTCGAAGGAAAATCCTCCTTTGGATATTTTTCCGCTGAAGCAATGGCAGGTCAAACAGGTCTGGACAGCGGGAATCCCATCCTGCCTTGGTTGAAACAAGCCGGGCTGGAAAACCAAATTACTTCCCTTGTAGACACAACCCCATGGATGGGTCTCCCTAGAGGAAAACTTCTGCTAATTGACAAAGCAGCAGTAAATTCTGCCGGCAACAAGGGTGATGGATATGTATATGCCTCGCGGAATAACTCCCCCCAAGATTGGTTTTATGCCTGCCATTTCCAGGAAGACCCAGTAATGCCTGGCTCCCTGGGGATAGAAGCAATACTCCAGGCGATGAAAATTTATATCCAACAAGAGTCGCACAACCAAGTGACTGCAGATTATGTGACAGGACAAAAAATGAACTGGCGCTACCGTGGTCAAGTCTTGCAGCACCATCGGCAAATGCAGGTGGAGGTATTTATTCATAAACCGCAAAAGCTCGGGATAACACAGATCTTTACGGGGGATGGAAGCTTGTGGGCAGATGATTCCAGAATATATGAAGTTCATAATATATGCATTGCCGTGGAGGAACCATAGGTCTGACGATGAGCCATAATTCATTACAGAAATCTTCAATGCAATTCATTGAAAACAATCATAAATTCCCTGCATCCGTTGATGTGGATTTGAACACGGCTGCGTTCGACCCAGAGAGCATGGGAGCATATTTGCTATCTCTCAAGCTCCCTCTTTACGTTATCAGGTGCGATGGAAAACTCGGTCTTATCTCTGCTGATTGTGATGAGCAGATATTTCGGGAGCTGGTTGGTGAACGGTATGTCACCAGTGTCCCAGCCATGCCAATCGAAGACATGGGAAATGCCGGTTTTAAGAATACTTACCGGGTGCGATACGCTTATTATGCCGGTTCCATGGCGAACGGGATTTCCTCGGTAGAAATGGTGGTTGCATTGGGTAAAGCTGGATTTTTGGGAGCATTCGGAGCAGCCGGTCTTGTACGAAGTCGCTTGGAATCTGCCATCCAACAGATCAAGATAGCACTACCGAATGGTCCATTTGCTGCCAACCTTATCCACAACCCAAGCGAAGATGCTCTGGAAAGAAACGCGGTTGAAGTATATCTTCAGCAGGGTGTCAACGTGGTGGAAGCTTCAGCATTTATTGACCTGACGCCCAGCATTGTGTACTACCGGGTTGCCGGGTTGAGTCTATCCAGAGATGGCGAGATCCAAATTGCCAACCATGTGATCGCCAAATTGTCGCGTTCGCGAAGTTGCCACGAAATTCTTGCAGCCAGCCCCGGAAAATATCCTAAATCAACTCGTGGGCGAAGGGAAGATCACACACCAACAGGCCAACCTTGCCACACGAGTCCCGATGGCAGACGATATAACTGTGGAAGCGGATTCTGGCGGTCATACGGATAATCGACCTCTAGTATGCCTGCTTCCCACGATGTTAGCGCTGCGGGATGAAATCCAGGCGAGATACCATTACCTGGTCCCGGTGCGGATCGGGGCAGCCGGAGGCATCAGTACCCCTGCCTCAGCCCTGGCAGCTTTCATGATGGGAGCAGCCTACATTGTCACCGGGTCTGTCAATCAGTCTTGCGTGGAAGCCGGGGCCTCCGAACACACCCGCCAAATCCTGGCACAAGCAGGCATGGCCGATGTGGCGATGGCTCCATCTGCGGATATGTTCGAAATGGGGGTAAAAGTCCAAGTGTTGAAACGTGGCACGCTTTTCCCAATGCGCGCTCAAAAACTTTACGATCTCTATTCGCGATACAACTCCTTAGAGCAAGTTCCAGCAGACGAACGTGACAAATTGGAAAAGCAGATCTTCAAACGCGATTTCGAATCCATTTGGAAGGATACGGTTAAGTTTTTCGAAGAACGTGACCCGATCCAGATCGAGCGCGCCAAGGACAATCCCAAGCGCAAGATGGCATTGGTTTTTCGGTGGTACCTTGGACTGGCATCGCGCTGGTCCAACAGCGGGGAGATCGGCCGAGAGATGGATTACCAGATCTGGTGTGGTCCATCCATGGGCAGCTTCAACGACTGGGTGAGAGGGACATATCTTTCAGATTCAAAGAACCGCCGGGTGGCCGACGTGGCGCTTCAAATCCTGACCGGCGCAGCTTGCCAGTACCGGGTACAAGCCTTAAAACTACGGGGGCTTCAAATTTTTACTGAACTTGAACAATATTACCCAAGGGAACCACTTTTGAAATGATAGTCACTCCCTGGAGAAATATGTCCGGAACCCCCGAATTAGCCAGAGGAGATTGCCAGATCTGGCATGCCTGGCTGGATGAAGAAGATCCGGCATCCATGCGGGATTTTTTATCACCGGATGAGGTTCTGAGGGCGGGACGTTTGCATAGTCCCTTAAATGCGAACCGGTTTTGCATAGCCCGCGGGATCCTGCGAACTCTCCTTGGAAATTACCTGGCGGTCAGTCCAGAGCAAGTGGAGTTCGCCTATGGTCCCCACGGAAAACCGGCGTTGGCTGATGGGTCACCAGGAAGTATATCGTTCAATGCCACCCATTCTAATGGGCTGGCAGTTTTTGCAGTTGCCAACGGAATCGAAATCGGCGTGGATGTCGAGAAAATCCGCCCGATCAAAGAAATGGAAGGGTGCTCATCCATTTTCCTTTCGCCGGAAGAATTTACTGAATTCAAAGCGCTGCCTGCCAACGAGAAATTGGAACGCTTCATTACCCTGTGGATCTCGAAAGAAGCCATCCTGAAATCGAGCGGGGTTGGGTTTTCCAACCACGATCAAGGAATATTCACAACATTTATCGAACAGCCCGCAAGTGTGGAAGGGCATAATCTGATTTTAAGACACAAGCAGTTAACTTTTTTTACCCCTGCTGAAGGCTTCAAGGGAGCGCTAGCATGTTTGTAATCACGATCCAAGGAATTAATTATGAAAAATGAATTTGAAGTAAAACTGGATGAATTGCGGTCTGCTGCGCTTTTGGGTGGCGGTTCATCCCAGATCGAGAAACAACATGCCAAGGGCAAGAAGACGGCGCGGGAACGGATCGAAATGTTCCTGGATCCCGCCTCATTTACCGAAACCGGCTTGTTCGTTTCTCATCGGGCCATCGGTTTCGGCATGGAAAACAACCATCCGGCAACCGATGGTGTGGTAACCGGATGGGGTAAGGTGGATGGGAGGGTGGTTTATGTATTTGCCCAGGATTTCACCATTTTAGGTGGTTCATTGGGTGAAGCCCATGGGAAAAAAATTGCCCAATTAATGGACCTGGCTTATCAAAACGGTTCCCCGGTCATCGGTATAAACGACTCGGGAGGTGCCCGTATCCAGGAAGGTGTGGATTCCCTGGCATCTTACGGAGAAATATTCTTCCGAAATACACGTGCCTCCGGAGTCATTCCGCAAATTTCAGTCATCATGGGACCATGTGCAGGTGGAGCGGTATATTCTCCGGGGATTAACGATTTCATCCTGATGGTCAACCAAAACGCCTACATGTTCATCACTGGTCCTGAAGTGGTGAAGGCCGTTACTCACGAAGACGTTGATTTTGACTCGCTTGGTGGTGCGGAAGTGCACGGTAAGAAGAGCGGGGTGGCACATATAACAGCCACGGATGAGGAAGCTTTGCTTGGACAACTACGATGGCTGCTCTCCTACTTACCATCCAATAACATGACCTCTCCGCCTTACCAGTCGCCCGCGGATGATCCGCACCGGCTGGTTACTGACCTGGACAAGCTAGTCCCGCTCGACCCGCAGCGCCCGTACGATATGCACGCTGTCATCGAGGCAATTGTAGATGGGGCAGAATTCCTGGAGATCCAAGCGGAATATGCAGAAAACATCTTGGTCGGGTTCGCCCGCCTGGATGGTTACCCAGTTGGGATCGTAGCCAACCAGCCTGGATACCTGGCAGGAGTGCTGGATATCAATGCTTCCGACAAGGCAGCCCGTTTCATCCGCTTTTGCGACGCATTCCACTTTCCCCTGGTAACACTCGTGGATACACCCGGATTCCTCCCTGGAAGCGAACAGGAACATGACGGCATCATCCGGCACGGTGCAAAATTGATTTATGCTTATTCCGAAGCAACCGTTCCGAAATTGGCTGTGATCCTGCGCAAAGCCTATGGTGGAGCATATATTGTGATGAGTTCCAAACATCTGCGCTGCGACTATAACCTGGCCTGGCCACAGGCGGAGATCGCAGTCATGGGACCGGAAGGAGCGGTAAAGATCGTTTTCCGAAAAGAAATAAATGCATCCAGCGACCCTGGAACTATTATGGACGAATATATGCGTAAATACAGGGCAGAAATATCCAATCCATACCTGGCTGCCTCGCGCGGTTACCTGGATGACATCATCCCACCGCCTGAAACCAGGAGGCGCTTGATACTGGCGTTGGAAAGTCTGCGGGAAAAACGCCAGGACACTCCCAAGCGTAAACATGGGAACATCCCCCTCTAGGAGTATGCTAGATGAAAGTATTGGTTGCCAACAGGGGTGAGATCGCGGTACGCATCCTGCGCGCATGCCGAGAGTTGGGTTTTCCAAGCATGGCAGTATATTCGGAAGCGGATGCCCAGGCTTTACACACCCGTTATGCAGATGAATCAGTGTTCATTGGCCCAACACCAGCCATAGATAGCTACTTGAATATCGAACGCATTCTTGATGCAGCGAAAACGTCTGGAGCCAATGCGATCCACCCGGGATATGGATTCTTGTCAGAGAATGCATCTTTCGCCCAAGCGGTGGAAGACGCTGGACTAATCTTTATTGGGCCGCGCCCGGAGACCATTTCTTTCACAGGGGATAAACTAATGGCCCGGCGGGTTGCTCGCGATGCAAACCTGCCTGTGCTGCCGGGACCTGACGAACCCGTGGCTGACGAAATTCCGGAAAGCCTGCTGGAACAGATCAAGTTTCCAGTATTGATCAAAGCAGTGGCAGGCGGTGGCGGGCGCGGTATCAGGCTGGCGCGCCGACGCGGCGAATTGGAAGCAATGGTGTCAGCAGCCCGACAGGAAGCCCAGGCAGCCTTCGGGGACGGAACCGTATACTTTGAGCCACTGGTGCCACAAGCCAGGCATATCGAAATCCAAATTATCGGGGATGGGTTTGGGCGAGTCTTATGCCTGGGGGAACGTGAGTGTTCCATCCAGCGACGTCGGCAAAAAATAATCGAGGAATCTCCAGCCCCCAGCCTCAGCCCTGATATGCGCCGTCAACTTTACGAAATGGCCGTCAACCTGGGACAGGCATTGAATTACCGCAGCCTGGGAACAATTGAATTCCTCCTCGGAGAAGACGGTTCCTGTTATTTTATTGAAGTGAACCCACGCATCCAGGTGGAACATCCAGTAACCGAAATGGTCACCGGGATAGATCTGGTAAGTACCCAGCTCAGGCTGGCGGAAGGACAACCGTTCAAATATGCACAGGAAGACATAAAAATGCGCGGTTCAGCCATTGAGGCACGCGTGATAGCGGAAGACCCAGACAATGGTTTCATGCCTGCAACCGGAGAGATTACTCTCCTCAAAGAGGCGGGTGGACCAGGAATCCGCACCGATTCAGCGTTGTACCCAGGTATGCCAGTTACCTCTGATTACGACTCGCTCATCGCGAAGGTAATTGGTTGGGGAGAAGATCGTCAAACCGCAATCCGCAGACTCCGACGGGCGCTTGGTGAGTTCCAAATTGGCGGGGTTTGCACCGATATTGATTTCCTGATCCAGATCATCGACTCTGACAGTTTTATTCAGGCCAGTGCCAATACGACTTATCTCGAGACTTTCCTGCCTGTTATTTCAGAAAATGACGAGGTGCTGGAGCGCGATATGGCACTGACAGCCGCACTTTTAGAACACGAAGCTCGCATACGCCAACCTGACAATTCTTTTCAAGCCGCGGCCAGCCATTGGCGGGTTCAAGCCTGGCGTGAGCAAATGCGCGATTGAATTTGGGAGAGTTCATGACCATATATTATGTTACGGTTGGGAAAAGAGAATACCAAGTCGAGATAAATGGCCAGCAATATAAAATTAATGGCGAGCTCGTGCAAGCTGCCCTGGTTGCAATGACAGAGCGCGGTAAATACTTGTTTGACGGTGTTGCACGCAAAACGGAAATTTATATCGAATCTATGGGCAACAGCCTTTATACATTAAACGCACAACGACGTAATGCAATCGCCAAAGTGGAAAGAACCAACACCAAAAGGGGGCTGAAAACCAAGACCTCCAGCAACGGTAACCTGATGGCTCCGATATCGGGGATAGTAATAACTGTTCATGTTTCCCAAGGTGACAGCGTTGAAGCTGGGCAGCTCCTGGTGGTGCTGGAATCAATGAAAATGCAAATGGAAATGCGCTCAGCCTGTGCGGGAGTTGTGGACTCTGTTAATGTTCAGGCTAAAACCCAAATTGCTAAAGGCGATTTGCTTATCAAGATAAACCCTAAAACAGGTTTGTAAGGCATATTCTTTCCAAATTTCGAAATTCATCGGGGTAGAAAATAATTACCAATGAGGTACATGACTTGAGCCTAAAAATGACTTTGAGATCTTTAAATTTCCACCCAGCCTAGTCCTCAGGATTGCAATGTGGTAAATTTATACTCGCCATGTCCATCCTAGCCATCGTATTGCTCCTCGCTTCTGCGGTTCTGCACGCCCTCTGGAATCTAATTCTAAAGCAGTCCTCTGAAAAATATATTGCCATGGGTTGGCAGGTGATCATCAGCGGTATCATCTCGGTTTGTGTGTTGTTTTTTACCGGCCTGCCGCCGCGTTCAATGTGGATCTTTGCCTTGGTCAGCATGACACTGGAGGCCATATATTTTGTCCTGCTTTCATATGCATACAGCGACAATGATTTTTCACTGGTGTACCCGGTGGCGCGTGGGGCTGCCCCTGCATTGGTGGTTGTTTGGTCCTTATTATTCCTAAGTGAGGTTCCAAGTATTTTAGGGTTTATTGGAATTGCAACCATCATTTGCGGATTGGTCATCGTCGGTTCAACCAGTTTCTTCCAGCCTCACGAGGGAAAACCCAAATTCAGAGGAATTGCGATCGCATTATCTATCGCCGTGGTAATATCCATTTACACCCTGATCGATGGTTTCGCAGTCAAACACGGTCCGGTACTTGAGCTACGGGCTGAGTATGTTCACGTTGGTGCCGCTATTGACCACACCAGTCATCGTGCGCCATTATGGACGAGACCACTTTATCGAAGCCTGGCGAAAACAACCGGCCCGCCTCATTTTGGTCGGTGTTTTTGGGGGTAATTGCCTATCTCTTCGCCCTTTTTGCCTATTCACTGGCTCCGGTAAATTATTCAGAAGCCATCCGGGAGGTCAGCGTGGTGATTGGAGCTTTCGCCGGCTGGCAATTTTTAGGGGAGAAACTAGGGAAGATACGCATTCTGGGTGCGGCAGTGATCTTTGCCGGTGTCGTATTGATCGCTGTGTTTGGTTAATTATTCGAATTTAGGGGGTTTATCAGGAAAATAATTATCAAAAGGCGCGATCAGGGTTAATCGCTATCTAAACCAGTGAGGCCGCTTTCATCGTCTGTGGGATCTCGATCTCAAGCAGCTTGCAAATCGTTGGGGCAACCTGGAGCTGTGAGACCACTTCGATGCGTATCCCCCAACCCGGCAATACCGGGTCTGATCAAATATAATGGGACTTCACGGACATCGGGTGTGGTGCCACCGTGGAGCTTCGTCGGCGTTCATGCCATGATCGGCAGTGACTAGTATGTTGTATTCTCGCTCCGTCCATTCTGTAAGATAAGGTGCCAGCCACTGGTCCTGACGAATGGCATGGTTGCGATATTCTGCCGAATCGGACTCCATGAATTTGCCCCGAAATGATCCATGCCCATCGGATGAACCAGGAGATAATCGAGGGTTGAACCTGCGGACAAGCGTCCCGGCTGTGGCGAAGAGTTCAATGTCCGGGTACTCATCCTGGGTATAAAACCTTCCATGCTGGATTGGCAGAGACTCGTCGTCAACTTCACGATCTTCGATCCGGTCGTAAGGGGATCGGTTATAGAGCTCTGAAAACCAGTAATAAGCAGCGGCAGCAGTGGTCTTGCCCGCTTCGCATGCTGCCTGGAAAATATTCGGTTGGGAAGAAAGGTCGCACGACCGAGGTTGGAAATAATCCCATGTGAATGAACGGGCAAACCGGTATGGACTGTCTCGTATATCGGGCGCGACATGGTAGGCAACTCGCCAGTCACTTTATAGAGGCTGGCGAGTTTTTTTTCAACCATGTGACCCAAGGTATCCCATTCCGGCAACCGCGGTATCATAGCGAAGGCCGTCGGAAAGTACAAGGATGACTTTGCTCAAGGGAATTACTCTAAGAGAATTGCCGAAATCAGTTCTTTAAAACCAGGACCGCCTCACGCGAGCAGGAAATTTGGGCCTTGTCACCAATTTTTGGAAGCTCGAGGAATGGATTGTTGAAGGTATCCATGTTAAAGCGGCTTGTACCAACGAGCACCTGGATGCGGACGACTGAACCCAGGAAGGTAATGTTCTCTATCTTGCAATCAAGGACATTGGCTTTCCGTTCCTGGGCAAGAAAATTGAAACGTTCGGGCCGGATCGCAATCGAGACCTTGTCACCCTTTTGCCTGCCGTCCAATCTCTCGGCGGTCTCCAACTGGATCCCATCCACTTGAAGCAACTGCTTCACCGGATCAACCACTTCGGCAGTGGTGGTATTTAATGTCCCAACGAAGCTGGCAACAAAAGCGGTTTGGGGGAAGTTGTAAATTTCGAAAGGTGAACCGACCTGCTCGATCCTGCCTTCGTACATAACAACGATTCGATCTGAAATGGACAGGGCTTCTTCCTGGTCATGGGTAACGTAAATGGCGGTGATGCCTAATTTACGTTGAATGGCGCGAATTTCCGCTCGCAGCGAAACCCGGATCTTCGCATCCAGTGCAGAGAGAGGTTCATCAAGCAACAGCACCTGGGGATGAATAGCCAAAGCGCGTGCCAAGGCAACGCGTTGCTGCTGACCACCCGAAAGCTGGTGAGGGTAGCTGTTACCCTTTTGCTCCAAGTGGATTAGAGCCAGCATTTCTTCCACAACCTTTTTAATGGCAGACTTGGATTCCTTGCGGATACGCAGACCATAACCGATATTTTGTGCAACGGTCATGTTGGGAAAAAGGGCATATGCCTGAAAGACCATGCCTACATTGCGCTGGTTGGGGGCTTTATTGGTAATGTCAATATCATCAATTGTGACTTTTCCGGTTGTGGGAATTTCAAAGCCAGCTATCATGCGGAGGGTGGTCGTTTTTCCACACCCCGATGGTCCGAGGAAGGAAACGAATTCGCCTTTTTCCACATCCAGGTTAAAATCCTGAACCGCTGATGACCCAGAAAATGCTTTGGAGATGTTTGATAGTTTAAGGTGTGTCATAAGATGTCACTCTCGAGTGATTTAGTGTCCGCCACCAACCTGTGCCTGCCCGCCGCCGCGGCCAACCAGCGATATGATCCCCAAGGCTGCCCAAGTAAGCGCAAAACTGATAATAGCCATTGCCGCAGGCTCATAAGCCTTTTGCTGTATCTGATATGCCATATATGGCGCAAAGGCTGGTTTGGCCAGGTATTGGGCGAGGATCAATTCGCCAATCACGATGGCAAAGCTCAAAAAAGCGCCGCTCAAAATCGCAACGCGAATATTGGGCAGGATGATGTCAAAAAGGATCGATCCCCAGCCAGCGCCTAAACTTTGTCCGGCTTCGGTCAATGTTTTCACATCAATAGATCGCAGCCCTGTATCAACAGCGCGGTACATGTAAGGCATGGATAATATCGTGTAACCTGCAACAAGCAGGGCTGGGCTATTGACGATCAGAAGGGGGGGCTGGCTGAAAGTTCGTACCAATCCAAAGACAAATACAATCGCTGGGACCACAAATGGCAACAGTGTAATGAACTCGACAGCACCACGCAACTGCGGAACCTTTAATCGGATCAAGAACGCTGTTGGGACAAAGAGTAAGATCCCGACAATAATGGTGAAAACCGCCCAAAGGACTGAATACGAGAAGTTGTAAACAAAAGACGGGTCATTAAAGATATTTGCATATGCCTGGAAACTCAAAACCCCAAGCTTGGCTTTCAAAGAAAAGATAAAGGTTGCCACCAGAGGCAGGAAGAAATAAAGAATGCCAACAATTAATATAAACCATGACCAAATTTTATTGCCGCGTCTCATCGCAACCACCTCTCGGTTCGCTTTTGCAGGAGGGTATAGCCAGTAATTGCCAAAGCCATGACAACCACCATACCCAGTGCCATGGCATATCCCAGGCCAGGGTCACCCAATGCGTCTCCACGCAGCTGCGAACCAATCACGATCGTGACAAGATTGATCTGACCACCTGTCAAGGCTTGAGCAGTAGCAAAGGCACCAAAGGAGTTCCCAAAGAGCAGGATCATGGTGCCCATGATGGAAGGCAGGAGGATGGGAAGCGCTACATAGCGCCAGTACTGGAAGGAATTGGCTCCCAAGTTTTCCGATGCCTCGAGCCACTCGCGGCGCAGGCCGTCAATAGCTGGAGCGATGATCAACACCATCAGGGGGAACTGGAAGTACATATACACAATACTTAATCCCCAAAATGTATAAAGTGTAAATCCGTGGAAATAAGGATTATAGCCAAGAGCTCTCAGCCAGCCAATAAGCATCCCGGTGGGGCTAAGGAGAGCTATGAAAGCAAAAGCCAGTGGGACACCTGCAAAGTTGGAAGCCACACCGCAAAAGGTCATCAGACTCGTACGCATGAACTTTGGTAAACCGCCCCGGATGGCTGCATAGGCCAGCAGAAAACCAAAAATGCCACCCCCAAGCGAGGTGATGAGGCTGATCTGGATGCTGATCCAATATGACCCCAATATGTAGTTGTTACGGAAGAGATCCAGAATATTTTTTAGAGTAAATGAATGGGTAACCGAATTCTGAAAACTACGTACGGCAATCGTCGAGGAAGGATAAATAAGAAAAATGAAGGCAAATAGAAAGAAGGGCATCACGCCAACCCATGCCCAGGACATTTTTTGTCGAGCGGGACGCGCCTCTGGCGCGTCCCGCTTTACATCTACAGTAACCATTATCGATCTAAGGAGCTGGGGTCGGAATATCCACGCCGACGGTCGTCATCCAGCCAGCCTTGATCAGCGTCAATGCAGCAGTGAGCTGGTCAGGGGTGGGGGCAACTGCCGAAGCAAAAGCGCTGGAGGCCGGCAACTTGGCTTTCACGTCTGCGGGAATTACACCGCGTGCTTCCAAGTCAGCCTGCTGGACACCATGGGCATATCCCTTCATCCAGGCCAACTGGCCTTCGTCAGAATGGAGGATTTCCATCCATAATTTGGCACAATTGGGGTGGGGGGCGTAAGCACTGATCGCCTGGACGTACATGCTGGCGATGGTGGGGGAGGGATAGACAACGGTTTCAGGAGGATTTCCAGCAGCGGCGTCTTTATACCCAAAAGCATTGTAGTCCCAGAATAACGCAATTGGTGTCGCGCCTTGAGTTATGGTTCCAGGTTTGGCAATTACCGGGACAAAGTTTCCTGCCTGGTTCAATTGATTGAAGAAATCAAGACCGGGCTGGGCATTATCCAGGGATCCGCCATTGGCCAAAGATGCTGCAAATACTGCCTGGATAGCCTGGTTCGAAGTGCGCGGGTCACCAGACAATGCAACCTGGCCCTTATATTCGGGCTTGAGCAAATCTGACCAATTTGCCGGAACATTCTGCACGACAGCCGTATTCACGATCATGGACATGACGCCATAGTAACCGCCGATCCAGAGTCCGGTCGGATCCTTGGCAGGAATGCCCAGGACTGTATCAGGAATCTTATCCCAGGTTGAGACCTTATAAGGCTGGTAAAGTCCAGAAGCGATGCCCTGGGCGCCGTAAGCATAGCCAACATCCACGATATCAGGAGCCTGTGGACCCTTGTTGGTCTTATTGGCCTCGATGGCGGCAAGTTCGTCAGCCGAGCCAGCGTTCGGATCTAGGGAATTGATCTTGACACCGGATGTCAGCTGGAAGTCTGCAAAAATCTCGCCATAGTTCGCCCAGTCAGGCGGCGTGGCGATGATCGTCAGCATGCCTTCCGACTTGCAGGCGGTCACGAGATCTTGAGGAACACTGGACACTACCGTACCGGTGTAGCCGGCTGCAACATCAGGAACTGCAGCAGCACCGCCACAAGCAGAAAGAACGAATGCCGTGGCAACCATGATTGAAACAATACTGAAAACAAACTTCTTAGTTTGCATATTCTACTTCTCTCCTTTTTTCGGTTTATGCTTTAAAGATAGAAATGCTGGACTTAAAGGGAATACACGGTCAGGTCTTGTCGTGGCACCTCCAGTTTAAATTACCTGTTCATTGTAGCATTCTCAAGGGCCGGAGTCAATCGGCGCATTGGTTCCTCGAAAAAGTCGAGGAAATCCAGGATTTATATTGACGAATTCCAAACTCCACCACTTCTGAATTGTTGGAAGGAGGAGTTTTTGGTTATAAAGAGCCAGAACTCCTCCTTCTTCAAAATTATATTGCTGCAGGAAATTACTCCACTGGGATTTCCTTGTAAACTTTTTCGATTTGGATACCCTGGCGCCTGCGGTACGCACTAAATCCGAAGTAAATCGCTGCTGCCACAAGATAGTTGATCATCATAAAAACCATCGAACTCACATTAGACCAACCGATCGCATACGAGGCAACACCATCTGCAGTAGTCGGATCCCAGAACCACACCACCAACAGCCAGTCGAGGAAGCCCAGGAAGATCAAGCCTGCCATCGTGACCAGCGGCATGGCCTTGTTTGCGGAAGTACCTTTGACCACCTGAAGGAATATCCATATCAGGATCACTGCATTGAAAATGGTGAGCAGACCCAGGATGATCACCACGAACCAGGTAAGGCCATTTGCCCCGAGGGCACCCAGTCCGCTGATGATCGTCCAGGCATATTTTAGCGATATGTAGATCAGGTAGACTGCAAAGACGGCATATAAGGCAGTAACAATCCAACCCAACCAGGCAGGGACTTTGTACTTGGCGACCGGTGACCCATCAAAGACATCCTTCGCTCTCCAGGGCATGACGATCCCAGCGATGGTGGAACCGAGGAAGGTGATGGCGATCACCACTGTAGCGTCCAGCGCAAGGGTCTGGAAGCTAAAGACTTTAAAAGCATAAAGATACGAGATGATCGCCGATGGGATGACCATCAACAGCAACGCATTGATGGGTGTCTTTGTGCGCGACTCAATCTTAGAGACCCACTCAGGCAGCATTCGGTCAATGGCAGCTGCAAAGATCACACGGGTGGAGCTCAGGAAGAGCGTCCCGGACCAGCCAAACCACCACAGGCTCATTAAGAGTATGATGATGAACATGAGGGCCGGGCTCTTGACCATGAAGGCTGCAAACAGAGCTGGATAAGGCCAAATGGGGAGTGGAGGCGGTGTGGTGGTGTATCCGAAGCCCCAGTTCCAGAATGCCCCATTGGCCATGTTGTAAAAGTCCCAGCCGATGGTTTTCCCGATCAAGATAAAGAAAAGTACTGCCCCCACCGTGGTTACGATGATCGCCCAAAGCATACCAGAGAGATTGCGTTTGTAATCCGTGGCACCGCGCACCTCGCCGTACAGGGTGGAACCCCAGTTAGGCCACAGGTTGAAGAAGGTTAGCATCGGCACCAAAAAGATGCTCGCTCCCAAGGCCAATGGCCACAGTGGACCGGCAACCGTGCCAGCCTCTGCGCCAGCCGCAAGGGTGGCATTATATGTGTCCCCCGCAGTTGCCCCAAAGCGGGGTGCAAGGGCATTAAAATTCGCAATGAAGGTTGCATTGTTTCCGAACAGGAGCAGTAGGAAAACGATCCCCAGGCCAACGAGACCGCCAAAGAAACAGATCTTCTGGATCCGGGCATATGTTTTCATCCCTACTGCAATATAGATGAATACAATAACACACACAGACAGCATGCCGACAAACTGACCGGCTGGGGTCAGGAACCACAGGGCAGCATCCTTAAAACCTGCGATGGCCAGTAACGGTGTGTACACCTCATACGTTAGCATCTGACCGTAGAGTGGCGTCCACAGCCAGAGGATGAACCACCAGCCCAGTGACAGCCAGCACAAAACCAACCGCGCGATTTAAGATGCGGCTCTGCCATACATAATCGCCACCAGCTCGCGGCATCGCGGAAATCAAGCTGGCATATACGATCACTTCAAAGACTGTGAAGATGGCACCAACTACCACCCCTGTAATCAGGCTGCCCCCGAGGTAATAGCAATATGAGAAGATGAACAAACCGAGGGTTATCAGGTTGATGGAGAAGGTGGCATAAATAAATGCATCAAAAACCGACCAGGCTCTCACCAGGCCGCTTGCTTTGCGAACAAAAAGGGAAACGTCACTCATCTGAATCTCCTTTTCAAGTGTTCCTCCGATCTCCAGCGGGCATGCGTGGAGACCATCCAAAAGAAAAGCTCCTGAAACGATTTGCCTAAATGTCTCCCAATCATTCTATCGCCAATAGGGTCCTCCTTTCATTGCACTGGCAAACCAAGGAATTTTACCCAGTGGTCAACAAGTAATTACCCACCTTTGTTGGTTTTAGTTCGATTACAGCTCCATTCAGCATGCCTTGCTCGTACATGCTACCGGGGTTAATGCAGAGTGTCTTTTTATATTTCCGAGTTCCCTTCCCTTCGTGAATGTGGCCATGCAACCCCAACAGGGGTTGATATTTGTCGATCACACTCATTACAGCATGGCTGCCAACCGGGATCATGGATCGACCAGCATAGGTGGGTCGCAGATCCTTGGTCAGCTCAGGCGCTTCATCCAGGCCGCTACCAAATGGTGGCGGATGGATGCTGAATACCGCTTGCGAAGGGTTTTTTACCTTGCTGACCACTGCTTCAATGCGCGCCAACAAGGCATCGTCGGGTTCCTCGCGGTGGGTATGCCATGGAGTAGGGTTGGACCAGCCAGAGCTTGCCATCTCGTGATGTTCATCGAGTTCAACAACCTGTCCCTCGACACTGCGCACACATTTCGAGGAAGAGATGAGGGCATCAATCTCGAACATATCGTCATTCCCTGGGCAAACAAAGCAGCGGACGCCCGTACCGCTCAGCTTTGAGTCCGCATATTCCATCCAACGTTGCATGGTTTTCATCGCCCGCTCGAGAAAAAGTGCATCAGATTTACCGGGCACATTCAGGATGGACTGTACTTCATCCGGATTGGTGACGTAAGGGTAATACCCCCGATTCTGGATGGTCAGCACCATCTTGTCAACTTCTTCTTTTCCATGCAGGATACTTTCTTGTTCCAACAAGGTTACTTTAAAATTGTCATTCCCTTGTGCGATGATTGGGATAATAGCCTTCCCAGTCATATCACCGCCCAGAATAAGTGTATCCGCATCATAAAACTTGCTGGCAGCGAGAAATTTTTTCCAGCAGATTTCGGAACCGTGAACATCCGTTGCAAAATATATTATCATCGGGAGATCCTTTGTAACGTTCCTAATACCCGGCCGAGTAATCCAAATGGCATCCTGCCAGCAGAAATTTACTCTTAATCATAAACCAAGTCGTTAAACCGTATTTGGACGCTTGCCTGCACCTCGGGTGGAATTAAGTCACCAATATCCTGAGCTAAAATTTCCTGAACCCGCTTCATAGCCCTGGCATGGGTGTCGGGAGAACCTTTTTTCTCCCACGTTTCGCGCGCCTCCCGATCAGCCAGGTGAGTGAGCAGAGCCTCACTTTTCATGCGCCGGGCAGTGTGCGGACTCATCATAAATGAACCGCCCGGTCTTGTTTGAGCAATGACCTGCAGGGCAAGTTCTTCTTCATTGAAGGTGATGCCACGCTTTAATCGTTTGAGCATCTGCGCAATTTCGTCATCGATCACTGCCTTGGCAAAGTCGAATACTTTCAACGCATCGAGTAATCCTCCCATGTTCAACATGTCCGCCCCACCCAACACACCCACTGCTGTTGACATGCCTGTTTCATAACCAGATTGGGCATCATTAATTTTGGAATTGGATAGCCCGATGTAACCTCCGGACGGCACGTTATAAAAGCGGGCCATTTGTGCAAAAGCCATATGAAGCATGCCGCACTCAATACCACCTGAGGCATACGCACCGGTGCGCATGTCGGCAACGGTTGGAAGTGTGGCGTAAATGGTAGGTGTTCCATTTCTAACCATTTGCATCAAAACCGAGATGGCAAGAAATTCAGCATTGCCCTGAACAAGTGTCCCTGCCATGGACATCGGTGAGGTTAACCCGGCGTTGGGAACTATACTCGGGTAGACAGGCAACCCCGCCTCACAAAAGAAGATGACCGCTTCTGTGGACAGTTGATCCATGGTCAATGGAGAAACAACAGGGCAGTAGTGGTGTGTTACAAATGGGCGCTTGCGGTAGATTTCTTCACTTCCAGCGATCAGGTACAGTAGCTGCATGACTTCTGCGGCGTCGTCCATATCCCTTGTGGTGCTGCGGATTGGTTTAAGGCAGTTCTTCAGAGATGGGTAGAGCCGTGCCAGTGTGAAGTGCCCCGGTTTGGCATCGTCTGCAAGAGTTGAAATTGAGAAGACATCGTATGCGGGCAATTCCTGGATAAGATGCGCGATTTTTGCGATATCACCCGAGCGCGCCCGCCGGGTGTGTCCGGTTATCAGGTCGACGACATCCGGAGCAGAACTGCCCGTGACAATGATTGGTCCATGATTTGGGATGGTGCGGTCATATTTTGGCTCGTGTCCATGGAAGGTAAAGGTCGGAGGCAGCATTGCCCGATATTTCTCGACCACTGCAGAAGGGAATTTTACAATCTGTGTCTCAGTATCCACCTGGCATCCGTTCTTCTCAAAGATCGAGCGCGCTTTTTCATTGCGCACCAGTATGCCAACACTTTCAAGGACCTCCAGGGATGCCAAATGCGTCCGTTCAATTTGCTGCTGTGTAAGAAGAGTGGCGAAATTGATCAAAAGATACTCCTATCGATCAGGGTAGGGAACCAGCAGGATGCTCGATTAGGAGCTGCGTTGCTAGTGCTTGTATCTCATTTATCGAAAACATTCGCAATCCAGGACGGGTTACTTTCAAGGATGCAGCAGCCGTCGCAAAACAGGCAGATTCTTCCAAGTCCCATCCTTTTAATTTCCCAAAAATATAACCAGCTGAGAAAGTAGCTCCAGCTCCACAACCATCCACAGCTTGTATGGATGGAGCGTGAATACGCACAACTTCCGAGCGATTTACTGCCAGGCAGCCTTCTCCAGCCATGGTGATCAATGCGGTTTCCACACCGGTATCCAACAATTTCATAGCCACCTCAAGTGGCGGTACATCACCGCGCTGGGCAGCGTCCGTCACAGCCTGACAAATAGATGCGCGGCTCCCATAACGTCTAAGCAGATCTGGATCCACATGACCGTGTTCAAAATTAAGGAAAACTGGCACCTTTAAGCGATGGGCTTCATCCATTGCCCGGACAATGTGATCGCCGTCATACCAGTCAACATATAGCATGCGGGCTCCATCCAGCAGGGATAGATCAGCATCATCAAGTGTATCCAAAACCCGGGGTGCCCTTTCCCAAAAATATGTCCGGGCGCCAGTCTCGTCAGACACATCCACTTCCCAGGGCGTCTTGATCTCTTTTGAATGTCGAACCTCTCCTTGAACACCCCAATCTTTCAATTGTCTGCGCCAGGATATGGCCGCGTGGATCATCTCCCACCGCAGTACCGATCATTGCCGCAGGTACGTCCCATTGTCTGAGCAGACAGGCAATGATTGCGGCATCGTCAAAGATAAATTCGCTGACCTCTTTGACGAGCGCGCCGGTATTGTGTTCAGGCAATTGCTCGACCACCATGATTGCCACTGGAGTGAGCATTCCAAAACCAACGTAAACTGGTTTGAGATTATTCATTTTCCCAAGTTGGTCTTCATTTCCTGCAAATACCAGCGCAGGAAGCGATCGAGGTTGTACTCCTTGTAGGTGGAAAGAGGACCAGGGGTGAAAGCATGCGAGTTTACCCCGCGCTGCTGGTTGACACAGATAGCCCAGTCCTGTTCGGCGGTCATCAGCCAAAATGGGAGGATCTTTTCAAGATCGTAGTCCCGGCCTTCCTCTGCCTTACCATCCACAAGCCAGATCATCCGGATGCTGGTATGGGTCAGTCCGTTGGGGGTTAGGCGAACTGCTACAGAATGATCGCAACTTGCGTGAACCCAAAAATTGGGCAAGGTTCGAACCCGAAGGGTTCCGACATCGGGATCAGTATAATCCCCCATTAAAGGAGCCACCTGTTTGCCATCAATAGTCTCGCTGACAAATCCTTCGACCAGGGGAGTACGGTTAGCTGCGTACCAGATGCCATGATCAGGATCTGGAAATTCTGTCATGCCTGTTTCAGTGCGGATTGACATGCCCTGAGCTGCAAGTTTGGCTTCCATGCGGGTTGTGACAGCGTTCAGCCTTTCAGCGACGCGGGGAATGGTATCGTCAGCGTTATATCGATCAAAATTTGCCTTGATATATTGCGGATGGTTTACACTGCAATGATAACATTCCCGATTGTTCTCCCACACCAGCTTCCAATTGGAGGCAACATCAAAATCCATGGTCTTGGCAACCTTGGCGCGCTCCATGCCTTGCGGCTTGGCAACCGGCGCAATGGTCTGGTAGACAGGGTTGAAATCCACAGGCTCCTTCGCCAGGCTAATGAATATCATCCCTTCAACTTCGCGGGCGTGAGCACGGTGCAGACCAAGTTGGGATTTATCAATGCCTTCCTGCATACCATGTTGGAGCAGGAGTTTGCCGCTTCGGTCATAGGTCCATGAGTGGTAAGGACAGACGAAACGATTAACGCTGCCCTGCTCCTCTTCACAAATAACAGAACCACGGTGACGACACACGTTGTATAACGCGTTCACCCGTCCGTCATCGCCGCGCACAACGATGATGGAATCCCCATCCACAGAGTATAAAAAGTAATCACCGGGTTTGGGAATCTGGCACGAATGACCAGCGAAAAGCCAGCCCTTGCGCCAAATGAATTCCATTTCGGTGCGGTAAAGCAGCTCATCCTGGTAAAACTGGCGTGGTAATCCGTGGTTGGGCTGGCGGGAATCCAGTAATTTAGTTAACTCCGAAATTTCAGCGGAGGTCAAAGGTAACATATTTCATCGCCTTTCTAAAAAACGGGGTCCGGTATACCAATTATATGCGCAGGCGTTCGCCCTTGGGATCAAACAGTACCGTGGCGGTCACCTCGCCTTGGCGGCGTCCTTCTATCAGATTTACTTCAAAGCGCGTACCAGCCTTTGCTAATTCTATTGGGAGGTACGCATATAAAATATTCTTTCTCAATGTAAAACCAAACCCACCGCTGCGAACACGGGATATCACTTCCCCGCCATGGTAGATTGCTTCGCCGCCGTAAATTTGAGTGTAATCATTTCCATCCAAAACGAGGGTACAAAGTTTGCGCTTCAAACCTTCCTGTTTTTGTTTTAGGAGGGCATCTTTTCCGATGAAATCTCCTTTATCTAGATGGACACAGAAACCGAATCCGCCTTCATAGGGAGTCTCCAACATGGTGACATCGGCTGTGTAATAGCGGTAACCTTTTTCGAGGCGCAATGAGTCGAGCACTTTATAGCCGCCAACCTCGATCCCAAATTCCTGGCCCGCTTTAAGGAGGGCATCCCAGACCAACGTGGCGCGATTGGCAGGTACATAAAGCTCCCACCCAAGCTCGCCGACATAACTGACACGTTGCGCAAAAACAGTAACACCATTAATCTCAATCGGCCTGGTGTGCAGATATGGATGGGCGTCATTCGAAATATCGTTTGTTGTGATCTTCTTCAACACATCCCTGGATTTCGGTCCCCACATGGCGAGACAAGCCCAATCAGTGGTGATATCGCGAATAGTGACTTCGCCATCTTTTTCGTCAACGTGCATCTGGATCCATCCGAAGTCATTGGCGATGAACGCAGATCCGGTAATAACCCAGAAGCGATCTTCGCCAAGGCGAGTAATGGTCAGATCTGCTTCCACTCCCCCGTTCGAGTTAAGGAACTGGGTGTACATCGCACTGCCAATTGGCTTGTCAATATCGCTGTCTGCCAGTCGCTGAAGGAGTTTCAATGCGCCAGGGCCATTGACTTCGATCTTGCCAAAGGACGTCAGGTCAAAGAGGGCGACACGTTCGCGCGTGGCTTGATGCTCCTGTCCAATCCGGTCGAAATAGGGAGGGCGCTTCCAGCCCCACTCGCGCTGGTCTGCACCGGCACGACGCCAGGGTTTTCCAGGCTCGAAATAGTTGACACGCTCCCAGCCGAATTTCTCACCGAAGACCGCGCCCATTTCCTGCAGGCGATAATGAACCGGGCTGACGCGATGCGGGCGCGCCCATTCATTCTCGTCGTTCGGGAAGCGCAGTCGATAATAATATTTGACCCCTTCCCTGGTTCGTTCGGCAGCATATTCCGGGTTCGAATAATAATTGCCAAAGCGCGTGGGGCGATAAGCATACACATCCAGCGGGGCTTCGCCTCCAATGATCCACTCCGCCATCAATTTTCCAATCCCCCCCGCGCCTCCGTAGCCGTTAAGCGACATTCCTGCAGCGATCCACATGCCACGCACACCAGCCATGGGCCCCAGCATTGGCTGGGAATCGGGTGTATATGCACCCGGATGACAAACGAGGGTAATGATGCCAGCCTGGTCGATGAACGGAATACGGCGAATTGCACCCTCAAGCAGTTGTTCAAAGCGATCGTAGTCGGCTGGAAGGGTTGTC
This sequence comes from uncultured Chloroflexia bacterium, assembly GCA_963817265.1. Classification (GTDB taxonomy): domain Bacteria; phylum Chloroflexota; class Anaerolineae; order Anaerolineales; family Villigracilaceae; genus UBA877. The sequence goes on from CAWFNU010000011.1 coordinate 279,026, forward strand.
CCACCATGCTCCCAGGGCACCCCATCGATCCAGCGCGCCAGCGGGTTGGGTTCGTATCCCCCAATCACAAGTCCGCCTGCCTCCTGGCGCATATAAACCAAATTATCCGGATCGCGCAGGCACGGCGTGGTCGCAGGAAATTCATTTCCAGGCACAGCCTGTAACGCGATGTGCTGATGATCCACAGGGGTGGTTGGAATATGGATACCAGCCATCGCTGCGACTTGCGGCGCCCACATTCCCGCTGCATTCACCACCAATTCAGTCTTAATCGAGCCTTGGTCCGTAATCACCTTCTGGATATTTCCGCCAGTTGACAATTCGAGAGCGATTACGCGCGTGTTGGTGAGTATCTCCACCCCCAATTCCCTGGCAAACCTCGCCATCGAAGTGGTCGTCGTGTACGGATCAAGTTGGCCATCGCGTGGAAGATAGATCGCACCGAATAGATTCTGGCTGCTAATCTGCGGCATGATCTTTACCGCCTCCGCCGGCGATATGATTCCAGCTTCCATTCCAATCGCGTTGGCCCGGCTGACAGATCGTTCCATTTCTTTAAGCTGTTCCACGCTGGAAGCCACCCGCAGGCTACCGACATGATCAAATAGTTTTAGCCCGCTGTACAGCTCGATGCTGTATTTTCGAAATTGCATCAATGTTTGAGAGGTTGCGAACTGTGTAACAAGACCGGCCGCGTGAGTAAATTCGCCGCTTGCGATTTCGCCTTTCTCGATCAGTACAATATCTTTCCGCCCCATTTTTGCCAGGTGATAGGCAATATTAACACCAACGATCCCTCCGCCCACAATCACGATTTGCGCTTGATCTTTCATTTCAATAATTTATCCTTTCCTTATATATTTTCAGATCTAATAATTCTGCAATTTATGGCGCCTGAACATCTTTCAACCAGGTCGGAAAATCAGACGATCCCATTTTTTCTTGTGCCCTTCCCCACCGCTCCATTGCCCAACCCCAGAAATCATATTCAATCTTTGACATGTTCGCCTGAATGGCAGCCCATAACCCCCAGCCAACATCGGACATGATCATATTCAATTTCATACGGGAGATTTTGTTTGATGAAGCCCGACCGAAATATGTTGAGCATACCTCGCTAATCTGCTGGTCATTAAATTGCATTTCCTGACAGGTATTTCCTAGTTCAAAACATGGATCATTATTTCCACTATATTCGTAGTCAATCAATCGCAAAGAGGTGCCATCGTCGATAAAATTCTCTGCAAGAAGGTCATTGTTGCAAGGCAAAGCAGGTAGTGGATAAACCAAAAGGGCTTTTTCAATTTGAGCCACTGCAATCATTCCAGCCAGGTATCCATCCGGGAGGGGGATTTTGCGTTCGGTACAAATAGACAGGTAATATTCTGTGAGACGGAACATGTTGAAATCCAATAGGAAACGCGGTCCTGAGTGAAGTCGCTTAATAGCCTGCGCCATGCGTGTTGGCATTCCGGGTGCATTCAGGGATTCCTTCGACATGGTTTTTCCATTTAGAAATTCCAACACCATCACATTATAGTCTGGCAAATAATAAAGAACCCTGGGACCTACACCTGTTTTGGCCGCAGCGTTGGTATTATGGTATTCATTATTCCTGTCGATGGCGAGAAGCTCTGTACGTTCTCCAGGAACGCGCACGAAGAAAGAGGTGCCGTTCACATCCACTTTATAATTGGTATTGGTCAATCCGCCCGAAAGAGCTTGAATCGAAATATCTTTCCCTTTCCAATCCTCAATCGTGGAGACTATTTCTTTAATAGACAACATCATCATCCCTCAAGGTTTCAGGGGGTTTATCCGGGGTTATAGGAAGATGGTGGTCAGTGCTTATTTACGCACTGACCACCCAACATCTTTACATCGATTAATAATTTATTCGGGTGGAATCTCCTTGAAGGCGAAGTCCACATTAATTCCCTTTGCCTTCTGGCGGGCTTTTACGACTAAATACCAAATTGCAGATATGATTATGATCGCGAAAGCGATGATCTGCGCCAGCAGGTTTTTCGGGAAATCTGAAAAGTTCCAGTTCCCAAGGACTCCAAGAGCGGGTGAGAGCAGGAAGGCAACCACCATAGCCATTCCAAGTCCGCCACCCAGCATGCCCAACGCAGAAAGCCAGGGCATTGGTTTCCCGTTTAGCCATTCCAACAAGTGCTTTCTCATGGGATATAAGAAGACGATCACTGCTACGATCGAGGCGAGGCGAACCAACCAGGATAAAATAGCTGAAGTGGCGAAAGCCTGCGGAGCCAGCACCCATGTCAACGCAATGAAGGAAGCCGCACCAATCAGGGTGAATAGCACCCCCACGAAACCGCTGACCTTATATTTGGCACCTGGTGAGGCCTCATACACCTCCTTGGCGCGATAAGGGAGCAATGCACCAGCCAGGCAGGTGATAATGAACACATAGCCACAGCCAAAGGTCACACCAAGAGTCAAGCTTACCCAGGTAAAGGGCTGGGTGACTAAACTATAGCCAACGATCACTGGCAAGCTGGCCAGGAAGTATCCCAGATGAGCGTTCACGGGTGTGTGGTACTTCTCGCTCACCTTGCTAAACCAATCCGGCAGCAGGCGATCCAGCGACATGGCAACAAGGATGCGGGTCATGCCAATATAGCAGTTGCAGACGATCTGGAACCCATTGAGCAGGTAGCCAAGACCAATGATGAGAACTACGATCGGACTGGCGGTAAGCGCAACAGCCAGGATGGGTGGCCACAAGTTAAAGCCATTGATGTTAGCCGCAGATATTAAAGACCAGTAGCCAGCGCCAGCTACATACAGGAATTCGGAACCAGCCACTTTTTGGATCCCCAGTGCTAGCAAAGCGAGAAGGAGACCAGTCACAATCAGAGAGCCAACCATGATGAAGGCTTGCGAGCGGAAGCTGCGAGCATCCTTGATTTCGCCATTTTGCTCAGCAGAATAGGTGGCCCATTGCAGGCTGGTCCAGGCAATGGGCGCCACCAGCAGAGTTGCCATTAAACTAAATGGCGGATGAAGGTTAATCCCTGCCTGAGTAACTGCATTTACGGCAGTCTGGTAGAAGTTGGCTACTCCGCCAGAAGCCACGGCAAATGCATCCAAACGTGCGACAAATTGGCTGGCAGGAGTAGTAAAGAGCACGAAAAACACCGTGGCAAAGCACAAAAGCGTGCCCCACCACATCACGTGCTGGAAGCGAACATAGTTCTTGAAGCCCGATGTCAGTAATATGAGAGCGATCAGGGCATTGGCGATGCTCACTGTGATGATGCCCGTTGCGGTGGTAAACCACAGGCCTAGATTAGATAAGGAAGCCACGTGCATTGTGGCACCCAGGCCGAGGAAAAGCGGAGCGAACCCCAAGTAAGAAACTAACCATCCTGAAAGCGCCACCCACTGTAAAATCCAAATGACAAATCCGGACATTACCACGGTAAAAGCCAGACCGCCACCGAACACACGGCTTTGGAATACATAATCACCCCCTGAGCGCGGCAGGGCCGTGGATAGCCAGACATAAACAAAAGCAATCGGAATTTCGATCACCATTGCCAGGATAATTCCCCAAACAAGGTGTCCTCCCGGGAGGGAACCGGGGGCCCACAAGTAGGTCCATGGGAAAATCAGGCCCATGGTCAATATGTTATAGACGAATGCAGAATACGGGGACATTACCCGTACAAGCCCAGAAGCCTTCCGTGTAAAGATTTCTGGTTTTGGAGTTGTTGTTGCTGCCATTGCTTCCTCCTTTGAAGTAAGCTATACCAAATATTGGTATATTGACTCGACTGGATATTTTTAGCTCCGCATATCCATCTCACACGTGAAAATTAATAATGAATGTTATTGATATTATTAAGAATTGCCTCCTTTCCATTTACATGGCGATTAACCACTTGTCATTTGGTAGCCAGTCACCTCACCTGCAGTGAACGTTACCAGGCAACCGCGCAATATCCCTTCTCCATATTCGGATCCCGGATTGATACAAGTAGTGCGTCCGATCTTTGCCACCGATTGTGATTCGTGGATGTGACCATGCAAACCCAGCATCGGCTTGTATTTTTCGATGGCAGTGCGGACTGATTTACTTCCAGCGCCATACATGACCGTTTGCCCACCCTGGATAATCGGCTCGGGAGGATCTTTATCCCAATCTAACATTGGACAAGTATCCAGGGTCGAGTCAACAGGTGGATCGTGAAAATTAAAAATGGCATGGTTTAAGTTGGGCACTTTAGACACCATTTCCTCGATCATTTCACCCAGTTTTTCATCACTAATTTCACGGGGAGTTTTCCAGGGAGTTGGGGTACTAAAACCAACCGAGATCATCGTATGATCCTCGTCCACCTGAACGACTTCCCCTTCGCATGCAAAGAATGAATTGGTTCCTTCCCGCATAATGGCAGTTAACACTTCGGGGGAGTCATCGTTGCCACCGGTTACATAGCATTTTTTTCCCGTCCCAGCCAGCCGCTCTTCCGCCAGGTCCACCCACTTGCTTAGCCGCTGGCGCGCTACCTCGTGGAACAATTCATTAACTGCCTTTTCGTCCTGAGAGAGGGCATGGAACTCATCTTCTTCCATGATCTTATGGTAAAAGCCCAGGGTACCCAACCGAACAATAAGCTCATCCAGTTCTGATTGTGTGGCAATTTCTTCAACACGACCTTGCAATGTGGCACGGTAATGTTCATTCTTCTCTTTGATGATTGGAATAAGTAATTTTCCAGTAATATCTCCGCCCATCACTAGGATGTCTACATCATAGAATTTCCCGGCATTGATAAACTTCCGATAAGTTCGTTCCGAACCATGTAAATCGGTGGCAAAATACAGGCGAGTCATTTTCTTATTTGTTTCCTTTGAAAAGAGGGGCATTTGTTTGTCTCCGATCTACCAGGAATTGCTCTGAATAAACGGATGTCAGACTTTCAATGTATTTGAATTGGCAACCAGGCTAACCACTGAATGAGCCAATAAAGATTCGTGCACAGATGAGTCAATGGCTCCATCCGTTATAAATTTATCGATTTCATCAATTGAGGCAATTTGAAAGTTTGATACAACTCCCCACTTACTATGATCAGCAACGATGATGATCTGACCCCTGGTGCGTTCTATCATCTGTCGAACTACTTCTGCCTCAGCGTTCGATGGCACTGTGCAACCATGTTTCAAGCTAACACCATCCACCCCCAGGATAACCTTGTCAGCATAAACCTGTCGAAGATTATCGATCGCAAAGCGACCTGCCACGGAATTGGAATTGGGTTGAAACTCTCCCCCGATCAAGTGATGCTTAAAACCAGCCTCACCCAACTCGAGGGCAGCATAAACGTTATTGCTAAACACGGTAATTCCTTGATCACCGCGGATATAGCGAATGACTTGCGTAGTGGTTGTACCGCTATTGATAAAGACGACGTCATTGGCATCAATAAGCGATGCTGCCAATTCGCCGATCAATCGTTTTTCTTCAGGATGTTTTTGGGCTCTTTGGAAATATTCAGGTTCCAGGGTCAGCCTTTGGCTGAGGATCGCCCCCCCGTGAGTTCTTTCAACTACGCCTTCGCGTTCCAACCATTCCAGATCACGGCGCACGGTGGCTTCGGAGGTACCCAGCATTTTATACAAATCGTCCATCCGGACGATTTTATGAGTTGCCAGATACTCCTGGATTCGCTCCCGTCTTTGTGCTGGAATGAGATGTTTGCTCATTAATAATTAAGACGCTTTGCAGTCGGTTGAACGACATCCAATATTTGTATATTGGATTATATAAGAATCTGAAGAAATTTGCAAGTTTTTGCATTATTTATTATAATGACCGTGGATTTTTCCAGCTGTCAGACTGCAAACCGCTCGTATTCGACCAGGGCTGTTCGCTGAGACCTCATCGTAGGAGAAGAGTATGACTAGCAGTTCCATCGGAATGGGCGAACAAGATCAAGCCGAGCGCAATAAGTTTGAAAACGAACTAAAACGCATCCTAAAAGCCAGCGAAGATGCTGGGATTATATTGAGAGTTATCGGGTCATTGGCTTTCCAGATGCACTGCCAAAAATATGGTTATCTTCAGGCTGCCATGGGCCGGGCCTACACTGATATTGATTTTGCAGCATATCACAAACAAACCAAAGAAATCCAGGTGTTGATGGCAGGGCTCGGTTATCACGAAAACCGTGAGGTCTTTATTGTTTCGGAAGGCGATCGCTCGATATTCGAAAAGCCGGAAGCTGGTCTACACATTGACGTTTTTTTTGGCAAACTCGATTTCTGTCACGTGATCCATTGGGATGGAAGATTGGAGGTCGATCATCCCAGCATTCCTCTGGCAGAGATGTTGCTTGAAAAAATGCAGATCGTACAGATAAATGAAAAGGATATCATTGATACCATCATGCTGTTGCTCGAACATCCACTGGGCGACAAAGATCATGAGATTATCAACATCAAACGAGTTGCCATGCTTTGCAGCACCGATTGGGGCTTATGGCGCACCACGACCATGAACCTCGGCAAAGTACGACAAATGGCTCAAGGTTACGAGGTGCTCACCATCGAGCAAAAAGAGATGATTGATTCGCAAGTAAAACAAGCGCTGGCGGGGATCGAGCAGGAACCTAAATCACTCGCTTGGCGATTACGTGCCAGGGTTGGCGATCGCGTGAAATGGTATAAAGATGTGGATGAAGTTCAATAAAGGATAGGAGGCGGTTATGACAAAACTTGTCCGTGACCTGATGCATCCTGGTTTGCTTACATGCCGCCCGGATGCCACCCTGGGTCAGGTATCCGTCCTGCTTACCCAGCATCACGTCCATGCTTTGATTGTTACTGATCGCGATGGTCGCCCAATTGGGATCATCTCCGATTACGACCTGCTTGCAGGGGAATGGCTGTCGGAGGATTCCCAAAGCCTGTCGACAATGCGAAACATAACGGCCGGGGAACTGATGTCTGCTCCCATCGACACCATTGAGGCTAACATGCCCCTGGGTGATGCTGCCCAATTATTAATAGAAAAAGATATCAATCGACTAATGGTTACTGATAAGGGGATTCCAACAGGGGTTATTTCGACTTCTGATTTTGTTTCCAGTATTGCCTTGGAAGAAAAACCCTTGCGTCACACCGTGGCGGATGTTATGTCAGATGCAATCCTGGTCTGTCGCGATAAAACCCCTCTCACCTCTGCCGCGCGGACTATGACCCAGGCAGGCTGGCGCTCGGTCCTGGTGGTGGACGCGAAAGGCAAACCGGAAGGGGTGGTCAGTGGTAAAGATTTGCTGCCCTATGTGCAAAACGGAGTCGATGAAAAACTGACCGTGAAAGACATTATGCACCCTGCTTTGACAATCGATATTCACGCCAGGTTGCGGGAAGCGGCTGACTTGATGATTCAAAAACATTACCATCGCCTGGTGGTGATCGACCAGGATGATCCGCAGGCCTTCCCACTCGGTATCATTTCTTCTTTCGACATTGTTGCTGAAATGGCGAAGCCCGGATCCATCTGGCAAAAGTAGACATTAATTGTGGGCACCCTGAAAAGTCGCCCCAATCGCCTTTGCTATATCCATAATTTATATTTCTTTAAATCGGAGAATGCCAAATTTGTCTCTTTCGCTTGAAGAGGCGCTTGCCCGAGTTCCTCAATGGGCGGATGCCACGGACCTGAAAGCCACTCCACTTGGAGGTGGAATAACCAACAGCAATTTTAAAATTGAGGTTGCAGGAGAAGCATTCGTACTTCGGATTGCTGGCGCAGATACAGAGCTATTGGGAATTGATCGACAGTACGAATATGCTGCAAACCTGGCAGCCGGCAAGCTGGGCATTGCTCCGGAAGTATTTTACTTTATCCAGCCAGAAGGCTACCTGGTTACCCGCTTCATAACCGGACGACCAATCCTGCCAGACGAGATCTGCCAACCGGAAAATATCCGTCGGGTCATGGACGTCGTTCGAAAAATCCACAATATGCCGGAAATTCCCGGCACGTTCAATGTTTTTCGAGTGATCGCGAATTATTCAGAAATTGCCCACCGGAATAAAGTAACCTTCCCAAAGGATTTTAATTGGCTAATCGAACGTACCCAGTCTGCCGAGGTTGCCCTGACTTCTCAATCATTTCCACTTTATCCCTGTCACAACGATTTACTCAATGCAAACTTCCTATCCAATGGTCATCTCTATGTCCTGGATTGGGAGTATGCTGGCATGGGTGATATTTATTTTGACCTGGCAAATTTTTCTGACCACCATCAATTGACCGATGAGCAGGACCGCTGGCTTTTGAAATGTTATTTCGAGGAGGATAATTCCACTCAGTGGGCACACTTAAAAATCATGAAAATCATGTCTGATCTGCGCGAGGCAACCTGGGCACTCGTTCAGATTGGTATCTCGAAGCTCGAGTTCGACTTTCGTGACTATGCCGACAAATTCTTTGGCCGCGTCATTGAAAACATCAAAAATCCAAAATGGAATGAATGGCTTAAGGAGGTAAGTAAAAATGTCTGATCTTCCCACTCGTGCTCAAGCAGTCGTCATCGGGGGAGGCGTCGGCGGATGCAGCATCGCATACCATTTAACGCTTATGGGATGGAAAGATGTTGTCATCCTGGAACGTCATGAGCTGACCAGTGGTTCCACCTGGCATTCAGCAGGTCTTGTGGGACAGATGCGTTCGGATGCCAACCTAACCCGTATGATGCACTATAGCACCGACCTGTACCGAAAATTGAAGGCGGAAACCGGTCATGATCCAGCCTGGCGTGAGGTGGGTGGCTTGCGACTGGCTTCTTCAGCTGAGCGCATGGAAGACCTTAAACGGCTGGTTGGAATGGCGCAATCCTTCGGCGTACCGATGGACTTGATCTCTGCCAAGGAAGCGATGGACCTTTTCCCAATCATGAACCCGGAGGGTATTGCCGGTGCTGCCTTCACACCCAACGATGGGGTTATCGACCCGACCGGTTTAACCAACGCACTGGCAACCGGTGCGAAACAACGCGGGGCGCGAATATTTACAGACACCAATGTGGAAAAGATAAACTTAAAAAACGGCCGAGTCCACGATGTGGTCACCGATAAAGGCACGATCGAGACAGAGGTTGTTGTGAATGCTGCCGGGCAATGGGGTGGTGAAGTGGGCAAGATGGTTGGACTCACCCTCCCAATTGTGCCAATGGCGCACCTGTACATTATCACCAAACCGATCCAGGGTGTGGGGCATGATTTCCCAACATTGCGGGACCCAGATTTGCTGGTCTACTGGAGAGAGGAGGTCGGAGGGCTGGTAACCGGTGGTTATGAACGCAATCCGGCACCATTCGGGCTAAATGGCATCCCGCGCGATTTTAAATACCAACTTCTGCCCCCCGACTGGGAGCGTTTTACCCCACTGATGGAGAACTCCATTAAACGCGTTCCTGCAGTGGAGACTGCCGAGGTGATTCAGCTCTTAAACGGACCGGAAGGGTTCACCCCGGATGGCGAGTTCCTGCTTGGCCCCACATCGGTAAAGGGATTTTGGGTGGCAGCTGCCTTCTGTGCCCATGGCTTGGCTGGAGCTGGCGGTATAGGAAAAACCATGGCCGAATGGATTATCGATGGACATCCGGAATGGGATGTTTGGCGGCTGGACGTCCGTCGCTTCGGGTCCAACTACAACAGCCAGGACTATACAGTAGCACGCACGCTCGAGACGTACACCCAGTATTATGATATCCATTATCCCGGCGAGGAGCGTCTTTCGCGCCGTGGTCTAAGAATTCTCACCCACGTATCATCGCCTGCAGGAATTGGGCTGTTTCTTTGGAGAAAAGACCGGGTGGGAACGTCCCAATTGGTTCAAACCCTACGAAGAAAAGGCGCGCCACGGGCACGAACCCAAGGGCTGGGCTCATCACAACTGGTCTCGTGCCATCGGCTACGAGCACTTGAAAACGCGTGAGAGCGCAGGATTATTCGATGAAACGTCATTCAATAAATTTGAAGTGCGCGGTCCTGGCGCATTGGCATTCTTGAACAATGTTTGTGCGAACCAAATCGATCAGCCGGTGGGAACGATCATATATACCGAGTGCCTGAATAAGCGTGGTGGAATCGAATGCGACTTTACAGTCACACGCCTGGCTGAGGAGCGCTTTTTCATCGTCACCGGAACAGCCTTTGGGCAGCACGATCTGTCCTGGTTGTCTTTGAACATGCCGGAGGATGGCTCAGTGGCGATCGAAGACGTAAGTTCGTCTTATGCCTGTTTGGGTCTGTGGGGACCCAAGGCGCGCAAAATCCTTGAGAAAGTCACCAAGGACGATGTGTCGAACGCGGGCTTTCCCTACATGACTGCCCGCCGGATTGTAGTAGGCGACATACCCACCCTTGCATCCCGCGTTACCTACGTTGGTGAATTGGGCTGGGAGTTTTACTGCCCAATGGAATACGGACTGCGGCTTTGGGATACGCTTTGGGAAGCCGGGCAACCCGAGGGGCTTGTGGCAGCCGGTTATAAGGCAATCGACTCCCTTCGGCTTGAAAAAGGGTACCGCTATTGGAGCAGTGAGATCAGTCCGGATTATTCACCGCTCGAAGCTGGTTTGGGCTTCGCTGTCAAGTTTGATAAAAAGGATTTTATAGGGAAGGAAGCCCTTTTAAAGCAGAAAGAAGCCGGGTTAACGCGCAAGTTATGCTGCATGACCCTCTCCGACAACCGAACGATTGCCCTGGGCAAGGAACCAATCCGCTCGAAAGATGGGAAGATGATCGGTTGGGTAGCAGCAGGCGGATACGGCTATTCTGTCGGTCAAAGCATTATTTATGCATATCTGCCGATGGAATTTACCAAAGCTGGAACAGAATTGGAGGTCGAATTCCTGGGAGAGCAAGTGGGGGCTGTGGTTGTCCAATCACCATTGTGGGATCCCAAGGGTGAGCGAATCAAATCGTAAATGTCTTGGACGGTTGTATAATTACCATTCAACCAGGGGAAGGGTAATTATACCGAGCCGTCACAATTTCTTGTTTATTTCACAGCTGGGATAATTCTGATCTATCAGGAGGATAATAAAATGTCTATTGTGAACGCGAAAGAAATCATGGTGGAAGCAGCCAAGGGGAAGTATGCCATTGGCGCTTTCAATATAACCGACCTGGTCCAGATGGAAGGGGTGGTGGACGCTGCAATTTCAAAGAAGTCACCATTAATCATCCAGACATCGGTTAAACCGTCCAAGTTTCTGGGGGTCGATGTGTTGGTGGCAATTTACCGCACCATAGCAAAATCGGCACCCATCCCGATCTGCCTGCATCTGGATCACTGCACAGACATTGCGCATTGCAAAATATGTGCCGATGCAGGCTATACCAATATTATGATCGACGCTTCCAAACAGCCCTACGAGGAGAATATTCGCCAAACAAAGGAAATCGTTGATTACTGCCACAAAATAGGGAACATCTCGGTGGAAGGCGAATTGGGCACTGTCAGTGGAGTGGAAGATCAGATTAAGGTGTCCGAAGACGAAACTCAACTGGCCAACCCAAAACAAGCTGTAGAATTCGTAGAGCGAACCGGACTGGACATATTCGCTCCAGCCATTGGTACTGCCCATGGAGTGTATAAAACCAAAAATCCCAAAGTTGATTTTGAGCGCTTGGGCCAGATCAACCAAATGATGAATGGCAAGAGTATCAAGACGCCACTGGTGGTGCATGGCGGAACCGGATTGCCCGAAGATTACATCAAGAAATTGATTGCAATGGGTGGTGCGAAGGTGAACGTTTCCACCGAATTAAAGCGCACCATGATCGATGCTGAATTCGATTACATCGCTGCGCACCGGGAAGAATATGATCCTGGCAAAGTCGATGAAGCTGTCAGAGCTGCCATCCGAACAGCTGTAGGTAATTGGATCGACATCCTTGGAAGTGCAGGCAAGGCATAAGATTGTTTTAGTTATTTTGGGGAATAGTGAGGAACGTGAATACGTCCCTCTAAATTTCCCTTTGTTCATCATTCAAGAAAAAGGAGTTTCACATGAAGAAGATTGAAGAATATTTTGTTCCCTGGGTAAAAGGCATTCCGATGTATATTTCCGGGCATATCGAACTGGCCTGGAAAAAACCCGAATTACACCGCATGATGTCCAACGAAAACCCAAACCAACCATCCGAGAAAGTGCTGGAAGCGATTATTAAATATGCCAAGATGTCAAACCGCTATCCGGATCAGGGCTTGGTGGTTCGCGGGAAGATTGCCCAGATCAATGGGCTGGATGGTGCAGAGAACGTGATGCTGGGAAATGGTTCCAGTGAAGTGTATGACAATATCTTCCGTTGCTTTCTGGCAGCCGGAGAAGAAGTGATCCAGCATACCCCATGCTTCGGCATTTATAAGCTGCCGCGGTACCATCCTGGGTGGCAAGATGGTCTCTGTACCAATGATCTACAAGGATAAGTACCTACAATATGATGCTGCGGGAATCCTCAAAGCAATAACTGACAAGACCAAGATCATCGTCATTGCCAATCCAAACAATCCAACTGGCAACTTTATGGATGCCAAGGATTTTGTGCGCATTGCTGAAACAGGCATCCCGTTCATTGTGGATGAGGCTTATGTCGAATACGCCGGTCTGGGCATGTCCCAGGTTGCCCTTACCAAAAAATTCAAGAATGTGATCGTTACGCGTACGCTCTCCAAAGCTTACGGTCTCGCCGGCTTGCGCTTTGGCTATGCCATGGGCGATAAGGATGTGATCGGACAGATCTCAGCTGCCCTGCTCCCCTGGAATGTGGGCACGATCCCCATGTGGGCGGCACTGGCTGCGCTGGAAGATACAGAAGCATTGGCATTCAGAGTTAAGTTCAACAATAGCGAAATCGATTTCATCACCGAGGCACTTAGTGAAGTTCCCCACCTGGTAGTGTTTCCTTCCAAAGCCAATTACATACTTTTTGATTGCGGCGAAACAGGGAAGAAGGGTAAGGATATGGTAGCCTACGCCGAGCAGAAAGGTTTGATCTTTCGCCCGGAAACGGAAAAATACGGCAGCGATGGTTGGTTCCAAATCACCATTGGTACAAAAGAGGAAAACCGCATGGCTGTGGATGTCGTGCGTGAGTTTCTTACGAAAAAGTGATCCGCATACCCTGGAGGTTGAAATGACCTCCAGGGTTATCTAAGAGAGGAGGCAAAGAATGGGAAAAATCAAAGCAGTTTTTTTTGATCAGGACGGTGTGATTATAGACACGGAAAGGGACGGCCATCGCGTCTCCTTCAATATGACTTTTAAAGAATTTGGTTTTACAGATGAATGGAGTGTGGACTACTACCATGAACTTCTTCAGATCGCTGGTGGTAAAGAACGGATGAAGCATCACCTGCAAACCAAGGGCTTTAGCAAGGCAATCCCCGCAGAAAAAGTGGACGATCTCATCAAGGAAATGCACAAACGCAAGACAGCTCTTTTTGTTGAGTTGATCGAGAGTGGGAAGCTGCCGTTGAGACCTGGGATCCACCGGTTCATGAAAGAGTCCATGGAGGCTGGGTTAAAGATCGGCGTGTGCACCACTTCCAATGAACAGGCTGCCAAAGCAATTACCGAGAAAATCCTTAAAGATATCAA
>CAWFNU010000012.1:0-148021 GCA_963817265.1 uncultured Chloroflexia bacterium
GGTATCGGTTGAGGTGGGTGTGGGGGTATCGGCTGGATCACTAATCGTTCCATTAATTAATAATTTCTTTGTTACTATGTACCCATTTTCAAACCGGATGATCATGGAAAACTCAAAATCGGTTCCATCCATCCCGGTATCATGAGCCAGAAAATGGGAGAGACCATTCAAGAGTAAACGGGACTGATGTCCCAGGCTCAACCACAACATCACAACGATCCGTGGGGCTGGAGTAAAAATTGGAGAGGAACGGAAATCTTCTCCACACAAATTGTTCCCGCAATGGTGCCAACATTGTTTACGGTTACCGTGATCACCCCGGAATCGCCTGGTGTCACCTCCCCCAAGATCGATCTCCCTGCTGGTGTTTTCTTCAACGTTTAGGCCGAAATCCAGTGAAGCTGCCGAAACCGCAACCCTCGTCCTGGATGTGACTCCCAAGGAAGCCTGGGATTCCATCAACCCCCAGGTTACCAGGGCTATCAGCAAAATCGAAACCGGGACAAGGATTCTTTTCATTTCAATCGAACTCTACTCTTGAAAGGCATGTATCAGACAAAATATGCCCATCTTCACTTTAGGGCACTTGTTGAATTTGATCGAGGTGCCAGATCACGTCAAAGGTTAACGTTGCACCCTGGGCGTCGTTATCCTGTTCGGTGAGCGGCCAGCGGTAATAGACCACCAACGGAATGGATTCTCCGGGCTCAAGATCGGCTACATCCACGCGGATGCCATCGGACTGGTTTATCACCAGGTCGCCACCAAAGTGATCCCAGGGTTCAGTATTAGCCTGGAATTTTTGATACACCAAATCACCCAGCAGGCCTTCTGCGGGGCTGATATTCTCGATCTCGTACCAGAGATGGCCGGGAATGGTTCCATCGTTCTTCACGATCGCCTGCCCGCCAAGCTGCCAGTCACCAGGCCGGATGTTGTCCAGCGCATAGGTCTGCCTGGTGCCGCGCAATTCGTTCACGGTCAATTTCAAGCTGGCCGCATTCAGTTGATTGCCTGTGCTCGACACGGTATCTGAAAACCAGGCACCCGTGTCGATCAGGCCATAGGCCAGGATGGATAAAAGTACAAAGATACTCCAGCAATTCCGAAGATCCATATCTTTTTCATTTTTCTTTTTCTCCTTATAGAACCAGAGAATCTATTTTCTTCAGTTGATCAGGAAGCATCATTTTCCCGGTCAATTCTTACTTAACAAGGAGCGGAAGTATAAAAACGGATATCCAAAATTCGGAAAGTACAAGCGGACGATCCCGACAATTTTCAGATTGCTTCCTGAAAAATTATCGGCAGTTTGGTTTGCATCCCCTTTGGTTTCCGGGAGGCCCCCCTGGTATTGGGTTAGCAGCCGGTGAGTGACCAGGCTGCCATCCACGTTCATGGTGACAATTGTGCCTGCGGGGATGGTTTCCGTAGGGGGGGTGACCACAATCAGATCACCAAACTCCAACGCTGGGGACATCGAGTTTCCATCGATCGCCAACACCTTGTACCAACGGTTATTTAGGGTCCCATAGGCTAATGGGGCGAGAATGATAATAAGGAAGATGAGAACAACAGACGCGGCGTAACTAAGAAATATTTTCATACACTCTTCAGGTTGGAGAAGAAATCCTCCAAAAATTCAGGGACTGAGCTGTCCCGAGCAGTTGATTAAGCCGAACACAAAAATAGATTGGATGAACATTTCGCGACCTAATACCACCTAGACCCAGACTCCGCTTGCGCAGAATTTAACCGCGCCTGAACAGGTTCTTGATAAAATCGATCCCATACCCAAGCTTGGGGATCATAAACAGAACTTTGCCTTCCACATTTGTGATCTTTTCCAAATCTGCTGCATTATTGGCATCGCCCTTGGTGGTGATCAGCCCATTGTCGACGCTGACCACCCGGTGAATAGTGGGACCCATGGGGGAGGTGAACAGGATCACATCACCGGGTTTGACAACCATGTCCTTCTGCTCGAAAACCACTGCCAGGTCACCGGGCTGGTAGGTTGGCCTCATGGAGCCTGAGAACAGATAAACAAACCGGAAGGGCAGCAGCCCGACCTGGCTCAGGAGAATAAAAACCAAAAGTCCTACCAGGCTATAAAACAGTATATTGCCAATTTTTTTCATTAGAAATTTCGTTGTAATTATCTAGATTTGGGGTGTTGGCTGTGCCAACACCCCATTTCAAAAAGAGTAAATATCTAGGCTGAGTATTGATTACGGATGTCTAGGGGTTTGATATCCTGTGACTAGACCAAGTTTAGTCGAAATGTACTCCTTGAAAAGAGTTGTCATCTGCATGCAGATCAAATTGATAAGTGTAAATTCGACCCATTCAACTCCGTGCCGACTGGAGCACGAAATACAGGGATCTCCGCCATACCCGATATTCCGCTCGCCACCAGCCATTACAGCGCCAAGCTCAGCAAGTGACATATTGCCGTCGTTATTGGGATCAATGAATAGGATCATGCTGCATGTCGGAATCCAATTGCAATCCATTGTCTGAATAGTATAGACAAGGTTAATTCCAACGGAGCAATATTGGCAGCAGATATCCGGTAAAACCGTCCGTGAAACCCACGTGCTGCAGATCCTAGGGATCCGGTATTTATCATCCATATATTTCCACTGATAAATATCTCCTGGAGCAAGGTTTTTCGACCATCCAAGGTGTCTCGGCTGAGGAACCACATTCGTAATCTGGGCAAGCGTCAGTGGGGATCTGATGCAATTCGCAGTATCGAGAGTACCAGCTTTAATGGTTCCAGTGCTGGCAGGTGGCTGTAAAGTACGCAAATGCACCGGTGGCGAGCATGGCAATGCTCAAGACCAGGGTGACGATGATCGTAATTCTCTTTTTCATTTTATTTTCCTCCAAAATGATTGATAGATTTGAATTGAATGGTTTTGGCCAACCTCATCCTGTTACCGAATGGAAAACTGGTTCGGATCTGGATGGGTCTGTTGGAAATTGCCTGGTTTACTCGTTTCAGGTAGTTTCTTTTTCGTGGAGGTTCGATCGTGCAGCTGGTTCAAGGAGAGCCCTGGTCGGTAATTGACTTATCATTCCCCCGAGGTGTATAATTAATAATTCACCAAGGGTTCCCATCCGGGCCTTTCGTGACCGGCTTCAAAAAGTGTCCGCTTTTTGAAGCCTTTTTTATTGAACCTGCACTGCAGAACCAATTCCTGATCAATCCACGTCCGCAGCATTATTGCTGCGAGGCTACCAAATCACCTCCTTCCAGGATGGAATGGACAGGGTCTCATTCTTTGTCCATTCATCAATTACATCTCTTCTAAATCGCCAGCTTTTCCCTAAGCGAAAGGAGGGTACCTTTCCTTCGTTAGCCAGCCTATATACTTTTGCTTCACTCAGCCGCAAATAGCTAGCGACGTCATGCACATTCATGATCGCAATGGTTTCCCCCCCGCTTTGGGTTAATTGCTCTTCCATAAATTCTTTCCTTGTACGCACGTGTTTATAAGTGTAAAAAAAAGACATAAACAACACTAAAAATGTGTGTATTTATATAGAATTACTATACAAGATTAGCACCCTTAATGAAATAGGCTGTGGCATCAATCGTCTAGACAGATGTACTCAGTTTCCCCCGGTCGTCGAACTGAACCCCCTAAAAAACTCTATTTGATCACGCTTGGAATTGGATGGGATTCCAGCGGGGAATGAAGATCCAGGTTGACGGAACCCACTGTCATACCGGTGAGTCCTGTTGCAATTCTGGCTGGATACCTATACAATGTTTAAGAAACGTGTTGGAATTCATCAGCCATTATTGATAGACGAGGGGTCTCATGGCAGATATTGTAAATCCTTACATCGCTGGAGCGCCAGTCACTGAACAACGGATGTTCTTTGGCCGGAATGATGTATTCGAATGGATTCAAAACAGCCTGTCAGGACAGTACGCCGACCACATCCTGGTCATTCACGGACAACGCAGAGTGGGGAAAACCTCCGTACTAAAACAACTCGGCAACCGATTGTCTGATAAGTACATCCCGGTCTTCTTCGACTTGCAGGGTCGAACACACACGACCCTCGACCGCTTCCTGTGGTGGCTGGCGCGTGAGACCGTGCACGTGCTGAAGCTGGAAAGAAATATCGAAATCCCGATCCCCGAAAAAGAGGATTTCGCAAAAGACCTCGAATACTTTGAACACCAATTCCTTGCAAACCTTCGAAAGCTAATGCCCAGCCAGACCCTGCTGCTCACTTTCGACGAGTTTGATAACCTGGATGAAAGCAAGATCGAGGAGGAACTGGCACGACCGTTGATAGACTACCTGCGCAGGTTGATGGGGCGGGAAGGGTTGAATTTCATCTTCTCGATCGGTTCCTCAGGGCGCAAACTGGAGAACATGCAGGCGGCGTACACCAACTTCTTCAAGACCGCCCTCTACAAGAAGATCAGTTTTCTCTCGGAAGAAGAGACCCAAAACCTTATCACCAGACCCGTGGAAGGCGTGCTTGAATACGAGCGCGCGGCAGTAGATCGAATTTACAGCATCGCCTCCGGCCATCCTTATTTCACGCAACTCACCTGCCACGAACTCTTTGCCCGCTGCCAGCGCACTGAACAGCGCAGGATCGCCAAATCAGATGTGGAGGCGATCCTTGAGGATGTGGTTGAGCGCGGCACCGTCAACCTTAAATTTGTCTGGGACGAGGCCTCGGACATCGAAAAGTGGGGTCTGACCGCGCTGGCTCAACTGGACAAAACCGACAACCGCGCGGTAGCCGACTATTTACGAAAACAGCATATCCGCTTCAGTGAAACAGATCTGAATTCAGGCTTGCTGCACCTGCGGGAGAAGGATGTGCTCGCTTCAGACAACCGGTTCGTGCTGCACCTGCTGAAGCTCTGGTTGCAGAAAAACCGGCCGATCGAGCAGGCACGGGAGGAATTGACCGAAGTCAATCCCATTGCGAATCGTTACATCGAGATCGGCCTGGAATTCAAGGATGCAGGAGTTTTTGATAAAGCCATTACCAGTTTCCAGGAGGCACTGGCCGTTTCAAAAGATAACCTCCAGGCGCAGGTCAACATCGCGCTGACCTATATGGACCAGAAACTATACGACAAGGCTGTGGTGGAATTTGAAAAAGCACTGGCAATGGACGATGAAGATGTATCGGCGCGGGCGGGATTATGCGAGGCACTCCTGGCATTGGGTGACACGGCCATGTCGAAAAACCGCCCGAAAGAAGCTGTGCAGTCTTACCGGCGGGTGCTGGCGATCAATACCGAACACACCGAGGCACGCGGACGCATGGCAGAACTCAGCAGCCAACGCGCTGAGAAGGCGCTGTCGGAGGGGAAAAATGAAGAAGCCTTATCCGCCTTTGCAGAGGCGCTCCATTTCACTCCTGAAAACCAAGCCCTGATCACACGCGTAAAGGAAGCAAGGGAACAGAATTTACACAAAGTTTTGGGCAGCCTGCTTGCCAGGTCTGGAAAAGAGGAGAGCGCAAAGAACTGGGATGGCGCGGTCAAGGCGCTGGAAGAGGCACTGGCTTTAGCACCCGACGATGCGTCGATAAAGAAAAAATTTGAGCGGTTAAAAATCACCCAGGAGCAGGCGCGGCAAGCTGCCTTGCTGGTCAGCGTGGATGCGGCCGTCAGGTCTGGGCGGTTGGAGGAGGCGATCGAATCTTTAACCTCAATCCTGGCAGTCAACCCAAGTGAGGAGATTGAGGCAAGATTAAAGAAAATCCGGGCTCAGCAACAAGAGGCAAAGTTAAGTGCGCTAAAAACACAGGCACAGAGCCTGGCACGCGCCGAACGGTTCGACGAAGCCCTGGCAGCCTGGTCTGAATATCTCTCCCAGAAGCCTGAGGACCAAAAAGAAGTTGAAGAAATCGTCATGCAGACCCGCAAGGTTGCCAAGCTGGCCGGGGATTATGCTGAAGCACAAGAGGAGATACGGAAGAAGCATTTCGGGCGGGCAATCGAATTGCTGCAGGGCATCATTGCCCAGGATCCCGCATACAAGTCAACCACCCGTTTGCTTGTGGAAGCCGTGCAGGCCAATAAAGCCATCCCGTTTTGGCGCAGGTCATGGATATTCGGCTTCCTGGGGGTGGCAGCCCTGACGGTGCTGGGTGTTTTATTTGGACCCAGGTTGTGGGGTACTCTTTCAACCGCCCGGCAACAAACTCCCACCGCTGCAGAAACGCAAAGGGCAATTGCAACGCTCCCTGCAGACCTGGTGTTCCTTGAGCCCATCCTGGCACACATGGCTGATACATCCCCGGACTTTGAGGACCAATTTTCGAATACCAGTAATTCATGGGAGCAAATTGCTGAAGGCATCCTTGCCAGTGACCTCATCGCAGACGGTGCCCTCAATATGGTGCTTCAAGCTGGCACCCCTACCGAGAAACTTGTCCTCTCCTCACCTTCCATGAACGCAGGAAATTTTGGGGTGGAAGTCGATTTCTTTTTCGAAGAGAGTACCGGGGGAACGACCCTTGGCATGGGTTTCCCTTCCATAGGTGCAAACCCTGAAACAAATTTTGATGTGGACATTGATTTGGATTTCCAAAAATGGTTCATTGGGCTGACAGATAACTCGATCTCCAAAAGTGGAAATACTGGCGGATCTCTGCAAGGAAAATGGAGTCATCTGCAATTAATTTATACCGGCTCCCGGGCCGTGGTCTTCCTGAATAGCGAACTCCTCGATCATACTGAGGGGATAGGTAAATCGGGAGATCAGATCTGGATTTATGCCAATACCAACGGGCAGGCAAAGATCAGGTTCGATAATGTGAAATTCTGGAATATCGATTCTCTCGTCAATTCAACCCCCACTTCCAAACCGACAATTCCTGCCCCCGCGACTACTACAGCTCTCCCGACTGTTACAGCTCCCCCCACACTTGAAGCTGCCACTCCCATGCCAGCCTGGGTGACAGATTTCGCCGAACCGATCCTGGCTTCCATCGCTGGGCCGTGTTGCAAACGTAGATGCCGCCTTCAATAAAGATGATATTAAGGATTTTATAAAGCCCAACTGTTCCCCTGGGAAAACCATCCTATATGATGGAGAAATGCATCCGGGAGACTGTCAATTTAGCTGGACGATGTGGTATACCGATTTTGTGATCGAAATGGACTACCGCTTTTTGCCTGAGCATGCAGAAAACGATAGGTGGACATTTTACTTCCGGGGGATACAGGGATTCGACTTTTATGCCGGGGGCGAAGTAACAGTTACCAATCAAGCATCAGTGATCCCCATCGCCTATATAGATGGTGAGAAAGACATCAATCATGTGCTCATCATTGTAAAGGGAGAATCTGTTGCACTCTATATGAACGGTCAGCCCGAGTATTATGGCGCTGCTGCCCTCCGGTTACAAAAATGGTGAAGTGAATTGGCTCCCCCAGTCCGTTGCCTTCGATAATTTTAAAATCTGGAACCTGAACCAGCCGTAACCCGGCGAGGGAATATCCATGAATCCATTTACCTTCGGGAACCCAATCAAAGATCCAACCCGCTTCCATGGCCGCCAGGCAGAGATCCGCCAGATCGTGAACCGCCTCCTCTCCTCAGCCCACGAATCCACCTCGATCGTCGGTGAACGACGGATCGGCAAGACCTCGCTGCTATATCATTTGGCCAACCCAGGGGTAAGCACACAACTTGGACTTACACCCGACAAATTCTGCCTTGTCTACCTGGATTTCCAGGGATTGACCGACATCACCCCCACACGCTTCTGGCAAAGGGTTTTGAAAAAAATATCGTACGTCGGTCTGCAATGAAAGCTTGAAACCGTCCATCGAAAAATTGAGCGATCAGGATAAATTCGACCTCTTCGACCTTGAAGACCTGTTCCAAGCCTCCCAGGAAAAAGGCTTGACGATCGTATTGATGATGGACGAGTTCGAATACATCACGCAGAATCCCAACTTTAAGAGTGATTTCTTTGGAGGACTTCGAGCGCTTGCCATTCATCACGGCGTGGCCCTGCTCCCGGCAACGCGGCGCGAGTTGGTAGACTTGTGTCATTCGGAGGAGATCAAAGGTTCGCCATTCTTTAATATCTTCGCCAACGTGGTCCTGCGTCCATTTACGCCGCTGGAAGTGACCACGCTGCTGGAAAATTACTCCCTGCTTGAAAAGACACCTTTGACCCCGGGAGAACGCGATCTCATCTGGAGCCTGGGAGGAGGGTATCCTTTCTTCGTGCAAATGGCTGGTTATTATGTTATCGAGGGAAAAGCGCAGGGTCTTTCAGGTGATACCCTAACCAAATATGTAAACACAAACTATGACCAGCAAGCCGATTCTCATTATTCTTACCTCTGGTCCCATTGTTCTGAAAGTGAGAAAATCACGCTGCTCACCATCCTGACCCTGGGCATGCAAAAACCATCCAAAAAAACCATCCCAAACATTGAGAACTTAACGCGCCTGCGGGCACGCACTCCTCAAGATCTGGTTGCACTTGGGAAAAGGGGAATGGTCGAGGAACGGGACAGTATATTTGGGTTATTTTCAAATTCCCTAGTGCGCTGGCTGCAACGTGAGCTTGCTGCTCCCCCCGGTGAGGAAGAAAATCAACAAAATGCAGAGGAGTGGCTATCGTCTGGGGGCAGGGACAACCTGGAAGAGACAAAAGGGATCCTACCGAAATTCAAGAAGAAATATTGGCCGATTCTTGCCGAAGTGACCAAGGAACTATCTTTTGAATTCGCTGCTGCGGGTACAATGGAATTGATTAAAATCCTACTTTAAGTTATGAATCGAACCCAACAAGCGTTCTTACTCAATGAAGGAGACCCACTTGAGCTTAGGAAACCAAGCGATCCGAGAGCTAAACATATGGTTTTACGCATAGTACATAAAGCCGGGAACTTCTCAATCCCGTTTTTCCTTGCTGTTTTAACCGATCTGGAAATTGATTAGGTGCCTTTCCCTTCAATACATACCCATAACTTGGGTGGTTATATTTTGATATTATATATATCTCAAAACCAAGGAACCATTAGCAAAAAACCGTGCAATTAATAAAAGTAGTGTGTAGTTCCCGCTACTATCATTCCTTGCGTAAGCCAGTAGATAATCAGCCATCACAATGAGGTGAACGATGCCCAACATGTATAGCGCTTCAATAAACACAATCCGCATCCCCTATTCATTTCAATGCGAGAATTGCGGCAAACAGCATGCTCGAACGTGTGTCAGGCCCGGCGCAACCGAGGTGGGTCTGTCTCCCGAAAGCGCACAGAAGAAGGCTCTGGATAGTGTCATTAAAAAAATTGTGAAACTTCGGAACGCGGCTGATGGCGGCGATTTTTCATGGATCTCCGCTGAGGCCTGCCCTGATTGCGGCAATACTGAGTCCTGGCAAAAAAAGGCCGAGAGATCCCAAATACGCTCCCTTACCTTTTGGTTTATCCTTTTTCTTGTTTTGGACCTGGCAAGCATCTACTTGTTGTCGCCGGGTAGTGGGACCGTGTATGGCTGGATATTGACCGGTCTCTTCGTGGTCTGCACCGGTTTGCTGCTGAGAACTTTAATCCGCAGGAAACAGCGCTTGGGACGATCTGCGCGGGCAAGCCAGTCTCTTCGCCCGCAAGTGGAATGGCCGCACCTGGTTTGACGGGATTCGACCGGTCTCGTAAAAGGCTCGCGTTATACACCAGAGACAAAGAAGGGAGAGAACATGGACGGATGTGCAAAGTGCAATGTGCAAAGGGACGGGCAGGACGTCCGGATCTATTACGGCAATAAGAAGTCGGAGTCAAGTCAATCGTTCACGTCTGGCAAGGGCACAAAGAACGAAATAACCTCGGTCACAACCACCACGAATTACACCGTTGGCGGCTGGGACGACGTGAGCGTTTGCAACCACTGCACGAAGAAACACAGCCTCATAGGGGGATGGTTCAATGCATTCTGGAGTGTGCCCCTGGCGTTGTTCTCCCTCGGCGGCATCATTGCAACGTTCTTCTCAAAAAATCTCCAGGAATCCTTTAAAGGTTCCCCGCTCACCACGATCGTTGGCTCGATAGTAATAATCCTCGTGGTCACATTTTATTTTACCAACACCGCTGTGGTTTCCCTTCGACGGATCTTCAAACCTCTCAACGACACCTCCCGGTCCGCGATCGCCCGCAAGGTCATGGTGAAACGCCACGCCGGCAAGTTCGACACATTCTGGACACAGGCCGAGCTGGAGAAACTCAAACTCAGCTAGCCAGGGGATCCATCCACCTCACCCGGCGCTGGTGAATCTAACGGCCGGAGGCGCAGCCTGCCCGCAACCAACCTACATCCCGCACTCCCCAATTCACACAGGAGAAATCGTTATGGTTCAGAAAATGCACCGGCCACGCAGCAAGTCTTTGATCTTGGGAAATGTTTCCCTTTTTGTCCTTGTGCTCACCTTGCTGGGGTGCTCAGGTTCTTCAGAGCCGCCAGTGAAATACGAGGATTACGAAGGTCTTGAAGAACGATTGCCCTTCGCTGCTATCGAACCATCAAAATGCCTCCATCAGCGGACCGCTCAACCTTCGTGAAAGTACAGCTTTGTATCACTGACGGGATGGTGAACGTTGCAAGATCCTTCTGGGATACGAGGAAGAAGTTGGTTTGGATATTTGGATGAAAACCGGCGGTAAAAATGGAATGGAAGACTTGCCAGATACTTACCGCACATTTGATCTGGTTGTGCATGCCGACGATGGCGACGAGTTAACTTACCGCGATATGGGTTACCACGACTCTTGAACCGGTCAACGAAATGGAAGACGGTATTGAGGTGTGCAGTTTTCGGGTGAAGACCATTCTTCGCTCAAAAATCGTGGCGGCAGAGAACCAGCCAGGAGAAGGCACCGTTAACCTGGAAATTCCAGCCAATGTGCGTTGGGTTGACACCGGCATCTACGTCAATCAAGGACAACGTCTTATGATCTTCCCGGGTTATGGAGGGTACAATCTTCAAGACGACAACCCGAATTGGGATGCCAATTCGTTTGCCATGCTAGGCGTCACCGATATGATCTGTGATAACAACTGCGTTATCAACGGAGAAAACTACGGGGTGCTGGTGGCAAAGATCAACGACGGCGAGCCTTTCCTGGTGACCATTGATTACTTCCGATTTTATCATCCCTGCAAACGGTGAGCTTTACCTGACCGTCAATGACTGCGTTGATTGTTACGAAAATAATTCCGGAACTTTCGATGTTGTCATCGATCTGCATAATGTGCAGTGAAGCTGATCGATCCACAAGCAGCTATCAGAGAAAAAGGAGTTGACCTTTGCGGGTCAATCTCGGCCCTGAACTAGACATGAAGAACAGTCCAGAAGATTTAGAAAAATTTCCGATATGTTCATAAAATAATTGAAATTAAACAAAGGTGGGTCAGAACTTATTATTTACGGATGCTTTTTCGCCCGATTACTCGGAATTTTATCGTCCTTTGAAATTTCGGAATAATCCCGTTAATTCAATATTTTCCTCGATTACAATTTCACGCGGGTCTAATTTTTCAATACTCCAGCCCAATTCATTCAATAACTGGTAGATGTAATTATGATTGTAATATTGACCAAATTCTTGTTGAATCAGTTTCCAAATTTCTTTCTCAGACCAGAACTCTTTCCGAATTCCGGCATCGCTAGTTCCTTTCCTCAGTATTTCAATCATCCTTTGCATCTCACTCTTTCCCAGCTTTGGCGGTCTTCCAGTTGCTTTATGCAATTTCAACGCCTGTGGTCCTTCTTCTGTAAGTTTCTTTTTCCAAATACTAACTGCCGCCTCGCTAATTCCAAGGTGCTGGGCTATTTGAATTTGTGTCATTTCTCCCGCCTCCAGCAATCGGATACCCTTCGCTCGCCGATTAGCCATTTGCCTTCGAGTCAGGTATTTTCCTTTCTGGGTCATTCCTTTATCTTAACCGATTTAAATGAAAAATTACAGGTGTATTTCCGAAAATATTACCATTTCTCATCATTTTTACTCGATGATAAACACACAGTTAAGCAATTTAAGTATAAATAATTCTCAAGAAAAACTCCAATTTCTCATACAGGATTTGACCTTCAAATGGAATAGGCCGTGGCATCAATCGTCTAGACAGATGTACTCAGTTTCCCCCGGTCGTCGAACTGAACCCCCTGAAGATATTCTATTTGCCCAAGTCTGGAAGCCCGGTCTCATTGGCGAGCAGACCCAGCTGGTTGGCGCGCACGATGGCAGCCGTGCGGGTACTCACCCCCAGGCGCTGGTATGCGCCTGAGAGCAGGTTGCGAAACGTGGAAGCGGAGACGGCCAATTTCTTCGCCAGCACGAATGTTGACAGGTCCGGGTAGGCTGCGCTGACCGAGAGAGCCTCCAGCTGGCGGCTGGTCAGGATCATGGTGGAGCGGCCCGGTTTCACTTTTTCCCAAGCCCCGGGGCTGAAAAAGATGCCGCCCTCGGCAACGCTCTTGATCACATGGGAGAGCTGGCGGATGGAGTTCTCGTCGTCTTTAAATATGTATCCGCTGACGCCCATATCGACGAGGGCTTCGATCAAAGCGCCGGCCGTCAGCATGGAGATGACCAGGATCTTCATTTCGGGGTACTTCTGGTGGGCCATGCGGACAAAGGACAGGATGGGAAATGGGTTGGGGTTTTCGGAGGAGGAGCGCACGTTGGCGTCCAGGATGAGCACGTGCGGTTTTTTTGCCAGAAGGATCTTCTCAATATCCTCCCCGTAAAGGGCCGTCCCCACGATCTCACATTCAGGCACCGAAAGGCGGTAGTTGTACCCGTCAACAATGCTTTGATGATCCTCAAGAATCGCGACCTTGATCTTTGCAGACATATTTCCACCTTTTCTTCGAAAAATCGGTCGAGGGTTCCAATTCCCCGGGAGGGTGCTGCTGAGGTCTTGAGCAGTCCTATATGCCGTGGCGTTGGCGATCTCACCCAACCCCGTTAACTATAGCATCGATCGCTGAAAATGAGACCCGCCAAAACCCATCCGCCACTATTTTTGAGGGTGCAGAACCGTCAACTCCAGGTGTTCCTACCGGAAACTCTTTCATTCGTGCACTCCCTCGATGGGTTGATCCATCTTAACGGCTTCTCCGTTCCACGGGATGGAGACACGGAGGGCGGTTCCCTTCCCGCCAGTGGAACCAACTTTCAACTTTCCGCCCAGGCTCCCCACCCGCTCCCTGATCCCGATCAGCCCGATACCGGCAGGTTCCTGCGTGCTTTGAATTCCCACGCCGTTATCCATGATCGAAAGGACGATCACTTTACGCACAACCCGCAATGTCACGATCACGCTGGAGGCGTGAGAGTGCTTGAGAATATTCGAAAAAGCCTCCTGGACGAATCGAAACAGGGTGACTGCAATATCATCGGGCAGGTTATCGAGTTCCAGGCCTTCATAGTTCACCTTGATATTTGTTTTGCGAGTGATCTCTTTGCAGAATTCCTTCAGGCTGACGTTCAACCCGCCCGCATCGAGCAATGGAGGGCGCAGCCTGTGGGAGATGGCACGGATGGTTGCCATGGCTTCATCCACTTCCCTGATGCCCTCGGTGACCCTCTTTTGCAATTCACCATGATCTGGGGGCAATTCCTTTAATAATTCTGCAAGGCTGTACTTTAGCGTGACCAGCACCTGGCCGGTATCGTCGTGCAGTTCGCGAGAGATGCGCCGGCGTTACCTCCTCCTGGGCGGTGATGAGCTTTTGGGCGAGCTTGCGAATCTCTGCAGTCAGTTCAGACAACTCCCAGGTGCGCTGCTCGACACGTTTCTCCAATTCATCGTGGGAGGTCTTTAATTCCTCCTGCATTCTTTTCATGGTGGTGATGTCCCTGGATACCCCCAGGACAGACCTTTTCCCATTCACCTGGTTTTCCAGGGGGATCAACCAGGTGCTGACGTAGGCCTCATTTCCTTTTCCAAAATTTACCCAATTTTCAGCATATTTCGGACCACCGGAGGACAACGCGGCGGCGATCCCTTCCTTCTGCCGCCTGGCAACCTCGTCCGGGAAGATCTCCGACTGCTTCTTGCCGATCAAATTTTCGGACCTCAAATAGAATTGGGCAGCGGCATAACTATTGACATATTCGATGCGGTCATCTTCAGAGACGACATAGATCATGTCATGCGCCGCTTCTGCCAGCAATCGGTATTTTTCCTCGCTGGCCTGCAAAGCCAGTTCGGTTATCTTTTGCGCAGAAATATCCCGGGCGAATAGGACAACACGATCGATGCGCCCATCCGGGGTCGAGACTGGAAACAGATTACTTTCCAGAACGATCCCGGCGCGTTCGTCCTGCGAGCAAGGCTGGTTTCCCGGTTTTGAAAACCCGGTTCACAGCCCTCCGCCTGGACCTGGCTACTTCGGGAGGCAGGAGATCCCAGACGGAAAAACCAACGAAATCCTTTAATTGGGTCTGCATCCGTTTGGCGGCGATTTCATTTGCCATCAGGATCATTCCATTTTTATCAAGCATGATGATGGACTGGTCGGTGGCTTCCAGCATTGCCAGTTGAATCTGCTGGCGTTCCTGCAGCTCGCGGGTCTTTTCGGCCACCTGGATTTCCAGGCCTTCGTTAATTTCCTGCAACTGTTTTTCGAGCCGCTTGCGCTCGGTCACATCCCGCACCACGCTTACCCATCCAACCCGTCCAGCGTGGGGATCATCCAACGGGACCAGATTGTGTTCGGTCGGGAAAATGCTCCCATCCTTGCGTTTCATCTGGAATTCGAAATTGGTCAGGATGCCATTTCCCTGCAAGGAGGAATAGGAACGTTTCCGAAATTCATCGAAACTGGAGGGATCATTGTAAAGAAGAGCGATCGACTGACCGAGCATTTCTTCGCGACCGAATCCAAAAATCGTTGAGACTGCCGGGTTGCAGTCCCGGATGATCGTCATTTGGGGGTCAAGGATGAACAGCCCGCCGCTGAGGCTGGCAAACACCATTTTGAGCAAATGGTGCGAATCTGTCAGGGCTTTCTCCGTTTCCTTGCGAGCGGTTATGTCCCGGCAAATGATGATGGTGCCGTTCACCGCAGGGTTGGAGTGCATTTCATTTCCCCTGACCTCGAGGATGCGCCATGACCCATCCTTGTGGCGAACGCGCAGCTCCAGGCTGGGACCGATCTCCTCCGCCGGGACCCCGGGTGTGAGGGCAGCCACCGCCAGAGGCAGGTCATCCGGGTGGACAAAGTCGGTGATCATTTTCCCCTTTAACTCCTCCACCGTGTACCCAAGGATCCGTTCCGGGCTGGGATTGACATATTGAACGGTACCGTCATTGCCCACAATCGAAATGATATCCATCAAATCTTCAATGATGGCGCGAAACCGCTCTTCGTTCGCCTGTAACGATGTGTATGCTTCTTCCAGCTTGCCTGCCAGGGAAGTTGCCTTGACCAAGCCATCTTCCAGGCTATAAATTAATGAAGTCGTGGAGATAATCAGGATGATCCCCACCAAAAAGAAAATAATTCCCCCGCCCCACCAATAAAGGGGGTCTGCAGGAACCAAATCCACTATCGGGTCAATCGCCCCATAGACAGATAGTACACCCAGCGTTGCGATGGTGACACAACTTACAAGGATGGCAGCCATCCCAAAGCGCATGCCTACCAGGATGGTAGCCAAGACTACGAATGTGAGGAAGAGCAGCCCGGCGTGGATCCCCAGCCCATGCAGGATGGTATAGATCACTCCCAGGGCGTACAGAATAATTACCAAGCTTACTGTCCGCAGCAGGTATGGGATGCGGCACGCGAAAAAAGATCACCAGCAACCAGGCAAAGAGCAGGGTATATAGGATCGATATTCCGGACAAACCACTCTTAATGGAGGGGATCAAATTAATCGCATAGAGCACCAATCCGAGAATTCCGGTGATGCTCAACAGGATGTTCAGCAGTCGCTCGCGCAATTGCTTTACACTGGCAATTTGGTTTCTTTCACCGAAGATCGTTTTGGAAAATGACCCTTTCAAGGTTTCCTCCTGAGGCTGGGGCTCATTAATAATGAAATGGAAATCCTGCCCAACGAAACCTTGTTTGATGTCCCGGAATGCATGACAAAAGGGAACTGGTGTTGAGTGGTGCTTTTTTCAATGAACTC
Organism: uncultured Chloroflexia bacterium; assembly: GCA_963817265.1. GTDB lineage: Bacteria > Chloroflexota > Anaerolineae > Anaerolineales > Villigracilaceae > UBA877. The sequence continues at coordinate 16,163 of CAWFNU010000012.1, forward strand.
CCCCACTTGCAATGACGACCCAGGTTGGCGAATATCATCCGATCGATTTATCAACCTAATCCCTCACCAGTTTTTTTAACATTCCGTATGCTTTCCATGATTCCAAAAATCCAAATTAATATCCCGGGTAATTGAAATAACCTCTCGATAAACGGTTTTAGTTTTTTCAAAGGTCGAATATGTACGTGAATAAATAGTAGCACCAATGGAATGGAAACTCAATGAATAATCCATTATAAGAACGTTACACTTTTTTGAATGATAAGCCGAAAATACGATTATGCAATCCCCTGTTTTGGGGAAGAATATCCATGCACCATTTTACACAGCGGGTTATTTTCATCTAGGAGGAAGAGAACTTCCCGTGTGATCGAAGGTTTTCCGCGAGAAGAAGTAAAATCAAAGGGATGTACATTTCCCTCACCAATCACTCCGCTTATTCGCTGCAGGAAGGATTATCCTTACCCGCAGAGCTGGTGCAGGCAGCAGCAGCGGATGGGATGCCCGCCCTGGGACTCACCGACCACCGCCTGTTATCCGGGACGGTCGAATTCGTCAGCGCCTGCAAGAAGGCGGGGGTGCAACCTGTGCTGGGGCTGGAGGTGGACCTGGAGAACGGTCCGGTTGCCCTGCTGGCGATGGACCTCGCAGGATGGGCGAACTTATGCGCCCTGAGCAGCGCCCTGGCCCTGCGTATGGCAGCAGAGGCCCCCTGCCCGGCAGACCTGCTGGCTGCCCACTCCGAATTCCCTGATCTGCCTGAGCGGTCCGCACGGAAGCCAGCTCGAGCTGCTGAGAGAGATCTTCCCCAAACGACTTTATCTCACGCTGCAAGATCCGGCCTCAGCCCTGCCACTGGCCGACCTCAGCCGCCGGCTCTCCATTCCCATGGTGGTGACCCACCCGGTGTATTACCTGACCCCCGGCCAGGCTGCCCTGCAGCGGACACTCTCCGCGATCCGATTGAATTGCCCGCTGAACCAGATCCCCGCTGAGGCGGCTGCACCAGCAGACGCATATTTTGTCAGCAGCCGTGAAATGGAAAACCGCTTCCGCGGGTTCCGGGCTGCCCTGGCTGCCTCGCAGGAGATCGCCGACCGGTGCCGGTTTGACCTGCCACTTGGCGTGCCTCACATGCCCACCGTACCGCTTCCTGAAGGAGTATCAGCGCCTCAATTCCTGCGCCAGAGGGCGGAGGCGGGAGCTGCAAAGCTATATGGCGGTATGACCCCCCAGGTGCGCGCCAGGCTGGACCACGAGCTGGAAGTCATCGGTCACATGGGTTTTGAACCGGTCTTCCTGATCGTGGAGGAGTTGTTGGACTTTGCCCGCCAGAAAGGTGTGCCGTTCTCCTCACGCGGCTCGGCGGCTTCTTCCCTGGTGGCACACTGCCTGGGGATCACCAGCCCCGACCCGCTGCGGTTGAACCTATATTTCGAGCGGTTCCTCAACCCAGCCCGCACCACCCCGCCCGATATCGATACCGACCTGTGTTCGCGGCGCAGGGATGCGGTCATCCAGCATGTATTCGACACCTATGGCGCTGAACGGGTGGCGATGGTGGGGACGATCAACCACTTCCGCCCGCGCTCCGCGCTGGGGGAGGCTGCCAAGGCGCACGGCCTGGCACCAGCCGCGGTGAGGGAACTGGCTGAGCAACTGCCGTACGGCTTTTTTCCGCGCATGCAGGAAGGAGAGGATCGAAGAGGGCGGCCTGCCCCCCTCCCCGTTCGCCGACCTACGCACTCAATATCCTTCACCAGTCCACAAACAGATCTTCGAAGAAGCCGAAGCGCTGCTTAAATTGCCGCGCCATCTGTCAGTTCATCCCGGTGGACTGGTGGTAGCTCCCGGACGTTTGACCGACCTGGTGCCCTTGATGCGTTCCGGGGGAAAGGGAGTCACGATCACCCAGTTCGATCTTGGCGCGGTGGAGGCCTTCGGGCTGGTCAAGATCGACCTGCTGGGGATCCGCGGCTTGACGGTCCTGGGAGATGTGGCAGAGTTCATCGCCCTGAGCGCCCCCGAACGATATCGCGGACTGCTCGACGTGCTCGATTCAACTCCAACGGACGATACCGACACTTCCGACCGGTTGGAGACAGGCGGAACGATCGGCTGCTTCCAGATCGAGAGCCCCGGGATGCGCGCAACCCTGCGTGAGATCAAGGCCCGCAGCGAGGATGACTTGATGGCTGCCCTGGCACTGTACCGCCCCGGTCCGCTTTCGGGCGGGCTGAAAGATGCCTTCGTGAGGAGATTCAAAGGCCTGGAGGAAGTCAGCCAAATCCACCCGGCCTTGGCTCCCATCCTGGATGAAACGTATGGCGTCATCCTTTACCAGGAGCAGGTCCTGCGTATTGCACATGACCTGGCAGGATTTAGCATGGCGGAAGCCGATCTGCTGCGACGAGCGATGAGTCACTTCGACCCCGGGAGACAGATGCAGCAGCTGGAGAAAAAATTCATTGCTGAGGCCGAAAGACTTAATCGTGTCCCTGCTGAAACCGGGGAAAGAGTGTGGGAAATGATGGCAGCTTTCGCCGGGTATGGTTTTCCCAAGGCGCATGCGGCATCTTATGCCAGGGTATCCTGGCGCTCAGCCTGGTGCAAGACGCATTTCCAAGCCGAGTTCATGGCAGCCGTGCTCGCCAACGGTGGAGGATATTACAGCCAGGGAGTATACCTAAGCGAGGCGCGCCGCCAGGGATTGGCAGTGCGACCGCCGCATATCAATTATTCCGGGCGCAATTTTACAGTCGCTTCCCCTGGGGGCGGGCAAAAAACCCTTTATATGGGCCTGGACCAGGTGCGTGACCTCACCAAGCGGACTATCGAGCGTATCATGCTCAACAGGCCTTATGTCTCCCTCGAGGATTTCCTCGCCAGGGTTGACCCGCGCCCTCAGGAGGCGGAGAACCTGGCGCGCGTCGGAGCCTTCGATGGGATGGGCACGATCCCATTTTTACTGGGGCGCCTGGGAGAGGGCTGGCAGGCTGGGCAACCAGGTCTATTCGATTTTGGGAATGCTGACTCGCAGGATTGGATGGTGAATCAAAAGGTGGCTGCCCAACAGGAACTGCTGGGAATCAGCCTTGAAGCGCACCCCCTTGAACTGGCTGCCCAACAGATCGCCCATGCCGGGGCGGTCACGACCATTGAGGCTGCCACGCGGACCGGTCAGCGGGTAACGGTGGCCGGAGTGCGCTTGAGCGGTCACCGCAGCCGCACAGCCAAGGGCGAAACGATGATGTTCCTGTCGCTGGAAGACCTGGCTGGAATGCTGGACGTCGTCCTCTTCCCCGACGTCTACCGGCAGGCGCGCGGCTTCGTCCACTCATCAGAACCGCTGCTTATTACGGGCATGGTGGAAATAGATGCCAATCGCGGAGAACCGCTCCTGCGAGCGGAGAAGGTAAGCAGGTTGAGATAGGGAACAGGAAAACTGCAATTTGCTAGATTGATCATTCAAGAACCCTGAAGTTGCTTCTTATGCTTCAGCAAGACTTTTATGCATGTCCTTCAGCCTGTCGAAGTCCATCTTCTCAATCTCCCTGTCATAGCTCAGATACCCGTTGATCTCGATCTCCACGTCCGTCGTCTGGGTGTAGACTGCTGCCGATAGGCCGCCCTCGATCCAGGGTTTCAATTCCCTTTCAAGCAGCACCAGGTAGGCAGCGGTCAATTCCTCGCGTGACCGGTATTTTCGGTAGCCAAATTCAGCGGTCGGGTTCCACAGATGACCCGGCAGTTTAAGACTATACCCGCCAAACTCCGAGACCACTACTGCACGTTCTTTCCCGGGTTTGGTACGGGGTAATTTCTTGAAATAGACATGCACACTTTTACAGTCTCCGCCGCCCTGGTCGAACCAGCCGCTGGCAGCATCCACCGGGCGAGTCGGGTCGTATGCTTTCAACCAATCCGCCACCTGCCGGCTGTCGAACTGACCCCAGCCCTCGTTGAAAGGCACCCACATCCCGATGCAGGGAAAGTTGTACAGATGCTCCACCAACTCCAGCAGCTCGCGCTTGAAATCGTCTCGTCCCACTGCCTCTTCCCGCCCGGCAAAGGAGTAATTCCTGTCTCCCCGCCGGGAGCCAAACAGGATCGCCAGCAGGGAGGTCACATCCCCAACCGCCTTTGCACCGTTGGGCATATCCTGCCAGACGATCAACCCGCGCCGGTCGCATTCGTAATAGTATCGCCCCGGTTCCACCTTGACATGCTTGCGCAGCATGTTGCAGCCCAGACTGCTGGATCACATCCAGGTCGTAGCCCATGGCAGCTTCCGAGGGGGAGTGTACAACCCGTCCGGCCAATACCCCTGGTCGAGCGGACCGAACTGGAAGAGCGGCCGGTTGTTCAGGCATAGGCGCGTCCGCCCCTTGTCGTCTTTACCGAGGCTGAACTTGCGGATCCCAAAATAGCTTCTCACCTGGTCATCCCGCGTCTCCACGATCAGGTCGTAGAGATGCGGTGAATCGGGACTCCAGGGTTTGACCTGGGGAATTGAGATCGTCACCTTTGTCTCGTTCGGTGCAAGCACACTTCTGCAACCTGCTCCCCAGCAGAATGTACCTGGACGTGCACACCTTCAAGCCGGTTCGAGGCAGCCTCCAGTTTTGATCTCCACCCGGACAGTCCCGGCATCCAGGTCCGGCGTGATTTTCACTCCAGCGATGAACGCTTCCGGCACTGGTTCCAGCCAGACGGTCTGCCAAATGCCCGAGACCGCCGTGTACCAGATCGATTTGGGTTCCAACACCTGTTTGCCGCGTGCCTGCCAGGAGGTATCGGTCGGGTCAGTCACTGCCACAACCAGTTCATTCTCTCCAGGGTGCAGGGTTTCGGTGATGTCGAAGTAAAAAGGCAGGTACCCGCCGCGGTGTGTCCCCACCCTGTGACCGTTGATGCGGACCTCAGCCTCCCAATCCACTGCGCCAAAGTGCAGCAGGGTGCGTTTCCCCTTCCAAGCCGGCGGAATCCGGAAGGTCCTCCTGTACCATAAGCACTCGCCAGGGTTAAGGGGACGCTTGACCCCTGAGAGAGCCGACTCGAGCGGGAAGGGGACCAGGATCTGACCCTGGGCACCGGGAAAATCCGATCTTTCCCTGGATGTGATGGCGTACTCCCACAGCCCGTTCAGGTTCTGCCATTCGGGGCGAACCAGCTGAGGACGGGGATACTCGCGCCAAGCGTTATCAGGCGTGACCTCTTTCCCCCAGCGCGTAATGAGGTCACCAGGGACAGGCTGCCAGGTCATGCCTGTTCCTTGCAAGGGTGCAGCCACGCTGCTCCCTGCGGCATTACGATTTCCTTTCCTTCACAAAGAACAGCGGGATGGTTGCCACCAGGGTCGCTACACCAGCCACCTGGAAAATGAGCGGGGTGGGGATGAATCCCGCCTGCCCATTGATCACGGCGGGGATGCCGAAATGCGTCCCCAGCCAGCCCCCGATCAGCGGACCGGGCACCATCGCGAAGGCAACGGTGAAGAGGATAAAATATCCAGCGAACTGGCCGCGCTTGTCTTCGGGATAGAGATCCTTGGTCCAGGCTCCCGGTGCTGATCATCCAGGCGGACATGCCTGCCAGCCAGACGATGCCGGTCAGAGCGAGGGGCACGACGTTCTTCATCAACGAGAAGAGGATCAAGCCGACCAGCTTGAGAGCGATCGCGCCGAAGGCCAGCCATTTGCGCCCGATCCGGTCTGCCAGGATCGCCAAAGGGATACGCCAGGGCGATCCCGCCGACCAGGATGCTGACAAAGATGAGCAGGGAGGCTTGCAGGGTGGGCAGCTTAAGGTAATGGTTCAGGTAGATGATCAGGTATGGGAAGAAGATCTGCTCGGCAATGCCGTAAAGGGTGAGGGCGAACAGCAGCAGGAACAGGTCCCGGTTGGCGCGCAGGTTGGCTGATTTGAAGGTGTCACCGATCTGGCCCCAGTAGGAACGCGAGGGCGGGATTGGGTCAGGCTGCTCGTGAACCAGCAGGCCGCCAACCAGCCCCAGGACAAAGACCATCCCCCCGATCAGGTAGAAGAAGGCAAAGTAGCCCCAGGCATCGATGATCAGCCCGGAAGCGCCGTAGACGATCAGGATCGCCACCCAGGTCAGGATCTCCATCACGCCCACCACCCGGCCGCGGTTTTCCGTGGTGGTGACGTCGGTAACATAGGCATTGAGCGAGGCGTCATTGGCGGTGGAGCCAAAGAAGGTCATGAGACAGTCGAACAGGATGGCGATGCCCACTGCCAGCCCGATCGGACGAAGGTAGGCAGCCGATGGGAAGGCAGCCGTCGCAATGCCCCAGGCCAGGTAGCCAAATAATATGAAGGGCTTGCGCTTGCCCCAGCGGGTGCGGGTGCGGTCGGAGAGCGTGCCCATCAGCAGGCTGGTGAGGGTGGCGGCAATGGCGCTGGCTGCCACCATCCACGATATGGGCCGCGGGTCAGGAGTGATCTTGTCGTACATGAAGGTGTTGAAGTACTGGTTCTCGACCCCCCAGGCCAACTGCCCGGAAAAGCCGAGCAGGATCACGGCCCACCAGACGCGGCGGGAAAGCTTGGGGCGGGATGTGGTGGATTTTGTTTCCATTGTTGAACTACTCTCCTAAAGACGGGATGATTGAAGTTGCTTTAAATTTGAAGAATGAAACAGGTTCTTTAGGGCATTAAATTTTATGATGCGTAAAAATTCAATGCATCGTGATACTCTTTGAATGTTTTTCTCTTTCAGGTCCTGACCCACACCGTCATCTGCGAAGGACCGCGGTTGGCCCAAAAGGCGTACGGGATGAACTTCAGCGGTATGCCATCAACAGTTACAGCTTCCAGAACCTGGATGCCTCCCAGCAAATCCGGTGCAGGGACGACCCGCAGCGAAGCCGGTTCCAGGCGGCAATTGAACAGGTCCACGGCGGGGTTATCCACACTCTCCAGGCAGTAGACCAGCGGACCACGGGATATGGCAACCTTTCCGCGGTGTCCCCTGACCCTGGGGCTGGCACGGCGCAGGGTGATCGCCAGGTCAAAATCGATTTCGACCGTATCGCCCGGCGACCAAAATCGCCGGATGGGCAGGAAGCGTGCTGGACGCGGGTCGTAGCCCCCAGCTGCCGGTTCACTCATGGTGGATCCGGTTGGCAATTCGATCGGTTCCCCGTTGACCGTGATCCGGGTGAGGGCGCTCCATGACGGCAGGCGCAGATGCAGGGTAAATTCTCTCTGCTTGCAGGGGTTAAGCCTGATGGCAGCGTGCCCCATGTATGGCAGGTGGGAATCCAGCAGGATCTCTAGATTATCCACCGATTTTATCGATACCTGGCTGCCGATGTACTGGTGGATCCACAGGTTTTCCCTGTCGAATGAATAGATGTACTTGCCCAGGTCTGCCCAGGTACGTGACAAATTGGATGGACAGCAGGGGATATCAAACCAGGGCTGGCGGGTGACTCCCCCCCGGCAGGCAAGCGGGTTATTGTACAGGTAGCCCTCCCCGTCCAGCCCCATGCCGACCGCGGAAGCGTTGTACAGCTGCCACTCGAAAAGGTCGCTGTACCTGGCATTTGCAGTGGTGAGAGCCATCTCCCAATTCCAGAACATTCCCGCCAGGGCAGCGCAGGTTTCCGCATATGCGTATTCAGGGTCGAGCTCGTAATCGTTGCCGAAGCCCTCCAGGGCAGGCAGGGAACCGAGCCCGCCGGTAACGTACATGCGCCGCGCTACCATATGTTCCCAGCTTTGCTCAAGGGTCGGCATCAGGCTGGCATCAGTGCGCAGGCGCTGGAGCAGGGCAGTGGCAGTCTCGAGGTAGCCGAAGCGGACCGAGTGACCAACTGGTATCTTCTGATCGCGGATCGGGGCATGCTGCTGAAAATATTTCCCTGAAAGGGCGCTGGCATTCCAGCGCATGTTAACCGCCAGGGAGCTTTTCGCGGCGTTCCGTTTTGGCAGGTGAAAGGTAGGCGTGTTCGGGATGTGCCAAAAGATATGCGAGCACGCTGTTTGCGGACAAACTTCCCCCGCTTCGCCACACTGGCGTTTTGGCGGATAATCGAAAGGGTAAAGCGCGGCGTGCGGCCGCGCTGCTCGAGAAAGTGCGCAGCCAGGTCAAGATAAGGAGCATGCCCGGTACCCTGGTACAGGCGCAGCAGGGCGATCTCGATCTCCTCGTGACCGGGGGTGTATCCAGGTCCCTTCCCCATAAAGTCGCGGACCAGCAGGTCGGCCACGTTACGAGCCATGGTGAGCGAGTTCAACCCGGCCGGTGGCATTATGATGCGAGAGGCAGGCCTCGATCAGGTGACCGTGGCAGTACAGCTCGTGCTCGATCTGCAGGTTGACCCAGCGCATGCCGGGGAAATGGATCTGGTTGTAAGTGAAAAGGTAACCATCGTCCGCCTGGGCTTTGTGGAGCAGGGCGAGGAAGGCATCCATGCAGTTTGCCAGCCTTGCATCCGGATGAAGAGCATGGATCCGCGAGGCTGCATCCAGCCATTTATAGGCATCCGAATCGGCGAAAAACCAACCCTCGCGAAACCCATCCTTCTCCCCGGCGAGGATGCGAAAGTTGTCGATACACCCGCTGGCTTCCAGTTGTTCCCACTGATGGAAGATGGCGCGGTTGGCATTGATCTCCAGGCGAGGCGACCAGAAAGGGTCGTGGATGGTGACCTGCCTGCTTGATAGTTCTTCCATGGACCGCTCCAGGCACTACTGAGATGGAACCAGTTTAGCATAATCCACGAGGTTAGGGCAACCACTAAGTCTCCGAATTGGACGAGAAGGCCGGCAAATATCCACCCACATTCACCCCCCAACCACAATGTCTAATTGCTTACGATGCTCCCAAAAACATTTTCTCGATCAGGTCACAGATCCCCACGGCATTTCCCAGGTCAAACCACGGCACCCCGCAATCTATGGGAAAATCCCCTGCCACCGCAAAGCGCTGCTCCCTGCTGCCGATCAATTCCTTACTTACCGCGGCCTGCATCACCTCGACGGATGGATAGCCTGCCTGTTTATAGCCCTCCACCAGCACCAGGTCTGCCTCCTGCACCTCCTGCACGATCTCTGCCAGCATGAGTTCCGCCTTCAGCGTGCGGTAGGAGGCGATCTTATCCGGCGCGGCGATGATCACGTGAACGCTTCCCGCCCGGGCATGGCGCCAACTGTCCTTGCCCGCCTGGTCCACCTCAAAACCCGAATGGGAATGGTGTTTAACGGTGGCGATCCGATAGCCGCGCCGGCTTAGTTCGGGGATCAGCGCCTCCATCAAGGTCGTTTTTCCGGATCCGGACTTGCCGATAAGGGTAACTACGGGAATGGGCATTCAGTGTCCTTACTTTCTCCCAGGTTTATATAACAGCGGGGGAGCTTAAAAGATCAAGATCACTCCCGCCAGGGATAACAGTACCACGGCGATCAGCCATCCATCCAGCCGACCGATCCGCAGCGGCGCTGACCGGCTGAGTTCGGGACGAAAGGCTCTTGCCTCCGCTGCCAGGACAATATCCTCCGAACGGCGCAAGGCGTTACTTAGGATGGTCAGCAACAACAATTGCAGCCCGCGCCACCACCGGGCGCGGAAACCGCCGCGCATCCGCAGGCTGTGCCAGGCATTCGTGCTTGACTGGCGCAGGTTGGGAAGCTGGTTGGCTGCCACGCCCAGCGAGAACCCCAGCCCTTGCAGCCCGAGACGTTCAAACAGCCCGGCAACCTCGGTGATATCCATGGAAGAGGCCAGCCCGTCTGCAGCCAGCAGGATGACGACAGCGCTCAGGGTCATTTTCACCCCCAGAAGGATCCCCTCGCTGGAGTAGGGAACCCCCCACAGCACCCGGTCTGCTTTGCCACCGCCAAAAAGGATACTGATCACCAAGAGGATTCCCAGCAGGGCAAGCCAGCGTGGGCGCAGAATTCGCCGGATGGCTGACGGGTAGACCAGGCTCAGCAGCAGTACACCAAACCCCGCAACCCAGAAGCCACCCTGCAACTGGGTTAACAGGACAACCCCCAGGGCCCAGGCGAAGATCGCCATGTGCCCCAGGCTGCCCACCAGCGGCTTTATGGTTCTTTTCCGGACCTGGGTGCTGTCCGCCTCGCTGATGCTCATGGGACCGCGTCTATCTCCACCAACAGGCGCGGGTTCATCTTTCCGCCCTGGTCAGGGACGACCATGCGGAAGGTGCCTTCGTCTGCCGTGAGCGGACCGCCAGCCTGGGCATAGGCCACCAGCGTATTATCCGCCAGGAATTGGGAGCTGTCGTAATTGGCAGTGAACCCGTCTGAGGCCACTGCTTTCACCGCTGAAAGCTTGGTCGGGTCTATCCCGGCATCCTGCAACAAGACCTTCAAGGGTACACCGACATAGGTAATTCCCTTGTCGGCTGCCTGTGTGGATCCCAGGGTTTTCAGGGCCTCCACCGAATAGGTCTTTGTGAGCGTGCCATCGGTTACTTTCAGGCCAAGACCTGTGGAAGTCTCCGCTTTAGGTGCGCAAGCTGCCAGGACCAGTGCTACGACAAGGATGACAAAGAATAAGCGTTTCATAGGTTCTCCTTTTTTTACCACAGACTGGATTAAGACTTGACCGTCGAAGGGGAATTTCCCCTTAATCGGACACTCACCAATTGACCAAGATTCCATGCCAGCCAGCCACCGATTGCGCCTGCTGCCAGGTACAACAACACCAAGGCAATTGCGATCCAGATGGCTGCCTGGCTACCCAGACCAAACAAGCGGCTGCCCTGGTCGATCATGTCCAGCCAGATGGGCAGGAGTGTGCGTCCAAAAATCAACAGCCCGGTGAAGAAGGGCTGGATCAGGGTCCACAAAGCGCCTCCGGCAATTGCAAGGATAAAGCTCAGCCGGGAGGGTTGTGGGAAGATATCCAGGATCAGCTCTGCCACCAATGCCTCGGCCAGGATGCCGATCATCGGTCCGATGATGATGTTGCCGATGCTGAAAAGTTTCAGCACCATGGCGATCACCCCGATGAAAAAGGTGGAGCCGCGTTTCGGGACGAACAACCGCCCGATCAGCGCGACCAGCAGACCAATCACAGTGAGGGTCAGCCCGGTCAGGGGGATTTTAATGGCATGCAGGACAGACCCGAGGCTGATCTCCACCACTCCCCACAGAGCTCCGAAGACAGCCATGGTTACAAGTTGACGGGTTGTGAATTTCATCGCTTTTCCTTTTCCTCTAAACGGGTTTTCGAGCCACCAGTTGGGCGATCATTTTGGATGAGAACGTACTTGCCGCCTCGTCTCCTGCGGGTTTCAACGCAGTGCAGGATGTCCCAGTCTTTAAAAGCCGAGCAGAGTTCGCCGGGTTCCAAGGCATGTGCCGGGTTCCCCCTGCGCTGGCTGTCCTGCACAAAGGTTTCGAAAAACAACCAGCCTCCCGGTTTGAGCGCCAGGCGATAGCGGGCGAAGGACAGGCGTGAGAGAAAATAAAAATTCAAGATGATGTCAAACCTGCAGATCGGCAGCCAGGGATCTTCCATGTCCATGACTGCCATGGACAGAGGCAGTGATCGCTTCCGGGCGCGCTGCTGTGCCAGCCGCAAGCCGGCTTCCGAGACGTCCAGGGCGATCACACGCAAGCCCCGCCTAGCCAGGAACAATCCCGCCGGGGCTGCCCCTGCAGCTACCTCGAGTGCCAGACCCTCTCGCTGGAAGCTCATCGGCGAACGCCCGCACCAGCGCATAGGGCTGCCGCCTGAGATGATAAGCCCGGTCATTTTGGTAGCGGGCATCCCAGATCTGCGCATCAGGATGCGGCATGGTTTAGCTCTCCAAGTGAGACAGCTGGCATGCTCTTCTGCGCAGCCAGGTTGTTATGCCCATCCAGCAAGATGCGACCGGCATCCATCAAGACCACCCGTTGGGCATAGCGATACACCAATTTGTAGTCATGCGTGATGAGGATGATCGCCGTTCCCTGCCTGTTCAGTCGCACCAGGAAATCCATCATCTGCTGCAGGTGGCGCCAGTCCTGCCCGAGGGTTGGCTCGTCCAGGATGACCAGCCTGGGACGCAGCGCCAGGCAGGAGGCCAGGGCTGTACGCTGCTGTTGCCCGATCGAAAGGGAGAACGGACGGCGTGTACGCAGTTCCGCCAGGTCGGCGTTCTCCATGGTCTGCTCATGCTGGGCCGGGTCGAAACAGCGGTAATTGCGCGGCCCAAAGGCGATTTCCTCGTCGACGGAATCGGTGAACAACTGGTCTGCCGGGTTTTGGAAGAGCAGGGCGATATCCTGACCCGGCCGCGGGCGGGAACCGTGGTTGAAAAGCAACCGACCTTTCATAGGCCGGATCAGCCCGGCTGCAGCCAGTGCCAGGGTGGATTTCCCGGCACCGTTATTTCCCACCAGGGCGGCAAATTCCCCCGGGTAAAATCGCAGGTTTATATCGAAGATGGCTGCCTGCCCGTTATAGCCAGCGCACATATCCTGGAATTCCAACAGGGGTCTCACGTCGGTTGCAGGTTTCCCATTCGGGGTGAGCAGGTCGGGCCACGACATCAAGGCATCTTCGGTGGGCCTGCGCAGGCCGTAACGACGCAGCAGCTCGAAATCGCCCAGCACGGTCTCGAAGGAACCTTCGGCTGCCACGCGTCCATCATCCAGGACGATCACACGGTCTGCGAGACGGCGAACCTCGGCCAGGCGGTGTTCGATCAGGACGATGGTCAGGCCGTATTCCTGGCGCAGGTATGCCAGGGCATTGATGACACTGGTGGTCCCCGGACCATCAAGCGAGGCGGTCGGTTCATCCAGGACGAGCAGCCTGGGCCGCATTGCCAGTGCGGAGGCGATCGCCAGGCGCTGCATCTGTCCTCCGGAAAGGGAGGCTGGGTTTTGATCCGCCATGTCACTCAGTCCAACCGCCTGCAATGCCCATTCCACCCGCGCGGTCACCTCTTCTGGTGGGAGACCCAGGTTAAATGGGCCGAAGGCAACTTCGTCAGCAGCATGCAGGTGGAAAAGGTGTGCGCGCGGGTTCTGAAAGATCACCCCCACTTGTTGGGCCAGTTCTGCCGTCTGGCAGTGGGTCGCGTCCAACCCTGCCACCTGCACGCTCCCACTGACCTCAGCCGGGATCACCTGGGGGATGAGACCGGTCAGAACGCGGGCCAGGGTGCTTTTTCCGCAGCCGGATGGGCCGGTCACCACCAGGCATTCGCCCTGACCCACGTCGAACGAGACGTCCTGCAACACTTTCTGACCTGTGTACGACACGTTCAGATCCCGGACGTGGATCATTGCGAACCCTTTGTTGTATGGCTGTAGGGAATGAAGAAAGTTTCCCCCCACGGCCAAAGCAGCTGGGCATCATCCAGCAGTGACGGTCGTACGACCACGCATGCCAGCCGGTAACGGCGAGCGGTAATCAATCCAATGCCGTTGGTCAGGCCAGCTCCCCGTTTAAATTCAAGGGGTCCGAGCTCATCGAGGATGAGTAACTGACAAGATTCGGAAGCCGCCAGGATGGTATTCCCCCAGTCCAGGACATCGTCATTGAAGCGCCAATATTCAGTGGTTTGCCCTTGCCCGGAATCTCCCCGATGGGCAGCCATGTGACGCCTGACCCCCGAGCCCAGGTCAAGCAGGTCAATGCCAATTTTGTGGTCCCCCTCGAAGAGCGCGGGGGACACCACGCCGCCCACGCCGAAACCGAGCGTCCTGGCACGCTCAGCCAATGCCAGGCACCAGCGTGTTTTGCCCAGCCCGCTTTCTCCGGTGACCAGGATCAAGCGCCCTGGTTCGGTTATTGATTCAAAACTCGCCAGGAGAGAATCTGGCGAGTCAATAAATAACGGCACAGAGGATTCTCCTTTCCAATTCCATCCCATTTTGGGATTTCGGGAGGTCGCGGCGTTTCCATTGCGACCCTGGTCCTCACTGGGAGAGGACTGCCTGCCGGACCCTGGCACAAGGCTTTAGGTCATGCAGGTCGGAGGGATTTCAATTCTAATTCACACTATTTCCACACAAATAATACATGCTCTTGTGATTTTTTACACCACCCAAACAGGTAGTTTTCTTCTAAAGTTGGTGTGGTTGACAAATATCCAAAAATCTAGCATGTCTTTTCTGCATGAAGCTATCATTCTTCTGTTTTTTTCGGCGCGTCTTCCTTGACCTGCTTGGTATCGTCAAGGATATCCAATTCCGACTTTAATTCACCGGTAAGGGATGCAAAATACCCTTTCAGGTTGCGGATGAATGCTTGCCCGCCTCGCGCGCCACCCTGACGATCCGCTCTGGTCCAAGCACGATCGCCGCCAGCACAAAGATGACGATCAACTCATTCATCCCGATCCCGAAAATATTATTATCCATTTCGGTCTCTCCTTACGATGGCAGCCAGGACAACACTGATAATATAGAGCCCCATCAAAGGTGCCATGACCAGGCCCATGTTGACCGGGTCGACCGTCGGCGTGACCGCGGCTGCCACGATGGCAATGGCTACCACGGCATAGCGCCACCCGCCTGCCAACTGTTTTGCGCTTACGATCTTCATCTTCGCCAGGAACATCATCACCAGCGGCAGCTCGAAACAAATCCCGATCCAGAACATCAGCGTGGTGACGAATTCAAAGTAGTTGAGCGGTCGCACCTGGGTGGTGATCCCCAGGAAATGGATCAGGAACGGCACAGCCGAAGGGATCATGACGAACCAGGTGAAAGCGACACCCGCAATAAACAGAAGCGAGGCCATGGGAACGATCGCCAGCAGCCAGCCTTTCTCATTTGCCTTTAGGCCCGGGAGTAAAAACCGCAGCAACTGGTACACAATGACCGGCATGCCGATAATATGATGCCACCCAGCATTGCCACCCGCATAAAAATGGCAATGTTCTCGGTGACTTCGATCGACACCAGGGCTTTCGAACCGCCGATCGGGCCTGGCAAGGAAATCGATCATTTGCCCGGCATAAATGAAACTGATGGCGGTCGTCAGGATAACAGCAAAAAACGCCTTGAAGAGCCTCTGACGCAGTTCATTCAGATGCTGCAGGAGAGGCATCGAGGTTTCGAACTGGGTGCTGGCGTTGCGATGGGCGCGCCCAAAGGCGCGCAGGGTAATCGCGCCAACTTCGTTTGCGCTTCTTGGTACTTTTTGCTTCTACGCTCACAGGTTTCTACTCTTGGTTCTGCCTAATTATTTCTTCTTTTCAGTGGTTTCTGCTTCCAGCTTTGTTTCTTCTTCAGTCTTGCCAGAGAGACCTGAGCGGAAATCGCGCACGCCCTTGCCCAGTTCACCGGCGATCTTGCCAATGCGACCAACGCCAAAGAGCAGGATGATGATGACCAGGATGATGATCAATTCGGTGGTTCCAAAATGAAACATGGTTTTCTCCTTTGATTTTCAACACGCAGTCGATTGTTTGCGGTGGTGTATCACCAGGATCACCGTTCCTGGCCAGTAAGTCACCCTCGCAGGTCTCAAGGAAATTGCTCTGTCGGACCATTCACACAAATAAGTATCCATTGAGACTAAATAGGACTGAAATGCCTGGTTACACGGTCTACTCTGATTGCTCGTCCTGGTCCTGAGTAACGGCACTTCAGGTCTAGCTAAAAGCAGGTGGTTAAATTTACACTCCATTTTCAGCGCTGACCGGTGGTTGTTTATCCAGCATGCCGGGCATTTGCATGGATCCAAATGGATGAGACTTACGGAAATCACAAAACGTGCACAAGTGAACATCAGGCAGGGCAGCGATCAAAACTCCGCACTGCTCACATTTGACCAACGCACCTTCCCGCAAATTCACCCATTCTTTTTCAAAAACTGTGGCAAATGTCGGATCACGGTCAACGGTGATCGATGCCGGGGCGCACACGTGAGTGCAGATCCCACAGCCGATACAATTCCTTGCCGAAAGAGACAGTGTGAAAGTCGTCTCGTTTTCATTCCTTTTGTATTGCAAGGCAGCCGTCGGGCAAGCCCGCGCGCAAGCTCCGCAGGCAGTGCAACTGTCGGCGACGGACAAGGTGGCGAACTCCAACCCATCCAACCTAAAGCTGTCGGTTGATGCGGGAACGGGTAAATGAGCCACCGCACCCAGTATTCGCAAGCGGTCGCGCCCCGGACGATGTCCGGATCGAGGCTGCCCGTCTTCAATGGAACGGGCAATGGCAATTTGCCCCTGCCGGGCAGCCATAAGAAACAAGTCACGGCGTGACAGCGGTGGGTTGGATGCCTTCCAGAGCGGGCGTTCCACCGGGGTGTCAGACGCTGAGGCACTATCGAGGATCTCCCCTTTTCCCCAGCCTCCCAGTAGTTGTTTTGCCTGGCTGACCTGTGCTTCCAACTGTTTACCGAGGGCTTCCCAATGGCAGGCCGAGCAGGCATCCGTCCGTACCAGGATGTGCTCAAGACCAAATGCAGCCAGGGCAAGATACGTGCCTGACCCCAGTCCAGCCAGGCAGCCCCGCACACGGATGCCGGTACTATTTTCGGAGAACCCCAGTTCAGCCCGGGGATTTCGATCACACAGCAATTCCAGCCTTCTCCCTTCCAGGTGGGTTACTGCGTTTAGGAGAGGTGCCACCGCATCGTCCGCAGCAAATGCTCCCACCGGGCAAACTGGCAGGCAAGCCAGGCAGCCCTGGCAGGCTTTGGAATCCAGGGTTGGAGGTTTGTTTTTCGAGATGGCATTTACCGGGCAAACATCCGCGCAGGCGGCACAGTCGGAGAACCGATACTGACTGTGCAGGCAGCGTCCAGGTTCGAGAGTCACATCTGAACGGTCAAGTGCAGCAAACTTATCAGCGATGTTGAACAGGTTCACGAGGGTTTTCCAACACCTGTAGGTTTACAATTCCGAACTGCTGGTCTTCCAGGTTTTTTGTCCATTATTTTCGTCACAATTTCTCTATTGTCTAGTGTATGTCAAAGAACGGCGTTGCGTAGGGTTAGAATTCCACATATTATGTGATATATGTCACTTTTGTTTCATACCGGCCAAAAGGGAATAACACCCAAAACCCCCCGATGTGGTGTTTGATGAGCCTTCCATTTATTTTTCTGGCATTGGATGTATCCCGGCGACCTCGACCTTCGCCCGTTCCAATTGCCTTTCGACCTCGGTCCTGCAATCCCAATTAAACCGCAGGGAAATGCCGCAATCGCTGGAGAGCTCGCGCGGAGTCGGGATCAATTTGATCTCCTGGTTTGCTCCCGCCAGGACCGCTTCCGCCTGCATCGCAGAGGAATTGGTATGAAACAGGATCACACCATATTTACCCACGTCCACCAGCAACTTTCTCGAGAGCAGCATTCACAGTCCGAATATCATCAGGAGAGGTGAAGATGCCGGGTGCCAAACGGATGGTGCCCTCTGGAAAGGTCCCGATCGTTTTATGCGCTGATGGCGCACAGTGCAATCCGACCCTGCTCAGGATCCCGAACTCGTCATCCAATCGCAACCCAACTTCCGAGACAGTCTGCCCTGCAACCCGGCACGAAACAACCGCTGTTCTTTGATCTGGGTCCTTCGGCCCGTATACCGTTAACCCCGGGATGTTCCGCAGCCCGGAGATTAATCGTTCATTCAACTCAGCCTCGCGCCCCTGGATGGATTCAATCCCGATCGATTGAACCCAGCGCACCCCGGCTCCCAACCCGGCAATACCCATACTGTTGGCGGTGCCGCTTTCATATTTGTCGGGCAGCATGTCAGGCTGTTCTTCATATTCTGAACGGCTGCCCGTACCTCCGCGCACCAGCGGTCTCAATTCAGAGGCATCCACCCGCTCACCGAGCACCAGTCCCCCGGTCCCGGTCGGTCCGTACAAACCTTTATGACCGGTGAATGCCAACAGGTCAATTCCCATGCCTGGCTGGTCGATCGGAATGACCCCTGCGGTCTGGGCGCAATCCACCAGGAACAAGGCACCCGCCTTGTGGGCAATTTCTGCGATCTCCCTTACAGGCAGGAGAGTCCCCATGACATTGCTGGCATGAGTCACCACCACCAACCGGGTGCCCTGAGTAACTGCGTTCCGCCAAACCTCCAGATCCGGGCAACCATCCATCTTGCATTGGACGACGGTCAGCCTTAGTCCTTCCTTTTCCAGGGCACGCAGCGGTCGCATCACCGAATTGTGCTCGATACTGCTGGTGACAACGTGATCTCCGGGTTTTAAAAGTCCGCAGATGGCCAGATTTAAAGCATGGGTCACATTTGCTGTGAAAATTACCCGCAGTGGGTCCTGGATATGGAAAAGGTTTGCCACTGCTTCCCTGGCTTTAAATACGATCCGGGCCGCTGAAATGGACAGGCGATGGCCGGATCGTCCCGGGTTGCCGCCGGAATGTTCCACAAAGTCGCACATTGCATTTTGCACTTCCTTCGGTTTCGGCCAGGAAGTAGCCGCATAGTCCAGGTAGATCATTCGAGGCTCCATTGTCTTTCAGCGGGGGAAATTTGACTAATCGTGTGAAATGATGCAGCGATGCAATCTCCAATCACCGGAACGTTCGATTGTGAAACAATTACATATGACATCTGCGTATTGTCGGGCTGCGGAACGACCCATAAATAGATCCAATTCACTCCATCGTAATAGACCCCGACACTGCCTTCCTTTCTTTCCACCCAATTCGTTTCATAATAAAGGGTAGGACGTGCCTTTGGCATTTGTTGGCGATAAAAAGCAGACACTTCTTTTTGAGATCCCGGGCAGCGGTAATAGCCCCAGACTGATCCCTCCAGTTCCTTAATGCGCAATTCGATATTTGGCCATTCGAACTTTATCGGACCCTCAAGGATTTGGATATCGCCGCATTTTGGCAATGTCTTCAACAAGGTTTCACCACCGGATAGAGGATTCGGGGTCACGGTAGGCACAATTTCGGTCGATGCAGAATAATTTGCGGGATCGGATGATGTCGGTTGAGTCACTTTCGGAGTATTTGAGCAAGCAGACAGGCTAACGCACACGCCTAAGAATAAATATCGAAATCCACGCATAAAAATGCGCGCATGCATGCGGAGCCCAATCAATTCTCTCCCATTTCTTTGCTTCATCCTTTTCCCAGTCTTACCAAGATCAATCATCCTTGTTCGCCTATCTGCAACGTGACTGACTTATTTTATTGATTTCAATTGAGGATGGATCTAATCATCTCCATGAAATGGACTGTCACAAGATTGAAAAAAATTAATCCTACATAAAAACCCAACAAATAGACCCAGTAGGTTTTCTTGCCTTCTGCAGCCAGAATATGCATCCGGTAAGGGCAACCACCCGAGAGAGCTCCGATAATTCCCACACCCAAAGCTGACACAATCGTGATGATTAATGCTCCCCGAGAGGTAAGGAGCGAAGTTTGAAGGATCATGGGAAAACCAGGAACACTACCTCCAAGCAGGTTGAACAATATGAAACCACCCAGGGCTCCGATAAATGCCCCAGCAACCCCTTTTAACAGGGTGGTGTCATGCGTAAGGACCCAGTCCCGGTAGCCGGAAACAAAACACAACCGCGAACGCTGACCAAGGTACCCAATCACAAATCCCAGGGCCAGAGTAGCAAGGGAGGCGATCATGCTGTTTTCCTCCGTTCCACGGCGCGGGCAGCACTCCAGCGCAGGACCCACGTGCCGACCAACACCCCGATCACAATGCACACCCAGGCGACAATCCCAAGCAAATTACCATAAGCGCTTTGGAGCACAACGCGGATCGGACATGCCCCAAGGATCAGCCCGAAATTGATCATTAGAAAACCGTTGACAAAGTACGCCAACGGTTGTCTTGCAGAACGAAGGTGAAGCTCGCCATGCTGGCGGGCTGCCACCAGAGCCCCGAGCACGATGCCCACAACGGTGAGCAGGGGCCAATTCGTCGAAGCCAGGCTGTATCCCCAGTTTAAATTGAATAGATGGTCGGCAAGCCAGTTGAATAAATCCTTCGGATGGCAAACCATGCAGACCCCGTATGCCACGGGGGGGATCACCTTGAAATAAGCCTGCACGATTGCAGACCCAAATCCAAGCACGAGACCTGCCTGAAGTGGTGAGACCTTTACCTGGTGAAGTGACAAGGCCAACCTCCAGAAATCACCCGGGTAGGCCTTTGTTTCACCTACCCTCTAGTATTTTTCGCTCATTTGCTTTAAGTGGATGTGATTGTCGAAAATGTTTCTTCCAGCTCCAAAATAAAGCCTTTTATCATGAGCAGGTGACCATGATAGAAATCCGTTTTGACAAATTCCAGTGCTTTCTGGACAAAGTCAGGAACCCATTGTTTTAGGTGTTCGCTGAAAAATTTATTTTGAATTTCAATCAGCGAATTAGCCACTTCCGGTTTATTTGCCTGCCAGGCCTCGGTTTCCCGCATGGACAATGCATGCATGAATTCCAGCTCGAGACCAAGATAATCCATTCGATCAACGATTTCAGTGGAAGGCGCCAAACCATTTTCACGGTAGATCCCGGCAAGCACTTGCAGCAAGCTCACATCCTGCCACTTCCTACTCCAGACCATTTCATAAGGTGGTGGCGGACCATATTGAGGCGAAAGGCCTCGATATAACCTGGTGCGATCAACTCCCAACTTTTCGGATAGTTGGGTTGGTTTGTCGTTGTATGTCTCTTTCAGGAAGTTGTACATCAAGGTGGCCCCGCTGGAGACATCTGCATTCACAGATTTGTCTTTCGGTAATACCTCCAGCATGGAGAGGATCTCTTTGCGACGCATCTGTTTTACAAATTTCTCATCCGGGAGCACATTGAAGTGGATCGTGAGAAATGAACAGAAGGCTGCCCTTGCCTGTGCAATTTCGGCATGTTCTTTCACACCCAGTTTTGATTCATTCATTTTTTTCTCCTTGGAATATGTAGTAACCTGTCCAATATATCACGTAACCGGGTGTGTTTCCATGAGTGCAAATTTCCCTGTCATAATAAAGATAAGACCACTGCGGACCAATTTATTATTGGGACATTGTCCCGAGGACAATGTCCCAATAATTTTATCTTCAAAATACCTGTCTAATGTTGTCCTGTGGGTTCATTGGCATGCCCCCATCGCCTTGCAGCTTCCAGATTCTGCCAATGAACCACAGGTCTACCGGGTGTACTCCTCCGCCAGATTTCATGGGAGGGGCACAACCAGATTCGCCTGATCACAGGACGAATATGCAGAAGGTTATTTCGCCTTCTGATGAGGCAAAAATCGTGTTCCCAGCAGGAACAGTAATCCAGCCAACCCGACGACACCGATCACACCGCCGATTTCTACGACGGTTGGGGTATATAGCTGCTGTTCCCATCAGGAAGGAAGTCGCCTGTCCGGCAACCAGCGTTACCGATTTGGCTATGAATACTCCAAGGATCACCAGGACTCGCCGCTATGATCACCACGGCGCGGTTTTTGCCGACGAAAATCAACAACACAAATGGCAGGATGATCCCCAGGACAATCGCCAGCCAGAACATGCGGGTTGGAAAGGATCAGATTGGTTCCAGCCAGATCGTCGAGGTCGCCAGCGTACAGCATGGCTCCCAACTCAAAAATGTTGAAGAGCAGGAGCACTGGCAATAACACCAGGGCACCAGCGGCGAAGAGCATCGGAGGCCGGTTGGGCAATCAAAGTTACTGCAAAAGCAATCAGCAACCCTTCGACGATGAAGATCGCCGGCATCATGCCACCAGACCACAGCGGGGAACCAGCACTCATGCTCAGGATCCAGCCTTCGAAGATGACGACTCATTCCCGCCACGATTCCGGTGATGACCGCCAGCCATTTGCCTTTTGGAATAACCAGCAGGTAGAACGATGGTCATGATCACACCCAGCGCCAGGCTGAAAAAGTCCCATACGAAGGGTGAAAGGATTTGGGCTTTAAAGACCATGTTCAGCACGCGCAATGGCTTGCCGATATCCATCAGGATCATGATGCCGCCAGCTATATAACTCGCCAGCGCACCGATCAGCAGATTGCGCCTGGAAGCATTCAGGCCCGGGATGACTCCCAAGTCCGAAAGCACTGCCAGGATCAATAATCCGCTTGCCAGGCCGACCAGGGTGAAGAAGGCTGCGATGTATAGACCCCAGGGGACGATCTGGTTAATGCCAAGCACGGACATGCCTTTGCTGAGTTGGACGATCCAGGCGATCGCACCGATCACCACCAGGACCACCATCCCAACCAACCAGGCCATGCCATTAGACGTTCGTTGTGATTTAACTTCAGTTGTCATGTTCATACTCCTTTAGCCGATATAATACACATTCGGCTTGGTCCCGGCTTCCTGATTGAGCGGTTTGGCATTGGCTTGCAGGATCAGCTAGGAAACCTCGCTGGCTGGGTCATCCAGATCGCCAAAGAATCTCGCCTGCCCAGGGCATGTCAGAACACAGGCGGGAAGTTCGCCTGCCGCCACGCGGGTCGCACAGAAGCTGCATTTCTCGACCGTCCCGACCTGATGGTTGGCGTACATCACCTTCTCGTACGCATTAAACCCACCCTTATCGGGGATAGTAGCCTTGTGGCTCGGAGCCGATGAACTGGCGCACGTTGTATGGGCAGGCCACCATGCAGTAGCGGCAGCCGATGCATGTGCTTGCATCGATGGTCACAATGCCATTGTCCTGTTTTACAGTTGCACCGGTCGGGCAGACGTCCACGCAGGGAGCATCCTCACAGTGGTTGCAGAGAACTGGCAGTGGTGTTTGCCTGGCATTCGGGTATATGCCCGCTTCAGTGATGCTCACGTGCGAATAGAAAATGCCGGGCGGCGTGCCATACTGCTGTTTGCAGGCGATGGTGCAGGCATTGCAGCCGATGCATCTGCGTAGATCGATTACCATTCCGTATTTCATGATCTCACCTCCTATGCCTTGTAGATTTTCACGGCGGGACCCTCTTCCACCTGGGCGGTCAGGGGATCCAGTGCGAGGTTGTTTTCGTCCAGGTTGCAGAGGGCATTAAAGTATGCGCCTTCAGCCGTGATGGGGTTCGCCATGGAAGACAGCTGCACCGTGCCCGGCCGGGAAACCGACCACATCCGGGTGGATCAACTCGGTCACCTTGACCTTGCCTTGCGTCTTGCCCCAGCGTGACTCGATGACGATCATCATCGCCGGTCTGGATGCCCTTCTTGGCTGCCGTGGCGCTGTTGATCCAGACGGCATATTCGTAAGGATCCCAGGTCTTCATGGTTTCATGCAGCCAGACATTCCCAAAGGTGTCACCGCAGTAGAACAGCGCCCAGGGGTGTCTTCCAGTTGATCGCCCACATGTCGAATTCCGGTGGGGCATTGAACTCCTTGCAGGGATACCAGTAGGGGATCGGCGAGTAAGCCGCCCAGTATTCATCCTGGTTGTCCCAACCCGGGATTCCGGGCAGGCCGGCCTTATCGAGGTTTTCCTTCAACCTCTTGGCAGCCCGTGGCAGCATCACGAAGTACATCAAATGGCGCGTCTTGTTGTCCGGCCAGTAGGTGTAGTTGATATTGGCTGCGCCGCGGGTGGCATACTTCAATAGTGGTCCGCTTTTATCATTCACGTCAGCCAGTTTCTTGTTCGCGCCAAAGTTCTGCTTGAGCACCGCTTCGGAATACTCCCGCAGGGTGAACTTCTTACTCGGTGTCCAGCGGGAATTTCGCGAGCGAGCCGTTGGCCTTGGCATATCAAGCCCGTTTCACCGGTTAGAACGCCTGCCGCTTCGGCCAGGTCGATCAGGACCTGCTCCACGTTTTTGGCATTGGTGACAGGTGTGATCGCGGAGGCATCGCGCCAGAGGAAGAACACTGCACCGCGGGTGCCATCGGTATTGACCTTGTGTCCGGGAGGCGAACCGCTGCCGGCATGCACCATGTCCTTTTCGAGGAAACCCACATCTGCCAGGACAATGTCTGCCAGCATGGCATTCTCATCGTAGATCAAGTGAGAATGCCGCGTGGAAGGGCACCTTGGCCCAGGCTTTCTCGAACAGGGTGCGATCGAAGCTGGAGCGGACAGGACCGCCGCCGCAGGTGATCAGGGTGTCGATCGAAAAGTCGGAGTAATATTTCTCCGGATCGAGGATGTTCTTGGCAAGTCCCCAGATGAGGGTATGCGAGACGGGATAGAACTGGCGCAGGTCCGCTTTGGTCAACGGCCAGGTCCAGGTGTACCCGTATTCGTCTGCTCCGCCCTCGGTGCCGGGTTTGCGAATGCCGTCTTTATCCGGTTCCAGCCATGCTTTGCCGGGTGCGGAGTTGCCGGTTTGTCCGGCGAATACTTCCAGGTTGCCGAGCAGTTCGCAGATGATCTTGCCGGTGAAATCGCCCCAGGAGCCTTCGATGGGGTGAGCGTAAGCGCCTTTTTCGTATTGGATGCTCACCGGGCTGTAGGGGATTTTCTTGCCATCGATGGTGACATATTCGCCAATGTGCGCATGTTTGATCAGGTCAGCGGCGATTTCGCGCACCTTGGCTGCCGGGATGGTCGAGATGGTTTCCTGCCATTCGGCTGTGTAGTCCTTCATGGTACTGCTTGATCAAATGGAAGGCCGGGTAGGCAAGCACCCCATTGACATCGTACATGCCTTCAAGAGCCAGGTTGGCCGTATCCGGGTCATCAAAGGGGACTGCCTTGTTGGTCTTGGTGTTCTTCATCAATGGTTTCTGCGTGTCAGGATCGCGGACGTAATCGCCGTCCGGGCCGATCAGGTAGGTCGCATTGGTGCGGTTCTTGACGAACCATTCATCAAAGGTCTTGATTTCGTAGAGGATGGTATGCAGCACGCCCAGCAGGAATGCCAGTTCGGTGCCGGGACGGATGGGCACCCATTCCATTTTGGAGGCTTCCGGACCACAGCGCGGGTCGACATTCACGATCTTGATCTTGCGGTCGACCAGGGCACTCATGGTCTCTTTCGTCCCAACCGAGGATAAGGCAATGTTTGGACCCAGGGTGCGGGCAATGTTGAGGATATATTCAACATTGTCAATATCCGGGACATTGTCCGGGCCCCTACCGTTGGACATGTAGCTGCCCAGGTGGTAGGCACAGGCTGAACCGCGTGAGGGTGCATCGGTCACGGGGCCGAGAGCGGCCTCGAAGTTGCCCAGCAGCGCGCTTCTCACACCGAAACCGCTGACGAACGCAATTTTGCGGGGGTCATCCGCGTTCGCCTTCAGACCGGTCTCCCACGGTTTTAATGGCTTCATCCCAGGTGATCTCGACAAATCCGGGATCTTCGTTCAAGGCCTTCTTGGGATTTGTCCGTCTTCAGCGGAGCCTTGATCCGCCATGGGTTGTACAGGTGCATGATGACAGAGTTGCCACGCGGGCAAAGCGTGCCCTTGTTCTGGACTGCCCGTGGGTCGCCTTCGACCTTCACCACCACCCCATCCACCACGTGGACACGTTCCTGGCAGTCGCCCTGCATGCACATTTTGCAGACGCCCGGGTACCAGGCATCCGTCACCCGTTAATCCGGCGGCTTTGGCTCTTGCTAACCAGGCTGGTACCGTGGTTCTTGGACAGCAGATCGCTCGCCGCCACCACCGCAGCCACCGAGGCCGAAAGTTTCAAAAACGTTCGCCGGGTTATTTTTGACTTCTTTGCGTTAAGTGTCCATATTTTTTCATCTCCTTCTCGACATGACAATCTTATGTTGTACAAACAATTTCCAGCCCTATTTATGGGTTATTTTTATATTTATTTCCGATTGACCTCCTTGTTGAATTTTTCACAAATGAAAGAAAAAAAAAACGTGTTTCCATTGGAATACATATCAAGAACTTACGCGACGTCGATATTTACCAACTAGAATGTCGGAACCGTTATTCCTTTTTATATATTAGCGGGTTGGAGGAAAGAAAAACCCACCCTTTCGGGTGGGTTAAGTGTAGTGTTGAGACGAACTTTGCAAGGATCTTATGGTGCTATCATTTCTGATAATTCTTGCTGCTTGGGTTCGATTTACCACCCCCAACTTTCCGTAGATATTCTTCAGGTGATACTTCACCGTGTTCAAGCTGATGTTCAATTCCTGGGCGATCTGCTTGTTCGGATAGCCTGCCTCCAGCATGTGTAAAATATGCAGCTCGTGATCTGTCAGAGGCTCCGAACCTTCGGTTCTCCCGCTAAGCGAACGGGCTGGTGGAGGCTTTTAGGGTATCCCCTGGCCATTTCTTCCAGCAGGAAATACAGGTAATCGCTCGAGCATTCTTCAGAATTTGGTTTTCGATCTCCCCGGGAAGCCAGCATCTGCTTGATCATCGAGATGACCACTCCGCCTTCGTCGAGAAATGTTCGCACGAAATGGTCTGGTTCTGCCTTGGATAAAGCTTTCTGGAGGATTGCCATGGCTGGCAGTGGCTCTCCGCTCATAAAAAAGCATTTGGCCATGAGAACATCGCAGGAGATGGCATCTTTCACGCGACCCTGACGTAGGGCAAGCTCCCACATGGGTCTTATCACTTCGTTCATTAAATAATAGTTTTCCTTTGCAGCCAGCACC
This sequence comes from uncultured Chloroflexia bacterium, assembly GCA_963817265.1. GTDB lineage: Bacteria > Chloroflexota > Anaerolineae > Anaerolineales > Villigracilaceae > UBA877. Next base: position 42,658 of record CAWFNU010000012.1, read on the forward strand.
CGCGCAAGTGTTGTCATTTCATATTGTGAGAAAAGATTGGTTGCTTCCGGGACATTATTGATGCGGGAAGCAAGCCAGTTGTTTACCAGGAAGAGATCGCCCCGCTGGAGGGCCAAATCAGCCTCAAAGGCCTTTATGAACGCGATCGCCATTGGAGGGTCCCCATATTTTTCAGCCATCTTCCTGGCTTTTTGAATGGTCTCCTGCACACCTGCCTGGTCTCCCTGTATATTCTGGATACGCGCCAAAGTCACACATCCTGGAAGAAGCAGGTTTAGATATCCCCCCTACTCAGCCAGGCGGACTCCCTCGGTAAGATAATGAAGCGCTTCATCCAGCCTGTTCCACTCGTAGTACAAGCTTCCCAGGCCCAGGTTGGCCTTGGAAAAAACTGCTCCCTGCTGCAAACCGATCTCATGGACATATCGAACAGTTTCAAGGTAAAGCGCTTCTGCTTTTTGCAGTTTCCCTGTCAGAACCATTGTCTTCGCCAGGTAGCTGTTACCCATCACCACTGCCAGGTGAAAGTCATCCCTCTTCCCCCAGTTGATCGATTTCTCAAACATTTCCCGCGCCTGTTCGATCTCCCCCAACTCCAGGCAACTGACTCCGTAATTAAAGATGGCAAATGTAAAGCGGAAAGATCCATCACTCGCCAGGCACTGGCAGGCTTCAGCTAATGCCTCTTTGGCCAGGATCGGGTCCATTCTACTGTGTAAAATCACCACCCCTTGCACAGAAGCGATTTCTCCTCTTACCCGCATAGATACTTCATCCGAAAGACCTTGAGCCTCAATATCCTTGATGGAAATTCCTTTTAATTTTTTGGCCGCTTCATTAATGGAACCCACGTTGATCAATGTCATGAAATACGGTAACCAGAGATCAGGATGTCGCTGGAACTCTGCCTCGGGGATCTGGTCGTACCAATTCAATAGCCGTTTCCACCCACCATGTACAAGTACATTCAACCCAACTTCCATGATGAGCTTTGCAGCCCTTGCATGATCTTTTCCTTCCAAGGCGTAATCGATCGCATCTTCTTTCATTCCCTGCGCGTTGTGCCAGTCACTGGCTCGTTGATATAGTCCCGCTACAATTTCTGGCGATCTACGAACAAGGCGGGCGTACAACATTTCTTCAAATAAATGATGGTAGCGAAACCACCTACGCTTGTCATCCAAAGGGATAATAAACAAACGCCGCTTATCTATGGATTCCAGAAGTTCGTGGCTGTTCCCGATCTCCAGGACAAAATTGCACAAGGAGCTGTCCATCCTTTTTAACACGGATGTGCGCAGGAGAAAGTCCTGTAATTCCGGGGGGATTTGCAGCAGCACCTCATCCACCAGGTAATCGCCTATGTACCGGTTATCACCCTTTAAAGCGTAAATAAATCCAACCGGGTCTGCTTGACCACGCAGGGATAACGCTGCCAGCTGCATCCCCACCAACCAACCTTCGGTACGATCGTGTAGAATCGCGATATCCACGGGTTGCATCCCCGCCCCCATCATCATATTCATGTATAACGTGCTCTCAGCAAGGGTCAAGCCAAGTTCCCGATGGGTCAGTTCCAGTAGTTCGTCGCTGGCGCGCAGCCTTGAAACCGAAAACGGGAGTTCAGTTCGACTGCAAATGATAAAATGCAATTCCTGGGGGGAATTCTCGATAATTCGGCTGAAATCTGCGTGAATGGCAGCATTATTGATCATGTGGTAATCATCAATTACCAGAATGCATTCATGCGAGATGGGCAATAATTCTTTCAGAAACAATTCAACGAAAATGTCCGCTGAGGGGGCATCGGTGATTGGAGCATCTGTAACAGAGTCTCTCCAATGTGCGGATCTTTTTGGCGAAGCGCTTCCAAGATGTAGCTAAAGAACCGGAAGTAATCATTATCCGCTTCATCTTCCGAAACCCAGGCAACCGGTAAATCCTGCTTTGCCAGCCATGAAGTTATAAGTGTCGTTTTCCCATACCCGGCGGGCGCGGATACCAACACGAGTTTGCCCTTGATACCCCCGTTCAACATGTCAAATAAATGCTCCCGATGAATGATGGCTTTGCGGGGTTGTGGAATGTAAAACTTGGTGGATAAGAAGGCAGCTGACATCGATTTCTTTGGATCTCTACTATTTTTATTATTTGATTTTGAAAGATATAACCCTTTGCATGGTATTTATATTATTTTACGCTGAATTATTTCTCTAAATAGCTATTTTATCAATTTTTCAGCATTGCGTCATTGATGGAGCTCTTTCCCTTTTTGAACCTTTCATTCTTCTGAGTCAGTTACGATAAATATCCGATCTAAAGGCCTTTCAGTTGATATTTCCCCTTAAATATCTCTTGGTTATTTCACATTTGACGGTGTAGTATAACCTAATTTATACGAATAGGAATAAATCACATGTTGCCAGGAAAAATAATCTGCATTGAACATCACACTCATGGATAAAACCCTGACCACCAGGTGTCGATAGCATCAATTATAAAATTGGGCCGCCATATAGTTTTTCTACTCAGAATTTATATCCTTCTCTCCAGTCGATAATAAATTCCTGACGGACAGGTCAGCAAGCAAGCCAGCAGCTTGTCTACCGCCAGCTTGGGTGCGCAGAAGGTGCATTTCTCGATCGCACCCTTGGGATGTTCCCCTGGAGAAGGTCAATGCTGCGCTCACCCAACTCGCCACTGGACAAGTGACGGGAAGGATCGTGCTCATCCCCTGATCGCCAGTATAAATTCGTCCATTTTTCTCACGAATCTCATCATTTCGGTGTAATATTGGGGTACTCTTCAAATCCATCTTAGCAAACGAATTTATTCGCTGAGGTAACCTATGTCTTATGGTAGCACTTCAAAAATCTTGCGTGTGAATCTAACCAGCAGCTCGATTGAAACCCAGGAGCTGACTGAAGAATTTACCCGGCTCTACCCCGGGGGCAAAGCGCTGGCAGGGTATATCCTGTTAAACGAAATCCCTCCCCACACCGACCCTCTTTCCCCCGAGAACGTGCTTGTGGTAGCCAACGGGTTGCTGACCGGCGCACCGTTATCGACCGCCACGCGCTATGTAGTCTCTGCACGCTCACCGTTGACCAATGGCTACGGCGAATCGGAAGCAGGTGGATTCTGGGGACCGGAACTTAAAATGGCGGGGTATGAAGCCATTGTTGTCACCGGCCGCGCCCGGGAACCGGTCTACCTGTGGATTCAGGACGGCGCGGCGGAGATCCGCCCCGCAACCCACCTGTGGGGTCGCATGACAGCCGAAGTGCAGGATGCCATCCGCACCGAGCTGGGCGATGACAAGATCCGTGTGTTGCAAATTGGGATCGCGGGTGAAAACCTGGTGCGCTACGCGGGCATCACCAACGAACTGCGGCATTTTAACGGGCGCAATGGGATGGGTGCAGTGATGGGCTCAAAAAAACTGCGCGCCATCGCGGTGCGCGGTCACCAGCGTTACCAATCGCTGGCACACGATCCGGATGCATTGCTTGGGCTTGGGCGCAAACTTTCCAAAAGCGCGCGTGAAAACCCCCTCAGCTGGGACTTGCAGGTGCGCGGCACGCCTGGCCTGGTCGAGCCGCTCAATACCGGCGGAATCCTGCCGACCCGCAATTTTCGCCAGGGTGTTTTTGAATCCGTGGACGATGTCAAATGGGAAGCCTACGAGAAGCAGTTGTTGATCGCCAGGCGGAGTTGTTATGCCTGCGCCATCCGCTGTAAACGCGAGGTGAGCATAGACGGCAAGCCTTCCCTTTATGGTGGCCCGGAATACGAAGCGGTCGGTGCTTTTGGCTCGAATTGCGGGGTCAGCAACCTGCGCGACATTGCCAAAGCCAACGAACTCTGCAATGCTTATATGCTCGATTGTATTTCCACGGGGGCGACAATTTCCTTTGCGATGGAATGCTTTGAACATGGACTGATTAACCTGGACGACACCGGCGGGCTCGACCTGCGTTTTGGCAACGCCGATGCCATGCTTGCCGTGATCGAATTGATTGCCCGCCGTGAGGGCTTGGGCAGTTTGCTCGCAGAAGGGAGCCTGCGCGGCTGCTGAAAAGATTGGTGGGGATGCCAAATTCTTTGCCATGCAGGTGAAAGGCCAGGAATTGGCCATGCACGACCCGCGCGGCAAGTACAACGTGGGGATGGGTTACGCCATCTCTGAGATTGGTGCCGACCATCTTGTGGTCGCGCACGATCGTGCCTTTTCCAACCCGGAATCCATCCAGTTCCTAAGCGCCCAACCTTTGGGGATTACCGTGGCTCAACCTCCCCGGGTCTTAAATGCCGAAAAGATGAAGCATTTCTATATCCTGGAAAGGTGGGGCAGCCTGGAAAAAACGCTTGGTTATTGTTTCTTCGGCCCGGCACCGCGTTCCTTTATCCACCCTGACGACGTCCTCTTTTCCCTCAACGCCGCTTCCGGTTGGAACATGACCATGGAGGATGCCCTGCAAATTGGCGAACGCGCCACCAATATGGCTCGCATCTTCAACCTGCGTGAAGGCTTTTCGCGCAAGGATGATACTCTCCCCGAACGACTTTTCCAGGGTCTGGAAAATGGTCCCCTCCAGGGCATTGTCCTGCCGCGCGAAGATTTCGAACAAGTCCCTGACGATCTTGTACGGACTAAAAGGCTGGGACCCTGAGACCGGCGTACCCGGCCGGGAGCGGCTTGAATCGCTTTCGCTGGGTTGGGCTGCCGAAATGCTTCCGGCATAGAAACTGATATGAAACTTTACGCAGGTGGATACCTCGATTTATATCTCCCGCACCGTCGCAGTAAAATAAAAATTGAACTTGGTACAGCCAACCAATCTTACGGAAATTTTGACCAGGTTCGGCATTCCAGCTGCCGAGGTGCTCCTGGTCGTTATTAATGGCCAGCTTGTGGAACTGCAGGATGCGGTTGTCTCCGACCAGGATGATGTCAAATTATATCCGGCTGTAAGTGGTGGTTAAGAAGTATTTGAAGTATTAAAATAGACGCCCTTCCGGGCGTCATTTTTTTCAAAACCGGACTGGCAGAGTCCCGTTGGTGGGAACCTACTTCCAGGATTGTCTCTGTCACTTTTGCGCCAGGGAAAATCCAATTCCAGTGGAAAGAGCGACCTGGAGCTTTTTGCCATAGAGGAAATGCGAAGCAACAACAATTTCCCGACTCGGTTCGTCCACGATGCCATTGAGGAATTGATTACATTCTAAGGGGAAGTCCACTTTGGAATATACCGTGCATTTTCAAGAAAATTAATATTCCTGAAGGTGACACCTTTTAAATCATAAACCACAAAACCTTCATTTTCGTAAACAACCGGAAAGGGTTGTAAATGAGGTTTTTCAATGACCAGGTAGCGGACCTTGTACTTATGTGCAATGCGCAGATAATCTTCCGGCTTTAGCGAATAGTAGGCATCTCTGGTAAAAGTAAAAGTATCAAGGTAATTCCCATTAAATTGATTGATCGCACCGGGAGCAAGAGCTTCAAATCTTTCCTGCCAATAGGGGAAATAATCAGGGTGCGGAAACTCGAAAATTTCAACCAGAGTTGCCAGCGTACCGCGTTCCGAGAAAGTGCGCCAATCAGGAATATAGTGCGAAAGGATCTCAGGCGGGGTGATGAACATGGCATCTCGAGGTGTGTTATTTCGAGCCCAATCCTGCGTTTGTGTCCAGGGTGTTTTTGGCTCGATAAATGAAATAACCAGGCGACCAAATACCGGAAACGAAGCAGCCAAATAGCGTGGCAACAAGGATGAGGCTGAACACGATGATGCCGGTCCACTGCCGCCATCGATATTTATCCAACCAGCGGTTAAGCGCCAGGAAAAGGATGGGAAGCAGGGGGGAAGGATAAGCTACAAAACTGACCAGTCACCAGCCCACCGGAGATGCCGCTCAGACTGCCCTGCTGAAGGCGTTTGGCAAGATAACCCGCAAAATAGATATAACCGATGAGCAGCAGGAAAACACCGATGCGCAGGATTTGCAACTGCAGGATGAAGGTTATCGGAAACCAGTACGTGGTAATGAGTTGAACAAGCAATACGACCCCGATCGCCAAAACAAAATTGGTCATTGCGCGGTCATATGCGGAAAGCTTTAACCGTCTTCCGAGCATAGAAAAATGCCAGGGTGGCGATGCCATGCAGGGTACCGATGAAAATCTGTGGAGTGGGCAGGAAGACATAATAAACACCTGCCAACAAGGCAGAAGAAACGAGTTTAAGCACATCCGGGCGGACCTGCAGATCGATGGGCGTACTGCCTGAGCGCCACAACAAAACGGGCAATGCAGCCGCAGATCAAGAGAGCAACTCCTTTCAAGAGGTTTTTCCACCCAATTTCAGAAAGTCGCAGGAGAAGGTCGAAAAAGAATCATCGTCACGGCAAAACCGACATAGATGACGTGGATGTTGAACATTACCCCTAACAACAGAAATGCCGGCACATATAGACGGCGCAGGTAGAGTATGATCGCACCCAGGATAAAGGGCAGGACAAAGGTCCGGTTTAGCAGACTGAATTCGACGATCTGAAACCCAGGCATGCCAAGGTGAGGAGAAACCAGCAATACGAGGCTGAACAGGTTGGCCAGATTATTATGGAACAAGGTATCGGTAAATTCCCAAAACATCCAGACCAGGCCGTAGGTTGCCAGCATGTGAACGGCAAACATGACCGGCTCAAGGATGCCCGCTCGATAGGCGGGTATGAACATCAGCCAAAAGAAGGAATAATGTTCACTGCGCAGATTGAGGAAGGGATCTGTCGGATAAAGGCCTGGGTCAGCAAGTTTTTTCAGGAAAGGGATATGGACAACCTGGTCAAAGGTGCCAAAATGATATCCACTGATCCAGATGGTAACCAACGTTACTCCCAGGAAAATAATATGCCGCAACAGGGTCTTTTTTGCGAGACGATCTGCAAGTGCTAATAAATTGGATACCATGGTTCGAAACCATTACTCCCGGGTTTGAAAAGTATTGAGGGAGGCATTTTTATGATGTTTATTATTCTTCCATCGTCTGGGCATGCAATCGGATCTTTTCACATCAGATTTTCCTTTTTTCCTGCCACTATTCTCTTTCTCCCCAGGATAGGGTGAATTTATCAGGTTTGAAGTTCTGCGATGATCAATCTCTCCCCAATAATTCCGGGGTGGACATTGAATTAATTTTCCTGGCGGGGAATAAAACGCCAATGCCTGCGATGAGCAAAGTGATTAAGGCGATCAGACCCATTGTGGACAAATCCCATACGGGGGAAAGGGCAATTCCAAAAGCGGAAAAATTCTGGATTCGCCCGACCACCAATGTCATCGCAAACAGTCCTCCCACGATGGCTCCCAGCACCAGGATCAGGCTGGCCTGGGTCAGCAGATAGGTCACAACCGAATTTCTGCCGAAACCTAACGTTCGAGCGATGCCGAATTCACGGCGGTGAAGCCAGGCCAAACGCCAAAGGAGATTGGTTAGCGTGATGCAGGTTGCAACCCCGGCAAACCACCCGAGCAACCGTAGATAGTCGAAGAAACTCATGATTTCTTTTCCAAATGTATTGCCAGCCTCCCCTCTTCGACCGATTGAAATCCCTTTTGCCAGGTTGAACCCTTCGTGAAGTGCACCGCCGTCGGGGATGTAATAGATCGAGACATCAGAACCATAGTCCAACAATTTTTGGGCGTCCGTCAGGGAAATCCAGGCCTGGCTGTCTTCATATGATCCGGTTTCGAAGATCCCGATCACAGTAAACTCCCTTCCCCGCAAAATGAGTGTGTCACCGACTTTGATCTTGAGCCGATTGGCAAGACCGGTGCCCACCATGGCAAGCCGCGGCAGATCACCGGGAACGAGGTTTCGACCAGCCAGCAATTTAAAGGGACTGACCTTAAACAGGTCTTCCGGCTGCACGCCGCGCATCATGATGCCATTTGATAGCGAAGTCCCCACCACCTGGTGAATTTCTGGAATGGGTTGATAGCCATCGTTCTCCAGGAGTTGTCCAATATCACTGCTAAGGCGGCTGCCGTGAATTTCACCGCTGCCAAAACCAACCTGTACCACCAGCCAGTTGGCTTTCAGCGAGAAATAGGTCATGGACAGCGATTTCTGGTATGTGATCAAGGCAAGGTAGGTGGCAAAGGTGATGCTAAAAAGCATCGCCATCACCAGCGCAAGCATCCAGCGCCGCTTTAGATCTTTTAGTGCGATCCAAATGATGGCCAGCATAGTTACCTGGTTTGGATAAAGCTGGCAACGCTTCTGTTGCGTAAGTGGCGGGTGGGAATCCAAATACCTGCCCACCCAAAAAATAAGGAAAGGATGAATCCGAACAATAAGGCTTTTCCTGATATTGAGACCGGTAAGGGGATCGAATGAAGGGTTAATGGATTGAGGCGGTTAAACCAGACCAACAGGAGCGAGGTGACCCCCCAGCTTAAAAAATACCCAACACAGACTTGCAGCAACGTTCTTAAGGTAATCAGGGCGCGGATGGAGCCAGACTGAACCCCGACGGCGCGCAAGATGGTAATGTCCCGACTGCGTTCGGAGAGGACGAGGAAAATATTGCAGTAGGTTCCCAGCATGACCGCGGATAGTGCCAGGATCACAAGCATGCCGCTCACGCCCTGCATATCTGAAACTGCTTTTGTGTACTCCTGATAGAGGTTATCAGCAAAATAGACATCAAAGCGATCGATCAAGCGCGGGTCATTTTGCAGCATGGATCGAACTGCGTCAGCATCCACACCGGATTGCAATTGGATCCAGGCGAATTGATAGTTGCCTTTTAGATTAAACAGGTGGATGCCGTATCGAGGGTCATCCAAATCGAACTGAATTTCGTACCAGGGGCTCTGACCACCCCGGAAATGGTGAAATCATCGCCGTAGATGTGGATCGGTATCGCCGATCTTCCAGTTGGTCATGGCCGCGGTACCTTCGCCGATGACGACCTGGTCGGTCCCTGTTGGCCAATCTCCACTGATAAGCTGCAAGGAATGCACGCTCTGCATGTCTTCCAGCCTGGCTGCCCTGAGCTGGATCAGATTGTTATTGGCATTGATGATCTTAAAAATGAGGGGGGAGACACTTTTTACGTATTTTGGAATTAACTCTTCGGCGGGGAGAAAATCTCGATCCGTTACCGTGCTTTCGGAGGGATCGAAAACATTTTGCGAAATAATAAGAAGAGCCGATTTATCGGTTGGCTGATTGCCAAATTTGTACGCAGCCTCTGCCAGGGCCACCAGGGCAAAATAACTGCAGATAAAAACCAATAGATTGACAATGGTGATGATGGTACGCCAGCCATCACGGAACAGATCTTTGATCACAAAGCGAAAAATATCACCCAGTTTTGTCATTGTGGCTGGATTGAATTTTTCCATCACGGAGCTCAAAGACACGGTCTGCATTTTCTGCAAGACGCAGGTTGTGCGTGGCTACTACAAAGGTGAGACCCATTTGTTGATTCAATTCGTGCATCAGGGTGGTGATCTCTTGAGCGGTCTGTGAATCAAGGTCGCCGGTGGGTTCATCCGCCAGGATCAATTCAGGCTCGGCGATGATCGAACGGGCGATGGCTACACGCTGCTGTTCTCCTCCTGAAAGTTCCATGGGCAAGTGGTTCAACCGGTTTTCAAGTCCCATCCGGGTCAGGACCTGGACAGCTTTACTATTGGCCTGCTTGAAGGATATTCCTTTTGCCATTAATGGCAGGGAGACATTTTCAACCGCATTCAATGCGTTGAGCAGGTTGTAAAACTGGAAAACAAATCCGATGTGGTCACGGCGGAAGCGGGTGAGGCTTTCTTCGCTGGCTTTCTCGAGCGCGAACCCATTTATGGACACCGTTCCTGATGTGGGATGATCGATCCCGCCGATCAAATTGAGCAGGGTGGATTTGCCACCGCCGCTCGGACCAAGGATGACAACGAATTCCCCTTTTTCGATCTCGAGGTCAATTCCACTCACGGCTTTAACCGATTCGGTGCCGCGGTGATAGGTTTTGCACAGTTGATGAATTGAGATCATTTTGTCTTTTCTTCATGTACTTTCGCGTGTGTCTATCATTTGAGCCTGCGCGATTATATATCGAAAGGCATCCTACCGGGCGTCTTTTTTGAGTTGTACCTGCTGCCCCCCAAGGGCACCTGGTGAAATCAGCAGCCAGAATCAAAAGACGCCCTTCCGGCCGCCTTATTGATTTTTGAACATTTTTTTATTCCATCCCTCCCTAAATCCGAAGGACATGTCCCGAGCGCAGCTAAGGGATTTGGAGAGGGTGAACATAGCCCCCAATTAGGAGTGAGGGACAGGTTGGCTGTAATTACGCAATGACCTGAAGGACAGATTAATTCCTCCAGGTCATGGATTGTCGAGGATGCTCATCCCCTGATATTTCTTGAGAAGGTACGTACCCCTTTTTTGTTCAAATTTCTGGTAACGTCTTTCCCTTATGGCAGTGATCCAAGTATGGTCTGCGCTTCGGACTGCAGCACAGCAGCAGTGGGGGCGGGACCACCCCTGACAAGATCGCTGAAACCGAAGAAGATCGTCCCTTTTAAGACACCGATCGCACCGCCATTGATGGTTTCACCGGCGATATTAATGACCGCAATTCCCATGGTGGCTCCATCTCCAAGGTTGGGCAGTTCGGTCACGGTGAGACCCCCGGCCGCCAACTGTGCCATGTTCGCCTCGAGATCGGATAAAAATTGTGCCTTCTCTGCCTGTGCCGTGGCTACGTCTGCTGCCTGTGCTACTTCCACCATGAACACGTTGGTGGTATTGGCACCGTAGGTGCAGATTTTTCCCCCGCCGTCCTGGGTGGTGCTTTCCACACCCGCCCCAAATGTGGCTCCGGCGAGTGTTGACGCCTCCTGGCTCGTGATCACCTGGCATGGGTCAAGGGATGCAGGCGCGGCAACCTTCTGATTCGGGTTGCTAGCCACGGTTGGCACATTCACCGGATTGGGTAAACTCCCAATAATCGATGTGGGCGTGGGAGAGCTTGCGCTGCCAGCTGGGCTGCATGCTGCCAGCAGCACGGTGACGGCCAGCGCCGTAACCCCGAGCGTCCTCCACATGGATCGGTTCTTCCCCTTGAAGGATGTGTGCATTGTGATGCGCGTTGATTGGATTAATCGGTTTGTTGTTGCCTGAAATCTTGTATTCATTTGATATTTCCTTTTCATTATTAAAAATCCAGGACTTTTCATTCACGGATGAAAATTACCATACCGGCCTGGTTAAACGCAAAAAAACCAGAAATGGTTTCTTCTGATTTTTGTCGGGTGCAAACTTGGGTTGGCATAAAACCATCCACTCCCATGGGTGAAACAAAAGCCTCGAACACGTCTTCTTCAGCGCAAAAGAAAATAAATAATTGACCTATTTAGGTGTATTTTATCATAATATTCGCAAATTATCAATCCTGCTTGGAGAAATTATTATTTCCTTTTCCTCTATGCAATCCCTCTCCCAAATTAAAGACACCCTTCCGGGTGCTTTTATTGAGTTGCAGGGGCTGGACTCGCCAGTCCCCCCGGGGGAAATCAGCGACCTCCAGGTTATGAGAGGCAATTTTGACTTCTCACCGCAAACCTCCAGGAGCCCGAATTTTAGGCAGCCTGACGATCTTCGGTTCCAAGGAGCCTGGCGGTCTTCGATTGGTCAATCGAAGACCGGATTTGAGCCTGGAAGCCAGATTTGAGATCCGAAAACACTTACGAGGTGGAGATATTACGGAGAGAATAATAATCCCATTTCAGGGTGTAAAAAACCATTGCGGTCTTCGGTTCAGAGAATCATCTGGAATACCGACTCGAACCGAAGACCGAATTTCAGTCTATATACCTATAAAATGTATCTGAAAAGCCACACCTGTTGAAAGCAATCCTCAGCTCACTGCTTTTTTTACCAGCGCGCTGATCCTTGCCTCCTCGGTAGCGGTCAACTCCTTCAACGCATAACGGACTGGCCACATTGCGCCTTCATCGAGGTTTGCCGCATCGTTGAAGCCAAGCTCTGCGTACCTGGTGTTGAACTTCGCCGCATATTGGAAGAAGCAGACGATCTTGCCATCCCTGGCATAGGCGGGGAAGCCGTACCAGGTTTTCGGCATGAGGGTCGGTGCACTTGCTTTTATGATCGCATGGAGCCGTGTGGCAATGGAGCGATCCGGTTCCTTCATTGCGGCGATCGCCGCAAGCACGGCCTTTTCGCCTTCCACCCTGTCCTTGGAGGCGCGCTGCTTCTGCCTTCAGTTCCAGGACACGAGCTTTCACGGCGGCTTTTTCCTCGTCAGTAAATCCAGTGGACTTCTTAGAAGTGCTATTAATTGGGTTCATAAGAATCTCCTTTGGTTAATGTTACGGGTAAATTACGTGCACGAGCGTGCAAGGGAATTGTACATTTCCCGCTGTCGTGCTCAGACATCCTGGATCAGCCCGATGATGTTACCATCAGCGTCTCTTACACTTGCGACCAACCTTCCCCCACCGACATCTGTTATCTCCCGCAAGGTTTGTGAACCGGACTCCTGGAGAGATTGCAGGCTTTGCTTGATGTCATCGACATGGTAAAAGGCTGTCATTCCACCTTCGGGGCTGTTCGGAACCAATCCAATATCCTGGTCTCCAACCTTGAAGCCAATATAATATGGCTGGTCCCCATAAGGATCGACACCCAGCAGCGTGCGGAATTGCATCTTAGCCCGAGCCATGTCCTTGACAGGATAAATAATAGTTTTTACACCTTTGTTCATATGAGTCTCCTTTACTTGTAAATTTTACCATTTAGTTATATAATAAAGATACTCTAAAATAAAGATATTGTCAAGAGGAGTGGATATGGCGGACCCCAAAAAGATCGACCTGATGATCCGAACCAATGTGGCGGCCAGGGAGTACCACATTCAGATGACGCTCTATCGCAACGTGATCTTCGAAAAACTGAACGTCAATGGGACCGACATGGAATGTCTTGGGTTTTTATTATCCAAACGCATTTCCACTCCCACCGAGCTTGCCAAATATACCGGCCTCAGTTCCGGAGCGGCGACCGCCATGCTCGATCGGCTCGAAAAGGGGGGGTTTATCGAACGCCGACCCAATCCGGATGACCGCCGCGGAACCCTCATCGTTCTCGCGAAATCAGGAGCTGACAGAGTGGCTCCGTGGTATGCGCCAGTGGGAAAAGCACAGGAACAGCTCATTTCGGATTACTCGGAAGATGAGCTGCGATTGATCTCGGGCTTTTTCGAAGGCTATGCAAAAATATGGGAACAGGAACGCGGGAAACTCCAAAAGTCATAGAGTAAAATAAATATTAGGTCGTGCGCTTCTAATACAAGTCAGGCTTCTGGCTATTAATTCAATGCCCTTGAGGTCGGTAGTTCATCAAGGAGTTCTCGTTGGTTGGAAGCTCCTTAAATTTTATAACGCAAGGCTGGTCGATTTTCAGTAGCCTTGCGGTACAAGATTGGTTAAAAGTAGCGGGGGCTGGAGTCTGCGAGGCCCCCCGCGGGGGTCAGAGGTCCCCGAGGACGGCCCGAATTAAAAGACGCCCTCATGGCTAGGGGGCGCCTTTATTGAGTTGCGGGGGCTGGACTGGCAAGTCCCCCCGGGGGAAACCAGCGACCCGAATCAAAAGACGCCCTCATGGCTAGGGGGCGCCTTTATTGAGTTGCGGGGGCTGGACTTGCAAGTCCCCCCGGGGGAAACCAGCGACCCGAATCAAAAGACGCCCTCATGGCTAGGGGGCGCCTTTATTGAGTTGCGGGGGCTGGACTTGCAAGTCCCCCGGGGGAAACCAGCGACCCGAATCAAAAGACGCCCTCATGGCTAGGGGGCGCCTTTATTGAGTTGCGGGGGCTGGACTCGAACCAGCGACCTCCAGGTTATGAGCCTGACGAGCTGCCACTGCTCTACCCCGCGGAGGGTCAAACGAGCGGCTATTGTATCACCCCCGCAGGGGCAAGTCAAGGATTGAGGAAAATTTCCCGGCTGAACAGGTACATCAACCCCCCTATCCGGTCATCGTCCTGGCGGACGACCATGAGCGCCCATGTCCCGCGGGAAATGGAATACGGCAGGTCAACCTGGAAATGCACAAACCTGTCGTCTTCGGCGGGCTGCATATTCATCGCCTGGGATGTGATCACCTTGTTATCCCTGCCGATCAATTCAATCACCACCGGCAAACTGTTGAAGGGGCGCAGTTCCCCGGCGATACGGATCGAACCCCCCGAGATTCTGCGTCCTGCTGCAGGTAAGTCTATGATGCAGCGCTCCTTGACATTTCCCGGAGCATTGATGATCGATAGCCCTTCCGGAAGCAAAATGAGATGGACGGAATTCACTGCCGTTAAGCGCCCATATTGATCCTGGGTGGCCATCGTCAAGCGCCCAAGTTCCCCCGCTCCAGCCACCTCGAAACTCACTGTGCTGTAAAAGAATGCCCACTTCAAACCGGTATTGAGCTGCATCAGCTTTGAAGCTAGTAAACGCCCGTCTTCTCCAGTCAGCGTTAACCGCCCCAGCGCATTGTAGCCAGGGATGGCGTACCCGGAAACGACCATTGGCGAGACCAGTTTCGAAAGCGGTCCAGGGTTTAAGATTTGGATCGCTCCCGAGTCGGGAGCCGGCAGCGGGAGGCTGGTGGCAGTTGGAGTCGGCAGCGGGCTGGGAGTTGGGATCAACGTCGGACCACTTGTTGCGACCGCCTCGATTGTAGGGGTATTTCCAGGCGTTTGTGAATATTCCGGGATCGGAGCTATGGTCGCCGATTCAGTGGGCAGCGCCGTGGGCCGGGTTGTGACGGTCGGGATCTGGGTCCCGGTTGGTACCAGGGTTGGCACTGCCGACGCTTGTCTGCAGGCAGTCAGAAAAGCCAGCAGGGTGCAGGTCAAGATCACGCGGCGTTGCATCCTGAAATTATACCCGTAATCAAGAGACGCTCCATTTGGAGCGTCTCCGCGGTCCTAGAGCTGATAGATCTCGCTGTATTTTTTTGTGAGGTAACGGACATATGGCGCCGGGTCGATCTTCGAACCGGTCACTTTCTGAACCAGTTCCTGTGGTTCGAATTTGCCACCATGGCGGTGGATCTTCTCACGCAGCCAGCCCAGCAGGGCCTCGAATTTCCCCTGTCGGATTTGGTCCACCAGGTCGGGATGATCCTGGTTGATCTTCTCCCACAATTGGACAGAAACAAGATTGCCAAGCGCGTAGGTGGAGAAATACCCGATCGAGCCGCCAGACCAGTGGATATCCTGCAGGACGCCCTTTGCGTCATTGGGCGGAGTGACACCGAGGTATTCCTTCATCTTGGTATTCCACAGGCTCGGGGAGATCTTTGACCGCCACTTTGCCTTCCAGCATGGCGATTTCCATTTCGAGCCGCAGCATGATGTGCAGATTGTAAGTGGCCTCGTCCGCTTCCACCCGGATAAACGAAGGCTCGACCTTGTTGATGCCGTTGTAGAATTTTTCCAGAGGACACTCCCGCCAGTTGCGGGAAGACTTCCTGCAGGCGTGGGTAGAAATGCTCCCAGAACGGGAGTGAGCGCCCGACCAGGTTTTCCCACATGCGGGATTGGCTTTCGTGAACTGCCAGGGAAGCACCGCCCTCCAAGCCGGTCCGTTCCAGTTCGGGGGCAACCCCCTGACCGTACAGGGCGTGACCGCATTCGTGCATGGTGCCAAACAGCATCGGGTTGAGGAAATCGGGTTCACACGCGTGGTGATGCGCACGTCCTTCACGCCAAATCGGTGGTGAAGGGATGCGCGGCCTTGTCCTGTCTGCCGCGGTTCCAGTCATACCCAAATTTGGTGATCACATCCACGCCAAAGTCGAATGTTTTTTCTCGTCAAATGGTTGATGCAGGAAGGTATCGTCCACCTGTTGTTTGCCATGATGGCCTTGATGAGTTCAACCTGTTTGGGACGCAAACCATCGAAGATGGTCTTCACGTCAGCGGTCTTCATGTTTGGTTCGAAGTCATCCAACAGGGCATCGTAAGGGTGCTCGAAATTCGGGAAGAAGGAAGCGTATTCCTGGCGCAGCGCAACGATCTTCTCGAGGTGTGGAAGGAAGATGGAAAAATCCGATTTGGAGCGGGCTTCCACCCACGCTTGTTGACCCAGGGTGGTGACCTGTGCCAATTCGACCACGTATCTGGTGGGGACTTGCACACTTTTATCATAGGCCCGCCTTGTTACCTTGACCATGCGGGCTTCGTCCGAGTCCGGGTCCAGGCTGGCGGCATAGGGTTTGAGATCTTCCAGCAACTTCCCCAGTTCTGGTGAGGTGGAGCGTTCGTGCACGAGGCGTCCCAGCAAGGACAGTTGGTTGCCGCGCGCTTCCGCTCCGCCAGGCGGCATATAGGTCTGCTGGTCCCAGCTCAGCAGGGCCATGGTAAAGGTCAGGTCCATGATCTCGGCCAGGTTCTCTCTTAGCTGCTTGATCTTTTCTTCCATGAATTTCTCCTTGTTTAAACAGCATTATTGTATGATAGGGTCTGTACAACCTTTTAATTATACCCCGGGCTTATTCCATGAAATATGCCCGGAATTGCGTAAATATGACGATTACATCTATCTTTCAATCCTTCAACTTTTTTTGACACTCCAATCTCGAGAGGATGCTCGCTTCATAAATCCCTCCAGTATATTGATCGCATCACAGGTCCAGGTACCAACACATCATCACCTCGTTTGCCACCGAGGGGACTGCCGCATACCCAAACCGGCGGATCTCACCCAACCTGCAACCCATACGTTGATAGAAACGACAGGCAGGGACATTATTATTCTGCGTCTCCACTTTCATTTGCCGGCAACCGCGCTTTTTGGACCATTCAGTTGCATAATGGAACAGCGCAATTCCCGCTCCCCTGAACGATCGGGGTACGCGCAGGTCCCACAGCACCGCCAGGTCACGCCGTCTTTCCAGCATGTCCACCCCGCTCGTATCGAAAGCCACCGCTGCCCCCCCAGCCATGCGATCCCCATCCACACCCAGGAAGAAACCCCAGTTGCTCACGTTGAATAGTTTTGGCCAGTCTGTGGGCACTTCCCCATACAAATCGTAATCCTTAATATAGGGTTTTGCCACCGGCTCTTCTTTGAGCAGGATTCCGCCCAGGCCGTCCTCCACAAGTTCTACCTGCAGGATGGACTTCACTTCCAGCTTGATGGGCATAGTTGCATATTCTGAAAGCCGTTCAGGACCGATTTCAATGATTTGAACAGGCATGGCAAACTCCTTAAAAACCTCTCCGGCATCCTGGGAATACCGGAGAGTATTTTACTTGTTTCGTTTCGGGAGCAGCTTATTCGTAGCGCAGTGCTTCGACCGGTTCCAGGCTGGCAGCCCGGTTGGCCGGGTAAATTCCGAAGAACAACCCCACTGCGGCTGAGAACAAGCGTTGCCAGCAGGATCGCATCCAGGCTGATGGCCGGGTTGAAAGGATTGCCCGTGGCTGCCGCGATCCGTCCCACAATGAACCCCAGGAACCAGCCCAGCAGGATGCCGATCATGCCGCCGATCAGGCTGAGCATGGAACTTTCGATCAGGAACTGGATCAGGATATCCGCTTCGCGCGCGCCGAGCGCTTTGCGCAGGCCGATCTCGCGGGTCCGCTCGGTGACCGAAACCAGCATGATGTTCATGATCCCGATCCCGCCCACCAGCAGGGATATTGCCGCAATCCCGCCCAAGAAATATTGTGAACACCCCTGTCACGGTCGTCGCAATGGATAGGAAATCCGCCTGGGAGAAAACCGTGAAATCATCCACTCCCACCGGCGTGCGGTGGCGCTGGCGCAGGATCTGCGTGATTTGATCCGTTGCCAGAGGGACCGATTTGGCATTGGTTGCCTGTACATACAGTTGATCCACCTCATTCAGCACCGAGCGGTGGATCAGGCGTGTTTGTGCCGTGGTCAATGGGACGATCACCTGGTTGTCCTGGCTGCCAAAGGTTCCACCGCCCTTGGATTCAAGCAGACCCACAACCCGGAATGGCTGCCCATTGATCCGGATGGTCTCACCCACCACACCGTTCCGGCGGCCGAAGAGTTTATCCGCCACGCCCGGTCCAATGACCACTGCGGAGGCGTTACCCTGCAGGTTATCCTGGGTCAGGAAATCACCTTCGATCAATGCATAATTCTGCATGACGAAATATTGCGGCAGTGGTTCCGGTCACGCTGACACTCATGGTCTGCCCGCTGGCAGTCACATCGACTCTGCCCTGTACGACAGGGGCAACCGCCAGCACATCCGGCGCGGCAAATGGATCCGCGATCGCCTGGGCATCACTCAAGGTCAGGGGTTTGGGATTGCGCACATCCACGATATCATTCCCCGAAAAGACGAACAACAGGTTGGTTCCGATCCCGCTGATGGCACCTGTAATGGTATTCTGCGCCCCTTGTCCCACTGCCAGCATGGCGATCACCGCCCCCACTCCAATGACAATACCCAGGATGGTCAGCCCTGAACGGAGTTTATTCCCGTTCAGGGTTTCCAGCGCTTCGATGATCGACTGCCCGAAATTCATTGTTTCTCCTCCACCAGTCCATCGCGGCAGACGGATGATGCGTTGTGTCTGCGCGGCGATTGCCGGGTCGTGCGTCACGATGATCAGCGTGGTGCCCTTATCACGGTTGAGGTTGAGTAAAAGTTCCAGGATCTCTTTCCCAACCTTTGAATCCAGGTTCCCGGTCGGCTCATCCGCCATGATGATCGCCGGGTTATTGACCAGAGCCCGCGCGATCGCAACCCGCTGCTGTTGCCCGCCGGAGAGTTCCGTCGGACGGTGCGTCATGCGGTCGCCCAATCCCACCGAATCAAGCGCTGGCGCGTGCCGCTCTCTTCCGATTGGAGATTTTCCCGGCATAGCGGAGCGGCAGTTCCACGTTCGCAAGCGCAGTGGTACGCGAAAGCAGGTTGAATGATTGGAAAATGAAACCCCACCTTGCGGTTGCGGATATCTGCAAGTTGGTCGTCATTGAGGGTTTCCACTGCCTCCCCGTCCAGGATATATTTTCCCGAGCTGGGCAGGTCCAGGCAGCCCAGGATGTTCATCAGCGTGGATTTTCCGGAACCGGAAGGTCCCATGATCGCCACCACTTCGCCGCGCTCGATGGTAAGCGACACCCCTGCCAATGCGCGCACCTCCACCTGGCCCATTTGATAAACCTTCATCAAATTGTCTGCGCAAATTACGCAGTCCTGTTCCATGCTACCCTCCACCGAACATGCCTCTGCCCCCGCCGCCCCCACCGGGTGCGAAATTCGTCGGGGGATTCAAAACCAGCACATCTCCAGCAGAAAGGTTACCGGTTGTGACCACGCTCATCGTGTCGTTCGAAGCTCCCAATGTGATCTGGACCTCAGTCAGCTGCCCAGTGCGCAGGACGTACACCACCCGTTGACCATTTACCAGGTGTACAGCCCGGTTTGGGACCAGCAACACATTATTAAGCGACTGGATGGTGATCGTTACCGAGGCGGTCATACCCGGCTTGACATCTGCATCCGGATCGGTTAATTCAACCGTAACACGGAAATTGACCACACTCTGAACCGAGGTTCCGACCCGGCTCACATCAACCACTTTGCCGTGATATTCCTTTCCGAGCACCGCATCAAAGGTCACCAGCGCTGGCTGGTCAATTGCAACACTATTGATGTCCACTTCGGACACCTGGACTTCCACCAGCAAGCGGGACAGGTCGTCCACGCGGAATCCTGGTGTCTCCCGGGGATACCTGGTCACCGATCATTGGGATCGCTTCGGTGACGGTCCCGGCAAATGGGAGCTGCCAGTCGGGCAAAATTGATCGTTGCCTGGGCGGCATCCACACGTGCCTGGGCAGCTGCTACATCATTCGGGTCCGGTCCGTTTTTTAAGCGGTTCCATTCGCTTTGGGCATCTCCCAATTGTGCCTGTGCCAGGGCTAATTTTGCCGCGCGCCACTTCAACATCGCTACCATTGGGAACCAGCAGGAAATAATCCAGGTTATTCTGGGCGTTCGTCAGGGATTTTTGCGCATTGAATAAATTCGTGTATGCCTGGGCTTTGCGCGTGTCTGTATCCGCCACGTTTTGGAATGCATCGTAGGCTGCCTTGGCGTTATCGTATGCCCTCTGCGCCAGGATCAATTGTGCCCGGGCATTATCAATATCTGCTGAAGTCCCCCCATGATTGGTTGCCAGCATGCTGTTCAACGTGGCGTTGGCACTGGTCACGCTTTTTTGAGCATTGACCAGGGTCAGCTGCGCCTGGGCGCGCTGGTGTGCTGGACTGCATCACGCTGTCCAGGTTCCTCTGAGCTGTGACCAGGTCTGCCTGGGCCAGGACGATATTCTGAGAAAGGCTGGTGGTGGACAACGATGCCAGGACATCTCCTGCCT
Organism: uncultured Chloroflexia bacterium; assembly: GCA_963817265.1. GTDB lineage: Bacteria > Chloroflexota > Anaerolineae > Anaerolineales > Villigracilaceae > UBA877. The sequence continues at coordinate 63,115 of CAWFNU010000012.1, forward strand.
TAACCTGGTCACCCACGCCGACATCCACACCGTCGACGGTTCCTGTCGTCTGCCAGGTGATGATGGCTGTCTGGTTGGCACGCACGTTTCCGGTCGCGCCAATCGTGGCTGTCAGGGTGCCGTTTTGTATCGTGGTCGTCTGATAGGTGCTCGCTGCATTTGCCTGCGCCCGCGCCCGCAGGAAGAAAACAACGGCTGCGCCTACAATGATAACCACCAAAATGGTCAACCAGATCCTTGCATTACGGCTCATCCCCTTCCTCTTTCCACCTTCCCCTTTTGTTTCATTATTATTGCTTGCCATACCATTCCTCCAACTGATGATGCCCTGCCCGTGGTGAACCTGGATAGGATCGTATTGATCAATATGGTTAAGTCCAGGACAAGTGAAATCCAGTACTTATGCTACCTGTTCGATTTTACCTTGCAAATGATAAAGGCGGAAGCATGGCGTCAACTCATAAAAAAGGCCTTTTTACGTCACTTTACATTGTGATTATCGTCACCGCCATTCGTGACATATAAGCCTATATCCCCGGCCCAAGATTGAGTATGATACATATCTAAATAGGTTGAGTTTGTCTGTTTCAGCAGGAGAGTTCCAAATGCAAACGATCCCAAGTGAATTTCTGGAAATTGACCGCAAGGCCCGCGTTACATGCCCTACCAGGACTTGTCGCTGCGGCCGCCCACGGAACGCGTCTGCGACTTTGGGGATGTGGTTATTCCTCTTGATTCAGATCGTGCCATGCTGGAAGCCTCCCGCTGCATTCATTGCCCCGACCCTGCTCCCTGCATGCTGGCTTGTCCGTGCCACAATGATATTCCCTCCGCGATCTGGTTGATCGAACAGGGCCGTTACGTGGAGGCTGCACAACTCTACCGCCAGACCTCTTCTTTACCCGAGCTTTGCTCCCGTGTTTGCCCGCATGAACAACTCTGCCAGGGCTCCTGCGTGCTTAACAAGACCCATGAACCCGTCTTGTGCGGTTCGCTGGAAACCTTTGTCACCTGCTACGAGCGCAAAACTGCGGGGGTAGCCATCCCTGTTGGCAAACCCACCGGGAAGAAGGTTGCCATCGTCGGGGCTGGTCCTGCCGGGCTGGGGTGCACCGAAATATTGCTCGAGCAGGGTCATTCCGTTACCATCTTTGACTCCAAACCAGCTCCCGGTGGATTGCTGGTTTACGGCATCCCAAACTTCAAACTGGCCAAGGAAGTCTTCTTCTGCCGCTGGGGTGACTACGAAAAAGCCGGTGCAAAATTTGTTGGCAACACCTTCATCGGCAAAGACAAGACCATTGACGATCTATTTAGCGAAGGGTACGAAGCTGTCTTTGTCGGCGTTGGGACCGGTATAGATGCCCGTATGGAAACCCCTGGCGAGGATTTGCCAGGTGTTTACGAAGGCACTGATTTCCTGATGCGCGCCAACACTGAGTTGAACCTGCTTCCCGAAAGCAAACGCGAGCGGCCTGTATTGGGCAAGCGCGTGGTGGTCATCGGTGGTGGTGACACGGCCTCTGATTGCCTGCGTTCCGCGCTGCGCCTGGGAGCGGAAGAGGTTACCTGTCTTTACCGCCGTACCGAGAAGGAAATGCCTGGCGGTCGGAAAGACCGAAAAATGGCGAAGGAAGAAGGCGCCAAGTATCGTTTCCTCACCCAGCCAGTTAAGTTTATCGCCGGTGAGGATGGTCGCCTGACCGCCGTCGAGTGCATCGAAATGAGACTCGGCGAACCCGATGCAAAGGGGCGCCGTAAGCCGGTCCCCGTGGAAGGGTCCAATTTTTCCATAGCAGTGGACACTGCCATAAAAGCCCTAGGCTACTGGCCTGACCCTGTCATCGGAAAGACCACTCCCGGTCTCGAAGTCCATGATTATGGTCTCATCACTGTCACTGACAAAGAGACTGGTGCCACCACTCGTCCGGGCGTTTTTGCCGCTGGTGATGGCGTTACTGGCGCAGACCTGGTGGTAACCGCCATGGTTGGCGGACGCAAGGCAGCCGCCGCTATTGGGGAGTACCTGCAAACAAAATAAGGCTTTTAGGAAATATGATCAATCCCCCCGGACGATCGTCCGGGGAGATTTTTAATCAAGTTTCGCTCTGATAATTGGATATTAATTTCACTCAGCCTCTCCCTGAACCATCGGGTTTGAGATTAGGGAACCAGGTTATACAGCATGTACGCACTATCCCTATAGATCTCAGTCAATTGGGGGCATACCATGGGGGAAATCAGCCGGTAATACCACCTGCGTTACCCCCTCTTTTGAGAATTCAACCAGCCGATCACAAGCCACCCGCTGGTAAAAAAAGCTTTCCTGGCTGTAGCGACGGTCCCATTCGACAACCTCCGCGCTTTGCGTATGGAATCGACAGAAAATCCACGTATACCGGCACGCCCGTCTCGAGCCTGAAATCGTATAAGTCCGCCGGGGTCAGCACCTGCTGCCCAGCCTGGCGGTGCGACCTCACGAAAGCCTCCACCGGTCTGTAAGATAACCCCCTCCATTCCAGATCCACCAGGTATGTTCGGACCATTCCACCAGCCACTGCCAGGCCAATGAAAACCAACCCGGTGATCTTGAAAAATTTCTCCCTGGATATCGGGATCCTCGAACCTGCCAGCGTGACAAGCCTGGCGATGATCAACCCGGCTGATATGGGAACCATCCAGGTGGAAAGGCGCCACGGGAAAATGAGCGCCAGGGCGTCGCTTCTGGAAATCACCTGAATTACAGTCAGCCCAATGGAAAGGCACAGCGGGATCAGCAGCACCCAGAATAACGGCTTGCGGTTGTCAGGATCAAACCCGCTGCCACGAATGCCAGCTTAATCACAACCGTCGCATTGAACCAATCCGCTACGATCGCGTGCAGGCGGGATGCGAAAATTGACCAGGATGTCACGCGTCGATCTTGTCGATCTCAGCATTCCCGCCCCAGAAGCGGATATAGGTATAGATCAATATTGGAGCGACCGCCGCCAGGGACAGCGCTCCCAGCTTGATCACCGGCCCTATTTTTTTCCGGACCCGGAAGCTGTCGATGAGATAGGCAAGTGTCAGCGCGGCTGCGCTCAGCAAGTAGGTTGGATGGAATGTTGCCGCCAGGGCTGCGCTCAACACTGCCAGGCTCTTATGATCAGCCAGGTACAAATAGATGGACAAAAGCAAAAACACGCCAAAGGAACTTGGCTGGAAGACTGGTCCCAGCAGTCGTTGACCGGCAACCCCCCCTTCGAATAGATAAGGCCAGTCCCCCCCAAATAAGCGCTGGAGCAGGTACCGAAAAACCGTGGAATAAAGCACAATAATCGCCGCAATGAACAATCCACTTGTCAGCCTCCTTGATCGCAAGTGGAAAACATTCTCGACGATTCCAAACAGGCTAAAAAAATATACGCCCATGAGCAGGGCGTAATACACAAAGAACATGTTTCCGGTATGGAACAAGCGCAGGGTGGCTGCTACCAGGAAGGTGAATACCGGGGTTGGGTCAGCTGTATTCGCCAGCCAGTCCCCGCCCAGCAAGCCATACCCCGCCTGGGCATACCCGTGCAGGAAATACTGGTTTTGATTGGAGGTGTATAGCGGGGATTGATTATAGGCAAGCGCAAATATGGATGTGAGCACCGCAAACCAGATCACCCAGGAAATATACTTCCTGATATTTCTCCCTTTTGGGGGCAACTCAACCCCGCGTTGGTTTGCTGGTTTATCCAGGGCCATTTTGTCCGCCACGATTTTCGATCCGTCAGGGAAACCGCGCGGTGCAAAGGAAATGCAGGAACCTTCTTCTTTGCCCAGCGCGGTGATGGTTCAAGCTGGCATTACGGATGGATTACCACAACTTGTATTTCTTTATCATTAAACCAATGCTTGCTGGCAGCAACCTGTATGTATTTGACAGAGAATCACTTCCAGCCGTTCTGCCGCTTTATGGCATTGGGTTATCGTAATTCCAATCTGAACCCAGCGCTACAACAATATCCTCCGGCGCATCCGGTTTGAAATCCACCCTGATTTGACTGGCGCTGTTAAACTTCATCAATGCCATTAAATACTGCATGGCGTATGGTTTCCCGGCGTGCACAATGATGATCGTCCGGGATGGGAAGGGGGAATAATATTGGTCGGGATAATCGCTGGTATTCCCGAACCCGGTCACGTTCATCCCCTGGGTTTTCAGGTAGTCGGATGTTTTCGCGGCCATGCCGGTCACCCCGGTGCCGTTGATCACAACGACCTTGGCGGCTTCTGCTTTCATGTTCTCATCCACGCTGCCCTTCGCCATGGGTTGCATGGTCCCACCGCCAAATATTTTATCCACCAGCTCGCGAATTTTATCCGGATAGGGTCGCAGGATGTCAGCTGGAGTCCCGTTCATGGTGGTTTTTCCCGGCTGCATCATGGTGTAATCGATCACTCCCTTTTGGATGCTTTCCAGCGGGATGTCTTTCGCCAGCAATGCCAGCCGGACAGCATCATCCAGGGTCATGTTTGTATTAACGCCGGCCGAAAGTTGATTGTACAGTGTGGTGCTTTGTGCGATCAAGGTCGGGAAATTCTTTGGGTCTATGACCTTATCCCGAATGGCTAAAATAACCTGCTGTTGGCGTCCACTGCGGTCAACATCGTCTCCGGCGGTGTACCGGTTGCGGGCATAACCCAGCGTGGATTTTCCATCCAGGCATTGATACCCTGGCTCCAGGGTGACCGCGTGCTCATAGGTTCGTCCTACGATAATCTCTTCCGGGATGGTTAGGCACACCCCCCCAATGGTATCGACCATTTTTTCAAAGGTGGTGAACTCCACCTGTGCATAATACTGGATATTGATACCCAGGAAATTCTCCACTGTTTTCCTGGCAAGCTCCGGGCCGCCTCCGGGAAGTTTATAGGCCTCACCAAAGAAGTATGCATTATTTATTTTGCTGTAGCCAAACCCGGGAATATTAACCCACATGTCGCGCGGTACTGAGAGCATCCCCGCTGTCTTGGTGACCGGGTCGATCGTTAGCAGGATCATGGTGTCTGAACGCGATGGTCCTGTTCGATCAGCTGACCAATCACCAAAGTCCAATCCCATTACCAGGATCGTCACCCGGCTGGCACCATCCCACGGCGGTGGAAGTGGAACCTGGGGTGCGCTGATGGTCGGTATGCCAGGTCCGGCAGTTGCGCCTGCAACCGGGGTTCCTTCTGGATTGGTTGTTACCGGAGGCGTTGTCTGCTGGGAACATGTGGAAGGTGCCATTCCTGGTAAAGCGGTCAACCTCCAGCATGCCACAAAACCTCTTAAGAATAGAAACAAAACCACCGCCATTACCAGTCCCACCCCCATCCAGATGAACTGACCGGTCGTCGGGCGTTTCAGCGTTCGAACTTTATTCAAGATTTCAACTTTCGTATCTTGCATTTCACTTCCTGGGCGGTGGCACGGGTAAATCTTTTTCGGCCACCTTGACCCATTTATCTCCTTCTTCGATCAGCATCACCGGGATATCTTCCACGATCGGATACTTGCGCGCACAATCCTGGCAGATCAACCAGCAATCCTCATATAGCTTGAGCATTCCGTCTTTTTCTCGCACACAATTGGGGCAGCGCAGGATATCGAGCAATTCTTTGTTGATCATTGGTTTCTCCTCCTCCGGGAACAGCAAACGGCTATTTTACCACCCTTAAGGTCGGCAAAGGTTGGCTTGTTCGGCAATGGCCTCCGGATTTTCTGTTCCAGGTCCGTATTGACAGACCTTTCCGTGTGGCACGTAATGGGTTTGGGTTGAATCGGGCGCGTAAAGTTGTTTTCCATCCCGATAAATGGTGCGCATGACGGTAATATCTGCGCCATCCGTGACCCACCAGTCTGCCTGGCTGATCTCTCCCGGCTGCAGGGCCGGGTTTTCTTCGAAAACCGGATCCGGCGCTGGGGTAACATTACGCAAGCCAAGGTTCTGCACATCCACCGTACGCCCGTCATCCCCCGAATAGAATTTCCAGGTCAGCGATTGGTTGCTGCCATTAAAATAGGTCTCCATTAAAAGCCAGTAGGGACGGTCGTTCGTAAACTTCAGGTCCACCAGGGGCACATACACGGTGGCATCCAGCCCGGCCAATCCGGGATCTGTCCCATGGGCACTCTCTTCATAATAATATACCCGGTAGGCATGTTCATGCCTTTCCACGATCGGATACCCACCGTAGTAGGCGGTCCGGAAGAGCGTGGTGCTCACCTGGCACACTCCCCCACCCACGCCCGTGATGGATAATCCGTTGTAGATGATCAAGCCTTCTGCGTAGCCGTTTTCCAGGCTCACGTCGCCCAATGCGGCTGCCATTGAGAAAGTGGAATAAGGCGGGATCAGCAGCCCGTGGAAGACGCGCTGCAGCTGTCTCGATATTTTGCATGCGCGCTTGTACCGAGCCGCGGAAATAGCTGGTTTCTGCCCGCACCAATGTCGTGATCCCCAGCGACTCCGCGGTGGCATTGTCTCCCACTTCCGGTGGAGCAGTATCCAGTGTGAGCGGAATAGTATGTTCACCTGCCAGCAGTCCAGTCTGGACTGCTGCGATCGTGGCAGCAATGTTCAATTTTCGGCCGACTTTTGCGGGCGTCTCCGGGATTAACTGGCGGGTATTGGTGCCGGGGTTGTCGTCAAAGGTAAAGCGCGCATTCACCGGGTCCTGGTTCAGCAGTGGAGCGATCTCTCCCAGCACCTTGTCCAATCCGTTGGCATCCACCGCAACCTCGTATTTCCAACCCGCATCTGATTCAACCGGCACCAACCCCACCATCCCTCCCAGGGTGGCAGGATCGATCAACCATGGACCAGGATCCCCGGGCTGGGCGTTGCTGACGGTAAGCGTCAACGGGCTGCTTACGATCTGGCGAAGGGTTGCTGCTTGGGCAGCTGCCTCCAGGACCATGGGGGACTGTTCTTCCACATCCAGTTGAACCTCCCCATCCCGGAAGGTCGATAGTTGTGTTCTCAGGGCTGCCAGGGTGGCGTCCACATTGAGCAACCGTCCCACCTGTCCCTGTGTGTAAATCACATCTATTCCGTTTAAATGCAGGTCGGTCTCGACCACCGGCTGGTCGATCTGGGCGGCAATCTTTTGGAGATAATCATAGGCTACCTGCTCGTTAAAGGAGATGATGGGTTTAAGCGTCATCCCGCCTTGCCATGCATTGAGCTGGCCAGCCAGGTCCTTGATAAATCCATTTTTTCGACCAACCTCATATGCCTGTTGGATGCTAGTCCCCGCATCGAAAACCATTCCCAGCTCGGCCGGGGTCGCCACCCACACCTGGTCGCCGTGGCGAAAAACCACCCGCCCGCTGGTTGGATAGGTTAAATGCTGCTGGAGTGCGGAGCTGGCCTCATCTGGTGTCATACTGGTCAGGTCAACCCCTGCCATCGTGATCCCAGGGAATATCCGGCCGTCAAAAACGAACTGGTAACCTCCGCTGATCAGGCCAATCATCAAAAGAAACAGGAGCGGACCGCCGAGCAGGACAGTCAGGATTTGATATGGTACGGGGGACCGCCGGGGGCGGGGTACGGTTACGAAAGTCATTGGAATGGATTATACACCGGGCGAAAGGGACCTAAAATCATGACGATCCCCGGCGCGATTTGTTCCCTTTCAGGAAAGGGATGAGCATGGGTGTAACTGATGCGTAATCAATATATTCCTGTCCAAATAAGGTTCGCAATTTCCGTTCTTCGAAGAGGGCTCCGATGATCACATAAACCGTCAGGGCAATATTGACCGCCAGGATGTTCGTAGTCATGATCGGCATTAACCAGATAAAGACCAGCCCGGCAAAGTAAAGCGGGTGCCTGACATATCGATACAGCCCTGAAGTGCTTAGGTTGGCAGGTTTATTATTCTCCCCAAGTTGGCGAAAACCAATGAAGTCCCAAATATCCGTCTCGCGGAATGCTATAAAAAGCATAGCCACCGCAAGGATTTCCCCCAGGATCATGATGATCGACCAGGGCAGCGGGACCAGGTACAGTTTGTGGTCAGGGATGGAAAACATGACCGCCAGCACCGGCAGGAAACTCACTCCCGAAAAGATGTTATACGCCAGCCGGTAAAAACAATACAGGCGCGTCCCGAACACCTTCCGAGCCAGCTGCTTGACCGTATGTGAAGCCAGCAGGGAATGGATCAATCCCCAAAGAAATACCACTAAAACCAACCAGAGCATTTCTACCCTCTCAATAAGCGGGCAGATACCTTCCGTCCACAATTACTGGAATGCCGGGATTTCCAGCATCTGATCGCCTGACTTCACCTGGTAATACGGCAGCCAGGCTACCCCGAACAGGGTCACGTAAATATCGGTTTTCTTCGGCAGCACGGGGATCTCGGTAATTTGATTGACCACGTCTCCCCATTTTGATCCGGCTTCATCCAGGATTTGCTGTTCGCGTTTGCGCAAGCTGCGCCAATTGCTTGGTGTATTCTGCGATCGCATCCACCGACTCGGTGACATCGCCTTTAGATTGAGCGGTCATACGGTGTTTGCTCATCGCCGCGGAGATGCTGCGGCTGCGTCTCCCTCCCAGCAGGCTGAACACCGTCTCTGCTCCGGAGACCAATTCTTCGCGCTTGCGCTGTTCCAGTTCAGCCTTATCCTGATCCAATTCTCGTTGCTCCCTGCTCAATTTTTCATTCAGGGCGGTGATTTGCCGGTCAATGGTTGCTGTGGCTTTAACCATGGCTGCCTCCCGTGCGGTTCTGGCAGCCTCGGCGCAGGCTTTCATGAAATCTGCCTGCGAGACATCGGGGGTGGCGTTCAACCCAAGTGTCGGATTGGAACGGATAATAATCTTGCTGGTGCGGTACACCCAATCGCTGAAATCCCGTTGCAGCGCTGCCAGGATTTTCCCATCGGTAAGCGGTGCTTCCAGGCTGGCGTAACGCGCCTGCGGATCGGGAGCTGGGTCCATGGAAGCCGCATCCGGCACCTTGGCGGCGAAATCATCCCAGCGCACCACCCCGCGTTTATCCACCGCCTTTACCAGGACAGATTTGACCATTTCTGAATCCAGGTTGTATTTCCGGTCCAGGAAGCGCACCTGGGCTGATGCGATCAACGCCGGGCTGTAGATCAAGCCATCTGGTACAGCACCGGCTGGGAGACTCCTCCCCGAATCAGCTGCGGCCTTGGTGAAGGACATATTCTGCGGGAGAAACACCTCCGCAATTCCAGCGGGCGCGGATGGTCGCGTTGAGGAGCCTTGACCCGCGCCGGTGGAGGTTGCGCCTGCAGCAGGGGATTGGCTTCTGACCGCTGCAGGTACTGGTTCACCAGGCACGGGAGTAACCGCAGGAATGGGCCCAACACCGGAGGGAGTTGACTGAGGTACGGGGGATACCTGTTGCGGATTGGTGGAGGCGGAGGCTTGCTGTCCCGCGCCCACCAGGGCGTTCAATGCAGGGATCTGGGAGCGTGTTAATGGACCTGCCAGGAAATTCATCGTCCAGCGAGTCTGGAAAATGAGCGGGGTTTTTTCATGGACATTTTGCATGATGAATACCCGTTTGCCCAGTCCGGAGATCAGCTTGTCCATCGTGCCGCGGTCCAATGCTCCTTGAGCTGCAAATTCCAGTCCATCCAGCAATCGCTGTTTGTCCTGGTCGGTCTGGAGTTTACCGATGAACCACGTCCCGGCGTTCGAAAGGGCTTTGTAGTCCACGTCCACCGGGTTCTGTGTGGCAAGCAGCAAACCCACGCCAAACGCGCGCGCCTGTTTGAGCATGCGCAGCAGTGGTTGTTTGGAAGGCGGGTTGGCTGTAGGCGGCAGGTATCCGTAAATTTCGTCCATATAAAGCAGGGCGCGCAAGCGGGTCGGACCCGCTTTGGGTTCGCATCCAGGTTTCGACCGCTGAAAGGAGCAGGGTCACAAAGAACATGCGCTCGGCATCCGGCAGGTGAGCCAGGTAGAAAACGCTGTGGCGCGGTTTTCCATCCGCCGAGAAAAGGAGGGTGCGCACGTCCAATGGCTGTCCCACCCGCCAAAGTTCGAAGGTGGGCGCTGCCAGGATATTGTTGATTTGCAGGGCCAGGTCCATGCGGTCATTTGCCGGGAAGAAGGTATCCACCGGGAATGCCCCCAGTTTGCTAAAAGGCGGGGATTGGATTTGCAGGATTATTTCCGTCAGATCCAGGGATTTGTTCTGGCTCCAGGCAAATTGAAAAATGTTTGAGAGCAGGATATGTTCCCGTGAACGGATCGGGTCAATGTCACCAAAACCCACCAGGCCAAGGATGGCGGTCACGGTGCTTGCAGATCCGCTCGCGTCAGGATCTCGCGGTTGGTCGCCCAGTCCAGGCCGGGAGCGGCCAGGGACGATAACACGCTGACCGGGATGCCCAGCGTCCGATCCAGGTGTATAGATGGCAAAATCAACTGCATTCTTGAGTGCCACCATCCGCTCGTGGCTGATGCCCCATTCTGCCAGCCCGTTGCGCCATGCCAGCGCGGCATCAGATGAAGCCTGTTCCACGGTTTTCCCCGCCCGGCGAGCCATCTCGGGGTCGAGCCAGGGTTGAAAATCCTGGGGAGCCAGGTCAGGGAAGTGCAGCAGCAGGTTGGTCAAATCGCCTTTGGGGTCGATCAGGATGGCGGGGATCCCCTGCAAGGCAGCTTCCTCCATCAATCCAATACATAGGCCGGTCTTGCCGGAACCGGTCATGCCGGTCACCACACCGTGGGTCGTCAGATCAGCGGGATCATATTGCAAAGGGTCGTCGGTAAGTTTGCCTTGTGCAGTGTCGAAGAGTTTTCCAAGATAGAATTGTTCGCTCATCGGGAACCTCCGGGGTTTGTTGGATACTTTACTCTAACTGAAGAAAATTGGCAACCATGGTTTTAGGGTACCGGAATCATATCCATGTACCAGGGCTTTGCATGATCAGGGCTGAGCCAGCGTGTATACCCGCTGAAACTCTGTGTAATATTGACCCGCAATGGCTGCATCGTGAATAATGACCACGTTTTCGTCGTTTCGCTCTTCAGCGCTTGCGCTGAAGTTATACGAGCCGGTGATCACGATGGATTGGTCGATGATGATCACCTTGTGGTGCATTTGCCCGGCATTGCCGTCACGATGTACATCCAGGCCGGCTTGCATGAACCGGTCGTATTCCGTGCCCAGGTTGGAATTGATCTGGTCATCATCCATCACCCCTGCCACGGATACTCCCTCTTTGGCTCTTTGCAGGATCGCATCCGCAAGTTCGTTGGAGGTGAATGAATACGCCATGAAATCAATACTATCCTGTGCGCTTTGAAGGAGACCCAGGATTTTAGTCGCGACCCCATCGTCCGGGGAGAAATAAATCTCCACTCCAATTCCGTTGATCGTCAGACTTGGGTGGGGGGTTACTCCCCGCGTATCCGGGCCAAAAAGGTTTTCGGTGAACATCTCATTAAATTCGGTGGTGTAATCTTCTGCTGCCTGGCTTGAGCGGATGCGCACCAGGTTATTATTGTCCTTGTACGCCCCGCTGGTGGTGAAGTTCATCGACCCGCTCCACACCTCGTTTTGGTCGATCACTACGAATTTATTATGCATCAAGCCTTCCCGCTGGTCTCCGGTGATTCTGATCCCGGCTTCTTGAAGGTCCTGGACTTCCCGGGTATCCATGTTGTCACTTTCCATCACCAGTCTCACATTCACCCCGCGCTGGTGAGCATGGATCAGGGCATCCCGGATGCTCCACAGGTTAAGGCTGTAGGCAGCCATATCCACTGAAAGTCGCGCGCTATCGATGGCAGCCGCCAGGCGAATGTCGGGGCCGCCTTCGAAATCTGCTGCCAGGGGGGCACCCGGATTGGTGAAATAAACCTCCATCCAGTTGATCTCTGGGGAAGGGGTGGTAAGACCCGGCGCAGTCGTCCAGGTCGGAAGAGATGGCTGCGCACCTGGTGAGCAGGCTGCTGCAAGAAGGAGCAGAATAACTGCCCCAATTTTCCTGATAACGCGATGATTATGGTCCATGGGTTGGGGACAATTCGCTTTCCTTGTCATGGAGTCGGTGGCGGAGTCGTTTCACCCGGAGTGACCGTCGTCTTTTCGGTGATCGAAGGCCATTTTTCCGGAGCCTGGAAATATATTCCCCGGTACTCCCTGGTGAATGTGGCTGCGATTTCCGGATTAAAAAATATGATCACATTGGAGCTGTGTTGGAGTGGTGAGGGACCTTCGATAGCCGTATTTACCTCGTTCGTTAAATTGTAGGATCCGATCACAACGATCTTTTGGTCTATGATCATGACGCTCTCATGCATTTCGCCATTTTTATTTCCATCCGCCCTTAAATCCTCCCCTGGCATTGGGACTCCAAATTCTCCCATGGATGCATCCACAACTCCTGCCACTTTTACTCCCTGCCCGGAACTGGCAATTGCCCCGTCGAGTTCCGGGCCGAAAAATTCCGGGGCCAGGGTGAATATACTTTCGGTTGCTCCCGTGATCAGGTGATTAATGCGTGGTGATATGTCATCTTCCGGTAAAAAGTAGATTTCCAGGTTGCCATTATTTTGAAAGGTCAACGTTGGGACGGGTGTGGCGGTTCCTCCATCGAGGTCCTGCAGGGTTGGGTCGAACATCACGTTGAATTCGTCCAGGTAAGCCTTTGCCGCTGCGCTGGATCGAATGTGGAGTAGATTGTTATTGTCACTGTACGCTGACTCGGCCGTAAAATTCATCGAGCCTGTCCATATTTCATTCCTGTCGATTACTACAAAATTATCCAGCATCAACCTTTCGGGCGGATCACTTTTTACAGGGATTCCCGCTTCCAGGATCTGCCCGGTTTCCACATTTCCCATGTTGTCGCTTTCCATCACCAGCCGCACCATCACTCCACGTTTTTGCGCCCTCAGCAGCGCATCGCGGATGCTTCCCAGCGTAAGGTTGTTGGCAGCAATATCCACCGAAAGGCGCGCTTTATCAATGGCAGCTGCCAGGGGCTCGTCCGGACCTCCCTCAAAATTTACTGATTCCGGGGCTCCCGGGTGGGTGAAATATATTTCCAGCCAGTCGGGGAGGGAATTGATCTTCGTATTTTCGGGCGTCATCGTTGGCACGATGGAGGTCGGGGGATTGCATGAAGATATCCCAAGGGTGATCAAGATCAGGAGCTGAATTGATTGGCTACGCGCAGCGTTTCGGATCTTCATTCTTGTCCCTGGAGTGCCTTCTCTGCCCTCATTATACTGCCTCCCACTCGCACTAGCACACAAGTTCCATTGGGTGGATCGGTGATCACAATCCCCTGGCCACGTCCCCTTTCATTGCCTGCCGCCCGCTTCAGGTGCAATTTCGCTGGGGTATAATCCTCGCTCGTGAGCGCTATTTCCGATCAATCCAACCGGCAAGTGGCCCGCGCGGCAGGTACCGTCATGCTGGCATTCCTCATCAGCCAGCTCACCGGTTTGGCAGCCAAGATCCTGATCGCAGGTTCTTTCAGCGCTGGTGTGGAGTTGGATGCCTTTACCGCCTCCAACCGTCCGTCTGAAACGCTCGTGACGATCATGGCTGGCGGCATCCTGGTCTCTTCGTTCATCCCCATCTTTGTAAAGTTCCTGGTCAAGGAAGACCGGCGTTCTGCCTGGAACCTGGCTTCCGCCACTGCCAACCTGGTCCTGGTACTGATGAGCCTGCTGGCCGGGTTGGCTGCTCTATTTGCCGGTCCGATTGTCCAATACATCCTCGGCGCGGGCTTCTCCCCGGATAAGCAGGCCCTTACCATCAGCTTGTTGCGCATCCAGACCATTTCCATTGTCTTTTTCGGCTTGAGCGGACTGGCCGTTGGCGTCTTGAATTCCCACCAGAAATTCCTGCTCCCCGCCCTGGCTCCGGCCATGTATCAATTGGGGCAGATCTTCGGCGTGCTTGTACTGGCTCCCTCCATGGGTATTTACGGGCTGGCCTGGGGGGTGGTGATCGGTTCAGCGATCAACCTGCTGATCCAGGTTCCTCCCTTTTAAGGTTAAAAGGTCGGTACGTTCCCACCTTTGGATTGCGCGATCCTTCCGTCGGCGAGGTCTTCCGCTTGATGGCGCCCCGCATGTTTGGTGCCGCAGTGGTCCAGCTGATGTTATGGGTCAATACCCTGCTGGCTTCCCACATGGTAGGTGGCTCCGTTTTCAGCCTCGCATACGGGTTTTCATTGATGATCGTACCGCAGGTTGCCATTGCCCAGTCGATCGCGACCGCGGTCATGCCTACTTTTTCCGCCCAGTTCGCCCAGGGGAAACTGGATGACCTTCGCCAGACACTCGCCTCGGCCATGCGCGGCGTTATCCTGCTTTCAGTCCCTGCCACAGCCGGTCTCATTATTTTGAGCGTCCCCCTGGTCACTTTTCTTTATCAGCGCCGCGAATTTACTGCCGAAACCACCACCCTGGTGGCTTGGGCGCTCACCTGGTACGCCGCCGGGCTTGTATTCCACTCCGTGCTTGAAGTCCTCGTGCGCGCTTACTATTCCATGCACGACACAAAAACGCCGGTCCTGGTTGGGGCTGCCGCTATGACCTTGAGCATCGGTCTGAGCTTGTTATTCGCTGCTCTCTTTCAAAGGCTGGGTTTATTGCCTCTCGGCGGCCTGGCCCTGGCTGTGTCTGTATCCACTGCCATTGAAGTCTCAACCCTGTTCATAATTTTACGGATTCGGCTGAAAGGTATTCATGGATCCCAGATCGCCAGGGGCTTGGGCGTGGCTTTCCTCGCTACCGTTTTTATGGCTGCAGCCCTGCTGGGATGGATGCGGTTTATGGCATCCCACTCTGCTGCGCTGATCACCCTGGGCGGAGTGGTGGTCGGGGGCGTGGTCTACGCTTTATTCCTGGTGGTTTTTCGCACTCCCGAAGTAGGCAGTGTGTTCCGAATGGTGAAACGCAGGTTTTCCCGCTAAATTCTCGAATAAAGCCCCCGAGATAGCTATCGGGGGCTTTTTAGGCCCACTATACCACTTTGGAATCGGGCACGGTTATTTCCAAAATGGTCTAAAAAAGTGCCATTTATCACTTGAAATATGACAATTTTTTCTTAAAATGGTACTTATATCGTGCCGATTTTGTTCTAAAAACAGGGAAAAATAGCCTGGGGTATACGGGAAATTGATACCAGGAACCACTTGTAAAAACCGGGATTTTCCCCCTTTGTTTTATCAAATAATATGAGCGAAGAACTCAGCAAGCCCCTCTACAACCAGATTCAGGAATATATTGCCGAGCTTATCCTATCGGGAAAACTCGCCCCGGATTCCAAGATCCAGTCGGAGCGCGAGTTCAGCGAAGATTTGGGCGTCAGCCGTATGACCGTGCGGCGGGCTCTCACCGAACTGGTCAACGAGGGCCTGTTGGAACGTCGTCATGGGTCTGGAACCTATGTCGCCCAACCCAAGGTGACCTACGAAGCACGCGGAGATGGTCAGCTACATCCAGGCGATGAAGGAACGCAATATCGCCACCACCAGCCAATTGCTCGAGTTTGAGATTATGGCAGCCAGCCGCCGCCTGGCTGACCTGCTGGGGTATCAGATTGGCAACCCGCTCTATCGTGTCTCTGTTATCCGTTTTGCCAACCGCGTTCCAGTAATTCTGGAGCGCGGTTTTTTTCCGCAATCCCGCTGGCCGGACCTCGAGGAGTGGAACCTTGAGAAGACCTCGGTGTACGACCTGTTGACCAGCGTGTATAAGGTCACTCCCAGCCGAATTTCCCAGACCGTTGAGGCAGTCGTGGCTGCTGACACGGTTGCTCAGCAATTGCGAGTCGACGAAGGCTTCCCACTTCTATTGCTCTCCCGCATCATTTATAGTGAAGACGCTGACCAGCCGATCGTATTCTCGCAAGATTTCCTGCGCAGCGATTATGCACGTGTTCATTTTGATATTCATCTGAAGGACATTGGCAAACCGGATCCCACGTAGCCAGGAAAGGAGGCAGCCTCCCCCACACTCACGACAAGCTTAGGCCCACTTCGACGTGTCTGTTTTGCTCAATTCATCTAAGAGGAGAATTTACAATGGCTGAAATGGCTGCACCTGCGGGAGTCGGCGACAAAAAACTGTACGCCCGCAAAAGCTCGGGGTTGGTTCGAACGATCGGTGTCTTTGGCGCCATGGTCTTCGGCGTCCACTGCATCAGCCTTTCGTCTTCGGGCCTGATCCCCTTCTCGTGGGTGGCCGGCGTTTGGCCGGGCAGCAGCATCATCGGCGTCCTCACGGTCGCCATGTTCTTCTGCCTGTTCCATGCCTACACCTATTCTGTCATCGGCGCGACCATGCCCCGCTCGGCGGCTGACTACACCCTCGCCAGCCGCACCTTGAGCGCCCCGCTGGCCTTTGCCGCCAGCTGGACCCTGGTCATCTTTAGCGCCATGGTGGCTGGATCGCTGATCGCCTGGATTCCCAAAACGGCTTTCCCGGTTCTCTTCCGCACCATGGGCATCGTGCATCGCTAATCAAGGTTTCATTGATTTTGCCACCTGGTCTGCCACTCCGGTGGGCATCGCTCTCATCGGCACCATCTGCACGATCATCACCTTTGTCTTGATGATCATGCCCACCCGCATCATCCTGCGCACCCTGGAGATCGGTTTCTTCCTGGGCCTCCTGGCCTGGGTTGTGCTGTACTTCCAGCTCGGCACCGCAGCCAAGGGCGCCTTCCCTGCCGCCTGGGACAAGTTCATGGGCGCAGGCAGTTATGCCGCCCGCATCCAGCTGGCCAAGGATAACGGCATGGTGACCAATCCCAACGTGGCCATGATGACCCTGGCCGGCCTGATCATGGGCTTCTGGATCTTCTACGGCTACTACATCCCGACCTTCTTCGCCGGTGAAGTCAAGCAGGCTGAGAACACCCTGATCGCCGGCTCCTGGGCTTCCCTGCTGGTCACCTGGGCGATCTTCGTGGTGGCAGCCCTGCTTCTGCAGCGCCTGGTTCCGCTGGAATGGATCGCGGCCGAAGTCCTACCTCAGCAATGCTGGCGTCTCCGACTGCCAACCCCATGCCGTGGATCACCTTCTACGCTGCCATCCTGAAACCGAACATCATCCTGCTCTGGATCGTGGCGATTGCCTGGTTCTACACCCTCATCAACCTGGCCCAGACCTACTTCTTCTACTGCAGCCGCATCATCTTTGCCTGGTCGTTCGACCGGCTCGTCCCCGAGAAGGTCTGCTACATTCACCCGACCCTGCGCAGCCCGATCATCGCCATCCTCATCATTACCCTGATTGCCTTTGTCGGTGTCTTGGATGCCTCCGGGTTGTTCTGGACAGGCAGCGTCATGGGTGCCCAGTTGAACTTCGTGTTCTTCGCAGTCTGCACCCAGCTGATCCCTGTCCTGGCCATCACCTTGTTCCCGTTCACCAAGCCGGAACTGTTTGAGAATGCCAGCGCATTTGTCAAACGAAAAATCGGCAAGGTACCGGTGATCACCATTGTCGGTGGCATCACCATGGCTTACCTGCTCTGGATGCTCATCGCCTCGTTCCTCTACCCGGCAGTCGGCGGCCGAATCGGTGCCGGTACGCTAGGCACCTCTGGCGGTTTCATCATCAGCGGCATCGTCGTGTTCTATGTCGCCCGGGCTGTACCGCCTCAAGCAGGAAGGCATCGATATCAACTGGACCTTCCAGTCGATCCCGCCCATCTAAAATTATTTTCTGCCTGGCTCTTTTTGAAAGTAGCCAGGGAATCGCAAGTGTGCCGGCGGGTTCATCCTGCCGGCACACTCGCCACAGCACTTATTCTTTTATTCCTGGAGTATTTTAGATCATGAAACTGAACAATATTTTCCAAACCAACAAGATCACCCGCATTCTGTACGGTTCGGATTTCCACGGTTCTGACACGGTCTTCCGCAAATTCATTTCTTCCGGTCTGCAGTACAAGGCGAATGTCCTGATCGTCGGTGGGGATGTCACCGGCAAGGCGATGATCCCGGTCATCCAGGAGGGGAAAGATCGGTATGAGGCCAGCTGGTTCGGCAACAAGGCCGTGGCCACTACTCCCGAAGAACTCGAAAAAATGAAGAAGGAAATCAGCAGCGTCGGTTTTTATCCGATCGTGCTGGAAAAGGACGAAGCCGATGAACTGGAGAACCACACCCGCAAAAGATGGCTGCCCGCTTCGAAACGGAAATGTGCCAGCGTGTGCGCGAGTGGATGATCCTGGCCGAGGAAAAACTTACCCCCAGAATATGATCCTTTACTTCATGGCCGGCAATGATGACCTGGCCTCCATCGATGAGACTGTCGCCGAATTCAAATCCATCCGCAACCCGGACATGAATCATTCCGAGATCGAAGGCGGATTATGAAGTGGTCGGACTTTCGAATGCCAATATGACTCCCTGGCTCTGTGCCCGGGATGTGGAAGAAGATGTCCTGGAACAAAAGCTGAACACTCTGGCCGGCATGATCCAGCAATCCCGAGCGGACCATCGCTGTCCTGCATGTCCCGCCCTATGGATTCTGGTCTGGACACCTGCCCTGAACTGGATAAAAACTTGAAGATCATCACCCAGGGCGGACAGGTGGTGATGAAATCGGCCGGTTCACCGGCTGTCAAGGCTTTTATCGAAAAGGTCCAGCCCATGCTGTCCCTGCACGGACATATCCATGAATCCCCGGGTCATGTGCACATCGGTCGCACGCTCAGCATCAATGCCGGCAGCGAATACGCCGAAGCCATCCTGAAAGCCGCCATCATCAACCTGGAAAATGGCAAGGTCAAAGGACATCTTTTGATTTCGGGGTAAATGCGGACAATTCGTAAAGAGGTTACTATGGGTAAATATGGCGAGATCATTGAAGATTTTTACACGGAGCGCACGCGCATCCTGGACGCGCTGGCCGCGCCGGAGAACAAGCACATCATCATGCGCTTGATCGGCGCCCTGGCTTTTCGCACCCACTGCCCCCAGTACGGATATATCCAGGACAAACTTGGGCCGCGAGTTCACCGATTTCGACTTCGCCTCCTACCCGCGCTTTTTTCAGGGATATTGTCCGGGTGCTGACCGAACTGGGTTACCAGGAGGATAAACAGGTCACCCAGTTATTTGGCGACCGCCGCATGATCTTCCATGACCCGGCTTTCGGTCGGCATATCGATGTGTTCTACAATGCCCTCGATTTCTGCCATCAGCATCTCCTTTATCGGTCGGTTGGAGGTCGAGCAATACACCCTGCCGCTGGCTGAACTGCTGCTCGAAAAAATGCAGATCGTCCAGATCAATGAGAAGGACATTGATCGACAGTATCATGCTGCTGCGCGAGCACCCCGTTGGCGAGTACGGATCAGGAGACGATCAATACCTTGCTTATCGACCCGCACCCTGTCCAACGACTGGGGATTCTGGCGCACCGTGACCGGCAACTTGAAGATGCTGGATGAGAAGCTTGGGACGTATGCGAGCCTGACCGATGAAGACCGCCGGGTTGTCCACGCGCGTATCGAGGACCTGTCGCAGCAAATCGATCGCGCCCCCAAGAGCCTTGCGCTGGAAGGCGCGCGCCAGGATCGGTGAAAAAGTGAAATGGTACAAGGATGTGGAAGAGCTGTCCAGGTAGGGGCTGAGGACCGCTGGCCGATCCACATAAAAATTTGTTTCTTACGGAGAATAGCAATGAATAGCATAACGGATTTTATCGTTCCGTGGGTGAAGAGCGCGGAACCCTACAGCGATAAACACATGGACGTTGCCTGGGCCAACCCGGAGATCATCCGCATGATGTCCAACGAGAACCTGCTGGCACCTTCCGAAAACGTCCTGCAGGCGATCATGGACGGCTGCCAGGCTGGGTAACCTCTACCCCGGTTCCGGGCCTGATCTGCGGCAGAAACTGGGCGAGGCCGCCGGTCTGACCGGTGACCACGTCGTCCTGGGCAATGGTTCGACGGACGTGATCAATTTCGTGGTGCACACCTTTGTCGCTCCCGGGGATGAGGTGGTCATCCCGGTGCCGACCTTCCCGATGTACGAGGCGCGTGTCAAGGTGGCCGGCGGCAAGGTCGTCCAGGTGCCAATGAAGCCGGATTTTACCTGGGATATCGAGGATGATCCTCAAAGCGGTTACGCCCAAGCACCAAGCTGATCTTCACCTGTTCACCCAATAATCCCAACCGGCAACCAGATTCCCATGGAGGACTTGGAACGCATCCTGGCACTGGGTCATTCCAACCTTCTTCGACGAAGCCTATTACGAACTCGAGAACGAAGTTGAGACCCGCGCGCTGCCATGATCCAGAGATACCCGCACATGATGGTCAACCGCACCTTCTCGAAGGCGTTTCGGCCTGGCGGGATTGCGCATCGGTTACATCCTGTGCGACCCCGCACTGGCCAGTTACTTCAACCGGGTGCGCTTCCCATGGAATGTCAGCCAGATCGCCATCGCGGCCGCACTGGCTGCCCTGGAGGATACTGCCGGACCAGCAGCTCAAACGCCAGAATGTCATCGCTGGGCGCAGACTACATCTTCAACTGAGATCAACAAGATCCCCGGTCTAAAGGCTTTTCCATCGGAAGGCAATTTCGTCTTGATCGATGCCAGCGCTCTGGGATAGGACTCGCTCACCATCCGCGACCGGATGGCCGAAAAAGGCATCTTCATCCGCCCGATGTCCGGCCACAACATGCCCATGGGCTTCATCCGCATCACCGTCGGGACGCCCGGAGCAGAACCAGCTTGTTCATCCAGACCTTCACAGGAATACATCCGCGAGATCACACGAACAAGGCAAGGAGGACCGACGCTGACCAAGGCGAAATATATCCTGGCTCACGATACCGGCACAGGCGGCAATAAGGCCGTGCTGTGCGACTTGAATGGCAAAGTGCTGTATTCCGCCTACCAGTCCTACGGGCTCTCCTATCCGCAGCCGGATGGGTGGAACAGGACCCGGATGAGCTGTGGCGGGCGGTGGCGGCCAACCTCCCGCCAGGTGCTCCAGGAAGTCGGGGATCGATCCGGCGGACGTGATCGGTGTTGGCGTTTCAGCGCAGATGTGGAATACCCTGCCGGTCGATGAAGATGGCAAGCCCCTGACCCCCATGTTGTCCTGGCTGGATCTGCGCAGTGTCCACCAGGCAGACCGCATCCTGATCGGGAGACATGCCAGCTTTCATATTCAAACATACCGGCAATATCCCGACGGCCAAGGACAGCATTCCCAAGATCCTGTGGCTGAAGGAAGAGCGTCCGGAGATCTGGGAGCAGACCGCGTACCTGCTGGACTGCAAGGAATATATCCTGTTCAAGTTGACCGGCAGGATCGCCATCGATTGGGTGGGGGCTTCCGTTTATTTCCTGTTCGATCCGCGTCACCAAGACAATGGTCGCGAGGAAGTCTGCCAGGAACTGGGCATCCCGATCGAGAAACTGCCGCCCGCCTATCCCCTGCACGGATGTGATCGGCGAGATCACCCCCCAGGCCGCCCGGAAACCGGGTTAAAGGCCGGTACCCCGTGGTGATCTGCGCTGGTGATGTGGCTGTCGCCCAGTCCGGGGCGGGTGCCAACCAGGAAGGCAAGGTCCACCTGTGCATCGGCACCGCCACCTGGGTGGGGATTTCCACCTCCACCTTCCGCAATGACCCGCAGAAACCATTCTGGGGTCTGAACCATATCGATCCGAACAAATACATCATTGCCGGAGAAATGGAGACCGGTGGCGGCGCACTGATGTGGTTCCGGGATGTCCTCTGCCAGGAGGAGCGGCGCCAGGCCTCGGATGCTGGAAAATCATCCTATGATCTGTTGACCGAGTATGGCTGGGTCGATCCCGCCCGGGTCGGACAAGCTGATCTTCCTGCCCTGGCTTTCAGGCGAGCGCGCCCCGGTGCTGGATCATTATGCCCGCGGCGGGTTTATTGGTCTGACCATGAGCCATACCAAGGCTCATATGACCCGCGCTGTCATGGAAGGCGTGGCCTATCACCTCCGCTGGATCTGCGAGGCGATGGAAAAGACCGGTTTTATCATCGACGGATTCAACGGCATCGGGGGCGGATGCAACAGTCCCGGTCTGGGTGCAGATCATCGCGGATGTCACCGGGCGACCGATCAGCGTGGTGAAGAACCACCTGGAGGCTGGCGCGGCCGGTGCGGCCCTGGCGGTGGCGGTCGGCCTGGGAATTCACCCCGATATGGATGCTGTGGATGACCTGGTCGAGATCGAGCATGTCGTCCAGCCGGATAAAGCCAACCTGGCATCGATATGAGGACCTTTACCAAATTTACCGTGACCTGTATACTGTGCTGGTCCCCATCCATCGTCGATTATACGAGGTGCCATGAAAGTCGTCATGAATAAGGTCAGGCTCGCCCAAAAGGCGCAGAACGCCAACGTCGCCAGCATCAGCGGCATGGTGGCTGCTCTTGGCTGGTGTGATCCTGCCGCTTATTTTTCCCGCCCTCGGGCAGGTCATTCCCCTTGTCATCATCCTGGCTGGAATTGCCATTTCCATGGTGGGTATCTACCAGGCCAACCGCTGGGTACGTAAACCGCGCCCGGAGGAACAGCTCAGCAAGGCGCTCAAGGGCCTGGACGACAAGTATGTTCTCTATCATTACCCTACTTCCTTGCCTTGCGACCATGTTTTGCTGACCCCTGAAGGTGTTGTTGTTCTGGAAACCGTCAACCTGGCAGGACTATTTGTTTACAAAGACGGACGTTGGATCGAACGCATGACCATGGGACGCGCATTGCGCTCCGTTGTCGAGGAGCGGCTTGGCAACCCAGATCGCTCCGCTCTTGCCATCCAGAGCTATTTGGCTGACAAGCTTTCCGAGCTGACCGGAGAAGCCATCACGGTCAAGCCATTGATAGTCTTCACCCACCCGGCAGCAAATCTGGATTTGGAACCTGGTGGCCCGGTTCCAGTCTATATGGCTGACAAACTCAAGAAACATGCACCTATCGAGGGTCCCAGGCTCTCTATGGATGCTTATCAGGCGATCGCGGGATATTTCGAAAAAGCGGTAAAAGCGTAAAGGTCTTCTCCCTGCCCATTTACTCCATAATTGAAAACCGCCCAGTCCTCGCGATTGCGATTGCTGAGCGGTTAATTAATTTGTGTGCTTTTGATTATCGCCACCAAAACCACAGCCCAAATGCCACTACCAGTCCCAACAGTACACCCCCCAACGCTTCCAGGGGCGTGTGCCCGATCGCCTCGCGCAAGTGTTGTTCATTGATCGGGTGACCTTTCAACAATTCTTCCACCAGGACGTTGATCTTTTCGGCTTGCTTCCCTGCCTGGCGTCGCACACCCGTGGCGTCGTAAACCACTACCATGGCAATGGCCACCGCTACCGCAAAGACAGGGGAATCAAACCCGATGTGCAGCCCCACCGCCGGCCGCGGTCGAGGTGACCAGCGCAGAATGGGAGCTGGGCATCCCACCGGCAGCAAAAAATAAAGCCCAGTTCCATCGATGTTCCTTGATCAGGTCAAAAGGGACTTTCAATACCTGGGCCAGGAACCACCCGGCCATCCCGGTCCATAAGACATGGTTTTGAAGAAGGGGATCGAAGTTCATTGGTCTTCCTCGAAATCTTCCAGCGCTTCACCTGCCAGCTCCTGGACTTTTAGTTCGGCTTTATCCAGCAGTTCAGCGCATCGCTTGGTCAACGCCTGGCCGCGTTCAAACAGGCTCATCGACTCGTCCAGCGGACGTTCTCCTGATTCGAGCGCTTCCACGATCTTTTCGAGTTCGGCAAATGCCTGCTCGTAAGTCAAGGCTTCCATTGGTTTGGGTTCACTTTTTGCCATATTCACCTATCCCTCGCCCGTAACCCGGGCATCGAATTCCCCGTCTTGTACGCGGACGCGTACCGCATCTCCATCCCCCACCTGGGATTTGCTGGCTACCACCCGCTTGTTTTTTGTGACCACTGCGTAACCCCGTTTCATTACAGCCAGTGGGCTGAGTGCTATCAACCGGTTTCCCAGGCCTGTCAGTCGAGCCGTGGCAAGTTCCAGCCGGTGAGCCTGGGCTGCGTTTCCCCGCCGGTTCATTTCATCCACACGCTGCCGCTCGGTTTGAACCCGCCGGATGGGACTGGCGTATTGCAGGCCGGTATGCAGATTCTCCAGCAAGGTCTGCTGGCGCTCAAAATAGAACTCCATGCTCCTGATAAGGATTTGCGACCTGTCGACCAGGGCTTGCCTTAACTCCAGTAGGGTGCATCGCGGTGGCTAGTTCTGCTGCGGCAGTGGGGGTGGGTGCCCGCAGGTCTGCTGCAAAATCAGCCAGGGTAAAGTCGGTCTCGTGTCCCACCCCGGTGATGACCGGGGCTCCTGGGACTCGACTGATTGCCCGCACTACCCGTTCATCATTGAAGGCCCACAGGTCTTCGATGGAACCGCCGCCGCGTGCCAGCAGGATCACATCCGGCTTCACCACCCGGTTCAGGCTCCGCAGCGCGGCAACTATTTTCAAGGGAGCCTCTTCCCCCTGGACCGGTGTGGGTGCCAGGATCACTTCCGCCAGGGGCATCCTTCGCCGCAGGGTATTGAGTATATCCCGCAGTGCCGCGCCGGTGGACGAGGTCACGATCCCAATCCGACGAGGTGATGAGGGGATGGCTCGTTTGCGGGCCGGGTCGAAGAGGCCTTCCGCCTCCAGCAGCGCTTTAAGTCGCAGGAATTCCTGGAAGAGTGCCCCTTCCCCCACCGGGCGCAGGATATCGGCGTATAGCTGGTATTGCCCGGCCACCTCATAGATACCCAGGCTGCCGTGCGCTTCGATTGCCATCCCCTCCTGCAGGTTAACTCGCAGTCGGGAGGCGTCCGTTTTCCACATCACGCAGCGCAGTGCCGCTGCAGAGTCTTTCAACGTGAAATAGATATGTCCAGAAGCTGGTCGCGACAGGTTCGAGATCTCACCCTCCACCCAGATGCCCTGCAGGTCTGGATCCCCCTCCAATAATTGGCGCAAGTGACGGGTCAGGTTGCTGACGGTCCAGCGGGGGGATGCGTCGAAGAGCGCCATTTGTTCCATGCCCTGAGAATACTATTTATCCCATGGACTGTCAACCATTGGCGAAGTTGCGATTCATTTCCACTGATTAACGCACTTCAATACCTGTAGACATGTCTATCTTTCATCTGTCTCATACGCTATAAAACTGGACATGGCTGGCAAAGCTCGCTAGTTCCAGTTCTATCTCTTTCTCTTTTCCCAAATGGGGAGGGAGGTGGGTGTGGGGAATATTCACGCTGTTTTACTGCACCTCATTCACAGTCTGGTTTAAGCCTTCGCTCATCGCAAATTCTGCTACAATCAACATATGAAGCGCCTCTGGGCTCCCTGGCGTACCAAATTCGTCCAATCCAAAATGACCGGCTGCGTATTCTGCGACGTACAAAAAGAACCTGATGGCCTCGAGAACCTGATCATTTTTCGCGGGAAGCATTGTTTTGTTATCCTGAATCGCTATCCCTATACCACCGGTCATTTGATGGTCGTGGCAAATGGGCACCTGGACTCGTTGGAAGATCTGGATGTGGAGACGCGTGCCGAGATGATGGAACTCTCAACCCATGCATTGAAGGTGATCCGCGGCGTCTACCAGCCGGATGCCTTCAACGTCGGAGCCAATATTGGCGAAGCCGCCGGAGCCGGCATTACCGGGCATGTTCACATCCATGTCGTACCCCGCTGGACCGGCGATTCCAATTTCATGCTGACCCTGGCCGAAACAAAAGTGATGCCCGAGGCTCTGGCCGAGACCTATTCCCGTCTTCGCGCTGCCTGGGTATCCAATTAATCTATATATAATTAAATGGATCAGATTGTGGGGTGTTTTTACTAATTTCCTACTGTTGAGCTCATCAAAAATTACTGATCTTGGATTGGGAGCAAGGGGGATGGGAAGATGTCGAAGTTGCCATATAGACTTCATATCTTTTTAAATTAGTGTCTTCGTGTCTTTGTGGTAACGCTTTTCTTTAAGCTAAAATGACCATCAAGTTGACCGCCCTCCGGGAATCACCCCGGCGGTGATAAAATACCTTTGTTCCCACCCCCTTCGCCAAAGGAGCAAACGTGGAGCAAAAGGTTTACGATTTTGTGATTATCGGATCCGGATTTGGGGGTTCAGTCTCCGCCATGCGCCTGACGGAAAAAGGGTACTCCGTGCTCGTCCTCGAAAAAGGCAAGCGCTTCCGCGACCAGGATTTTCCCAAAACCAACTGGGAGTTCTGGAAATACTTGTGGCTGCCATTCCTCCGCCTCCATGGCATCATGCAAATAAGTTTTCTCAAGGGCGCCATGGTCCTGCATGGAACAGGAGTCGGTGGCGGGAGCCTGGGGTACGCCAACGTGCTCGAGATCCCCACCCCTGAGACCTTTGCCACGCCCCCTTGGAACACGCCCGTCTCCTGGGGGCAGGTACTCCAACCACATTATGAGACCGCCCGGAAAATGCTAGGCGCGGCTCGCAATCCCAAACTTTGGAAAGCAGATGAGCTCCTGCGCAATATGGCGGAAGAGGTCGGCATGGGCGGCACCTTCCGCGCCACCGATGTGGGCGCTTATTTTGGGGAGGAGGGGGTCACCGTCCCCGACCCCTACTTCGCTGGTGCTGGTCCCGAACGAGCCGGGTGCAAACATTGCGGGGGCTGCATGGTTGGCTGCCGCTATAATGCCAAGAACACCCTCCCTAAGAACTACCTGTATTTTGCAGAAAAGAATGGGGCCAGGTCATTGCAGGATCGGAAGTGATGGACATTCGTCCTCTACCGTCCTCTGCGGATCCATCCACAAATGCTGGTTATGAGATCACCTGGCGGGCTTCCACCCGCTTTATAAAAGGACCCAGCCGCCGGGTTCGCGCCAGGAGCGTGATCCTCTCAGGCGGTGTGATGGGCACTCTCAACCTGCTCCTCCGACTGCGCGATAAGACCGGTTCTCTGCCCGATTTATCCCCGCGCCTCGGCGATATGGTGCGCACCAACTCGGAAGCCCTGCTTGGCGCTGTTGCCCGCAATTCGGATATTAATTACTCTGAAGGCGTCGCTATTTCGTCCATCTATAACTACGACACGATCACCCGCATCGAGCCCGTACGCTACCCCGATGGCTCGTCGCTGATGCGTTTCCTGGCTGCCCCCCTGATCGACACCGATGTGCGCATTCCCGTGCGCATTTTGCGTTTCCTGGGTTGGGCGTTTCCCACCCACTTGACTTTGCCAAAGCCATGTTCCTGCCAGGTTGGGCGCACAACGTTACCATCCTGCTGGTGATGCAGCATGCCGATAACCGCATGCGCTTCCGCCTGGGGCGCAGCTTTTTCACCTTGTTCCGCCGCGGCATGGTCGCTGAGCGTGACCCTGGGTACGAGATCAGCGCCCAGGTGAAAGGATCGCACGAATTGACCCGCGAGTTTGCCAGGCGGACGAATGGGATTGCGCTCGGTTCGATTGGTGAAAACCTGCTCAACCTGCCCACCACCGCTCATATCCTGGGCGGGATACCCATTGGTCCGGATGCCTCCCAGGGTGTGGTGAACGGAGATTTTGAAGTCCATAACTACCCCGGCATGTACATCATCGACGGCTCGATCATGCCCGCCAACCCCGGGGTAAATCCCAGCCTCACCATCACCGCCCTGGCGGAATACGCCATGTCGAAGATTCCGCTAAAATAAAGAACGATCACTAATGGAATTGAAATTAATTGCGTTACCACGAAATCTCAAAGGCACAAAATTTATTCGTTATCGCAATAATAAATAATTTACTCATTTGTGACTTTGTGTCTTTGTGGTAGAAAAAAACAGACTGGATATTCTTCCAGCCGGTTTTAGTTTCGTTGCCCGATTATCTAAAGTTACTTCTTCCTCTCCTCCACATACACCTTCACCGCTTCACGCATGAATTCGGCCAGCTTGGGATCCACCTTGTCATAGTTGGCCTTGAAGCGCGGATCGTCATTGTACAGGTCAGCCAGCCCGAGCAATTGCTCGTCGTTTGGGCTCCAGAAGTTCTGCATGTTCTGGTGCCAGCGGGCGATCACCGCCTGGACTTCCGGGCTGGCTGCCCCTTTAGGCATCGCTTTAGCCAGGTCGGAGTAAATCGCCTTACCTTCCGCAAGGATCCTTTCCTTCTGCGCGGGTGGAGTTGCCTTCCACTTCCGGTTGGAAGCTCTCACCGTTTCGGGGTCGTACATCTGCTCTGCTTCCAGGGCGTACTTTTCCTGCTCCTCTTCGCTGAATCCTTCGAATAATCCTTTTGCACTCATGGTTTCATTTCCTTTCAAATGGTCGATGGTTTTGTCAACGGTCTGGAGCAGGCGCTTCAGCCGTTTCACTCGTCCCTGCAGCGCCTCCCGGTGGGATTGCAAGGCGCTCATTACATCAAAATCGGGGCGGCCCACCACGGTTTTGATCTCGTCGAGACTCAGCTCCAATTCACGGTAGAACAGGATTTGCTGGAGTTTCAACAGGGCTTCTTCTTCGTAGTGGCGGTAGCCGTTCCCGCCCACCGAGGACGGCTTGAGCAGCCCGATCTCGTCGTAGTAATGCAGGGTGCGGACGCTGACGCCCGCCAGTTTTGCCAGTTGTTTTACGGTGTACACCTTTACCTCGTGGGACAATATAAACCATGACGTAACGTTAATGTCAAGGGGGAATAAGCCCCGCGGACCGGGGCATGGGTGCCATTTTTTTGCTCTGAGCGCCGTCCCCGGCGCTCTCCTTCACCTGCTCCTGCTCTGTGCGCCGTCATTAAATCTCACCATCCTTTTGTTCCCGCTCTGTGCACCGTCCTCAAAGCTCACCATCCTCTTGCTCCAGCTCTGTGCGCTGTCCCCGGCGCACAGGTCTCTAAAAATACCCTGCCTTCCGCTCTGTGCGCCGTCCCCGGCGCTCAACAGTCCTCGTACCACCATTCCCGCTCTGTGCGCTGTCCTCAAAGCTCACCATCCTCTGCTCCGCTCTGTGCGCCGTCCCCGGCGCACAGGAGTACCAAAATACCCATTATGATGGGCGATGAAGCTCATAATACAGCCGTATAATAATTGCACAAAGGTTCATCCCTTTATCCTCACCAGGAGCATTTTTGTGGACCCAGCCTTCTCAACCATCTTCCTCCCTCGCTGGGACAAATACTTTCCCGGCGCTGCCCTCCCGATCTGTTATTTCTACACCGATGACCCTCTGGAACACGACCTTAAGGACACGATCAACCAGGACCGCTGCCTGATCGGCAATCTCCAGCGCGTCCAGGACGGGCATTCCTTCGTTTACGATGCCCATTCCCCCGGTTGTATCGGCGGCAAACGCTACAGCGGTTTCTCGACCAAACTCCGCCCCAATTTCGAGTACTTCCTGTCCTGCGGCATCCCCGGCGAGCTCGAAGGCGAGCGTTATAAAAAGTACCCCCAGCTGGTTAGGGAATATCTGAAAAATCATCCTCCCTTCAAAGCCCCGGCCAAATCCCTCGTCTTCAAACGCCTGGACAGGCTCACTCCCACCGAAAATCCCTTTGCTGTGATTTTCTTCGCTTCTCCCGACGTGCTCTCCGGACTCTTTGCCCTGGCAAATTACGACCACTCCGATCCGCAACGGGGTCGTCACCCCCATGGGTTCCGGCTGCGCCTCCATCATCAGCTACCCGTATCAGGAAGCACAGGCTGAAAACCCGCGCTGCATCCTGGGCATGTTCGATGTCTCTGCCCGCCCAAGCATCGCCGGCAGAAAAACTGACCTTCACCATTCCCATTCGCCGGTTTGAGCAGATGGTGCACAATATGGACGAGAGCTTCCTGATCACCAAATCGTGGGATCTGGTCCGCAAGAGAATGGAAATCTAGCTCGATTAATTTAGATAGTGTAACGACTTTACTCAGAGTTCTTTTGGGTAAGTCGTCATGGAGATATCATGTCCCGTCTCATCCCCGCACTTGAACGCATCCAGCGCGCCCGCGACCTGATCCAGCAGGCTCGCGACTTCCCCATCCCCACCGATGGCGGCAAATACAACTTTTCCTACATCGCCCGGGTGAAAGCCCTCCTCCAGGATGCCCGCGACCTGGTCAAGTTCATCCCCAAGACCCCCAGCGCCACCCCCGAAATGAAACAGGAAGTCAGCCGGATATTCGAGGAAGCCGACCGCGCCAACCAGGAGATTTTGCATTAGGTTTCCGTTTTAGCATGTCTTTCCTGGCTTTGGAAGAATGATCCTGGGGGCATGGTGACGCCATATTTATTTACCCGCTTGTGGAAATAGAACGTATGTGCTAATATTGATATTGGCGCATGGGGTGCATCTGGGTATTCCCTATCGCTTTTCTCCTGTACCTTAAAAATTGCACATGATGCAACGATTTCCCCGGTTTTTGGGGTTTATCCCATGACTTCTGGAATATCGAGTCCCCAAAAAAGGTTCTTGCAGGATCTTCTTGGGATGGACGAGAAGGACATAATTGTTCCTCATTTGTTCCTCCACCCCTGGCTTCTCTTGGTAAAGTACCGCCATATGTGGGGGATAAACATCGATGAATTGACATCCTGCCGGCTACCCGGTTCAAGGTCCCCCATTCTTGTTGCGTCAAGGAAATGGAAGAATGCACCTATTGGCGCTGGTTTTTGGAGGTTGGATTCCGGTGAGAATTCCACGCAGGATTAACATTATGGAAATTGGCAAAATTTCGCATTATGCCATACCGGTTTTTTCTCCCTCTGCAAATTATTTATTTTCTGCCGGCATTAATTTTTACCCCTTCAAAAGTGGTCATTCCATTTGAGCCGAGGCTGCTCCAAGCTGCCATCGGCCATACACTTGCACCGCACTGCGTTTGGTGCACCCCTGCCCTGGCGGGCGGTGCCAGGGGTGCGGGTGTCGACGATTGCGGAGCATCCCGCAGGGACACGACATAGTACCCGAAGGGTAGTCTTCGATGCTAATCGTTTTGACGCGTCAATAATGGCAAAACCGATGGCAAGCAGGTTCGTCCCCTTAGGGTGGCAAAGCGTCCCACGATGGGATACAATTAACTGTGCTATGCCATATGGAGAATCGAGGAGACCTGCATGAATGTCGTTGAATGGATCGATGCAAACCAGAAGATCTTCATAGATCTCAGTGATGCTGTCTGGGGCTTTGCCGAACTTGGTTTCCGCGAGGTTCAGTCATCCCGCCTGCTGTGGGAGGCCTTCGAAAAGGCTGGCTTCAGGCTTGAAAAAGGCGTTGCTTCCATCCCCACCGCCTTCGTCGCCAGTTATTCCAATGGTTTCGGACCCATCATCGGCGTGCTTGGCGAATATGATGCCTTGCCTGGGTTTAACCAGGATTGTGTTCCCTATAAGAAATCGCTGGTTGCGGGTGCCCCCGGTCATGGTTGTGGACACAACCTGTTGGGCGTTGCTGGCGTTGCCTCCTGTTTCGCTCTCAAGCAGGCGCTCGAATCCGGCGAACTGAAAGGCACTATCCGCTATTATGGCTGTCCCGCCGAGGAAGGCGGAGCTGCCAAGGCTTTCATGGCCAAAGCCGGTCTCTTTAACGACGTGGATATCTGTCTCACCTGGCACCCCGACATGTTTAACGCCACCCTCTGCGCAAATTTTCTCGCCGTCTATCGCGTCGCGTTTAAATTCCACGGTAAGTCTGCTCACGCCGCTGCCGATCCTTTCAATGGACGCAGCGCCCTCGACGCGGTCGAATTGATGAATGTGGGTGTCAACTACCTGCGCGAACATATGATCCCCGGAGCCCGTGTTCATTATGTGATCACCAATGGCGGCGGATCCGCCCCCAACGTGGTCCCGGCCGAGGCAGCCTCGCTTTATTACGTTCGCGCTCCCCGAATTGACCAACTGAATCCGATTTACGAACGCGTCAAGGATATCGCCCGCGGGGCCGCCCTGATGACAGGGACTGAGCTCGAGATCGATCTGCAGTCCGGTATGTCGAACATGCTGCTCAACGAGACGGTCAACAAAGTGCTCCAAAAGAGCCTGGAACAGGTTGGCGCTCCCAAATTCAATCCGCAGGATTTCGCTTTCGCGGCGGAGATCTCTAAGACCATCCCCCCTGATAGCCTCGAAGAGGCCTCGGTATCTTATGGCGTGGATGCCGCTGCCCTGGCTGACTTGAAAGGAAAATTTCTCCATCAGGAGGTTCTCCCTGCATTCCGCTCTGAGATCGTCCAACCTGGGTCCAGCGATGTTGGCGATGTCTCCTGGGTGGTTCCCACCGGGCAGGTTGCCACTGCCTGTATGGCGCTTGGGACGCCGATTCATTCCTGGCAGATCGTTGCCCAGGGGCGGATGGGTATAGGTCATAAGGGCATGCTGACCGCTGGCAAGACCATGGCGCTTGGCGCCATGGAGTTCATGCAGAATCCTGAATTGATCCGCCAGGCGCAGGAAGAATTCAAAAAACGCCGCCTGGCCTCTCCATATGTTTCCCCCATCCCTGAGGGTTTAAAACCACCGCTGGATGGTTGATCGTCTTTCCCGGGCATTCTTCCCATCGCGATTGAGCTTAGGATGGGTGGAATGTATAATCATAGGATATCCAAAAAATAGGAGTTGCAGCCATGGGTGATAGTGGAAAAAAAGATAAAGGCAAAAAAGAACAAAAGAAAAAACCTGAGCATAACCTTAAGGAAAAACGAAAACTGAAGAACGAAAAGAAGCAGAAGGGCAAATTCATGCCCTCCTGATTCTACTCAGGGAATTAGGCATCCCCTCTAAAATTCATTCCCTGGCAGATTGTGCAGGTGGTTTTGTTTCCGTAACCATCTTCCCTCCCGGGGTTTTCACCTTCTAAGCGTGCTTGGGAAAATCGCTCCCCTAAAAATGTGCGCGTCGGTCGTTTGGCATTCCCAATGACCGGAGAATTCCAATGGACCCTTATTCCAAAACCTATGAGATTCGCTGGTCAGACATAGATGCCAACGGGCATGTAAATTATGCTGCTTACATCGATGCTGCTGGCGACCTGCGCTATCATTTCTTCATTGCTCATGGATTTCCCCCTGAGAGATTTGAGCAGCTTGGGGTGGGTCCAATTTATACCGCCATTCATGCCAGCTTCCTCCGTGAAGTCCGCATGGGTGAAACCGTGACCATTACCTATGCTCTTGCCGGCCTTTCCCCCCAGGGGGGGCGCTGGAAGGTCCATCATGATGTGCTCAAATCCAATGGGAAGAAAGCGGTCAGCATCGACCTCGAAGGTGCCATCCTGGACCTGGCCACCCGCAGGCCTGCCCTGCCAACCCCCGAATTATTGCAGGTTTTTGGTTTGATCCCGCGCACAAAAGACTATGAAGGTTTGTCGGATTCCCGTTGGACAAGAGGAGATGTACGTTGAAAAAAACCTTCCCGGTCATTGTGGCATTCGCGATCGTCTTTTTATTTTTGATCCAGGCGGCGGGTACGTTGGTCGAATCAATCTATATTATGGATTTGATGAACACGAACCTGGACGCCAAAGTCCTGGGTGTTTTGTTTTTCTTTACACCGGTTTTATTGATCCCGTTTTTTAAGAAATATCCTCGGCTCCTGCTTTGGGTGACGTTTGCAGTATTACTTCTTTCACGCGGTGTCCTCCCCTTGCTCGACACTTCAAACCGTGTGCTGGCTGCCGGTCTCGCTACCGGCGCTGCACTCAGCCTGTTCTTTCTCCTCTTGGCAGCCAAACCCTATGGTGAACCTCGGGCGCAGACCGGCCTGTGGGGTTCAGCGGGGCTTGCACTGGCAGTCAGCCTGTCGGTCATGCTGCGAACCCTGGCCCATGGCATTGAATATTCCCTTACCGTCCCCGGTGCGTGGGCCGGGTGGGCTTTCGGTCTTTCCCTCGGTTGGATGTTGGCGCACCTCGATCTTGCCAGGCAGCCCGCTCCGGAAAAGAAAACTGCCGGCACAACACCTGCCATCGTGGGGTTTTTCCTCATCTTCACCCTGGTCTGGTTTGCCTTTTCAGCTCCCGCTGTGATCTCCCGTTGGACGGAAGGCAGCTATCCATTGATCGTCATGGTCGTCAGCCTGCTGGCAGTCGCTTGGGTCCTGCTGTCGCTCCTGCGTCCTCAGTTTCTGGAACAGTTCAGCCCGCGCCTCCTGCTGCTGTGGAACCTGGCTTTCACCGTCTGTCTGACCGGCACCATCCTGGCACACGCTGTCGCATTCCCGCCCACCCCCGATTCCGCCGCTGTGGTGGTTGGTGCTCCCGCCTGGTGGCAGGGAGTCCCCATGGTGCTGATGCTGCTGCTTTTCCCGGTCCTCTTTCTCGATCTTCGCCTTTTCCTGGACCAGGTTCAGCGCCTCTCTCCCGAGCCTCGCGACTTGCTCCCTGGCATCCTGCTTGGGGCACTGGCTCTCATCCTGCTGGTTTTTGCCAATATTTTCACGAATGTCTGGGGCTATGTCGAACCGGTCAGCCTCTTTTTTCGCGGTAAATTCTGGCTATCTTATCTTTTACCGGCTGGGATCATCACCCTGCTCATCTGGCGAGTAAAAAGGGTTGTCTCAAAGCCTGGCAGGGAGTCCCATCCAGAGCTGGAATGGACCTGGGTCCTTTTGCTTGCAGTGGTCCTAATTGGCACAATGGTTCGACTGCTCCCTGCAAAACACGCTCTTGTCGACGCAAGGAAAACTTCCCTCCTGGTCATGACCTTCAATATCCAGGAGGCCAATGACGGTTCTGCTCAAAAATCCTATGACCGCCAGTTGGCTCTCATTCGCAGCGTTTCGCCCGACATCCTTTCCCTGCAGGAGACAGATTCGACCCGCATTTCCCTCAACAACAATGATTATGTTCGTTACTATGCTGAAAACCTGGGTACTATTCCTATTATGGACCCACCACGGTTACAGGCACATTTGGGACTGCCATCCTGTCCAAATACCCCCTGTTGAACACCCGCACAACCTTTTCTTACAGCGATACGGATGAGATCGGGACTGCTGAAGCTGAGATTACAGCTGCTGGCCTTCGCTTCACCATTTATGATGTCCACCCGGATGGATCGGATACCGCCAAGCTGGCTTTTGCCAAAACACTCCTGGACCGTTCCCGGAACATTCCCAACGTGATCGCCCTGGGAGATTATAACTTGCGTGATAATGAAGCTGCTTATCAATTGATCAACGCAGAGTACACCAATGCCTGGACGAGTGTCTTTCCTTCCAAGATCAGTTCAACTGGAATTGACATGTCCGGGGATAATCGGATTGACCATATCTTCCTCTCCCGGACCCTGGGAGTGCGGGACCCGGTCTACGTTTTGCCTCCCGCTTCAGCCACAGACCACCCGGTTCACTGGGCGGAGATCTTTTGGGGAAATCCGTAATGCCAGGGTTGGGTTTTCACAGCGCCTGAAATGGACTGGGATGGTTCAATGAATATGCAACCCGGGGTAAAATCCCGGAAAAGGAAGCAATTGGAATGAAAATCACAGAAAATGTTTATCTCGTCCCCGGGGTGATTGCCAATCCCTATATTCTCGTTGATCCCGATGGGCTGACGGTGATCGATGTAGGTCTGCCCCGTAGTGAGCAGAAGATCCTTGCATATGTTGCCAGCCTGGGAAAATCCGCCCGCGATGTGAAACGTATCTTGCTGACCCACTCAGATCTTGATCATATAGGCGGTCTCTCCGCCATGCATAAATTGACTGGCGCACGCACGTATGCCAGCCAAATTGAAGCGGATGCCATCGCTGCCGGCAAGCCGTCCCGCCAGATCAAGCCAACCGGCTTTTCCGCCCGCCGGCTCATGTTCGCCCTCCTGCGCCCCTTCATGAAAGCCCCGCGTTTCAACGTGGATGAGATCCTCACAGCTGGTCAGGTACTCCCAATCTTGGGCGGCTTGCATGTGGTCGATACATCCGGGCATACACCAGGCCACCTTTCTTTTTATTCCCCTTCTGCTGGCGTCCTGTTCTGCGGTGACTCCATGGTGACAGACGAAAAAGGGATCCATGGCTCTCGTCCCGGTCTAACCTGGGACGACATTAAAGCCAGGCTCGCCGAGCGAAACCAGGCTGCCCTGGGGGCCCGTATTGTGTGCCCGGGTCACGGTCCGGTTGTGATGGATGCAACTGGAAAGTTCCTCCCTTGATTACTTCTATAAGTACTCGGTACTTTTAGGTCGTTTCTAGGAGAACAATCATGAAATGGAAGTTGGTCTCATGGAATGTTAACGGTATCCGCGCCGCTGAAAAGAAAGGTTTTCTGGATTGGTTGGCTGCCAGCAATGCAGACCTGGTGGCAGTGCAGGAAACCAAGGCCCATCCCGGGCAACTCTCCCCCGCGCTGTTGAACCCGCCCGGCTACCAGTCTGCCTGGAATTCCGCAGAGAGGTTGGGCTACAGTGGCACCGTTACGTACTCCAAACATACTCCCATTAAAGTCATCACGGGGTTGAATGAACCTCGTTTTGATACCGAGGGGCGGGTCCTGATCCATGAATTTGATGCATTTGCATTCTTCAACATTTATTTCCCCAATGGCGGACGTGGACCCGATTATGTGGCACATAAATTAGCCTTTTACCGGAGATTCCTCGAGGTCTCCCAGGCATACATTCAAGCAGGGAAACCGGTGGTCGTCACCGGAGACTTCAATACCGCCTATGCAGAGATAGACCTGGCCCGCCCCAGGGAGAATGTTAACCACAGCGGATTCATGCCCGAGGAACGGGTCGGCTTGGGCGAGTTCTTTGAGGCTGGGCTGATCGATACATTCCGCCTTCTGCATCCGGACACGGTGAAATATTCCTGGTGGGATCAAGTGTCCCGTGCCCGCGAGCGCAATGTCGGGTGGAGGTTGGATTACTTCATGGTTTCCCCTGATTTAAAGGACCATATCGTCGCAGCAGATATTCACGACGAAGTAATGGGGTCTGACCACTGCCCCATCAGTCTTGTGCTTTCGATTTGACCGTGGGGTATCTCCTCCACGATATTTCGTTAAATATCATTTCCCAAAAAAGGGTTCCTGGATTATTCGACCCGGGGCCAATAAACCAGACAGCCTGGTTGATAAACATCAACCAGGCTGTCAGTTAAAAAAACTTCAGGCGGACCCGACGGGATTCGAACCCGCGATCTCGGCCTTGACAGGGCCGCATGTTTGGCCGCTACACCACGGGTCCAGAAGCGGGCTGAATATACCATACGGGTTTAATGGCGTCAAGGCGCACCGGCTCCATAAAGGGAAGGATCCACGGGAGTCTTGCCGGATGGATCGTACACATAAACGATGTCGCCTACATTGGCCCAATCATATAGCCAGTGTGAATCGCCAACCGATAAATTGACACACCCGTGGCTCATTTTATACCCAAACCAATTATGCCAGTAGGCTCCATGCAGCGCCCGTTCCTCATCGAAATACATCGTCCAGGGTACATCTTCCAGGTAATAATAATCCGAGCGATCCGCCTCGGTGGCACCGCTCATCGTCTCGGTGGGTTTCTTTATATAAATATGAAAAATGCCCGGTCGGGTCCAAAACGCATCCACGCCCGTGGAGGTCAGCGTGGCAAATACCAGTCTGTAGTTATCATAAACTGAGATGGTTTGCTCAAATAAATTGACTTCGATCCAGCGGCTGGCAGTCACTCCCTTGGGTGGCGTGGTATGTGGGTCCACTCTTGCCACCTGGCGGGAATCCACCCACGCATCCGGACCCACCAGGTTCCAGGTAAGGTTGCTGGCTTCTTGCGTATCGTAGATCTGGACGATATTGTAGCGATACAGCTTGGTTCTTGATTCCGGGCTATTCAATCCCGGAGCGGTTCGCGGGCTGATCTCCCCCATCACCCACCCGAAGGAGCGTGGTGGTTGTGAACTGAAAGCCAGTCCCTGGAACGTCGCCACCCCCTGGCGTCCGCCGTCCATCCCGATCAAGTAACCCGAACGGAGTTTGTAATAGGACGTACCATTCTGGTCGGTTTCAGTGCCCACGTAGGAAACGAACAGCTCGAAACCGGGATCGATATGACTCGACGGCTGGTTGCTTGCAGCCTCCTCCACCGTGGAAAATAGGGGCGCTCCCGCGTCGGTGACTTTGAAATATCGATATGGGATGTCATTTAAATCCGCAGAGGGTTGGTAGGCTGGTAAAGGCAACACAGGATACGGGATTCCGGTCGAAACAATTTTCGCCAGGGTTTCGGATGGACCCAGTGGTAGGCAGCCATCCTGCGCTGGATGATACACTCCTGGCGGGCAGACGACTGATCCTGAGTCTGGTTCAATAATGGGAAGGGATACCCCCTGTGCCGCGGCGGTTGACCTGCTCGTCGACAGGCTGTCCAGTACGAAGAATAAGGCAAAAATGGGGATGAGAATACGGCGCATGGGAGATACCATTGTGGACGGGAAGGGATTATAGCATGTTTTCAAAGCCGGCTTTTTTGTTGGCTCTCTTCTCCAATTGATGCGAGAGGTAACTTGACACATTATGCGCCCTGTGCTAAATTTACTTTAAGAAATAAGGAGGCAATTTTGGCTAAAAATCGCATCCAACTCATGGTTGACCGATTGCGGGAGCTCCAGGCATCCTCGCCCGATACGGAAGCCTCGGCTGTCGTTAGTGTGGATGGTTTGAGTATTGCCTCCGCCTTGCCCCATGGCGTGGAAGAGGATCGGGTCTCGGCCATGTCTGCTGCCATGCTATCGTTGGGGGAGCGAATCGCATCCGAACTGGGGCGCGGTTCGCTTGAACAAGTATATATCAAGGGAGAGAAAGGGTACGTCCTCCTGATGTCAGTCGGTCAGGAAGCCGTTCTAACAGCCCTGGCACGCGGACAGGCTAAACTTGGCCTGATCCTTCTCGACATGCGGCGTGCATCAGAAGATTTGGCGAAATTAATTTAGACGGCGAATTCAATGCAGCAAATCCCAAAAAGCGGTTTATATTACACCAATAAATTCGCCCGTATTGCTTTGCAAGGCTATGAAGATATCATGGGGAAAAATGGCCTGAATGCCATTTTGAACATGGCAGGCTTAAACAACTTGATCGAGAACTACCCTCCTGATAACCAGGATCGTCAATTCGACTTTGCTGATTACGCTGCCATCCACATCGGGTTGGAAGAACTTTACGGCCCTCGCGGAGGGCGGGGACTGGCGTTGCGCGCCGGGCGCGCAACCTTTAATGATGCCCTCAAAGGGTATGGAGCCTTGGCTGGTGTCAGTGACCTGGCATTTATGGGACTTCCACTTCAGACCAGGTTGCGCATCGCCTTGCCGGCCGCGGCCAGGATTTTCTCCCAGGTTTCTGACCAGTTGACCAGTGTCGAAGAGATGCAGGATGCTTACATTTGGACAGTCCATCGCTGCCCAGCCTGCTGGTCACGCACCGGTGCGGATAAACCGGTTTGCAATGGTACCACCGGCTTGCTGCAGGCTATGCTTGCCTGGGTTTCGGGTGGATCGGAGTTCCGGGTAAACGAATCAAGGTGTTGTGCCATGGGGGATGCCGTCTGCAAATTTGTGATCCAAAAAGAACCTCTTTCATAAAGAAATATCATGTCCGAGGCGAAACCAAAGCTTTTGATTATTGAAGACGACCTCGACCTGGCCGATATGTTGACGGCCTATTTCCGCGTGGAGGGGTATGAGGTTGTTACCGTGAACCTTGGCGAGGATGGCGTGCATGCCTACCAATCATCGCACCCCGACCTGATTATTCTGGATATCCGCCTGCCCGATATGGATGGGGTTGAAGTTGCCAGCCGCCTGCGCGGCAACCATCGGACCTCGGATATTCCAATCATTTTCATGACCGATAAACAGGAACTCATCGATTGCCTCCAGGGGCTTGAACTGGGTGTGGATGGATATATCACCAAGCCATTCGATGTCCAGGATCTGCGGTTACGCGTCCGCAATGTTCTGCGGCGAGTCAGCCAGGAAACATCCACCAACCCGGTCACAGGGTTACCGGAAGGAAAACTGGTGGATGAGCACCTATACCAGTGTATTCAAAGACCAGGTTGGACAGCGCTCATTTTAATTTTGGAAAACCTGGATGCTTTCCGCGAAACCTATGGATTTGTAGCCTCAGATGATGTGTTACGGGCAGTAAGCATGATGCTTCAAAATGCGGTCCGCGAAAACGGAAGTCCCGAGGATTTTCTCGGCCATATAGACACAGCGGAGTTTGTCCTGATCACC
Organism: uncultured Chloroflexia bacterium; assembly: GCA_963817265.1. Lineage (GTDB taxonomy): Bacteria > Chloroflexota > Anaerolineae > Anaerolineales > Villigracilaceae > UBA877. The sequence continues at coordinate 103,306 of CAWFNU010000012.1, forward strand.
GCACCTGACATCGCGGCAAAATTGAAAGCAAGGATTCTCGGTCGCCTCGAGCGTTCCCTGGAATATTTTTATCCGATCAAGGACCGCGAAAAATCAACCAGGAATAAACAGCGGTTGGTATTTAAAATAAAAAAGATCCAATCCAGCGATGGTCCTTTTACAACTCTCGATGTTCTAAAGGAATCCCTTTGGCGAACAAAGTAGAAGGAGACTTTTTGCGAATTGTCGTTATCATTCCAACATACAACGAAGCAGAGAACTTGCCAAAACTCGTCTCTGCTTTATTTGCGCTTCCACTCAATTTAAACATCCTGGTCGTGGACGATAACAGTCCAGATGGTACCGGCCGAAAGGCAGATGAATTGGCTGCCGGGAACCCCGATCGGTTGAGTGTGATCCATCGCACTGGGAAATTGGGGCTTTCATCAGCTTATCTCCAGGCTTTTAATGCTCTTTTGGACAGTCCTTTTGATGTCATTGGACAGATGGATGCTGATTTTTCCCATGACCCGGCTGTTTTGGTGGATATGGCAAGCGCCATCGAGACCTGTGACCTGGTGGTGGGATCACGCTACATAGCCGGGGGCAGCAGCGACATCAACTGGCCAATTTGGCGAAAAGCTCTTTCTGCCTGGGGAAATTTTTATTCACGCACCATTCTGCAATTCCCTCTCCGCGATGTCACCGGGGGCTTTCGCCTCTGGCGGCGTGAGACGCTCAGGGGGATGCCCTTGCAGCGGGTAAAATCCAATGGGTATGTTTTCATGGTTGAAATGGTGTACCTGGCCTGGTGCCTGGAATACAATATTCGCGAAGTTCCCATTTACTTTGCAGACCGGCGCTTGGGAAAATCCAAAATGTCATTCAAAATACAGGCTGAGGCAGCTGCACGCGTCTGGCAGGTCTTGTGGGCATACCGGGATCTCCGTCGGGCAAGAAGGAATGCCCGCATCCGATAGATTGCCAGCCTGGATGGGGCGTCTCAATACTTTCCTTGGGGGGGTGGCTTTCATATATCCGCCTGTGATCCCCCCAGGAGCAGTAGTTTACAATGACATGTTTCGGTCAATGCCCTTAACCACCAAATTTCCCCATTCTGCCAAACTCAAGGTTTCCGCACGCCGTTGTGGGTCAATGCCCGCATCTAGCAGGAATTCTCCTGATTCATCAGGAGTGATCCGCAACCCGCCTGAAATGGCGTTTCGAAGGGTCTTGCGTTTTTGCGAAAATCCAGCTTTTATCAATTTGAAGAAGTTATCCAGGTTGAGTACTTGGAATAAAGGGTTGGGGATAAAGCACAATACTTAAAACCGCGGAATCAACTTTGGGGGAAGGATAAAACGCCTCCGCGGGGATGGAAGTGATCTTTTCTGGTTTTCCGTAAACCTGGACACTCAATGCCAGCAAGCTCATTTTTCCCTGGGTGGCGCAAATCCGTTCAGCTACTTCCTCCTGCACGGTCAGCACCATCCTGCTCGGAGGTTTTCCCGCCTCCAATAGGTGACGGATGACCGCTGAGGTGATGTAATAAGGGATGTTCGCCACAACAATATAGCCTGCAGATTGCATTAATTCAGCAGGATCGAGCTTTAAAATATCCCCTTGCACCAACCGGACATTTTTATAGGGCGACAGGATTCCTTCCAGGGCTGGGAAAAGTTTTCGGTCCAATTCAACGGCAGTGACAGACCCCACCGCAAGGGCCAGATAGCGTGTCAGGCTTCCCAACCCGGGACCGATCTCGAGGATCGCGTCTGTCGGCTCGAGATCTGCAGCTGAAACGATCTTCTTCAGCGCTTGGGTATCCTGAAGGAAATTTTGTCCCAACCCTTTACTGGGATGCAGATGATATTGACGCAATACTGCAGGGATATTTAGGGGCGGGAGCGAAAGTCCGGTCATGGCAGGATATAAACGAGTTTCTGAGGGACGGGGGTCAGGAAGTATACGGTCGTCCAACCCGACATTGGCTGGTAATCTTCGTCGGTCCAGGCTAGATCCACCCAATACGGGTTGAAGGAGGGGGCACCACCTCCGTTATCTCCCACGGTGGCGTATCCGTAGCCAGGGATGTAGAGCTTATCGAATCCAAAAGCAAGGTACCAGGAGTAGACCATGGCTACCGTGCCGCGTTGTACCGGTAAACCGCTCGCCGTGCCGTATCGGCAACGCCCCTGGGGATCGGCTGACTGGCATGGGGAATAGGATGTGCTGTACATTTTAACAGCCCGATAATATTCAAAGGTTACCCCATCGATGGTGGCCGAGCGGATCACGATCTTTGTCCCAAATCCCATGATACGATCTTGCGGCGGGCGGACGATACTTTCACTTTCCGTTTGTTGTGAGACCTGGACTCCATCCTCGCTGCGGGTGCGTACGCGAGTGATCGCCATCCCAGGTTCCCCGCCCTGCACAAGTCCTTGTTGATCAAGTTCAAGGGTCGCAGTGAGTTCGGTGCGCGTGTTGAACGGGATGGTTTTCTCAGACAGGGTTACCGCCTCCACTACTCGCACGACCCGGATATGTCCATCCTCCGGGACGGATGCAAACTCGTCTGGTTGGCTGATATCCAACCCGACGAGAGAGACACCGGCCTCCGCAAGAGCCTCCCCCACCGTGGCTGCTGCTGAGCGGCTGATTAACTGGATACCGTCAACACTGATGACGATCTCACGTCCGGGTTGATAGTGGATCTCGAGTTCACCCGAGATGGGGGTTTCGGCAGGAGGATCAAGCAGGTCTCCAACATAAACGGAATACCCGGCTTCAGACATTGCCTGTCCAACGGTGAGTGCAGAACTTTGGATTATTTTTCGCCCTTCCGGGGAAACAATGGTTATATTAACGGAACGACGCACGGTGAGAGTATAGGATTTTGCCTCCGGGAGAGCACTATCCGCCGGTGTGTTTGCACCAAGGTAAAGTACCCGATCAGCAGGTTCGAGCGATATTCCAAGGTCCTTAAGGATAGTCGCCGGCACTCGTTGAACGGTATTGATGGAATAGACCTGCCCGTCGGCAAGGATTGTGACCGGGGTGGTTTTTGCCTGGCAAGCGGCAAGGATGCCCAGGATCGCCAGGAGGAGCCAGGCCTTTTTCTTCATCTGGGTAATTCTATCAGAAGACAATTCTTCAATATTCTTTTGAAGTCGGGTCTGGGTATTGCACTTACGGAGGGTGTTTCGCATTTCAGTATTTGAACGTCGTTTCAAGGATGAATAATCGACCTTCTCTATAATGCAGGTTTCCGGAGATCCCACAATTGTCGCGTCAGCGTGATATGGCCTGTATGCAGGCAGGTATGTTCCAGGGCGTGCATCAGGCACCACCCCACGGTAAAAGACTTGTCGTTGCGCGGGGAATGACGCACAATTTCCAGATCTGGCAGGGACAGTCTTGCTAAGGCATTACGGTTGTACTCATCCGCAGATACAACACGTGTCTCCAACTGCTTGGCATCGAGACCCATTACCCGGAATTCTGCGTCACGGTCGCGGTCGGCGGTTTGATTTACAGCTAATCCAATCCAGTAACGCTCTGCACCGGTCAAATGGATCACCAACACTGCCAGGGAATTTATCTCCGCGCCAGGCACCCAGTCCAAGGCGTCGCTGGGTAACCCTTCCACGGCTTTCAAAATATCAGAGTGCATCTCGCGAAAGCGATTATTGAGATCGTCAAAGAACGTGGTCATGTAGTCCTCCGCCAAAATTATAGTCTATTCGGGTAAAATCAAACCATGCCCGAACTCATTTCGAGCCACGCCAACCCCATCGTCAAACTTATCCGTTTGCTTCACCAGAAAAAAGGACGCAAGGAAACCGGGTTATTCCTAATTGAAGGGATCTTCCCGGTCGGTGAAGCCATCGAGGCAGGCTGGCAGCTCGACTCACTTGTCTATGCTCCAGACCTGTTGATCAGTGGATTCGCGCTTCATATCGTGGAAGATCAAATCCAGCGTGGCAGTCGTTGCATCGCCCTCTCCAGCGATCTTTTCACCGATATCGCTTCCAAGGAAAACCCGCAAGGGATTCTTGCCATTGCCCGTCAGCGTCACCAGTACCCTGGATGGTGTTGCGTCAAAACAATTCCATTGGGGCGCAGCGCTCATCTCGCCTCAGGATCCCGGTAACGTTGGGACTATCCTGCGCACGCTGGATGCTGTTGGCGCTGATGGGCTGTTCCTGCTTGACGGGGGCGTGGAACTTTACCACCCCTCGGTGGTGCGTGCCAGCATGGGAACTTTATTCTGGAAGACAGTCGTGGAAGCTTCCTTCGATGAATTTGTAATCTGGAGGAAAAAGAACAATTATCGGCTGGTGGGCTCTTCTTCGCATGCCGGGACTGACTACCATATGCTCCAGCGGGAGGCTAAGCCAATCATTCTAATGCTCGGAAATGAACAGAAAGGCCTTTCACCTGAACAGATCTCTAAGTGTGATGAAATTGTGACCATGCCGATGGTTGGACGTGTCAGTTCATTGAACCTTGCGGTGGCGGCTGGGATCCTGCTCTATCAAATGGCGGAAAATAAATAGGGACGCAGCTTGTGCGTCCCTTGGGGTTTTGGGACAAGGATTCATTGCCCAATTTGATCAGACGGTGCATCAATAACCGGTTATTTAAAATTCATCCTCATCTTCTTCCCAGGTATCATCATCCTCGTCGTCGGTCTCTTCTTCCTCCCATTCTTCCAATTCCTCTTCCTCCCAATTCTCATCTTTTGCGGCAGCTTCTTCGTTGGGAGTATATGTGGCGCAGCCGGTATCGGGGTCCAATTCGACTGCCGCGGCGCTGCAATAGCCGTCGTCCACGAACACACAATCAGTGTAATGGCAGCGGATGCGGGGCATGAATTCCTCCTAAAGTGCAGGTTGTTTGATTAGCCGAATAATGGCCAGGATAAATAACAAGGAAATGATGACTGCCGAAGCCACACAAAAAGGGCAGACGGCATGGATTACGTACAGTTCAAGCCAGGTGAGGTATGCAGAAAACGCTACTCCAAAAATACTTGCTCCAAATATTGCCAGCGGTCCGTTTTCTCTTGCGAATTTGAGGCGGTGTTCCAACAGCAGGATGCCGGCAATGAAAAGAAAAGCGACAATTCCGAATACCGAAACCGGGATCCCGCCAATTTCAGAATAGGGGCTGAAATTGACATCATGGCAACCCCCTGAACCGATGCACATGGCATTATTGTTTGTCAATTTGTAGATGAGCAAATAAGTCGGAATCCAGGATACCCAGGCAGGCAAGAACAAAACTGGACCAATATAATACAGAGGCGGATTTCTCACCAGGAGGGGGATTTATTGAATGGGCCATATCTCTACTTCCGAGTTTGCAAGCAGCGATTTTACCCCAGAGGGCACAATCAGTAAAGCATTGGCGAGCACTAATGAAAAGATGTTCCCTGAACCCTGGTGACCGGTCAGATGGGCTGTTAATCGGCCATTTTCAGGTGCCACAATGGCTCTCAAGTAGGACTCCCTTCCGTCAAATTCCAATGGTTCGGCCAGAAATGCAGTTTGATGCGGGTGAGGTTTGACCTCTCGCCCGCTTAATTTCTCCAGGGTTGGTCTCACGAAAACTTCGAATCCAACAAAAGCGGAGACAGGGTTCCCCGGTAGCCCAAAGTACGGTATGCCGCGATAATTCCCAAATGCCAGCGGTTTACCAGGGCGCATGTTGACCTTCCAGAACTCAAGCTTCCCTTCTTCTTCGATGACAGACTTGACAAAATCAAAAGCTCCAACGCTGACCCCTGCTGAAGAAATAATTACATCCGCCTTCTCTTTGGCTGCCAGGTCCAACCTTGACCGGATATCTTCTTTGGTGTCCTTCGCAACACCCAGGTCCAATACTTCCACTCCTTCCGGTTTTGCCAGGGCAGCCAGGGTGAGTGAATTTAATTCGTGGATTTTGCCTGGCGTGAGGGAGGCCTCCCACGGGAAGTAATTCATCACCGCTGGAAAGGAGCGCAAGCCTTGGTTGCCGGTAGACTGGCACATTTGACACACCGAGCATGGCTAATAGCCCGATTTCCTGCGCCCGCAGGCGTGTCCCAACGGAGAGAACTTTGTCACCAGTATGCAAGTCCTGACCGCGATGGCGGATATTGCTCCCCGCCTGGATTGTCTTTTTAATCGTCACCGTCTCCGCGACGGGTGCAGAGGAGGTCCGAAAGTTGAAATCCGTGTCTTCAAGCATGACCACGGCATTTGCTCCCAGGTGGCAGGGCAGCCCCTGTCATCACACGCACAGCCTGTCCTGGCTGTAGGTACATTTCGGAGGTTTCCCCCGCCCGGATGTCCGCAACCACTTTCAAGGTCCTGGGAGAAGCCAGGTCTTCGTCGTGCAACGCAAATCCGTCCACGGCGGAATTATCAAAAGGGGGCAGGTCTGTCCTGGCGACTATGTCTTCGCCAGGATTCGAGTGGCAGCATGATCGATTGCAACAGTCTGGGTATCGACCGGTGAAAATGGTAGCCAGGATTCGTTCTCGGGCTTCCGATACACTTAGCATAAAATAATGTCGCCGCTCCTACTGAAAGCGGCGACATTATACCATGCAGGCAGGGGAAGTCAACTAACCGTTCTTCTGCTGGAACTCTTTCATGAACTTGCCAGATTCCTGGGCAGACTCCACCGGCAGGGCATTGTAGAGCGAAGCTCGCATCCCGCCCACCGAACGATGGCCTTTCAAGCCGATCATGTCCTGCTTCTTGGCTTCACCCGCAAATATTTCCTCCAGTTGCTCGGTGGGCAGGCGGAAGGTGACATTCATCACAGAACGATCGGATTTGGCATGTCCTTTGTAGAATCCCCCTGATTCGTCAATGGTGTTGTAGACCAATCCGGCTTTGGTCTGGTTTCGCTTGGACACTCCTTCCAATCCGCCAATTCCTTTGGCCCATTTCAATACCAGTCCAACAATATAGATGGACCAGCATGGAGGTGTGTTCAAAAGGGAATTCTCTTCGGCCAGGGCTTTATAATCGAGCAGGTTGGGCAGGTTTGCCGGGACTTTTTCCAGCATATCGTCGCGGATAATGCAAACCACAACTCCTGCCGGACCGGCATTCTTCTGCGCGCCGGCATAGAGCATCGCATATTTGGATACATCGATCGGATGGCTGATAAAATCGGAGCTGGCATCACAGATCAGGGGCACACCCGCGGGGGGACTGGTTCATTGAAGTATTCCACACCATGGATGGTCTCGTTGGAGGTGAAGTGGAGATAATGCGGCCTGAGGGTCCAGTTTAAGTTCTGCCTGGGAAGGAAGGTGGTTAAAATGATCGGTCTCCATGTTGGCCGCGGCTTTGGCTGTTCCCAGTTTCTGGGATTCCTTAAAGGCCTTCTTGCTCCACGTGCCGGTGACAATGTAATCAGCCGAAGCCCCTGCCGGGCGAAAGTTCATCGGGAGCATGGCAAATTGCAGGCTGGCGCCACCTTGCAGAAACAGGATCTTGTAGTTGGCTGGGATACCCAGTAAGAGGCGCAGATCCGCCTGCGCTTCTGCGACAATCGCTTCGAATTCCTTCGAACGATGGCTGATTTCCATCACAGACATCCCCGTTCCCTTATAATCGAGCATCTCTACCTGGGCCTGCTGGAGCACTTCCAACGGCAGGACGGCCGGGACCGGGGTTGAAATTATAGATCTGTTTAGTCATTTTCATCTCCTGTGATTTAATGCGGAAAGCGATTTGCTATATTTCGCGTTCAGATTATAGTCCACCCAATTCTTTCGCACACTAACAATCGACACCGTCCGCGTGTGAAGTAAATCAGTTGACAACAAAAAAGGTCGTGTTACAATATTTTCGTGAAATCGGCGGAATATCAATAACAGAGAGATACGGGCATCTGGCTCGTGTGTCTCTGTTTTTAATTCAACATTCCAAATAGGAGAAAGCTCATGAAAATCCTGGTCTGCGATAAAACTGAATCGGATGCCATTGAGAAAATGCGCCTGGCTGGGCTGACGGTGGATACAAATTTCGAGATCACCCCTGAAGAACTACCCAAGATTCTGCCCAATTATGATGGCTGCGTGGTGCGTTCCCGGACCAAGATCCGCCAGCCGTTGATTGACGTTTGTCCCAACCTGAAGGTTATCGTCCGCGGAGGCGTTGGTCTGGATACCATTGACGCTGATTATGCCCGCTCGAAGGGGATCACCGTCATGAACACACCCAAAGCCTCATCCGCTTCGGTGGCTGAACTGGCGATTGGTTTCATGTTCACCCTGGCGCGCAACCTCTATAAAGCCACATCCACAGTGAAAGCTGAAAAATGGGAAAAGAAAGCCTTCGAAGGCGACGAGATCGGTGGAAAGACACTGGGCCTGGTTGGCATCGGGAACATCGGCAGGGAAGTTGCCAAGCGGGCAAACGCCCTCGGGATGACCGTCATCGCCTTTGACCCATATGTCAAGCGAAGCTGAGGGTGTGAAACTCGTCTCGCTGGATGAATTGCTATCTGAGTCCGATTACATCAGCTGCATCTGCCCAAGACCAAAGAATCGGCAGACATGATCGGTAAAGCCCAATTTGACAAGATGAAGACCGGCGTGCGGATCATCAATTGCGCCCGAGGCGGTATCATAAACGAAGCTGGATCTCTATGAAGCCCTGACCAATGGTAAAGTGGCGGGCGCAGCGCTGGATGTTTATGCCGAGGAACCACCCACAGACTGGAAACTGGCCAAACTGGATAACGTCATCTGCTCCCCGCATATCGGCGCGGCCACCAGGGAAGCCCAGGGGCGCGTGGGAGCAGAAGTGGCAGAGAAACTGATCGAGTTTGCCAAGAAATAAATAGTTCACATTGGCTATACATGACGTTCATATCAGGGTCATCATTCTCAAACGGAGTTAAATCTCTGGAAACGCATGAAAACCTATGAAGACATCGGTATTCAAATCCCCCAGATCTACCTGCCCAGGAAGGGGACCGACCTGAGCCAAATGGGCGGTGATCGCCTGCGACCAGTTCACCTCCGAGCCGGAGTACTGGCAGGAGGTGGAAACATATCGTCGGTAACGCGCCCTCCACCTATCACCTGATCCTGCCGGAAGTGTTCCTGGAAAAGCCGGGAGAAGAAGCCCGCATTAAGATCATCCAGGACAAGATGCGTAATACCTGCGAAAAAATGTCCTGATCCCGCAGGAAGGCTCTCGTCTATGTGGAGCGAACTGTGGAAGGCAGGACCCGCCGGGGTATGATGGTGTGTCTCGACCTGGAAAAGCTATGATTTCACCAAAGGCTTCCACCAGCCTGATCCGGGCAACCGAAGGCACGATTGTCGAGCGTCTGCCGCCCCGGATGAAGATCCGTACCGGTGCGGAGCTGGAACTTCCGCACATCCTGGTGTTGATCGACGACCCGCAACGATACGGTCATCGAGCCGTTGGAAGGCCAAGAGCGGCGTTGGAAAAACTCTTTACGATTTCGATCTCATGCTCGGATCCGGTCACCTTAGCCGGCTATGCTGTAGATGAGGACGCTGGAGGCTCAGGTGGTCGCCTCCTTGCGCAACTGGCAAAACCGGAAATCTTTGCTGCACAAATATGGCATCAGCCAGGATACACCTGTCCTGCTGTTCGCCATGGGCGACGGAAATCACTCACTCGCCACTGCCAAAGCAGTCTGGGAAAGGATGAAGCCCGAGGTGGGTCTGGATCATCCCGCCCGCTATGCCCTGGTCGAATTGGAAAATGTCCATGATGAAGGACTGGAGTTCGAACCAATCCACCGGGTGTTGTTCGGTCTAAAGAAGGATATTTTCGCCAGTCTGAAGACCTATTTTGGCTCGAACTGCACATTTCGCACACTGTGGCCAGCGCAGGGGAAATGATCCAGGCTGGTTGACGAAGTCAAAGACTCCCGACAGGTGATCGGCCTGGTTGGGAGGTGGCAAGGAGTTTGGCATCCTTCGAAATTGCCCACCCATCCTCCAACCTGCCCGTAGGTACGCTGCAGGCCTTCCTTGACCAGTTCATGAAGGAAGGCTGGTGCGGATAAGATCGATTATGTCCACGGTGAGGAGATCGTCTGCAAGCTGGGTTCACAGCCAGGAAACGCAGGGTTTTACGTCCCTGGCATGGACAAGTCCGACTTGTTCAAGACGGTCATCCTGGATGGCGCTTTGCCGCGCAAAACCTTCTCGATGGGAGAGGCCAAGGAAAAGCGCTTCTATATGGAAGCAAGAAAAATTGTTTAGGGTATCCTGATGAAATAAATCAAGAGCCGGTCTCAGCGACCGGCTCTTAGTTTTTCCACGCGGCAAAAATCGTCAGGTTTGGGAGCAATAGAATGTCGTCCGTTCCTGCTAGCAGGATGAGTGATCGTCAGGGACTGGGCGTGCAGTGCCGGTCGGGAAATCAGTTCTGTCTTGTGGTCACCATAAAGAGGGTCGCCAAGCAGGGGATAACCGGTTGCAAACGCATGCACACGGATCTGGTGCGTTCTGCCGGTTGCAGGAATGGCTTCCAGTAGGCTGAAACCTTTAAATCGCTCCAAAATGCGGACCGTTGTTTCGCATTACTTTCCGGAGCGGTCATCCACAACTGTCCGGTGGCTGTGACCCACGTTCACCCGCAACGGGTGGCGGACGATGAGTTGATCCCAATCTGGGTTTCCCACAACGAGGGCGATATATATCTTTTTCGACTTCATGCTGTTCGAATTGCATGCTCAGCGACCGGTGCGAATCCTTCGTACGGGCAAAGATCATCACTCCGCTGGTGGTTTTATCCAGGCGGTGGACCACCCATATTTTCCCAAATTGCTCCGTAACCAACTTGACCAGGTATGGGGCATCTTTTTCCCAGCCATCTGGCAGCACTGGAATCCCTGCAGGTTTGTTGATAACAATAAGCTCTGCATCATCGTAAAGGATTGTTTTATTAATCGAGATGGGATCCACGCAAATAATTGTACCAGCAAGGACACAACAAATGTTTGGTTTCTGGGAAGGCAAGGAAATGTGGCACAGGAATGGTGTTGCCCTCCTCAAAATTAAACCAATCCCGGTTTCCCCCAAAATAGTCGTGACGAAATATTATTGATAGTGTACAATAATCTCATCTGATTTTAATTTTGGACCATGGCAGGGTTTGATTGGTTCAGCGCTAATTTATTTAAGCTAATTGGTAATATATTGATTGATGCAATCATTGAAATCGAAAACGACCTTGAACTTGTTTTTGGAGGAGAAGATGAAACAAAGTCGCCTGCGGTTTTTTCAGATCATATTGAGTATTTTTATTATTAGCAGCCTGGTGTTCCAGGGTTCTCCTGTTAGTGCCGCCCCAGGAGGGACAGTTTTGATCTTGAGCACCAGTGTACTTGGCGGGACCTCATCTGTGGAATATGTTCAAGCGGTCGCGTTGGGATTTACCGTGGAATTGGCCAATGCCTCCCAGTGGGCAGCCAAAACTCAAGCTGATTTTTCGACTTATCGCGCCATCATTCTTGGGGATGCAACATGTTCAACGGACGCAAGCTATATACAGGCTGCGATAGATAATCGCACCACTTGGGGTCCAGCAATTAATGGGAATATTATGTTGATCGGGGGGGACCCGGAATATCATGCCAATTACGGTTCCACTACTGTAATTGCAGGAGCCACTGCTGAGATAAAAAATTCCATTGGATTTGTAGGAGACGTGCCAGGGAAGACTGGCCTCTACGCCTCTTTTGGTTGTTTGTATTACTTAGCTCCGGAGAGCGGTACAGTTGTTAATTTCCTGGATCAAATCGGCAGCTTCTCGGTGCGTGGGCAAAACGTGGACGACGTTCATATCGTCGCCTCCCACCCGGCTCTTGAGGGATTGACTGATGCTCTTTTATCCAACTGGGGAAATTCCACCCACGCTGGCTTTACCAGCTTTCCTTCAAGCTTCATCCCACTTGCCATCATGCGAAACATTACCGGGAATGGGTCACTAACCTTTGGAGATGGAAGTGTTGGTCTCCCATATATGCTCGCCCGCGGGGAAGGGCTGCAAGCTGTAGGGCTAAATATTTCCATGACCGGTCCGGCTACTGGCAATGTGGGAGATAATATTACTTACACGATCACTTATGGCAACTCTGGAAATGCCAATGCGACCTCTCTTCAAATCACAGACCCATTACCCCCCGGGACAGCATTTGTATCGGCAACTGGCGGTGGTTTACTTTCCGGAGGAAACATCATTTGGAATCTGGGTACCTTGAATGCGGGTGTCACGGGTCAGACAGTCACACTAACGGTGTCGTTGATGGCGCCGGGAACAATTACCAATGAAAACTACACCATCGCTGCTGCTCAAGTAGCCCCGGTCACTGGGTCACCGGTCCAAACAGAAGCTTCTGGTACCCTTCCTAGTCCAACCGCCCTGCCGCCTGCCTCTGCTCCGATTGCACTCCCCGTCACCGGTTTTGCTCCAAACCAGGTTTCCCATTTATCGCCTCAACAGGTTATGTATGCGGAGTTGGGAGATCTTTGGTTGGAAATTCCACGTCTGGGCACGCAATCACCCATCGTTGGCGTACCGCAAACAAAGGGCATTTGGGATGTTTCCTGGCTGGGTGACCAGGCTGGCTGGCTGAATGGCTCGGCCTACCCAACCTGGAGTGGTAACTCGGTCATCACGGGGCATGTCACCAATTCATCAGGGAATCCCGGTCCATTCGCAAAACTATCTACACTTTGGTGGGGTGATAAAGTGATCATCCACGTCTCTGGAGCACAATACATATATGAGGTGCGCAGTGTGCAGCAGGTGGGACCCGGCAACACAAACGCATTGATGAAGCATGAAGAGCTCCCCTGGGTTACATTGGTCACATGTCGCGGCTATGATGCAGCCACCAATTCTTATCTCTACCGAATTCTTGTCCGGGCAGCATTAGTACAAGTCAAGTAACTCATCGAAGATAAAATTCCCGGTTCTTTAGGAACCGGGAATTTTTTGTCGCAGATTTTCCCTGGGGTTGATTTATTTAACCCTGTATGAGGAGATGGTTCCTCCCGATCCCATAACGGTTCTTGTCGCAGGGCGCGGCAGATTCTTCTGGATTTTTCCAGCGACGTGTTTCAGGGTGATCTTGAACCCTAACACAATCATTTCCATCCAGGTTGCCCAAGAATGGCGTTCAGGGTAGGCTGCCCTCAAAATATACCCGTCCCGCTGGATGGCATCCAGGAACCATTCGAATCGGGCACAATACCACACACCGGCAAGTTTGCAGCGTAATACATCCAGGCTGTCAATATAGTGCTTCCCTGCTGCAAGACATGCCCGGGCTCTTTCGATTGTCTCTTTCACCCACGATCTGAAAGGGTCATCGCTTATGTTTTCCAGACAGATGCCGCGTTCCTTCATATCCTCTATTGGAATGTTAATATATCCGGAAGGGATATCTTCCAGTGTGTCTCGCAGCATGTGGACCAGGTGTGCACCGACTACGGCCAAGGAGCGATCCACGGTTTTAGGATACGGAATGCCATTTCCTATAAAATATTGGATCCCGTCCATTACGGCAGTAGCAAGCCTGGTTGTATAGGTGCTCAATTCTCCACGGGTTACCTGGCTCCCTTTACGTGATGCGTCGAATTCGATCACTGCCATAAAGTTTACGATGAATGAACGCAGTCCGCTATCGTGACCCCGGTCGTGGGAGATCAGATCAGCGAGCATTTCCTCCTCCGGGGACAGGTCCGCAGGGCGATTGCCGAGATAAAGATTTTCAACGAGCGATTTTTGCCTGGTGATAAACCCGATCCGGTCTGACCTGGATTGAAATGTGATATCGATCATGTCGTCCGCCCAGCGGAAATAGGCATAGGCGCGCAGGCAGTCGTCCACCAAATCCCGGTCGGCGAGGAACCGGGCTGTGAGATAGGATTGTTTGCTGCCATTCCATGTGATCGAATGTGCCAGTGCTGCAGTGTTGTTCATGATGGACTTTTCCTCCTCACCCATCCAAATCTCTGGGTGAAAAAAATCTTACATTCCCATGTCTTTCAAAATTCGCTGGGCAGTCAGGCGGGCTGAGACCAGGACGGTGGGTACTCCCGTCCCTGGATGCGTGCTCGCTCCGACGAAGTATAAATTTCGGTATCGGTTGTGCCGGTTATGGGGTCGAAAATAAGCCATCTGGGTAAGTTTATGGCTCAAGCCGTGGGCAGACCCATGTGTAAGGTTGTAGCGGCGCTGCCAGTCGTGTGGACCAAAACTCACTTCCACTTTGAGGTGTGACTCAACATCGCTGATTCCAAGCTGGGTGAGGCGCTCAAGGATGAATGCCCTCGCCTGCCCCTGGATGGTATGCCAGTCTTGTGGATTTTTTTCGCGGATGTGACCGACGGGAACGGCAACATAAAGCGAGTCATGACCAGCTGGAGCTGCTGACGCATCCATACGCGCAGGCGCATGGATATAAAAATTTGGTTGATCCGGCATGATATTGCCTTTGAATATCTCCTCAAACCCTTTGCGGTAGTCTCCTGAAAAGAACAGGTTGTGGGGTCCCAACTGAGGATACTGTCTATCCAGACCCCAATAGAACACTATAGCCGAGCACCCATACTCCTTGCGCTCAATTCTTCTGGCGTCACTGTCTTTTGGCAGTAATTCGCGGTAAACATAGCCAAGGTCCGCGTTCGCCACCAGGGTGTCGGCTTTTATTAATTCGCCATCAGCCAATACCACCCCCGAAGCCTTATCTTCCTCAACCACTATCTTTTCAACTGGAGAATTATACAAAAAACGCACGCCCAGTTTTTCAGCGATGTCTGTCAACGTTTCTGCCACCCGGTACATCCCACCAACAGGATAATACAGTCCATCGCATAGTTCCACATACTGCATAAAAGAATAGGTGGCTGGGGAATCATATGGACTAAGCCCCATATACATGTCCTGGAACGTGAACGCCATTTGCAGCTTGGGGGTTTTAAAGAACCGGCCGGCATATTTACTGTGCCGCGTGAATGACTTCAGGCCCAAAAAGATCGAGATCATGCGCGGGTTGATGAAATCGCCCAGGTGGTGGAAGTCCTTAGTGACGACATTCGGAATGGACAGTTGATAATGGCGACGGCCTTCAGCCACATAATGAAGCATGCGCTCAAAGCTGCCCGGTTCGATGGCTTCCAATTGCCCCATCATTTGATTCAGATCCGAGGTCAGCATCATTTGTGAATTGTCTTGGAACCACAGGTGATAGGTCGGGTCGATGCGCCGAAGGTCAAGGCGGTCTTCCATGCGCTCGCCCAGGGCTGCGTACGTCTCCGCGTACAGCTCGGGCATCATGAACAAGGTTGCACCGGTGTCAAACCGGTAACCCTGGACTGACATCTGTCCGCAGCGTCCCCCGGACTTTTCGCATTTCTCCACCACGGTTACCTGATAACCAGCGCGTGCCAGTCGGGCCGCCGTGGCGATCCCGCCAATCCCTGCGCCAACAATGAGAATGGTTCCTTTTTTTGAGTTTACGATCATGTTCAGGCCCTTATACATACGGGGTTACGAAAAGGTTACCTTTTCAATGGAATCAAGAGCATCAATTGGTAATATACGTAATTCGAACGCTGCAAGGTTCACGAAAATCACCTCTTGATATAATTTAATATTGATCAATTATGAGAAACGACGAATTGGCTTTCAAGGTTCGAGAAATCCTTTATAATCGGGCAGTTACCTGTCCTATTGGAGTTTGGGTTGAGATCATTATTTTCGAAATTACAGATCTACTGGTCTTTGACCAAGTCTCTCCAGACTGGTTTGCTCCTTGCCACTGGTCTGGCTGGGTTCATGACCGCCCGCTGCCCTGTCATTCACTGGTCAAATTTCCTGGGATTGGCTTTGAGTTTGTTCCTGGCGATCGCGGGAAGTACCATATTCAATATGTGGTATGACCGCGATCTCGACGCCAGGATGAATCGCACCCATCATCGTCCTTTGGCTGATGGCCGTCTCGCCCCTCGTGAGGCTTTTTATCTTGGATTGGTATTTTCAGGCGTGGGTGTCGGGTTGGCATGGTTTATGTCTCCCCTTTATGGATTGATCGTATTTGCTGGGTTGTTTTTCGATGTGGTTGTTTACACGATCTGGCTCAAACGTCGAACGGCCTGGAGCATCGTCTGGGGCGGCATGGCAGGTGGGATGCCCATATTGGCTGGGCGGGCGTTTGGTACCGGGTCCATTGATGGCATCGGCATTTTATTGGCCCTGGCAATCTTATGCTGGATCCCCACCCACACCCTTACTTTCTCAATGCGGTATTTCGCCGATTACCAGACTGCCAGGATTCCCACCATCCCATCCGTATACGGGTTTAACTTTACACGTGTCGCCATGGCTGTTTCGAGCGTGATCGCTGCCTTGTCGATCAGCATTGCCGGAGTACTGATTGGATTGCAATGGGGCTTTATCCGCGTGTTGGTTGTTTTATCAGCTGGATTAATACTTCTTGCTGCGGCAACTGTCTTCCGTCCAACGGAGCGAAAAAATTTCGGGTTGTTCAAGTACGCTTCGATCTTCATGCTCAGCGCGATGTTTTTATTATCCATTTAAAAATGGGACGCTATTCATAATTCAGGATTTATTCAAACACCATTTGCTATAGGGGGGTCCCAGGCTGTAGCTCAAGATACCAAACGATTTATCTTGTCTCTGGAAACGCATTGAATAGTACCCTTTTAGATCGCCTCTTGCTTTTGACAACCGCCCTGCTGGCTGCATGGCAGGTGGCTGTGGGGATCAATGGCCTTGACACGGTGCCCACCCTATCCTACACCATCGGTTTCGGCGTTCTGCTCGTTGCTGCATTGTTGTTGATCATTATGGGATTGGATGTGCTGGAAAGTCCGCTGGTGGTGATCCTCTCAACGATCATCCCCCTTTGCCTGTCTCTGGGACTTGTTTGGGAGCACCTGGCGGCTTTCCGACTGCCATACCTGGTTTTTACCATCCTGGGATTCCTTACGATCATCGTTACCCGGTTCCTCCCGCTAAAGAATAAAATTCCTGTCATCGTGCTGGCGATCGTTCATGGGGTCGCTGGATTGATCATTTTTCTACTACCGTTTTTTCTATCAATGACTTGTCAGAACCCCCCGGGATTTATCCTGGTTGGGTTGGGAGGCGCAGTGATCAGCCTGGAAGGAGTGTTTCTTTCTTTCTTGAAAACCGGAACACCTATCCTTTCTCAAAAAACGATTATTAAATTACTGCCTGGACTCCTTCTCGTGTCGACAGCTGCTTTTGTGGCTGGATTTTCGGTATCCTGAAATTTCTTCTTGGAGAGGTCTCTGTGGAACATACATCAAAGTGGGTCCCCGCAACAAAAAAAATATGGCTGCATCTTACTGCAGGGATCATGTGGTCGGGTGTGGGCATCATGCTAACCGTCTTCGCTGTCACCTGGTTGGGTCTTGTCCATTCATGGACAGTCCTGCTATTGATCTCGGCGGGTCTGCTACTGGCTGCAGCGATCTATTTTTTCGGCTTTTCAAAACTGGCTTCAAAAAATGTCCAGCGCATCATCGCCATCCCCAAGGAACGCGTCTGCCTGTTCGCCTTCCAAAAATGGACGAGTTACCCCCTGGTGCTGGTGATGGTTGCCATGGGGATCTACCTTCGACGCTACTCCCCCATCCCCAAACCCGACCTGGCTATACTATATCTTGGGCTGGGTGCCAGCCTGTTTGTCTCCAGCATCCAATACTATCTTCAGGTATTTAGAACCGCTGGAAATTAAATTTACTGTCCCATTTGTGGAAAATAATCATACGCTGTTTTATCGTTGGTCATCCAGGGTCCAGGTTGGAAATGGGACCGCTTACGATCATTTTGGATGTTCAACCGACTGACGGGCACGGTAATGACAGGGAACCCAAAAAGGAGATCCGGCATGTCTGATGATAAATTTGAAAGCGTCACCATTATTAAAAAGGCCAATATCTATTTCGACGGCAAAGGTCACCAGCCGAACAGTCCTGTTCGCGGACGGGACTCGCAAGACGCTTGGCTTTATGCTGCCCGGTGATTACGAGTTCAACACCGGCGCTCGTGAAATCATGGAGATGTTAACCGGTGGGATGGATGTGCTCTTGCCCGGTCAAGCTGGCTGGCAAACATTCAATTCCGGAGAGTCATTCGAAGTACCGGCCAATTCCTCATTCAAGCTTGAAACTCACACATGCCGGTGGATTATTGCTGTTCTTACGGTTGAGAATAACCATTCTCCGTGAGAATTAAAAAAATGCGGAGCTGCACTTTGGCACACTCCGCATTTGATTACCGATCTCAAGCGTAACCTTCGCCCTTGGATCGTTTACAGTTTGGTCAACCAGCTCAACCGCACCCAGCCGGCTGGTTTTTCCACACGTGCCCATTCTCCCTGGATCTCCAGCACGGTCACCCGCTGGTCTTTGGTGAGACTGTCGATCAACCTGGCAGTGGTCTCATTCGGGAGATTCCGTACCCATAGATGTGCCCCGAGGAAGATGTACGGGTGTACCGGCAGGGACTGGGGGAGGACGGGGGCTTCGATGGGGTCTGCTGGGCGACTTCTCCAAGTTGTTCCATGAAGGAACGCTGGAAAACGCTCACATCCATCGCCTTGCGTTTCAATCCCAGGATATCCTGGTAACCACCCGGCAGCAGGCATCTGTCACCCGTGAACTGGTGACCGACAATGTTCTCTTTCACGATCCCGGTATCCTTAAAGATCGGGTCGTAATCCGGCAGCCACTTGTCGCGCAGTTCCTGCCAGGTCATTTTCGTTGCCACACCGGGTTGTTTTCCGTATGCCGCAAACCAGATCTTGTATTTACCCAACCAGTTCTTCATGGTGGGAGCATAAGTAGTGATAAACCCTCGTCCCGGTATAGATCCCGGTGACCGGCCATACTCTGGCCAGGGCTTCAACAAATGACTTGCAGTGACTATCCAGGGCCCAGGGTTTAAACACCGGCACCTGACTCCAGGGTAGCTTCCCCAGTCGTGGCCGCCAGCCATTTATTCCAATCAGCTCCACCACTGCTCCATGTCGGCCCATAGAGAAAGCACCGGCAGGCCGCTTTTTTTCAATGTCTCGGGCTGCAAAATCTGCCTGGGTATTTCCCGCTGACCAGGGGATCATCCCACCAATAGGCATGCAGGCGCAGGTATTTGGAATATTTCGCCACATTCTCCCCATTCTTCTGAAAACGTGAGTCAACCCCCAGGCCTGACCCGGCCTTAAGGATCACGTCCGTCACACCACCATCAATGAGCTCCTGTGGTTTGAGCATCACATCCCAGTGGCTGTGGTCTGTCACCAGTAACCGGTCAGCAATAATGGTTGCAGGCATGTTTCCTCCGCTGTAAATTACGTGGGTTTCCAGGTTCTCAGAGATTCCTGCCGGGGGAAGGGTCAGTTTCCAAAAAAATTATAGCATACCCGTCATGGGCACCCTATATATGAAAATGGGCTATTGAATGCCTCATAAATTCGCTATTCCCCCTGTTGATAAAGGCTGGAATCGCAAGAATCAGGTTGTCAGCCTGCCCGAAAATCGGTACAATAAGCCCATGACCAATCCCACCCAACTTTCCGCCGACTACCAGCGCATTGAACAGGCCATCCGTTTCCTGCAGGAAAATGCCCACCGCCAGCCGGATTTGGCCGAGGTGGCCTGCCCACGTAGGTCTGAGCGAATACCATTTCCAGCGACTTTTTACACGCTGGGCAGGCATCAGCCCCAAGCGCTTCCTGCAATTTCTCACCAAGGAAAACGCCAAAGCCCTGCTCTCGCGGACCTCTGTCCTGTCCGCCGCCTACGAAGCCGGGCTCTCCGGTCCGGGCCGCCTGCACGACCTGCTCGTCGAGTGTGAAGCTGTCACCCCGGGGGAATACCGGTCAAAAGGGTCAGGGGTGGAGATTGCCTATGGCTTTCACCCCACTCCCTTCGGCGAGTGCCTGCTGGCAGTGACCAGACGCGGCATCTGCTATTTGGCTTTTGTGGATGGAGATCGCCAGGCGTTTTGGAACAGCTAAGACGTGACTGGGCTAATGCCAGTTTGCGGGATGATCCATCCCGCACGGGGTCGCTGGTGGAACAGATTTTCCCATCGCGCCGGGTTGATCCTTTATCCCTGCGGCAATCCACTGGCATATCCCTGCACCTGCGCGGCACGAACTTCCAGATCAAAGTCTGGGAAGCACTGCTGCGTCTTCCGGCCGGCTCTGCCGTCAGCTACGAGGCCCTGGCCGGACAGGTCGGCTCGGTCAATGCTGCCCGGGCGGTCGGAACGCAGTCGCCCGCAACCCGGTGGCCTACCTCATCCCCTGCCACCGCGTGTTGCAGAAAGCTGGAGATTTTGGCAATTATCGCTACGGATCAGCGCGCAAGCAGGCGATCCTGGGCTGGGAGTTGGCGCAGGTGGAACATAAAGCGAGAGAGACAATTGCGGGCCGTTTTGTTTGCGCTGTGCAGCGAAAATAGATTATGAATTCTTCTCTTAATCAATTGTCATTGCGAGGAGCAAAGCGACGACACATGCACCGCACTGCGTTCGGCGCAGTGCAGGTGAGCAATCTCCTCCCAAAAGGCTTGGAAAATGTTTTTCATCTTTCAATGGGCAATATCGTTTCATGGTTCGTTAACAAGTTCTTAACAAAATCTTGGTAAAATTAGGGAAATTCAGTCTGGTTTTACCGGTTTTTTTATTCCCAGGAGCCGCTCATGGAACGCAAACTAAAACATGTTGCCGTACCATCTTCCGAGATCACCCCCCATAACGTTTATCTATCCCGTCGTGATTTTTTGAAAGCTGCCGGGATTGTCAGTGCCTCCGCATTTCTGGCAGCCTGTGGCGTGAAGCTTTCCTCAGCTGGGGGCGCCGGAGCCGGATCCGCCACTCCCACGCTCACCCAAAGCCCGCCTGTTCCCGATAATGCCCAGGGGCAAACCACCGACGAGCTGGGCAATCCGCTCAACACGTTCGATCAGATCACGAATTACAATAACTATTATGAGTTCTCCACGAACAAGCAGGCGGTAAACCCGTTATCAAAGAATTTCAAGACCACTCCCTGGGCGGTGGAGGTCGGCGGGCTGGTTCAAAACCCAAAAACCTACAGTCTTGATGACCTGCTCAAGTTTGAGCAGAAAGAACGCATCTACCGCTTGCGCTGTGTGGAAGCCTGGAGCATGGTCATACCCTGGACTGGCTTTGAATTGTCCGCCTTGCTGAATGAAGTCCAGCCGATGACCAGTGCCAAATATGTTCATTTTGTCACCCTGATGGATCCCAATCAGATGCCCGGTGAAGGAGACCCGCTTTATCCCTGGCCGTATAGTGAAGGTCTGCGCCTGGACGAAGCCATGCACCGTCTGACCATCATCGCCACCGGTCTTTACGGTCAACCCCTCCCAAACCCGGACGGTGCTCCCCTGCGGCTGGTTGTGCCCTGGAAGTATGGCTTCAAGAGCATCAAGGCGATTGTCAGGATCGAATTGACTGAAAAGCGCCCGGAGACGATGTGGAATACGATTTCGCCGCAGGAATACGGCTTCTATTCCAACGTCAACCCCCAGGTGGACCACCCGCGTTGGAGCCAGGCCAGTGAACGCCGCATTGGTGAACTGAGCCGCCGTCCGACGCTGATGTTCAACGGCTACGCCGATGAGGTGGCCAGTCTTTATACGGGGATGGATTTGCGTGCCAACTATTAGCAGGACAAAACTAAAAATCACCTGGCTTCAAATTGTTATTCACATTCTAGGCTGGCTCCCGCTGGCATGGATTATTTTTGACTATTTCACCGGCAGGTTGTCGGTTAACCCCATCCAGGATATCGAGCAGCGCCTGGGGCGGTTAGCTGCCTACTTCCTGATCGCTTCGCTGGCCTGCACTCCCTTGTATACGCTGACGGGTTGGCGGGAGCCGTTTAAACGCCGGCGTGCACTGGGGCTGTATTGTTTCATGTATGCCACTTTGCATGTGCTGACATTCATCGGTCTGGATTATGGGTTCAACCTGTCTTTGATAATTGGGATCGTTTTAAAGAAACCCTATGCATTTGTGGGGCTGGCTACCTTCATCCTGCTGCTCCCATTGGCTGTCACCTCCTTCCGCTGGTGGATGAAAAAACTGGGGCGGAATTGGACCAACCTTCATCGTTTGGTGTACCTGGCAGCAGTCCTGGACATCCTTCATTATGCCTGGGCTAAAAAAGGCAACTTGTTCACCCTCAGCGGTGACATCCAGCGTCCCCTTTTTTTAGCTCTGCTTTTGATTTTCTTGTTGGTCTTGCGTCTTCCGCCGGTGCGTCGGTGGGTCAGTGAATTGCGTCATAAGGTCACCCTCCCTCGCTGAGCCATCACAACTCTAATGAATATCCCCTTTCGAGCATGACCCATCGTTCCGTTTAAAATACTTGTACCTGTTTGACTCCGCCCCCCCATTTGCTATAAGATTGATGATTGGAGGCGGTTTTTGTTTATCCATGCCTTCCCGAGGAGAACCATGGCAAAATCGAGCGCGGCGATCTACCAGCATCCCGCAGAATTACTCCAGAATCTGATCCGTTTCGACACCACCAACCCTCCTGGCAACGAGCGTCCCTGTATGGAATACATACATGGCTTGCTAAAAGATGCGGGGATTAAAACAACCTTGGTTGCCAAAAACAGGACGCGTCCCAACCTGATCGCCCGGATCAAGGGCGAAGGGAAGGCTCCACCGCTCCTCCTATATGGTCATGTGGATGTGGTTACCGTGGAAAACCAGAAATGGCAGCAGCCCCCCTTTGCAGCCAATATCGTGGACGGGTACCTGTGGGGTCGCGGTGCCCTGGATATGAAAAGCGGGGTTGCCATGCTGCTGGCTGCCTTCTTAAAAGCGAAGATCGAGAAGGCTCCTTTGCCCGGTGACGTGATCTTCTGCGCCGTCTCCGACGAGGAGGCTGGTGGGGATTTCGGAAGCCGCTTCCTGGTTAACGAGCACGCTGATCTGTTCAAGGATGTCAAATACGCCTTTGGAGAGTTTGGCGGATTCAATATATCGATGGGTGGCAAGCGCCTGTACCCGATCATGGTTGCTGAAAAACAATGCTGCTGGATGAAGCTTACCTTCCATGGGCGCGGTGGACACGGATCGATGCCTGTCCACAATCAGGCCATGGCCAAGCTCGGTCGAGTCCTAAGCATTCTTGACCGGAAACGGCTGCCCTACCACCTGACCCCCGCAGTCCGGTTGATGCTTTCCAGCATAGCCGGGGCATTGGGGGGTGTCACCGGGCTTGCCATCCGGGCGTTGAACAACCCTCTTCTTGCAGATGCGGTTATTGGTGCTATCGGCGAACGGGGGAGTATCTTTGCACCTTTACTCCATAACACCATCAGCCCAACCATCCTGAAAGCCAGCGATAAGGTAAATGTAATTCCCTCCGAGGTTTCCATTGGGCTGGACGGTCGGTTGTTGCCCGGGTTCACTCCCAAAGACATGCAGCTTGAAATGCATGCCTTGCTGGGGTCGGATTATGACCTGGAAGTGATGGAATACGACCCCGGTCCGGCTGCTCCTGATATGGGATTGTTTGGCACACTAAGCAATGTGATCAGGGAATCTGACCCCCAGGGCATACCCGTGCCTTACGTGATGAGCGGTGTCACCGACGCGCGCTTTTTTTGCAAGCTCGGCATCCAGACCTACGGCTTCACCCCGCTCCAATTGCCCGACGATTTTAGTTTTATCGGTACGATCCACGCTGCTGATGAGCGCGTTCCGGTAACCGCCCTGGAATTTGGAACCCAGGCGATTTATTCCGCGCTTCAGAAATTTATATAATGGATATTTCTGGCTCACCTGTTTATACGGGAAAATTACACCGGACTGATTGCCCTTTCTATTTGTGCGGTTGTAAAATAGTTTAATCCAATGGAAAG
The DNA here is from genome assembly GCA_963817265.1 of uncultured Chloroflexia bacterium. Lineage (GTDB taxonomy): Bacteria > Chloroflexota > Anaerolineae > Anaerolineales > Villigracilaceae > UBA877. Next base: position 127,256 of record CAWFNU010000012.1, read on the forward strand.
AAAAACCATCATCAAGTTTTTTAACAAATCACAGGAGTGCAATTTCACATCCTATTTCCAATAGTCTGATCGGCTGTTTATTTTTATGAAAACAAATGTTCCCTTGATCTCCAGCCTTCGCAAACCATTCAGATCATTACTATTATTGATCCTGTTTGGGTTGATCTCATTCGGCTTCATGACCAAAGCCGTTGGATACATTCTGGTGCAGCGCGAAACAGGGGTTCTGGGCAGCTACTACCGCTCCATTGGCATCCTCGAAAATGTTAAAGATCCACCCACTGGGAGTGTAATCCGACAAATCATTATGCATAAATGTCCAGATCTGCAATCGGGGGATGTTTCACCGGGATCGAATTGATCCAGACCAGCCCCTATTTCGCTTATGGCGACCAGCGGGAGATCGTTTCAGGCGTCATGCCGCAAACGTATAATGAAAACCGGTTCGATTCAAACGCTACTATCTTGATTGATGGAAGTATTTCCTCCAGAATATTGGCCCAATACTCACAATACGGATCTCTGGTTTATCGGTGAACTGATCGATAAAGAGGAAGTTAAGACCTGGGCCAAACTGCCAGAAAATCAGAGGACGGTCGGCTATTATCTCAAATTCAATATCGATACCCTTTTAGCCGCCTACCCCGAGTATGCCACGCAGGGCAGTACGGTCGCCCTCCTTTTTTTGTTCGAAGGACATGAATCGGCCATCCCCTCCATTCAGGCCATGCAAGTCGGCCAGAGATATTTTATCCGTGGTTGGGACGATCAAGTTGAATCGAAGGTGGATCTTTCGTGGGAAAACACACACTACGCTTATCTTGAGATCAAGCCGCTGGATGATGGACAGCTCTGGTACATCCCACTGGCGAAAGGAGCCAGCATCGATCTCAGCGATCCCGTCCTGGCCCCCTTCAAGAATGAGATCGATGTCTTGAACGAAAACCTGCATACGCTCGGCATCATCGCCACGGCGGATATGAGCGCCATGCCAAAGATGCAGGAAGCTTCCCGCTCTTATTACCTGACCGCAGGACGCTGGCTGAACCACCAGGACGATCTGGACCGGGAACAAAGTGATCGTGGTGCCGGAGTCATTCGCCACGCTGCGCGGCTTGAAACTGGGGGATGAGATCCAGTTCACCTTCCGGCCACTAACGGACACCTATATTGGGGTAAATTCGGGATGGCGTGGATTCCCTTAACTGGAGAAGCTACCCGACCTACCAGGACACCTTCAAAATTGTTGGTTTATATAACAGTACGAATGAGTTCGCTTATTATGCCTATATTCCAACCTCCAGTTTGCGGCCGGGCTTTGCATCCGCGACTCAAAACCAATTTAAAGGTGAAGTCGATTATAGTTTTGTGCTCGACTCCTCGCGGCACGAGGCTGAGTTCATCCAGGCGTATAAAGCTCCCCTCCAGGAACTGGGCATCAACCTGACCATTCTCGCAAACAACGGGCCGGCCTATTGGGCTGCGGTGGATCCCATCCGCCGCTCCTCCTCGGCGGATCTCCTGGTCTTTGGCCTGCTGATGGTCGTTGCCCTCATCCTGGCGGTCTTTCTGTACGTGATGGCGCGCAAACGCGACTACGCGATCTTAAGAGCCCTGGGCGTACCAAAAAAGCAAGCCAGCGGGCAGTTGCTCCTGCCCCTGCTTTTACTGGGCGGGCTTGGGATCACCCTGGGTGGGCTTCCAGCCTGGAATTATGCATTGACCCAGGCCAAAGCCTCCCTGTCCACCCTGCCGACGCCCGCCGGGGTCTCTCCTTCCGCCGACCTCAGTCCCTTCATCCTCGCTGGGTTATGCATTGCAATTTTCCTTTTCCTGACATTCTTTTCCTGGTTGGGGGTGAATTTGTTGGCTCATACGCCCGTCTTTGAGCTTCTTCAAGGAGAAACTTCCCAAAACAAAGCGAACCAAAAGAGAAAAGGAACCAACGCCTCCAGCCGACCCGTCCCTTCCTTATCTTCCGGCCTGCCCGGTACGCTTGATCTCCTTGGAAGCACACGACAGGGAGCTGTTGCGAACCAGGTCGATCTCGCTGCGCGCAGAAAATATACGCCTGCCTCACTGGGTCGGTATGTGCTCCATCACATGCTGCGTTCCAGGCTCAGATCCTTCCTGACCCTAACCGTTGCGCTGGGCTTTCTGCTTGCCTCGGCTTGGATCCGGCAGACCATGGAGCGCAGCCGGCTGGAAGTGGAGCGGCTCTACGATACCACCGTGGTGGAAGCCGACATTGTTCTGGCCGATCCTTCATCATCAACCGGGGATACACAGGCGGTGGAACTGGTTTTGTCTTCCTGAAGACCATCGACAGCGTCTTGAACAGCGGCTTCGTGAAAAGCAGTGTGCTCGAAGCCGATACTGCCTGGTACAAAATTAAAAATTTGGATTCTCAGGACGTATTCCCCGGAAATTTCCCGGTTTACGCCTATGACAGCCCTGAAGCGTTCCATTCCGGCCTTGCAGATCCGGGTTCGCTCAGCTTTGCCTCGGGATGGGACATGAACCTCTTCGCTGAACCCCGGACCATCGAAGAGATCCGAAAAGATGGCCTGCCTGCGCTTTTCCCGGCCAGCCTGCTCGAGCAGTTGCAGTTGAAGGTTGGCCAGACGGTACAGATCACCGTCCAATCCGCCAGTACCTACCCCTGTATCATCGTTGGGCAGTACTCGGGGGGAGATCTACCACCAGTCATTCCAACAGTATTCCATGGAATAATGCTGCAATAAATCCCATATTGATCCCTCTTTCCGCCCTGGAATCCATGGATGGGAGCCAGACCAGGTTCACGGTGGCGCATTTCAGTCCTCGATCCAAAGAGAAATCGAGAATTGCCGCAATTGCGTGCGGATATGGAAAAAGTCATGGAAGTGTTTCGGCGGCAAATTAAACTTTATTATCTGGGATGAGGAGTTGAGGGTCGTGGTCGCCCAGCTGGAAAAGAACCTGTCCCTGCTCCAGGTGCTCTACCCGGTGGTGATCGGCGTGTCGGTCCTGATCGGCGCAGGGCTGTGTTTCCTGCTGCTCCTGCAAGCCACCCGGGAGGCCGCCATCCTGCGGGTGCTGGGAACCACCCGGACGGCTGTCCGGCTGGCGTTGATCATCGAGCCCTTGATCCTTTCCATCCTCGGGGTGATGCTTGGCCTGGGGATCTCCCGTTTTATTGTGGATGAACTCGGATCTTTGCATCGGCTGTTCCATTATTGGTCAGCGCCGGCCTGTACCTGGCCGGGGTTCTTGGCCGGTTCGGTGATCGGCGCCATTTCGGTCACCAATAAAAAACCCATTGAGCTCTTACAAGTCAAAGAATAAGGAGAGAATCATGCCCGGGCTCAGGCTGGAAAACGTGTGTTATCAATACAAGAACGGGGACCGTAAAGTGGTCAACGCAGTGACCTGCCTGTTCGAAGGCGGCAAGTTGAACTCCGTGGTGGGACCTTCCGGCAGCGGCAAGACCACCCTGCTTTCGCTCATGGCTGGGCTTGACCAGCCCACCCAGGGACAGATCTATATCGATGCTGAGCTCCTTGCTAACCTGGACCTGGATCAATACCGGCGCGAGCGGGTATCGATGATCTTCCAGGCTTTCCAGCTTTTTCCCCTTCTGACCGCGCTGGAAAATGTCTGCTTCCCGATGCAGCTCAATGGCGTTCCCAGGGAGGAGATCCCGGAAAAGGGAAAAAGCCTTTTATCTTCCATGGGCATCACGGAGGAAAAATTCAAACGCTACCCCGCCAATCTTTCGGGTGGGGAGCAGCAGCGCGTCGCAATTGCCCGCACCCTGGCGACAGGCGCCCAGGTCCTGTTAGCCGATGAACCTACCGGAAATTTGGATAAGGCGAATGGCGATAAATTGATCGAGATCCTGGGACAATTGGCACATGAGACGGGGTTATTGTGTCATTATCGTCACGCATGATCCCAGCATTGCAGAGCGTTCTGACAAGGTCTGGCGCATGTCCGATGGTGTTTTAATCGAACATCAACTCGCTTCAGCATAGACGATCAGGATATTAGTATCTCAATGCGAAAAGGGATCTGACGCATTGATTCCGTCAATGCTTGTCTCGCCCCTTTCTTTCTCTTTTCCCACTTGACATAACAGAAAATATGTTCTATTATTAATTTGGCAACAAATCGTTGCCGCTATTAAACTTTCTGCCGCTTGAACCTTAACAACCCAACCGATTGTCATTTTTGATTCTCTCCGGTATTCCGCACCGAACCCTCCTGGTGTGCCTCCGTCTCCTCCTGATTGGATTTGCCGGTGTGGGAAATCCTTGATTTCCAAAGATAACCCCTTTCCCCCACCCTTGCAGCCACAGTGCCAGCGAGAAAACCCGTGATTAAACCGGGTGTATGGAGGGATGCGCCTACTGCGATTTCTAGCTGCTGTGCGCCACAAAGACGACTTGGGTCGTCGTTGCTTCCCCGCATGGGACATCCCAGAGCAGTAATTCCATATGGGCTGCGCGACGGGCGCATCCAGCGCCCGTACGCCACATCGACGACAAGAGTCGTCGATGCTTCCCCCGCGCGGCGTGCAATTCATATACCAGGGACTCATGAAGGGACATGGCACTTCACAGCCAATCACAAAAAATTGTTTCACGCAGTCATCATCGAAAAAATGATGCTTAAATCCTCTCAGTCGTTTCTAGTCGTTCTGGCACGTCAGACTGCTCAATATCGCATTGTTTCACGGTGAACGACGGTCTCAAACCGTCGTTCACCGCATCGGGCTCAAGAGAGCCCGATGCTTCCTGCTACATTCGCGCAGCCCCCGCTTGGCGGCTTCGAGCCGACGCTGACCGCATCGACGAATGCGTAGCACTTTGTCCCCGAGGTTTTCGGAGGGGATCCCGCAGGGACATAAGTCGTCGATGCAGAACCGCCGGTCACCGCACACTTGCACCGCACTGCGTTTGCTGCACATTGCCCTGGCGGGTAGTGCCAGGGGTGCAGGTGTCGACGACATCGCGGAGCATCAGCCTAGTATGATTAAGGAATGGGCACGGCAGACCGTTCCCCCTTAGGTCAGAAGAGACCGTCCCCAAGCGCAGGTCGTCGTGTCTAAATCCATGAATAGCCCGAACAGTTGTGTGGTCTTAAAGACCGTATTCTGCTAGGACGGGCAAACAACATGAAAGTGAGCGCATAATGGCAGAAGCGAAGTTGTACGCAGGCATTGATGTTTCCAAGAAATGGCTTGGGGTGAGTCGTCAATCTAGGGCTTCGACCCGACGCTGACCGTCTCGACAATTCATATCTTCGAAGATTGGAGGCACGATGCCGTCCCTAACCGCTCCCCGGCTTTACCACACATGATAAATACCCTCTCCAAATACGAAGTATTTGGGGAGGGCAGGGTGGGGCGGGTTTCGCGTAGCACCTGGTCCCCGCTCGCACGTCCCCCGTTCTCGGGGGATTGGGATGGGGAATTGGGGATATTACCCCATTTTGGGAATTGATCCCGAGGATCAATTCATATATCAATTCTTCCCCTCGATTTTTGTAGCCCTTTTAATGAAGAACCACTCGATAAGAATTGGGAATTTAAGGAATAGAATTGTTCCTCTTCGCGCCCTCATCAGTGCGTGTGAGGCTCTCCTAAAAGGCGCATTCTTTCCCCTCTTTATCTTTACTTTGTGTCTTAGAGACTTGGTGGTTAATGCTCTTCTACATAAACGCACAATCCTTAACATCGTCTATGGTCCATTGTCCACGGTCCATTTTCGTCCATCGTCAATCTTCCCCCGTCTATCGTCTGCCTGTGAATAACGTTTGAGGGGGAGTATCCGGCTTCTTTCTGATCCTATCCTGTTGATTGAATATTCGGCAGCTGGTACACCCCATTTTTCACCTGCCTCTTCTTTCCGCTGCCTTCATCTTCATAGATCTCGTAAACCAGGTCGATCGGAAACACCTTGCCAAGCATCGCCTGCGCTGGGCAATATTTCGTGGCGCTCAGATCAATGGCTCTCCGCAATGCCGTCTCATCCACTGCGGTGCCGGTGACCAGGTAGGTGATGACTGCACGGGTGAACACCTTGGGGAAATCCGCCGCCCGGTCTGTTGTTACCTTGACTTCAAAGGCTGTCACCACCTGTCTGCTTTTTTCTCAGGATGGAGATCACATCCATCGCCGTGCATCCTGCCAGGCTGACGGCCATCAGTTCGAGCGGTTCGAAACCATCACTTGCGCCGCCCACTTCCGGGTCCGCTCCCAGGGGCACCTTGAACCCTGAATCGGCGGTGCCGGTGAAGCTCAATCCCTGCTGCCAGATCACGGATGCATTCATTTATTTTCCTCCAAAAGTGGGGTGACGTATTGTTCCAGTGTTGATCGGTTAATCCCACCTGTCCAGGACAAACGTACGATCCCGTCCCTGTCAACAACATAGGAACTGGGGAGATCCCAATTATTGAATGTCTCCAGCGCCTTACTCTGTGGGTCGAGCCAGACCGGGAAGGTCATCCTGAATTCCTGGACGAAGGAAGCCACCTGGTCAGCAGGTTCACCCGATTCGATGGCGACAACGACAAAACCTTCTGCAGCGTGGGCATCAAAGTAAGCCTGCAGCTCGGGCATTTCGATTCTGCACGGTGGACACCAGGTGGCCCAGTTATTGACCAGGATCACCTGGCCGTGATAATCTTCGATGGAAACAGGTTGCCCTTGCAGATCGGTCAGCTCCAGCTGCGGTGCAGGATAATTCGTTATGGCAGGTGGCAGGATGGGAGCAACGCTCACCAGTGCTTTTTGTTGGGCATTTATCAGCAACGGGATCAACCCGGCACCGAGAAGGAAAATTCCGGAAGCGATCAGGGTGATGAAAACCGTCGAGCGGCGGTTGGTTTTTTTAGGTTCGATCATAATTTAAGATTGGGGGGGAAAATTCCATGGAAAACCTTGGGAGCTAGTGCCGAAGGTAATCATCCAGATTCAGGGTTCTGAAGAGACGTTCGCGGACCACCCCCGGGACTTCTCCTGTCTCCATCGCGGATTCTTGGTAAAGGGATATGGTCTTGCGCAGGGTATCCACCACAACATGGCAATTCTGACATTCAGCGATGTGGCGGTCGATCTCTTCACACAGTTCTTCACTGAGCGTTCCATCCACATAATCAGACAGGGAGCCCAACAGAGCCCGGCATTTGGAATGGTCATTGTTCGCTCATTCTTTACTCCTTTTCTCAAGCCGTTCACCATAATACGTACTGAGTTCCTCCCGCAGGTGAAGACGTGCACGCAACAGGCGGGTCTTGACAGCCGCCTCGCTCAGGTTGAGCACCTCACCGGTTTCCTGGATGGATAGCCCTTCGATATCGCGCAGGACGAAAACTATTCGTTGGGTTTCTGGCAGGTGCTGGACAGCCCGGTCCAGGGCTGCTTGTGATTCGGAAGTCAGAAATTCTTCCTCGGGAAACAACACCAGTCAGTGAATTGGGTTGGAGAATAATCGCTGTTATCACTGTCCTCTGTCTCAAGTTCGCTGAAAGGCGATTTCAGGACGTTGTTTTCGTAACAGCATCAAGGCTTCGTTGGAAGCGATCCGGTAGAGCCAGGTGGAAAGGCTGGAACGGCCTTCAAAATCTTTTATGTGTTGGAATGCCTTCAGAAAAGTATTTTGCAGCACATCCTCCGCATCCGACGGAATGCCGAGCATTTTTAGCGCCAGCCGGTAGATGGGCCCGGAATACGAATCCACCAGTCTGGAAAATTCTTCCCGATCTCCGGCACGCAGCGCTTCGATGGATAATTCAGTCTTGTTCTCTAACCATTAGATGATACCTTCATCCAAAAAGTTGCTGGTCAAAGTATACTCGAATCGCATGAAGTTCATGACATAACACACGGACAAATGTCTAGTCTTTTAGGATGTTTGCCACTAGAAAGGAATGGCTTCTTTGACTAATATCCTACATAATCATGAACCTCGAGAAGTACACTCACCTTGCTTTTTTCAACGGTCTAAGCACAGCAGAAATTCAGTTGCTGGCGCCATTTTTCGCGCCCCAAACCTGGGTGGCAGGGACTGTCGTTTTCGAGCAGGGTGATTGTGCAGAATATCTCTACCTGTTGGTATCTGGGGAACTGACCATCCGCTACAAGCCGGACGATGGGCCGATTATGAACTTGACCCACATCCAACCGGGGGGTATATTTGGCTGGTCTGCCGCCATGGGCAACCCAACGTATACATCCGGAGCGGTTTGCGCTCTGGATAGCGAAGTATTACGCATTCGCGGCGCAGACCTGCGGATGTTATGCGAAAAACATCCTGATCTGGGCAAGGTCATCCTAAACCGATTGTCAGCCATCATTGCTGAACGCCAGCACGGTCAGCAAGGGCGGGTGAATTCCATGCTGTCGAATGGGATGCGTCAGCAGCCAAATAACTGAGGAGCATTTACAATGTCTGATACCGGAGTTGATCCGAAAACCGAAATCCAAATGAAGGCACTGGTCGAACAACTAAGTGCTTATATCGAAACCTTCCACGGCGGTTCCGCTGAATATGTTTCGTTTGACGGAAAGGTGCTGAAGGTCCACCTGGGCGGATCCTGCCTGGGCTGCCCTCTTTCACCATCCACGCTGCATGGCTGGGTGGAGGGGACTGTCAGGCAATTCTTCCCGGACATAAAAGATGTCGAATCGGTCTAGGACATAAAACGCTGGCAAATAACAAAACAACTCCTCACCACAAGGCGAGGAGTTGACATTTTGAAGGGGGAGTGGGTTAGTTCGATCTGGCCGCGCTGATTACCAGCACAATGCCGGCGATCAGCAGGATACCGATCCAGGCATATTCCAGAACCCCGACAAATGGTGTGCCCAGGAAGAACCCGAGCAGGAGTAGGACAGCAGCCGGGATGAAGGCCCATTTCATCTTTGCCAGCAGAGCCACCAGCAGGAAGGTAAGACCCAGACCTACAAAGAAAACCCCGCCAGTCTCGCCGATATTGAAAGCTTCGGTTAGTGCAGAGGTTATCCCGAGGGTCAGCAGCACTCCACCTGGGATGATTGCCCACCACATCGCCGGCCGGCGAAGGTAAACAGCCCAGAAACCAATGCCCATACCTCCCAGGAAGGCGAACCCGCCCCAGCCAATTCTATCAAGCAATAGGGTCGAAGCCGCCATGCCAGCCAGAGTGAAACCGGGAATGGCAGCCCACCATTTCGAACTGCTCGTAAAGAACCAGTACATAAAAATACCGGCACCAATTGCCAGCAAACCCGCCCAAAAGAAATTGGTAGCGCCTTTTAGTATTCCCGTTTGATCCAGCAGCATCAGAATGCCCCCCAGGATCAGTGCCGCGCCGATCCATACCCGGTAATCAAAACGTTTCATTTTGTTCACCTTTAGTTAATTTCGATCGATCCAACACCGGCATCTATGGTCATATCAACACGGTTTGAAGCTGTGGTGAAGTCACTGGATTGATACAGGCCGCCACCGAGATTGGGGAAACGGGAATTGACTTTTACCGAAGCAATTCCACTCTTGATCCGGATGCTGGCTGCAACGCTGGCTGGAATGTTGACTTTGAGGGATGAAGCGCCGGTGTCAATATCCACGTGAGTAATTCCCGCATTGGTTGGGAGTGAAAGCTCGGTGCTGCTTGCGCCGGTATCAATGTCCAGGTCGGTGACTTTGAGATCGCTCAGGTCCAGGGTGGAAGCGCTGGCTCCACTGTCGATTTTCAAACTCAATTGGATCTCGTTATTCAGATGAATTTCCCAATCCAGACTTTCACCAGGCCACCAGGCCCAAAACTGTTGCGATGTGCGCAGTTTTACGTCCAATCGTCCGCCCTCAAGATGGCTTTTATAGCTCAAGCCGTTACCGAAGGTGCCATTCAAGATTTCTCCGGACGCCGCACCTGATCGCAGGGTGAGCCTGCCTGCCCCGTGGTCAAGTTTGATGTAAGCGCTTGTCGCTCCTTCAAGGGGGATGGACACCTTTTCACCTTCCTTGGGTTGATTTCGGAAAAAAAATCCGATGATCAACCAAATGCCAACTGCAATGAGGATCAATGGCCAGAAATAGCCGAAGATATCGCCGATGATTACGCCCATTTGCTTCAACAACAGGAGACCGGCGAGAAGGATTAGGATGGTGCCCCAAAAAAGACTGCTTCTTCTATGCATGTTTGATTCCTTTCCTACTTGCGCCGGATGATTCCACGCACGATGAGCCAGATCCCTAATACGAAAAGTAATACTACTGGGACGTACGCACTGAATGACCCGAAAATAGTCCAGGCATTAAAGAATGTGGCAAAGATGGTAAACAAGACTGCGCAAATGAACAGGAGTCTCAGCCCTTCCCTTAAGTTTGCCATGAAATTGCCGCCAATAATCCCCGACAGGATTTGGCCAATGCCGACAAATCCCGGGATCAGCGTCCACATATATGCCCAGGACCCCCAGTTACCGGTGGCGTTTTGATAGTATAGGATTCCACCGATCCCTGCCACAATACAGGCGGGGACTGCCATGTCGGAGGCGCCTACCAACAGGCCAATGACCAGGAGAGCGGCACCTGCCAGCATGACCCACATCGGCCATTCAAAAGTCAGGTGAAGGATATTGGCAAGGTCAGGTTTGATGCGCGTGGCTATCAACCAGCCTGCAACCAAAATCAGGAGCAGGCCTAAAACCAGTTGAGTGCGATTTTTCTTTTCCATGTGGTATCTCCTCGGAAATAATTAGAATTGCTAATGTATGTACGACCAGGACTTAAATAAGTTCCGACGGTGTTCAATGGTGTTTTGTCAATTGAATTTCTCACTTGTCAATATCAAATTATTATATGGTCTTTATCAAAAATAAGTCGATCATTTGGCTATAAATATCCTAACAAATGTCAATCTGGCGTAATCGTTGGCTGCTTAACTACGATTCCTGCGCCGATCCTTGATGAGAAAAGGGATATACAAGAGCAGGAAAATCAATGCACCGATTACTTCCATGTATATCAAGTAGTATGGCCAGGGAGGTAGCATATCCAATAAACTGGCTGTCGAGGGTTTGCTGTTAATGTAAAGGAAATTTGTTCCCAGTAACAGATTTATCGGGAAAATAATCACAGCGTAAATATTCAAGCCAATGACCACCCGCCAGAAGGATTTCCACGTGGGACGAAACCCTTCAACAGTGGTCATGTATATCCCCGAGGTTAATAAGAAACCGTGTGAGATCATGGTTTGAAAGATGCGATAGTGTGGGAAGCCATAGATTCCCGCATCCGGGGTCAGCAATGCCTGGAGAGCTCCTCCAATTCCAATGAAATATACAAACTCATAGATTGGATAGATCTTGAAGATCAACATAAAACCTGCCAGCCAGATCAAAAGGCTGCAAATATGCAAGGGCAACATCGTTTTTAGGGACCAATGTCCCCAGTAAAGGTTCCAAATATGCCAGGAGGCCTCATCTGACCAAAGAATTATTGCCATCACCCAACGGACTGCCGTTCGGGTTTTCAGAGAGGAATTCCGGAATCCCAGCATTCCAATATTCAAAAGAATGATAACCAGGAGGGCAATCAGGTGCCAGGTTCCGAACAGGACAAAGGGTGCCCCTGTATAGTCGTAAGAAAAATATTTGGACATAATTGTCTATAGGGTTTAGCTAATCCTGGGAAATCTAGAAAGGTCCATAATGGATCAACACGGCAATGCCAAGAAAAGCAATCGTTGCCAGGAAGATCCAAAACCACAACTTCAGTAACCACTTGACCCATTTGTGATAAGGGACGACCGTCAGGCTTAAGGTGATCAGTAATGCCGCATTTGTCGGGTAAACAAGGTTGGAAAAACCATCCCCGAAACAGTAAGCACTCACAGCAATCTGGCGGTTGACATGCACCAGATCTGCAAGGGGCATCAGGATTGGAATCAGGAGTAGGGCTTTTGCTGAACCGGAGGTAATAAATAGTTCCATTACCAATGTCAGGCCATAAATCGCCAGGGCAGCAGTAAAGGGGTTAAGGCCAGTGGTGAAAGTGGATGCCCAATGCAGGATCGTATCAAGGATGCCACCCATTTGAACGATGTACCGTACGCTCGCAGCCATCATCAGAAGTGGAATAGCAGGTGCGATGCCTAAAAACCCATCCCAGACCGCCTTCCAAACAGCTTTTCCAACACCAGCGATCAACCCGGCGCCAACGCCCCCGATGACAAACAAAAGACCTGTGATGGGCAGTGCATAATCTGAAAGGAAAGCGATGAATGGAGATGCTACCAGTATCGCCAGGATCAGGGTAAAGAAAATTGCCAGGAAAATGATCGCAGAGCGCATTCGCGGGTCATCAACCTTGTCGACTTCAAAAGAACCAAGGCGCATGCGTTCTTTTTGGTCTTCCAGAAAAACGGGAGAGGCTTCCGGGCGTTTATCCACCTTCTTTGCATACGCACGTAAGAAAAGTGCAAGAATCGCATATCCCACCACAAACAACAGGATACGCGGCAGAGCCCCGGAAAACATTGGAAGTCCAGCCAATTTTTGCGATACTCCGATGGTAAATGGATTAAAGACCGCCATGGAGAAACCAACATTTGTAGCCAGGATGGACATTCCCAGCCCCATCAACGAATCCCAGCCGAGGGAAAAAGCCAGAGCGATAATGATGGGGACCATCGGGATGACTTCCTCGAAGATGCCAAAAAAGGCACCGAGCGCCATAAAGAAAAAGGTGATGACCAACATCATGGCATACTTGCGCCCCCCAAATGCACGGATGATGCGCGAGATTACAGACTTCAAGATTCCACTCTTGTCCATCACTGCAAAGGCCACTCCAACCAGCAAAATGAACAATATGATGGCAATTACCGTGATGTTTCCTTCAGCACCCAGCACTTCGAATGGTGCTGTAAACCATCGCCAGACCGGATAATTGGGCTGCGTTGTGAATGTAAACGATGTGGCATCTATCACCTGTCGCCCATTGACTTCCACCCGGGTGTATTGCCCGGCAGGTACCAGGCGTGTAAGAATTCCCGCCCCCATCATAAGGACAAATATGATTGCGACCGCTTGAAGGAATGCTTTTGTACTGATCTGTGCACCGGATTTTGGTTGGGTCATGACGATCTCCTATGGATCTGGGGAATGTTCGGTTTTCGAAAAATTTGCTGGAACATAAGCAAGTGTTATAAATATTTCCCTGTTAGTTTCTGGCTAACCTCCCATAGTTTTTTAGCAACAGATTGATCATAAGACTCAAAACTGGATTCCACCGGCGCGCAATTTATAAAATATTTACCTGTCACTCCCTCCACATCAGGGGAAGAGGCCAGGTAAATGCTTGTTCGTGCGCCTTCTTCCGGTTTCTTTGCGAAAATTCTGGCATATATTTTGGCAATACCTCCTAAAAACCCATTATTAAGAGGTAATACCGGTATCCACGTACCCAGGATGGAGGCCATTCGCTGTCACACTGCTCCCTTGAAGTCGTCTTGCAAGTTCATAAGTGAACAAAACATTGGCGAGTTTGGATTGCCCATACGCGCGAAATCCGGCATAGTGCTTTTCACCTTGCAGGTCATCGAAATCGATCTTTGCACCCATATGAGATCCAGACGCAACATTGACTATTCGGGCTGGGGAGCTCAACTTCAAAATATCGAGAAGAAGATTGGTGAGGAGGAAATAACTTAGGTGGTTGAGTGCAAAGGTTTTTTCCAAACCTTCAGGAGTGACGATCCGTTTTAAGAAAAACCCCCCCGCGTTGTTTACCAGCACGTCGAGGTGTTGGTGATGATCGCTGAACTGGGCGGCAGCCCGTTTGACCCCTGCCAGAGTAGACAAATCCTCTGCAATAAATTCTATCGGGTTGCCAGTTTCGGAATTTATCTCCTCAGCCACCCGCGCACATTTTTTTTCATCGCGGCTGACAATTGTCACTTGGGCACCCATCCTGGCTAACTCACGCGCAGTCACCAGGCCAATTCCATTGGTAGCGCCAGATACCAAGACTGTCTTTCCTTGCATAATCAGATTCATCAAAACCTCAAAGGGTACGGATTTATGAATATTCCCATAAAAGTGGGAATGATAGGGGTATCGTTGGGATAACAACCACCGGACGCCTCATATTTTGACTATGTTGTCGGGAATGAAAAATCCAATTTATCTCCTTAGTTTATAGCAAAAATATTCCTCCGTCAAAGGGGATATCAATATTCGACCGAATAACTCGCCAGGATGAGCCAGCTGAAGTCAACAAAGAGACTGAATTTGGAAGCCTCTACCAATCCAATACCTCCGTAACGCCCAGCTTTTAGGAAAAAGATCTCCAAGAGGTTTATCCTCTCGAACTCCTTTCATCATCGGCATCGATCATTTGCCAAAGATCAATTTTTAACTGGCAGGCCATAAATGGTGATATCTCAAATCAGGTGTTTGAGTCTGGTGTGTGACATAGGGTTGAAATTCTCTGGCAGGAACCAATCTTTTTCGCGGCAGATTACACACCACCATAGCACGCAGTCAATCATTCTTCCGCACCGAATATAAAATCGGGTAGAATCAAAATTCAGATGGGTATCAAAATTCAACGACAAATATCCCATCTAACAGGAGTCATTATGGATTTTTTCAAGATAGTGGAAGACCGCCGTTCGATGCGAAAATATGCAGAGACACAAGTCGAGGAGGAGAAATTACTTAAAATCCTCGAAGCGGCTAATAAAGCCCCATCAGCGGGTAATTTGCAGGGGTATGAGATTTTTGTTGTCCGAAAGTTGGAACAGCGCCAGGCGCTGGTCAAGGCTGCCTGGGATCAGGAATTCCTGGCTGAAGCACCAATAGTCCTTGTTTTTTGCTCAAACCCCGCCCGATCAGCAGTAAAATACGGGGAACGCGGGACAACTTTATATTGCATCCAGGACACTACGATTGCTTGTGCCTATTCCCAATTGGCAGCAAAAGCTCAAGGGCTGGACACAGTATGGGTAGGAGCCTTTGAAGAACAATCCGTCAGTGAAATCCTGCAGCTTCCCCCTGAGCTTAGACCCATCATCCTGCTCCCGATCGGGTACGCTGGGAAGGAGCCGCGATCACGTCCTCGGCGTGAATTGAGAGATCTCGTTCACGAGGCATAATTAACAATTATCCTAGTGCCGACGAAAATCTACTCGGTCTCAATTGTATAGAAGATAAGAATATTGTAGTACCCGAATATTTTATTCCTGGTACTTTTCCATTCCCTATTTCCCAGCTTTGATATGACTTGGTGCATCTGAACAATCACACGCGATAATCATCTGATTGCCGCGAGTGAGGGTTCCCTGATAGGGAGCGTCCCCTAAATGGGCAATCCAACCATCCAGATTAAAGGAAATGACGCTGTCCACGGGGATCCATTCACCGTTGTATTTACGGGCGATATGGACATGCGTGCCTGTGGCGGTTCCACCTTCACAGGATGGATAACCAATCGGGTCTCCAGCCTTGAGGGACTGTCCTGCTGACACACGACCAGTGGCTGCAACATGCAAGTATAGGATGTCCCAACCTGTGCGTTCGTTTCCATCCCCATCCAAATCGAGCATCACCACCCCGTTCCCTGAACGAACCACTACGCCGTCAGCCATTGCAACGGCCGGGCGATCTGTTGCGGAGCACCCTTTTACATCCGGAGGGGCAAAATCGAGTGCTGCCCAAGGGCAGAAGACTCCCCCAACCCGTATGCGGGCCACCTGTGAAAGACCAGGTTTCGCCCGCCGCAAACGGCAGAAGTCAACGCCGGCTGCTGGAGGCTGACTGGAATGGATGCTGGATCCTCCTTCCAGGGATCACCAAAAAGAGTCTGGTACGAATGCGCTACGCCTTCAGGTCCAATGGCGCGGGTATAGTCTGCAAGGTTATCATGTCGAGAAAAATAATACTGGAATGCCACGGAAGCAGCTGTTTGCCAGGGATCCGGACGTTCGATACTCCCGCCCAGGTGCTCGATCTCCGTAAGACTGCCGGTTCGCCAACCATAATAACCGGAATTGAGAACATCAGCCGCCCAAATGAGTTGCATGTACAAGCCAATGTGAGTGTAATCCACTTCACCAAGCGGATAGCTTCCGCTGGGCGCAACAGGTTGAGAGAGAGCTCCGGTCTGAAATTCCAGGAGCGCCAGCAGCACACGCGGACTGATGCTGTAGTTGGTTGCCACCATGTCCACGATTTCCGCGCCAGAATGGCTGACACCTTCGGCATATGCCCTGTAGTCCTTCAACCAACCCGGATGGCTGGAAACAAAAGCCCCTGTGTCGAAACCGTTGGAAGCAGGACCGTTGACAAAAAGGCTGTCAGGGATAATTTTGTAAGTTGTCCCCCAAAATGGCAAATAATAAATCGGAATTTTCATCGGCATCCCAGGAGGCATGGTGGTGGCATCTGCGGGAATTATCGGGTTGGCGTCCCGAATTTCCTGGATGGTTGTATTAAAATCGGGCTGCCAGAGCCGGAAGGGTGTCGCCAGCCTGGGCGATATAATCCACCAGTTCACCGGGATTGTATTCCGGACGCGAAGGAGAGGGTGTGGGAGCTGATCCTGGGAGTATAGTGGGTGCCACCAAACCAGGTATGCAAGCCACCGCCCTGCGGGAGACAGGCAACAAGGGAAATGGCAATGAATGAGCAGGAAGATTTGCTTGTGATGAACCATGGGATAATTGTCTATTCACCCGGCTGCCGAATGATTTGCGACTCATGAACACTTACCTGGCTGGCAGTGACCATCATGTCACCCTTGGTAAGCGTGCCTTTATATGGAGCACTTCCAGCATGCGCAGTCCATCCGCTCATTACGAATGGCAGCGGATCACCCGCAGACACCCACTCACCGTTATATTTTCGGGCAATATGGACGTGTGTCCCGGTGGCCGTACCACCTTCACAGGACGGGTGACCAATATGGTCGCCGGCATTCACCCATATGCCAGCTGGCACACGATTTTTCGTCGCAATATGCTGGTAAAGCACCACCCAACCGGTCTGCTCGAATCCATCCCCATCCAGGTCAAGAACCACATATCCGTCTGCGGACCGCACAATCAGTCCCGAGGCAATCGCCACCACCCAGGCCGTTGATTCTCCACATCCCGGCGCAATCATAGCCGGTGCAAAATCCAGGGCTGCCAATGCGCTTTCCTGCTCCCAGGCAGGATGAGGGCCACCAGTGAGAGTCCAGGGAACGCCCACTTCAAAAGGTAGGGTAAATGGAGGCTGGGTCAAGTCAGGCGGAAAGAGCGGCCCAGTTTCCTGGGCGTGCTCCCAGGGGTCACCAAACATACTCGAGAACAAGGCTGGGAAGCCGGTTTCCGGATTTATTGCCGAAAGCCAATCCGCATGATTGAGATGTCTGGAAAAAAGGTATTGCAGGGCAACAGTGCCTGCATTCAGACCCGGAGCCAGTCGTAATTGTGGACCCATCCGGGAAGGTTAAATTGGATAAAGTCCCATCCCGCCAGCCATAATACCCCGCCAGCAGTTCCCGGTACGATCAAGCGCAGTTGTTGATACAGACCTTTATATAAAGGGTCTTTGATAGCCAAGCGGATAATCCGGGTTCACATCCGGTTTTACTGGTCCTTCCACCCAGCCAGTGTAATACTGGATTAGCGCCAGCAACATGCGCGGGCTAATGGAACTCCCGAAAGCCATCAAACGTACCCCCTCTGCTCCGGTAATCTTTACATTTCCCCTCGGTTCGCGGAAGAGTGCTCAAATATCCACCCGCCGAACTTACATAGCCGGCAATATCAAAACTTTGCGCACTGGGGGAATAAGACCAGTTCACTATCCGGGATAATCTGAAGGGAAGGGGAGGTAAGCGTCTGCGAAAGGCGATTTGGGATGATCAAGGGTGTACCTGGATTTAACAGACCTGAAGCAGGCAGAGCAACTGTTGATGTTATCTCCGAGACCTGGACTCCAAAATGCAGGGCAACCGCCTCAAGGCTATCACCCGACTGGGAGGAATAATAGACCATTGGGCGCGGAGTTCCAGGGGTGACATATGCGATTGTAGGTGTAGCTCTGGGGGAAGGTGGATTTGTGGCGATGCTTGTGGGAGAAACCTGGAGGACCATAGTAGTTGGAGTAGGTCCTGTGTCTGTGGCAATTGTCACAGGCGAGGTAGACGTCGGGATTTGGGTTGGATCTTCAGAACCCCATAAATTAGTCCCGCAAGATGAGAGGAGCATACCAGTAAGGACAAATATAATAATATACTTGTGCAAGACAGAATTCATCGGGCAGATTATACCCCACCTGTTTCACCAATATTTGCCCTCCGAAAGATTCCCTGTTTGAACCATAAAATAGGGTGAAAATGCATGAATAAGGAAACCATTCAAGTGTCACCCCAATGCAATTTATCGTTGAATCTGATTGATTGGTTCATTCCCTTCATAAGATTCAACCACTACTCCATTCCGGGTTAATGTGCCGACATATTCCTCGCCGGTTCCGGAGGCAATCCAACCGCTAAGATTGAATGGGACCTTGCCATCTGCAGGAATCCATACCCCATTGAATTTACGAGCAATATGAACATGCGTACCGCTGGATACACCCCCTTCGCAGGATGGATGCCCAACCGGATCTCCAGCATGTAGAAACGCGTCCGGCTGAACACGGTCCCGACTCTCTATGTGCATATATATGATTACCCACCCAGTGCCTTCATTCCCATCACCGTCCAGGTCCAAAACCACGACGCCGTCGCCAGTCCGGGTTACGAGGCCGTTCGCCACGGCTGTCACCCAGTTATTTGACTCAACGCAGCCGAGTGCCTCACCCGGCGGGGCAAAATCCAATGCCCCGAATGGTGAACCGGCATCCCATGCAAGATGGGGTCCCCCTGTAAATGCCCAGGTTTCGCCCGGACCAAAAGGCAGGGATAACACCGGTTGCACCAGGTTATTTGGAACAAGGGGTTCAATGGACACATCAAATGGATAGTCAAAGAGAAGATAAAAAGTATCGAAAAAACCTCCGGGCGAAACATCCCGCACCCAGGTGGAATAATCGTCCAACCTGGCAAATAAATTCTGCACTCCGGCGGTGCCTGCATTTATTGTGGGATCGATCGGGACAACGGAACCATCTTCCAAGATCCACTTGGAAACACCATTATCGCGCCAACGGTAAAACCCGCTATTGAGCTGGATGGAAGCCCAGGCAAGTTGCCGGTACAGACCCACATACCAGCTATCGATATAACCAAATGGTGTGTCCCCAAGAACCGGGTCGGGAGAAGGGTTGGTAACCCAGCCGGAACGATAGTCCAGGACAGCCAGTAATAAACGCGGGTTTATCGAGTAATCCTGAGCGATGAGTTCAACCACACCAGCGGCATCCATCATTTTTCCGTTCACATCCTGTGTATAGGTTGCCAGGTAGCCAGCCTTTCGGTTAATAAAATCTGCAATATCGAATGAAGCGCTCAACGGACCATATACCAGTTCTGAGTCAGGGATGAGCTTTGTAGATGGACCAGGAGCCTGGGGTGTTCCCAATGGAATGGTCAACGTCTGACCCACCTCTAGGGCATCTGGGTTGGAAATACTATTTGCTTCCACAAGCGCTTCAATGCTGACACTGTACTTTTCGGCTATCGCACTAAGAATATCTCCGGACTGTACAATGTAAGTCTCCGGTCCTTGTGTTCCCACCGGCTGGTAGTGAGGTATATCTGCCGTGGGAGTCAAAACTGGCGCGCCAGTAGGGGCGGGGTGTTGGCACGCTATATGAATAGGTTGGCGTGTCAGCAAAGGCAGGCGTCGGAACCTGGCCTGATGCCCAGACAGAAACTGGAGTGATCACATTTGAAACGGTCCAGGGACGGGAGCAGCCTGTCATGAAAATGATCAATCCAATAGTCCACAGTCGTTTTTGGCACATGAGATGATTTTACTGCCTTTTACGAAAAATAATTGTTACAGTGGCCGGGTAACATAATTCGAAAGGCGAAGGTTATAATCACACTTATTTGAGATCCCGACATCAACCGAACGTCGTTCGAAATAATAGACTTTTATTGCCAACGCCATTTCCGAATGCTTTAAGTAAATCCGCTCTGAGTCACGATGACGAAAGACCATTAAAACATGCTGAACCGAATTAAAACAGACTCTCCAACAGAGGTCGAACCAGTCGAGAGTGAAGACATCAGCGAGTACCCGGAAACCGTCTGCCACCGTTCGATCCGGGAGATCCAGCGTTTTACCCGCAAGCAGAATTCCATGGGCGGACCCTCTATTTCTGCACCGAGGTATGCAAGAGCGTTTTCCAATCTGACCCGGAGCGGTTCTTTGTAGCGCACAGCAAACGGAGGTCATAATGCCCAAACTCTTCGGTGGGATGGAGGGCGGGGGAACCAAATTCATCTGCGCGGTAGGGAAAGGACCGGACAATATTGTTGAGGAAGTTCGAATCCCTACCAGTACGCCCGGCGAAACTCTTGACCATGCCATCGATTTCTTCCAAAAATATGACCTTTCAGCCATCGGATTAGCTCCATTTGGACCACTTGACCTCGATCCCACCTCCAGTTCTTTTGGCTCCATTAGCAAAACGCCAAAACCCGGCTGGTCCGGGACAAACGTGGTATCCCATTTCCAACGCAAATTTGAGATTCCGATCGCCTTCGAACTGGATGTAAATGCAGCCGCCTTCGGTGAATACACCTGGATCCCAGAAAACCGGAAACTGGAGTCCTTGGTATATTTCAC
>CAWFNU010000013.1:0-87016 GCA_963817265.1 uncultured Chloroflexia bacterium
TAGGCCTTAACAACTGAATAGTGATAGGAAGCTTGTGATTTTACCGACTTTCACCCACCGTGGATGAAGATGGTTGAGCGCATGTTCGTGTGAGTACAGAACCATTGCTCGTTATTCTAGAAAGGAGGCGATCCAGGCGCACCTTCCGGTACTCCTACCTTGTTACGACTTCGTCCCAGTCACCAGCACCACCTTCGACAGCGCCCTCCTTGCGGTTAGGCTACCGGCTTCAGGTGTTACCAGCTCCCATGACGTGACGGGCGGTGTGTACAAGGCCCGAGAACGTATTCAACGCACTATAGCTGACGCGCGTTTACTAGCAACTCCGACTTCACACAGGCGGGTTGCAGCCTGTGATCTGAACTGAGACCGGCTTTGGGGATTGGCTCTACCTCGCGGCTTAGCGACCCATTGTACCGGCCATTGTAGCGTGTGTGTAGCCCCAGACATAAAGGCCATGCTGACTTGACGTCATCCCCACCTTCCTCCGGCTTGATACCGGCGGTCCCGTATGACACTTGTAACATACGGCGAGGGTTGTGCTCGTTAGCGGACTTAACCGAACATCTCACGACACGAGCTGACGACAGCCATGCAACACCTGTGAAGGCTCCCTTGCGGGTCGGTCTGCTTTCGCTTCCCTACCACCAACATGTCAAACCTGGGTAAGGTTCTTCGTGTAACATCGAATTAAACCACACGCTCCGCTGCTTGTGCGGGGACCCGTCAATTCCTTTGAGTTTAACCTTGCGGCCGTAGTCCCCAGGCGGTGAACTTATCGCGTTAGCTTCGGCACCGACGGCTTTGAACCCGCCGACGCCAAGTTCACATCGTTTACAGCTAGGACTACCGGGGTCTCTAATCCCGTTTGCTACCCTAGCTTTCGCGTCTGAGTGTCAGAAACAGTCCAGGAGGCCGCTTTCGCCACTGGTGTTCCTCCCGATATCTACGCATTTCACCACTACACCGGGAATTCCACCTCCCTCTACTGCTCTCAAGTCTGGTAGTATTGAACGACCTCTCCCAGTTGAGCCAGGAGCTTTCACATCCAACTTACCAAACCACCTGCACGCGCTTTACGCCCAGTAAATCCGGATAACGCTTGCCTCCTACGTTTTACCGCGGCTGCTGGCACGTAGTTAGCCGAGACTTATTCCTGAGATACTGTCCTTTCTCATCTCTCAGAAAAGCACTTTACGATCCGAAGACCTTCATCGTGCACGCGGCGTTGCTGGGTCAGGCTTTCGCCCATTGCCCAATATTCCCTACTGCTGCCACCCGTAGGTGTCTGGCCCGTGTTTCAGTGCCAGTGTGGGGGACCACCCTCTCAGGTCCCCTACCCGTCGTAGCCTTGGTGGGCCATTACCTCACCAACTAGCTGATGGGACGCAGGTCCCTCCCAAAGCGCATTACTGCTTTAGTCATCGGCTTCTAAACCCGATGACCACATGCGGTATTAGCAGTCCTTTCGAACTGTTATCCCACACTTTGGGGCAGGTCACCAACGCGTTACGCACCCGTTCGCCACTAAGAAACCCTCGTATTGCTACAAAGGCTCTTCGTTCGACTTGCATGTATTAAGCACGCCGCCAGCGTTCATCCTGAGCCAGGATCAAACTCTCCGCAAAAAATATCACCCTTACGGGTGTAAGTTACGGAATAGAACGACAGGCTTACTTCCTATCACTTTTCAGTTGTTAAGGTCCGGTATTCAAAGCGGGCTGTATTTTACCCGCAACACCCTCCACGTTCGTGTTCTACAGAGACGAAATCGCCGATGTTTTCGATTTGACATCGGCTCGTCAGACTGCAAAACCTGCTGCGTTGTGTCTCTGACGTGAGACGTTGCTGTGTTGTCAACGATCTGTCCTATTGGACGAGATCTGCGTGGGGGTCAATGTGCTTGCCTATTATACGCATTCGAACTAAGTTGTCAAGGAATTTGGACCCCCAATTTGGATTCTTTAAGGTTCCTGCATCTCCTGTCTTCCCGATAGTGCACGCAAGATTGTGTTTTGATCTGCATATTCCAGGTCCCCACCCACCGGCAGGCCGCGCGCCAGATCTGGTCACACGCACCCCGAAAGATTGCAGACGCTGGTGCAGGTATTGCGCAGTTGCCTCCCCCTCCATGGAGGGGTTGGTCGCCAGGATGACTTCCAATACGCCTCCCCGTTGTATTCGTTCCAACAATGGCTTGATCTTCAAGTCATCCGGACCGATACCTTCTATGGGTGACAATACTCCCTGCAAGACATGGTACTTGCCTTTGAACGCACCCACTCGTTCTAGTGCCACTACATCCAACGGTTCTTCGACCACGCAGATTACCGTCGGGTCGCGCTGGCTGCTGTCGCAAATCTCGCAGCGTTCACGTCCGGCAGAAGTGATATTGAAACACTCTTGGCAAAAGGCAATTTGATTTTTAAAATCAGCCAGGGCTTCCGTCAACTGGGCTGAAATTTCCGGCGGAGCGCGCAGGAGAAAGAATGCCAGGCGGGAAGCGGTTTTTGGGCCAATGCCCGGAAGGAGTTCGAGCGCAAGAACCAGCTTTTGAATGGGTTCGGGAAGCATGACGGAAATCCAGTCAGGGAGGCAGGATGAACAAGCCTCCAATCTAATTAAAAAGGCAATCCACCCGCCAGCGGACCCATGACTTGTTCCTGGAGTTCGCGCGATTTTTCCAGCGCCAGGTTCACTGCGGTGAGCACCAGATCCTGGAGCATGTCAGCGTCCGCATCCTTAAGTACTGCCGGATCAATCTCCACGGACCTGCATTTCTGGTCCCCTGTCATGGTCACCTTTACTGCGCCGCCGCCTGCTGTCGCTGTGACAGTTTCATCGGCAAGATGTTCCTGCGCTTCTGCCATCTGCTGTTGCAACCGTTGAAGTTGCTGCATCATTCCGGATTGACCACCACCTCCGGCTGGACGATTGAAACCTTTCGCCATAATTACTCCTGAATATCCACGATCTCGCCGCCCTTTTTTAAGGCAGCGGCTACCATCCCATCCGCTTTGACATCATTTGGTGCAGACTTCTTCGCATTGGAAATCACACAACGAAATCGCAAATCAACACCAAGTACTTCTTTAATCGCATTGCGGGTCAATTCCAGCTGTTCAGGTACTTCCATTTTCAAACGCAAGACATCGCTGGCAAAACCAAGTACGAGCAAACCATCTTTGATCTCTACCAGGTGGGACGAGTTCAACAAGGCTACCAATGAAGGATGTGAATGCAAGGCTTCTTTAACTTGCTTCCAGGCTTTCGAAACCTGGTCAAGCGTGATGTTGCTGGAATTATCCGCGGGCTTTTCGACATTTGCTTCCTGATAATACACGGTGATGTTAGGGTTTTTGACTGGTTTATCAGCAACTTTCGCTGGTTGTTCTTTTCCTGTCGCTGGTTTGCTGACCGGCGTGGAAGATTTCGTCTCAACCGGTGGTTTCGGCATGGCTGCAGGCTTGGGTGCCTGGGTCGTTGAAGTCAGGTCCATTACCTCCGCCAGCGCCATTTCCAATGGGAGCGATGGCTGCCAACCTCCACGCTGTTCAACAGCCGCACTGTTGAAAGCTTTGATCAATCCCAAAATCTCGCTCGGAGAAAAAGACGCTGCGTGTTTCTCAGCGTGGGCACGCGTATCCGCGGCCAGGTCCACCTGGGATGCATTCCCCATTTGGATGAGCAGCAAGCGCCCGCAAGTAATCCACCACCTGACGCGCAAGCAGGCGCGGGTCAGTGCCGGCATCCAGGGCGGTATGGATCGCATCCATCCCAGAAGCGGGTTTCCGATCCAGTACTGCTGCCACCAGGTCAATGACGGTTTGGCTTGTGGCAGTGCCAAGAACGGTTTGAGTCAGCCCCAGTGTGATCTCTTTTCCTGTGGAGGCCATTTGGTCGAGCAGGGAGATCGCGTCCCGCATCCCCCCCGCAGATTGACGGGCAATGAGCGTGAGGGCTTCTGGTTCCGCCGTGAGTTTTTCAAACCTCACGATGTTTTGCAATTGTCCAACAATTCCATCCACCGGGACCCGTCTGAATTCATATCGTTGACAGCGGGAGAGCACCGTGGCTGGGATTTTATTCATCTCGGTGGTAGCCAGGATGAAAATGGCATGGGCTGGTGGTTCTTCGAGTGTTTTCAGCAATGCGTTGAAAGCACTGTTGGAGAACATGTGGACTTCGTCAATAATGTAGATTTTGTAATGGCCCTGGTTGGGGGTAAAGTTCACTTTATCCCGCAGATCGCGTACTTCGTCCACCCCATTTTGAGAAGCCGCATCGATTTCGATGAGGTCAAGAAACCGGTTCTCATTTACCGCAACACAGTGGGCACACTCATTACATGGACGAGCTGCCGGATCTTCGTTCAAGCAATTGACTGCCTTTGCCAGGAGACGGGCAGCGGTGGTTTTGCCGGTGCCGCGCGGACCTGCAAACAGGTAGGCATGAACAACCCGGTCGCCGGTGACAGCATTGCGTAACGTCTGGACAATATGCTGTTGTCCAACAATTTCATCCCATTTTTGAGGGCGCCATTTATTATAGAGAGCCTGGGTCATGAGCTTTGTCCATTAATTCGTCAAGGAACACGGTAAAAAGCACGTGCAATGTTCTGGGTATCGTATAGTGCAACCAGGTCCCCTGATTTCCAAACTGGGGCAGATAGTCCCCAGTAAAGGTCTGCGGCGGTATTGGTACCGGGTCCCGAATGAACCTTTACCATCCCCCCGGGGTAAAGCGTTAGTTCCGGAAAAATGTAGATGCTTCCCAAATCGTCTTTTAGAGTCCAATCGGTCAGCAGGATCGCTGTGCCCCCGTTGTTTTGCAGGACAACGGTCTCGCTGGCTAGCGCCCCCACTCCGCTGACATTCATGATATTGGCGTTTATGCTACCAGCTGGAAGGGTGGGGATTGTACTACTTGAGTTGCAGTCCGTTTTATGGTTTGCACGGTCATAAAAGAACAGGACTGTCCCCGACACGAGCACCGAAACCAGGGCATTGAGCAGGAGGTAAAGTATCAACCGACGGCGGATCATCGTGCTCGTATGATAGCACAAAAATGCCGCTGCTTAGACCTGTTCATTCAGTGCCAGAAGGAATAAAAAGAATTGTAGTATACCTTGCAGTAGACTATCCCAGTGGATAATCTGACAATCGATAAGGCCTTCTCCGGGGATTGTTATTACTGCACAACAAGCGCCACCCACTCCCCCATCACCTTCTTTTTTTGCAATGTTAGTCCGTGAGCTTTTGCAGAAGCTATCACTTCCTCAGCTTGTTCGGCAAGGATTCCCGAAAGGATCAGCACTCCGCCCGGGGCAACTAATTTGGCAAGCCCCATATCAAAAAGACGAATGATGATCGGGGCAAGGATATTTGCGAGAACCAACGGGGCATTTCGGATCTGGTACCTGCCCGACACAACTTCATTCACCGAGCCGCAGTTGATGCTAAATTTACCGGCTGCGATCCCATTGGCGTCGGCATTCTCAAGGCTGGCTCTCACCGAGGCATCATCGATGTCAACGCCAAGGGCGAATTCGGCACCAAGTTTCAACGCAGCGATCGAAAGAATTCCCGAACCACAGCCTACGTCAATGACTGCTGGTCCACGGTCTGGTGACGATGGAAGCCGGATGAAATAGTCTTCAATTAATTCGAGGCATAATTGCGTAGTCGGATGCGTCCCTGTCCCAAAAGCCATGCCAGGGTCAATCCTGATGGATATCCGGGAGGCATCTGGGGACTCAAGCCAGGTGGGGACGATGACAAGCCGCCTGCCAATTGGGATTGGTTGGTAATGAACTTTCCAGGCTTCCATCCAATTCTGGTCTTCCAGCGGGGTGAACACTGGCGCGGGTAATGGCTGGATCATGCCCAAATAGAAGAGTGCCTCTTCCAGTTTCTGACGCGTCTCTTCGAGTTTTCCGTCTGCAATAAGATAAGCGCGCACCGTGATCGGACCAACCGGGGTGCCTTCATCCTCATCGTTGACGAAATCCACCGCCTGTTCCGTTGTCACCCCGTTGGGTGCATACCTGGCCAATACATCAGCAATTGCCTCCGCCAGTTCACCATTGACAGTCATGGACACTTCAAGCCAATTCATGCAGTTCACTCATTTCTCGGAATTCAGAATAGCCAGGCATTTTTCGATCGTAACACGATGCTCCATGAAAAAGCCAGGCAGAGCTGTGGTTTCAAAGTATTGTATGTCGGAGACTTCTTCGTTTGGTATAAATTTTCCCTCTGGACCGCTGCAAAGAAAAGTTATGGATACATGGTGGGTTTCGTTGGAATTTTCCACCAGCAGGAGACGGGCTTCCCGGATGTTTATCCCGGTCTCCTCCATAACCTCCCGCTTGACCCCTTCCACGGGATCCTCACCAAATTTTAAGTCACCGCCGGGCAATCCCCAGGGATACAGACGGCGATAAGTATGTTCGCACAGCAAGAGCTGTCCTTCTTCATTCAATATTACTGCGCCAACTGACACCTGGTAGCGCGGCCGGATGATGGCGGCGGCAATTCTCTGCATCCAGAACGGAAGGATGCCCCAGATTTTGAGGAGGAATCTCTTCATGCAATTTTTTCCCGTCAATTAACCTTCAAGCGGGCAAATCATACCATATGAAAACAAACCCGCCTCGTTTGGAGGCGGGTGACATTTTTTCATCCCGGATGGATACTTTTCAACTTGCTATCCCCCAATGGCTTCATTCAGCCAATCCAAAAATCCCTTTTCCTTCGGTTTTACCGTTGTCCCGAGCGTGGCTGCCAATTTCTCGAAGAGCTCCCGTTGTTCCTTTGTCAATTTGGCAGGGATATCCACATTGATTACCACCATCTGGTCGCCTCGGCCGCTCTTGCGCAGGTATGGCACACCGCGTGCCTTGATAGTGAATACCTTGCCCGGTTGCGTCCCGGCCGGAATTTTGAGTTTCGAGTTGCCATCCACTGTCGGTACTTCCACTTCTGCACCGAGAACAGCTTGCGCTACATTAATATCCAGGTTTAGCAGGATGTCGTTCTCGCGCCGTTTGAAGAACTTATGCGGCTTTACCGATAAAAGCAGGTATAAACTACCCTGGGGTCCGCCTAACGTTCCTGGCTCGCCCTCTCCAGCAAGGCGGATTTGGGTACCATCGTCCACCCCGGCCGGGACCTGGACGGTCTTCTTAAGGGTTTTCCGTTCCTGCCCGCTTCCGCGGCAGGTATGGCAGGGAGAAGAAATGACCTCTCCGCGCCCTCCGCAGGTTGGGCATGGACCGGATTGCATCATCGAGCCGAAAATCGTTTGGCGCACCTGGCGCACTTCCCCTCGCCCACCGCAGGTGCCGCAGCGTTGAGGGCTGGTCCCTGGTTCTGCTCCGGACCCTTTACATGTCCCGCAAGTTTCATTGCGGGTCACTTCGATTGTCTTCTCAACACCAAAGACAGCTTCTTCAAATGAGAGGTCAAGGCGCAACTGCAGATCGCGCCCCCGGCGTGGGCGGCGCGTGCGGCTGCCTCCACCCATATTTATTCCAAAGAACTGCTCAAAGATATCCGAGAAGTCCATTGTGGCATAATCGGGCATTCCACCCATTTCACCCAGCCCGGCTCGTCCGTACTGGTCATAACGGGCACGTTTCTGCGGGTCGGATAGGACCCCGTAGGCTTCGTTAATTTCCTTGAATTTTTCCTCTGCATCCTCTTCCTTGCTCACGTCTGGATGGTATTGGCGCGCCAGTTTTCGGAAGGCAGCCTTAATATCATCAGTGGAGGCGT
This sequence comes from uncultured Chloroflexia bacterium, assembly GCA_963817265.1. Classification (GTDB taxonomy): domain Bacteria; phylum Chloroflexota; class Anaerolineae; order Anaerolineales; family Villigracilaceae; genus UBA877. Next base: position 7,779 of record CAWFNU010000013.1, read on the forward strand.
CGCGTGGAATGCCGAGGATCTCGTAGAAGTCGCGATTGGTCATAAGTCATTAGGAATGGGATATTGTGGTGTGAGTCAATTCGATCACAATACCCTATTCACTTCCTTTTCCTTCACCTTCAACGGTGTTCTCACTCTCGGGATTTTTTGGACCTTCTTCAGCCTGGACCGGGGGTGTTTGCTGGTATGCTGCTGCACCAATTTTTTGGACTGCCTGGCTGAGAGCATCCACCGCCTTGCGGATGGCGGGTTCGTCTTCCCCATCTTTCACTTTCCTGACCTCTTCCATGGCTGCCTGGACTTCGGTTTTAATTTCCGCAGGGACTTTTTCACCAAGTTCGTTCAATACCTTTTCAGCGCCATAGACGGAATTATCGGCAGTGTTTTTCGCATCGATGAGATCGCGGCGCTGCTTGTCTTCTGCGGCATGCAGTTCAGCTTCCTTCCGCATGCGTTCCACTTCATCCTTTGCCAGGCCCGAAGAGGCTGTGATGGTGATATGCTGGCTCCGCCCGCTGGCCTTGTCCTGTGCCGTGACCTTCAGGATGCCGTTAACATCGATGTCGAATGTCACTTCTATCTGGGGGATTCCGCGCGGCGCAGGCGGAATGCCGTCCAGGATGAATTTTCCCAGCGACTTGTTATCCACTGCCATGGGACGCTCCCCTTGCAGGATGTGGATTTCAACCTGGGTCTGGCTGTCGCTGGCGGTTGAGAACACCTGGCTCTTGCGCGTTGGGATGGTGGTATTGCGTTCGATCTGCGGCGTGGCTACACCGCCCAGGGTTTCGATGGAGAGCGACAATGGCGTGACATCGAGCAGCAGGATATCTTTAACCTCGCCCCCCAACACGCCTGCCTGGATGGCAGCCCCAACAGCCACCACTTCATCTGGATTGACACCCTTATGGGGTTCTTTCCCAAAGAATCGCCGCACTGCTTCCTGCACAGCAGGCATGCGGGTCATCCCGCCCACCATGACAACTTCATTTATATCTGCGGGTGATAAGCTGGCGTCAGCCAGGGCCTGTTTGAGTGGAGTGAGCGTCCCCTCCACCAGGTCAGCTGTGAGTTGGTCCAGTTTGGCACGCGTCAATGTCATTACCAGGTGTTTCGGACCGGAAGCATCCGCCGTGAGATAAGGCAGGTTGACTTCAGTCTGCATCATCGTCGATAGTTCGATCTTTGCCTTTTCTGCAGCCTCCCGCAATCGTTGCAGGGATTGCCGGTCCTGGCGCAGGTCTATCCCGTTTGTTTTCTGGAACTCCAGGGTGAAATATTCGATCATGCGTTGATCAAAGTCGTCACCACCCAGAAATGTGTTACCGTTGGTGGACCGAACCTGGAACACACCCTTCGCCAACATCGAGGATGGAAATATCGAATGTTCCGCCCCCCAAATCATAGACCGCAATGATTTCATTGGTTTTCTTGTCCAGACCATAAGCCAGGGAAGATGCAGTCGGTTCATTGATGATCCGCAATACATCTAAACCGGCGATCTTCCCGGCATCTTTTGTGGCATTGCGCTGGGCATCATTAAAGTACGCCGGCACGGTAATCACGGCCTGCGTTACCGGTTCGCCGAGATAGGCTTCGGCATCGCGTTTGATCTTGGCCAGGATCATGGCTGAGATTTCCGGCGGAGAATATTCCTTGTCATCCATCTTGACGCGTACATCCCCATTCTCTGCAGGAAGAGCGGTATAGGGTACACGCGGCAGTGTGCGCTGGACTTCAGGGTCTTCGTATTTTCGTCCCATGAACCGCTTGATCGAAAAGATCGTGTTCTGGGAATTTACAATTGCCTGGTTGCGGGCCACACGTCCCACCAACCGTCTCGTGGTTTTTGTTGATCGCCACTACCGATGGGACCAGCCGCTCTCCTTCAGCGGACGAGATGACCACCGGTTCAGCCCCCATCATTACCGCTCCCACTGAGTTCGTTGTTCCCAGGTCGATCCCAATGATTTTTGACATTATGAGTTCTCCAAAAAAATATTCTATTGCCTTGGGAATATAGCCCCGCCATGGGCGGTTATTGCATCCCCGAAAGGAAGGTTCCTGCCCAGGAAAATTATTCGGCCACCCTCACCTGCGCCGGGCGGATAACCCGCTCGCCCAGGGTATAGCCATTTTGCACCACTGCGATGACCTGTCCGCTTTCGTGGCCTTCGCTGGGTTCCTGAATAATCGCCTCGTGGAAGTTTGGGTCAAACATCTGCCCTTCGGCCTCGATGCGCTTCAGGCCTTCTGCTTCCAGGATGGATTTGAGTTTCCGGTAGATCAATTCGATTCCATCCACCCAGACCAGGTCAGCGGGACGAGCCGATAAGGGCCCGTTCCAAATCATCCAGGATTGGCAAGATATCGTTTGATGATGCTGCCTACAGCATTCTGGTAGGTTTCAGTCTTTTTCTGCCTCGACACGCTTCCGGTAGTTTTGAAAGTCAGCCACTGAACGCTGCCAGCCATCCTTGTACTCGGCTGCCTGGGCTTGGGCTTCTGGCAGTTGTTTTTCGAGTTCCAAGAACTCGGAGTGTCTGGCAGGGCTTCGGTTTCGGGGATTGGTTCACGCGGGGTTGCAGCTTCTGATTCTTACCTCTCACCTCGGTTTCAGTCTGGTGTAACTTTTCTTTCTTACTCATTTTCTTCTCCTACCATTGTTTCAGATACCAGGCCGCTCAACAAATCGGCCATAAATCGGACGGTGGGAATGGTGCGAGCGTAAGGCATGCGCATTGGTCCAAAGACGCCCAGCGTGCCTGTGACGAGCCCGGGAATGCCATAGCGGGCCAGGACAACCGAACATTGTTTCAACTCTTCCCATTTGCCTTCGCCGCCGATCAACACCTGTACTCCCCCCACGGTGGCATTGTTTGTGGTGCGGGCTAACAGGTCTTGCAAGAGGGAACGTTCCTCGAACAGATGCACTGCCCGGCGGGCATCGCCTGATTCGAGGAATTCCGGTTCGGAGAGGACATTGGTCAGATCCGTCCAGGTATATTTCTCCGGATACACGCTGTTCTCCACGGTTCATGTCCTGGAGGACAAGGGTCAGGATATCTTTTTCGAGGGAATCAGAACGTGGGAGGCAAGGCAGCGATTTCTTCGGTGGTCTTGCCCAGGCAGACCTGGTTTAGCCGGTCGGCAGCCGCAGACAGACGTTCCTGCATCACAGGTTCGGCCAGGGTAAGGATTTGCTGACTTACCTCCCCACCGGTCATGACCAGCACCATCAACACTTGTCGTCCCTGGGTGGAGATAAGTTCAACATGTTTATAATGTGAACGTTCGGAATGCGGCGCGGTGACGATGGATGCCGCCCGCGAATGTTGCGCCAGGATGGAGGCAGCCAGCGGCATCCATTGTTCCACATCCTGACGTGCCTGGTAAAACTGGTGTGAAATGGTGTCGCGCGCCGGTTCGGGCAGGTCGGATGGATAAACCACCTGGGTGACAAAATAACGGTAACCTTCTTCGGTGGGGACACGTCCCGCGGAGGTATGCGGCTGACGCAGGTACCCGAATCCGGTCAGCGCTGCCATTTCGTTGCGGACGGTGGCGGTGCTAATATCAAGATTGTAGCGCTCCACCAGGCGCGCTGAACCAACCGGTTGTGCAGTCTCGGTATAGTGACGCACAACCAGTGCAAGGATCAGGCGCTGGCGTTCAGTGAGGTCATTCATGTTCAATTTGACTTAAAGATTTCTATAATTACAGTTTTAGCACTCTCAAGAAGAGAGTGCTAATGATACAAGAATAATGATACCATGTCCATTCGATGGGCGTCAATAAGAGGGGCGTTAGAATTTTGAAGGCTTGTCCTCTCTTAAGGAAAAGTCCCCCTCGAAAGGATGATTATCTCCAGAATTGGAATTGCTTTAAACCCAGCAATGCCAGCGAAAGTGGGATCTGCATGCGAACCGAAATCCAACCGACCAATTGCCAGAAATAGTTATTTACGAAAGGTACATACCATAGGGCAACAAACACTGTCATCATGATGATATTACTGTATTGATCAATATTGAAGCGCAACTGCCGGTTAAGGAATGGTGCCAATGCCCGATATCCATCAAATGGCGGAACCGGGATCACATTCAAGCACCAGCGCCGAGACCTGCATCAGGGCAAGGAACGCCAGTCCCGGCCAGATGCCGCTGGAATTGACGGGCAGGATATGTAAGGACGATCCCCAGGATTATCGCCAGCAGCAGGTTGGAAGCCGGTCCCGCCAGTGAAACGGCGCTTTCCCAGCGCTTGCTGCGCAGCCTCCAGGTCTCAATATAGACTGCCCCACCGGGTAAACCATTCCCACCAAGCAGCAGGAAATACCACCGGCAGGAGAATTGAATAGACCGGGTGAGTGTACTTAAGCGGATTGAAAGTGAGGTACCCTTTGTCCTTGACACTGGTATCCCCGCCATAATACGCCACGACAGCATGCGAGAATTCGTGCAGGCAAAGGGAAAAGATCCAGCCCACGATGACTACGATGAAGGTGGTTGCTTTTTCCATCCAATTTCCTTATAACCCAGCGGATGAGTTCGATGCCACTCCCAGGCGCTGGCGATGATATCGTTCAATTCGGGATGACGCGGCATCCAGCCCAAATCGCTGGCGGATTCTTTCAGACGATGCCACCAGGCGAGGCGCATCCCCTGGACGGCGTGATGCTTCCCTGATTGGGATGGGATGACCTGTTACGCCGCGGGCGGCTTCGATAACTTCCAGGACAGAGTAACCATTTCCGTTGCCAAGGTTATAGACCAGCCGGTCATGAACTCCCAGGGCATCCAATGCCAGCAGGTGAGCTGAGACCAGATCGGCGATATGGATGTAGTCGCGGATGCAGGTACCGTCAGGAGTTGGATAATCTCTCCCGTAAATGGAGACGGCTTTGCTCTGTCCCAAGCGGGACTTTTAATACAAGCGGAATGAGATGCGACTCGGGCTGGTGGGCTTCACCTCGTCCGGGAAGGGCTCCGCAGGCATTAAAATAGCGCAGGGCCGCATAATGTAACCCGTGGATCTTGCGATACCATTCCAGACGCCTGCTCGATGGCAAGTTTGGTGAAACCGTACGCATTGGCTGGGTCAATGGCGGAATCTTCGGTTAAAGGCGCATCACTGGAGGCATAGACTGCGGCCGTGGAGGAGAGCACAAATCCTTTCACACCGCAGAACGTCGCGGCTTCGATCAATTGGAGTGAATTTGCCAGGTTATTTTTGAAAAATTTGCCCGGATCTTTCATGGACTTGCCTGCCTCGATGAAGGCAGCGAAGTGCATCACTGCGTCAAATCTGTCTGAAGAAAGGCTGTCAACAGGCTCTCGGAATCTCCCAGGTCATTCTTGATAGAAGCGAGCCCCTTCGGGAACGGCAGCCCGGTATCCGGTCACCAGCGAGTCGTAGATAGTGACGAAATGTCCTGCTTCGAGAAGCGCTTCCGCTGTAGCCGAACCAATGTAGCCTGCCCCGCCGGTGACAAATATTTTCATGAACTCTCCGCTGGGAAAATTATATCGTACTCTCCTGCTTGACGGGCATCCCCGATACGCATTATACTCACGCCGTTCGGGGTGTAGCGCAGCTGGTAGCGCACCGCGTTCGGGACGCGGGGGTCGGCGGTTCGAATCCGCCCACCCCGACTGACCACCGAGACCACCCTGGTCCCCGGTGGTTTTTTTATTCCTGATAAAGGTCAACCGATGGATATTTATCTTTTGCCATCCTATGCTACAATTGGAAGTGAGGAAAATAATTATGGCTCGCATAAAATTGGATGGCATCATTGAAGCAGTCCGATATACACCTGGTGGAAAAATTGACAGTTGTACGAGCATATGAACGGCACGGCGTTGTCTGGTCAGATCGGATAATGCTTGACCGACGGGAATTATCTGATCTTCTCAGGCAGGGGAAGCACTTCGTAGTTGGGGAACGCAAGATCTATCTCGGAAGCACTTTTAAGACAGGGTTGACGGTTCACCAGTTTCAGGACAATATTGTTACCGAAGGACAGAAAAGCACACACGATCTTTTGGACGGAGTACCTGTTTTCTGAACCGTTTTTCCTGGAAGGCTGTCCCATGAAAATTATTGACCATACCCCATACTTTGATAGCGAGACCGGTAAGATAAGTTTCGTTGACCGCGCCAGGGCCATGATGAAATTTGGTTCCACCTGGATCAGGGAAGTCGAGGCGCAAAACGAAATAATCCCCGTGTTGAGCAAGGTGCTGGATAAGAACTATACCCTCTTGCGCAATGTGACGCCTCCTGGCCTGGAGGCCAGTTTCCCCTTTATCCTGGTTGGACCTACCGGGGTGTTCGTCATGTACGTTACTCCCATTGCTGGCATGTACCGCGCCAAGGGAGACCAGTGGGGAACAATTTCCGGCAATGCCTTTAAGAATGAAAAACCAAACCTGATGACTCGCACTGAACGCATGGCGCGTGCCATCCAGGTATTTTTGCAGCGCCAGGGTTATTTATCGTTGACTAGCGTTGACGCCATTTTGCTGTGTTCCGATTTGTCTGTTCATGTGGACAGTATTCGACCCATCATCCGGGTGGTTTTGCGCGACGCACTGGAACGATTTGCCATCTCCGTTACGCAGGCAAGAGTTTCGTTAAGTCCCGAAGCAGTCCAGGATGTAATTGGACGTATCCTGAATCCTCCAAAACCTCCAGAAACTACAGATACTCCTGAACCTCAGCCAACCGGGAAGGAGGAAGCAGCTGCAAAAGAAGAGATCTCTTCGCCATTGATGAAAGCTGACGAAATTCCGACCTTCGCATTCCTTGAATCGCTGCCTCCTGCCAGGGACGAACCAGATACTCACCCTATGACTTTAAATCTTGACCAATCCCGTGCCCCGTTGTGGAGTGACGACCTGGCACCGCTCGCTTCTGAGGGTGAAGTCCAGGATTTCCTTAATAAACCCCGCGCTGGACGCCTGAATAAAAACCAGTGGATCTTCGTTATTGCCATGTTTTTAATTTGGGCTCTATTGGTCGGAGTGTTCTTTTTCATGGTCATCAAGGACCAGTGGTCCTATATATTGGGCATGTTGCATTGATACCCCCTTTCCTTAGCATAATCATTCCTGCCCATAATGAGGAAACCCGCCTGCCCACCGCTCTGGGGCAGGCCTTTGCGTTTTTGAAAAAGCAAAGTTATGCATCTGAAGTCGTCGTAGTTGAAAATGGCAGCTCTGACCTTACCTTTTCAACCGTGCAGCAATTAATTCCAAAATACCCCAATCTTATCGCCTTTCACGAGGATCTTCCCGGCAAGGGTCGTGCAGTCCGCCGCGGGATCTTGGAAGCACATGGTGAGTATCGTTTTGTCGCTGATACGGACTTCTCCATGCCGGTGGAAGAAATAAACCGTTTCCTACCACCAGCGTGTTCAAGTGACATTGCCATTGCCTCCCGCGAGGCTCCTGGTGCCATTCGCTATAATGAACCGTCTTATCGACATCTGACTGGGCGCGTCTATAATTTTTTGATCCGTTCACTCGTATTGCCCGGTCTGCAGGATACTCAATGTGGTTTCAAATCCTTCCGATCTGCTATCGCTAAGGATATATTCAGCTGCCAAACATTGACCGGCTGGTCATTTGATGTGGAGTTACTGGTGATTGCCCGCCGGCGTGGTTATTCCGTCACCGAGATTGGCATACCCTGGCACTACAATCCTGGCAGTAAGGTTAATGTCCTTCATGATTCCTGGACCATGTTCTTCGACCTGCTGACCATCCGCCGTAATGCCAGGCAGGGCATTTATGACCCGCAACGGTAATCATCATCCAACACCCACCCTGGAATTTGAAATAAACTTATGGAATGCCGCTTTCACCCGCGTAGCCGGTGTTGACGAAGCTGGGCGTGGCGCCTGGGCCGGGCCAGTCGCGGCTGCCGCAGTCATCCTGCCTCCCAACCCTGCTTTCATCCAAACCTTGGACCAGGTGCGTGATTCCAAACTAATGACCCCGCTGGCTCGGGAAACATGGGCTCCACGGATTAAAGAGTCCGCATTGGGCTGGGGGGTGGGTTTCGCATCTGCCAGGGAGATAGACACTTTGGGGATCGTCCCCGCGACGAAGCTCGCGGCTGTGCGTGCTCTTGAAACCCTATTCCCGGATTACTTGATCTCCGATTACCTGGTTTTCCGGGAAATTGATTTGCCCCAGACTGCCCTGGTCAAAGGCGACCAACTCTCCCTCAGTGTGGCGGCTGCTTCCGTCCTTGCAAAAACCGCCCGGGATGCCTTGATGCGAGAGCTGGATGTTCAATTTCCTGGCTATGGATTTTCCCAGCATAAAGGCTACGGCACGCCTCAGCACCAGGACGCGATCAAGAAGCTCAAACGATGTAAGATCCACCGCAAGTCCTTTTCCATTCCATAAATTAATCCTGCTTTTTTGGGGTCCCCATTTTTTCCTCCATCACTTATTCATAAAAATAACAGGGACGAACCGCAATTATGGTTCGTCCCTGTTAAAGTGATGACAAGAAATACTATAATCTGCTAGGAGATTTTCTCAAATTTCTCTGCAGGCGTGCTGCAAACCGGACACTTGCCATCCACTGGACCTTCATGGGTAAACCCGCAGACCGGGCAAACGTAGAAGGTCGTCTCCTGGGTGTCTTTTCCTCTGCTCAACATGTCCTTGGCCCTTCGGTAGAGTGCTTCGTGAACTTTTTCCGTGTGCAGGGCATAATCGAACGATTTTGCAGCTTTTTTGTCTCCCTCACCTTCAGCCTCCGCCAGCATGGTGGGATACATGGTGACAACCTCATAGTTCTCACCTGCTATTGCCACTTCCAGGTTCTCCAGCGTGGATTTGACACCATCCATGGCTCTTAAGTGGTTAAGCGCATGGACAGTCTCAGCTGCGGCTGCAGCCCTGAAAAGTTTGGCGATCTGGGGCAGGCCCTCCTGGTCCGCTTTTTTTGCGAAAGCCAGGTAGCGCCTATTGGCTTGTGACTCTCCTGCAAACGCTGTCTTCAAATTATCGATTGATTTTGTCATGGGATTCTCCTCTCAATAGAATATTGCGGGCACATGTCCCTAATTATACCCAATAGTCTCCCATTAGATGATTGACGCTTGTTCCAAGAACAGGTATGATGAAAATGCTTCAGGTCGGCTGGACGGTCGCGGTTTTGGGCTTAGGCGCAGAATCGAGGAAAGTCCGCACTCCTAAGAGCACGGCACCGGGGAAACCCCGGGGTGAGGTAACTTGCCGGATAGGGCCACAGAAACAGACAGCCGCTGCAAGGCGGTCATGGTGAAAAGGCGGTGTAAGAGACCACCGGCGTTTGCAGTAATGCAGGCGGCCAGGTAACCCCCGCCGGGAGCAAGGCCAAGCAGGGACGAGACGCTGCTCGCGTCATTCGAGTCCCGGGTAGGCTGCACAGAGAGATGACCGTCCAGGTTGAGCGTCGGGATGAAACTCTTCGGAGCGTAAACCGACATTTCTCTTCCGGACAGAATGCGGCTTATAGGTCGGCCTGAGGCACTTTTGTTGTTTTTTATTCTTTACAATAATAGCCCCTCCCGAAGGATCGGGGGCGGTTTTGGAGTGTCCTGTTGTAGGCTTTTGGGGATCGTCCTACAATAATTTCTTCGACCAGGAATACAGGATATAATTCCCAGAAAGATGGATCTGCCTGAAAAAATACTTACCGAAATGGACTCGGCATTTGCCGCCCGCCTCATGGGAAATGAGGGGCGCGCCAGGGTATGTGCCCGCAGGGCTGCGGGGTTGGCAGCGCGCGATTTTCTAAACAGGAACGATATAGGGTTCAAATTAGATGCCCAAGGCAGGAATCTTGGCAGCAGTGCCTACGAAGCACTCCAAGCCCTGGCGACATTCCCAGGCCTTGCCCCAGAGTTGAAACAAGCCGTTGTCCATCTGACAATGCGTGTCACACCGGAATTCCAACTTCCGCGCGGGATCGACTTGATCGAAGAAGCACAAAAGCTGATCGGAGGATTGCTATGAGTGAAAAAGAAATGATTATCCTTTATGGCACTACCTGGTGTGGAGGATCACGCCGTTCCCGTCTCCTGCTGGACCGTTTCGGGATTCCTTACCAGTGGGTGGATATCGATCAGGATGAAAATGCCGGGAAACTCCTTGAGAGCTTGAACCGTGGGCATCGCAGTGTTCCTACGCTTGTGTGGCCCGACGGATCACATCTCACCGAACCTACGGAAGCGGAGTTGGTTAAAAAATTGGGTGTGACTTTATAAGTCTGCCTTATCAGTCCTTGTTAGCGGTTCATAGAAAATTTTCGGCCCGGAGAAATTTCTCCGGGCCGGGTTGTTCTCTCAAAGATTTAGGCTGTACGTTTTTTCGTCAACAACGACACCAGTACTTTACCAATCACTGCCAGGAAAATAGCCGCGGAGATAAACCCAGCGATCACCATTCCTAAAAATCTCCAATTGGCAACGCTATCCACCAGGATGGTTTGAGTTTTTGTTTGGATGCGCTTGGCAACCCCATAAACAAATTCTTTACGCGGCTTGATCGGCTTGAGCGCTCCTGACAACCGGTTTTCCATGGAAGTTATCCTGTCCATGGATGCATCTGCAAATTTCCTCATTTTCGTATTCATCGTGTACTCCTGCAAATGATCCGCTTTATCCACCCGGCAAAATCCGTTTTATTCCTCCAGGTCGAATCCTTCCAATTCATCTCGTAGGGATAGTAAGGTTCGGTGATAAAGACTTTTGACTGCGCCTTCGCTGCGTCCCATGGTCTCCCCGATTTCGGAATTTGACATGTGCTCTACAAATTTTAATATCAGCAAATGTTGTCTTTCCGAGGGGAGGTGCCGGATCAATCTCAGCAGGCTCTCCCGCTCCTGGTTTTGCATGAGGGCAGTTTCAGGCGGTTCCCCTTTGTAGTGCAGGGTCGGAGCATCTGAGAGCGGGATCTCCTGGTGGCGGCTGCGGTCCCGGTGCCAGTTGGCGACCAGGTTGTGTGCGATCCGGTATAACCATGCCGAGAAAGGCACCCCGCGATCAGTATACGTATGGATGTGATGCAGTGCCCGAAAAAAAACCCGGGCAGTCAGGTCTTCAGCATCATGGACATTACCAGTACGGTAATAAACGTAGTTGAAAATCCGCTCTACATACTTGCCGTAAAGGACGCCAAAAGCTTCCAGGTCGCCCTGCGAAGCACGCATCAAGACATCTTGCTCTTCAGAATCCGGCACTCGACTCACCTTACCGGAAGGGTTGTAATTAAATAACCCCACCGGGTTTCAGAAGTTTCAAACCGAGTATAACATGTTATAATTTTTGTCCTTGGGACGGTACCTGTTCATAAGGAAAGCCCTTCCCCTTTTTGGGGGATTCCTTTCCCTTCGGAAGGGAGCGATCTTACTTGGGGATGACAGGCTTCGACGGAAGAGGCTGGTCCCGGAATGCGAGCCGAGAGGCGCCGACCTCGTAAACTCAGCGCAAAAAATCAAGTGCCAACCGCACTTCCTACGCCGCTATGCCCCTCGCTGCGTAAGCAGTAGAGAGTAAACGGCCGGTCTCTTAGCGAGGCCGCGTCCACCGGTCCCGTGCTCCGCCCGGTGAAGGGATTGGGCGTCACAATGGTGGAGTGCCGCGCACGACGCCACTAACTGCGCGAAAGAGAGCCTTCGGGCTCGAGCGGCTGGCCGCAGGTCAATTTTGCCGGTTGGGTGACCTGTGGCGACAACCTCAACCGGCTACGCTCGTAGATTTTCGAGGGTCGATTCTTTCGGACGCGGGTTCGATTCCCGCCATCTCCACTCAACAAAGCACGCCTTTCCAGGCGTGTTTTGTTTTCCAACGGAGTTTCGCGGATTATCGGTTCCTGGCAATATATCGAACCTAACGGGTGGAGTATATATGGCTTTTCTTAAACAGGTCGGGGTGTCGGTCATTTGAAAGGCGTAAAAGAAAACTAATGTGTACAATTATACTAATCGCTATTTATTGTTTCCTGATAAAACCTATATTTTTCGAGGAGATCCATAATGAAACTCCGTCTTCTTTTCCCCTTCATTTTCCTGGTTTTCTTGATTATTTCCGTCAGTATTGCGTGCAATTTATCCCCTGCTGTCGCACCAACCCAACCTCCTGTGGTTCCCACACAGGCAGTCCCACCAACCCATCCGTCGGTTATCCCAACCCAGGAAATCCCCACCACCAACAATCCGCCTGCATTCCCGACTCAAATTTCCAACCCTCCAACGTCAATCCCTCCAACCCCAATTCCACCAACTGTCACCCCATTATCGGAATTCTTTACTGAAACGTTCCAGGGGGACCTCAGTGTTTGGCCATATGATATTTTCCTGGGTGACAAGGATAAGTTCTCTGAATTACAAACAACAGGTGGCTTGCGCATCCAACTGGATGATCCTAAATTATATGTTTATTATTACTATACCCCCGTGACGTACCAGGATGTCCGTCTGGATCTGACGTTCACGAACATGGCTCATAATTCGAACAACATAAACCTGGTCTGTCGCAATTCTGCTGCTGGCCGTTATGAATTTACTGTCCAGAATGATGGCTTGTACCAGATCTGGGCATATGATGGCAAGGGAGGGAATGGATATGTGATATTGGCAGATGGGGGTTCAACAGCTATCCGTTCTGGGCAACAACGTAACGAGATCACTGCCACTGTGTCGGTAACACATTTACACTTTATATTAATGGAAGCAAGGTCCGCGAAGCGAAAGATAATAAATTTTTCTTGCCCGAAGGCCAGATTGGTTTTGGAGCAAATATTTCACCTACCAATCCTGTCACTCCAGTCATTGTGGAATTTGAATCCCTTACCATCTCTCAACCATAATCCTTCTTGAATTGGAGGAAAAAGTAAAGAGGCTGGTTCTATCGTGGAACCGGCCTCTTTATTATTTTTCCTATGGTTCGTTAACGTTCTTCTTGCACCCTTGATGTATTCTTACACAATAAGCTAAATGGCGCGTTACATCGCGTCCGTATCCTGCTAAGAGGAGCATTGATATGGGAAAAATCATTGGAATTGACCTTGGTACTACCAATAGTGTGGTGGCCGTCATGGAAGGTGGGCAACCAACAGTGATCACCACTGCAGAAGGCGGGCGGTTGTGCCCGTCGGTGGTTTCGTTCAATAAGAACAACGAACGCATGGTCGGGCAGACCGCCAAGCGTCAGGCCGTAATTAATTCGGAAAACACGATTTATTCCATCAAGCGCTTTATGGGCCGCCGCTTCGACGAAGTGGAGACCGAGCGCAAGATGGTTCCTTATGCTGTCGTGCCTGGACCTTCAGACGAAGCCCGCGTAAAGATCCCGGTCACCAACCGGGAGTATAGTCCGCAGGAAATTTCCGCCATGATCCTGGCTAAACTAAAATCGGACGCCGAAGCGTACCTGGGGCAGCCGGTAACCGAGGCGGTCATCACCGTCCCTGCATACTTCAACGACAGCCAGCGCCAGGCGACCAAGGATGCCGGCAAGATTGCTGGGCTGGACGTGAAACGCATCATCAACGAACCCACGGCCTCTGCGCTTGGCATATGGGCTGGATAAGAAGAAAAACGAAACCATCCTGGTCTTCGACCTGGGCGGCGGTACTTTTGACGTGTCCATCCTGGATGTTGGCGAAGGCGTTATTGAAGTCAAATCCACAAATGGCGATACCCACCTTGGTGGTGATGACTGGGATCAGCGCGTGGTCAATTGGGCTGCAGATGAGTTTAAAAAACAGGAAGGCATTGACCTGCGCCAGGACCGTCAGGCACTCCAGCGCTTGCGCGAGGCCGCTGAAAAAGCGAAGATCGAGCTTTCCAGCATGATGGAAACTGAACTTAACCTGCCTTATATCACGGCGGATGCAAATGGCCCCAAGCACCTGGTGCTTAAGTTGACGCGTGCCAAATTCGAGCAAATGACCGAAGACCTGCTCAGCCGTTGCCGCAACCCCTTTGAATCTGCCCTTAAGGATGCCAACCTGAAAGCCTCCGACCTTAACGAAGTTGTTTTGGTTGGTGGTTCAAGCCGCATGCCAATGGTTCAGGACCTCGTTCGCGTCGCTTACCGACGGTAAAGAACCAAACAAGGGTGTCAACCCGGATGAGGTCGTGGCGGTGGGTGCAGCCATCCAGGCTGGTGTTTTGGGCGGCGAGGTCAAGGATATTCTCCTGCTCGATGTGACTCCACTCTCTTTGGGTGTGGAAACCCTGGGTGGCGTGATGACCAAGATGATCGAACGCAACACCACCATCCCGGTCCGCAAGATCGAAACTTACTCCACCGCAGCCGATAGCCAGACCGCTGTGGATATTCACATCCTGCAAGGCGAGCGTCCCGATGGCAGGTGATAACATGTCACTGGGTCGTTTCCGCCTGGACGGCATCCCGCCTGCTCCGCGCGGTATCCCCCAGGTTGAAGTCACCTTTGACATTGATGCCAACGGTATCTTCAACGTGACCGCCCGGGATAAGGCCACCGGCAAGGAACAGAAGATCACCGTTACTGCCTCCACCAACCTGAACAAGGACGAGATCGCCCGCAAGGTCGAGGAAGCCAAACGCTACGAATCTGATGATAAGAAACGCCGCGAGGTTATTGACGCCCGCAACACGGCTGACAACCTGGTCTACCAGACGGAAAAAGCCCTACGCGACCTGGGCGAGAAGGTATCCTCTGAAGAACGCGGCAAGATCGAAGGCAAGATCAACGATCTCAAGCAGGCTGTCCAGATCCGACGATTTGGGGCGCATTAAGAAGGCCACGGATGAATTGCAGAATATGTTCTACGCCCTCAGCCAGCAGATGTATGCCCAGCCGGGACAAACTCCCCCGGATGGTGGACCGCAGCCTGAAGGTCCGCAAACGCCTCCTCAGAATCCTGAAGGCGATGTGATCGATGGCGAAGTCCGTGACGCCTGAAGAATAACCAATTTGCCGGGCGACCGAATGGCCGCCCGGTCATTTTATTTCTTCTTATTATTTGAATCCCCGGAAAGCAGTATAATCCCCCGCATGCCTAAAAGAACCAAACGAGCGATTAATATCATTATTGCCTTGGCAGCTTTGATTGTTCTAGCGGTAGCATTGTCGTTTATCCCCAGGATTCACGCTGCTCTCGCTTGGCGGGTGGAAAACCTGCAAACGGATATCTATTACTTCTTCAATCCACCGGGGCAGGTCGTCTTTGTCCCCACCCAGCAGGAACAGACTACGATTACCCCTCGGCCCACCTCCTCTCTCACCCCCACCCCCGCATCGACGACTCAATTCACTCCAACCATCACCTCCACACCTGTCCCGCAGACGGTGATCCTGGATGGTGTGACCTTCATCGACCAGATGAACCGCTGGAATTATTGCGGCCCGGCCAACCTGGCCATGGCACTTACCTATGTGGGCTGGAAGGGAGAACCCGACAATACAGCCGCCCTGCGTGACCAGATTGGTGCTGCGATCAAACCCGGGGTTGATGACCCAGCCTGAATTTCATCGATCGCTCGCAAACGGATGTCAATGTCATGCCGTATGAAATGGTGGACTACGTCAACGAACACACCACCATGCGGGCACTCCTACCGTTATGGTGGCACGGTTGACCTGATCAAAAGCCTGATCGCGGCCGGGTTCCCGATTATCGCCGAGAAGGGCATTTACCAGACCCTGCCCCCCGAAAACACCATGCAGTGGGCTGGTCATTATGCCTTCACGACCGGTTACGATGATGCACCGGGGAGTTTAGTTTACCAGGATTCTTACACTCCTGACGAAAAAATCCCCCACGAACAGCAAGGCAAGAATGTCAGGGTAAGTTACCAGGATTATTTGAACGGTTGGCGCGCGTTCAACTACGTTTTTATCGTCGTTTACCAACCGGAACGTGAGGCCGAACTCTATCAGGTGCTTGGAAATTGGGCCGATGAAACCTGGGCCTATCCAAAACGCCCTGGATACTGCTGAACAGGAAACAGGTTCTCTTGACCGGAATTGACCAGTTCTTCGCCTGGTTCAACAAGGGCACCAGTTACGGCCTGCAGACCGACTACGGTCAGGGCGCCCTGGCATACGACCAGGCTTTCATCCTCTACAGCGCGCTGCCCGAAAAAGATCGTCCTTACCGCATTATGTGGTACCAGACCGGTCCCTACAAAGCCTACTTCTACACCAGCCGTTACCAGGATGTTATCAATCTGGCAGATAAGACCGAAACCACCTTGTATAACCATCGCGTGCTGGAAGAAACCCTTTACTGGCGTGCCCTGGCTGAAGCCAATATCGGTCTCTACGATGCTGCTTATGCTGACATGCGCAAGGCCGTCCATTACCATCCCGGGTTCCAGGTCGCGCTGGATGTCCTGGCCCAGTGGGGCGTTTCCCCGTAACTAATCCATGAAAATTCTGCATTTTGCCGATGCGCACATCGACATGGCCAATTATGGCCGCCACGACCCCGAAACAGGTCTTCCTCTTCGCGTTCTGGATTTCCTCAAATCCTTGGATTCCATCATCGAATCCGCGATTACGGAGAAAGTGGACCTGGTGATCTTTGCCGGGGATGCCTACCGGGACCGCTCCCCGGCCCCAACTTTCCAGCGTGAATGGGGGAAACGCATCATCCGTCTCTCGAAAGCAGGCATCCGCACGCTTCTGTTGGTCGGCAACCATGACCTTTCCCCGGCCCAGGGACGCGCCACCTCTGTGCAGGAATTTGAAACTCTCGATATTCCCTTTGTGACTGTGCTGGACAAGCCTCAATTCCTGTCCGCTGAAGACCTCGGGCTGCCGGTCCAGGTGATCGCCATCCCCTGGGTCTCGCGCTCCGGATTGATGGCGGTCTACGGAATCCCCCCTTGATGAAGTTTAACTCGAAAATCGAGGAACATCTAACCTGGCTGGTTAACAATTGGTTGGATAAAGCAGACCCTGCGCTGCCTGTCATCTTAACCGCCCATGCCTCTGTCCAGGGGGCAAAATTGGGGTCGGAGAGGACTATTATGCTCGGTGCAGATTTGATCCTGCCCGGCTCACTTGTCCGCGATCCGCGCCTGGATTACGTTGCCCTCGGTCACATCCACAAGGCGCAAAACATGAACGAGAATTCTCATCCGCCCGTGATTTATCCTGGCTCCATTGAGCGCGTGGATTTTGGTGAAGCTGGGGATGACAAGTTTTTCGTGACTGCGGATATTAACCGAGGAGAAACCCGGATCCAATGGCATAAATTGGAAAACATCCGCCCATTCATTGATCGGCGTGTCACCCTCCAATCTGCCGAAAACGTGACCGGGACTCTCATATCCGCATTGCCCGAGCCCCATGAAATCCAGGGAGCTATCATCCGCCTGACAGTGGATTACGTACGCGAATGGGATACCCTGATTGATGAACCGGCTCTCCGTCGGTATACCGAATCTGCATTTGAGTTTCACTTGATCAAACACCCCCAAATTGAAGCACGCATTCGTTTGGCTGCCAACCAGACTGTGAGTAGCCTTGGACCGTTGGAACTCCTGGACCAGTATTGGCGGGCGGGTCATGTCGAAACTGATGAAGCCAGCGCCCTTCAGAAAATGGCACAAGAAATTATCGAAGAAGAGTAAGACCGGCAGATTTAATCCCGGAGAGGACATGGTTTGGGATTTTTTACACCATTTCGGTTCCACTACATTAACAACAATCCAGGTGAAATCATGCGCCATATTTATATTTCCCCTCACTTTGACGATGCCGTATTATCCTGCGGCGGATTAATTTGGGAACAAACTCATAAAGGCTCGCCAGTTGAGATCTGGACCATCTGTGCTGGAGATGCTCCAACTGAACAGCTGTCTCCTTTGGCCCAGGCATGCCACATGCAATGGGGGATTAATTCCGCCAGGGATGTTGTTGCTGCCCGCCGCATCGAAAATGAGAATGCTGCTGCACTTTTGGGTGCGGATACGGTGAATTTCAGCATCCCGGATTGTATCTACCGCCTCTCCCCAGCCGGGGAATTACTTTACCCAGCCGATGTATTTGTCCCCATAGATCCCATTGAAATAAACCTGGATGCGGAAATATCTGCCGTCCTCAGCTCTGAATTGCTGCCGGGAGATATCGTCTGTTGCCCTCTGGCAATTGGAGGTCATCTCGACCATGTCTTGGCACGCCTTTCTGCTGAACGACTGGATTGTGCGTTGCAGTACTATGCCGATATACCCTATTTGTTTAACCACCCGGAGTTGCTGACCCTGGCAACTGAAGGCCTCCAGGAAACCCTTTTACCAGTATCAAAAATCGGTCACCAGATTTGGCAAAATGGGATCGCGTCTTATGCCACTCAAATCGCCATGCTGTTCGAAACCAGGGAAAAGATGGTGGAGGCAATCCGCAGTTACTGGGAAAGCCAGGGGGGATTCGTTTGTGGAGTCGGTCTCAAATTTCATAATTAGTAGGATTATGGTGGAAAAAAGCAGTGAATTTCAAGGATAATCTGGACCCACACCCATCAAGGGTCCATTTATTCCATCGAAATGGTTGGCTCTTTGAAACTGCTTGCTTTTCAATTAAAATCAAGTATAATATTGCCGGGTAGGGAATCCTACGAAAGCTGCATCTCTGTTTCAGAGATGCTTGTATTTTCTCAGGATAATGAAGATGCCGACGACATTCTTGACCAAAGCAGGGTTTCAAAAACTCGCCGATGAGCTTGAATATCTGCGCACCACCAAGCGGTTGGAAGTCGCCAACCGCCTCCATGAGGCTATGGAAGGTGGTGAGTTGATTGAGAATGCCGAGTATGAAGCCGCAAAGAATGAGCAGGCCTTTGTTGAAGGCCGCATTCAGGAATTGGAAATGATCCTGGCTTCTGCTCGTGTCATTGACGAGAAAGGAAAGAAAGAAAAAGGGGATCTGGTGCAAGTGGGTTCACTTGTCACCATAAAAGAAGACGGTAGCAGTTCGGAAAAATATTCCATCGTCGGTGCAGCGGAAGCCAACCCACGCGAAGGAAAAATCTCGAACGAATCTCCGATCGGTAAAGCCATTTTAAATCACCGCGCTGGAGAAGAAGTAAACGTCGAAGCTCCCGGTGGCACCTATAAAGTAAAAATCGTTAAGGTCGAATAAGTCTGGGGTATGCATAGTAAACCCCGCGCATCACGTCTGGTGCGCGGGGTTTTTCGTTGTAAAATAAAGTACGAAAGGCTTCCTTATGACCGAGTACACCTCTCTTGAAAAAATTCGTTTGGAGAAAATCGAAGCTCTCCGCAAGGAAAATGTGGAGTCCTTTCCCACCCGCGCACAGCGGACCCATACCTCAGTGCAGGCAATCGCTGCTTTTGAGTCCGCTGAAAAAGAAGCTCCCGCAGGGCAGCCCCCCGCGGAATTAAAGCTCACCCTCACCGGGCGGATACGTGCCACCCGCGCCATGGGAAAACTCACTTTCGCTCACATAGAAGATGGTGACGGGCGCATCCAACTATTCCTGAGGATGAACGAACTTGGCCAGGACCGCGTGGATTGGTTCAACAAGATGCTCGACATTGGTGATTTCATCCAGGCCTCTGGAGTGATGTTCCGCACCCGCACTGGCGAAATAACACTCCATGTCCACGATTTCAAATTACTGGCAAAAGCAATCAGCCCACTGCCGGCAGCCAAGGATGAAATCCTGGAATCTGGCGAAACCGTGCGGCATGCCGCCTTGGAAGATCCGGAACTGCGCGCCCGCCAGCGCTATGCTGACCTGGCTGTTAACCCTGAAGTCCGCGAGACATTCCGCAAACGGGCTGGAATGATTCGTGCCCTGCGTGAGTTCCTGGATGAACACGGTTTCCTGGAAGTCGAAACGCCCATGCTGCAGCCAATTTACGGCGGCGCGGCAGCGAAGCCGTTTACAACCCACCATAACCAGTTGAAACAGGATTTATTCCTTCGTATTTCCTTCGAACTATACCTGAAACGACTTCTGGTCGGCAACCTGGAGCGCGTCTATGAACTCGGGCGGGATTTCCGCAATGAGGGCGTCTCTTTCAAGCATAACCCTGAGTTTACCCAATTGGAGTTCTACTGGGCTTATGCTGATTATCTGCAGGTCATGGAATTGACCGAACAAATGGTATCGTTTGCATGCCAAAAAGTGAATGGTAGCATGCAAATCATCTACCAGGGGGCAAAATTGGATTTCACCCCACCCTGGCGCCGTCTGTCGATGAGGGATGGCATCCTGGAAACCAGCGGAATTGACATCACCAACTATCCCACCGCAACCTCACTCTTTACCGCAATTTCTGCCACAGGGAAAACCCCCAGCCCGCAAGCCACCCGCGGCAAGTTGATTGAGTACCTGTTGAATGAATTCCTGGAACCGACTCTGCAACAGCCCACTTTCCTGTTTGATTATCCCCGCGATATCTCTCCCTTGGCAAAATCCAAACCGGGCGATCCTCTGACGGTGGAACGCTTCGAGGGTTACGTGGCTGGCTTCGAAATCTGCAATGCATTCACCGAACTTGAATGATCCTCTCGACCAGGAACAGCGTTTCCTTGAAATGGGACGCGATTATTCTGATGATGATGAAGAAAAACACCCGATGGATGAGGATTACCTGCGTGCCATGCGTTATGGCATGCCTCCCTGCGGTGGATTCGGCATGGGAGTGGACCGCCTGGCAATGTTGCTTACCGATAAACATTCTATTCGCGAGGTGCTCTTGTTTCCCCACTTGCGCGAAATCGAAGTTTGATCCAGTCGTAAGATGAATATCGTCCTGGTAGTTCCACCAGGACGATAATTGTTTTATCTCCTGTCAAGCCGCTTACCCAGCCCTGACTGTATTCCGCCCGGCTGCTTTCGCTGCATAAAGAGCTTGGTCAGCCCGCTTGATCAGCATGTTCAATGTTTGGGATTTACGAAAAGCAGGAATGGTTGACAATCATCTTCCTCTTTGTGGTGTAAAATTATCCCAATGGACGAACCCGCTCTCATCCGAAATGCCCAGCACGGTGACCTTGATGCGTTCAACACGCTGGTGCTGGCCTATCAGGGCATTGTTTACAACACTGCTCTGCGAATTTTGGGGGACAATGACCAGGCTGCCGATGCGTCCCAGGAAGCCTTTATCTCCGCTTTTCGCGCTCTCAACTCCTACCGTGGAGGTTCTTTTCGCGCCTGGTTGCTGCGCACGGTCACCAACGCTTGTTATGACGAATTGCGCCGTAAACATCGCCGCCCCACCACTCCTCTTGAACCCGAGACCGAAGATGGCGAGGATTTTGAGACTCCTGGCTGGCTGGCAGATCCGAATGCCTCTCCCGAAGACCAGTTGGATCAGGCAGAAATGGAGCACGCCATCCAGCACTGTCTGCAAAATCTCCCCACCGATTTCCGGGCTGTGGTGGTTTTGGCTGACATACAGGGTCTTGACTATACAGAAGTCGCCGCTGCTCTTAAGAAACCACTCGGTACTGTAAAATCACGCCTGGCTCGCGCCCGATTGCGTTTACGGGAGTGCCTGCGCTCCTTTCGGGAACTTTTACCCGCAGCGTTTCGTCTGGAAGAAGAGCGTATATTATGAACACACCTACCTTCCATGACGTGGAACAACTTTCAGCCTACCTGGATGGGCAATTGCCTCAGGCTGAAATATCGCGCCTGGAAATCCGCATTCAATCGGACCCGACGCTTGCCGCCGCGCTCGCAGACTTGCGCGAGGCTCGCACCATCCTTCGCCGTACTCCCATACGCCGTCCCCCACGGAACTTTACGCTTACACCAAAAATGGCCGGGATCAGGCCTCCTGTTCCTCGCGCAGTTCCTGCGTTCGGATGGGCATCCGCAGTGGCTATGTTGTTGTTCGTGTTCACGCTCGGCTCCAACCTCCTGGGTCAATTTTCTTTTGGAGCAGCTGCACCCATGTTATCCGCAGCTCCGATGACCGGCGAGGCGTACGGATATGGTGGAGGGCCGGCACTCACTCAACCACCCGCTTCCGATAACTCTCAGGTGACACCCACACCCGGACCTTCCGCACTTATGGCGCCAGGAGTCACCCCACAGGGTGAGTCCCGCGTGGCACAACCCCCTGCTGTCCCTTCCACCAAGGGGATCCCGCAACCGGTGAGTATTTGGTTGTTCCTCTGGCCGGGGCTGGCGGTGTTACTCGCTGGAGCAGCACTTTTGATCCGCACTGCAAGTCTGCGGGCATTCCGCCGCAAAATGGCTAATAAACGCACCCATTAAGAACAAACCGCCGGTTCAAATCAACCGGCGGTTTTCCCTTGTTTTCTCCCCCACTACCTGTGATAATTAGGCACCTAAAGGAAGGAGCTTTCCTATGGATGAATTCTAAGGAAAAAAACGACCGCCTGGGAGTGTGGATCGCGATCCTGATCGCGTTGGTCTCCTTGACGACCGCCCTGGCTGCATGGCGGACTGCAGGTTTGGGATCGAGTGCAGGTGATCTCATATACCAGGGGTTGTTGAATGCCGTCAAACGCCAGGCTTCTGCCAATGAAGACTGGCGCCGGGCCTACCAGGAAGCCGGCTATGCCCGTGATTATATGATCACCCTCAATGGCTTGCTTGTCCAGGAGAACAGCACTATCCCTGCCACCAAGGAGCAGGCTGCCCAATTGCGTACATACCTGCTTCCGGGAATGGAATCAATGGCAACTCCCCTTGGTACCGATCCATCCTATCTCACCTCTTCAGGCTTGCTGAATATCCAGAAGCGCTTCGATGACCTGGAAAAGCAGTCTCCTGATCTGAGCAGTCTTGACCCCGTGGCGTCGTTTACAAAAGCTGATACCTACTACTCGGAACAACGCTGGCTTGTCGTGGGTACCATCCTGATCGCGGTCAGCCTGTTTTGGCTTGGATTGTCCCAATTGTCTCATTTGCGCTCGAGGGTTCTTATCCTGGCTCTTGGGCTTATCGTTTATGGGTTTGGGCTTGTTTGGTGTGTGGGTGTTGAAGTCGTCTTTTTCGTTTTGCGGGGAGGTGGGCTGTGAACAATGTAGGCAACTCCACTTCGGAACGTGGGAAAACCCTTGTATTGGTGCTGACCCTCATAAATACCGTCCTGGCAGCGGCTGTTTCAGCTCTGCAAGTGGATGCTAACATCAGGACCAATCAGGGCAACCGGGATTCACAATACTATGCCATCGCAGTAACTGGCAGTCTAATTCAATCGGGTGCCCAGTCGGATTATGATTTGAATACCTACTCCAAAGTGCTTTCCAATACTCAGCAGGCACTTGTCGCTAGCTATAGTGCCCTTGAGCGGCAAGGAGTGAATGATCAGCAGGGATATGAACTGTTAAATTTTAAATCGCTGGTCTTCCAGGCGCAGGCAGACCAGGCGAAGGCATTGTCATACTTAATGACAGATCCAGCTTACGCACCTTCTTCCGCAGATACAGCTCCGAATCTTTCAGCATACCTGGCTGATCTGAATGCGCCCAGCCTGGAGCTGGTTCAAAAGCAAAATGCCGCTTCGGATGCCTACCATCGCTGGAACAGTAAATCCGACGCCTATGTGGCAATTCTGACCATCCTGGCCATCGCATTCTTTTTGCTTGGCGTGGCACAAATGGCACAACCCAGGGTGCGTTTCCTATTCTCTGCCTTCGCTGCTGGGGTGATAGGCATCGGTACTCTCTGGGCGCTGATTCTATTATTATTTTAAATATTCCACCTTTTAAGAATATTCAACTACGCGCATTATTTTCTCTTCTTCTCAACCTTGCCTAATTTTTGAACGTGGGTTGGCAAACTCGTCGTGCTACAATACGCAGTAGAGGTGAATATGGCTGCTATCTCCCCTGTTCGTCCTTCGCCGATTGCCGGGATGTGGTATGAAGGCATTCCCGGGGCACTTTCCCTGGGTGTGGACCGTTACCTCGACCAGGCTGGGATCCCCGAATTATCAGGCCAGGTGATTGGCGTCATTGCTCCCCATGCAGGTCATAAATATTCCGGGTCTGTGGCAGGGTATGCCTTTGCTGCAGTACGCGGCCTCGACTTCGAATTGGTGGCTGTCCTTTCACCAATGCATCAGCCGTACTCCGAAGCATTATTAACCACGGCTCATGAAGCGTATGCTACTCCCCTCGGCCAGGTCCTGGTGGATAAGGAGATGACCGCCGATCTGGATTCACGTTTGCGACCGTTGCTTGGTGAAGGCTTGACCCCCGTACCGTACGACCAGGAACATTCGCTCGAAATCGAATTGCCTTTCTTGCAGCGTGCACTTGCCGGGGATTTCAAGCTCCTGCCGGTGATGGTGCGCTCCCAGTCAGCCAGGGTTTCTCAGCAGCTTGGTCAGGCATTGGCAGAAACCCTTCGGGGAAAAAATGCGTTGATCGTCGCCAGCACGGACCTTTCCCACTTCTACACCCAAAAGGAAGCTGTTGCATTCGACAAGGAAATGTTACGCAGGGTGGAATCATTTTCTCCGGATGATGTTTTTTCAGCCGAAAAAGAAGGACGGGGTTTTGCATGCGGGCTCGGGGCGCTCACTGCCGTCCTGTGGGCTGCCAGATCACTGGGCGCTGACACGGTAAAAGTGCTTCGCCACGCCACCTCCGGGGATATTACCGGGGATTATTCATCTGTGGTTGGATATGGTGCCGCAGTGATTTTAAAACAAAAACCAGCCTGATGCCGGTTGGGTGGCTGCTTGCCAGTTTCATCCGTTGTGGATCATAATTCGTGAAAGGTAATGTTCTCGAAGATCCCCTGCATGCTGGAGCGATAAACCGCCTTGTTTTTAAAATATCCCCCGGGATATAAATGGACTTCCTTTTTCAAAAGGCAGCCTGCGATGGCCACATGCAACCTGTCAGTGTATATGACCTTGTACTGGTCGATGGTGTCAAAAAAAGGACCAATGGGGGTCAGGTGGTTTCCCTGCGCACTGATATCCACATTTTCAGGCGGGATTGAAATCCGTCCTGAACTCTCAATGTCCTCCCTATAAAAGAAACCTTCCCCGCTTCCCTTTCCAGCTGACTTCATTTCGAGATAGAACGCCATATCGTGACAGAATATGGCTTCGGGGATGGTATCCCTGCTTTCAAAACGGTCTCGGCAATAGTAGGTGATGTTTGGGAAGTCCGCCCGTTTCTCATAGGTTGATGGGAGCACGATCACTTGCTGATAAGAGGTGGCAATATTATTCATCGTTTTATAGGATCTTGGCCAGAAATTCGTCCACCCTGCTCCACCACCATAAATTAGTGTTCCCCTTAACACCAGTGGCAGGTAGTACTCGAAAAAACGGAAAACCTTCCCTTGATGCAGAGACAACTCATAGTAATGAAACCCAATTTCATGAAAGAATTTCAAGGTGCCCTGGCGTATGAGACCATCCCCCCAATTACCGCGGTTATTCATATAGTAGTATGGTCTGCGATTGGATGGGTCAAGCAATACTTGGGCAAGCTGGGAAAATTCTTTTTGCATGTGGACCTAAGTTTGTAAGCAGGACAATAATATCAATAATATGTATTTATGAAAGAATATATTGGAAATTTTCAGACCCTCAATTCATCTCGCAATTTTAATCACACCGAGGTTTCCATGGATTTCAGCTTGGCAGAATTATAATGCACGCACCTGCAAGTCCTTGTGAGTGTATAATCTTTTCATCATTAAGGTCTATGATTATCCCGGTATAAGGATCATGCATGGCAAAATATCATTTATGGCCGGAGGAAACAATTCATTTCGACGAAAGAATTGAATTGGCTGCCACTCTGGAAATAAAACAGGGTGTACGGCAACGCATCTGGTTTCGCCTTCCATCTCAATTCTTGCCCACCCTTACCGGGAACCTTGACGCATTTATCCTGGCAATCTTGTTCAAAGTTATGAATGCCCCGGCTGATCTGGAGATCCACGGGGAGGTTTCCCCTTCCTTGTTGCGCAATCTGGAGGAATTTCAAAAAGCCTGGGCGCTCTGGCTCCCTAATAGGTATCATCCCGTAGAATTTTCTGCCCTCTCCGAACGGGAACAACCCCGGGTGATAAATAATGAATGCATCATGGCATTTTCTGGCGGCGTGGATTCTTCTTTCACCGCCTGGAAACATCGCCCAGCCATCGCAAACGATCATTCTTGGAAACTTGCTGCAGGGGTGATGATCCACGGTTTCGATATCCCCCTCAATCAACCGGAAGTATTCGCACGGGCAGCGGAAAAATCCCGGAAAATGCTCGCCTCCATCGGCGTTAACCTGATTCCTGTGTCCACCAACTTCCGCGAGCAGCGCTGTGACTGGGAAGACTCGCATGGCGCTGCCCTGGCGGCTTGCCTGATCCTGTTCCAGGGGCGGTATAAAGCAGCATTGATAGCCAGCAGTTCCCCCTACAACGACCTTTCCTTCCCGTGGGGTTCGAACCCGATCACTGACCGGATGCTCGCCACCGATTCCTTCGAGATCATTCACGATGGCACCGGTTCTGATCGGGTTGAAAAAATCAGGCAGATCAGCCAATGGCCCGAGGTCAAACAATATTTACGGGTTTGCTGGGTGGGCAGGCATAAGGATCGCAATTGTTGCCGATGCATAAAATGTGTCGGTGCCATGTTGGTCTTCCGCGCTGTCGGGGTGGAGTCGTTGCCCGCTTTCCCATATGACATTTCCGATCGGGAGATCAGGCACATGCAGTACAACGACTTTCCAGCCATGCAGAGATATGTCAGGTTGCTTAGGTCTCAAAATTACTCGCCTGCCACTGTTAGTGCTTTGAACGTATCGATCTTGATTAACCGGGTCAGACTTTTAGGTTCCAGGTTTCCCTTGGTACGTAAGATGATCCAGTTTATTGGGAAGCGGTGGTTCCTTGACCCCAACAAGGCTGATCGCTCAGTTGGTCAAGACACGGCTGTCTCAACTGAATGAGGTTTCCACCACAGATTATTATTTTAGCTTCAACATCCAGGATTTTAACCTTCCAATTTATTAATCTTAAGATCGGAGATTAAACCAGACGAGTTGATCAAAATTCGTTTATAAAGAATTGGCCGATGGTTTAAAAGTCGTTGGTTTATTGTTACTGCCCAAATTTCTTTGAGACAAGGAAAACGATGGCGAAATTTCATTTGTGGCCGGAAGAGCCGATTTTCAAGGAAGGCAATGTTGAATTGGCTGCCACTCTGGAAAAAAACCAGGGTGAACGGCAACGCATCTGGTTTCGCCTCCCTTCCGCAAATTTGACCATCCTCCCCGCGAACCTCGATCATTTTGTCCTGTCAGTCCTGTTCACTGCAATGAGCGCTCCCGCTGACCTGGAGATCCACGGGGGGGTTTCTCCATCCTTATTACGAAATCTGACTGAATTTCAACAAGCCTGGTCCCTTTGGCTCCCCGATAGATACCACCCGGTGGAATTATCTGCCAGTTCATATGGTGACCTTCCGCGCGTTGTTGGGAAGGATGTCATCATGGGATTCTCCGGGGGAGTTGATTCTTCCTTCACTGCCTGGCACCACCGTCCAAATCAATCCGAGCATCAGTCGAAGAAGTTGGTGGCAGGTGTGATGGTTCATGGATTTGACATCCCAATTAACCAACCCGAAGTGTTTGCTCGCGCTGCAGATAAATCCCGAAAGATGTTATCGTCCATTGATGTTGGCTTTATCCCCGTGATCACCAATCTGCGCGACCAGCGCAGTGACTGGGGGGATTCTCACGGTGCGGCATTGGCAGCCTGCTTGACGCTGTTCCAGGGACAATTCAACACTGGCTTGATTGCCAGTAGCAATCCCTACAACTATCTCAGGTTTCCGTGGGGCTCGAACACAATTACCGACTGGATGCTCGGGAATGTTTCATTCCAGATTATCAACGATGGCTCCGGGTTTGATCGGGTGGATAAGATTAGGCAGATCAGCCAGTGGAAAGAGGCGAAGCAATATTTGCGGGTTTGTTGGGAAGGTGAGCACAAGGATGGCAATTGCTGCCGTTGTGTAAAATGCGTGGGCGCTATGTTGATCTTCCGTGCCGTTGGGCAGGACTCTCTGCCTGCTTTTCCTTATGATATTTCCAATCGGGAGATCAAGCGCTTACGGTATACTGATTTTAGATCCATGCGCAGGAATATTAGTTTATTGAGCTCTGAAAATTTCTCTCCTTCCACCCTTCGCGCATTGAAATTATCCTTGATAATTAATCGGATTTGGGTTGCTAAATGGAGATTTCCCTATCTTAAAAAGGTGTTTAATCTATTCGAAAAGTGGTATTTCATAAACCATGACTTCGACCTTCGTCTTATCGCTGGGAAAGAGACTATAAAATAACTAACTTGTTCGCTCGGCTTGCGGTGAATATTCCATCAATAACTGGGATATTTGACTATTCCCTTCCGGAAAAATTGGAACAGGAGATTCTTCCCGGTTGCCTTGTCACCGTCCCGTTTGGAAAACAATTGGTGCAGGGAGTGGTGCTGGAACTGGTCAGCCAGCCGGCGGTCGCGGAAACTAAACGGGTCATCGACCTGCTCGACCCCTCGCCTGTTTTAACAGCTGCCCAGCTCTCCCTCGCCAAATGGCTGTCCGTCGAGACTTTGTCCTCACTGGCTGCCTGCATCGGGATGATGTTGCCTTCCGGGTTAAATCAGCAGGCCGATGTTCTCTACACGATTGGCGGGCAGCCATCTGGAACAGGCTTGAAAGGTTCAACCACCCAATCCCGCCTGCTTGAATTATTGAGGGAAAAAGGAAGTTTACGTGGACGTCAGATCGACCGTCATTTCAAGAATGTGGACTGGCGCAAGTCCGCCCAATATTTGCTAAAAGCCGGGCTGTTGACTGGACGATCCATATTGCCGCCCTCCCTCGATCCGGCCAAAATTTATACGCACGGCGCAGTTGTCAGTGCCCCCTGAAGTGGCTGAAGCTGCCATGCTCAGTCTTGGAAAGACCGCTGGCACTCTGTCCCGCCGCCAGGCTGCCTTGCGCTTTCTGATGGTTGAAAAAGCGGATGTGAACGTCGCCTGGGTGTATGCTCAATCGGGCTGCCAGTTGTCCGATTTGCAGGAATTGGCAGAGCGCGAATTGATCGTTTTGCGGGAGACCGAAATTTGGCGCGATCCGCTGGAACATGTGGAAAGCGGGGATGTTAAGCTGATCACTCCTCCAGACCTGACCTCTTATCAACAGACAGCCTGGGAACAAATTCTGCAAGCTTTTCGCTCTTTTCCATCCATCCCTTCTCCGTTTTTACTTCACGGGGTCACTGGCTCAGGAAAGACCGAGGTATACATTCGCGCTGCACAGGAGTGCGTTAATCGTGCAAAAGAAGCCATCATCCTTGTTCCGGAAATTGCCATTACTCCGCAAATGGTTCGCAGGTTTTTGGCGCGCTTCCCGGGGCAGGTTGGCTTGGTTCATTCCCGGTTATCCGAGGGCGAGCGTTACGACACCTGGCGGCGTGCTCGCCTGGGACAGTTGAAGGTTATCATCGGGCCTCGCTCGGCCCTTTTTACCCCGCTGCCCAATCTTGGTCTGGTCGTTGTGGACGAGTGTCACGACAATTCATACTACCAGTCAGATCCTCCATTTTATAATGCCGTCACTGCTGTCCGTGCATACGCCCGGATTTGTGGTGCGGTGTGTATTCTCGGTTCTGCCACTCCCTCAATCGTTCAACGTTTCCAGGCAGTCTCTCCCGGAGCTGCCACGGATGATCAAACCGTCTTGTTGGACTTACCAAAACGGATTGCCAATCCCGAGCTGCCTCCTGTCCAGGTGGTGGACATCCGCGTGGAACTAAAGTCTGGCAACCGGGGAATCTTCAGCCAGGATTTGGTAAATGCCCTCGATGAAGTGCTCAAAAAAGATCAGCAGGCGATCCTCTTCCTGAACCGGCGCGGCACAGCCACATACGTGTTCTGCCGGGACTGTGGGATCGCGGTTCGCTGCCCGCGCTGTGACACTCCCTCTCACCTACCACGTAAATGGACTTTCTTCTTCGTCTGGCCAATCAAACTCAACTTTACTTTGCCATCATTGCGGCTATACGCGGCAAATGCCGAAAAAATGCCCTGTCTGCGGGAGTGAACAGATCCGCCAATATGGCCTGGGAAGTGAAAAGGTTGAGGCAGAGCTGGGCACGCTCTTCCCATCCGCCCGCACCCTCCGTTGGGACTGGGAAACCACCCGCCATAAGGATGCCCACGAGATCATCCTAAGCCACTTTACCGCTCACCGGGCGGATGTGCTCATTGGCACCCAGATGCTCGCCAAAGGTCTCGACCTTCCCTTGGTAACCCTGGTGGGGATCGTTCTCGCTGACGTGGGTCTCAACCTGCCCGACCCGTTCGCTGCAGAGCGGAGCTTCGATATTCTTACCCAGGTCTCGGGACGTGCTGGTCGCTCATCCCTCGGCGGCAGGGTGATCCTGCAGACCTTCCAGCCAGAGCATTATGTCATTCAAGCTGCAGCTGGGCATGATTACGCTGCCTTCTACGCACGCGAGTTGGACAACCGCAGGCAGTTGGGTTATCCACCGTTTAGTCATTTGGTAAGAATGGAATACCGTCACGTCCAGTCTGCCAGGGCCGAGTCAGAAACCCGGGAGCTGGCTGCCAAAATTGCCGGGTGGATTAAAGACGAAGACAGGCGCGAGACTACCCTCATCGGTCCCACCCCTTGCTTCTTCTCCCGTTTGAATGGTCTATATCGCTGGCAGGTCATTTTACGCGGTCCCAACCCGTCCAGCTTGCTCCAGGAGAAAAATCTGGCCGGCTGGCGGG
Organism: uncultured Chloroflexia bacterium; assembly: GCA_963817265.1. Lineage (GTDB taxonomy): Bacteria > Chloroflexota > Anaerolineae > Anaerolineales > Villigracilaceae > UBA877. The sequence goes on from CAWFNU010000013.1 coordinate 38,559, forward strand.
TGGAAGTCGACCCGCTATCGTTACTTTGATCAGAAATATAATAACGAGGTGATCGAATTATGGATAATCCTTTGGTCCCCCAATATCTGATGGACTATATTGACAGTCTGGTGCCATCCCGACCACCAGAAATGGTGGCGATGGAAGCCGACGCAGAAAGGACGGGCTTTCCCATCATCGGGCCCGCTTCGGGGTATCTGTGCTATCAGGTTGCGCGCATGATCGGCGCAAAACGTATTTTTGAACTCGGCTCGGGTTTTGGCTACTCTACCGCCTGGTTTGCCCGGGCGGTGCTCGAAAATGGCGGTGGAGAAGTGTTCCATGTGGTCTGGGACAAAGAACTATCCCAACAAGCCCGTACCAACCTGACTGCGATGGGGTATGAGGGGATTATTCGTTATCACATTGGAGAGGCTGTGCAAACTCTCCGTTCTATAGACGGTCCCTTCGACTTGATTTTTAACGATATCGACAAGCAGGATTACCCCGCATCCCTTCCGGTGATCGCAGAAAAGCTCCGTCTTGGAGGGGTGCTCATTGTGGATAATCTGCTTTGGGGCGGACGCATTTTTGACAACCAGGATCAGTCTCCTGCTACGAACGGCATCCGAAAATTGACAGAACTGCTCACCCGCAGCCCGCAGTGGATAACATCCCTCAATCCGGTACGCGATGGGGTGATGGTGGCGTTTAAAGTATAATGTCAGCTGCGAACCAATTTGGTGAATAGGAGGAAAATGATGCAAAGTTTCAGCCGCGGTTGGTCGTTCCTGAAGGAAGCCTGGTCAATGGCCGTGAAAGACAAGGACCTTATCAAGCCGTCCATCATGGCTCTGGTTGCAGGATTCATTGTTTCGGTTATTTTTATCCCTTTCATGGTCGGGGCAGGTATTTTGGCTGGCGGTAATAACAATAACCTGGTTGGGCAGATCATCCTGTTCGTGCTTGGGGCGGTGATGATTTTTGTTCAATATGGCGTCAGTTATATTTTTTCCGCCATGACCATTTACCTGGTTTACGGCTACCTGGCAGAAGGGGACGGTGTGATGTCGAAAGCCTGGGCTATTGTGAAACGCGATTGGCTGGATATTCTCAGCCTGGCTGCCGCCTCCACGGCGGTCAATTTGGTCAAGAACCAGGTCCGGGGCAAGGGCAGGTCGGTCGGTCGCAATTTCCTTTCCGGGCTGATTGACACGGTTTGGACCGAGGCTGCCTTCCTCATTCTGCCTGCTATGGTCATTGAAGATATCAACCTGAAGGACGCCCTCAAACACGCTGGCAGTATCATCAAGAACAATCTTCTCCTGGTGGGTATCAGCACGGTCGGCGTGAAGACCGTTAATGGGCTGATTGGTTTCCTTCTTGGAGCCCTCGGCATTGGGTTGGGATTTGGGATCGGGTTTGGCATCATTTCGATCACCAATACGTCTGCTTTTGGCCTGGTCTCTGGGATAGGCTTGGGGGTGATTATCGCAGGGATATTTATTATGGTTGCCACCGTGGTCACCTCCTACACCTCCACTGCTTATCATACCTGCCTGTACCTGTGGGCACACGATGTTGAAAAGTCCCAGGCCTCTGGGAGTAATGCCCCAGTATTGGCTCCAGGACCTCTCGCAGCTGTCCTGAATAAATAACTCTCCCCCATAAAAATCAAGGGCGACCATTATGGTCGCCCTTTTCATTAATATTTATAGTTTAAGGAACTGGCGTTGGCACTGGACTGATGCTGTAATATACGCCCACTGTCAACAGGGCAGGGTCTCCTGCTGCCTCGGCTGCCTTCATCTGGGCCTGGCGTGCCAGGTCAGTGGCATTCCGGAGAATTCGCAGGGCTTCGTCCGGGTTATGGAACCCCATGCTGTTCGAAGAAGAAATAAAGTCCCACATGAATTGAGAGTGGCGATGGAGAGTGCGCGCCTGCTCCAGCAACGCTGGATCTGAGTCCGCTTTGCCTGCCGCTGTTTTGATGGCGGTGATGGCATCGACCAGGGCATCCTCGGTGCTTATCTTTGCCTGGTGGATTGTGTCCTGGATGACGCCTACTCGCGCCAGCACCACGTCCACATCCGTGTGGCATTGTCCGCAAGCTGCTTGCGGGTTGAGCAGCGGACTCTTGATGTCATGACTGGAATATTTCATGGCACCATCGCGGGTGTAGGGCATGTGGCAGTCTGCGCACGCCACGCCTGCCCGGGAATGGGTGCTGTCGGCAGTGAATAGTTCGTAATCCGGGTGGCGGGCCTTCATGATCGGAGTACCGGCATCCGGATAGGTCCAATCCGAGAAGTTGACTGCGTCTTCAGCCTGGATGATGTCCTCCACGTGCATGCCGTTTTCCCATGGAACTTTCAGCACTTTATTTTCACCGCTGAAATAATACGTGACGTGGCAATTGGCACAGACAGCTGAACGCATCTGTTGGCGGGTGAAGGTGCGCCAGTCAAGACCTTCAGATTGGAACGCGGCCTCCACTGCCGGGTTGGTGATCACCAGTTTCATGGTGCCCGCTTCGTGACAGTTGGCGCAGCCGATCGGGTTATTGATTTCGGGTGTCAAATCGGAAAAAAGTTTCGCGTCGTAGGCTTCCATGCCCATTTGTGCCCACAGGCTGGGGTTGTCGGAGGACTTGCAGGAATAGCACGTGGCATGCGTGGTGGCACTTACCCGCTTGGTGGCGCGCACGTCGATCAGGGTATTTTCGTGTCCACGCGGCTGGTTATAGTCTTTACTGAAGGGGTATCCCATGAAAAGCAGCACCAGGCGCGGGTCTTCGAGCAGGTACGAATTTTTGGCCGACCCGCCATAAGTGGTGGCAGTGTTGTTATTGGCAGTCAGCAGCAGGGACGAGTATTCATTGGGGTAATTTTCGCCCCACAGGGAGGAATCTGCTTCCAGTGGTTTCACCGTGATCACTGCCGGGATGACCGCTCGCTCTTCTGCTGGTTGGTTCTTCATGAAGATCAACACGCCTGTCAGGACAGCTGCAAGAATGATGATAATTCCAATCAGGATAATGGTGACCGGGTTTTTTCTCATTTGTCGTAAACCTCCAAGTCTTGGTAAGGTGCAAGCGAAAGCCCTCTCTCACCGTGTGCCGTGGAACGGTGGCACTCCCAGCAGTATCGGTCAAGGGGTTGTGGGTCAGCCAGGATGTTCTCCACGGTATCCCGGTGACAGCGGATACAATTTGCCTGGACGATATCGTCCGTTTGCTTTGTGGCGCGAATCGCCGCAGGGTATGTTTTGAAGGTGAACGAATACACATCCCGCATCCCGGAATATCCTTTATATAGATAATAACTTGCGATATTCTGATGCGGGAGGTGACAATCGGTGCACACGCTGACTTTTGCGTGTGCCGCGTGGAACCAGCCCTCGTATTCGGCGTCCATCACATGGCAGTTGTTGCAGGTGGAAGGTTCGTGTCCCAGGTAGGATGGTGCGTTGGTCACCCACCCAAAGACGACCAGGGCGATAAGCAGCGCTGCAATCCCGATGGTGAGAGAGATTTTTGTCGGCATGCTTGGTTTTCTTGTCTTACTTTAGCAAAAACAAACAATGATTACAAGTCCGCGTGTATCGGGAATTTTACCAATATCAATATCCCTGCCCTTAAATTACCGTCACCGTTGAACCCGTCTCGGTTTTTTCGACCTCGATCCTGGTCGGAAACGCATCTTTCAATTCGTCCAAATGGGTGATGACCAGGATTTTCGCAAAGTCGCCGCGCACAGCATTGATCGATTGGATCAACCGCTGCCGCCCCTGGGCGTCCTGGGATCCAAAGCCCTCATCGATCACCAGCATCTGCAGGCGCGCTCCCTTCCGCTGGGCTAATACTTCCGAGAGCGCTAGGCGGATGGCAAAGTTGACCCGGAACGCCTCCCCTCCCGAGAACATTTCGTAATCGCGCTCCCCGGCTTCATCGCTGACCTGGATCTCCAGCGTCTCGCGCAGGTCCTTGCGCTTTTCATCCTTGTATTTCGCCTGCGTCTCGAAATGCATGCCGCATGCTGTCATTGCTTAATCGCCCCAGGATTTCGTTGGCTTTCATTTCGATCTCCGGAAGGGCTTGCTCGATCAGCAGCGCCGGAACACCATCCTTTCCGAAGGCTCGTTCCAGTGCCTTGTACCGTCCGATCTGCATTCCCAGTTCTTCGCGCTCTGCCCCCAGCCTTTGCCTGCGTTTCCGTAAGTCGTCCAATACGGTTACCTTCTGGCGTGCCGCACCAACTTCCTGGTTCAACTGGTTCTCGCGTTCCTGCGTATCGAACAGGCTGCTCTCGGCGCTGTCCAGGTCTGGTGCCTGGTCTTCCACCTCAGCCAGGGCCTTCTCCGCTGACTGGTACTCGGTTTGCTGGGTGGCAATTTGTGCTGCCAGGGTTGTCACCTGTGAAGACAGGTTCGAGATCTCATCCTCCAATGGTTTCAACGCTGCCCGGGCTATCTCAAGCTCTCGGTAGGCAACTTCGGCAGGGCGAGCCTCACTTTCTTTGTGACGTGCTGTATCATGTTCTGCAGCCTGGTAACCCAGGGTTGCCAGTTCCTTGTCTACTTTTTCCAGTTCTTTCCGTGCCTCTGGTGCGAATTTTCCATTCTTCAACAACTTATTGACACGTTCCAGGCGTTTTGCTCCTTTGGTTTCCCAATCCGTATTTTGCTTTTTAACAGACTCAAGTCGCTCATTTAACTGGGCTACTCTGTTGGAGAGGCTCAGCCTTTCGGAGTCGGCCTTGGCATACTTTGAAATTTGTGTTTCAAGATCTGTCAGCCTTGACGCGAGGTTTTCGATGACCAATTTGTTCGCCCGATGGGTGTCACCTTTTTGGCTGCCTTCATCTTGCAATCGTTCCACCGTGGACTGGCGGTGTTCCGGGCTGAGGGACTGTCCGCACAGTGGACAGGTTGCGCCTTCAGCAGCTTTTAGCTTGTCAATCCGCGCTTTGATGTCGTCCATCTCCGCTTTTAAGCCGGCATTCTCCGCCCGCAGTTCCGCCTGTCGCTCGCGGCCTGCCTGGAATTGTTTTTCCAATTGATGGTGGTTTTCAACGCTGGTTTCGGCCTCGGTCAGCGCGATTTTTACCGACTCCAAGTTCGCTGCCAGGTTCGCTGATAACTCTACCTGCTCGCTGACAACAACTGCCTGCCCCTCCAGAGTCTCTTTCTCCTGTTCCAGCTTCGCCTTTTCAGCATTAATTTCATTTAGATATGGAAGGCGGAGTTTCTCCTGCTCATGAAATTGGGAAGCAATTCCATCCCATTTTTCCAGCTCCTTGCGCGCTCTGCTGCCAGGCGGCATAACCTGCTTCCACCTCGCTGGCTCTTCCCACCATCTCCGCATGGGGTCGTCGTACGGTTTCACGATCGTCAAGACGAGCCTTGAAATTGGATAGCGTCTCCTCCTGGTGGCTCAAAACCTGCGCCATTTTCTTTACCATTTCCCGTTGTTTTTCAAGACTTGCATGCACCTGCCGTACGCTTGCCAGTGCTGCTTCCTGTGCCTTGCGGCTTGAGGTAAGCCCGCTTAGTTGTGTTTCCAATTCCTTCAGGCGCGCCTTGCGCGGTTCTTCCTCTGCCAGTTCTGTGTCGATCTCGGTCATTTGACCATCCACTGAACTCAGGCTGGTTTCTACTCCCTTGCGTCGTTCTGCCGTGCGTTCCTTATAAAATTCCCATATTTCCAGTCCAAGGATGTTACCGAGGATTTCTTTTCGCCGGGTGGGTACTTGCTGGGCAAATTGGTCAGCACGGCCTTGCAGGAAAAAGGATACATTAATGAAGGTATCGTAGTCCAGGCGCAGGACCTTTTCAATGCGCGCCTGGGTTTCGCGAATGCTGTGCTCGGTGAGGGGGCGCCAGTCGTTCCCATCGAAACTCTGGAATTCCAATAGGGCCGTTTTTCCCCGTGTCAGCTTCCGGATTACCCGGTACTGGCTGTTTTCGTATCCGAAGGTAAACGAGACTTCTGCTGTCGACGACTGCAGGTTGATTACCGACTCGTCCCGCTTGCGCGCCTGCCCGAACAATGCCCAGGTCATCGCATCCAACAGGGACGATTTTCCCGCGCCATTCTGGCCCGAAATACACGCCAGGTTGAATCCCGTGAAATCTACATCCACGGGATCCCGGTACGATAGGAAACCGGAAAGTTTCAGGCGCAGGGGGATCACATTCCCATTTTAACCGCAAGGGTCGTAGAACACAAAGGAAAATATGAAATGGACTTACTTTGCCCTGAAACCTTATCTCGCCAGGAGCCAGCTGACTTGCCCATCCTAATGAGGCATGTTATCATACCTGCGTGTACTCTACTTTATCCAGACGTGATCGTCAGCGAAGGTATTTGATAGTGATTATCCTGGCAACGATTCCCTTCTATTGCTTTGGACTCATTGCCAGGCAATTGGCTCCAGATCGCAACCCGCCTACACCAACAGCCTCCGCCACGACCACGCCAACTTCCACACGCACATCAACGCCAGTGTCCACATTTACTGCCACGTCCACCTTTACCCCTACAAGCAGCTCCACTTCCACCTCCACCCCCACTCCCACACTCACCACCAGCCGCACCCCCACCTCGTCCACGACCCCGACAATTACATATACTCCAACACTGACTTCCACCTTTACAGACACTCCCCTCCCGCCTACGCCAACCGATACCCCCACCCCTACCGAAACTTCCACCTTCATACCCTGATCCTGTTTAGTTTCTACAATAATCCATGACAGAATTAACGCCTTTCCTAATAGATTTACTCACTGCACCGGGTCTCTCTGGTTACGAAGACCCGGCTGCTGATATCATCTCTGCCAGGTGGACTCCCCTCGTCCACGAGGTCAGTCGCGGCAGACTTGGCTCACTCCATGCCCTTCGGCGCGGTACCGGCAAGAGCCCGCGTCCATCCGTGATGGTTGCCGCCCATATGGATGCCATCGGACTCATGGTCACCGGGTTTGCAGATGGATTCCTGCGCCTGACCCAGGTCGGCGGCGTGGATCCGCGTGTCCTGCCTGGGGCACTGGTTACGGTTTTTGCCACCCGGTCGGGAAAGACTCAACCCGTCCCTGGAATTGTGGTCTTGCCGCATTCTCGTCTCCTGCCTCCCGAATAGGCGAGAACCCCGTTCCTTTGGAATATCTGTTTGTGGATACCGGTCTCCCACCCCGAAAGGTAGCCGACCTGGTCCAAGTCGGTGACCTGATCTCGTATGCCCAGCCTCCGTTCGAAATGAGCGGTGGGATCATTGCAGGTCATACACTGGATAACCGGGTCTCTGTTGCCGCACTGACCATCTGCCTGGAAGAATTGCAGTCCCGCCCGCACCTGTGGGATGTTTGGGCAGTTGCCACCACCCAGGAGGAAATTGGTATCATCGGTGCCACCGGCTCCGCCTATCAATTGCATCCATCGATCGTCATTGCCGTGGATGTCACCTTCGCCAAGGGACCCGGTGCCAACGACTGGCAGACTTCTCCGCTGGGCAAAGGTCCCACCTTGTGCATGGGTCCCAATATTCACCCTGCGTTGTATAAGATAGTGAAAGAATTGGCCGATAGGTTGGAGATCCCTTACACCCTGGAATACGCTCCGCGTCACACGGGGACGGATGGCTATGCTACTCAGGTGGTGGCTGGTGGCATTCCCACCCTCGTAATGGGGATCCCTTTGCGCTATATGCACACACCTGTGGAAGTGGTTGCTGTCAAGGATATTCAGCGCACAGGGCGGTTGTTGGCTGAATTCATTGCCGGGCTTGCACCGGATTTCATGGAAAACATCGTCTGGGATGATTAGTATGCCGACTTTCGGAAATGCTCAACTCAAACTGCTCGAAAAATTGTGCAATGCCAGTGCTGTCTCCGGCGACGAAGGCGAAGTCCGCAAGATCGTCCAGGCAGAACTCAAAGGTCTTCCCGTTGAAGTCAGGGTGGATGCTCTGGGAAATGTACTGGTCACCCGTCCGGGGTCTGGAAAAAACCGTTTGAAGGTCATGCTCTCCGCCCATATGGACGAAGTCGGTTTCATGCTGGTCACTGCCGAAGGCGACGGTCTTTTTCGCTTCGAGATCGTCGGTGGCGTGGATATCCGCCAGTTGCCTGGCAAAGCGGTTTTAATTGGCAAAGACCATATCCCTGGTGTGATTGGGGCACGTCCCATCCACCTGACCACCGCTGAAGAGCGCAAACAGAAGATCCCGCTGGATGCCCTGCGCATTGACGTCGGTCTTGAGGAGGGCAGGGTCAAGCCGGGAGATCGGGCGGTCTTTGCCACCCGCTTTCAGCGCAATGGTCCCGTTGTGATCGCCAAGGCTCTCGATGACCGTTTGGGTGTCGTCACCCTGATCGAATTGGTCAAGGATGCCCCGTCCAATATTGACCTGCTGGTTGCCTTCACCGTCCAGGAGGAAATTGGTCTGCGCGGAGCCAAGGTGGCAGCCTATACCTTCAACCCCGACCTGGCTGTGGTGGTGGATTCGACTCCTGCCAACGACCTGCCCGGTTGGGACGATGAAGAGAATACTTCATACAATACGAAACTTGGATTTGGCCCTGCAATTTATATCGCCGACGGTGATACCCTTTACGACCCTCGTCTCGTCCGCCACTTTGCCAAATCAGCCCAACTGGCTGATATCCCATTCCAGTTCCGCCAACCGGGCGGGGGCGGCACGGACGCAGGGTCCATCCACCAGGCACACGCGGGCGTTCCCAGCGTCTCGGTCTCGGTACCTCACCGCTACAGTCACACGGCCGCCTCGATGGCCCGCCTTGACGACTGGAAGAATACCTTTGCGTTGCTCCATACCGCTTTGAAGCGTCTTTCACCTGAATTCCTGGCCTCCGATCGGGCATAAAAAATACTTGTAGTCGCGACTTTAGTCGAGGTATCACAACCAAATCCGTAGTGGCGACTTTAATCGCCGTGTTACACGAACGAAACCGTAGTGGCCACTTTCGCCGCCTTATTACACGAATAAATCCGTACTAGCGACTTTAATCGCCATGTTGGAAGACCAAAATTGTTATCATCACTAAAGGATTCCTATGAAACAACTTATTCAAAAACTGACCGAAACCTACTCGCCCTCCGGCTTTGAAGCAGCCATCTGTGAAGTTATCCGCAAGGAGGTCAAGCCTCTGGTCACCGATATTCGCGTCGACGCACTTGGCAACCTGATCGCACGAAAAGGCTCCAGATCAAAGAACGGTCTGAAGATCATGTTGGCTGCTCACATGGACGAGATCGGGCTGATGGCTACCCATATTGACGCAAATGGTTTCATCCGCTTTACCGGTCTCGGCGGTATCCGCCTGGCCTCCCTGGTAGGCGGTCGCGTTCGCTTTATGGACGGCACTCCCGGTGTCATTGGCTCTGACCGTCTCACCGACATGACCAAGGCTCCCACTCTCGAACAGTGTTTTATTGATGTGGGTGCCTCCAGCCGCAAAGGATTGTCCGGTCAAGGTTGGCGATGTGTGCGCCTTCGATCGTCCATTCCTTGACCTCGGAAATCGGTTGATCGCCAAGTCGATGGACGACCGCATTGGCTGCGCAGTCATGATCGAAGCCATGCGTGCCCTCAAGACCTCCCCCCACGAGCTCTATTTCGTCTTTACCACCCAGGAGGAAGTGGGACTGCGCGGCGCCACCACCTCATCCTTCGGCGTGGACCCGGACCTTGGTCTATCCTTGGACGTGACGGCCACCGGCGACACCCCCAAGGGTTCCAGGATGGAAGTTGCCCTCGGCAAAGGCCCGGCAGTCAAGGTCAAGGACGGTGGCATGCTCGCTGACCCGCGCATTGTCAACTGGATGATCCGCACCGCAGAAAAGGCAAAGATCCCCTTCCAGCGCGAAGTCCTCGAAGGCGGTACCACCGATGCTCGCGCCATCCAGGTGGCACGCGCCGGGGTTCCAGCTGGCTGCCTCTCCATTCCCACCCGCTATGTCCACAGCCCATCCGAGATGGTGGATACTGGCGATGTCCAGAATTCCATCAAACTTCTGGTAGCCCTGTTGAGTGCTCCAGTGATTCTGTAATTGCCTAAAAAACAGACAAAATCGGCGCACCAGGTCAGGTGCGCCGATTGTTATTTACTAAGTTGATGGGTTCCGGGATCGGTTAACTTTTCTCTTCTTCCTTCTTTTCCTTCTTCGGCATTCCCCACATGAGAATGGCTACCCCAACACCTGCAGCAAACGCACCCAGCGCACCCGAGCCTGTGAAGACTGTCAGGCCAATGATCAGGCCTGCCACTCCCAGGAAGATGGCCACTTGACCCTGCCAGGCTTCGATCTTCTTTAGCAGGTCAAGGGCCATCCAGCCAATTCCGAGCCCGAGGACCGCCATCCCCAGCAAACGGAGGAGTTGACCAAGCAAAATGATGATATCTGTCATAAGTGTTGGCATTCGTTTCTCCTTTTTTGAATGAAGAACAGTTACGCCCAGGCCCAGATGAGCCACAGGCCGATCATGACCAATCCGATTATAACCCGGAACACTACCGCCCACCCACAGCCCACCAGCATGCCCTTCATCGAAGTCAGGGCTTTACTCGCATCTTTCAGCCGCAGCCATTCGATCAGGAACAATACCAGAAGTGCGGCCAGGATTCCGCCAATGATCGGGATTGGGATGACGAAGTTTCCAAGGATGGCAGCAGCCATGGCGATTAATACCACCCACCAGGGTGCGCCTTCCTTGTGCGCCTGGGCGCCCATCAACACGTTATCCAGGATCGATCCACCAGCCATTAGGATCGTGATGAGTGCCAACATGATCCAGCCGAGGACCCCAAATCCAGCCGCAATCCCGTACCCCAGTGCGGATACCCAGATGATCACCAGCCCCGGCAGGATCGGGATGACCAGCAGGCCCACTGCCATCATTACGAGGGTGATGCCTCTGGCGACCTGTTCGATATCGATGAAGTAGGGACCGATTTGCATGGTTTGATCCTGGTGATCCTAAGGCCGGATAATATCCACTCCACCCATCCAGGGAAGCAGGGCATCCGGTACTTTTATTGATCCGTCCGCCTGCTGGTATTTTTCGAGCACCGCGATCAGGGTCCGTGGCATTCCCAGGCCTGAACCGTTCAACGTATGGACGAAACGCGTCTTGCCTCCATCTGCAGGACGATACTTGATATTCGCTCGCCGTGCCTGGAAATCAGTATCATTCGAGACCGAGGAGACTTCCAGCCATTCCTGCAATCCAGGCGCCCAGACCTCAATATCGTAGGTCATCGCTGCTCCAAACCCGATATCGCCGGTGCAGAGTTGCTTGACCCGGTGGGTCAGCCCCAACCCGGCACAGGTCTCTTCGGCGTGTTCACGCATTTTCTCCAGCATGGCATCTGATTCCTCCGGCTTGCTGAAGATATACATTTCGACCTTGTCGAACTGGTGTCCGCGCTTGATGCCGCGCACATCCCGCCCGGCGCTCATTTTCTCACGGCGGAAACAGGGGGTGTAGGCGGTGTATTGCAGTGGCAGTTGTTTCTCTTCCAGGATTTCGTCCATCAGCAGGCCGGTCAGCGGCACTTCTGCGGTGGGCACCATCCACAGGTCTTCTTCCGCATCATGGTACAGGTTTTCGGCAAATTTGGGCAGTTGCCCGGCCGCGTAGAGCGTGGCACCTTTGACCATGAAAGGGGTGTATTGCTCGGTGTACCCCTGCCGGCTGTGCAGGTCAAGCATATAAGCGATTAATGCCCTTTGCAGGCGTGCCCCCAGCCCGGTCAGCACATAGAAGCGTGAGCCGGTGATCTTGACCCCACGCTCGAAGTCCAGGATCCCAAGTGCCGGTCCAAGGTCCCAATGGATTTTTGGTTCAAAATCGAACTCGGGGAGCTGTCCGATTGTCCGCAGGACAACATTCTCCGCCTCGTCCTTGCCGTACGGTGTGCGCGCGTCCGGGAGGTTGGGAAGGATGGCTGCCACCGATTTGAGTTCTTCTTCCACCTCAGCCACCTGTTTGTCAATGCCACAATTTTATCCCCGACCATGCGCATGGCTTCAATCTTGGCCTGGCGTACCGAAGCATCCTTCATTTGACTGATTTCTTTTGAGACCAGCATTCCGCTCAGCTTTCAGAGCCTCCACCTCGGTCAGGAGAACGCGGCGGCGCGCATCCAGCTCCAGGATGCGGTCCACCGGCGCGGGATCCATTTGCCGGTCCGATAATGCCTTGCGGACCAGGTCGGGTTGTTCGCGAATTAGGTTAGTATCCAACATAGAGCACCTCCATTTGATTACCATCAGTCTGGCAGTGATTTCCAGAAAAGAATACGCCCCCTCGATTTGCAGGACGAAGGGGCGTCTCGTGGTGCCACCTGCTTTTGTTCTCAAATACGCATTAACGGGCGCATCCCGGCTCTCTTTACCGTCGGTTGTAGTAACGACTTTAGTCGTTCCGGACGGGTGACAATAAGATTCTTTGCAAAACCGTCTCTACAATCAACTTCTGCAAGAGCGACCCTCCTCTTACAAGGAGACCGGAGGGGATTTCGCCATCTTCCGCCTGCCTCGCACCGACCGGCAGGTCTCTGGTCGGTGGATAGGTTACTCGTCTCCGGGCTGGTTGTTGATATGTTAAGCAGATTATACCAAAACACGGAAGGCTTTCAGGTCTGGCTTATTTGGTTCCCTTGAACTCTTCCGCCGTGGCGTGACCGGGTTGGCTGATGCCTTCGCGTTTGAAGACCTTCCATGGCGTCAGGAACAGGATCTTGATGTCCAGCCAGAATGACCGGTGGTCCACGTACCAGACATCCAGGCGGAATTTTTCGTCCCAATCTAGGGTGTTGCGCCCGTGGATTTGTGCCCAGCCGGTGATGCCGGGCAGTACATCGTGCCGGCGCATCTGTTCCGGAGTATATCGTTCCAGGTAGCTCATCAGCAGCGGGCGCGGTCCCACCAGGCTCATTTCTCCCGCGCAACACGTTCCAGAGTTGCGGCAGGTCGTCCAGGCTGGTGGAGCGGAGGAACCGCCCAAAGGGAGTCAAACGTTCGGCATCCGGCAGCAGTTTCCCATCCGGGCCTCTCCGGTTCGTCATCGTCCGGAATTTATAAGTAATGAACGGTCGGCCCTTGTAACCGGGACGCTGCTGGAGGAACAGGACGGGCGTGCCCAGGAAAATCCAGACCAGCAGGCTGATGATCAGCAGCAGCGGCAGGGTTACCACCAGGCTGAGCAGGGTGACCAGCAGGTCAAAAATCCGTTTTGAGACCGACATGACTGCCATTCTACCAAAAGATTGTGGTATATTGTGGGCAAGAGGCGAATATGAATGAACGCATCCTGATCATTGAAGACGACCCAGCCATCTTGAAAGTGCTCCAGCGCGGGCTTGCTTATGAAGGATACCTGGTGGATATTGCCACTGACGGTCGCACTGGCTTGAACCAGGCGCACGACCATCATCCCGACCTGGTCATCCTGGACTGGATGCTGCCCGGGCATGGATGGGCTCGAAGTCTGCCGCCGCCTGCGCATGGGAGGCAGCCTGCCCATTTTGATGCTGACCGCCAAGGATACTGTTCAGGATCGTGTCCAGGGTCTCGATGCCGGTGCGGACGATTACCTGGTCAAACCGTTCAACCTGGAGGAACTGCTCGCCCGCATGCGCGCCCTGCTTCGCCGCACGCAGACCGAGCGCAACCAGGTCTACCAGTTCGCCGACCTGACCATGGATAGCGTTTCCCGCCAGGTGACACGTGGCAAACGTCTCATCCCGCTGACCGCCAAAGAGTACGAATTGCTTGAACTGTTCCTGCGCCACCCGCGCCAGGTGCTGACCCGTGAGGTGATCTTCGACCGCGTCTGGGGTTACGATTTTGGTGGTGAGAGCAACGTGTTGGAAGTCTACATCCGCTACCTTCGCCAAAAACTCGAATCGGAAAGCGAGCCACGCTTGATCCATACCGTGCGTAGCGTGGGGTATGTCCTGCGCGAGAACCCGTAATGTCCCTGCGTTTACGCCTGACAATTCTATACTCGGCGACTCACCGGGGGAATTTTGCTGATTTTCGGGGTGCTCCTCTATTCCCTGGTCAACATCCTGCTGGTTGCCCAGGTGGATTCCACCCTTACCCAAACCGCCAATGACCTGCTGGTCGGATGGCGTGTTGGTCCGGCGGGAGAACTCAGCCAGGAAACCCTGCCCAAGCTCAACCTGACCTCATTTGTTTACTACCAAATTTGGGATGGCAATGGTCGCTTGCATTCCTCTTCCCCGGGTCTCGGTCAGATCAGCCAGCCCTTGGATCCGGTCGGTTACCAGTTGAAACGCTCGATTTACCGTAATTCTCTGGTCCAGTCTGTGCACTTGCGCGTGTTGAACATACCTCTGGAAGCGGGTGGTCGACCGATCGGGACTCTGCAGGTGGCTGCCAGCATGACCATGGTGGATACCACTCGCCAGTCTCTTGTGCAAACGATCATTGTCATTGCTGTCGCTGCCATCATATTTGCCGCCTTACTCTCCTGGTTCTTCAATGCTCAGGTGCTTTCCCCGCTGGTTGATATCACCGAGAGTGCCCTGCGCATCTCGGGTGCTGATGACCTATCCCAGCGCATTCCCCAGCGGGGCCCTGAAAATGATGAAATGGGTCGCCTGGTGACCGCATTTAATGAAACGCTGGGCCGACTTGAGCAGCTTTTCTCGTCCCAGCAGCGCTTTCTGGCTGATGTAAGTCACGAACTGCGCACCCCGTTGACGGTCATTAAAGGCAATGTGGACCTGATGCGCCGCATGAATAAGATGGACGCGGAATCTTTGGATAATATCGAGGACGAAGCCGACCGTCTCACCCGTCTCGTTGGGGATCTGCTCCTGGAAGCTCAAGCCGAATCGGGGAAACTGCCCCTCCATTTTGCTCCGGTTGAACTGGATACGCTCCTGTTGGAAGTATTCAAGGAAATGCGCATCCTGGCTCGAGAACGTGTCCAGTTGAAACTCCCCGAGATCGACCAGATAATCATTAATGGTGATCGTGACCGGTTGAAGCAGGTACTGATTAATTTGATCGCAAATGCGATCAAATACACCCCGCAGGGTGGTGAGGTTTATCTTAGTCTGGCAAAGGTCGGTGACAATGCCCGCCTCATCGTCCGCGATACCGGGCAGGGGATCCCCGCTGAAGACCTCCCCCACATCTTCGAGCGCTTCTACCGTGCCGAAAAATCCCGCTCACGATCCAAGGTCGGCGGGTTTGGGTTGGGGCTTTCCATAGCATATTGGATCATTAACCATCACGGGGGACAAATTGAAGTCAATTCGGCCGAAGGCAAGGGTACCACCTTCTGCATTTATCTTCCCATTTCAAAAATACCGGAACCCATTCCTACGGACTGATTCCCAGCCGGGTGGCCGCCTGTCTGCATAAGGATATTCCGTTCGCAGTCAAGCCATTCCTGCAGCCGGGGGCTGGAGCTCGCACCGCTGGATGCATCAGCATAGATCCCGCTCCCCCAATAAGCATAATGCTGCGTCTGGGTGGCCCACCTGGATTCAGACCAGTTGATCACACCGATTCCACCGTTATAACCGGCCAATGCCAGGCGCGGGTCGCCGTTGGCTGCTTCCAGGGACCTTCTGAGATAGTCAAGACCGCGCAGCGCATTTGTACCGGGTGAAAAAGGATCGTCGCTGCCCGTGAAATGATAAGGCATCACCTGGAAAAGTCCCATGGCTCCCGAACGGGAAAGGGCACACGGGTCGCCGCAGGACTCGATTTGCATCACGGTCGCGGCTAGGTTGGGGTCCACGCCTGCTGTCTCTGCCCAACCCACTATCCTTTCAGCCCAATATTGCACTTCGGGGGTAAAAACGGTCGAGATCTGTACAGCGGGAGTCATTGCCATTAATTTTCGACGGATCGGGACTCATCGTCGATCCAAGCGAGAAAAACATCAACAGGACTCCGATGCATACCACCGCCAGGGGTGGGAGCAGGAACCCAGGCAGACAGCCGCCTCCTATGGAGACGGCTGTCTGAATTGGTGAAGGGTCGTAGTTTCTTGAGGACATGTTTCCAGCAAATACCGGTTAGGAATTTCGGGGGGTATCTACATATTCCGCTTCATGCACAGCCTTGCTCTGCATCGCCATGGTGGGAAAAGTCGGGTCGCTGCGGGAATAGCTTGGATCAGAGCGTGCCACCTTGGCTACCGGTCGGAAGGGAGAGATGCTGGCTGGATGCGGCCGGGTGTTCATTGAACTGGCTGGCTGCAGATCCCGTGTCATTCGGATTGATTGGCGGTTCTCAGCCTGGCTGAACATTTTTCCGCCTTTTACCGAGAAAGTCCCGATCAGCAGCACCCGGATAAGCAGGACCATGATTGCCACGAACACCGGTACGACCTTGGTCAGGGTGGTGGTGCTGATCACCTCGCTGCTCAGGTTTGAATGGCTGGCGATCGCCACGGATACTCCCCACCAGGTCAGGGTGGCGTTCATCGCAGCTGCCAGGATCCATGCCCCAAACAGGTACCACACCTCTGCTGGTTGATCACGCCCCTGTTCGGGGGTGAATAATCGGGCGATCCCGGCAAAGTCGATCCCGCAGAATGCCAGGGCAAGAATGGTTGCCCAACGGATACCGGCAAATGTCAGGTTTCCCAGCACATCGTTCAGGGCAAACTGGGTGGTGCTGTAGTTGAACATCTCGAATGCGATTAATGCGCCGATGATGATCATCCCCCAGGCCATCCCGCGTCGGACGGTGAGACCCTTGAGCGTGGAGAAAAAACCTCGGTGATTTTGTAAAGCTGTGTTCATGACGACCTCCTTTGTCGTATTAGAACGTTTGTACTATATTGGTTTGCGTAGTATAGAACATCTGTACTATTTTGTCAAGCCCCAATTTACGAATATAATCAGGAGTGTTTGTTCTTCCGCGGAGTATGATCTTGGAGCTGCCATGGGTACTTCCACTCTTGTCAAGCGTTACGAAGATCTGAAGCAGCAGGTAAATTTCCACAACCACCGGTATCACGTGATGGATGACCCCCTCATCAGCGATGCCGAGTTCGATAAGCTGGTGGTTGAGTTGCGCCAGATTGAGACCAGCCATCCCGAATGGATCACCCCCAATTCCCCCACTCAGCGTGCCGGGGCTGTGCCTTCGGAAAAATTCGAAAAGGTGCGCCATCCCCGCCCGATCCTTTCGCTGGCAAACGCCTTCGGTGTGGACGATGCACGTGCTTGGTACGAACGCGTTCGCAAACTGGATGACCGGCTGGAGAAAGCCAGGTTTGTTGTCGAGCCGAAGATTGATGGCTTGAGCGTGGTCCTGCACTATCGCCAGGGGATCTTTGTCCAGGGTGCCACCCGTGGGGATGGTGAGGTGGGTGAGGATATTACTGCCAACCTGCGCACGGTAAAAACCATTCCCTTGAAGATACCCGTGCAGTCTGAAAACAGCGGGACATCCTCCCTTGACCATAAAGTTTCCGCTCCACCCGCCTACCTGGTTGTGCGCGGCGAAATTTATATCCCTGTCAAAGAGTTCGACAAGCTGAATAAGCGCCTGGAAGAAAATGGCGAAAAGACCTACTTGAATCCTCGCAATACCGCCGCTGGATCATTGCGCCAGTTGGACCCGGTCGTGACCGCCTCCCGTCCCCTGTCCATCCTGGTTTATCAGATCGTTTTTTGGGAGAACGACTCAACCCAGCCTCGGGAACCCCGCTCCCAGCGGGAACTGCTTGAATATCTCCGCGCCCTTGGTTTCCCCGTTACCAGGGATGTCCAGGTTTTAATGATATCGAATCTGCGATCGCTTACACTGCCTCGTGGGACAAACGCCGTGATGAACTTCCCTACGAAGCTGATGGCATGGTCATAAAAATCGATGACCTGGACCTGGCAGCTGACCTGGGTTTTGTTGGCAAGGATCCGCGCGGGGCGATCGCTTTCAAGTTTCCAGCCCGTGAGGTCACCACGAAGCTGCTCGGTATTGAAGTCGAAGTTGGCCGAACCGGGGTTCTCACGCCCAAAGCTGTCCTCGAGCCGGTGGAAATAAACGGTGTCATCGTCCGGAACGCCACCCTGCACAACTTTGACTACATCTCCGAAAAAGATATCCGTCCTGGCGATCGGGTGCTGGTGAAGCGTGCCGGGGAGGTCATCCCCTACGTTATTGGTCCGGTGCTCGACCTGCGCACCGGGATCGAACAGCTCTATGTTCCCCCGCACACCTGTCCCGCCTGTGGGCAGCCGGTGGAACATTTCGAAAGCGAAGTGGCCTGGTATTGCGTGAACGCAGCCTGCCCTGCCCAGCTGGTGCGCAATGTGGAGCACTTCGTCTCACGCGGCGCAATGGATATCAACGGGTTGGGGATCAAGATCGTCGAAAAACTCATCGAATCCGGTCTGGTCAGGGATGTTGCTGATATATATACTCTTAAGCGGCATGATATTCTTGAAGCGGTTACCAAAAAAGACCGCAAGACCGGTTCGGCTCCGCCTGGGAAAATTGCTGACAATCTATTGGCAGCCATAGAAACATCCCGTCACCAGCCTTTGAACCGGCTTATTACAGCGCTGGGGATCCATGGGGTCGGTGAGGTTTCTGCCGCAGATTTATCGCATCACTTCCCTTCGCTGGATCTGCTGGCGTTGGCTTCCGGCGAGCAGTTGCAGGCGGTGGATGGCGTTGGTCCCAATATTGCCGAGGCCATCGTGGATTGGTTCAAACGTGAACGCAACCAGAAGGTGCTTGAAAAGCTGAAGGCTGCCGGGGTTTGGCCCACTGCAGAATCTGGCGTTGAGCGTTCCTCCTCGGGTCCTCTTTCCGGCATGACTTTTGTGATCACCGGCACCCTGCCGGGATTTAGCCGGGAAGAGGCCAGGGAATTCATCGAGCAGCACGGTGGCAAGGTTACCGACTCGGTCAGTAAGAATACCAGCTACCTTGTGGTTGGCGAAGCTCCGGGGTCCAAATTCCAGAAAGCTCAGGCCCTGGGTGTCACGATCATCGGGGAAGCGGAATTGAGAAAGCTTTGCGAAGGATAAAGGTGCAGTAACCATGCCCACTGATACTCAGGTGATCTACTCCATGATGCGAGTTGGGCGCATCCATCCCCCCAACAAACAGGTCCTGCGCGACATCTCGCTGGGCTTTTATTATGGCGCCAAGATTGGCGTGCTCGGCTTGAACGGCGCTGGCAAGTCCACCCTGCTGCGCATCATGTCCGGGGTGGACAAGGATTATGTTGGCGAGATCGCCATCAGCAAGGGCTATACCACCGGCATGCTTGAGCAGGAACCGCATCCTTGACGAAAGCAAGACCGTCATGGAGGTGGTGCGCGAGGCAGTCCAGCCCATCGTGGATTTGCTTGCCCGTTATGATGCTGTCAATGCCTCATTTGCCGAACCAGGGACGCAGATTTCGATGCCCTGATCGCCGAACAGGCCAAACTCCAGGAGATCCCTCGATAAGGTGGACGCCTGGAACCTCGATTCGCATCTCGAACTGGCCATGGATGCCCTGCGCTGCCCGCCCGGCTGACACACCCATCAAGGTGCTTTCCGGTGGGGAACGGCGCCGGGTCGCCCTCACCCGCCTGCTGCTGACCGAACCGGATATCCTCCTGCTCGACGAGCCCACCAATCATCTGGATGCTGAGTCGGTTGCCTGGCTGGAGCACCACCTGCGCGAGTATAAAGGCACGGTTATCGCCGTCACCCATGACCGCTACTTCCTCGACAATGTTGCCGGTTGGATCCTGGAACTCGACCGCGGCTACGGCATCCCCTGGAAGGGAAACTATTCCTCCTGGCTGGAGCAGAAGAAGGAAGTGCTGCGGCAGGAGGAAAAAACCGAATCCCGTCGCCAGAAGACCCTCGAACGCGAACTGGAATGGGTCCGCATGTCCCCCAAAGCACGCCAGGCCAAGGGTCAGGCCCGCCTGACGGCGTATGAAAAACTTCTCTCCCAGGAGGTCGAAAAGTTCCGTGGCGAGCAGGAGATCTACATCCCGCCCGGTCCGCGCCTGGGCGATATCGTTCTTGAATTTGACAATGTCACCAAAGGCTATGGCGACCGTCTCCTGTTGGATAACTTTAGCGCAAAAATCCTGCCGGGTTCCATCGTCGGAGTCATCGGTCCGAACGGTGCCGGGAAGACTACCCTGCTGAGAATGATCACCGGCAGTGAAAAGCCCGATGGCGGCTCCATCCGTGTGGGCGAGACCGTCAAATTGGCCTATGCCGATCAGATGCGTCCTCTCGATAATGACAAGAATGTTTGGGAGGAGATCAGCGATGGGGAGGACGAGATCACCCTCGGCATGCGCAAAATGAACTCGCGTGCTTATGTTGCCTCCTTCAACTTCGCCGGCAGTGATCAGCAGAAGAAGGTGGGCACGCTTTCCGGCGGGGAACGCAATCGTGTCCATCTCGCCAAGACTCTTAAAGAGGGTGCCAATGTACTCCTGCTCGACGAGCCCACCAATGACCTGGATGTGAACACCCTGCGGGCACTGGAGGAAGCCCTGGAGAACTTTGCCGGTTGTGCCGTCGTCGTCAGCCACGACCGCTGGTTCCTGGACCGCATCTGCACCCATATCCTCGCCTTTGAAGGCGACAGCCAGGCGCACCTGTTCCTTGGCAACTGGTCGGACTACGAGGCCCACATAAAGGAAACTACTGGGAAAGACCTCCAGCCGCATCGGGTCAAATATCGGACATTAAAGCGATAGGTTGTCCCCCTCTTCAGATCGGGATTTCCTGCGTTCCTTTTCAGGACGGTTCATGAACGCAACTCAACCTTCAGATCCCACCGCCATCTGCCATCGCAGATTGTGCTGGACCTCTTCATCCAGCAGCGGTTGAGGGGCTGGAACTATTCAATAACGGTCAATACTGGAAAGCCCATGAGGCACTTGAAACAGCTTGGCGTGCAGAAACGGGACCTGTCCGCGAGCTTTATCGGGGAATCCTGCAGGCAGGGGTGGTCTATTTACACATAACCCGCAAAAATTATGCCGGGGCGATCAAGGTTTTTCATCGCAGCCAGAAATGGTTAACCATTTGGCCCGAGATCTGCCGGGGGATCGACGTCGGGTCAGTTGCAGCGGGACTTGCAGGCCGCGGTCAGCGCAATGGAAAAACTCGGTCCCGATCGCATGGCGGAATTTGATCTCTCCCTCCTGAAACCCATACTATATAAACTGCCCTGACTTAATATATCCTTATAAACACGAAACGACCCGGATAGTTGTTCCGGGTCGTTTCGGAGGAGAGAAGAGAGAAAGCACGTTCACCTGTCTGTTCTATGTCTATCATAGCACTTCCACATGAACATTCAATGAATAAACCTATCCAATAATGTACTCATTTCTTTCCATACGGATTTGCTCAGCCAATTCGGGTTCCAGGTCTTTCAGTGGATCGGATCTCCCCCTCCAACGGAACAAGTTTCCAATTTTACCAAAAGAAGCAGTATACTAATTGCAATGCCTGAAAGTGCACTCACCCATCTTGAATGCCCCGAATGCGGGAAATAAATTTGATGCCGACCGGGTGCAAAATTTTTGCGCAGATTGCTGTTCGCCGCTCCTGGCGCGCTACGATATTGAGAAAGTGACGGCCAGCGTCTCCCCTGCCCAGGTTTCCGCTCGTCCGCGCGGGGTCTGGCGCTGGGCGGAACTTCTGCCCGTACGCAAAGAGGAATTCCGCCTGACCTTGGGCGAAGGCGATAAACCGCTCCTGCCCGCCGGACGGCTTGGGAAAAAGCTTGATCTCGAACAGCTTTTCATAAAAGACGAAGCCACCAACCCCACCGGCTCATTCAAGGCTCGTGGGTTGTGTGTTGCCGTGTCAAGGGCACTGGAATTGGGCTGCAGGGAATTCGTCATTCCTACCGCGGGGAACGCCGGAGGTGCGCTGGCTTTTTACGCTGCCCGCGCTGGCATGAAAGCGCATGTCTTCATGCCAAAGGATGCCCCTCTTGCCAACCAGCACGAGGTCCGCGCGGCTGGTGCAGACTTGCACCTGGTGGACGGACTCATCAGTGATGCTGCCCGGCTGGCTGCAGAAGCTGCCAGGGGCACGGACTGGTTCGACCTTTCCACCTTCAAGGAACCGTACCGGGTTGGAGGGTAAAAAGACGATGGGATTCGAACTGGCTGAATCCTTTGGTTGGCACCTGCCGGAGGTGCTTATCTACCCCACCGGTGGCGGGACTGGTTTGGTTGGCATGTGGAAGGCCTTCGCAGAATTGGAAGCCCTTGGCTGGATTGGTCCCAAACGCCCGCGCATGGTGGCTGTCCAGGCGGAAGGTTGCGCTCCGCTGGTGCGAGCCTTCCGAAGCGGTGCACAGCGCGCGCGAGACCTGGCAAAACGCCGCCACTCTGGCTGCTTGCTTGCGTGTTCCGAACGTCTTCGCCGACCGGTTGATCCTGCCGATTCTCCGGGATAGCCGGGGTACTGCCTTGACGGTCTCCGACGAGGAGATCCTGGTACGCGCGAAGCGAGATGGCGCAGACCGAAGGTGTGCTGGCATGTCCTGAGGGGGCAGCCACCCTGGCAGGTCTCCATCACCTGGTCGAGAATGGATGGGTACAACCTGGCGAAAAAGTTGTATTATTCAATACAGGAACCGGTTTGAAGTATATTTAACAGGAAACTATGGCAGACGAAAAGACCAAGTCAACGCTCGAATTCCTATACAATGTCAGCCGTGAACTGGCCTCCGCTCTGGAGTTGCGCATGGTATTGCAGCGCATCTTGTTCCAATCGCTCAAGTATGTGGGCGGAGAACGCGCCAGCATTGTTGTCCTTGACGATAACGGCCGCGCAATCGACTCGGCCATCGTTTATGGACGAAAGGTTCATGACCATACTACCCAGCAGTTGCGCGAGACCGTGGAACGCGGCCTGGCAGGTTGGGTTGTCCGCAACCGTCAACCCGCCATGGTCCCCGATACCAGCCAGGATGAGCGCTGGCTGCGCCGGCCGGATGATGCTGCCGATCAATCTGGTGCGAAATCTGCATTATGTGTCCCCTTGATGGCACGCGAACGCCTGGTGGGAGTCCTCACGCTGGTGCACCCTGTTCCGGGTTCTTATGTCCAGGATCATTTCAGCCTGATGCAGGCAATTGCTGACCAGGCCGGCATTGCAGTGATCAACGCCCGCCTTTACGCGGAGAGCCAGCGCCAGGCACGCGTTATGACTGCCCTGGCAGCCAGCGCAGCCGCCATCAATGCCAGCCTCCGCTTGGACGATGTGCTGCAGCGCATATTGAATGAGACTATCCAGGCCTTGCAGGTCGAGACGGTCGCACTTGCGCTCGTGGAAACCAACTGGGACCTTGTCTTTTATGCCGCCACTGGGGAGCACAAGGAAGGGATAGTCGGAAAGCGCGTTCATGCTGGCGTGGGGGTTATTGGGTGGGTGGCTCACGAAGGCGAGGGGGTCGTGATCCCCGTTGTGCGCGAAGACAAACGTTTTGTCCCCGGGGAGCTCTTCGCTGGTTTTGAAATCCACGCCATGGTGGTTGCTCCGATTTATGCCCAGGGACGCGTCATCGGCATCCTCCAGGCGATCAATCCAATCTCAGGAATTTTCGACACCGATGCCCTCCTGGTACTGACCGGCATTGGTAACCTCGCCGGTTCCACCATCCAGCACGCCCAGTTGTTTGAGCAGCTCCAGGCAGCTCATAAACGCTACCGCGAGTTGTTTGATGACAGCGTGGACCCGATTCTCATAACCAGCCTGGATGGCAAAGTCCACGAGGCCAACCGCCAGGCCGCGGTGATTACCGAATACACCTCCAGGCAGATACAGGGATTGATGATCGACCAGCTCCATGATGGGTCCATGGACAATAAAATGGTCAGCCTGGATAAGCTCAAAACAGGGAAGATCATCAGCTACGAATCTGTCTTGAAAACCAGGAGTGGTAAAAAGATTCCCATCCTGGTTTATGTTCGTAAAGTGGTATTCGAGGAAGCCGAATCCTTGCAGTGGCTGATGCGGGATATCAGCGAAAAGAAGGAACTGGATACCCTGCGCGAAGAGTTGACTTCCATGATCTATCATGACTTGCGGTCTCCGTTGGCCAACATCATCTCGAGCCTCGACGTCCTTTCAACATTGTTTCCCGACACCGAAAACGAAGCCATCCAATCGGTGACCACCATTGCCCGTCGTTCCACGGACCGTATCCAGCGACTGGTAAGTTCCTTGCTCGACATCAACCGCCTTGAAGCCGGCCAGGCCATTGTTTCCCAGCAGAGCGTTATCCCCACCGTTCTGGTCGCCGATGCAATAGAAGCTGTCCGCCCGATGACCGACAGCAGGCACCAGGAGTTAAAAAGCAATTTATCCGATAAATTGCCGCCTGTCTGGGTGGACGTGGATATGATCCGCCGCGTCCTCATCAACCTTATGGAGAACGCCTCCAAATTTACGGCTCCCGAAGGGGCTATTGAATTGGGAGGCAAACAGGAAGGCGACTGGGTCCAGTTTTGGGTGCAGGACAATGGGTCAGGCATCCCCGGCGATCAACTGGAACATGTCTTCGAAAAATACACCCGCCTCAAGCGTCAGGATAATGCCAGCGGTCTTGGGGTTGGGCTTGCCTTCTGTCGCTTGGCAGTCAATGGTCATGGCGGTAAAATTTGGGTCGAAAGCGAAGTAGGACAGGGGTCCAAGTTTATCCTCACCCTCCCGGTTTCCCGGGATATCTAGGTTTGTCAGGAGAAAGCATGCAGACCATCGCGACGGATGTATATATTGACCATCAATTCCCTGGTGCCACACTGGGGGTGATTAACCTGCCTCACGGGTTGGTCCAGGTCGACGCGCCCCCCTCACCCGAGGATGGGCGCGCCTGGCGCGCCGCCCTCATGAACCTGGGAGGTGGTTCCGAACGGTTGCTCGTTAACCTCGATGCCCACCCCGACCGGACTTTGGGCGACCGTGCCATGGACTGCACCATCGTAGCCCAGGAAAAGACCGCTCATGTCTTCCGCACCCGTCCAACCACTTTCAAAGCCCAGGGCGATGAGACTGGTTCAGACTGGGAAAGCATACCCGGTCTGGGAAACATCCGCTGGGTCCCTCCGGAGATCACCTTCAGTAGTCAAATGACCATTTACTGGGGCGACTCCCCCGTCCTGTTGGAACACCATCCCGGTCCGACCGCCGGAGCAGCTTGGGTGATACTGCCTGAGTCCAAGGTTGTCTTTGTTGGGGACGCAGTGATTAAAAACCAGCCGCCTTTCCTCGCCGGAGCGGACCTGCCAGTCTGGCTGGATACCCTTAAGCTTCTCCTCTCCCCTTCTTATCGGAACTGGCTTGTGGTCAGTGGTCGTGGAGGGGTGGTGCCTGTGGATGTGATCCGCGCCCAAAAGGATTATCTGGAAACGGTATTCAATAAGGTCGAAAAGCTGGCTGGTAAAAAATCCTCCCCCGAAGCTGTTGAAAACCTGATCACGCCCTTGTTGCGTCCCTTCAAGATTCCATCGACCCAATTGCAGAAGTATACCCGCCGCCTGCGTTATGGTTTGCACCATTATTACAGCCGCCATTATCGCTCTTCCGGAACAGCCGGCGGTGAGGAGTAGGAAACCTTTGGCAGAGCATTACCAGCCGGTCTTTGAAGTGACCCGCGGGCGCATCGTTGAATCTGTCCATTTTGGGGCCGCTGCAGTGGTCGACTCGGGCGGTCGCTTGCTTGCCTCGCTGGGCGATCCCCATGCCATTACATTCCTTCGTTCGAGCTCCAAGCCGTTCCAGGCTCTTCCATTCATCGAGCGCGGCGGCGACCAGGCTTTTCACCTCACCTCCAGGGAAATGGCGATTATCTGTGGCTCCCACGATGGCACCGATGAGCAGGTTGAGGTGATCAAGGCTATCCAGGCCAAGGTCGGTGTTCAGGAAAGCGACCTGTTGTGTGGGACGCATCCGCTCTCACATATGCCCACCGTGGAAGCCATGCGTGCCCGGGGCGAAACCCTCACCCCCAACCGTCATAATTGTTCCGGGAAGCATACGGGGATGCTGGCAGCCGCCCGTATGCGCGGGCTGCCGATCTCGGATTACGTCAATCCCGAACATCCGGTTCAGAAGGTCATTCTTGGAACGCTGGCAGAGATGTGCAGCCTTCCACTCGACCAGGTTGAGCTGGGTATTGACGGATGTTCGGTCCCCAATTTTGCCGTCCCGCTTTACAATGCTGCTCTCGCCTTCGCCCGTTTGTGTGACCCCCGCAGTCTCCAACCCGAAAGAGCTGCCGCTTGTCGTCGCATCACCCAGTCCATGATGGCAAACCCAACCATGGTCGCTGGGACCGGACGTTTCGATACGCGTCTGATGGAAGTTTGTTCTGGACGAATCGTCGCCAAGGGTGGCGCGGAAGGATACATGATCTTGGGGATAATGGGGGCGGCATTGGGAGCTGAATCTCCGGGGGTTGGAATTGCCATCAAAATTTCTGATGGGGATCTTCCCATCCGCAAAGCGAATGGCGACTCATATAACCGTGTCCGCCCCGCAGTTACCCTGGAAATCCTGCGCCAGATGGGGTATATCGGGGAAAAGGAACTGGAGGCTTTGGCTGCCGATTTTGGCCCCCTCAAGCCGGTCACGAATTGGCGCAAGATCGTGGTCGGTGAATCCCATCCGGTCTTCACCTTGCAAAGGACTGCATAACCAGCTTGACGACTCTCGCGAAACTCGCCCGGCAGGTGCACCAGCGCCTGCTGGATTTTTATGGACAACCCGTCTGGCGCTCCCCCATGCCGCCGGTGGATGAACTCGTCTCTACCATCCTTTCCCAGAATACCAATGATTCTAACCGCGACCGTGCTTTTGAATCGCTCCGCCGGCGCTTTCCAACCTGGGACCAGGTGCGTGTTGCAGATCCTGCCGCGATCACCGCTGCCATCCGCCCTGCTGGGCTTGCCAATCAAAAAGGTCCCCGCATCCGCCAGGTCCTGTTGGATATTTATGCCGAGCGCGGTTCGCTGGATTTGCAATTTCCTGAAAGATTTGCCGCTTGAGGATGCACGTGCCTGGTTGATGAAGTTCAAGGGCGTCGGGCCAAAGACTGCCGCCATTGTCCTGCTGTTTTCATTGGGACGCCCGGCTTTCCCGGTCGACACGCATATTTACCGGGTGACCGGACGCGTCGGGCTGCTCCCCGCCCCGATGACGGTCGCGCAGGCTCATGTTCACCTGGAGAATCTTTTCCCGCCCGAAACATATTATGCCGCCCATTTGAACATCATCCGCCTGGGTCGCGAGATCTGCGCTGCCCGCAAGCCTGCCTGTCCCGGTTGCCCGTTACGGTCACTTTGCAAATATGCAAAGTCACTTGAAAACCAATCGGTATATAATAGGTCTATGGAAATTTAGATAAAGGAGGTGATGGCGATGCTGTACAGCATCCGTGAACATGGGCAGGGCATGGTCGAGTATGCATTCCTTTTTTTGTTAATTGCTCTAATTGTTATTGCTGTTTTACTCATCCTCGGCCCGACCATCGGAAATGTTTTCAGCAAATTGAGCAACAGTCTTGCCTCCTATTGAAACCAGTCTCCCGCTGAAACTAGGCGGGAGATTGGTTTAATCACCAAGCAGTTCCAGCAATCCCTCCGGGATAAACCGTGGCTTTCCCCTGCCGAATTCGTCCAGCCGTTTCCATACCACCTTGAAGGGTTCACCCAGTTCATCCCCCTGTAGGGATTCTTTTTCATAAATGCTGCGGTCGCTTCAGCGCCCATCATAGACCAGCACGATCTGTGTGCCCGTTCTTCCCCACGCGTATAAATATTCTCCAGCATGCCCCAGGTAGCGGACCTCGCTTAGGTCTGCTCCAATTTCCTCTCGGAATTCTCGCTTCACCGTCTCATCACCGTGTTCGCCGAACTCGATCGCCCCGCCCAGCGGGTCGGTAATACAGGTCGTCCTTTTTGCTGTCGTACCCTTCCGCCACCAGGATACGCTCACCCGTCTCGGCAGACGCAAATCGCTATCGGGCTGATTTTCTCTTCGTGCATACTCTTCCCTTGTGTCATTGCGAGTGAGGACCTTTTTCCCGGTCTTAGGCTGGGGTGCCCGACGTGGCAATCTCCTCTCTCATTTACAGTCTCGCCTGCATGGACCACGGCCCGGTCCATGTCACCGTCACCGGCTTCACCTGCCCCTCGCAGGTCCTCTTCGCTTTCCACAAAGACCAGCTTGTTGGTTGGCGTGCGTCCCTGCCAGCGTCCTTTCACCTTTTCCTCGAACAGCACCTCCACCTTTTTTCCAAGATACCCCGCGTTGATCTCGCCGCCGATCTTCTCCTGCAGGTCTTCCAGCAGGCGGAAGCGGCGCATCTTCTCTTCCTCCGGCACATCGTCCGGATACAGCCGTCTCCGCCACCGTTCCGGGCCGCGTCGAGTAGCGCGCCAGGTGCGCCACGTCCATCCGCAGGTCCTCCAGCAGGTGGTAGGTCCTCCATGAACTGCGCCTCGCTCTCGCCCGGAAACCCAACGATGATATCCGTGGCGATCGAACAGCCGGGGATGCGCTCGCGGATTTTCGCCACCATTCCGCGGTAATCGTCCTGGGTGTAGCCGCGCCGCATCTTCTTCAGGATCTCGTCATCCCCCGCCTGGATCGGGATTTCGATGTGCGGCATCACCTTGGGCAGTTCCGCCACGCGTGTCCATCAGTTCTTCGCTGAAATAATTCGGGTGCGAGGTCAGGAAGCGGATCCGTTCCAACCCTTCCAACTGGCTGCAGCCTGCGCAGCAGCGCTGCCAGGTCCGGACCCTCCGGCTGGTCTTTCCCGTAGCGGTCCACGATCTGCCCCAGCAGGGTGATCTCTTTCACCCCCTGCGCAGCCAGGGAACGGGCTTCGGCCGTGATCTCGTCCGCAGGGCGCGACCGTTCAGCTCCCCGCCGGGACGGGATGATGCAGAAGGTGCAGGCATGCGAGCAGCCCAGCACGACCGGCAGGTGCACCGAGACGGTCTTGCCGCGCTCATGTTCCGGCAGGAGCATTATCCCCGTCCATCAGCGCGAACCGTCGCTCGGTCTCGCTCTTCTCGAGCGGCTGTGCCTCGCCCTGGGTCAGGAACGAGATCAGCGGACCCGGGTCGGAGGGCGGCGAGAACACATCCACGAACGGGAACCGGGCGCGCAACTTCTCGGGATCCCGGATGCCCACCAGGCAGCCCATCAGGTTCACCACCAGGTCGGGGTTCTTGGTCTTCAGCGGGCGCAGGGAACTCAAACGCCCGTACGCCTTGTCCTCGGCGGACTGGCGCACCACGCAGGTGTTCAGCACGATCACATCCGCCTCTTCGGCCTTGCCGGTAAATTCGTAACCCAGTCGTTCAAGGGCCGATCCCAGGCGTTGCGAATCGGCCACGTTCATCTGGCAGCCTTCGGTCCAAACATGGTATTTTTTCATCGGGCGTGAATTATACCAAGGTTGTTTGTCCAAGGCAGGTCTGCGCGCACTGCGACATCCAGTGCGCAGGTGCGCCATGTTGTCGAGCAGGATCATTGACCACCCTAGCAAGATATGGTAAAATCTTCCCGCCCGGAGGGATGGCCGAGTGGTTTAAGGCAACTGACTTGAAATCAGTCGTGGCTGTAAGGTCACCGGGGGTTCGAATCCCTCTCCCTCCGCCTTGCCAACTTCCGGAGCAATAACAACTGCACATGGGGAGGTGCCAGAGTGGCCGATTGGGCTCGCCTGCTAAGTGAGTGCTGGGACTTAAAGCTCAGCCGCGGGTTCGAATCCCGCCCTCCCCGCCATCGGAAACCGTGTCCTTTTTGGACGCGGTTTTTCCATCATAAGAGTGTTCCTTCCCCAAATCCCAGGGATAAGTTCGTAACGAACTTGCACGCTTTGGGGGAAAGCTGGATTGGCATTGCCAATGCATCCCTTTTGGGGCAACCGATCCGCCCCAAATCGACCACATCAGAATTCCGCACCATTCCCGAAGATCGGAGCTCCCTCCCCAAATCCCCAGGATTTGGGAACTAGCCGAAGTGGCGTCGAGCCGCATTCGATTGATTTCGGCGTACGAAGCACCGAGGGCTGGGGGAGGGCAAGGTATGGCTTGCACATTCTCGACTTCTTTGATTAGCCGTACATCCGCGGGAACAATATTCCTCATTTCAGCGTCATGTATTATGATTAATCGATGTTCTATTCGAAAAGAGGCAAACAAATGATAACAAAACTTACAATCTCTCAGCCCAATTTCTGGGCAAAGATCATCTCCCTTGGGATAACCGTTTTCCTGTTGGCAGGCTGCAGCCTGCCTTTATCCACTCCTCCCGCACCTACATCCGTTTCTCCAAGCCCAACGCCCATTTCCATTCTCCCCAGTCCAACACCGCTTGTCCCCCTCCCCACTCCCACAGCCATCCCTCCCACACCGATTCCTCCCACTCAGACCCCTTTGCCAACCGTCTCCCCAACGCCTGTGCCTGGGATGATTGTCTTCACTCCTGGGACTACCGCCGGGGTCGTGGAGGGCACCGCCCAGCCTGGACAGGTGATTGAGTATAAGTTGTCCGCTAGCCAGTCCCAGCCCATGATCCTGATCCTCGAATCCCCGCATGCTGACGTCACTCTGGGTGTACTGGAGCCGAATGGCACCAAGCTGCTCGATTCCGCCAACAAATGGACCCGCTGGCAGTGGCTGCTCCCCAAGACCGAGGTCTATACCATCCAGGTGATCGGTGGTCCCACTGCCGAGAAATATACCCTCACCGCCAAGGTTGCCCAGCTGGTTAACTTTGCCTCGGGTGCCACATCCATCACCTTGAATGGCTCCACCGTAAATGGATACGTGGTTTCCTATGGCTTCGGCTGCAAGGCTGGCCAGACCATGACCGTGTCCCTCAATGTACCCTCCACCACGGCCTACCTCGACGTTTTTGGGATCGCTACCGGTCCCCTCTTGAGCCCCCTGGCGAAGGCCAATTCCTGGACCGGGGTTCTGCCCCAAACCCAGATGTACGTCATCGAGGTCATCCCCAATAACGGACAGGTCGTTAATTACTCTCTGACGGTTACCGTCCACTAGCATATTTCGCCAATTTGGCAAAAGAAGGGCAACCCTGCGGTTGCCCTTCTTTTTTTACCAATCCTTCTTAATTTTGAAAATATCTTGGTAGGGTCGACCCTTATTTACCCACGTTTTCAGGGGGTGTGGTCGCCCTTTTCCTTATTTCCACCCACCAGGTCTGGGATCCCCGCCGACATTCTCGGGCAGGCCTTACTTATTCACGCAGAGGCCTACGTCGCTGTTCCATTTGCAGCGGTCACCATTGGCAACTTGACAGATGCCGAAACTGGTGAACTGGCTGCAGTAGGAGGCCGGCGGCGCAACAATGGTGATGACCGGAGTGGGGGTGATGATATCTACAACCAATACTGGCACACCGGTGAGGTCTCCACTGGTCTGGCCGGTGGAGGCCGACACCCAGCATTTTTGCGTGTCGGTGAGCTTGATCTGATACCACCCGATCAAATCGGATTTCCCGGTGATGGGGTATTCACTGCCGGCCGTGGTGACGCCCGTTGACCCAAAAAATGTGGACGGCTTCTGGCGGCAGTTGGCGGATATGCTGGCTTTGAAGGTCGGAGGGAGCACAACAGGCACCGGGGTGACCGTCAGGTCATCCACCTTGAACGAGCACTGATCGGAGAGGGTGTAGGCGTGGGTCTCGTCCTGGCCGAGGCCGCGGTCACGATCCACTGGCCGGTCAGGTCGGGAGTGAACTGGTCGCTGTAGATGCCTTCGGTGTTGGTCAATAGGGTGCGGGTTTCAACCAGGCCGGTCGGGTCGGTGTAGAACAGGGCAATGGTCTGCGCCAGGCCGGGGTCGAGCGCGCCCGTAATGGTCACCGGTACGCCTGGGGCGCTGGAGCCAGCCGGGGCTGAGCAGGTCAGCGTAGCGGGAGAAACGATCTTGTCTAAAACCAGAACGACTCGACCGGGACGAAGGTGCCATCATTCAGCGGCATCAAGACGCTGAACTTCGCATCACAGGCATCGCCGGGGTTGGCAGTGCTGCTGGGCGCACTGGAAAGATTAAAATTGACGGTCTCGCCGGGGGCCATGAATCCGCTGGCTGGAAAAATGGAGGAGATTGTATGCCTCGCATTTCGAGCCATCCGCGGGCACTTCCATCGCCACATATTCCATATTCCTTGTGGCATTCCGGGCTGAGCGAGACGCTCATGCCAGCCGTGTCGATCGTGTCGTGTAATCCCTTTTCGAAATACGGTGTAGGTCTCACGGGCCTGGTTGTTATCCAGGTTCAGCTCTCCCTCAACGGGTTCGATCTCCACCATGATCTCCAAAGGTTCAAGTGTGAAACCTGACTTGTCACCCATTATGTATCCCACCTGCCCCGGCAGGATCTCCGGGAACGTCTCTGTTTTGATCAGCATGGAATGCGCCATAAGATCTTCGATGCCCAGGGCATCCGACGATGCGCCGCAGCCCTGGGTCTGGATGGTCTGGCTGAGCGGCTGTTTTAGATACATATTGACGACCACATTTTTGGCTGGCAGGACGCCTTCGTTGCGCACAAGACCCATGAATGTAGTTCCACTATTTATATTTGGCTGAACCGGGCCGCCATATCCGTCGGGGACATCCAACGTATATCCCTGGATTGTCGTCACCAGGGTGATTGTCTGGCCCGGATAGGCGTAATCATCAACCCAGATATCCGGGGATTTATAGCGGTCAAACTGCTGCCCGGCATACACCGCTCCCTGCCGGATGGACATGTCGGGGCTTGCACGACCGTCCGTTGGGCTTTGACCGTGCAGGTGTCGTCACCCGCATTGGAGATATTGGTGATGCGGACGTCATATTTCTGGCTGTAATAAAATTCGCCGGGCTGCAGGAGGCGTACTTATAGCCTTCATTGGTGAGCACTTCCGAGACGGTGCCGGCCACACTGTCGAGGATGAACGGGTTGCTGAAAGTGACCAGCACGCCTTCTTCGGGAATCTTTTCATCACCGTTGATGGCTTTGCGGCATTCGGCCATGATACCGGTGAAGGTGGACCCCCCGCTGCTTCCGCTGCTGCCGGCGACCGCCTCTGCAGTGCTGGCACCCACTCCCACCGGGATGAGCAGGGCGTTATTGCCAATGCGCTCCACGGGATCGAGGCCGGTGGTGATCTCGCATTTTCCGGTATTGCAGGGCATCATGGTGGTATTGGCGGTCCAGTCCAAGCCAGCCGCGGTCCAGTTTGGTCCAGGCGCCGAAATGGTAAAGGGTTCGTCATCGCCCATGATGTCCCAGTAGCCCATGCCGGGGTTGCCTCCGTAATATTGGTCCGGGGCACCGAGCGTATGTCCCAGTTCGTGGGCGGCCACGGTGATCATCTGGTTTTCATTGGATCCCTCGCCCACCTCGGCCACCATCATGGGAATGGTTCCGGAAAGCAACTCGGTATCACTCCCCTTCCAGGAGTTCTTCTGATAATCGTCCTTGAACGCGTAGAACGGGGTTGGGGCCGAAAGGCAGCACATCTGCCCGCCGCGGTGCTGCATGTTGGAAAAGAACAGGATGCGGTCGTAGTTATAAATTGCCTCGCCATATTTGTTGTAGGCAATGTCCACGGCTAGCTGTTTCCAGCCGATCTTGTTCTTGTTTATAGTGCTGAGCGGGTACCGGGAATTCCACCAGCCGGCCGTGAAGTCGGAGCCCACCTCGTGGACGGTCGGGGGTTCGACCAGTTCAAAATCGAAATGGACCTGGCCGAAGGTGGCTTTCTGGTAGTAGGTGTTGATCGTTTGATCAAGGGCGGCAATATAGTCCGGGCCGGTGCTGCCTGGGCTCGTGGATATCGAGAATATCCTGTTCGTTAAAATTGGGCTGGCAGGGGGCTTCGGCGGTGCAGTTCGGTTCGTTGTTCCACTTCAGGAACACCACCAGCACCTTGTAGCCTTCGCCGGTCCAGCCGCTGTTGGAAACGGGCATGTTGCAGGCGCCCAGCAGGCTGGTAAGGATTGCGGTCAGACAGATTAGGGAGATCAGGGTATTGCGATGGATGCCGTTCTTTTTTTTCATTGTTCCCTCCGACGGAATGATGGACGGTATTCAAAGATTATACTGGGATTATAATTTTTGAAAATACCCCTGAAAGGAGTTCAGCCAGGGTCTTGATCGCACATTGGGAGAGGAGTACGATCCCGTCAGACCGCACACTTCTTCAGGCTACCGCACCCGGCAATGCAACCTGGACGCTCGTAATTCATCAGCAAATTAATCCTTGACAGGTTCCGTCCACTAATTGATTACGTGTATCTGGAAATTAAGGGCAGCCATGAGGTTGCCCTTTTTTGATTCCCAGACGTGTATGATTTAGTTGTCCTTGAGCTGCAAATATCTTGGGTGGGACGCAACGTGTTCCGCCCTTGTAGGGGCGAGGCTCATCGTCCTGTAAAGGATGTCCTCGCCCTGTTCGCACCAATGGTTGGGGCGACATCGTCCCCGTACATCGTCCCCGTTATATGGGGACATCGTCTCGCTGCACTGGCGTGAAGGGAAGCCCATGCCTCGTCCTGGACATGAACCGCGAACCTAGCGGTCCGAGGTTCAAATCCTCCAAGAGGGAATTTGAGGGGAATGAACTTATCATGAGGGTTATTTTTTTAGCTACCGATAGGTGGACGGGTGCGTACCCTGTTTGGGAGCAGGAAAAACTCTAATCCAGAAAAATGCTTGAAAAGCCTCGTGTCCCCCAGCATCAAGTGCACGCTGTGTTGGGTTGTATTGCGCTAGGACTCAGCTAAAGGACTTTCATCATTGCTTCAAAAGTGACGTTGGAGTACTCCAAAAAATTAAAACCTTCGACCTCTCGAATCAACCCTTCTTTATGCATTCCATGCTGTAAAAGACCCCACATCGCGGTGAAAAACATCAACATGTACTTCATACCTTCCAACCGTGTCCAGTTCTCTTTCTTCACATTGCCAAAGTAACACTCAAGCATATATTCTTGAAGCTCTCGCGGCA
Organism: uncultured Chloroflexia bacterium; assembly: GCA_963817265.1. GTDB lineage: Bacteria > Chloroflexota > Anaerolineae > Anaerolineales > Villigracilaceae > UBA877. The sequence continues at coordinate 73,593 of CAWFNU010000013.1, forward strand.
AGCTGTCTGGCGAATCGTATGCATATGTTAGCGTAGCCAGATCGTAATAAATGTCACCACCCCCAGAAAATTCCCAATCGATAAACCATATTTTCCCATCGTCAAGCACGTTCACACAGAATAAATCATTGTGACAAAACCTTTTCCAGGGATAAGTGTCACGGGCTTGTTCTTTCTCAATCTTTTCCATCTTTTCAAGCAGCTTGTCAAAACCTTGGGGGAATGGAACCCGCATAGACTGGGCTTGTTCGGCATAACTTTCAACGCAACGGAATGGGGAAAAGGAGGCTTTGGTTAACGGTAATTTGTGGAGACGTTTCACTGTCTTCACGATGCGCTGAATATTTTCAGGTGTACGATATTCTTCCAACGTCATATGGTGGCCGTTGATAAAGCGTGTCACCAGATGCCCTTCAGGAAGCAAATAGTACTCGACTTGTGCCCCAATACCTGCCTTTGATACTTCTGATAGTGCTTCAAATTCATATTCGCGATTGATCCCAAGGCGGACTGTGTTCTGCCCACTTACCCGCAATACGAATCGATCCCCATTGACTGTCACTAAATAATTAGTATTGGTCAGGCCTGCTAAAGGTTCAACCTTTAAATTGTCCACATCTTTCCAAGCAGGGATCTGTTTAATGATATTATCAACTTCCGATTGCATTTCTTTTCACTCCATATCGTTTTCAATTTGATTCTCGGCAACCCAACGGTTTGGCTCAACGACACGGAGCCGTAGGCGAAGCGTTCGCTAAAGTGGGGGTTGGGCGGCTCGCCGTGCAATCTCGCAGATTAATTTGCATGCTGGTGAGTGAAGTCAATCCAGTCCATCATATAATCCACAGCCAGGCGCAGGTTGCCTACCTGGCAATGGTTCTGTGCCTGCTCCTCCCGTGTAAAAGTCGGGCGGTCAACGACCTTGGATTCTTCAAGGCTTCGATCTGCCGGTAAAAATGGCTCAGCGGGATCAGATTATCTTCGCTCCCGGCCATCAAGAGAACATCCTGTTTGACCTGCGATGAGACATCCCGGGTAGTATAGGACCTGCTCTTTTGGAAAACCTCGAAAGAGGTGGAAACTCCAAGTACCAGCCTGGCCTGGTGCATCGCCCAGTCAAACAAGGGACTCTTTTTCATGATGCCAGCCAGTAAAAGATCGAAAGGCCCGGAGGCTCCTGAATTGAGCAGGAATCCAAGCAGGGGTGCAATCGGCTTGAGCTTTTCAAATGTTGTGCCAATCCAATCGAAGAAAACATCATAAGCGATCACCCGCCGTATGCGCGGTTCCAAAGCGGCAGCACGCAAGGCAAAACAGCCGCCCATTGATATTCCAAGCAGAGTTACATCTTCCAGTTTGAAGTAATCCAATATTGCCCCCACCGGTTTATGCCATTCATGAGTTCAGAAATAGCCCGGATTCATGGAGCGCCCCTCCCTGCCCCGGTCCTTCGAAGCAGATGACATCGTAGCCTGCATCACGGATAAATAGAATCACCGGAAAGAACTCTTCAATATAACTGTCGTGACCGCCATGAATGACAATTGTGCTTTTGGGCCGGTCATGGGAAAAACGGTATGCAGGCAGCAAGCCGCTGAGATTGCCGTCTGTGTAAGGTACTGCAACCCGGTCGCCTTCATTTACCCCAACTTTTTCCCATAACAGGTTCAGAAATTTCCTGCGGGTCAGGCTCATGAGCGGATCGTCCTGCCGCATGAAGAACTCAGCTGAACGAAAGTAATAAGCGGCATGCAGGCTGCGTCCCTCCGAGAGCGCTTTCTCTGCCAGGGCGAGGAACTCCCGGCGATAGGAAGGATAATCCAAGAGTCGAGATGCAATCCCTTGCATGTCCTCCAGCGCACTTGGACCCAGACAGCTGATCCAACGGTTCATCTGGAAATTTATGGATGGGTCAGGGTGAAGATGATCGTAGTAACCGGCATGAAACTGGAATTCCTCTTGCATTTTTTATGTCCCTTTTTATTTAAGAGAGGAAATGCATAATTGTTCGAAAGCAAGCAGCCAAACGGTTTGGATTACCTTCCGCGGTTTGTGGCAAGACAAAAAACTTAAGATCGCACGATACTTGGCAAAATGCCTGCGTGTACCCACGACAAAGGCAATCAGGGGAGCCGGTGTTTTGCCACTTCCTGTCAACCAAAAACCGACATTATCAATAATATCGTTGATAACAGATTAAGAATGCTATGGGCGAGGATGCCCAGATAGATGTTGCGCTTTTTGGAAACGAGATATGCCTGTGGAAGCACTCCCAGGATTATGAAAGGCTGCTGCCAGGGTGTAAGGAAATGCTGAAATGCAAAAAGCACAGTATTGACCAATGGCGCCCAACCTTTTATGCGGGAGAGTCTTGGCATTAGATACCCGCGGAAATAGAGTTCCTCCACTATGGCAGCCGATACATTCGCAATTCCAAATACTGTCACCATTACAACCAGGATGATCCTAGAGGTTCCACTGTTGTCCGAATCGATAAACCAGGTGGGTAGCCAGGAGAACACCGTTTTGACAAGGAAATTTGCAAATGGGGATAAGAGTAAAGCCCCAATGCTGGACCAAATGACAAGCAAGGGAACCCAGAGGAAATATTGCCAAAGGGGAATCCTTTCTCGATAAACTACGACCCCTCTAAGCGAGAACCTGCCGTTTCGTTTCTTTCCCTCATAGAATAGGACTCCCAGTTCGAATGGGATAAGAACCAGGAATACACCCAGGATGGATGCAAAGCGGAGGGGAAGCCCCAAGTGTTCAACACGGGGTACAGCTATGACAAAGAAAACGAGGAGCAATACACCTGGTAAAAAATGTAATATGATTGATTGCCAAATCGAATGCGGTTGTATATTTTGTTCCGAATCAGGCTGTGGTTCCATGAGAAAGAACTCCTAACAATTAGTTTAAGAGCGTTTTCAAGTAGTTCGATCACCGAACGGCAAGGTCGCCATTTCTTCTGTGTCTTAGTTGTGTTTGCTGGCTTAACAAAGATTCAATAAGAGTATTAATTTATTATACGAATTGGGATGAAGTATTAATCCATTATAGCAAATGCTTCTTAAATAAAACACGTCCATTTTCTATAAGCGTGGGGCTGTTAACCCTGGGAATTGAGGTTCGTATCCCACAGGAGGAGAAAAGGGGATAAAAAAGCGATGTATTGCCTGAGAATACATCGCACATGGTCAAAAAGCTCCTCGCAGAGGACATGAACCGCGAACCGCTAGGTTAACTCCTCATTTCCTGGCAATAAATCTCCCATTTCTTTTATATTTCAACCTATCCGTTATCTCATTTCTTATCATTTTTTTAACAAGAGATTCGTTCTTGTCGTCCAGACTGAGAATTTGGGGGCATTTTGGTTTTACCCTCTTGACGGTTTAGAAAATTTGTTCTATAATATCTTCAGGCAAGCGACGGGACGGCCAACCGTCGCTTGTTGCTTTAATATCTTGTTTTATTCCGTTGTTCTTATAAGGTCTCTATTCGTCAATTATCTATCGTCTGCCGTCTTCCTCGGGGTGTCCAATGCTCAATCTTAAATCTACAACATCGCCCCCTTTGGGGGTCCTCAATTCCCCTTCTCCCAAGGCGAGGCGGCTTCCAGCCGCCATCGCCAGTCCCAGCGACATGAGTCGCAGGGACCTTCCTCACCTCCGCCTCCGCCAGACCATCCGCCGCGATCCCCTCGGTTGGGCCTACACCTGCGGCATCCTGCTCCGTCCCTACCAGCGCGGCATCGCCCTCGCCATCAAGGACTCCATCCTGAATAACCTCGGTCTCACCTTTGTCGTCATCTTCCCCCGCCAGTCCGGCAAGAACGAGCTCCAGGCCCACATCTTTTCCTGGCTGCTCTTCCGCTATTGTCACACCGGCGGGCGCATCGTCTCCGTCTCCCCCACCTTCAAGCCCCAGACCACCAACAACATGGAACGCGTCGCCCAGTCCCTCGACGCCTGTGTCGCCTCCCGCCGCCGCTGGAAGACCTCCAAGGGCTATATGTACAAGTTGGGCAAAGCCTGCCTCCAGTTCTTCTCCGGCGATACCCACGCCAAGGTCGTGGGTGCCACCGCCGATCTGCTCCTCTCCGTCGACGAAGCCCAGGAGGTCGATCCCGCCAAGTTCGACAAGGACTTCGACCCCATGACCGCCTCCACCAACGCCACCCGCGTCTTCTGGGGCACCGCCTGGACCTCCAATACCCTGCTCGAGCGCCAGCGCCGCATTGCCCTCAAAGCCCAGGAAAAGGACGGCATCCAGCGTGTCTTCTTCTTCACCGCCGACGACGTCCGCCGCCTGGTTCCTGCCTATGGCAAACACTGTTGACCGCTTCATCGAAGAACGCGGCCGCAACCATCCCCTCGTCCGCACCCAGTTCTTCTGCGAGACCATCGACGCCCAGTCCGGCATGTTCACCCCCGCTCGGATTGCTCTGATATTTCCGTGCAAAAGCGGCTTCCAGCCGCTATTTGCCGCTTCAACGAGAGTCCGAGCTCAACCATGCACGCGCCCTCTCCAAATCGGCCGATTTGGGAGGGCTTGGGTCGCTGACGAGCTTTCGCATGACGCCATCGCGAAGCATCCCGAGGGAAATACGAGCCGTCCGAGGCAGCGAGGATTCGAAGCCGACGCTCGCGATCGGCGACGGCGACGAGGCGTCGAGCCGGCGAGTCCGATTCAGCGATGAGTTCTCGAAGGCGAAGCTGCCGAGCCAAGACTCGCCTCATAGATCTGGGCGAATACGGAGTTCCAAGTTCGTGAACCAGGGACAAGTTCCACCCACGCCTCGATTGCCAGCGAGACGGCGTCAAAGGTGAGCCTCCCGCTGAATCTGGTTTCCGTTTCCTTCCTAATCGACGTCGCCGGCATGGACGAATCCAAAACCTCCCTCGCCTCCTCCCTCCTCAACGAAGGCCTCGGCAACCCCGGGCGTGACTCCACCACCCTCACCATCGTCGGCATCGACCTCTCCACCGTCCCCGACCCTCAACCACCCCACCTACCGCGTCCTCGCCCGTCACTCCTGGACCGGGCAGAATCACCTCACCGTCTTCGGTCAGATTAAGAACCTCGCCGAAAAATGGTCCCCGCAGCAGATCGTCATCGACGCCACCGGCGTCGGCGAAGGGCTCTGGGCCATGCTCGACGGCGCATTCCCCACCCGCGTCATCCCGGTCAAATTCACCTCCCAGGAAAAATCCGAGATCGGCTGGCGCTTCCTCTCCATCATCGAGACCGGTCGCTTCATCGACCCCGACCCCATCCGACGAGGTCCGCCTCCAGTACAGCCATTGCATCAGCGAGATCCTCCCCGGTCCCTCCAAGACCCTCCGCTGGGGCGTCCCCGACGGCACGCGCGGTCCCGATGGCGAGCTCATCCACGACGACTACATCCTCGCCGATGCCCTCACCGCCGTCCTCGACCGCCTCGAATGGCATATCAGCCACCGACTTCGTCGTGGCTGAAGGCTACGACCCATTGGAGCAGCTAATGCATGGCACTCCTCGAATGAATTCTATGTCAACCGTTGGTGAGCGGCGGGCGGGTTCGCGGAGCACCCCCCTTGGGGGCAACCGCCCGCACGCCACACCTGCACTGCACCATACGTACACCGTCCCGGTGTCCTTCCGGGAGTACGGTGCAAGTGTGCCGCTGACATGAAGTCGGCAGCGTTGGGCGACCCGCTGGGTCGCCCAACCCCTCACCGTGTGCCATTGCGTCGTCTGTCATTGCGATTTTGTTGTCATTGCGAGGAGGGCGGGGTTTGCCCGACGAAGCAATCTCCCCTTCCAACATCTGTCATTGCCCATCGTCTGTCGTCAACTATCTATCGTCCATCTTTCATTTTTCCTCCTTCGTGCCTCTGTGCCCCCGCCGTTTGGGGGTTGTGGCTTCGTGGTTAGATCTTTTTCTTCAATCCTCACCCCTCAATCTCCTCTTACACCTTCTGTCCTCCCATCGTCTGTCATTACGCCCTCTGTCATTGCGATTTTGTTGATGCAGGGTTTGCGACGAAGCAATCTCCTCTCCACCTCCGCCTCCGTCATTGCGACGAGCGTTCTGCCCGACGAAGCAATCTCTCATTCGTCTTTATTCGATCTTCTTCGTGTCTCTGTGCCCCCGCCGTTTGGGGGTTGTGTCCCGGTGGTTAATCTTTTCTTCAATCCTCTCCGCTCAATCTCCTCTTCCACCATCGTCCATCGTCCATCTTTCATCGTCCACCGTTCATTGCCTATCGTCCATCGTCCATCTTTCATTTTTCCTTCTTCGTGTCCTGGTGGCTTAGTGGTTAATCTTTTCTTCAATCCTCCCCCTCAATCTCCTCTTACACCATCGTCCATTGTCTATCGTCCATCTTTCATCGTCCACCGTTCATCTTTCATTTGTCCTTCTTCGTGTCCTGGTGGCTTCAGTGGTTAATCTTTTCTTCAATCCTCAACCAACAACCTCCTCTTTCACCATCGTCCATCGATCCGCGTTCGATGTCCTGGTGATTCGCGGAGGCCCCCGCTTTATGGGGGTAGTGGTGAACAATCGTTTCAATCTCAAGGGATCCCGAAGTATCCAACCGTCCATCCCCAAGGAGCCCGCAAATGTCCGCCTCACATCCCACCCCTCCCAAAGATAATCCTTTCATGCCTCCCGATCCCAAACCCCCTCGCAAGCGCGGCGCCCCTGTCGGGAACAACAATGCCCTCAAGCACGGGTTCTATGTCCGTTCCTTTACCCAGGCCGAAGTGGATCGCCTGGATAGTGATGTCAAGGGTGAGCTTCACGACGAAGAAACCCTGCTCCGCCTCTATCTCGCCCGCGTCGCGGATACCCTCAATGATGGAAAAATGAACCATGATAAATATGTCATTGACTTGCGCGCCGTATCCCTCGCCGTCGGACGGATCGAAAGCCTGCATCGCTCCCGCAAGGTCATCTATGATCAGCAGACCACCCTCGATAAAGCTCTTGAAGAACTTAAATATATCCCCCCCGATGAGGATTAATGCGCGAACTGCGACCTCAAGTCGCAGTTCGCCATATCGACGATTGTATAGCATCCGCAGGGACATAAGTCGTCGATGCACCGCGGCATTTGCGGAGCATATCATCCACGAAGTGGACATTGTCCACGAAGGGTATATCGTACCCGCCGAAGGCCCCCGCTGGGGGACAGGGGTTTCGCCGATGCCATCCCCACTTGGGACCTCTATCTTCCCCTCCAAATGAATTGTTCCTCATTTGTTCCTCCGCTTCTGGGGGTCACTTCCTCTTACCCCCCACCCATGGGGGTATTCCGGGCTTGATTCTCAGGCGCGAGCCTTGCTTATCCTCCCCTCGGTGCCCCGCAGCGGCGGGTGAGACTCCTCATAGTTGCGAGACAAGTCTCGCCATTAAAAAGACGCTCATTCTCCCTTTGTGCCTTCGCGCCTTCGTGGTTAACGCTCTCCTCCTTAAACACCAACTGCTTTTCCTTCGTGCCGCCTGCCCCCGCTTGCTTGTCCCCCGCTGGGGGGCAGGGGTCCCCCTACGGGGCGCGAAGGTTTCCGAGGGAGTCCCGGAGGGACATGACAAATTACCCGCCGAAGGCCCCCGCAGGGGGCAGGGGTGTCTTCTTCTTGCAGGGTTTCGGGTCTTACTCAAAAACATGCCCAATTCTTCTCCCGCAAAACCAGAACGGATGGCATACTTTTCTTAATACATTCTTCTATATACATGGGAACCACAAATCGGATACAATTAGGCTATATTACCGGGTGCTGCTGGGTTATTGATCCTGGCTTCTGCTTTTACAGGGTGTTCAATATAAAAGGTTCGACGATTGTCCAAACCGCAGCTGCCCAACCCCCAGGGAGTAAAAGGTGATTTATGACTGAAGGAATTGCTGTTTCAGGTCAGCCGCAAACAGTTGCCCTGCCTGCCAAAAAAGGTCCTCGCGCGAGGTGTTTATCTATGCCACCTGGTGCAAAGGCTGTCGCATTTGCGTTGAGTTCTGTCCGCCCAAGGTCCTCGCCATGGATGCGGATGAGACTACCCGCATCGTGGCTCCCGAGAAATGCACCGCATGCCATTTTTGTGACACTCATTGCCCGGACCTGGCGATCGTGGTCAGAAAACTCGAATAAATATGTAGTAACGACTTTGCGACATCCTCCCCGGCGGGGAAGCACCCTTTAGGGTTGTCGTTATTACTTCAAAGTCGTTACTTCCAATTGGAGGTTGCTTTGTCTGTAAATTTAATGCAAGGGAACGACGCCATCGGCTGGGGCGCTATCGCCGCCGGATGTCGTTTTTATGCGGGCTACCCCATCACCCCTTCCACCGAGGTGGCTGAGATCTTGTCCCGTGAACTCCCAGGTGGCGGCAAATTCATCCAGATGGAAGACGAGATTGCCAGCATGGCTGCCATCATCGGCCAGGCGCTGTGTCGGTGGCCTCAAGTCCATGACCGCCACCAGCGGTCCCGGTTTTTCGCTCATGCAGGAGAACATTGGATACGCTGCCATGACCGAGAATCCCCTGTGTGGTTGTGGATGTCCAGCGTCTCGGACCTTCAACTGGTCAGCCCACTGCCGCCCTCCAGGGCGATGTGATGCAGGCCCGCTGGGGCACGCATGGCGACCATCCCATCATTGCCCTCGCTCCACATCCGTCCGTCAGGCTTTTGACCTTACGATCAAGGCCTTCGATTTTCCGAGCGGTATCGCACACCGGTCATTATTCTCGCCGACGAGATTGTCGGGCATATGGCGCGTGCCGGTCAATCTTCCCGATTTCAAGACCGTTCAGATCTTCGAGCACCATGTGACCGAATCGCCTGAGACCTATAAGGCATTCCGCAATACCCCTGATGGTTCCGGCCCCTCTGGCACCTTTTGGGCACCGGTTACCGCTATCACATTACCGCCCTGTTCCATGATGAGGTCGGCTTCCCACCCAGCGCCTAACAACGAGGTGGATCCCTGGGTGGAACGGGTGAACTCCAAGCTCGAGAAGCACCTGGACGACATTTCGCTTGTGGAAGAAGATTACCAGCAGGGTGCCAAAATTGCCATCCTGTCCTATGGCGCTTCAGCCCATACGGCACGCCATGCCCTCAAGCTTGCATGCCCGGGGAAAAAGGTGGACATGCTCACCTTGCTGACCATTTGGCTTCCGAAAAACAAGTGGAGGCACTCGGGGACCGCGTGGACCGGGTCATTGTTCCCGAATGAACCTGGGGCAGCTGGCATATGAGGTTGAGCGTATGGTTGGGCGTAAAAGGTAGACGGGTGGTCCACACCAACGGTGAAATGGTCACCCCTCAGATGGTCCTTGACAATGGAGGCCTGAGCCGATGGATGACACTATTTCGGAAGCCCACTCCCTCGTGGCAGGTGAAGGACTGATCCCCCAGTCAAACTGGTTCGATAGCAGTGAAACACTTCAGAAACTCCGCAAGAATAAAAAATTCCCGACGATCTGGTGTTCCGGTTGTCGCATCGGCATTGTCATGGGCGCTCTCATCCGCGCCATTGACCACCTCGGCCTGGATAATGACAACGTGGCACTGGTCGGCATCGGCTGCACCGCACGCATGCCGGTCTATATGGATTTCAACACCCTTCACACCACACACGGTCGCGCCCTGGCGGAGCTTGCCACCCTGCCTTGCCGCCCGATATGAAGGTGATCGCCATCATGGGCGACGGGGACGCGCTGGCAATCGGAGGCAACCTCTACCGCTTGCCGTTGGTGCCGGACCGCCGTAACCTGGGGATCACTGCCCTCGTCGTCAATAACAGCATCTACGGCATGACCGGCGGCCGGTCCAGCCCCACCACTCCCCTGGGGGGCACGCCCACGGCACCCTATGGCAACGTGGAGCCACCCTTCCCCATCTGTGACCTGGCGGTCGCTGCCGGCGCCTCATACGTTGCCCGCTCCACCGTCTATCACGCTCTCGAACTGGATAAATACCTTTTCCAAGGCCATTGCCCGCGACGGGTTCGCGTGGTGGAAGCGGTCTCCTACTGCCACACCACCTTCGTCGCCTCAACAAGCTCGGCACTGCCGCCGATATGATGCGTGCCCTCAAAACAGTCTCCCCCAGTCCGCCATAGACCGCTCACCCGGAGGAAAAGGCTGCCAACACCAAGATCGTCCGCGGCAAATTTATTGACGTCCAGCGCCCGCAGTACACGCATGTTTACGACAACCTGATTACACGCGTCCAGGGAGGTGAGCTGTGATCGTCAAAATGACCGGCGCACAACCCCCCTTCGGCATCGCCAACCGCGCCGAGGTAGAGCTGGCAGGCGAAGGTGGTCAGGGCATGATCCTGGCCGGGATCATTCTTGCCGAGGCTGCCACCATCTACGGAGCTGCAACGCCGTCCAGTCCCAGAGCTATGGACCCGAAGCACGGCAGCGCCGGCGAGTCGGAAGGATCGTCATCTGGTCGGGCGAGATTGACCACCCCGAGGTCCTGCAGCCCGATGTGGTCGTGGCATTAAGCCAGGAGGCTTTCCGAAAGTTTGCCTCCTCCGTCAAGCCTGACGGGTTGCTCATCGTCGACGCTGATAAGGTCAATTCCACCTCCGCTCCGCACGCCATCCGGCTGCCCATCACAAAGATGGCGTTTGATACCACTGGCAAGATCAATCACCGCCAATACTTGCCCTCGGGGTGTTGGTTGGCCTGACCGGGGTGGTCACCCGCCAGGCACTCGAAAAAGCCATTATCGCTCACGCCCGCAGCACGCCCGAGGAGATGAACCACAAGGGCCAGTATTGAAGCCGGTTTCACCGCTGCTGAAAAGGTTAAAAAGGATAAGCTGGAAACCAATTGAAGAAAACCAGGCAAAAGCAGACACATTGTCCGGCTTCCATTATTAAACCTTCATTTTCCTTATAAAATAGTTTGGTTTACTAAAGCAGAATTTTATTCCTCTTCATCCTGGTGTTTATTCCCAGCACCTCATCGATGCGGGTCATAACTTCGGTGTAAGCTTATCCACAACCGCCAGGGCACCCAGGTTCTCCTGAAGCTGCTCCACCTGGCTGGCACCGGTAATGACCGTGCTCACATGCGGATTCTTCAGGCACCAGGCTACTGCCATTTGCGCCATGCTGATTCCCAGTTCGGCAGCAATGGGTGCCAGCTCCTTACCTTTTCAATTCGTTCTCGATCAGTAAGGCAGGTTTATCGCCACCTTCGAAACCTTTTTAGATTGGCTCAGGCTTCCTGCAGGCAGTCCGCCGTTACCGTTATCTTTTCCGGTTGGTTTACGTCCCCAAGGGCAAAAGGGCTCCCGATGATGATTTCCCCGGCAATTTCCTTCGTACAGACGGGCGAACTGCGCTTTTCTCGACCCTTGTCCGGTCAACATGTTGTACTGCGGTTGTTCCATTACCGGTTTCCGCAGGTGATGTTTGTCGGCAATATGCCAGGCTTCCATGATTTCCACGGCGCTCCACTCGGAGGTGCCCCAGTATGAGCTTTCCCCTCTGCCAATCATGTCGTGAAAAGCCCAAACCGTCTCCTCAATGGGTGTGGTCGGGTCCGGGCGGTGACGAAAGAGCCAGGTCCACGTAGTCGAGTTGCAGCCGGGTGAGTGAGCCATCGATTGCATCCAAAAGGCGTTTCGGTTCAGCGTATTCTTCTCATTGGGACCGTCGTGCAATCCCCAGAAGAATTTCGTGGAAACAAGATAACTTCCTCGGCCTCCAGGCCAGTTTCTTGAGCACTTTCCCATAACAATTTTCAGAAACGCCACGACCGTGAGCGTAACTTTTCGGCATTGTCGATAAAATTGACGCCTGCTTCGTATGCCGCAGCCATGCACCTGCTGGGCCAGGGTCCTCGTCCAATTGATTTCCAAAGGTGACCCATGACCCAAAGGATAGTGCGCTGACTTTCAACCCGGAACGACCCAATTTACGATATTCCATATATCCTCCACTTAGGAGTAGCGAGATTACAAAATCACCACTCTCTCGAATCACGAATTGTCCTGCTAATCACTTCCCTTTTCCTCGCCTGGACCGATCCCAAGCGGTTTCCACTTGGCTTCATCTTTGAGCCTGTGTTGAATGCCGTGCCGGTCACGAACTTCGTTGAAGCCTTCCGACTGATGAACATTTTGTCACCGTCCAGCAAGGCAGTGATCCCTTCCTGGCCGGGTTCGGACCGTTGAATTCCCTTGTATTTTGCCTCCATTGCCGGAGTATGCATCGGTGGGCTCTTCGTAGGTGGTAATGTAGCCTTCAAAGTTACGCAGGATGATCTTGTCATCTGGTTCCTGGAAATCAGGTAGTTGGGCATGACCGGAATTTACCTCACCTGCAGGCACATCCACGATGTACTACGGCGCTATACATCCCAACGTACTGACCACATAGACCCTTCCATGATTTTTCAATTCCCTTTGCGACTGCTGTCCTGAAGTGGCCCGCGCCGTGGACCAGGTCGCACTGGTAGAGGTAATATGGTCGCACGGAATACGCACCAGGTCCTGATTCAGTTTTCGCTGGATATGGACATTATCATTCACCCCTGCCAAAAGGACCTTTTGGTTACGAGCGGAATACAGCCCTGGTCAATTTGTCACAGGCTTCGGCCAATTCCTTTGTGATTTCATTGGAATGGTTGACATGGATATTCAGCCAGAGTGGGTGAAATTTCTGCAGCATCTCGCACAGATCGTCTGTAATCCGCTGACATGAAGACCGGGACACACGAGACCAATGCGGACGATTTCAATATCGAGGAATTTCTCGCAAACGGGTGAGGATTTCCTACCAAAAATGTGGAGCCAAAACGAGAGGATCGCCACCTGATAACAGCACGTCCCGCACTTGAGGAGTATTTCTTAAGTCTTCGATCTGCGTGTCAATTCATGGCGTGAGAATTGTGCCGCCGGGTCGCCGACGATACGGCACGCGTGCAATAACGGCAATATGATGCACATTGAGTGGTTACCAGCATAAGCACCCGATCCGGGTAACGGTGGACCACAGGCACAGGTGAATGTTTATCCTCAGCCAGTGGATCCCCATTTCTGCTGTGAAAGTCACCATTTCCCGGTCGGTAGGGATAACTTGTTTACGGACCGGGTCATCAGGGTCATCTGGATCAATCAGGGAAATAAAGTAAGGGGTAATGTCCACCCTGAACAGATGCGCCGCGCTGAGAGCTTTCCGTTCGGATTCGGTCAGCGGAATGATCTTTTCGATTTCTACGAGCCGAATTCAGGCGGTGGCTCAATCCCCAGCGCCAAATGATTCCACTTGTCGTCCGGAATATCGGCGAAGGATGTTACCACTTCAACGGAAAGGTAAGACAATAATTTTCCTCCAGTAAGTAATTGGAGCTACGGATAAGAGTAGCGAACACGGAAAAAAAACCACGGCAGGTTTGAGGTTCATTCATCTGCG
>CAWFNU010000014.1:0-325303 GCA_963817265.1 uncultured Chloroflexia bacterium
GGAGAATAAGCCTCACCTGCGCCAGCGTCCCAAAGGAGGGCTTCAGACACCCTCCCCAAATCCTATTCAGCCTCACCCGCCCTCCGCGGCGGGCGCCTCAAGCGCCCGCACGCCACACCGACGAGATGACTCGTCGATGAGACATTCATTCATTTGGGGACTAACCGAAGCGGCTTCGAGCCGCTGTCGGTTGATTCAACGCCACGAGGCGCTGACAGGGATGGGGTAGGGCCTTAAGGTTTTATCCTTTCCAACTCCTCCAAAATGTTCCTTTTCACATCATTGATCTTATTCATCACATCGCTGTTCCAGACCCGCAAAACGCGGAAACCATTTGAATTTAGGAATACTGTCCGTTCGTCATCATATTCTTTCTGATCCCGGTGCAGGCTGCCATCCACTTCAATGATTATTTTGCGGCGCGGGGAACAGAAGTCAGCGATATAGGGACCGATGGCATGCTGTCTGCGGAAGTTGATCCCGTCACCGCGCAGGGTGCGCAGAAATGCCCAAAGTTTGATTTCTGCCGCGCTGGGTTCCTGGCGTAATTCGCCTGCACGATGCATGATTTTCGGAGTGGAACGTTTCGGCGGCATGCTTGCTCCTCCTTCCAGCCTCACCCGACTTAAACCCTATTTACAGCCTCACCCGCCCCCTTCGCCCCCAAGGTGGTGCTTCGCTAGGTCACCCTCCCCAAAACCTTTTCAGCCTCACCCGCCCCCTTCGGGGGCACCCTCCCCAAATGTAAAACATTTGGGGAGGATGGGGTAGGGCCTAATCACTTGCAAACAGGGCTGCCTCACGGCATCTTCAAACACACCGCGTGATCCAGGCTCCCGTCGAAATAGATCTTTCCCTGCACCTGCACCTCCCACTGCCCAGCATCCGCAGGATTGACCCGGCTGATATACGCGCCCGTCCCCTCGTACCCGCCCGCGGACATGAGCGCCCCGGCCGGACAGGTGAGCGTAACGGTCACCGAATCCGCCGCCTGCACGGTATCGGTCTGATCACGCACCAGGGTGCTGGTGAGCGTGCTGTTCGACAGGCACATGGCGTAGACGCGGATGGTCTGGTCGGCGCCCGTGTTGTGCGCCATCACCGACCAGGCGTTACTGGGATCGAGCGAGTCCCCGATGGGGGTGCTGATGTAAACGTCGAGGCTGTCGGTCTCAAAGGAATAGCCGCCGCCGGTGACGATCTCCCCTTTTTCGCAGCGGGCAAAAGGTCCGCCGCTGACGAGCTCGTCGGCATGGACCGCCCGCACGGATCCCGTATCGCCGCGCAGACAGGTGGCGTAGACCGTCAGCGGAAGGTCCGAGGCGGACGTGTTGAGAGCGCTTACCAGCCAGCCGCCCGGGTCGGGCATGGTCTTGGTGATCCTGATCCCGGGCGCGGAGGCGAACCCGCCGCCCAGCGCCTGGGTGCCGCCCGGGCAGGTTGCGACGATGGCGGCGCTCTTCCCCGCCGGGATGGTGGTCTGATCGCTTACCTGCTCAAGCGCAGCGGGCTCGGGCTGGAGAAAGGCGGTGGTTGGAGTGGACGGCACGGACCCTTTGGACCCCGGGGTGGCCGCCCCGCCGCCGGAAGGGACGGTGGAGGTGAGGTTGCAGGCGAGGGTGACCAGTACCAGGAAAAAGGACACGAAGGAAAATACGGCTTTGTTGTGGGGGTTCATGCTTGCCTCTGGAAAAAGATTTTGAATGCTGAGTAAATTTTACAGCAAGTCGGGGATATCGGACCGAATTCTACGAAGAGGATTTATGCTATACTATTATCTGGTTTCATCTGGGTGTGGATTGAGGTATGACCAAACAAGTTGTCATCGAGAATCCAATTCTGAATTCTCCCTTCGAAGAACCTCGAAGGCATTTCAAGTTCACCGAAGATGGCATCACGGACGAGATCGTTGAAGCCCGTCGTGTGAGCCAGTATTTCATCCCCATTCCCCGCCCGAAGAAGAAAAGCCCCAAGCAGCTCACATTCGAAACCCAATGGACTGCCGATCGGATCGAAGAGAACCGTCTGATCAATCAGATCCGCGAGGCAGTCTCCAGGTGGCGCAAGGGCGGTTATGTGGGCATCACCAGAACAACTTCCCGCCTGCTCGAATACTGGAAACGTCCGGAACGCGAAGCATAAATTGTTCTTCTGCCAGGTCGAGGCGCTCGAGACAGCCATCTGGATCGCGGAAGTGGCCGGGAAGTATGGCGAAGCCTGGGTGGAAAATCGCCTGCGTGAAGAGAACGCCCGCTCGAATCCCCTGCTCTATCGCATTGCTTTCAAGATGGCCACCGGCTCGGGTAAGACTCTGGTGATGGGGATGTTGATCGCCTGGCAGACTTTGAATAAACTTGCCAGATCCTCAGGATGCCCGTTTCTCGGACACTTTCTTGATCGTCACTCCCGGCATCACCATCCGAGACCGGCTGCGCGTTTTACTTCCCAACGATCCCAACAATTATTACCGCCTGCACGATCTGGTACCTTCCGAATTGCTGCCCGACCTGGGCAAGGCCAGGATGGTCATCACCAACTTCCATGCCTTTAAGCAGCGAGAGCGCATGGCAGCCGGGAAGGTGACCAAAGAGATTCTGCGTAGTAACGACTTTGATCGTTCCCCTTCACCGAATCGCCCGACCAGATGGTGCGGCGCGTCTGCCGTGAACTTGGGCAACAAGAAGAATATTGTCGTCATTAACGATGAAGCCCACCACTGTTACCGTCGCAAGGCGGAAGAGGAAGAAGAAAAGCTGATCGGCGACGAGCGCCGTGAGGCCGAACAGCGCGAAGAAGAAGCCCGCATTTGGATCTCGGGTCTTGAAGCGGTTAAAGAAAAGATCGGTATCAAGGCGGTCTACGATCTGTCTGCCACCCCGTTCTTCCTGCATGGCTCGGGTTACTCGGAGGGCACACTTTTCCCTGGGTGGTCTCAGACTTTTCATTGATCGATGCCATCGAGTCCGGCATTGTCAAGGTACCGCGCGTTCCGGTGGCGGACGATTCGATGGTCGGGGAGCAGCCCACCTATCGCGACTTGTGGCTGCGTATCCGTGAACATCTGCCGAAGAAAGGTCGCAAAACGAGGCATTCCAGGGTGATCCGAACCTGCCGGCCGAGTTGGAAGGTGCGCTTCAAAGCCTGTACAGCAACTACGTAAAATATTTCAAGCAGTGGGAGAAAGCATCGAGAACGTAGTGACGACTTTAGTCGTCTCACTCCTCCAGTCTTCATCGTTGTTTGCAACAATACCAATGTCTCCAAAATGGTTTTCGATTACATCGCCGGTTGGGAAAAGACTCTTCCGGATGAGACTCAAGTCAACGTGCCCGGAAAACTGGAATTGTTCAGCAATGTCGCTGATGGCAGCTGGAGCCCCCGCCCGAATACGATCCTCATCGACAGCCAGCAGTTGGAGTCGGGTGAGTCGATGAGCGCGGATTTCAAGAAGATCGCCGCCGTCGAGATCGAAGAGTTCAAGGACGAGTACCGGTCGCGCTTCCCTGGGCGTGATGCCGAAGATCTGACTGATGAAGATATTTTGCGCGAGGTGATGAATACGGTTGGCAAGCCCGGCAAGCTCGGCGAACAGGTGCGCTGTGTCGTCTCGGTCTCGATGCTGACCGAGGGCTGGGATGCCAGCACCGTCACGCACATTCTCGGGGTGCGCGCCTTCGGCACGCAGTTGTTGTGCGAGCAGGTGGTCGGCCGCGGGCTGCGCCGTCGCAGTTACGCACACCAACGCGGACGGGAAGTTCGATCCGGACTATGCCGAGGTATACGGCGTCCCCTTCTCGTTTATCCCCAGTGCCGGTTCGGCCGTCGATCCAAAACCGGGTCCTGCACCCACCCGCGTGCGTGCCCTCGAAGACCGTCTCGCCTGCGAGATCACTTACCCGCGCCTGGTCGGTTACCGCTACGAATTGAAGGGCGAGCATTTGAATGTTACATTCACTCCGAACTCCCGCATGGCCCTCTCCACTGTTGATGTGCCCACCAAAACAGAGATGCAGTCCATCATCGGGGAGTCGAATTTCCACGATCTTTATGGGCTGAAGGAAAGACGCATGCATGAAGTGGATTTCCGTCTGGCAGCCCTGCTTTTGGAGCGCAAGCTTCAAGACACGGATGGCAATCTCAAGCCCTGGCTTTTCCCGCAGCTCACCGGCATCGTCCGTCAGTGGCGTGAGGAATGTCTTACCTGCAAGGATAATGCGTTTCCGCAGATGCTTCTGATGGTCGAGTTCGCCCTTAATGCTGCCGAGAAGATCTACCAGGCCATCGTGGAATCCACTTCCGGTGAAAAGACTCTTCTTCCCATTCTGCGGCCGTTCGAAACTCTCGGCTCCACCCGCTATGTGGACTTCGATACCGCTCGCGATGTTTACCGCACCCGCCCCGATAAATGCCACATCTCGCATGTGGTTCTCGACAGCGGCTGGGAAGCCAAGCTGGCCGAGACTCTCGAAGAAATGGACGAAGTGGTCTGTTATGCCAAGAATTTCCAGTTGGGCTTTGCCATCCCCTATACCTTGGACGGACAGGAACATTCCTATCTCCCCGACTATCTCATCCACCTGGACGACGGTCATGGACCAGACGACCTGCTGAACCTCATCCTTGAAGTTAGCGGCGAGGCCAAGAAGGAAAAGGCCGCCAAGGTTTCCACGGCACGGGCACTGTGGGTTCCTGCGGTCAACAACCACGGTGGTTTCGGCCGCTGGGCGTTCATTGAGATCGTCGACCCGTGGGACGCAAAGAATACTATCCGGGCATTTTTGCAGGGCAAAGAATATGAAGCATTGCCTTTGCTTCGAAAATAATCTTATTGGAGATTACTCATGTTGCAACCAGAAAACCACTCAAGAAAGTACGCAGCTCTTTTTTCTGATATCGATACCGGAAAGACAAAAGTTCCCATGTTTCAGCGGGATTTTGTCTGGGGTAAGGAACAAACAGCGAAGTTGATCGATAGCATTATTAAAGGATACCCAATAGGAACATTCATTCTTTGGAAAACCCGCGAAGAATTGCGCTCTGTTCGGAATATTGGAAACATAAAATTACCGGAAATCCCTAAGGGCGATGCAGCTTTATATATCCTGGATGGGCAGCAACGGATTACTTCTCTTTATGCAGTACGCAAAGGTATCCGTCTTACAAAAGACGGCCAGGAAATTGATTACTCTCAAATATCAATTAATCTTGATCTTGACCCGGATTCAGATGAACGAGTCGTAATGGTTGATCCTCCCGAAAAGGCAACATCAATTTCTGTCTTCAAACTTCTTAACGGAAGTGTTTCAGAATTTGCTCACGATTACCCTGAACATTTAGGTAAGGTGGATATTTATCGAACACGCCTGACCGGATACGATTTTTCTACGATCGAAATTCCTGATTACCCCATTGATATTGCTTGTGAAGTATTCACCCGCATTAATACGGGCGGCACAGAATTGACTTTGTTCGAGATCATGGTTGCCAAGACTTATGACCAGGAACGTAAGTTTGATTTAGCGGAAGAATACCAAGCACTCCTTGACAATAAAGGCAATGGCAAAGACCTTGAAGATGCGCATTTTGATACGATACCTGACCTCAACTGTACTGCAGTGTATTTCTGCACATATGGCAAAGAGCGCTAAACGCGGTGACATTCTGAAACTTAACAAGAAGAAGTTCATTGATTCTTGGCCAGTTGTTAAAGGGGAAATTTTTACCGCAGTTGATTATTTTCGTTCACATTTTCGCATCCCTGTTTCACATCTGCTGCCTTATGATGCATTCCCTACTTGTTCCGTTTACATATTTCTTTATCCAGAATGAAGGTAAACACCCTACGCCAAAACAGGAGAAATTACTTACACAATACTTCTGGTGGGCATCTTTAACCAACCGGTTTTCATCAGGGACAGAAGGAAAATTGGCTCAAGACATAGAAAAGATGGACCTCATCTTGGCAGAAACGCACCTGATTATCAAGGCGAGGAAGTACAAATTACTCTTGACACTCTCCGTTGGCGTTGGTTTAGTACTGGAGACGGTTTCTGCAAGGCGATTCTGTGCTTTTACGCTTATCAACAACCTCGATCATTTTCTAACGATCATTTAGTGAAGATTGATAACTCGTGGTTAAAAACAGCAAATAGCATGAACTATCATCACTTCTTCCCGCGTGGTTATCTGGAGAAACAAGGATTGCCCAAATTGGAAGGCAAATTGCATCCTCAATATCACCATTGTGGATGACTACTTGAATAAACGCAGCATTGGCGCAAAAGCTCCAGCGGATTATATGAAAACCTTCAAAAAGGCAAATTTGGAACTTGCAGATACAACACATGACTACGCATTTGATTGATGATCTGGATGAATTCGGTATTTGGAAAAACGATTACGAAACTTTTATCGAAATGCGCGGCCAGCGTGTTTTGGAGGAAATTCGCAAACGTCTTGAACCAGATTTGGAATGACCTATGCCCAAGAAATCCACTCTCACCCCCATCTCCTCCCACACCCACGCGGACACGCGGACACCTGCCCAACGCCTCCCCGCCTGGAGCAGGTATGCCTCCTGAACTAACCCTCACCTTCGCTGGGGACGAGGCTGGCGACGTCGGCTTCAATTTTCGCAAGGGAGCTTCACGCTACTTCGTGGCTGCCTTGATCGCCACGCATTCCCCCGATACGCTCCGCCAGTTGCTGGCAGACTTGCGCCTGGGTTCGAGGTTGCCGGCCACCTATGGCTTGAAGTTCCATGCCATGTCTTCGGCTGCGCTTCGTGATCGGGTGTTTTCTTCCCTGGCCCAGGCTGACTTTGAATCCTGGGCAGTTGTGGTGGACAAACCCTCCCTGGCGGACGTTTTCAAAACCATGAATGGGTTGGAGTTTTATCTCTACTTCATGACGGAGCTTCTGGCTAGCATCCCCCCTGCCAGGCGCCGGAATGCCACCCTGATATTGGACGAGTTCGGTTCCACTCCCACGTTACGCACCGAGTTGCGTCGAATTATGGACACAGCGCGGTGTGCCGCGTGAGTTCAAGCGGGTGTTCATTCGAAGTTCTGCGGCGCGAAATCTCTCGATACAGGTGGCCGATCTTGTTGCAGGCGCCATTTTGCGGCGGGATGCCAAAAACGACTCGCGGCGCGTATGAAGTTGTGGCGCATAAGATAAAGAACGTGCTTGAATTTACCGGTTGAGAAAAACAACCCGCCCCGCTAGCCCGGTCCTTCGCATGGAAGGGGGCAGGCCGCCACAATCGGCGACTTTTTGCGGAGCAGGATTAGTCATGACGACTTTTACACACACATCATAACGATTTTTACCCAAAGAGTCAATATGGCCGGAAAAAAGAAACCCACCTCTCCCACCCCCATCTCCTCCCACTCCCACGTGGACACGCGCCCCAACATCCCCACCGAGGAACTGCGTGACTTCATCGCCGAGGACGAGAAGAAACCCAAGACCATGCTCTACCCGCGCGACCCCTCTCTAGACCCGCAACTGGTTTGGAAGGGCAAGGACGAACAGGACGCGGCAGGATTTGGCAGTTCCCGCAGTCCCCGTTTACATCCAGGAGCATATCAAACCGCAGGCCATCATCGAAAATGTCCGCTCCAACGTAGGGGCGAGTTTTGACTCGCCTCAGCAGCCCATGCTCTTCGCCGATTTCAACGGACTACCTTTTGAAGACCGCGTGGACTTCTACCACCACGACCAGCATTGGACCAATCGCATGATCCTCGGCGACTCCCTGCTGGTGATGACCTCCCTTGCTGAGAAGGAGGGGCTTAAGGGCAAGGTGCAGTGCATCTACCTGGACCCGCCCTATGGAATTCGATTTGGTTCCAATTGGCAGGTATCAACCAGAAAACGCGAAGTAAAAGATGGGAAGGCCGAAGATGCCACCCGCCAGCCCGAACAGGTAAAAGCCTTCCGCGATACTTGGCGGTTGGGTATTCATTCCTATCTAGCCTATTTGCGCGATCGACTCGTGGTTGCACGTGAACTTCTCGGCGAGAGTGGGAGCATTTTTGTCCAGATAGGGGATGAGAATGTCCATTTGGTACGTTCAATCATGGATGAAGTGTTCGGAAGCGAAAATTTTTTGGGAGAGATTATTATCGAGAAAACTGCAGGGGCAAGCATGCAGTATCTCGATCTTGTGTCAGACTTTATTCTTTTTTATGCAAAGAATCGGGATGTTGTCAAGTTCCGGAACTTGTATATAGAAAAAATAGACACTGGAAGCACATCTAGATATTACACCAATCTACAATTGGAAAATGGAATGCGAAGAGAACTATCGGTTGAAGAGAAGAGCCAATATGATACATTACCAATAGGCTCTCGGATGTTTAGCATAGATGCTTTGACATCTCAAACAAATGCGACAACAACCAGATACATTTCGGAATTTCAAGGTAAAAATTATGAGTCCGGTGTAAGGCAATGGGCCACTCCTCCATCAGGAATGCGGAGGTTGGTAAAGGCAAATAGGGTAACTTATCGGGGAACATCAATTGGGTATATACGGTTCCTTGATGATCATCCAGTAAGGGCAATTTCTAATATTTGGTCAGACATAAGCGGATCAATCCAAAGCAGGACGGATCCTAAGGTTTATGTTGTTCAAACATCTACGACTGTAGTTCAACGTTGTCTTCTTATGGCCACCGACCCTGGTGACCTGGTTCTCGATCCCACCTGCGGTTCCGGAACCACTGCTTATGTGGCTGAGCAATGGGGCCGCCGTTGGATCACCATAGATACCTCCCGCGTCGCCATTGCCCTGGCGCGCACCCGTCTCATGGCAGGCAGGTATCCATATTACCTGCTGGCCAATTCATACGAAGGCAAGAAGAAAGAACGCGAAATCGGTAGTAACGACTTTAGTCGTTCACTTGCCGAAGAAAAACCGAATGAAGCCGGCACCGCAGGCGACCTCAAACGCGGCTTCGTCTACAAGCGCGTCCCTCACGTCACCCTCAAGTCCATCGCCAATAACGAAGAGATTGACACCATTCACGCGAAATACCAGCCCCGCCTCGAAGAATTGCGTGCCAAGATCAACAAGTCCGCCGGTCAGAAATGGGAGGAATGGGAAATCCCTCGCGACGCCCCCGTAGGGGCACGATATATTGTTTACAGCAACATAGGTAACAGGTTGTGCAACCACATGGGTAACACTAATGTATCATACACTAGGCTTCAAGCGATAAGCTTTCCGAGACAACAATTCGCCCTTGGTTACATCGATCTTGGCAACGATGAAATTGCGGTAACACACCAGCGCAATGTCATCTTCACTGTTTGGAATCAATTGCACCCGAGTATCCCTGAATGTTTCACTGATATAGATTTGGTAATTGGCAAACCTCAGAAAGCCCCAGTTGTTGATTTTGAATAAGCGATATTGTGAACTATATTCATACGGGGAAACATTCTCCTGATACTCCCGAGAACTGGAAGTGTACACTTGGGCAGGGCAACGATCTCCTAGCGCTTGGTGGGGACGCTCATGGTTATAGAGTCTTCCCCAGCGCTCCAGTTCCATCACCGCATCTGCAAAATTCTGGATCCGATGAACCTTAAGAACCTCAATGTCCATGGATCGATGGAATCTTTCTATTTTGCCCTGAGTTTGGGGATGATGGACCCGGCCATGAATCGGCAAGATATCTTGATCCATTAATGCCCTTTCGAACAGGGTGTATCCGTTCTTGAACCCCGCAAAACTTGGTCCATTGTCGGTTAAAACAGCTTCTGGCAGCCCAAACATTCGGAAAACTCGCAGAAAACTCCCCAATACATCCCTTTGATCCCGTTTGGGCTCGATGAGCAAGGCATATCTTGAATGATCATCCAATATCGTCAATGGGTAACACCGCTCCCCATCCGCCATCAGGACGTCACCCTTGAAATCCGCCTGCCACAGCTCATTGTTCCGTTCTCGTTCAAATCGTTTGAAAGGTCGGTGGGCAAGGGAAGCTTCCTTGGATATCATCCCATTTCTTCCCAATATGTTATTTACTGTCCGGACACTAGGCATGCTGTGACCTTTGCCGCTTAAATATGCCTGTATCTTGCGTGCCCCCCAACCAGGATATTCCCGCCGCAAATCCAGGATCAATCGCTCTATCTGCTCATCCGTTTTTGATCCACTCTTCTTTGGCCTTCTACTACGATCCTCCAAACTTTGCTCTTCTTGGTATCGTTTCAGCCACTTATATCCAGTTTTGCGGCTGATCCCATACTCTTCGCACAGGGCGCTGAAATTCCGGTCCTCGTGCTCACTTCTGATAATGAATTCTTCGCGTAACATTTTCACTCTTCTTTCCATCCACGGCATATTAACCTCCTCGCTTGCGGTCTTATGCCATGAATTATCCTGTGAAAGTGTTACCTAAGTCTTTGCACTAGTTGTTACCTTTGTCCTTGCCTTATACAATATATCGTGCCCTTGCAAGAATACTGGCAAACCCGCCAAACTCGCCAGAAGGAGATCGACGCTTCCATCGCCCGCCGCGCCGACACCGAATTCCTCTACGACCAGCCTTACGAAGAATCCAAGCGCATCCGCGTCTCCGGTCCTTTCACCGTCGAAAGCCTCTCCCCTCATCGCATTCTGCGATGGTAGTAACGACATTGCGAAGCACCCCCATGGGGACAGTCGTTCTGGTGGTGAAGGCTCCACCCGCGACTTCGCCGGGATGATCATCGAAAACCTGCGCACCTCCGGCGTTCAGAACACCATCAAGAAAGAACGCCTGAAGTTCGACCGCCTCGAACCCTTCGCCGGGACCTGGCTCCACGCTACCGGCGAGTACACCGAAAGGACGGCAATTCGCGCCGGGTGGCCGTCATGCATCGGCCCCGAACACGGCACCGTCGGCCCCGAACAGGTCAAGGAAGCCGCCAAGGAAGCCGTCGCTGGCGTCGGCTTCGACCTGCTCATCGTCTGCGGCTTCGCCTTCGACCCGCACGTCTCGGAAGAAGCCAAACGCTACGGCAAGCTGACCGTCCTGCCCGCCCGCATGAATCCCGACCTTGCCATGGGCGACGAACTGCTCAAGAAGACCGGCGCGGGCAACCTGTTCATGGTCTTCGGCGAACCCGACCTGGAGATCAAGAACAGAAGGACGGCAAGATCACCGTCCATCTCAAGGGCCTGGACGTCTACGACCCGACCACCGGCGAGATTCGCTCCAACTCCACCGACGACATTGCCTGCTGGTTCATCGACACCGACTACAACGACGAAACCTTCTTCGTCCGCCACGCCTACTTCACTGGCGCCGACGAGCCCTACGAAAAGCTCAAGCGCGCCCTGCGCGCCGAGATCGACGAATCCGCCTGGGCTGCGCTCTATTCCACCAACAGCCTACCCCTTCGAAAAGCCCAAGACCGGCAAGATCGCGGTCAAGGTCATCAATCACTACGGGGATGAGGTGTTGAAGGTGTATGAGGTTAGATAACCATAATTTTAGGAGTGATGAATTATGGGAAGGAGTCACAAATTATGCCCAAAGTAGTTAATAACGGGATGTTAAACAATCTTGTTTTCAAATGTCCTCGTTGTGGTAAAGGGTTTTCTGGGCAAGGGTGGGCATATGTTATTTCATCTGAAAAACCTTCTCTAAAAGATCTGGTCTTATCGGAGACATTCTTTAAAACGAGGTGTCCCTATTGCAGGAAATTATTCCAGCAGGAATATGAATTCCTATATGTTGATTCAGTAAACAAAGCACTTATTGCACTTCATTTTAAGCCTCTGCTTGTCTACACAGATAACTACTTCCTATCTAAATTTAAGTACCTTCCTCCGGATGCAACAGTGTACAAGCGTCGTGTTGTACAAAGCTTTCACGACTTATCTGAGAAGGCTATGATCTTTGAATATGGGCTCGACGATAGAATCATCCAGTTCCTGAAAGATATGATTAGATTTGATTATGATGAAAAAGGGGAAAAAGCTCCCTCTGAGATAAGATTCGCTGGTTTGAATTCGAATTTTAAGCAGACTGAACTCCATTTCAAATTGACCATTGATCAAAAAGATCAATCCTATTTCTGGGATGAGAACCATTACCAATTTTGCTCCAGGCTAATTGAAAAATATGCTGAAGATTTTCACAAAAAGGATTGGTTGGTTATTAATAATTATTTCCCAAAATACTTTATGGAATTGGCATACGAAAAGTATAGAAAAGAAGAATTTGATTTATTGATTTCCAAGGGAGAATCTATTAGAAAGCAATTATGCATTCATTCTCGAATGATCAAGAAACCAGGATTGACTGCTTTGATTAACTCCAGTCGTGTAACGTTAACTGACTGCACACTTTATGTGGATTTTCCGTCAGAATTGCTTGCAAGCAGGATGAGGGGAGTGAGCCCTCAACTTGCTGCAATTGCTGAAGAAGTGATCGGATTTAAACCAGATATTGTTTGCAGAGTTATAAGTGCAAAGCGGAAATCATGATTAAAATATAGCAGTGCAAATTTCTTGCGTTTTTCATCCTCATCTCAATCCAATATTGATAAAACTGAATTCTATAGATTGACAATTTCTACCTGACCAATCCATACGAAGATATTATGGTGACAATCTATGATGGATTATGTTTTCTGAGGTAATGTTGGAATTGAATCTGGAAGCAGAATTTACCCAGGCGCTCGAAGGCACAATTGAAGCTGCAAAATCGCGCGGCTATATCCCCTCCTACTTCATGCAAATGCTGAGCGAACATGGCGGCGTTGAAACTGCCAAACGCCTCCTGGCAAAGTCCGAGCCGCAGACGGGTTTGAATAAATTATGGGAATTAAGTATCTTGCACGAATCAATGGAAGCGGTTATTTGCGATAACCCTCGCTTCCACCCCTTGTTCGATCCGACCCAAATTGCCGAAGCCCATCGTCGACTGGAAGAGCTTGATTATTTCAAAGGAAAATGACCATGAACCTCGATTAAATCATTACTCGGTGCCATTTCCGGCGACGTCATTGGCTCGGTATATGAATATGATGCCCCCCACACCACCGATTTCAAGTTGTTCACGTCACATAGCCAGATCACCGATGACAGCGTACTGACCATCGCAGTGGCTGA
Source organism: uncultured Chloroflexia bacterium (assembly GCA_963817265.1). GTDB lineage: Bacteria > Chloroflexota > Anaerolineae > Anaerolineales > Villigracilaceae > UBA877. The sequence goes on from CAWFNU010000014.1 coordinate 13,118, forward strand.
TGCCATCCTAAATGGAAAACAATATCAAAAATATATTCGCGACTACGCACGCAAATATCCCGACAGCGGTTTCGGTGGCTATTTTCGACAATGGCTATACTCCAATGTTCCCCAGCCATATAATAGTTATGGGAACGGTTCGGCGATGAGAGTAAGTCCGGTGGGCTGGGCATTCGATACAGTGGAAGATGTGTTACGCGAAGCGGAAGCCAGCGCTGCGGTCACGCACAATCATCCCGAAGGCATCAAGGGAGCTCAGGCTGTGGCCCTCGCCATCTTCCGTGCCCGAACAGGAGCCACCAAGGACGACATTCGCCAGGAAATCTCTGAACGCTTTGATTATGATGTATCCCAAACGCTTGATGAAATTCGTCCAACTTACCATTTCAATGAAACTTGCCAGAAAACCGTCCCACCTGCCATCATTGCCTTTCTGGAATCCCATGACTTTGAGGACGCCATCCGCAAAGTCATATCGCTGGGTGGTGATGCCGATACCCTGGCGGCTATAACCGGGTCGATTGCCGAAGCTTTTTACGGCGGTGTCCCGGAAGCGATTGCTCTCGAAGTTTGGAAGCGAGTCCCGAAAGAATTGCAGGAGGTTGTGGAGCGTTTTAGCAGAAAACTTCTCAAAATTTGAAAATATTTATTAACATTCAAAGACCTTTGAAAGATCTTTCCCACAAGGCGATAATGGAGGGAATAAATGACATCACACGGTGAATTGACAGTTCAAATAGCAAAAATAATTTCTCCCATTTTGGAAACGCGCGGCTATAAGGTTCTTTATGATCACGGAGTTTCTAGTAAAAATGTTGGAAAGATTGTATCCGCGCTTGAAAGGGACTATGCTAGAGAAGATGAATTGAGCCAATTGGATATCGCGATCGTCGATCAGTCAGATAAAGCTATCGTCCTCGTTGAAATTGAAGAAACTTCTGGTAGACCCAAAACATTTTTGGGTGATATCTTCGGCGTTCTGTTTGGGAATCATGTTTACTTCAAACACAGTGAATTAATCGTTGATGAAAGTACCTCGCTCGTTGTGGTCGGGGTATGTAAAACCGATCATCCAAAACGAAATCAGCATATTCAAGACCATGTTAATCAAATCAAAACTATTTTGAGCACACAAAATGCGGCAATTGGTAAGGTTGAAATCAAGATATATTCAAACGAAAAAGAGTTATTGAAGGAACTTCCAACCGCAGTAGACGTAGCGTTGATGAGCAAATAAAAAGCAGTGCGCGGAGTATTATCAGCCGCGCATTCAAAACTCCCTCTTGACTTAACAGAACATTTGTTCTATTATAAACTTGGCAGAATACCTATCCGGTATTCTATGCCTCCGCACCTTAAAAACTGATAAGCAGAGGCGGCCTCAAGGCGCCGTTCGCGGAGCAGCCCCTGGGGCCAGCTATGCCGCTGAGATGAATCAGCGGTGACGCATCGTCGTTTTCTTCGTAGGGGCTTAATACATAGTCCCTGAAAAGGGATATTCCGCCCGGTTCCCCTATCCCGTTCTGGTGGATTGGGGACATTACCCCAATTTATGAATTGATCCTCAAGATCAAATCACATTTCAATTCCCCCACCCGATTTTTAGAGCCCTTTTAATGAAGAATCACTCGATGAGAATCTGACTTTTGGTGGAAAAGAATTGTTCCTTGTGCGGCGGCGCGTCAAGCGCGTGCACGCCACACACTTGCACCGCACTTCGTTTGGTGAAGTGCAGGTGTCGAAGGCACGGGCCTTCGATGCTCGCGCATACCTCGATGCGTGCGCGTGGGGCTTGGTTCTCGATGTAAAGGCGGCCTCACCCGCCTCTACGGGGCACCCTCCCCAAATACCTTGTATTTGGGGAGGGACGGGGTAGGGCTGGTTTTGCGAAATTTCTCTGCCGTCATCATAAAAATGATGCTTAAATCCTCTCAGTCGTTTCTAGTCGTTTTGGCACGCCAGAATGCTCAAATTCGCGTTGTTTCACGGTATGAGGCGGCATCAAGCCGCCTCATACCGCACACTTGCACCGCACTGCGGTTGGTGCAGTGCAGGTGTCGAAGATATGAATCTTCGATGCATGGCCTCAAGCCGTCGTTGACCGCACACTTGCACCGCACTTCGTTTGGTGAAGTGCCGGTGTCGGGCTCATGGGAGCCCGATGCTGGGCAGCCTTTGTGTCCTTGTTTTTCTTGGCGGTTTAATATTTTTCTCTTCCCCTTATTTATCCTCGTGCCTTCGTGTCTTTGTGGTTAAATCTCTTTCTTATAATACGCCACAGCCTTCCCCACCTCATCATTCATCACCACATACCGAGGCGGCAACAAGCCGCCATCGGTTGCTTCGACGACACGACATCGTACCCGAAGGGTAGTCGTCGGTGCTGAACGCCAAAGCCGATATGTGGCAATTTACTTATCCTCTTTTACAAAAGCAATTGCTTTGCCTTCTTCATCATTCATCACTAACGTCAAACTTCCCCCTCCCTCCAGTCCTCCACTTTGATCACCCTCAGCGCCCTCAGCAAGCTCTCGTCCGCCTGCATGAACTCCCCCAGCCGGTTCGGCGTGTCCTCGAAAAAGCCCCGGTTGAAGACCGCATCGCGGTCGTCCAGGTTCACGTTCAGCGGGTAGATGTGCGCCTCCATCAGGTCCTGGAAGAAATGCGTGCCGAACGACGGCTCCAGGTCGCGGGCCGACCCCCTGGCCGGTCAGTTCCACCAGGGCGCGCGTGTGGTAGATATCCCCGTAGGCGATGCTGACGCCCAGGTCGGGCGTCGAGGTGCCCCAGCGCCCGGGTCCCACGCAGATGAAGGTCTCGTCCTTCAAGAGCGCGTTGAGAGCTCCCGATGGCACGCGTCCAGCCGGTTCCTTTCAGTTGGACGACTCAGCGAGAAGTAGCCCTCCGGCGGGACGTAGATCACCCAGCGGATGCCGCTCACCTTGCCGTGCGGGACCATGCGGCGGGTCGCAAAAACGATATCGGTCCGGGTCGAGCGGCGGGCAGGTCCACCTCGCCCTCCTCGCTCAGGGCGCTCTGCGGGCGGCACTGCAGCAGGGTGATGCTCACCTCGACTGGGATGGACTGCCCGGGTCCACGATCTCGACGGTGAACTCGGTATCCACCGGGGAGCCGTAGTGCTTTTCGAGCGTGGCCAGGATGGTCCTCATGTCGGCGGCGAACGGCGTGCGGCGCAGCAGCCCGTCGAAGGTGATCACCAGGTTCTCGGGGTTCACCAGGCTGGTGCGGATGTTCTCGACGAAGCCGCTCTCGTCCACCTGGGCGATCTCGCGCAGGGCGGGGTAATCGGGGGTCAGCACCTCGCGCACCGGCAGGGTCTTGAGGGTGTTCTCTTCCAGGTCGAGCAGGTCCACGTACTGCTGGGAGTGCTGGCGGATGATCGCCGGAGTCGGGCGGGAGCAGGAGCGGGTGGCTGAGCGCCACCAGGCGGGGCTGGTCGTTGCCGACCGATTCGACGGCCCGCGTGCCCAGTCCCCACACCAGGCGCAGGAAGCCGTCCTCCTTGCGGATCTGCGGCGACCAGCGGTACAGGTTGCGGCTGAAGGCCACCCCCGCGGCCTGCGGCAGGAAATAACGCCCGAAGCGCTCGCCCTCCACGAACTGGATCAGCACGGCGATGCGCTCGTCGTAGTCCACCAGGCCTTTCTGGTGGCGGTAGAGCAGGGCATTCGGGTTCACGCAGGAGGCGTACACGCGGGCGATGGCCTCCGTCAGGGCGCTCAGGTTTTCTTCAGGGGTGCCCTGGTTGGGGCAGAAGATAGCTGTCGTATTTGCCGGCGAAGGAGGTGCCGAAGTTGTCCTCCAGCAGGCTGGACGAGCGCACGATCAGCGGGCGTTTGCCGGCCTCCTCCAGGATGCTGCGCAGGCGCTCGAGGATGTCCTCCGGGAAGGTCCCCTTGACGAATTCACGCACGATGCGGGGATAGTCGGTGCGCATCCGTGGCTTCGGTTTTGTATTTCTGGTCGGACCAGTGGATCAGGCCGTTGGCTGCCATGAAGGTGTAGAACATGTCCGAGGCCAGGAAGTAGGAGGTGGGGATGCGCAGCGCTTTGCGGACCTCGGGCGGGGCCTCGTCCCGCAGGATGCGGTAGGCCAGCATCATCCCGGCCGATTTCCCGCCGATCTTGCCGTAGCCGATCTTGCGCTGGCGGATCTCCTTCAGGTCTTCCACGGTGAACCATTTGCGGGCGATGTTCAGGTAGGCCAGCTGGTCGCTGATCATGGTGCGGATGAGCACCACCTTGATCTCCTGCAGGCGCGCTTCCAGCTTTTTGCGCCGGGCGGCGGGCATGCGTTCGATGTTCTCGGCCTGCTCGAAGAGCATGTCCTGCGGCGCCAGCTCGGGGTTGAAGGTGATCAGGTCGGGGGTCTCGCCCCGCTCCGCGCAGGATCTCCTTGACGATGCGCTCGAAGTCCTCGTAGAGCAGGTTGTAGGCGAAGTAGAAATCGGTCTGGGCTTCGCGGACGCGGTCCAGCCGTTTTTCCCACACGTCGTAGGCTTCCTCCACGTAGGGGTTGTGCAGCCCCTCGCGGCCCTGGGACTGGATGGCCTTCTCGCGCACCTCGGCTTCGAAGGCCTCGGGCGTGACGATGCCGCGCTCGAAGAGCTCGCGCCGCATGCGGGCACGGATGCGGTTGCGCAGGATCGGGTACTGGCGGAGGGTGAGGTAGATATCCAGGATGCGGTCGGAGGAGTGGGTGGAGGGTCGCATGGGTTCGGGTTAATAAAAACATGGGCGCATCATCTATGCGCTGCCCATGCGGTGAAGCATCGTCCATAAATAATTATCCCAGGTGCATCGGCATGATGACGTGCAGGAAGTTCTCGTCTCCCACCGGGCGGACGACACCCGGCGCGTTCGCAGCGGAGGTCTCGATCGCCACGTTGGGCGATTTGACCACTTCCAGCACCTCGCGCAGGTACTTGACGTTGAAGGCGATCAGCAGGCCCACGCCGTCGATCGTGGCCGCCACCACGGTCTCGTTCGAGCCGGTCTCCTCGGACTGGGCGGAGATCTCCACCGAGCCGGGTTCCAGTTCGCCGGAGGATTTGATGTTGAAGCGGGCCACGTTCGAGCCTTCGCGGGCGAAGATCTCGGCCTGCTTGCAGGCCTTGAGCAGGGCCGGGGTGGAGAGGATGGTGCGGGACTTGTAGGAGCGCGGGATGATCTGCTGGTAATCCGGGAAGGTGCCGTCGATCAGCTGCGAGACCAGTTCCACTTCCTTCATGCGGAAGACCACCTGTCCGCGGCCCTTGGGCATGACCATCGAGATCATCTCGTTGCCGTCGCTGGCCACGCGCGCCAGTTCGCTCAGGGCGCGGGCCGGGATGATGGCGGTGAACGGCTGCGGCGGCGGGCTGGGAGAGGGTGCCCTTGCGCACCGACAGGCGGAAACCATCGGCGGCGGCCATGGTGATGGTATCCTTGTCCACCACCACCAGCACGCCCATCAGCACCGGGCGGGCTTCGTCCGCCGAGGCGGCAAAGACCACCTGCGAGATCATGTCCTTGAAATCGGCCACGTTGAGCAGGATGGCGCCTTCCATGTCCGGGCACGGGCAGGGGCGGGAACTCCTGGGCGTCGATGCACTTGATGTCGGTGTTGGAGGCGCCGCAGCGCACGTTCAGGGTCTGGGTGGCGGTGTTCAGGTTCAGGCTGACCTGCTCCTGCGGCAGGGTGCCCACCAGGTCGGCGAAGGTGCGCGCCGGGACGGTGGTGGAGCCTTCCTCTTCGATCTTGGCGCCGATCCAGCAGGTGATGCCCAGTTCCAGGTTGGTGGCCGACAGGCGCAGGCGGCCTTCATCGCTGGCGATCAGGACGTTCGAAAGCACCGGCAGGGTGCTGCGCGGCGAAACGGCACGGCGAGACGGTGCTCAACCCACGGGCCAGGTTTTCTTGCAAGACGGTTACTTTCATTGCTCTGTCCTCTCCTAAATCGTAGTGGCGACTTCAGTCGCATAGGAACGAAGGACTGAAATGGTTGCTACGTTAACATCGTTTACATATTGTAGTAACAACTAAAGTCAGACAGCGTAACGACTGAAGTCGTTACTACGGTAAACGAAAAGTCGTTACACTAATACTAAAGTATATCCTGAGACCGCCAAAGTGAAAAGACGGCTAACGGAACAACAAGGAGGCAACGAAGCTCACCAGCAGTCCCACCGCCTCGCAGTCCGAACAGCCCGGCGATGACATACACGAAGATCATCCAACCGGTGACCGGCGCTTCTGGCGCGCACTTCCTGTCCTTCGGCCAGTTGGCGCAGGGCCAGCGCGGCCTGGTTCAGCTCGGACTGGGAGCTGCCCACCCACAGCCAGCCCTGCGCGGGTCCCGGGACGACGAGCTTGCTGCCCTTGAACTGGCAGCCAGCCGCGCAGGTTCCCGGGCGGGTTGAGAGCCAGTCCCACGGCAGGATGACGGCTTTCGGAGTGGTCCCGGCGGGTCGACGCGCCAGCGTGCGGCTGGCAGGATCGACGGTTCACGTACAGGAAGGCGGGCACGTCGTCTCCCTGGCTGATCGTCAAGGCCACCGGTTGCAGCGTGACGGGCAGGCGCGGCGTCTGCTTTTGGATGGCAGCCAGCATGGCCTCGCCGAAAGTTCCGCTTTCCAGGTCGAAGATCAGGGTCTGGAAAGCGGCATGCTTTTCAGCCAGGGCCTGCCCGGCCGTTCGACCATCCCGGCCCATGGTCCGCCCGTGGTAGACGCCCAACACGACGAACAGGGCGAATAGTTCGATGGATTTCAGAGACGCCCGGCCAGATGCCCGGAGGTATCACCACCAAGCAGGGCGTTGAGCAGGGTGTATACCGGCTGCCGGCAGAGATCATCCCGCCGATGACGCTGGCAAAGAGGGCCAGGTAGAGGTAGATCCTGCGGACGAGCGAACGCCGGGCATGGTCGCCGGCATCACCCGCCGAGAGCGCCTCGGCCTGCATCGGCCTCCAGGTCAGCAGCCAGAGCGGCAGTCCCACCCCCAGGGTGGAGAGGGCAGCCGTCAGGCTCAGGCGCAGGGTGCCGCCCCAGGACTGTCCGCCCAGGAGCGCATCCACGACAAAGGCGAGCAGCATTCGCAGTCCGATGAATGCGGCTGCCAGCCCGATCGCCGACAGGATGTAGGAGTACAGTCGGCGCATCCCCGAGCGGCGAGGCGCATCGGGCACCTCGCGGATCGAGTGCGCCAGCCAGTTGCCGTGGTAGGCCCACACTCCCGCCAGCGGGATGCCGATGGAGAGCGGTCCGCTGATCTGCTGGACAAAGACCGGCAGCGAAATGCCTTCGCCCAGCACCTGGCGCAGGAGCAGGTACAGCACCAACCCGCTGGAGGTCAGCACGGTGATGACGCCTGCCAGCGAGAGGGCGTAGAGCAGAGCCCAGGCGCAGGAGCGAGTCGCGCTCCACGGGCTCCACGAGCGAATCCTGGACCGTTTTCCAGGCACAAACCCAGAGCGGGGTGCCCACCAGGGTGAGCGCCAGTCCGTTGATGAAGTCCGCCCGCAGCAGCAGGCCAAAGGTGGTGGGCGGGACCTGCAGGATGAAGGACAGGATCTGCTGGACCCCGCCGACGGTCAGCCCCAGTCCGTACAGCACCCACAGGTAGCGGGAGATCTGGCGCACGTTGGTGAAAGGCGCTGTGACGGTGATCTCTTTCCAGTCCGCGCGCAGGACGGTGACGAAATAGGAGGCGATCAGGACGTTCATCAGCAGGGCGATGAGGTTGTCGCTCCAGGTCTGCTGCCCGCCGACGAAGGCTGCCATCCGCGAGAGGTGGTTCACGTCCAGGAACAGGCGGTTGACGATGGCCAGGAAACTCTGGATGGCAGGGATGAGGGTGGATAAAAGGACCGCATACAGGAAAAAGGCGCGCAAGCCCGAGGCGTGCTCGTCCATTTCGCGGTGGGCGTCGTTCCGGGCCACCCGCCAGTGCAGCCAGAAGACCGGCAGGCCCACCAGGATGAGCGCCAGCGAACCGGCCAGCCGGGTGGCGCTCCCGCCGATGATGGAAGCGTTGAAGATCGAACGCAGCAGGTCGATCAGCCCCCACAGGACCACTTCCAGGCTGATAAAGGCTACCGCATAAAAGTAGAGACGGCGAATGGTGCGCATGGGGCCACCTCCCTACGGTTTCGCCGGCAAGGCGGTCGGTTGCGCCTGTTGATACCAGTCAAAGGACCAGTAAGGGAAGGGCATGTAGCTGAGCTTCCAGGCTCCGCCCTGCAGGACCAGGGTGGCTGTGTCGGTGGAACTATACCCCTGGTTGAAGGGTCCGTTGCCAGGGTAGAGGACGCTCAGGCTGACGGTTGCCTCCGTGCTCGATATATTCTGTACGACCCCGACCTGGATCGCGTTATTTGTGACGTTCAACTGGTTTGTCAGGAAGGTGCGGCGGAAAGCATCGTAGGTTGGCTTGGCGGGTGCGTCCTGCCAGGTAGGTATAGGCACGCTGGTAGTCCTGTTTTTGCAGGGCGAGGGCGTAGTTGCGGATGATGTTATCCGGCGAATCGTCCGCGACGTACACCTGCGAGTCCTGGCGGATGAAGAACAACCCCAGCGCGGCGACGACAAGCACCCCGATAAAGATCAGTATCCCGAGCAGGAAACGATCCTGTTTCATAATTTACCTCCGAACATTTCGATATTTACCTGATGGACGGATTTCCCGGGATGAATGGGGATGAGCGGGAAGGATCCCGAAGCCGGACCAGGGATTGCCAACTGCCCCGCCTGCAGGCATTCGCCAAAGAGCAGCGGCTGGTGCAGGGCCATCGTGTAACAGGATTGTATCTTTTTTCAAGTCGATAAGCAAGCGACGCACTTTACATCAAGGGCTCGCATTGATAACTTTAGTTAAACCCCGCACACGATGGGGAAGTTGTGTTTTGGTATACTTGATGAACCTCAATCAAGGAGAAAATCATGCCCAAACCTCCCCGCTGGGACCTGTCCAACGTCTACCCATCCCTGGAATCCAAAGAATTTGAAGCCGCCATGACCACCATCACGAGTCAAATCGACGGGCTGGAAAAGCTGTTTGCCCGGAAAGTTGCCGGGATGGATGCCAAAACCCCGGTCAAGGAATTGGCCGAGGTGGTCGGCAAGGCCATTGACGGTTTGAATGACCTGTCGGTAACCTCGGGCACCGTGCGCGCCTACATCCAGTCGTTCGTTACCACTGATTCGCACAATACCCTGGCAATGAAGAAAATGTCCAAGTTCCAGATGGTGGGGGTGCGCATGCAAAACCTGGGCAACCAGTTCCAGGCGTGGGTGGGCAAGCTTGCGCCGGTGCTGGACAAGGTGATCAAGGCCAACCCAACCGCCAGGGCGCATGCCTTCTCGCTGCGCGAGGCGGCCGAGCAAAGCAAGTACATGATGTCGGCCGCGGAGGAGGTGCTGGCAGCCGAACTGTCCCTGAGCGGTGCCAGGGCATGGGGTACCCTGCAGGGGACCATCACCTCGCAGCTGACCGCGGACTTTGAATTGGACGGCAAGACCCAGAAATTGCCCATGCCGGCTTTAATCAACCTGCATTCCCACCCCGACGAGTCTGTTCGGCGGCGGGCGTATGAGGCTGAAATGGCAGCCTGGAAAACCGTCGAGGAGCCGCTGGCTGCCTGCATGAACGGGGTGAAAGGGACTGCCAACACCCTTAACCATCACCGCGGGCGCATCGACGCGCTGCATCCCGCCATTGATATGGCGCGCATCGACCGTCCCACCCTGGAAGCGATGCTGGGGGCGATGGAAGCCTCCTTCCCAACCTTCCGCAAATATTTCAAGGCCAAGGCCAAACGGTTGGGGAAGAAAAAACTTGCCTGGTGGGATATTTTCGCCCCGGTTGGGAAAACCGAAAAAAAATACACCTTCAAGGAAGGGCGCGATTTCATCATTGCCAATTTTGAAAAATTCTCCCCCGAACTTGCTGCCTTTGCCAAACGCGCTTTCGACCAGCACTGGATCGATGCCGAACAACGTGAAGGCAAGCGGGGTGGCGCGTTCTGCATGGGGGTACCCGGGGTCAGGGAAAGCCGCGTGCTGTGCAACTTCGACGGCACCCTCAGCCAGGTCAGCACCATCGCCCATGAGCTCGGGCATGCCTTCCATAACGAATGCGCTTACCAGGCGGGCAAGACCGAGATCCAGCAGGATACCCCCATGACGCTGGCTGAGACCGCCTCGATCATGTGCGAGACTGTAGTCAAGGAAGCGGTGCTCGCGGAGACCTCGGACCCGCAGGAACAGCTGACCATCATCGAGACCCAGTTGATCGGCGACGCCCAGGTCATCATGGACATCTACACTCGCTTCCTGTTCGAAAAAGAGGTCTTCGAGCGCCGGGATAAATCCGAGCTTTCGGCCGGAGACCTGTGCGAGATCATGGAAGCAGCCCAGAAAAAAGTGTTCGGCGATGCCCTGGACGGGAAAACTCTGCACAAGTACATGTGGACGTGGAAACCACACTATTATTACGCCGGACTCTCGTTTTATAACTTCCCCTACTCCTTTGGCCTGTTATTTGGAACCGGGTTGTATGCCATTTACCGGCAGCGCGGGGCTGCCTTTGTGCCCGATTACAAGGCCCTGCTGGCCTCCACCGGTGAAGCCTCCGCAGCAGACCTGGCAGCCCGGTTCGGGATCGACATCCGCTCGCGCAAGTTCTGGGAAGACAGCCTGGGCGTGATTGCCAGGCGGGTGGATAGATACTGTAAATTGTAGGTCGGTGATGATATCGCGAACGCCACCTAGAGTGGGAAATGAGTGAGGACGCGGGTATAAAAAAATTGAGACCGTCTATTTAGACGGTCTCAATTTTGCTTCTTTGAGGATTTGAACCCAGCCGGAGTCATCATCGACGGATTTTATGCCCAAATCCCGATCCCCTGATTTCACAATCGTAAAACGAGCGTTTCAGAGTGATCATCAGCCTTTTCCTAAATAATAGTTGAGCACAGCGATAGAAAATTGGGGATTTTGATGCAGCTCTCCGGGTGTCAACATCTCCAATATAATCACAAGCCTTCATCTTTAGGCTACAGCAGAATTATTCTTTTGCATAATCGTTTTCCTTTCCTTCAAAACAGTTATCCTTTCCAAGCAAGAAGAAACCTTTAAAGAAATGAACCTTTTCAAAAATCGAATTCATCCTGTAGAATGGAGGGGTGCCAACCTGTCCATACTGTCAGATTGCCCACAAGCAAGTCAGAGCAGGAAAAAATCCGTCCGGCAGCCAGCGATTCTTGTGCCATGGATGCGGGAGGAAATATACGCCCGCTCCCAATCTGAATGGATATCCAGATAAAATGAGAAAGCAGGTTGTGTTAATGGCGCTTGAAGGGAAAAGTTTTCGCGCCATTGCGCGTAAAATGGGTGTCAATGCGCAGACTGTTGTCAACTGGATCAATAGCTATGTAGCCAATTCCTCACGAGCGATCTACAAGCTGCCGAGAAAATCAGCAAACACCAATCCAGAATAAATGGTTTCTATCGGAAAACTCCTCGCGTTTAGACATTCGATCTACCCCTATTGACTTCACAAATTGGGTATGCTACTTTATATGTGTGGAAATAATTTCCAAACATTTCAATCTCCAGTTTATTATGTCAATTGCTACCCTTCCAATACTACTGATTGATTGGTAGCAATTGTTGTTTTAGAAATCCCATCGCTACTCATACCTAAATATATATTTAGAAACTGAGGATTAACCGAGGAGAATGTTATGTCCAGCGACTTGTTTCAAAAAATGGCTCAGAGCATTATTGATGGAGATTTGGAAACTGCGATTATGCTAGCGAATGAAGCAATCACAGCCGGCCTCGATCCACTGGATGCCATCAATAAAGGTTTTGTGGTTGGAGTCAATCAAGTCGGCGTTCAGTTTAGCAGTGGGAATGCCTTTCTACCAGAACTCGTGATGGCTGGCGAAGCAATGAAAGCAGCAGTCAATGCATTGGAACCCGAGATGCAAAAACGCGGCAGCCAGCGCACGATGCTTGGAAAAGTTGTCCTGGCGACTGTGGAGGGCGATATCCACGAGATAGGAAAGTCGCTGGTGGGGACCATGCTTTCTGCTTCCGGATTCGAAGTTTATGACCTGGGAGTGGATGTGCCAGCTGCAAAGATCATCGCCAAGGTTAAAGAAATGCAGGCAGACCTGGTGGGGTTGAGTGCCCTTCTGACGACCACCATGGTCAAGCAGAAAGAAGTAATCGACGACCTGGACAAGCAAGGATTGCGCAAGCAAGTAAAAGTGATGGTAGGGGGGGCACCTGTGACGCGGGATTGGGTTCAAAAAATCGAAGCCGACGGTTATTCAGAGGATGCCATTGGCGCAGTCAGTGTTGCCAAACAACTCATCGGTAATTAAAGTAAGATTCACCTTGATTGGCTATGGATCAGAGATCAAAGGAGGAAGAAATGTCAAGACATCGTGTTTTTAAACAAATGGCAAACGCCAGTCTCATTTTAATGTTCATTCTTGGACTGACCAGCTGTGGGCAACCTCAGCAGACCCCGGTGATCACGCAAGGCGGACCAACCACAACCAGCACTTCCGGGGAGACAAGCAGCATCACCATCCTTATCCCTGAAGACCCGCCCAGCTTCAACGCCATTATCAGCGATACTGGATATGACGCCCTGGTGATGCATATGACCCTGCTGGGCATGACAGGTGTCGATCCGGAAGGAAATATCTACCCGATCCTGGCAACTGAACTGCCGAGCCTGGAAAATGGGGGTGTGGTTGTAGATGATCAAGCTGGTTCGATGGACGTAACCTGGAAAATGCGTCAAGATGTCACGTGGGCGGACGGAACTCCAGTGACGGCAGACGATGTCCTCTTCACCTATGAGGCCATCGTGGACCCGACAAATGGTTTTGCAATTCCCGGCCTGGACCTGGTCACAGGAATTGATAAGATCGACACTTACAGCTACGTGGTGCATTTCTCGAGCATCTATCCCGATTATTTAACCTTTCTAGGGGGCAGGCAGATTGTCATTTGGCCCAAGCACTACTGCAAGCTGGAGCAGGGTTATACAGCCTGGGACTGCGGTCGGAACCCGCTGAGTGACGGCCCATACGTCCTCCAGGAGTGGGTCACTGGCGACCACCTGACCTTCGTGCGAAACTCAAAGTACTTCGACCCGGGCAAACCTAAAATCGACCAGATCATCGTGCAAGTTGTCCCGGATGTCCCTGTGCGTGAGACCATGATGCGCCAAGGCGACGCTGACTTGATGATGTGGGCTACAGAGCAGGTGGCCAATGATCTGAAGGATGCGAATAATGTAGCACTCAGTGTCAGCCCCACCAGCCGGTGGGTAATGCGCCTTTTCGTCAATTTGGCCGCAAAGGGGAAGACTGATCCGGTGGCAGACCCCAACCCCTTCTTTGGAGACGTACGCGTACGCCAAGCAATGCGCTCGGCCATCGATGTGGATAAGATCACCAATTCAGTCTGGTATGGATATGCCCAACCGGTTTGGACCGAGTTCTTTCGCCCACCGTACAATACCTGCAACATCCCCAGGCCAAAATATGATGTTGAGGCTGCCAAATCCCTGCTTGACCAGGCTGGCTGGATCGTTGGAAGCGACGGCATCCGCACCTGCCAGGGCTGCAAGTATGCCCACCCAGGTGATCGCCTGGAGTTTGAATTGCTGACGTACTCCGAGTATGGTGAACCGTTGATCCTGACCCAGCAATTGATCGGTGAAATGTTCAAAGCTGTGGGGATCCAGGCGAACCTGACCCAGGCGGAGGGAACCGTGATGTGGGCTGATTTGGCGAGTGGCGGGATTGAACAAAGCGGGAATTTCGACCTCGATCTTTACGATGACGGTTATGCCGGAATCGACCCATCTGGATTCCTTGGCTATTACTACTCCTCCGCCTCAGCTGTTCCCGACATGGGTTGGAACGTGGTGCGTTTCAAGAACACGGAATTCGACTCCCTAATTGAACAGACCAACACCCTGAACCAAAATGACCGCCAGACAGCATTCTGTAAAATGGCAACCATTCTGGACCAACAACTCCCCCAGATCCTGCTCTTTACCACATTAAATGCTGAAGCGTATTCGACCCGCCTGAGTAATATCCAAGCCAACATAAATGACGTGGTGTCCTGGAACGTTGCTGACTGGACGGTCACCAAGTAGTCTCATCACAGGCCGGGATGCAATGCCATCCGCTCCCGACCAAATTCATGTACTAAAACGGAGGAAAGATTGAGCCAGTTCATCCTGCGGCGCTTCATGCAAGCCGTTGGCATGATGTTTCTGCTCAGCGTTCTATTTTTCACCCTGGTCAACCTGGTGCCTGGAGGACCCTCGTGGGTTATGGCGGGGCCCGCCACCTGCCGCCTGAACAGGCAGTCCTCCTTAAAAAACAACTTGGACTGGACAAACCCCTGCCTGTTCAGTACGTTGTCTGGATGATCGGTAATAATTGGATGAAGGTGGAGACCAGCGCCGCCTCGAGTGGGACTAGCAATGGCACTCGTTTTGGCATCCTGCGCGGCGATTTCGGTTTCTCCTTTCAAACCCGCCAGCCAGTGCTGACCGTAATTAGTGAGCGGATACCAAACACACTGTATTTAATGGGGGTGACACTTCTTGTAGCTTTGCTGATTGCCATCCCAGCCGGCATCCTATCCGCAGTGCGCCAATATTCGCCGTTCGACATCACTGTGACCACCTTCTCCTTCGCAGGGCAAGCGATACCAGACTTTTGGCTTGGCTTGATCCTGATCATCATCTTTTATGCGTGGCTAAAAAACCCTTTTACCGGGGATTCATTGCTGCCATCGGGTGGGATGCTTTCCATTGGGTCACACTTTACGCTTCTGGATGCGCTCACTCACCTGATCCTGCCTGTAGCAACTGGCGCCCTGGGTTGGATCGCATGGTACTCACGCTTTCTGCGTTCGAGCATGCTTGACGTGATCCACCAAGATTACCTACGAACTGCTCGAGCCAAGGGTCTCCCCCAAAGGATGGTCATTTATAAACACGCTCTACGGAATGCCCTCATCCCGCTTGTGACCCTTTTTGCCCTCGATCTACCCTACATTTTCAGCGGGGCTGTGTTCGTCGAAACAATTTTTGCCTGGCCTGGCATGGGGCGGCTATATTACCAGGCGGCGTTGCAGCGAGATTATCCCGTTCTGTTGGCAGTGCTGATCATTGGTGCAGCGATCATCATTCTGTCCAACCTGCTGGCCGACATCCTGTATGGAGTTCTAGACCCGCGCATCCGTTACTCATGACTGAAAGCATGAAGCATCCTGCACAATCAACGGAGAACCCGCCCACAAGACCGGTTAACAAGCAAGACGACAGCCGCTCTTCCACCAAGGTCTTTCGGCGCTTCTTCAGGCATCCAGGAGCCATGTCTGGATCGGTCATCTTTGCCATCCTCATCCTGGCTGTAGCGCTTGGATCCTTATCGCCATACAGCCCGGTGGACTTAAACGTTGGCGACCGCCTGCAACCTCCTTCCTTCCAGCATCCGATGGGCACGGATTCATTGGGACGTGACCTGTTGACTCGCATCCTCTATGGGGGTCGAATCTCCCTGGAAGTTGGACTGATGGTGGTAGCCATCACGCTTGTTATTGGCGTGACCCTGGGCGCTGTAGCCGGATACGCTGGGGGGTGGATCGACAATGTGATCATGCGCCTCACGGATGCTGCACTGACCCTGCCATCGTTATTGGTCCTGATCCTGTTGAGCGCAATCCTGCGCGAGGTGGAGATGCCTTTTTTTGAAAAGAATAGCGTCATCACCATCTCAGTGGTAATTGGTATGTTATCCTGGATGACTTTTGCCCGTCTGGTTAGGGCAGCTTTCCTAACCCTGCGCGAGATGGATTATGTGACCGCGGCACGCGGATTGGGAGCTTCACATCTGCGCGTGGTTCTGAACCATATCCTACCGAATGCCATCGGTCCAATCATTGTTGAATCGACCCTCCAGCTCGGGTACGCCATCATCGAAGAATCTGGCTTGAGCTTCCTGGGCTTCGGAATCCAACAGCCCACCCCAAGCTGGGGCAACCTCCTTAGTAGTGCCCAGGAGAACTTCGTGCGTTCTCCCTGGCTGGCAATATTCCCCGGCCTGATGATCTTCCTCACAATTATCTCGGTCAACTACATCGGAGATGGCTTAAGGGATGCCTTTGATCCATACAAGGTCCTAGGAAAAATTGGAGAAGTCTAATCAATACAAAGGAGTCAATCCAAATGACCAGTGAACATCCACCACTTGAACCGATCTGTTCTTCTTACCGACTTCAGTTCCTTTCCTCTGAACAACTGGACACCCTCCAGGAAGCAACGCTTGAAATTCTGGAGGGCACCGGGGTGCGCTTCCCATCGGAAAAAGCGCTGGATATTCTGGCAGACCGCGGTGCACAAGTGGATCGAACCACCCAGGTAGTCAAATTTCCACGTGACCTCGTGATGACAGCCATGTCAACCGTTCCGCGTTATTTTTCGATGGGCGCCCGCGATCCTGCTTTTGATCTCAACCTCGATGACAAAAATACTTTTTTTACCACTGATGGATGCGGGGTGGAGACGATCGACTTCGATACCCGTCAACGGCGGCCGTCATGCAAGGCAGATGTGGGAAAGATGGCGCGCGTCGCGGATTACCTACCGTCGATTGGATTTATTTGGCCCATGGTCAGCGCCCAGGACCAGGGCATCACCGCTCCTTTACACGAACTGGACGCGGCGTATAACAACTCCATAAAACATGTCCAAAGCGAAACGGTGATGGGTGAAATTCCGACCCGCTATGCAGTGGAAATTGCGACCGTCATCGCCGGGGACAAGAAAGAGCTTCGCAAGCGGTCACCCTTCTCCCTGGTGGTTTGCACCATCGCACCGCTCATCCAGGATAAAGAAGGGATCGAAGGTGCGATGGTGCTGGCATCAGAAGGGATACCTGTTGGATTCCTGGCCATGCCGACCATGGGCACCACGGCTCCAGCCACCCTGGCGGGGGCATTGGCGATGGGGGATGCTGAGATCATTAGCGCAACAGTCCTTATGCAACTGGTGGCTCCGGGAGCTCCGGTTTTCCATTCATTAATGCAAGCCTGGGCAGACCCACGGTCCGGAGCCTACGTCAGTTACCCACTGGACGGCCGGGGTCGATATGCACCAGTCGAGATGGCTCACCATTGGGGCATGCCTGCACTGGGTGCCTGCTACGGAACCGATGCAACCGAATCAGGATCCTGGCAGTCAGCAGCTGAACCTGCGCTTGATCCTTTACTGGCAGGACTGGTTGGTCCCGAAATCGTGACTGGCATGGGTTTGGCGGAGACATATACTCTGCTCTACCCTGAACAACTTATCATGGACGATGATCTTTACCAAAGGGCGCGCTATTATTTAATGAGCCTGGATGTTAATGATGAAACTCTGGCATTGGATGCCATCCACGCAGTGGGTCCAGGCGGACATTTCCTGGCCCAAAAACATACCCGCACGCATATGCGCGACTCATTGCGGCGCGGCATTACCCACCAGGTTGGCCCAGATGGAAAATACCAGGATCCACGCGAATACGCCTTAGAAAAAGTGAAGTGGATTCTTGCCAACCACCGCCCAGAACCTCTTGAAACTGCCAAGCAGGTTGAATTGACCCGCATCCTGGCAGCTGCCGATAAAGAACTGGGCTGACCAATTTTATAATGACAGCAGGATCCGATAATCAATAAAGGAAGGTTCCTGACTCAAGGACCAAGAGATTTTAATGAGGAACTCCGAGATGGACTGCAGTGAAACTCCAAAACTCCAACCGATCACCCCGGGCTATCACTTGCAGATACTCGGAGATGGGCAAAGAAGCCAGCTAAAATCCGCTACATTGGAAATCTTGCAGGATACCGGCATATTCTGTCCCTCGGAAAAGGCGTTAACGATCTATGCCGAGCATGGAGCGGATGTTGATCATTCGTCAAAGGTTGTCAAATTGAAACCGGAGATTGTTCTTGATGCCCTATCCCATGCCCCCCGCTTTTATACCATGGGAGCACGGTCGGAGCCTTACGACGTGGTCCTGGATGGAAAATCCACCTTCCTGGCAACAGATGGTTGTGGGGTGGAGACGATCGATTTCAAGACCCGGGTGCGGCGGCCATCATGCAAGGAAGACGTGGCCCAAATGGCGCGCGTTGCCGATTACCTTTCATCGATTGGATTCTACTGGCCAATTGTCAGCGCACAAGACTTCGGGCGCACCGCACCTTTGCATGAACTAGAGGCGGCATTCAACAATACAGTAAAACATATCCAGTCCGAAACGGTGATGGGAGAAAAGGCCGCGCACTATGCTGTTGAGCTGGCAGGCGTCATTGCTGGGAATGAAAAGAGCTTGCGGGAACGCCCACCGCTTTCCCTTTTGGTCTGCTGCATCTCCCCGCTTTCACAGGACCGTGATGGGATTGAATCAGCCCTGGTGCTGGCAGAGGCCGGACTGCCGGTTGGATTCATGTCGATGGCAAACACTGGCTCCACGGCTCCAGCCACACTTGCGGGGACGGTGGTCATCGCAGACGCTGAAATTATTTCCGCACTGGTCCTGATCCAGATGGCATTTCCCGGCGCGCCTGTCTTTCACTCGCTTATGCCCGGAATCATGCATCCACGCACAGGAGCCTATCTCGCCACTGCCTGGGAAGGGACATTACAATACCCGATCGGAGTGGAACTGGCGCATGCCTGGGGTGTGCCAACCCTGGCAGGGGTTTTCGCCACGGACGCGCAAATCCCTGGCTGGCAGTCAGCGGGAGACGGTGCCTCCTCCCTGCTGCTATGTGCCTTGACCGGCGCAGAGACCGGGAGCGGCCTGGGCTTGCTTGAGGCGTGCACTTTGCTCTATCCCGAAGAAATCATCCTTGACAGCGACATTTATTATCGTATCCGGAATGAGGCCGCAGGGTTGGACACCAGCCCCGAGGCGCTGGCGCTGGATGTCATTAAAAAAGTGGGTCCCCGCGGACAGTTCCTCGCACAATCTCATACTCGGATAAACATGCGCCGACGGGTCTTTTCAGATCTGACCGCACAACCTGGTCCAGGAGGCGGGTTGCGCGACCCAGTGGAAGTTGCTCGCGAAAAGGCTGAATGGATCTTAAAAAACCACCATCCTGAGCCCCTGTCTGCAGCGAAGCAAAATGAACTCAAATTGATTTTAAAAAACGCAGAAGAGGAAATAGGATAAGGCTGTATACCTTTGAAGGATGGAGGTCCAGATAAAAACACAAATACGAGTGCTGTCAGAAGACGAACGTATCCAGGTTCATGAACGCAGTCTCAGGCTACTGGCAACGACCGGGGTGCGCGTGATGTCAGAACGAGGGCGAAAGATACTCAAGAATGCAGGGGCAGCGGGATCAGCCAACTCGGACATCGTCCTGTTCCCCGGGACGTTAATCGAGGAGGCGTTGAAATTAGCACCGAAGAAATTCAGCCTCGGCAGCCGCCGTCCCGGTTGGGACCTCGAAATGAACACCGGTAAATGCACCCTCCTGGCTGATGGTGGGGCGGTTTCTGTGTTCGATCGTGAAAGCGGGGAGACCCGCCCCTGCACATCCCACGACTGGTTGACCGCAACGCATTTAATCGATGCCATGGACGAAATCGGGGTCTTCTGGAATATGGTTGTGGAGAGTCCCCAAAGCAATACCGAGGGGGATTTTGTCGCATATTGGCACAGAGTGCTGGCTAACTGTTCCAAACACATTCAGGATTTAACCGATAGTGTCGGAGCCTCGAGACTTCTTCTGGAGGTACTCCAGATCGTCTTCGGTGACCGCGATACCATCCGACACATGCACCCCTATTCCCATGTCTTATGTCCTATGTCTCCCCTGGTCATTGATGAAAAATTCACTGATGCTTACCTGGAATTAAGCGGATACGATATCCCGGCAGTAATCATGCCAATGCCTCTTATGGGTGCGACCGGTCCGGCAAGCCTGGTATCGAACCTGATGACCGCAAATTGTGAGACTCTGGCCATGCTATGCCTTGTGCAGGCTGCCATGCCCGGCACTCCGGTCATCTATGCGCCCATTCCGCAGACGATCGAGCCCCATACCTGGCGCTATACAGGCGGCGGCGTGGAAAACTCCCTATTTGGAGCTGCAGCCACAGAGATGGGAAGATATTACGGGCTACCGGTAGAGGCTTCCGCTGGCGGGACAGACCAAGTGGCGCCAGGGGCACAGGCAAGTTATGAACGGGCGATCAACTGGGCACTTCCAACCCTGGGCTGGCCTGACATACTCGTTGGGCCAGGTTTATTGGGAGGTTCGTCCATTCTTTGCATCGAGCAAATGATCATTGATGTGGAAATCTTCCGGCGCTGCGCCCGCCTTTATGAAGGCATAAGTTCAGGTGCTGAACAATGGCTGGAGGCAGCCATCACAGAGGTTGGTCCAGGCGGGAACTATCTAAAACAAAAATCCACGTTAAAAGGTCTACATGAAGGAGCCTGGTATATTAGTGAAATTGGTTTTCATGATGGCTACGAAAAATGGATCGCAACCGGGCGCCCGGATGTTCTTGATAATATCGCGGAAATAGCAGGAAAATTATTAAAAGATTACCATCCACTGCCCCTGGATCCGCACGCTGAAGGGGAACTGGAACGCCTGGAAAGCAAAGTAAGGGAATCTGATAGATAATTAATATTGAATGTGAGGCCGACATGAAGTTTTCGTCCCAGGTTTTATCCGAAGGAGAAATGAGCTGCGTGCATGCAGAAAGCATGCGCATTCTCGACGAAGTGGGAGTGAAATACCTCGGGGAAAAAGCCCTGCCCATTTTAAAAAGGAACGGGGCAAAAGTGGATGAGGAAAGCAAGATTGCACAGCTGCCAAAGGAAATGGTCGAACAGGCGTTAAATTCCACCCTAAAAAGTTTTGTGCTGGGAGCCAGGAACCAAGTGTACGATTTCCCGCTACCAGCCTCCGCCACTCGCTACTGCATTGATGGAACCGCGTCCTTTGCCTTGGATTTTGTCAGCGGCGAAAAGCGTTATGGCACTACGAAAGATATTGAAAACAGCCTGCGAATCTTTCAGCAAATGGACATGGGCGTGATGGCCTGGGCGCCGGTGTGCGCCTCTGAAGCTCCCGCACACTCGCGGGCATTACATGAATTCTTTGCGATGATGCGATTCAGCTCCAAGCATGGCCAACATGAGGTCCACTTCAGCAACCAGGTCCCGTACCTGATCGCCGGGCTGCAAGCGGTCCTGGGGAACGAAACCGCAGTCAAATCGCGGAAGAATTATTCCCTGATCTACTGTCCGGTGGCGCCGCTGATGCACGACGGAGAAATGCTCGATGCCTACATCGAGCTTGGCCAGATGGATATGCCAGTCATGATTATGCCTATGCCTGTCTGCGGTACCACGGGACCTGCAAGTTTATTCTCGAATATCTGCCAGGCCAACGCAGAAGCACTCTCAACCATTGTCATATTCCAGATGGCGAATCCCAGCCGCCCACTCATTTACAGCAACGCAACGGGGACAATGGACTTCCGAAATGGCGCCTATCTTGGAGGCACCCCTGAAATGGGGCTGATGGCTGCTGCCCTTACTCAAATGGGCCGATTTTACAATCTCCCTACAAGTTCGGCCGGTTGCACCTCGGATGCGAAACAGCCCGGACCGGAAGCTGTGATGGAGAAAATATTCACTACCCTCCCACCAGTATGTGCCGGTTCTGATATCATCGTGGGCATGGGCGAAATTGAAAGCGACCAGCTCCTGGTCCTGGAGCAAGTTGTCGTAGATAATGAAATCGCACATTATTGCGAGCGGCTCTATAAAGGGGTGGATGCGAGTGATTCCAAAAGGATTTTTGAGGATTTTTCCAAATATGGGCACGGGGGAAACTATCTTAAATCCAAGAATACCCGTCTCGCTGCCCGAAGTGACGAATTTCTTTATCCCACCCTGATCGACAGGCATACGTATGAAACATGGCTTAGTTTGGGCAAGCCGACCATGTATACCAAAGCAAGGGAAAAAGTTGAGCAGATCCTGGCAGGTCCCGAGGTGGACCCAATGCCCGATTCCATATCCCAGCAGTTGAACGAAATCCTGCGCGCTGCTGATAAGGAACTCGCTGGAAAGAATTAAGTACAACCCATCTGGTATTCGCTTATAGCGTCCATGGTATCCCATTTGAATGATTTTTCTATCCAAGAACGAGACGTCTCGTTTACAGTTTGGATAAATGAAATCACAACCACCCATCCCTTATTGACGGGGGTTCTAATTGGCAATTCCTGCGAGGCGAAAAGGATTCCCCAAGATTGCATCCATAATCGGGTGTTGGCAAGGTCATCACTTCCTGATTAAACAGTGACGGACATGCTAACCCCGGTATATAGTAGTGCCTACGCGGGAGTCCAGCCGCCGGGGAGGGTGGCAGGGCGATGCAGAAGACCCCGGGTGGGGGGACGATATCCCCAAGATCGGGGACAATGTGCTTCCCCCCCTTTTTTTTCGGTCGGGGATGATATCGCGAACGCCGCCTGGAGTGGGAAGTTGTAAAGGACTCCAAGGAGGCCTCATAAAAAAAAGCTCTTCGGTGAACTGCCGAAGAGCTTTTTATTGATTTTACGTGACTTCCTAATCTTTCCCGCCAGACGCCAGGGTTTCTCCTGCGTTCTTGGCACTTTCGGTGAGGAACATTTTTGGTTCACGCAAAAGCGCTCCCAGGACGATGCTGATAGCCAGCAGGACAATGATAACGACCAGTGACATGGTCATCGAACCGGTCTGCGGTGATTTGAAGGCGTCCATGGCAAAGATGAAGAGGATCCCCGAGATTTGTCCCATGAGGATCAGCAGTCCATTCGAGGTGCCCTCCGGGGTGGGATGGGTTATCTCAGCTCCGTATTGGAACCCGATCGGGCCCGAGCTTAACAGAAAGAAGCCCAGCGTGACGGAGGCCGTGATAAGGAGCCAGTAGGATGTGGCATAGGCGATGCCGATCAACCCCAGCGTGGCCCCGCAAAGGGCAAGGATGATGAACGGAACCCGCCTGCGGTAGCGGTCGGAAAGGGCGGGAACGACCAGGGCGCCGACGATACCCCCGACGATCATCAGCCCACCGACGGTGCCAGCCTGGGTGCTGGTGAAACCGCGCGGGGCGATGATATTCTCGATCCAGGTGGTAACTGCATTGAAGGCTCCCAACCCAACAAAGAAAATGATCAGGAGCAGGATGAAATTACGCTGCCTGAACATCTGTTTGAAGCCGTCAAATACCAGCGAGCGTACTTCCATCCCGGGAGGGCAGGGCGGAGTTGCCGGCCGTTCGCGGGCAAAGACGAAAAAGACCAGGGCAGCGACCACGGAGGCGATCCCGTAAGCCACCAGCATGCCGCCGATCTGGTAATGGATGGTCAGGATGGGGGTCAGGGACAGGCCCAGGAATATGCCGAGGTACATCGCCAATGACCCCAGCCCGGAAGCGGTGGCGCGCTCGCGGATCGGGAACCATCGGGCAGCCACTGTGGTGACCGCATTCAGGATGAAAGGTTGTCCAACAGCGATCCCGATCTGGGCAACCATCACCAGGGTATAGCTGGAGGCGGTGAGGCCGCGCATCAGACCGAAAATGCCGGTAAGCGCCGCGCCGATCCCTACTGCCACCCGCAAGCCGTACGTGTCTATCACCCAGGAGGCAGGAATCGAGACGACGATGTAGACGATCATAAAGATCATCGACAACAAGCCTATGCTGAGATCTGAAACCCCGTAGAACTTGACGGCGTCGGTGGTGATGGAGGCGAAAGTGATCCAGAGCAGCTGGTTGATCGCCACGATAAACATAAAAACGACCAGCATGACCCAGCGATAGCCGTAGACTTTAAAGTTGTCTGCTTTCATGAAGGATTAACTCCTGACGGAACGAGATAAGGTTGCATATAGGACAAACCCCTTCTCGAACAGGGAGTTGCTTCGGGTGATTGCCCCAACAAAGGACAACGACACGTTCCGAATGGATAAATTGACCAAACAACCGGGCAATACTGCCCGCTAAAGCAGGTGACAGCGATATTACGCCAGGTCAGGAATTCGACGGACCAGTTCCGCCCAGTCTTTTCCCAGGGCCTTTTGGATCAGCTGTTTAACTCCCGCAAACGCGGGAGGAGGCAGCACCATTTGCCAGATACGGGTCATGTTCTCGCGGTCATCATCGCCAACCAGGGGGAACAGCCATGCGATAACATCCGGGAAGCGGTCCTGCGGGACGGTGCTCGACATGAGACCGAGAGCCTTAACCAGATCCGGCATGGGCACCCGCTCACGGATGAGGCGGTACAGGTGCGCATCTTCCTTTCCCAGGTGAATATCGAGATGGAATTTGAATGCCGCACTGGCGCGGGCGATTTCCAGGGCGTCATGAGCCAAGGCTGCAGCGTTCAAGGCATCGAACGCAGCATCCAGTCCGTGGTGATCGCGCTCGTACGCCTCGGCGACCGAAGGTGCTACGGCTTCAAGGGCGGGAAAGATTGCCAACTCCTCTCCCTTGGCGTGCCAAACCAGCACTTCATTGAAGAACCTGAAGCGCTCGATGGTCGGCTCAAGCCCAGGTTTGCCGCGTGCCGATCCGAGCGCCGCGGCGTCGATCATGCTCATGTCGCGGCGAAAACCATTGTGGAATGCCATGATTGCATCAAGCGGTTGAGCCATCTTTATTCCTCCTGAAAAATTGTTCCAAGATATATCCGGGTTTCCATGGATAAATATTACTACAAATATTATCCACCTGGATATCTTTCCTGGACAATATTTTATTGTGCGGGTGGGAAAATTACGGAAAGAACTCCGCAAAAACAAGTCGGCTCAACTGCAGGCTGGAATATTTACATTTTCCGGAAATCCAATCAAAAAACCAAATGACCGGTTTTGAGTATTAAAATGGGCTGCTTCCGAAGTGGGATTCCAAGGTTATGAAACCACCTGTAGGAATCAGGTGGTTTGCTAACCCTCCATCAGCGCAAATAGCAGCAAGGGCTACAACCAGCAACCCTTGCCGCTTTTTTGATGCGGTATTCAGGCATATACGTCAAAATGGCCACCCATCCAAGCGATCAGAGGAACTATCATGGATGGTGAATTCATTCCTGCTCATATGCCATCTGCAGTTCCTTGATGTCAATTTTGTACATTTTTAGCATTGCCTGCATTACCCTCTGCGATTTTTGAGCATCCATATCGCCCAATAGTTTTCCCAAAACAGTGGGAATAATTTGCCAGGAAACACCAAATTTATCCTTGAGCCAGCCGCAATTTTGTTTTTCACCACCTTCGGACAGCCTCTCCCAATACTCATCCACTTCTTCCTGCGTTTCGCAATTCACAAAGAACGATATGGCTGGCGAGAATGTGAATTCCGGACCTCCGTTCAATGCCATGAATTCCTGCCCAGCGAGTTGAAACGTGGCTGACATTACCTTCCCGGGCTGTCCAGGACTGCCCTCACCATAGCGGGAAATGCTTCCCAGTTTGGAGTTTTTAAATATGGAGGTATAAAATTTCGCCGCCTGCTCGGCTTGATCGTTGAACCAAAGGAACGGGGTAATTTTTTGCATTCGGTTTTTCTCCCTTTCTATTTTTGAACCTGCACTCAGGCTTTCTCATAGGCTCTCTGGAGCCAGGAAATGACGTTCGCATCGATCCGGGTTGGATCATCGATTCGAACACGATGGGTTACCATGGAATTCCATGAACCGGCAGCTTCGAATCGGGAGGTAAATTCTGCTCCCTTGAGCTTGATCCCAATATCCAGCCGGTCGGATGTCACCTGCACGATCGCAAATTTTTTATTTTTGCGCAACAGGCTGATGTAGGAGTTGGTGGTGGAAATCGTCACATCTGGCCCGAATTTACTGACCATGGTTATAAGCTCGTCGTACGAGTTGCGCCATGCGGCTTTGTTCCCGATAAAATGCGCTGCGACCTGCTCAGCGAGGCTTTTTCTGGGCTGGCTGGCGTTTTGGAGAGTCAGGACAATTGCCATGGCGTGTCCGCGTCCCAGGCCGAAATCCTCTTTCAGCCAGGAGACGATCTGCCCGGTCTTGACACCTTCCTTGAGGAATCCCTTTTTTTCCGCCAGGAGGCGGAATTCCTGAGGGGTTTTCCCTGTTTGGGTTTGAATATTATCGAGGTAAGCTTTCAGCGACATTGTATCTCCCAATTATTATTGGTCAAAGAATTCCTCAAGTATTGGGGCGAGGACCTCCAAATTTACATCATGGGTCTGCCCTTCCAGGGTGCGCTGCTGCGCATGAGGGATGGCCTTCGCCAATATAGTAGCAGTATCATGCATGAATGGCATACCAGCAAGGTTGGCACCTCCATCCATGACAAGGGCGGGTACTGACACCTTTGCAGCCCGTTCGAGGGGGACTTTACGGTCGCTGCCCATGGCAGCCGCATCATAGGCGAGGGTGGGTGCCACAGCCTCGAACATCGGCCACACGGGTGAGCTGCGCATTCCGTTCACCTGGTCGGCGGGAGTGCCGACGAAGCGCATGAACAGGACAACCGCGTCGCCACGGCGACCGGCTGCCAGGAGGTCAGAAAGCTGCTTCCGATAATCCATCCAAGCCTGGGAAGCACCTTGAAGTGAATTGTAGGGAGGTTCGTACATGGCAAGCTTAACGGTCTTATTCCCGAGCTGGACAGCAGTTTCGAGGGCAAGGCAAGCGCCGGAGGAGGTGCCAAAAATGAAGGCCAAGCCACCAGCTTCGTCAATCAGCGCGTCGATATCCTCCACTTCCCGATCGACCGAGTAAGGTTTGGAATTACTGCTTTCGCCCCTCCCGCGGCGGTCAAAAGTGTAAACAGTGTAATGTGGCGCCAGGAGTTCAGCCAGGTGCTGCATGGGTCCGAAGGAACGATAGGTGAGGGCACCATCCACCAGTATTAATGCGGGACCTGTGCCTCTTTTTTCGTACGCAATGGTGGTGCCGTCTTTTGAAGTTACTTTATTCATTTAAGAAACCTCCTTTATATCGATTGTTTCTTCTGCAATATTCCATACGTAAAACCCATTGTTAATCGAAGAATTCTTTTCAAGGCATTTATATATCCTAATTCCCTCGAAAGGGGATCATGCTATGGTTAACTCAAAAAAACCAAATACCATTTTTCTGGAAGGAATACAACTCCCCAGCATCCCGCAGCGAAACAGTCCGCTACCATCGTCAGGGAGTCAATGTGGGGGCTGAAAATCCGTTTGGAGTAGGAGCAGGTGCTCCGTTTACAAACTTGCGCGTAATGTTTACCCCACCAACCTTCCAGTCACCACTCAGGGGTTCAAACCAATCTCCGACCAAGGTGTTTTGATCCTGGCTCAGAACCAGCCTGACATCGGTCTCTTTAGGGCCGGTTCCATATGGATTGTCAGAACCATAACTGCAGATTATGGTCTTGCCAGTCAACAGCCAATTGCCATTCGACTGGGATAGAGTAGCGGAAAAATCGTAAGGATATGGACTGACGTTTCCAATCCGGTCGTCACACTGTTTTGAATCAATGTAAGAGGCAAATGCAGAGTAACCACTTTGGTCGATGTAGATCTGATACCCGTTGTCAACCCATACACCGGTAAGGTTTGGAAAGGAAACTCCCGGTGTAGAGGTTGAAACCGATGAAGCAGGTTCAGTTAGATCGGGAGTTACCTGGTTACCCGTGCCCGATTGTGTGGGGGAAGATAAGGGGGCGGATGCAGGCGTTGGTGTCCCGGTTGGAGTTGCCGTTAATTGAATGGCTGTATGGATGGCTGGTTGAAGGCCGCAAGAGGTCATTATCAACCCAACCAAGGGAAAGGGTATCAAATGCTTAATCGATACCATGCCAATGTCCTTTCTTTTGTCCCGCAATTGAAGATTATTCTACTAGCATCGTTTCCCGGACATGCAAACCCTGCAGCCCTCGAAACTGTTCGGGTGGTCACGGTCCAATATTTATTGATCCGTCAATAACACTTTTATATGCGAAGATGTTTCACTCCGATCCCACAGTGCACCAAGCACAAGTGCAAAGCGTTCCGCTTCTGCCCTGTGGGGAGGGTCAAAATGGCTGCGACCTTCGTATTCTTCAACTTGAAAATCAGGGAACAGCCCGGCAAGCTTATGGGCGGCGCGTTCATAGTAGCGGGTACTCAGGCTGCCCAGCGCGAAATAAACGGGACGATCCATAAGTCGGTAACGATCCTGGTCCAACTGGTAATTGTTGAAAGCCAGGTTAATGGCAACCATCCCGGCGGGGCGTTTTGCCATCCAGGAGGGTGGAGGCCCGGGCGGCAATGGAATTGAGACTGGTTGAAGTCCGGACCGCATTTGCCAGCGCGAGAATTCCCGCATCTGGTCTGTGGCGGAAAGCGCCATCAGGCGGTTGAGGGCAGCCCAATCTTCAGCATCCTCGGGAGTGGGGGTGCCGATCCAAGCTGGCTCGATCAGGGCAAGGCTGCTGATCCGCCCAGGGTATTTCGCCGTAAACGCCAGGGAAAATGCACCTCCTGCTGAATACCCAACCAGGTGAAAGCGATCTACCCCGGCAGCGTCTGCTGTGCGACGAATACCCTCCACTTCCACGTCGAGGCTATAGTCAGCGGGGGGAGTGTCTGCCGCATAAACTTCCAGATCTTTTACAATTGGGTGAACCTGGTCTCCCAGGGCGCGCAAAAGCGCGGCATAGGATAGTTCCCCAGGCATTACTCCGCCGGGGACAAACAGAACTACCGGTTTTTCAGTAGAGGTAAGACCATTGGTTGTCATATTGTGACCTTTCGAATTGTCATCTCTCAAACATTTAGATATAAATTATCTAATTTATCATAAATTATTATACAATAATCCCTCCAAAAATCAAGGATTAATTAACACAATTATGAATATTAAATTCTAGCCAGCAAATAACTCGATGTTAATAACCTTGGCGGCAAAATGAGACTCCCCCATTTCCAGGCAAAGAGCCGGGAAAATTTAATCAACAACAACACGCGGAAGCAGGCTGCGCATTATAAGAAAAACTGCACTTTATCCAGGTAAGGAAAATCCGCCGGAATGACGGGCAACCTCGCCAGGGGAATCACCGGATCAGCACTGCCCCATTCTTCGATCTCTGCATCAAACCAATCCAATAATGGATAGGGGCGGTGTTCCGGGAAATCTGACGCCTTGGCTAGGTAGACCATGCCGTCAGTAAAAGGGGGCTCTTTTTTGTTTCCGATGGGTAAATCGAAATGATAAAACTTGAAACGCCCCGACCCGTGACCCAGGCGCACACAGCCGTTTTCTGTCACATTGATCTTTGATTTATCCAAAATGGCGAACCACAGTGCCCACGTGCCATCGGGGGAGCAAAAAATCTGGCGACGGTTCCCAAATTCACTCGAATCCCGAGTCAGACGTACAGGTTCGAGGGTGGATAAGTCCTTCAGGGGGGAGCCATGAGCCACCAATCCTTGCCAGTCACATACATAATTCAAAAAATCCACTTTTTGGTAAGGGAGTTTGTAATCGATTAGGCTATTAGGACCTTGCAATAACGTGGAATCAAGCAATTGATTAAATGCAATTTGCTTATCCTCGGACAGCGGTCGCACAACCCGTTTAATGGGGGGAATGGGGGATGCACGGCGGTTTATCCCATATATAAATTGGAATATGGGACGTGCGATGAAGGAGGGAAGTTGCATACACAACCTTTGCGGGGGTGATTGTTGTTTTGGATCCGGGGAGGTACGGGGAGCGCCATTAACCCTTAACAGCAGGAATTAAGTTGAGGGAGGAATTGACTTTGCCAAAATTTTTTCGATCGCCAGGATCAACATGCCCAAAAAGGCGACCGCCGCGCCCGGGAAGTAAAGCCCGCCAATGCTGAATCCCGATATGAATGCGGCTGCAAGTGACAGAAAACAGAGCGGGATCGCAGCTGCCAGCACGCCGCGCCACTCTGCGAAACCAGCTGCAGCAAGGAGCAAAGAGAAGGAAAGCATGATTGCCATCGGGTAAGGTCCCACTTGAGAGACCCAGGGTACCTGACCGGTGGTCGTTGCTGTTACGGGCGGCTGCCCCGGTACACCCGTGGCAGAAGTAGTTTGGTATGAAACCCTGGCGAAGACCAGGAAAAATACTGCCACCCCCACAGCCCAGAGCGCCACCACCAGGGCAAAAATCCTACGAATTGTGCGCAGCACTTTCATCTATCACCTCGAGCCAGGTTTGAAGCCTACTGCCGAATAAAGATTGCGACACTGCCACGGAATAGTATACGCCCAATTGATGTGGGGGAAATTAATTTTCCAAGTACTTCTTCAGATTTGCCATCATCATCCCCCAGTTTTGCTCGGAATGGATCCTCTCCTCTTCGGTGGCATTATTATCCTGGGACAAAGAGACTTTCGTTCGATTCTCTGCGACAGAAACCTCAATGGTTATGGTGTGATAATTTTCCGGCTTATCAGGCAGACCGGCTAAAGGGCTGAAATGGCTGTACTGGATTATTTTTCCGGGCTGGAAAAGAAGAATTACCCCTTTATCCTCATAAGGATTTCCCTGCCATTCCCCCTTCCAAATAATCGGGCTCCCAAGGTGCCAATCCGATATTACCGTTGCACCGAAAAAATACTGTTTAATGGCGGCGGGATCAACCAGGGCATCCCAAACCTTTTCCCGGGGTGCGTCGATCATAATCGTCGCATGGGCAATCAATGTTGTATTCATTCCTGGCTCCTAACCATTTACTGATTAATTGACCTTAAGAATGAGCTCATATTTCTTGCGATATTTCTCTTCTTTTTCTTTTAATACCAGGTCCTTTGCCTTCCTCAATAATCCAGCATCCTTTTCCGAATCATATAGCAAACGCATTGATTGGAGGATATCCTGGCGGATCAAATTATAATGTTTTTCCAGGGAACACTCTTCAAATCGTGTTTCCAGGTGGGAAATTACCCTTTCCCTGGTTTGACCACCCAACAAAGCGACCTTCCAAATATTCTGAATGCACTGCCTCGAAGTGATGAATTTATCGTCCCTGGTATGAGCCAAAAGACGATCCAATGAGCTCGCGAGACGATCCTGTGTATCGCTTTTGGCTAAATTGCATATGACCATGATGGAGATTGATCTTTGATAGGAATTCTCATCATCAAGCCTGTTCACCAAATCGTCCCAAACCTCGTATACCCAGTTGACCTTTCCCTCGGTAATCTTCAAAATGTGTTGTAGAGCATCAAACCGGGTCTTGTCGTCGGTTGATCCCAGGTTATTGAACGATTCCATTAAATCTGCTTCCATGATCATGTCCTTTTGAGATATTTCCGATCAGAATGGTTTTCCCCATAACCATCCATTGAATTGCAATCGATAATTACACTTCCTTTAAGCAACACTCACAGATTGCGAGAGTAAGCTGCCTCCACAGCCAAAAGCGAATCCCCTTCGGGCGTGATATTGTGCATCACCAGAAACAGCCTGCCATCCTGCTTCAAGGCGATATCTATTTTCCAACCCCAGTCAGGTCCGGGAGGCGCCGGATAGGATCCTTTGAGAGATATTTCTCCCTGGTCTCCCACGCTGCCCTGGCACTGCATGAATTTATCCTGCATGTGCCAGGAATTGAATCCAGAAGGCTTGCTTAAACTTCATGAGCGGATCCACTGAAACCACGAGCAAGCCGTCCTGCGGGGCACCTTCGTATGCCCAGGAATATTGAAAGGTGATAAACCGCCCTTGCGCTGCCTGTGAAACCACCATCGTCGTTTCTGATTCCCGCACTGGGTCTGTGGGAAAAAGCCACAATCGATTGACGGCTTTCCAGGTACCGACAAGGTTCGTAAAACTCACGGGGATAGTCATCAACTGCCTTCCCCTCACTAGCTTAACGTGAGGTTATCAACGGGTTTGGCTTGGTCACGGAAATCCTGATGCAGCAAGTCCAGATGGTGCAGCACGAACGATACGACCCCGGTCTCCTACTATTTAGAAACCAGCATGAAATCATTTCTTCTCAACTTCCACCCACAATCCTGCTCCATCGGTGGAAAGCGTGATCCAACCATTGCGGTCAGTGCGCAGGAGGGTGATACCCGCCAGGCTGTCGAGCACGGATGGGTCGGGCAGGCCGTTTGGATCTCCAGCAGCCACGCTCAGGATAACCACCTGGGGGTGCAGGGCACTGATCCACTCGGGTGGATTGGACGGGGAGTAGCCTGAATCAGCCAACAAGAGAGCCGTAACCGGGCCGATCGTTTTGCCGTTCTCCGTCTTGGTGAGGGTATCAAGATCAATTCCCAGGGGCAGCAGGGCTCTGAACCCCCCCCACTCGACCAACAGGATTGCACCACGCGGCGTGACACTCTGCACCTCCAGCCGCGCCCCTTCCCCCAGGTCCAGTGCCGCGCCAGGGGTGGCGGAGGTGACAGGGGTTTGGTTGGCAGCGAACCAGCGGTCAATCTCTCCTGCGGAGAATGAAGCGTCCAGGTTCCCGGACCATAGGACGTTCCCCACAGAAACGCGGTCGAGGATGCGCGGAAGGGCGGCCACCTGTTGTTCCTGGGTGGAGGCGATCACAAGCCAATCCAGGGAGCGGTCAAAAGCGGAGAGACGCACTCCCAGTGCGCCGGCAAGCCTGGACGGGCTGGGTCCGCCGTCCACCAGGATGGAGCGCCCATTGGGGGTCTCAATCAGAACAGCGTCGGCGGAACCCACATCGAGAAATGTAACGTGTAGCCGTCCATCTGGAGCCTGGAAGACAGCAGACCAAACCAGGAAGACAATTATGCCCAGCGCGATAATGATCATGGATGGTGCCGCGAGAGGGCGCACTACCTGTCTAAAACGCACCCCGCCAAACGTGAGGGCAGCCAATATCCCAAAAAACATGATGACCAGGAGCGGAGAGAAATCCCCCAGCACAATTACCCCGTGCGGGAGGCGGTTAAAGAATTCCACCGCCCGGTCCGTATAGGCTGCAAACGGCCAGGCGACCCAGGCGACGACTGTACCAAGCGGCAGGTAGATGAAACTTAACAGGAGAGCCAGGCCGGACAGGGTCATCAATGCTGGTTGGACCGGCAGGATAAAGGGATTGGCAATCAGGGAAACCAGCGGGATGCGTCCGAACTGGTAAGCCATGATGGGCAGTGTGGTCAATTGGGCCGCCAGGGTGAAGAACATGATCGTACTTAGCGGAGCGGAAATCTTCTGAGCCACATCCATTGGGAGACGGCGGGCAAGCAGCCTGGTGAACCAATCCTGGAGCGGCTGTGCGTACAGAACCAATCCCAGAGTGGCAGCAAATGACAGCTGGAAACCGACATCCCAGAGCCAATTTGGAACACAGGCAACCATGATCCCAGCTGTTGCTGCCAGGGAGTTAAGACCGTTCTGACGGCGCCCCAATTGCCGGGCGAGCAGCGCCAGCCCTCCCATGATGGCGGCGCGCACAACCGATGCAGTGGCTCCCACCAGCAGGGTGTAAATGATAATTCCAATGACGGCTGCGATCGTCCCGCGATTGCGTCCAAGCAGGCGGCTGAAGAGGGTCACAAATAAACTGGCAATGATGGCAATATTGAAGCCGGAGATGGCAATGATATGGGCAGTGCCCGTGTTCTTATAAGCCTGCTGCAGGGAAGCAGACAGTCCGTTGTCGTTTCCGAGCAGGATGCCTGCCAGGAGTGAAGCCTCGGGGTCTGGGAAGATGCGGTAAATATGGTCGACGGCATGTTCCTTGAAAGTGTAGATCACACGCAGGACCGGGGTCCCGCCCGAGGTGGGAAGGAGTGTGGCAACCGCATCTGGCATATAGGACAAGATACCCTGATGGGCGAGATAGTCCTGATAGGAAAAATCTTCGTTTTCGGGAGGAGTTTGCAAATGACCGCGCAGGCGAATGACATCCCCGTAGTGCCAATTGGCGCCGGGGAGGACGCGGGCCAGGATCAAACCGTGGACCGGCAAGGTGATATCTCCGGCAGCCAGGCTGGTCACATTGAGACGTAGATTCGTGTACGAATCGCGTTCATCGGGCGGTTCGGTGAGGCTGCCCGTAATAAGGATTTCATATTCCCGGTCGTTGTACCATGCGATGTAATGAGCATCCACCCGGGGAACCGTGGATTGGTAGCGGGCCGCCCCCAGGAAAAAGGAACTCAACAGAACCGGTGAAAAAAGGAGAAGGGGGTGAAACGAAATGTGGAAGCGTCTATGCAGGATCCGGAGCAGGATGAAAACGATCAGCCCGATTCCTGCCAGTATCAACCAGACAAGAACCGATAGCGGAACGCGACCTGCAAACAGGATACCGGCAATAAAAGCGAGCGACAGCCATAACAACGGCATCCATGCAGTGAGCCTGGTAAACCTGCCAGGGGTTTGCGTGTTGATCGTCTCCATAGGGGCCCCCCTCGCCTTATTGTACAGGTTGTGGAAGAACCAGACAAGGCTTCTCATTGACGAAATTCCCACCCGGGCATACAATACCAGCGTTATTGACTATTGGTCAGGGTGCCAAAAAGGCACAATGGCGAAGCCGGTGAAAGTCCGGCACTGTCCCGCAACTGTAAGTTGGCATGAAAGCCAACAAGTCAGGCCGCCCGCCCTGTCCGGTTCTACACTCTCTCGTGGAAAGGAGGTGGGAACGGCGCAATGGATTGCCACTCCCCCTCCCCTGTCTTGCACAGGGGATTTTGTTTTGGGAAATTAGCAAAGCTATCTTAATGTTTTGGAGACCCTAAGACATTAATACGGTTCCCAGCAGCAAGCCATAGCATCAACCTTTGATAATTAGCTCACAGCCTGGTTTCTGGAGAATGAAATGTTTCGAAAATTACTCATTGCCCTTTTGATCGTACCTCTGCTGGCCGCATGCAGCGGAGCCCAAACCACAATCCCGGCACCCGCTTCAACCCTGCCGCCTGCTACAACAATCCCCACCTCAACTTCCATTACTTTGACTGACGGCCTGAACCGCTCCGTAACACTCCCTGGAACAGCCCAAAGGGTCGTCTCGCTGGCTCCAGCCAACACAGAAATCCTGTTTGCGATCGGGGCAGGAGCACAGGTGGTGGGTCGTGACGAAACTTCAGATTATCCGGCAGATGCGCTGACCCTGCCCACCATCGGGGGTTACAGCGGATTCAACCTGGAGGGCATAGTGGCTCTCCACCCAGACCTGGTTTTGGCTGGGGGAATCAACACCCCTGAACTGGTTGCTTCCCTGGAGCAATTAGGCCTGACGGTTTACTTTCTCCCGAACCCCGCATCACTGGAAGAAATGTATTTAAACCTGGAAACGGTAGCCCGGCTGACCGGGCATGAAACCCAAACCAATGCATTGGTAGATAATCTCAAGAAGCGCGTTGCTGCGGTGGATGAGAAACTCAAACCGCTTTCCTATGGTCCGACCGTCTATTATGAATTGGATGCCAATACTGCCAACCCGTCGAGTCCCTACACTGCCGGACCTGGTACCTTCGTTGACCTGCTGATCACCCGGGCAGGCGGGATTAATATCGGGGCCAAATTGACAGGTCAATGGACAACCATCAGCCTGGAGCAACTGCTGGTTGACAATCCCAGCATTATCATCCTGGGAGATGCAGCTTACGGCGAAACGCCAGCCAAGGTATCCGCACGGTCCGGCTGGGCACCCTTGACGGCTGTACAGACCGGGCAGATCTTTGCATTTGACGACAACCTCGTCAGCCGGCCCGGGCCGCGACTGGTGGACGGACTGGAAACCCTGGCCAGGCTGCTCCATCCCGACCTGTTCAAATAAAATAACGTGGCACGGATCCTCCCTGCCGGGGGATGGATCACCGTGCCCAGCTCACCATGAAAATTCGCCCCTATTTATTACCCCTGCTTTTCCTGGTCCTGACGGCTGTCCTTTCCATTGCCATTGGCTCGGTATTCATCCCACCCGCTGACCTGTTCCGCATCCTGGTCGGCTGGCTGAAGGGGTCACCGTTCTCCGAGCCTTTAAAAACATTTGCCTTCATCATGACGGATATCCGCCTGCCGCGCACGGCGCTGGTGCCTTTTAACCGGAGCTGCTCTGGGCGGGTCGGGAGCCGCATACCAGGGTCTATTTCGCAACCCATTGGCCGACCCTTACTTGATCGGGGTGGCCTCCGGGGCAGGACTTGGGGCGGTGCTGGCAATGAGCGTAAAATGGCCCTATTCATTCTGGGGTTTGATGGCTGTACCGGTTGCGGCGTTCCTTGGGGCACTGCTTACCGTTTTCCTGGTCTATACCCTGGCGCGCGTTGGTAAAACCATTCCCACAACCAACCTGATCCTGGCAGGGGTGGCGTTCGGTTCTTTCGCAACTGCCGTAACCACCTTCCTGATGCTGCGCTCGACAGGCGAACTGCACCGGGCGATCGCCTGGTTAAATGGCGGCTCTTCCCAGGCTGGCTGGGACCCAGTGCTGGCAATATTGCCCTTCCTGGCCATTGGACTGGTCATCCTGGTCCTGAGCGGGCATTCCTTGAACCTGTTGCAATTTGGTGATGACCAGGCTCAACAAATGGGCCTGTCGGTCACGCGGGCGAGGACATTGATCCTGCTGGCGGCTTCCTTGGCGACGGCAGCGGCTGTATCTTTCTCGGGAATTATTGGCTTCATTGGTCTGATCGTCCCACACATCATGCGCCTGTGGTTTGGTGCAGATTACCGCCGGCTGCTCCCGCTCTCACTGATCGGCGGAGCAGGTGCGCTGCTGCTGGCTGATGTACTTGCCCGCTCGGTATTGTCGCCGCAGGAATTGCCGGTGGGGATCGTGACTGCGCTGGTAGGCGCTCCTTTCTTCCTGTGGGTGCTGCGCCGCGCGAAGAACCAGGGATATTGGTGATATGCAATTGGATATAAAGTCATGCTGAAAATTGAAGGATTAACAGTCTCTTATGGTGCCAGGCGGGTGTTGAACAATATTTCCATGGAAGTGGATTCCGGCGAAATCCTGGCACTCATAGGTCCCAACGGAGCAGGAAAGTCCACCTTGATCAGGGCTGCCAGCGGAGTAGTACCGGTGGACAACGGAATGCTGCTATGGAACGAAAATAGTGCTCCTTCAAGACAACTATTATCACTGTCGCCGATGGAGCGTGCCCGTACTCTTGCAGTAGTCCCCCAGGCAGCCTCCATGCCGCCAGCCTTCACAGTCTGGGAAACCGTGTTAATGGGACGGACGCCTCAGTTAAATTTCCTCGGGCAGGTCTCCAGGAAAGATGAAACAATCGCCCGGCTGGCACTGCAAAAAGTGGATGCCTTGGACCTAAGCGAGCGGCGCGTGGGTGAACTCTCGGGCGGCGAGCAGCGAGCGCGTTTTGTTGGCGCGGGCCTTAACCCAAACCACTCCGATCCTGCTTCTGGATGAGCCGACCTCCAACCTGGATTTACATTACCAGGTCAGTTTTATGGAAACTGTTAGAACCCTGGCCCGGCAGGATAAATTAGCCGTGCTGGTTGCCCTGCACGATCTCAACCTTGCTGCCCGGTATGCCGACCGGGTGGCTCTCCTGGTGGACGGGGAAATCATTGCGGCAGGTTCGCCGCAGCAAGTGTTAACTCCGCAGTTGATTTCTGCGGCGTATCACCTGCCCGTGCAAGTGATCACTCACCCGTTCGCAGATGTCCCGCTGGTGCTGCCAGGAAATAATGGATGATAAATCAGAATTTTGGATCTTCCCCCCGTGCAAGGATGAAGCCAGGTCACAACCCTAGTTATTCAGGTTGGGATCCGATATATACTGCCACCAATTATTTGCCACTCCGCCCTTTCGCCCGGCAGCCCTGGGCAGATGCTTAAACCACCACTTGTGGTGAGCGCGGATGTCGCCATTGCCCCATTCTTCAGCGTTGAGCTGACGGACATCATTTTGAAAGTCAGGGAAGTTGTACCAATCATAGCAATTGGTTGGGACGCGCAGGGGGTTATTCCAATCGTAATCCCGGACGCTATTGGGAGCGTAATGGATGGTCCCAATTCCAGCCTGGCCGGGTGCGATCTGGTCAAAACTGATAAACCGCTGGAAAAGGTTAAGGTTGGATCCAACGATGGGCGGAACCCGGCCTTGCTTATATGTCCAGGCCATAAATTCCTGGCAATTGAAAACCTTGGCGACAAGGGCTTCGGCCCGATGCCCGAATGATTCCAGCATTTCGCCAACGCCGCGTTCATAAGAGAAGCCCATGACAATAAACCGGCGTTTGCAGTTGGAAGACCAGGTCATGGGTGGGGAATTGCACCAGAATGCGCCTGCACCGCCCATGGTTGATTCGAAGAATCCCGCGTGGGGAAAACCAAACAACCACACTTCATCGATGTCCCGCGTGGCAATATGCGGCAGGACATTTAGTTTGGTCAATATCGCCTGGTAGTCTGCACCTTCAGGCATGTGCGCTGGTTTTACCCCCTTCAACACGTCCAGATACGTTTGGGGGTCATAAGTAAACCCATCTATCTTGGCGGGGAACTCGTTGAGTTCCACGCGCTGGGCGATCTGATAGCGCGCCATCCCACCACTGGCCTCCAGGATATCCTGGATAAAACCATTTGCCAGGGTATCGGGAGATTGCCATTTTAATTGCTGGGAAAGCTTAACCCCCGTGGCTGGGTCCATGATGGGGTCGATGATAACCAACAGGACGCGCGTGGTCACCATCCGAACCGGCTCGATGGTGTTATCAGGGGGAACTACATGAATGGGAGTGGGCGGCTTCTGAAAGCCAAACAATCTGAGCAGCCAACTCAAAAGAGTGGGCCTGGAGTTGTCAGATGGGTTTTTCATTTGTCAGGGCACATTGGAGGCGAAGAATATCTGGGCACCTGTGCTGAAGAAAATATTCCGGTTCGGGCTGATGGTCATGGCAGTGGCAGAACCGGAGAACAGCGTATTACTTTGGTCCACACTGGCCCGGAACTGCCCGCGCAACTCCACCGTATCAGAACGCGGGCTAAAGTAGTAAACAGCCCGGGTTAGAGGTTCAAGCAGATATAACATTGGATCGGGGGCAGCTGCGAAGGAGATCTGATTAAATATTGCATCGGTAATCCTGGGACCAGGCTGCCGCTCCGGGCGGTTATCCACAAACGTAAGTGGATCCGCACAGCGCAACGGGACCCCTTCAAAATGGCTGGCCGGGCAGGAAGTGACATGCCCATCTTCAAAAAGTAAATACAGGTCAGAATTATTGGCAGCCAGGTCGATGGAGGTGCTCATACTCTGGGGTACCTGTTGGCCGAAGAATATGGTAGGGGAATCACTAAACTTTCCAGAAGATCCCTGGTAGGACCATACGTTATTCCCGGGCGGATCGAGTACGTAAAGATAGCGGCCATCAGTATCCAGGGTAAAAGCGGAAATCCCCTGCCACCCAAGAGGCGGAGGAGTGAGCCGGACTGCCTCGGGATCCATGTTGAAGCCGCAGTAGAGCAGGATCCCGTTGGCATCAATCCCCATAACCCGGGCGTTGTAATCATTGCTCATTTGAAGGGCTTCAATATCAATCAATTTTCCAACATTGTTCGTCCCGTACTGCCCCGGCCCGCAGACAAAATTGGGGTCAACCTCATATCCCTGGTTTCCCAGGCTGGCGCGAATCACATTCCCGCGCGAGGAGTCCAAAAGATACAAGTCGGTGTTGGTGGCAGCCATCCGATTGATCTGCAAGGTGCGGTCCAACCCGCCTATGATGGCAGGACTGAAATTCAAGCGGACAATACTGTCCAGGTTATCGAGCGCAGTCTGCGCCTGCTGGCGGAGGTTCAAGGAATCCTGGGTTACCTGGTAGGTATCAGCCAGGCCCAGGTAATAAAGGGTGCTATCCCAGGCATGACGAACTTCGGTCGGGTCAGTCTGCCCATGGGCTTGAGCAGCCTGACCTAAAGCCATATTATAGTAATCCTGGTATTGGGAAACGCGGCCGTAGCGGGTATAAACCAACCCGGCAACTGTCACCACAATTAAAGGAATTGCGATCGCCACAAAAGCGAGGCTTGAACCGCCGCCTTCTGAATCCCCTTCATTTGAATTTGGTAAAAGGTTCGGCAGGAACTTCCTCATCCCCGCAGCCATCTTCTGAGTGCCATTTCTCATTCCCACGATGATATTAGCCAACCAGCGGAAAATGCCCCTGCGGTGGGAGGGCGTTCGCTTTATCTCGGGAAGTTCGCCGGGCGTGTGGGAGGTCCCAAAACGGCCGGTCTGTGCTGCAGAATGCGCAGCGGCAGGTTTGGAAGCGAGGGCAGGAGGGCTGACGACCTGAGCCGACTCGTTTTTGACTTCCGGCCTTCGGGCGATGTCAGGTGTCCCGCTATGCTTGGCAGCTATCTCTGGCGAAGGCGATTCTGGTGCAGCTTCATTTCCAGACCCAGCCAGGAGGCTGGCGAACCGGCTGGCAGGATGACCGCTTTCCACCTGAGAGGTGGGGATGGCGGGTGGATTGGGAGAATCCGGAGGAGTAATCGCGGCAGGTTTCGCTTGAAGGTCGCTGGAATTTTGCTGTCCAACCGGTGCTGAGATGCCTGGAGCAGGCGTCGGTTTCACAAATGTTGGTGAGCGCTTTGGAGGCACAAAATCGGGAGAGGGCGCATGCATCGCTTTAATAATGTTTAATGTTCCCTTCCCGGGTTGAACTTGAACCTGGACCGCGTTCAGGTCTTCAGTGGTAACCGTGGTCAATTCGCGGCGCAGAATGTCTGGTGGGACCTGACCTTTGCCTGATAACGCTGCCTCCCAGCCGGAAGGCAGGTCGGCACACAACACCAACTGATCGCCAGGGTTCAGGTCGAGTTGACTGAAATAAAGGGGCGTGGCCTGACCAATTCCCAACCCGCGACCGGATAATTGGGAGTCGTGAACGTGGTTTGTTCCCTTGCCAGTCAGGTGGAAAATATAGAGTCGGACCACATTGGGCAAACACGAATTGCGGACCGCGCAGCACGCCTAAAATCATGCGTCCGATAATATATTGGCCCTTGCCCGTGGTGCGCAGATTCCGGTCCACCAACAACTGGTTGATGCTTTCAGCGACGATGCGGACGGCGGAGGTCACAGAACCGGCGGTCTGGTAAAACTGCCGAGCCATTTGGGCAGCGGTCTGGTTGTACTCGCTGGAAGTAAATGGGTCGTTCCCGGAAAAAGTCAGGTATATGACCAGGCGGTCATTCTCGCGACCACGGGCAGTGCGGCGGGGAGGTTCCATTGCCTGCAATCCCGGCAATTGCGGCCATTCCTGACCTTTGATCCGGTAAAAGGGAAACATATTCAAATCGAAAGCTACAGCCACACCCACATTATACTGGTAAAATCCCAGTATGGAATTTACCCTATATCGAAGCTTTATAGAACTCGAATCCCTGGCGGGGGAATGGAACGACCTCCTAATTGAAAGTTTCACCCACGTACCCTTCCTCCGTTATGAATACCTGCACACCTGGTGGGAGACACGCGGCGGAGGGGAGTGGCCTGACGCACATTTGGCGGTAGTGTCTGCACGCGAGCAGGGGCAGCTGATCGGGGTGGCCCCTTTCTTTTCCGCCAAAAATCGGGAAGGTGACCCGGCCCTCCTGCTGCTTGGCAGCATCGAAATCTCGGATTACCTGGATGTGATCGTCAGACCCAATGACCTGGAGGTGTTCATCCCAGGCCTTCTTGATTTCCTCGACCACTCCGGGCCTGCCGGGCTGAGTGTATCTGCCCCTGAGGCAGAGTCGAAACCCTGGCTTGCCCTTGACCTGCAAAACATTCCTGAAGCATCGCCCACGCTCCCGATTCTAAAAACCGAAGCTGAAAAACGCGGCTGGAATTTCACCCTGGAGCAGACCTACCACGCGCCATCCATCCCGCTACCAGGCGACTATGAGACGTACCTGAGCGGAATTGACAAAAAACAGCGCCACGAGATCCGTCGTAAAATGCGCCGGATCGGAGATAGCGGGAGCGATGTGCGCTGGTACATAGTCACGGACGGCGATTTATTGGAAGCCGAGGTGGAGGCCTTTATGGTCATGATGACAGAGGAACCGGACAAGGCCAAATTCCTGACGGATGATATGCGCAGGCAGATGCATCTTTCCAGCCGGGCTGCGTTTGAAAACGGCTGGCTGCAACTGGCTTTCCTGGAAGTGGATGGACAGAAGGCGGCAGGCTACCTCAATTTCGATTATCAAAATCGCATTTGGGTCTACAACTCCGGAATAGAACGGCGGTACCTGGAGTTGTCACCCGGCTGGGTGCTGCTGGGGCATCTCCTTCAATGGGCCAACGGGAACAAGCGCTCTGAATTTGATTTTATGCGCGGGGATGAAGATTACAAATATCGTTTCGGCGGGGTGGACCATTTTTTGGTACGGGCGAAAGTCACCCGCAAATAGCATGACTCCTGAACTGCTCCTGGATGCACGTGCCGACCTTGGCGAAGGTCCCGCCTGGGATGAGTCCACGAACCGACTTTTCTGGGTGGATATCCATGCCGGGGACCTGCACATCTTCGATCCGCTGGACCAGAGTGATGACTGCATAAACCTGGGCGAAGCGGTGGGGTGTGTTGCCCCGTGCAAAAATGGAGACTTGGTCATGGCGCTGCAAAGTGGAGTTTCAACCTTCCACCTGCCCACGAAAAAACTGACCCCCCTTTTTAGTCCAGGGGAACATCTTCCCGGAAACCGCTTCAATGACGGTAAATGCGATCCGTCCGGTCGCTTCCTGGCTGGGACCATGGATGATGCCGAGAAAGAAGCCAGCGGATCCCTATACTCGTTTTCTTGCGATGGTTCGCTAAAAACGCTATTGACAGGAACCCGAATTTCCAACGGGCTGACGTGGAGCCCCGACTATCAGACCTTTTACCACATCGATACACCCTCGCGCCAGGTCACCGCTTATGACTATTCCCTGGAAACCGGTGCCATCTCCAGCCCACGCGTGGCAGTGACCATCCCAAATGATTTGGGCTGGCCGGATGGAATGACTTCCGATGCGGACGGGATGTTATGGGTGGCAATGTGGGGCGGCGCTAAAATCACCAGGTGGGATCCTGCCACCGGTCAACTGGTTAAATCATTTGCTCTCCCGGGGTTAAATATTACTTCCTGCATTTTCGGGGGAGCACTCCATAATGAGCTTTACGTGACCTCCGCCCGAAAGGAGTTGAGTTCGGATCAGTTGGAAAAATTTCCGCTTTCAGGCGGGCTGTTCAGGATTAAAACCAGGGTTACGGGAATGCCGACCTTTGCATACGGTAAATAGAAACTCCCCCAACTAGAAAAATCAACCGCCGGGTACGAGTTGGGCAGGAATCCCCCGGCTGCGGTGAACAAGATAAATCCCGGCAAGAACCACCAGTCCCCCGATCCATTGGATGGGCTGAAGGGTTTCACCCAGGAGCGGGATGGCCAGCAGGGCGGTAAGGACCGGCTGCCCCAGCATGGTGGGGGAGACAACCGATGCTGGAAGATGCCCGAGCGCATAACCCAAAGCAAGATAACCGGTCAATTGGGGCAGGAGGGCTGCTGCCAGGAATACCAGGTATGTGCGCGGGGAATAACCGTTCAGCGCCGACCCTGTCACCAGGCTGAGAACAAGCAAAACAATAGTGCTGCTCAGGCTGGAAATCCAGACATGAGTAAGCGTGTCGAAATGCTGTCGGCTGCGCTGTGAAAAAAGGAAAAACAGGGCATAAAAAATCCCTGTCGCCAGGGCCAGGAGGTCGCCCCAGCCGATCATGGGTTGTCGCAGGAAATCGTTGCTTAACACAGCCACTGCGCCGCCCATGGTAAGTGCCAGGCCGAGCCAAAAAAGTCCCTTTGTACGTTCCTTGAAGATCAACCAGGCGACCAGCGCTACCCACAGCGGAGAAGTGTTTCCCAGCAAGGTGGCATTGGCGGCTGATGTATATTTCAATGACGTGTTCCAGACAAAATGATCGAGCCCAGAAGCAAGACCGGCCAGGGCAGGCAGGATTAGAAACCACCCGAAGAGCCGGGGACTCTGGGAAGTATGCTGTGCGCGGACGGTGTTGCGTACAAAAAACGGGGTCAGGATCAGGGTGGCAATGCCAAGGCGGTAGAACCCGAATACCGAGGCCGGTGCGTTCGCCCAGCGCACAAAAAAGGCAGCGAAAGCGAGACTTAGAATGGTG
Organism: uncultured Chloroflexia bacterium; assembly: GCA_963817265.1. GTDB lineage: Bacteria > Chloroflexota > Anaerolineae > Anaerolineales > Villigracilaceae > UBA877. The sequence continues at coordinate 57,369 of CAWFNU010000014.1, forward strand.
ACCCCCAGGGCAAGGTAGGGCAGGATTTTTCGGGTGGCAGGCATCGAGCGACATTGTATCATGCCAATGCCCGGAATCATTTTCACCAATATTTTATGACAGGCTGTACCAGGATGTGCGACCAACCTGGTTTATCCGTCCGATTTTCATTAAATGCCAGCCATCCTCATTGTTTCCCGTTGCAACCGCATTCCGCCCGTGTTAGAATAATGCTACCTTTGCCTGGTTGGTAATGGAGCAAGAGATATGTCCGAGATGGTGGAAGTAGTCATTGACAGCGTGCGCGTCAGCCTGATGTCCCCCCAGCGAGTGGTGGTTTTACGCCAAACGGACGTGGAACGTTACCTGCCCGTATGGGTCGGACCGTTCGAGGCCGAGTCCATTACGGTGGCGCTGCAGGAAGTTGAAATCAGCCGCCCGATGACACACGATCTGCTAAAAAACGTCTTTACCCTGTATAACTCCAAGATTTTGCGCGTCGAGATCGTTGACTTGAAAGAGGATGTTTATTTTGGCAACATCGTCGCTGAAACGGACGGGAAGATCATAAATATCGATTCCCGCCCGTCAGATGCCATTGCCCTGGCGTTGCGCGCTCACGCCCCCATGCTGGTGAGCCAGGCTGTAATGGACGAAGCAGGAATTGTCCCGGAGAGAAACATTCAAGAAGAGACCCCCTCGGAACCTGCGGAGAAACCAGCTCCAGGTGCCGAAGCCGAACCAGAGGATGAAAAACGCCTGGATGTTTTCGAGGATTTCCTGAAGAAACTTGGACCCGACAAGGGCGACGAAGAAAAACCCAAACCCTAGGGCGGACACCTCCTTCCGGGGGGTCATCTGCTCCACTCGTACTGGAATAATCCATGGCTGATCTGCCTGCTCCCGAAGAGCCTGTTCCGAGTCCCGCTGAAGGGCGACCTCCAGAACATGCCGAGGGGGCTTCCCTCCCGCCCGCTGCCATTACCCCCCACAATCGTGAAGCCGAAGAAGCCGTTGTGGGGGCCGTGCTCATTAATCCCGAAGCCTATTACGACCTGGCCCAGTTCCTGCAGGCGGATGATTTTTATATTGTCAAGCACCGCTGGATCTGGGAAGCCTTTACCCGCTTGCACGAAAAACGCATCCCATTGGATTTCTTAACCGTAACCGAAGAACTGGAGAGTGCCGGTCAACTGGCTGAGATCGGCGGGCCAGCTTACCTGACCGCGCTGCTTAACCAGGTCCCTACCTCGCTGCATGCCGAGGCTTACGGACGGATGGTAGAAGCGGATGCGATCCGCCGGCGCATGTTGACCGCTGCCAACCAGATTGCCACGCTGGCTTACAATGAACGCGAGTCGGTCGAGAATATCATCGAGGAATCGGAAAAGGCCATCTTCAATGTCAGCGAGCGGCGACTGCGCCATGACGTGCAGCCCATCCGCCAGGTGATGAGCGAAGTTTATGACCGGATAGATGAACTAGCCAAGCGCCCCGAGGATATCTTTGGGGTTCCGACCGGGTTTATTGATCTCGACCGCAAGCTTATGGGCTTGCAGCCTTCTGATTTGCTGGTCATTGCCGGCCGTCCAGGACAGGGCAAATCGGGGTTCCTGCTTTCCGTGGCAAAGAACGCGGCCCTTTTGCACAAGAAGCATGTTGCCGTATTCTCCCTCGAAATGTCGAACGAACAAGTGGCCCAGCGCCTGATCACCCAAATGACAGAAATTGATTCCCAGCGTTTGCGCACTGGAAAACTGGAAGAGAATGAGTGGCCAAAATTCACCCACGCGATTGAGGTGCTGTCCGACACGCATATCTACCTGGATGACACTCCAGCCATCACTCCGCTGGCATTGCGCACCAAATGCCGCCGCCTCCACATGGAATACGGCCTCGACTTGATCATCCTCGATTACATCCAGTTAATGAGCGGCGACACGCGCACCGAAAACCGCGTCCAGGAAGTCTCCTATATTTCGCGAAACCTCAAGGTGTTGGCAAGGGAGTTGAACGTGCCGGTACTGGCTGCCGCACAGCTGAGTCGCGCAGTGGAACAGCGCACTGATAAGAAACCCGTGTTGTCTGATCTAAGGGAATCGGGGTCCATCGAGCAGGACGCGGATATCGTCATGTTCATTTACCGGCCAGACCAGTATGAAAAGGATACCGTCAAGCAGAACGTGGCGGAAATCATTGTTTCCAAGCACCGCAACGGACCCACCGGCAGTGTGGAACTGGTCTTCCTGAGCCACCTGGCCAAGTTTGTTGACGCGGAGAAGAGGAGCTTGGATCTTTCTCAAATCTAGGCCCAGAGGTTGGGGCGGAGGGTGTCCAAAGGTTCGTGCAAAATGGATAATTTCAACGGTTTTTCAGCCAAGGAAACCTTCACTCAAATCCCGGATTCATTCTTCCGGCATCTGCTTTACGAGATTACCGACGAGGATGAATTGAAGGTAACACTTTATGCCCTGTGGCGATTCGAGCATATGGAAGGCCGGGTCCGTTTTTTAAAGGCGGATGATTTTGCAGGGCTCGTTTCCAACCCTGTCCTGGCACTTGAAAAATCTGTGCAGCGCACCAGCCTGCTCAAGGTGGAGAAGAAAGGGAACTCCTTCTATTTCTTGAATTCCCCCCTTGGTCGTGCTGCCGCCAAGGCGTTCGAAAAAGGACGGCAGGATGTCCCCAAGGGTGCTGGCACTTCATATCCGCCGCCCGAACGCCCAAATATATTTAAACTTTACGAAGAGAACATTGGTCCCCTGACGCCGCTGCTTGCAGACGCACTGAAAGACGCCGAGCAGACCTACCCTCCGGAATGGGTGGCAGAAGCGCTGGAGATCGCGGTAAAAAACAACAAGCGCAACTGGAAATATATTGAAGCGATCTTACGACGCTGGAAGGAAGAAGGACATGCCAAAGAGCAAGATGGACGCGACGCTAAAGAACATCGCGGGCGAGACGTTGCGCGCAACGTCGAAGACTTCCTCAAACGATAGAACTCCAGCGCAAACCCTTGGAGACCCAAACTGCCCGCACTGCCACGGATTGGGATATCTGCGCCGTGATGCTGAACCCGGGTCACCCGATTTCGGAAAACTGGATGTCTGTGTCTGCCGCAACGCGCAGGTTGCCCAGACAGTGCGCGAGCGCCTGTTTTCGCTCAGCCATTTGGACGAACTACAGGGCTTGACCTTTGACAGCTTTAAAGCCCGGGGACGAAAAGGCGTTGGGACAATGCAGGCTGACAGCCTCGAATGGGCTTATAACCGTGCCATTCAGTATGCAAGTTCACTGACCGGCTGGCTGGTGTTGCAGGGGGGATTCGGCTGTGGCAAGACGCACCTGGCTGCAGCCATAGCCAACTTTGTGGTTGGCATGGGTGTGCCCACACTCTTTTTGACCGTGCCTGATCTGCTGGATACCCTGCGCTTTGCCTATGACAGCGAAGATACCACCTTTGAACAGCGGTTCGATGAGATCCGCAACGCTCCACTGCTGGTTTTGGATGACTTTGGCACACAAAACGCCACTGCCTGGGCCCAGGAAAAATTATTCCAGATCGTGAATTATCGCTACATTAATAAATTGCCGCTGGTGGTGACGACAAACCTGCCCCTGGGTGAAATCGAAGAGCGCATCCGCTCCCGCCTGGCAGACCCTGAACTGGTCAGTACCGTGTATATCAAGGCACCCGATTACCGGCGTCCCACCGATGATAAAGGACACCCTGAACTTTCCTCCCTGGACCTGCATGCCAGGAGAACCTTTGCCAGCTTCGATGACCGGCGCGAAGAGGGACTCACGCAAGACGAAGTACGCAGCCTGGAAAAGGCTGTCAAGGCTGCCACTACTTTTGCTGCAAAACCGCGCGGCTGGCTGGTGATAACGGGGCCCTATGGAAGCGGAAAGACCCACCTGGCTGCTGCCATTGCCAACTCCCTTTCTGATAAAGGGACCCCGCCGCTGTTCATCATGGTACCGGACCTCCTGGACCATCTAAGAGCCACGTTCAGCCCATCGAGCAATGTTTCTTATGACCACCGCTTTGACGAAATCCGCACTGCTGCGCTGTTGATCCTGGATGACCTGGGTGCGCAGTCCACCTCGCCCTGGGCGAAAGAAAAATTGCACCAACTCTTCAATTACAGGTACAATGCCGAATTGCCAACCGTGATAACGATGGCAGACGAAATGCTCAAAGCAATTGACGAACGACTGAGGGTTCGTTTGCTGGATGATCGAATTTGCACGATCTGCGCGATCATTGCTCCCGCGTTTCACGGGGGAAAAACAAGGAAGACCAGGCGCTAACCGAAGGGGAAGCCGACGCCTATAAGGGTCGTGAACCTCTTCCGGTATGAAAAGTCCGATAAAGACGAAACATCAGTTTTAATTCTCAAAGTACCATTAGGGTTATGAGATGGGGGTATAATAAGATAAACAATATCCTATTTACCAATTATCAAAGGGAATTCATGCTTCCATCATTTATCCTTTCTCTCCGTGAGGGACTAGAAGCCGCGCTGGTGATCGGCATCGTTTTGGCCTCGCTGCGCCAGATGCGCCGGCGGGACTTGGTCTCTGCCACCTGGGCTGGAGCTGGCAGCGCAGCCTTTGTAAGCCTGCTTACCGCCATTCTATTAACACGCCTCGGCCTTGAATTGAAAGACCCGGGGGAAGCCATCTTCGAAGGCATTACCATGCTGCTGGCAGCCGGGATCCTCACCTGGATGATCTTCTGGATGAGCCAGCGGTCGCGCAATATGAAGTCGGAAATTGAATCCAGCGTACTGCAGGCCTCTCAAGCCGGGAAATGGTCGTTGTTTGGGCTGGCGTTTATCGCCGTCCTCCGCGAGGGGGTGGAACTTGCCTTGTTCCTGACCGCGGCCACATTTTCCTCGAGCACTCCCCAGACGATCGTGGGCGGATTGCTCGGCCTGGGGACTGCCATCCTGCTCGGCTGGTCATTCTTCGCGACCACCGTCCGACTCGATCTGCGGCGCTTTTTCCAGGTGACAGGTTTCCTGCTGCTCTTGTTTGCCGCAGGGCTGGTAGGGCGCGCCGCGGGAGAACTGGTGCAGGTGGGTTGGATCCCTGCCCTCATCGGGCATGTTTGGGACCTGGGAGGCATCATCAGTGCCGAGTCCGTGCTCGGACAGACGCTGGGGGCGTTGTTCGGATACAGCGCAAGCCCATCGTTGATGCAGGTATTGGTCTATGCGGCCTACTTTGGGGCAGTGCTGATTGGATTATTAACGGTTGGCCGCAAACAACGGACGGTTCAAGAGGCCCCCACGCCCATGGGCGGAAAGCCCGCATAGAAAGCGATCCAGATTATCAATCAACACGGACCGGATCCCTTAGGATCCAGTCCGTGTTTTTTAGCTTGTTGCCGAACAAAGTAAATCCCCCTATAATTAATACCATTACCTTATCTGGAGAAATTCCGATGACAAACCTTCCAAATCCCGTGCTCAAAAAACTTGGCCTGTCAAACAAGGACCGTGTGGCCATCATCCATACGGATGATATCGGCATGTGCCAGGCAAGCGTGGAAGCATTTTCTGATCTGAATGAAGCCGGCATCATATCGTCCGGAGCGGTCATGGTCCCCTGTCCGTGGTTCCTGCATGCGGCGGAATATGCCCGGGAGCATGCCGGGGCTGATCTCGGAGTCCACCTCACCCTGACAAGCGAATGGAAGACCTACCGCTGGGGACCTGTCTCCACGCGTGACCCCGCTTCCGGCATGGTGGACGAGCAGGGATATTTTTATCCTCTGTCCGCCCCCGCCCAGGAACACGGCGATCCGGCGGCCGTCGAACTGGAACTTTCTGCCCAGGTGGAGCGAGCGCTCAAAGCCGGGATCGTTCCCACCCACGTAGACACGCACATGGGTTCCGTGGCGCATCCCAAATTCATGGGAATTTATATCCAGCTCGCGATGAAATATCACTTGCCTCCGATGATCTTCCGCCTGGATGAAGCCGGATGGCGCGCCGCCGGGCTGGAGCCGGAATTTGCATCCATGGCTGCAGGGTTGATGCAACAGCTCGAGGGATCTGGTTTGCCCCTGCTGGACACACTCGGCGGGATGCACCTGGATACCGACGAAGACCGCCTGGAAAGAACCAGGCAAGCCTTTACGGACCTCCAGCCTGGTATCACCCATTTCATTATCCACCCAAGCAAAGATACACCCGAGCTGCGCGCCATCACCCCGGACTGGCGCTGCCGGGTTGCAGACTACCAGAATTTCATGAACGATGAACTTCGACAGCACATCAAAAAGGTGGGGGTGCATGTGATCGGGTATCGAGCCTTGAAGGAACTCATGACGGTTTCATAACCTTATCGCGTAGAACAAGGAGGAGCCATGTCTGAAATCACCCCGCGTGCGATCAAGCTTTCGTTGGGATACAAAACGATCTGGGGGATCGCGGCCCTGGGGACCAGCCTGATCTCAGGAGTGTTTGGTGCCCTGCTGCCAATTTTTTACCAGGATTACCTGGGGCTCAGTGCCCGCTGGATCGCGATCGCCTCTGCCATTTATGCGATCTGGAATGCTTTAAATGATCCCATCTTCGGATACATCTCGGACAGCACCCGCTCCAAACACGGCCGCCGCATCCCTTACATGCGTTACACTGCTCCGTTCCTGGCAGCCACCTTCATCCTGGTGTGGCTGGCGCCCCAGCATGCCGGCGATTTCACCCTGTTCATGTGGATGCTGGTCAGCATGGTGCTTTATGATGGCTGCTACACCATGATCGGGCTGGTTTATTCCGCCCTGCTGCCGGAAGTGACCGAATCGGACACCGAGCGCAACCACCTGCAAATTTCGTCCTCCCTGTTCGGACTGCTGGGTACCCTGCTGGGCTTCATCATCCCGGACCTGTTCCGCCCAAAGGCTGGCGCAGTGCCATCGTTCTTCCCGCTGCAGATCGCCATGGTGGTGGTGGGTGTGACCGGGATGGTCCTGATCATCGCCACCACCTTCAAGGTCAAGGAACGCCTTGAGTTCACGCAACTGGACAAGCCTCTCAAACTCAAGGACCAGATCAAATTCACCTTCACCAGTAAGAGCTTCCTCATCCTGGTGTCCCAGAATTTCATGTCCATCCTGGTGTCCTCGCTGGTGACCGGGTCGGTCTTTTACCTGGCCGATTACGTGCTCAAAATGAACACGATCGTCCTGCTTGCGTTCATTTTCATCCCGCTGATCGGCGGTGTGCCAATTACCAATATCATCCGCAAAAAGATGGGACTTGTGCAGGCACAGCAGCTGCTGCTGGTGATCGCAGGGGTGGACTCGATCGCGATCGTCATCGTCCCCACGGCGCTCATCCCAGTCTGCCTGCTGCTGGTGGGTTTCGGGCTTTCCGGTCCGCAGACGCTGACCAACATCCTGTTCGCGGAAGTGGCGGATGAAGATGAACTGCGCTCGGGAGTGCGTCGGGAGGGGGCTTTCTTTGGCATCAATGCCCTGATCACCAAACCGGCCCAGTCGCTGGCAATTGCCATCCCTCCCTTCATCCTGGAGGCGGCTCATTTTGTCACCCGGGAAGCCAACAACAACCTGGCATTCCTAAACCAGCCCGCCAGCGCCATCTTCGGCATCAAGGTTTTCATCGGGCTGATCCCCGGGGTTGCCATGCTGCTCGGCGCGCTGATCCTGTTCTGGTTCCCGCTGCGCGGCGCCCGCCTGGAAAAGATGCAAAAAGATCTGCTCGATCTGCATGCCACCAAAAAAATCGAATACGATAAACAGAAGGCATAATCAACAAACATTTAGAAAAACAGCACCTCCATTGGGAGGTGCTGTTTTTATTGGAATGTGTAAAGTAACGTGCTAATTGGCTTTTGCCCGTTTGTTCGGCAGCGGGATGATCACCAGCGCGCTTACCAGGAAACAAAGCGTTGCCAGGATAAAGAGTGAAAGGTAGCCCAGGCTGCTCGATCCGAGCAACTTGTTGATCGGGTCGATCAGCACCCCGCCCAGCAGGCGCGCCACCCCAGACCCGATGCAGGTTGCAATATTGGCAATGCCCAGGTAACGTGCTTCTTCCCCGCGAGGAACGATATCGGTGGCCAGCGCCCAGTTGGCCGAGAGGAAAGCGCCGATCCCCATGCCAATAATCCCGCCGGCAACGGTGATCAGGGTCTTGTCGCGCACGAGTAGCAGGAGCACTGCTCCGGCGAAAGCTACCAGTCCGGCGGCAAGCATGACCGGTTTCCGCCCAAATTTATCCGAGAGCCATCCGGATACGAGCGCCATGACGATCAAGCCCACGCCCAGGATGACCTTGAGCGTACCGTAAAAACTTTGTGCGTCCGCCTGGGTCATGCGGATAACGTCCACCAGGTAGTTGATCAAAAAGGCGTTGATGGCAATAAACGCGCCCCAGAAAAGAATGCGGTTGGCGAACCACCAGCCGAAAATGGGGTTCTCCCGGAAATTTACATAGAAAGCATTCTTAAGCGCCTGGCCGATCGAACGCGAGGCGATCACCTCGCTGGTGGCTCCGGGCTGCTCGCGCGCCCAGATGGCGGTGATGGTCACAAAAAGGATGAAAACAACCACAGGCGCGGCGGCTGTTGCATAAATGGCGGAATTGCCGAACAGTTTTTGCCCGGTGCTCCCCAGCAGGATGCCGGCAACCGCTCCAGCCACGACCGTCGCGATGATATCCATCACCGCCTTCAGGCTGGAGGCCGTGCCGCGCTGCCCCTCAGGGACAAGATCCGGGATGAGCGCCTGCCAGGGTCCCTGCAGGATGTTCGAGGAAAATTGGATGAAAATGACACCCATCAGGAGCACCCACAAAGAAGGAGCCAAAGCCAGCAGGAACAAAGAGGCGGCGATCAACACTGCTCCGCCCACGATGAACGGGAGCCGGCGTCCCAGTTTCGTCTTTGCCCGGTCAGAGAAGACACCGACGATCGGCTGGACGGCCATTGCCACCAACAAGCCTATGAAACCCAAAATGCCCAGAGTGGTGTTTGGCAGGTCTGGCGCAAGCTGGCGCACCTTAAAGGTCATCAGCGGGGGGTCCTGGATATTGGACGAGAAGGTCAGCCCAAACCCAAGCAGGCTGATGACGAACATCCTCAGGAAAGAAATTTTTTTCATCCCTTCTCCTTTATGTACTCGGGTCGGATGGATTTAACCACATCGAGCGATTCCAGCGCTTCATCCACGTTTAATTCAAACACCAGCGGACCGGTAAAGTTTGCCGAAGCCAAACGGTCGAGAAAACGCCCAAGCTCCAGGTCTCCGGTGCCGAGCGGCTTGTGATCCTCACCATACCCGCGCATCCCCTGAGGCATTTTTTTGCAATCGTGCAAATGGACCTCCGCCAGGCGCGGCAGGATTTTTTCCACAACGTCGAAGAAATCAAACCAGCCGGGGAATCCCGCCAGCACATGCCCGGTGTCGAGACAAATGGACAGGTCGAACTCTTCCGCCAATTCCAGGGTCAAATCGAGGGGGAACTCGATGGTCTCAATGGCAAGTCTTCGGCTGGGGATGCCCGTCTCGGAAAGGATGGCGCGGATGCTTTCGCGCGCCCCGTTCTGGAACTGTGCCAGGATCAAGGTGCGGGCAAGTTCCGAGATCTTCATGTTATAGAACTCCGCCGCCAGCGCACCGGTGGCGTGCAGGACATATACCTCCGGTGCCAGGGGAGTTGTTGCCTTGATCATTTCCACCACAGCCTCCACCGACCCCTTGCGGACCGGTGCCAGGGGAGTGGAGGGTTCCACCGACCATAATGGCAGGTGGAGGGTGTAGGAAAGGTTGTTCGACTTTAGTGCCGCCAGCTTCTGGATGGATTCGGGGTTGTAAACGTTTGGAAGGAACATCCCCAGGTCGCCACCCAGTTCGATGGGGTTGAAGCCTTTGTCTGCCAGCCCTTTTGCCAGCCCGGCATGGTCGAAATTCATGATACTCGCCATGATCTGCTCGACAGGCAGGCCGGAAGGGACCAGGGCTTCCAATTGCATCGCCATAATTCCAAAATGCATGGGTTTCTCCTTTGTCCTTATCATTGTACAGAAAGTGATGAATTCCAGCAACAGGGAAAAAACAAACCCCTCTCCGATTTTTGGAGAGGGGTTTGAGAACGGCATGAGATATCACGCGTCCAGGTGATAGGTGTGATACGGGTTCTCGCACGGGTTGCCCCAGGCGATATGCATTTCGCGTGCCGTCAGGTCGATCACCATGGCATTGACCGTCTTCTCGCGATCTAAAGGGTTGCTGGCATCGATCGAGTGGTTGCAGATGGAGTTCGAGAAATTGACGTGGTCGCGTTGGATGGTCTGGAGGGTCTTGATCGTATGCTGACTCTCGCGCTTGATCAACCGCAAAGCCCGGGAGTAACGAATACGCGAGGCAACCAGGTCTTCTGGTTCGCGTTCCACCTGCTGCATGTTTTCCGAAAGATAATGGTTGGTGTGAACGATATAACCGTCATCGCCATAAAGAATGCCAAAGCGCCGGGCGGAGACTTCCACCGAATAAAATTCGCCGCTTTCGTGGACCAGGAGATGGTTGTACCCGGCTGCGCGCTGTGCTGAAAGCATATGTCGGATGGCTTCATCCGGTGTTTTCGAAGCAAGCACAGCGCGTGAGACCACCGTGCGTGGCGTGCCGATGCGCGAGTCGTTCGGATAAACGGAATCGCAAAGTTGTGCAATGCCATAAGCATTGAAGCCAATATTTGGCAGCAACCCCCCATACGTCATCGCCAGGAACGGCGGACCATTCTTGGGCTTGGCGAGGACGATGAATACATCGTCTTCGTCCTCCGGAACCCAGTCTTCATTGTGTGCCAGCAGAACGTGTCCGTCGGCTGTTCGCTCATCGTTGACTGCCATGCTGGTGCAGCGGGTCAGGTGCAGGGCATCCATGGTCACTGCTTCCATGGCATTGATGACCACCAGGTCTTCAAAACCAACATCCGCGCCTTCGGCAATGCCCATCAACTCGTCCACGTACTGCGGATAACGCTCTTGGGCGAATGGCAGGTACTTGCGGGCCTGGATCTGCGCTCCCGCCCAGGTCAACTCCAACTGCTGGTAGGCATCCGCTACCAGGTTGCGACCGTTCTCAACGCCGTGCTGGACCTGTTTTTTACAGGCCTCACCGATTTGACGGCCCATTTCCCGGTGGGATCCGGAAACGCTTACCAATGGTGGGGGATTCGGGTGTAATGGGGGCTTGATTTCAGGGGCCATACTATGCTCTCTTTCTGCCAAATGGGTGGGCAACAAGAATTATATCATTGCACTCTGAAATCCCGAAAAAGGGACGGAGTGGAAAATCTTCGCTTGGAAGGCAGGAAACCGAGGTTTTCGGGTGTCCCCTCCCTGTGCTTTCCTTTAAAAACCCGGGATATTGACTTTTGCGAGCTCCAGTCTTTAAAATGGTGAAAAAAAACACCGCCCCGGATTTCCGGGGCGGTGTTGGGCAGAAAAAGAATTGTTCCAAACCCGACAACTTGTCTATTCCTTCGGGGTGTGCGGCTTGCGTTGTGAAGCAGGCGGTTCCGCAACCGGGGATTCGGGCTGAGGCGTGACAACGCTGGCAGGAGCCGCAGGAACGACTGCAGTGAGAGGCGCGGGTGTCGCGGCTGCAGGGGCAAGCACCACCTGGGTCCCGAAGCGGGACATGATCACCGCGCCCAGGCCGGCTACGCCCAGCAGGAATGGGACCAACCAACCCACGCAGTTCAGCACCGGGATACCGGTGAGGGCGTTTGCCACCAGGGTCAGCGCAAACACACCCAGACCTGCCGAAAAGGCCGGATGCCAGTTTTGATGAATGGCGACTGTAAATCTCTGCCCGATTTCATAGCCGATGGCAATCCAACCAAACACGCCTGCCACGATCAAGGCGATCACGGCGATGGCCACCACCGGGATTAGGATGAGCGTGATCGTCATAAGGACAAAGGCGATTGGAGCCACGATGACCGTCAACAGCCCGAGACCTCCTGAAGTAAGCGGCTGCGCCATCACTGCATGCGCCACACGGTCCGCATGGGGAGCCAGGAAGAGCATCACCAACATAGCCAAAACTGCCAATCCTACAGCCTGACTAAAGGCATTAAACAATGGGCCAAGCGGGTCAAAATTTGATAGGAAACGCTGCAATATCTGAGTGGGTGGAAAACCAGGGGTAATGGGATTGGTGCCGTTATTGCCATTTCCAACCCAGGAAGAGGCGGTGTTGGTAATTTGCCCATCTATCTGTGCAGTTTGAGCACGTTCGAGCGTAGCTCCAACGGTGGCAAGGTTGCCATGGAGGTGCGCAGTACCGCCAAGGATCGCCGAACCTCCCGTGACAGCCACATCGCCGCTCACTTCGCCATTCACGATCAAAGTGCTGCCGAACAGGACGATATTGCCGTTCACCGTGGCACCCTCATCGATTGTGGCTGTTCCACCGAATACAAGCAGGTCGCCAGACAAAGTCTCGCCGGTCTTCAGGGTATAGGATTGGCCAAAAATCACCTGGCCATCAAAAGAAGTTCCCTTGGCGGCGGCCGATTGCGCCGGCACAAAGACGAGCATTACCAGCATAATCAGAGAAGCAATTTTTATTTTGGTTTTCATAGTTAAACTCCTTGCGGATATTTTGTGTATTTGATCAACGAGGCCACCCAGACCAGGCTCCAGGCACCTGCGGCAAATAGAATTACCGCCCAAATATAAGAAGGGACAAAGCCAGGAACCACTTTGAATAAAACCATTCCTGCCCGGACGATTGCCTGGAACGATGCCCAAAACGAGACCAATGAAGAAATCCAGGAGGCCACCAAATTTACGGGAGATTGGACCAGGTCCCGAAGCACCGGCCAGGAAACCCATGCAAATACACCCAGCCACGCTCAAGGAAAGGATGGCAAAACCCCAGAAATTTCTGCGTCGCTGCACCATTTTCCTGGCTGCCAGTCTCGCCTGGAACCGGTCAGTAAACCCCGCTGAAGGCTCGGCCAGCCTGGCTGATTTCAATGCCAGGTTCACCTCTGCCAGGGCAGTGCAGGAGGTGCACGTCTGCAGGTGGGAATTCAGCAGACGTTTCTGATCAAGGGTAAGGTGCTGGTTATCCAGAAGCCAATCTTCAAAAGGCTGGTGATCCATAGGGCTTCCTTTCTGTGCGCACATGCGCTTGTTTTTCTTCCCACAGGTCTGCCAGTGCCCGGCGGGCCCGGTGCAAACGGCTCTTTACTGCCGGTACGGTCAGGTTGAGAGCCTGGGCGATCTCCACTTCCGAAGCGTCCTGCCAGTAGCGCATCACAACGGCGGCCCGGTCGACGGGATCAAGGGATTGGAGGCACTTTTGCATGCGTTCGCGTTCCTGTCGCTTGGCGGTTTCTGATTCCGGGTCTGGAGCGGAGCGGTCGGGGAGGTCGGTCTGACCTTCCTCATTCTCGTCGATCGAGACCGATGAAAACCGTCTCCGGCGCAGCCGGTCAATGCAATGGTGAGCGGCAATGGAGAGCAGCCAGGTGGCAAAGGAACGGTCGCGGTCGTAGCGGGACAGGTTCTGGTAAACCTTGAGGAAGGTCTCCTGGGCCGCGTCTTCCGCAGCCTCGGACTCACCGAGCATCCGGTAACAAAGGTTATAAACCGGTTTTTGGTAAGTTTCGACCAAATTCGTAAAAGCTTCGTCATCGCCCTGCCGGGCCTGGTCGATCCAGGTCGATTCGTCGGTCACTGTAGGTCCTCGTTGGTCGTTCTGAAAAGATATACGCAGGTTTTCGCAAGGAGTTGCTTGCTTATTTTGCTTGGGCAGCGTTCAGGGTGCTCAAACGGGTTTGGGAAACCCTCTAACCACTAAGCCACCAAGTCACGAAGATTAGATTTTTTGGAAGAAATGCCTTGGAGGAAAAAGATGTGGGATTATCACTCTATCCTACCCAAACTCCCCGCGCAGGTGCGCAGGGAGTTGCAGCGCGATCGCAGACATGACAGCCAGTGAAGCGGCTCGATCTTTCTCATCGGGGCTGAGATCTCCCGGTACACTCGAAATGGTATGCCGCCCCAAACCGCAGGCAGAATTCCCCGTTTTCCTCGAACATGCCCACCGGCTGGACAGGGAAGCCCTGCGACGCCAGCAGCAGGATAAACCTGCCTGCTCCGCCCGACGGCCAATTGAGCACCCCCCGGGGCTGGTCACCGCCTTCGGGAGCCAGGCCAAGCACGCTCTGGGGGTGCTCCCTGGCATAGGAGAGCGTTTCCCGCACCGAGCGGGCGCGGGCTGCCACGTCTTTCTCACGGGGAGGCATGGGCGGCATGGAAGTGAACCCATAGATTTTCGAGAAACGCCGAAGCAGCCAGCGCGATCCGGCCTGCCCAAGCGGGGCGTACCATTTGCCAGGATATGTCAGTTCGCCGGTCATGACAAAATGAATGTCCGCCGGTACGGTCGCTGCCAGTGCCAGCGCCATCCACCAGGCATTGAAGCCGGGGCGGTAATAGTGGTTGAAAGTAAGCAGACAGGGACCACAAGGCGGGATATTTTCCTCCCCGTAAATACGCAAGGGCGGTACCAACTGCTCGATGCATAACTGACCGTCGCGGCGAAATGAACGGTGCCCACCGAAGAAAACGCTGGGAGCCAGTCGTAAAAAACCAAAGGGTGGGTAGGAATAGCGGGGAACCATTTCAAAACATTGGGACGGCAGTTCAATTGCCGTCCCAATTACCTCCATATCCGGTGAATTACCAGGCGTATGCTTCGGGCGCTTCACCACCCGGGCCAGGCCAGATCTCATCGAGTTTTTTAAGGGCGGCTTCGTCCAGTTTGATCTCCAAAGACCGCAGGGAACCGGTTAACTGTTCCATGGTGCGAGGCCCGATGATCGGTGCGGTAACAACCGGGTTGTGCAGCAGCCAGGCCACGGCTACATCGGCTGGTTTCTCACCCAGTTCCTTGCAGAATGCTTCCCAGGCTTCCAATTTCGGGCGAAGCGATTCGATCTCTTTTTGAGCATCCTCCCCGGCGCGACGCCCCTTCTTGATCTTTTCAAGCGCACCTCCCAGGATCCCTGCCCCCAACGGACTCCATGGGATGACACCAATCCCGTAAGCCTGGCAAGCCGGGAGCACTTCCAGCTCGACCATGCGGTCTTTCAGATTGTAAAGGCTCTGCTCGCTGACCAGTCCCATGAAATGGCGGGATTTGGCAGACTCCTGTGCCTGGGCGATGTGCCACCCGGCAAAATTGGACGAACCCGCATAGATCACCTTGCCCTGCTGGACAAGCACTTCCATTGCCTGCCAGATCTCCTCCCAGGGGGTGTTGCGGTCCACGTGATGCATCTGATACAGATCAATGTGATCGGTTTGCATACGGAGAAGGGATTGCTCACAGGCCTGGCGGATATGCAGCGCTGAAAGACGGGAGCTGTTCGGCCAATCTCCCATGCGCCCATACACCTTGGTGGCAAGTACCACCTTCTCCCGCCGTCCTCCGCCCTGGGCAAACCAGCGCCCAAGGATATTCTCGGTCACACCCTCACCGGTCTTCCAGCCATATACGTTGGCAGTATCAAAGAAATTGAACCCCAATTCCAGGGCTTTGTCCATGATGGCGAACGAATCTTTCTCGTCCGTCTGCGGGCCGAAGTTCATTGTACCGAGGCACAATCGGGAGACTTTAAGCCCGGTTCGACCCAATTGAGTGAAGTCCATGTTTATCTCCTAAAGGCTAACCTTGAAGGGAAAATGGTTGTGCAGTATTTTCGAGCCATGAAGAATCTTTTTCTTAGCGTAAAGATACTTTACCGCTCTTGATCCCTCTGCGGCGAGTAAATTAATGCCCGCAGTGTGAACAATTTCCCCCGCCACACGAATCACAGGACGGTTCAGACATCCCGGAAACAGCCTTTCCGCCGCTCTCAGCAAAGAAAACCGAGATTTTCCGGCGGGTATGCTTTCCGCCGCATACGGCGCATGGGATGGGCGCGTCAGCCTGGCTCATCGGGCGGATGGTTTCAAACACTTTATCACATTCCTTGCAGACATACTCATAAATTGGCATTTTACCCTCGGGTTATAAAAACGATTTTGGTCGTTCCCCTATTTTATCCTCATTTACTTCCGATTGAAATCGGCGGGAATTTCCCCCCAGGCCCTGGTATCCCATTTTAAAACCGGGTTGTTTTTTTTGTGTTCAGCCAGCCATTCTTCGGCGCGGTCGATGAGTTCGAACAGGGGCGACATTTGTACGATCTGCAACAAGCTTGGTGTTACAGTGCTTCCTTTTCACCCAGCCAATGGCGGTATCCGAATCCGAATAGACTGGTAAAGCACTTTTCTTTTTCTCAAGCAGCATCAGGGCATGGACGATGGCTAAAAATTCTCCAACATTGTTTGTACCGTTGGAGAACGGTCCTTCATGGAAGATCACCTGACCTGAACGCAGGTCCACGCCGCGGAATTCCAACCGCCCGGGGCTGCCGGAGCAGGCAGCATCGACGGCGATACTATCACCGATGGGCGGTTTGGGGGCAAACAGCCAATCCCCGCTGGAAACGGGTTTGCCCACATGGGCAGAGTATTTTCCCTGCAGGGCTTGCTCGGCTGCTCGCTGGCTGGTAAAGGACTTGTATTGCGCCCCGGTGAATCCCTGTACCTGTGCGGCACATGCATCCCAACTGGAGAAAATCCCGGTCCTGCGCCCTTTCCAGACCACGTAAAATTTCAGCTTTTCAGTCATCATCTCTATGGGCTGCCAATTTCTTTTGCCGTGGAATCCATCTCTGTCAGGATGGAGGGGATTTGATCCACCGGAAGGTTGGTTTGAAAAATAAGCTTTGCCCCATCCTCCAGCAGGTAGCGAACCTTTCGCCATGACGCCAGCTGCGGGACTCCCTGAGCGAGGGAAAGATCTTCGACCGCTGCATCCCATTGCGGGGAGGAAGCACGGGTTGTGCCAAGACGATCCATTAACGAGTGATAGAGCGGGAAGAGCCCGGTTGCTTCTACCCACTCAGCCTGGTTTTCCGGAGAAAGCAGCCAGCGCACAAATAACCAGCTTGCGAGTTGTTTTTCTGGCGTTGATTTCAGCAAACTGAAAGACGGACCGTAAGTTACCACCACACTCTCGCTTGACCCGGGAAATGGTAACAGGGTCCACTCGTCCTGGTTTTTCAAGCGGGACATGGATTCGGACGCCATGGGCAGTCCGGCCAGGTCGCCGCTGACAAATAGCGCTGAACGATCAGCGAACTGATCGAAATAGGGTCCGCTGCTAATGACATCGGGATTATTGGGATCCGTGGCCAGCCAAGCGCAGTTGTCATCGTAAAGCCCTTTCAGGAATTGAAGGGCAGCCAGGTTCGGATCCGTTCGAAAACCATAGGCAGTCCCATCCACCACGCCACCGCCGAAGGCCAACATCCAGGAGTAAGTGGTTTGCCAATCAGTATCCACGATCCAACCACCATAGCCGTCATTCTGCGGGTCGGAGTCGGCGCGAAATGAGGCGTTGGCAGCGCAGGCTTGCTGTCGGAACTCATCTGCAGTCACAGGTGGATTTACGAAGCCCAGCTCCTGTGCCCAGGTCTTGTTGTAAAAAAGGAAACGGGCTGAGCGCTCCGCTGGAACCCCCAGCTGCTTCCCTGCCACGGTATCTTGAGCCCAGAAGACAGGTGGAAAATCGGCAACAACATCGCTTCCCAGTCCCCACGCCGGGTCGTTGATATAGGGGGAAAGGTCCACGATTATCGCGGAGGTGTTCCACCCCAGTGTCTGCTCAGGCAAAGCGGCTACCAGGTCAGGTGTCCCCCCGGATTCGATGGCTGTGTCGACCGCATCGAATAAGGCTGGATAGTCCCCATAACCGGTCTGGGTAACTTTAATGCCCCACTCATTGACAGAATTGAACCTGTCAACCTGGCTGGCAAAAACATTGTCTGCCCCTCCCGCAAAGGCATGCCAGACCTGGAGACTGAGTCCGCGTAAGGCTGAAGGGTCCACGGCGATGGATGGAATTGGAGTGGGGGTGATTGTTGGAGCCGGACCGCTCGTTGAAGTGGCAGCGGACAAGCTTGGGGTTGGTGCTGGGTAAGTTGAACCAGGGCTGCAAGCCGAGAGCAGCAGCATTGCAACGACGGGAAAGGTTATAGATTTTTGTGCCCGGATATGCATCTAAAAGGTCACCAGGGGGACAGGCATGAGCACCAGCAAAAATATTACCAGCATTATGAAAGCCAGTGCTTTCCGGGAGGAGTCAAGCTGGGTGATCTGGTCGAGAGGTTCGGCATGGGAACGACCCAGCACAAAGATCAAGAATGACCACAGCCACCACCCACTCCAGAAGAAACCCAGCAAG
This sequence comes from uncultured Chloroflexia bacterium, assembly GCA_963817265.1. GTDB lineage: Bacteria > Chloroflexota > Anaerolineae > Anaerolineales > Villigracilaceae > UBA877. Next base: position 75,700 of record CAWFNU010000014.1, read on the forward strand.
ACCGTGACCACCAGGATGACCGGCAGGATACGATTGACGCGCTTGCCGAACACCGTAAAGATCACATGTCCCCCGTCAAGCTGACCGGCCGGGATCAAATTCAGGAAAGTGACCAACAACCCGGCCCAGGCAGCCCAGGCAACCTGGTTGATCATGACATCCAGGCTTCCGACCGGAGATGGTTGACCGGTAAAGAAGTAAACGATCCAGTGGGAAAGCAAAGGCAGACCGGAAAGGTTGGGGACCGCCGGGAGGAGCTTTCCGAACACGATGAATTTCGCTGCCAGGTAGAGCAGGGAATTTCCTTCGGAGAAACTGCCTGGAACCGCCGTAATTGTAGAGAGGGTGGATTGAGATAACCCATACAGTAGCACTGGGATGGCTACCACAAGCCCTGCCAAAGGACCGGCGACAGCCAGGTCGAACAGGGCGCGCTTGTTCATTGGGAGTTGTTTCATTTGGATGAAAGCGCCCATGGTCCCCAGGGGGCTCAACGGGAGGGGGATGAAATAAGGCAGCGAGACTGCCGCACCGCGCGCTCGTCCCACGAAGTAATGCCCGAACTCGTGCGCCAGCAGGATGGCCAGCAGGCTGAGCGCAAATGGCCAGCCAACCCAAAGGTGGGTCAACAGTGTCCAAATTTGTCCGAGGATATCTTTTGGAAAAGGTCCTGAATAACCGTACATGGCTCCGGCAAGCAATACGCTCAAGACGGTCAGGGCGAAAAGCAGCACGTTGACCCAGGTCCGTCCGGGATTGGGATGGATTGTCCCCTGCACCAGGAGGATGGTCTGCCGCTTGTCCTCAATGCGGAATAGGGGAGTGATATCGTATGGGAGCAGGGCGGCAGCCAGCTGGTCGTAAGCATCGACCGAGTTGCAGGTCAATTCACCACGATAGCGCAGGAAATAGCCTTTTTTGGGGTCGCCAAGGGTAAGCTCGTCGACGCGGAAGACACGCGTGCGACAACTGAAGTAAGGATATCAGTAGTGGGCAAAGTCATTTTTCACCTGTAAAATTCTCAATGGATGCCAGCCAGGCAGTTTCGGGCTGAGGTCCATCGGTTATATTAATAGGCGGGAGTGGATGGGGGTCGAACCCACCGCGGCCCGCAACGCGACCCGCCGCCGGTGTTGAAGACCGGGAAGCCCTCCGGGACCTAACCACTCCCGGCAATAAGGATAACCGAATGGAGGATGTTTTGCAAGGATAAAAAATCAGGACAGATGTTTGACATCTGCCCTGACCCGGCTTGATCTTCAGGCGATCATTGCCCCCTCCAATTTTAACAGCCAGGCCTTGGTTTTAATCCCCTCCACCATGCCGTAGCCGTGCAATTTTCCATCCATGCCGATCACCCGGTGGCATGGAATGACCAGGGGAACCGGGTTGGTGGCTTCTGCCCTGCCAACCGCGCGGGATGCCCGCGGCCTGCCGACATGCCCGGCAATTTCTTTATATGTGCGGGTTTCACCGTACGGGATTTCGCAGGTGGCGTGCAGAACCGACTGCTGGAATTGCCGCATCACCGTCCAATCAATGACCAGGGTGAAAACCTGCCGTTGACCGGATAGGTATTCTTTCAACTGGGTGGCGGCCTCGTGGATATGCCGCGGAGCAAACTCAACAGCCCGTTTGAAATGTCTTGAGAGGTAGGCTTCAAATTCAGCCTGGGTCTGGCCCCATTCGACGGCCACCAGCCCCAGGTCGGAGGCGGCCAGCCAAAACTTCCCCAGCGAGGTTTCGTCGGTTTGACCGATGTAGAGTTTTTCCATCTCTCCACCTCTCTCTTACAAGGTCCCGGTGGACCCATTCTCCAGTACAAGGACATTATACAAGGAGAAGGGGCATTGGAAGCGCTTAATAATTCGTGGTGCGGTCGATCAAGCCGAGTTCGCGAGCCCGACGGTCGCAGGCGCGGAAGATAAAAATCGAAATCGCACCGAACAAAACCGAAAGCCCGATCAGGATGGCAAGTAATTCCAGGTTACTGAAGCGGGCCAGGGTTGGGAAAGCCTGGGCCACATTTCCGATCAGCGACCGCCTCATCAATTCGAGCCAGTACGTGATGGGGATGGCAAATCCCACCGGCTGCAGCCATTTTGGCAACACCTCCAGCGGGTAGATCGCGCCGCTAAAAAGGAACAACACGGCACTGACGCCTTCAGCCAGGAATCCGGAGTGACGCACCACCAGCAAACTTACTGCCGCCAGAATAAGTCCCATCATGGCCAGCATGATCACTCCGATCAGCAAGGAGACAAAGAACAGCAGCCAGTTTGCTTGCAGCGGGTCAAAGGATACATGCAGGAACAACACGCCTGCCAGGATGGTGATGAACACCGAAAGGGATGCGGTCAAAAACCCAGCCACCCCGCGTCCAAGCAGGTAGATCGGGATGCGAATGGGAGCGACGTACATGTACTTCAGCGTTTTATAGTGCTCGCGGTCATCGATCACCGCCCACGAAACCCCATTCATCACTGTAAAAACGAAGGTATAAAAAGCATTCCCCAGGTATATGTACGGGAAAAGTGGATTGGTAAAATTGCCCTGCGTGATCACGCCGTACATCACCACCAGGATGGCTGCCCGCGAGATGGGCCGGATGATCGAGTAGACCGCAAACAGGAAAGGGTCGGTCCAGTTCGATGTGATCTGCCAGCCCAACCAGGCTGCGATCTTGAAGGAACGCCAGGCTTCGGACCGGGCGGAGGTCCCAGGGGAGGAAATATCCATTTTTACCTGCGTGCCTCCGTCACCCGCCCCTCGCGGATGGCAAGTTTCTCCGTGTAATCCAGCAGGAGTTTGGCACCCACCAGGAAGACCACGCTTAGGACAGCCAGGGCGATGATTTCCAGCCGGGTTGATAAAAACCCAAATTGGGTGCCGGAAGGGAAGGCTAACTGCCGCATGGCGTCCATACCGAGGGTGAGCGGGATGACTGAAGCCGCGGCCGCCACCCAGAATGGGAGCGATTTGATGGGAAAGTAAAACCCCGAGACCAGGTTAACCGGCTCCTGGATCATATCCGAGACAGCCCATGCCTCACGCCCGAATAACAGGAAAGCCGAGGCGAACATCATTCCCATTCCGTATAACGCGACCATCGACAAAGAAAATACGGCAAACAGCTCGAGGGGGTTGACCACCGCATATTGCACGCCAAACATCAGGGAGCCGATCAGGATAATGACCAGGGCGCGGAGGATGGTGGCAACCATGCCACCCAATGCCATGCCAAGCAGGATGGACATCATCGAATTGGGTGCCATGATGTAAAGGGCAAGATTTCCCTGCTCTTTTTCCCAGTACAACTGGCTCGACATGCTCCAAAGCACGTTCATCCAGAAGGCGGTCATGGCTCCGCCGATGACAACAAACCCAACATATTCTTCCGGAGCATTGAGAGCGCGGTAAACCAGGACATATGCGATCACCGATCCAAGCGGCATGATCACGTCGAAGAACATCCAGGACTTTTCACGCTGCTGACCAATAATGCGCGGATAAGAGCGGGCGATCACCGACTGCCAGAATAAGCGCCAGCCGCTGTTCCTTCTCCTGGGTCTCAAATCCGCATTATTCACCTTCTCCTCCCTGTTCCATATCAGCCATTGATTTTCCCACCAGGGTCACGAACACATCTTCCAGCGTAGGCTCGTGCTTGGATAACTTCATGATTTTGACATTTGCTGCGGTTAAAGTGTTAATGACAACTGCCAGGACAGCCTCTTCTTTCAAAATGAAGTTCAGCGTGGCACCCCCATCTGTTTCCTGGCAAGTCACTTTTTGGATTCCCGGTAAGATTTCAAGTTTTGCCACCGAGAGGTCATTCAACGGGCTGGTTTCTATCTCAAAAATGGCATCTTTCTGCAAGCTTTGTTTTAAAACGGAAGGCGTATCACACGCCAGCACGCGACCCTGGTTAATGATGGCAACCCGGTCACACAACTCGTCCGCTTCGACCATGTAGTGAGTGGTCAGTAAGAGCGTGCGCGACTTATCCTCGTTCAGCCATTCGCGGATCAAGCCGCGAACTTCGCGCGAAGCTCCCACATCCAGACCAAGGGTTGGCTCGTCCAGGAATAAAACTTCAGGATCGGTCATGAAGCCGCGCACGATATTCATTTTCTGACGCAGGCCGGTGGAAAGGTCTGAAGATTTGGTGTGCCGACGGTCGAAAATCCCGACGCGCTTCAGCAGTCCGTCAATGCGTTCGTAAGCTTCCTTCGATGGGACGCCGTAAAACTGCGAGAACATCCACAGGTTCTCGCGCACCGTTAAAAGGCCATACCCGGAAGACTCTCCCCCGGAGACCATGTTGATGCATGGGCGGACGAGGTGAGGCGCGGCGATCACATCATGGCCGGCAACGCACGCCTTTCCCGTGGTGGGGGCAAGCAGGGTGGTGAGAATCTTGATCAAGGTCGTTTTCCCGGCGCCATTTGGCCCGAGCAAGCCGAATAGTTCTCCTTGTTGGATTTTTAGATTTACATCCGCCAATGCAACCAGCTCTTTTCGGATGGCTTTTTCTTTTTTGGTGCCGCGAAATTTTGTAGATCCGCCCCAGATCTTCAGTTTCAATGGCAAAGGGTGGCATGAAATCTCCAAAAATTATGGAAAAACGATTACAGAATTGTCAAATTGGCGTAGGGGAAGCGTAGGGCAAGCGTCAAGTATATTTCAGACCTAGATGATAAGATACTGTCGTAAGGCGATTTCTCTTCTCCTCCTTTCAAGAGAGCCGGGGTCGGCGTCCCCGGCTCTCACGATTTTATCACAATGTTATAATCCCCTTCGCCGGCTGAATACCGCCGGGGAATTCTCCGTGACGCCTTCCCGCCTCGTGTACCGTACCCGCCAGTTCTGGAACGCTCTTCCCGGTCACCGCAAGCAGGTGGAGACCGAGGTGCTTCTTTCCCATCTCTCCCCTTCCCAAATCGTCCTTTTTCGCCGGATGGATTCATCCGAGCAAGCCCATGCGTATCAGGTTTTCGAACGATTGAAGGCAACCGGTCATACCGATCCGGACTTGTTGGCTGCCGCCCTCCTCCACGATGTTGGCAAGCTATTGTTTCCTCTCTCAATCCTCGATCGTGTGGTGGTCGTTCTGGGCAAGCGCTTTTTCCGGAGGAGAGCCCTGCGCTGGAGCGAGGGGACTCCCAAAAGGTTTCACCGGCCCTTTGTAGTTGCTGCCCATCATCCCCAATGGGGTGCGGACCTGGCAGAAAAGGCGGGTGCTTCATCACGGACCGTGGACCTGATACGCTTTCACCAGGAAACGTCGTCCGTGGACGACCCGCTGCTCCTGGCGCTCCAATCTGCGGATGACGAAAATTAAATTAGCGAACCAAAGCTGGGAATGTTTTCAGCGAAAGCACCCGGTCCGGCCATTTCGCTCTCCTGTGACGTTGAGAAAAAATTGAGTGAGGACCCATGACTGTAAAAATCACCATCATTGGACTAGGTCAAATCGGAGCATCCATGGGACTGGCGCTGGCAGACCACAAAGACCAGGTCACCACGCTCGGGCACGACAAATCCCCGGAGGTTGCCCGCAAAGCCCAAAAACTGGGGGCTGTAGAGAGCATATCTTACAACCTGCCAGCCTCCGTTGAGGCAGCTGACCTAATCATCCTGGCCATCCCTTTCGACGGGATACACGATACCCTGAAGTTTATTTCTCAGGATGTCCGCGAAGATGCCGTCCTGATGGACACCGGACCGGTCAAGTCGATTGTAGCAACCTGGGCAAATGAACTCCTGCCTCCCAAACGTCATTACATTGGCCTGACCCCGGCTTTGAACCCAGCCCTCCTGGAGGATTCCGGGATGGGGCTGAATGCCGCGCGTGCTGACCTGTTTCAGAAGGGGGTGATCGCGATCACAGCTCCGCAAGGAACGGCTGAAGGAGCCCTAAAACTTGCAGCTGATTTTGTCACCCTTCTTGGAGCGCAGCCCTTTTTTGCAGACCTGACCGAAGTGGATGGGATAATGGCCTCGGCTCACCTCCTGCCAGGGTTGTTGGCTGCCGGTCTTGCTGAAACGGTCACCAGCCAGCCGGGCTGGTCAGACATCCGCAAAATGGCCGGGAAACCTTTTTCGGCTGCAACCCAGTCGCTCGAGGGGGAAGAATCAACAGCCTTAACCGAGGCAATCATGCATAACCGCGCTAATACGATTCGTATCATGGATGAATTAATAGCCACCCTGGCCTCCCTGCGAAAGGATATTGCTGAGGATAACAAAAAGAATTTGCAGACCCGCCTGGACGATACCCGCCGGAGGCACGCCCAGTGGCTATTGGAACGCTCCAAGGGTGATTGGTTGTCGGTCGAATCCGGCGGACAGGAAATACCGAAGGTCAGGGATGTCCTGAAACAACAGATCGGCGGTCTGGATAAACTGTTCGGTCGCCGCGGCAAGAATACACCTGGGGAGGATTAACCAGCCCCCATGCCCTGTTATTGTTATATCCTCACCTGTTCTGACGGGAGTTATTACACCGGCTGGACGACTGATCCGGAGCGGCGCCTTCGCCAGCACAACAACGGGAAAGGCGCTCGTTTCACGCGCAGCCGGCGCCCGGTCAAGTTGGCATACGTGGAGGAACAACCGGACCGGGGCAGTGCCATGCGCCGCGAGTTTCGGATCAAGCAATTGGGTCGGAAGGGGAAGGAAAAACTGATCAATTCACAATAAATGCCACCCTTTTCCTATTAGCCCCTATCTTTCTATCCCTTTTTTGTTTTATTTAGTATATCAACAGTCACCATAAAGGCAAACGCTTATATCCGGTCCTAATTTACCCTCCTTAATATGCCGGAGTTTCCCGCTTTGGTATGTCGGGGTCTCCTGACCCCGACATGCAACTGACCGAAGGTCTCTCCCATGGAAAATTACAGGATTTTGGAAGGCGTATAAGTCTATTTTGTGACATTTACCATGATGGTGGTAAACTTTTGTTTTTGGCTCATTACCTTTTCTCCAAAAACCGGCGCGTTTCCAGGATCTTATTCTTTTTTACATCTCCGGTCTTTTCCCAATAATCCAACAACTCCGTTATCGTAAGGGCCGCATGGAGGTGATATCCGGCCAGTTCCAAGGCCTCCCTGGCCCCGGATTGCCGGTCGATCAGAACGACCACATCTTTTACGATCAGCCCGGCAGCGATCAGTTTCTCTATGGCTTCGAATTTGCTCCCCCCGGTGGTAGCCAGGTCATCGATGATTACGACCGTCTCCCCAGCATGATATTCGCCCTCGATCTCCGCTTTTGTTCCATAATCCTTGACCTCCTTGCGAGGGTAGATCATCGGGTATCCGCCTTGTATCGAAATGGTGGTCGCGATCGGGATCGCAGCATAGGGCAGGCCGGCAATGCGTTGGAATTTCAGGTTTTTTAATATCGGCAAATAGGCTGAACCAACTTGTTTCAATATTTTGGGAAAGGAAATGATCTGACGCAGGTCAATATAAATGGGAGATTTCAGCCCGGACTTTAGTGTAAAATCTCCAAATTTGACGCACCCTGCTTTGAGCAGGCTGTCCGCAAGAATGATTGTTGTTTTGTTCATATGCCTCTTTCCAAAGCCGGACTATCAATATCCCTTTTCAAAATCGACGACATACAGAGGGGTGACGCCCTCGGCATATCGGCGGAAATTGCTGATAAATAATTGGGCAAGGTCGGCGGGAAAACTGGGTGCCGAGGTGTGAAAGGTCATCAGCAAATTGGGTGTGTGCCAGAAGGGGTGCCCTTGCGGGAGCGGTTCCTGCTCAAAAACATCCAGCACGGCTAAGGCCAATTTGCCGGTTTGCAGTGCTGCGACCAGGGCTAAATCATCCACTACCGAGCCGCGCCCGACATTGACGAAAACTGCGTGAGGCGCCAGGCATTCGAGCAGGGAGGCATCCACGATGTGGACCGTTTCCCTGGTATTGGGTACCACGGTGACAAGGTAATCCAACCCCTTGGCGAAGTCGAGGATCTGCAGGCCATGGTAGTAAGCCCCCACATTCGGGCAGGATTTGCTTTCCCGGGTGAAGCCGCGCACGGTCATCCCGAAGTGCCTGGCAGTGGATGCCAGTGCAGCCCCGATCGAGCCGACGCCCAACAAGCCAAGGGTCTTGCCGCGCAGGGTGCCCGTGACGGTGGCATCCCAGCGATCTTCCTGCTGTGCCTGGTAGCGTTCAAAAATGCGGCGTTCGTGCTGCAGCAGGTACCCGAAAACAAATTCAGACATCAATCCACCGAAGACCCCGCGGGCGTTGGTGAGCAGGTAATCCCGGCGCAGGGACCGATCGAGCAGCGGCTCAACCCCTGCGTAAGTGGCCTGCACCCAGCGCAAGACCCGCAGGCGGGTAATCACTTCCCGTATCAGCGAAGGTTCACCGAAGACGACATCGAAATCATCCCCCAGGGCAAGTGCCTCGGAGGGACTGCTCGCAGCCGACAACTTCTCCAATCCAGGCAGGCTCGCAGCCTGGATTATCTGGCGGTAGGCGTCCGCATTTTTGGACAGGATCAGGACACGGGACATAATGTTTACACGGCTCAGTGTTTCATCGAATATTGAATGTTGACAATATCATCGCGCAACTCGGCAGCCGCCCTGGCAGGGTCCTCTGCGCGCGAGATGCCGCGCGAAATATTGATCAGCACACCCTTCCCGTCTGCCCGCAGGCCGGACCGGAGCGCTGTCTCCAGGTCACCACCCTGTGTGCCCACCCCCGGGACGAGGAACCACAGATCGGGCGCTGCAGCCCGAACCCTCCTCAGTGCCTCGATTTGGGTGGCACCAACCACCAGCCCGATATTGTTACCGCTGTTCCATTGTTGGGCTAGGTAGGCAACGCGTTCGAATAACGGAACAACAATGGTCTGAGACTTATTTTCTATCGTCACCGCAAGATCCTGGATATCGCCCGCTCCCGCATTTGACGTCTTGCACAAAAGGAAAACACCCTTTTCCTTGTATGCCAGGAAGGGATCAATCGAGTCTTTGCCAAGATACGGCGAGAGGGTGATTGCATGCGCGGCGGAGATTCTCAAAGGCTGATTTGGCGTATGCCTCCGCCGTGGAGGCAACATCACCGCGCTTGGCATCCAGGATGACCGGGATCATCGAACCCAGCCGGGCGGATTCCTCCTGCACAGCCGCGATCACATCCTTTAGCACTGCCCAGCCTTCGGATCCGTACATTTCAAAGAAGGCTGCGTTCGGCTTAAAAGCAGCTGCGAAAGGTGCGGCCGCTTTCACGAGACGCAGGCAAAAACTTCGGGCTGCCTCTGCGGTGGGGGCAGGCAGGTCCGATGGGTGCGGGTCGAGTCCCACGCACAGCAGAGATGTGCAATCCTCAACGCGTTTTGCGAGAAAAGAAAAGAAGGTTTCCATGTGTTGGATACCGCCTAATATATTTTAAGAGGGGTCGAGTTGACTCTTCAGCTTGGAAAGCAGCTGGTTGACCCGCTCGCGGGACGTGCCTGCCGAGGCGAGGGTTTGATCGTCCTTTTCGAGCAGGCGCTGGTAATAATCGGAAAGTGCCAGCTGTGTTTCGACTGGGATGGGTCTTCCTTCCAATCGTTGAACCAATCCGGAAACTTTTCCGATGTTTTCGGAGGACAGGTTGGAATCCTCAGCCAGGGTCAGTTCCAGGAATAATCTCAAAGCGCGGGCAAAAGCTATGAAACCCTGGATCTTCTTATCCAGCTTTAATAGGATATCGCCCTGCTCCTGGTAAAGATCTGCCAGGATCGCCACCCTGCCAATGTCCAGTTGTCCCTGCGCAGCCAGCATGTTCAGCAGGCTGGTGTCTTCCATCTGGTCAACCAGGTTTGCAGGGAGGGTGGTTACCTGCTCAACTGCCTGTTGGATCGCTTGCAGGGCTTCAGAGTACTTGCCGGCTTTCCTTAATCCGGTTGCGATCATCAAGGCCGCGATCGCCTGGTTGATGATGCGCATAAGGTAATCTTCAGTGAACATTGACACGACTTCCACACGAAATGATCACGTTATGGTTATTTCTACGCTTTTCCAAGCACCATGGCAAGTAAAGCCATTCTAACGTATAACCCATATTCCATCTGGCGGAAATATGCCGCACGCGGGTCGTCGTCGAATTCGACGGAGATTTCCCCCACGCGTGGCAGCGGATGCATCACGATCATGCGTTCCTTGGCTGCTTTCATCACTTTCGGGTCGATCACGTACGCGCCTTTGACCGACTCGTAAACAGCCTCATCTGTGAAACGCTCTTTCTGAACACGCGTGACGTACAATACATCGGTCGCAGGCAAGGGTTGATCCAGCGCAGTGAATTCTGCCTGCTCGATGCCCTTGGCATTGAGTTCCTCAATTAATTCGGCAGGCATGCGCAGGATATCGGGTGCCACATAGTTCACCTTTACCTTATATAGGGAAAGCAGCCGGGCCAGCGAGTGGACGGTGCGACCATGCTTCAAATCACCCAACAGGGTCACGGTGAGGCCGTCCAGATGGCCGAGTTCCTCCTTAATGGTGAAGGCATCCAGCAAGGCCTGGGTGGGGTGTTCGCCGATGCCGTCGCCGGCGTTGATGACCGGTTTGTGGGCTGCCTTGGCTGCTGCGGCTGCCGACCCGACTTCCGGGTGGCGGATGACGATCACATCAGCATAACATTCGAGGGTGCGGACGGTGTCGGGCAGGGATTCGCCTTTCGCGACCGAGGAGTACTTTACCTCGTTGATCGGGATGACCGAGCCGCCCAGCCGTTCCATGGAGGCCGTAAATGACGACGAGGTTCGGGTGGACGGTTCGTAGAACAGGTTGGCCAGGATCTTGCCTTTGAGCAGGTCGAAGGTGCCAACATGGTCAACCATGTCATGCATCTCGTGTGCCACTGCAAATATGTACTCCAGGTCTTCACGGCTGAACTGCTTGACCGAAATGATGTCCTTGCCGTACCAGGGCGCCGTGCGCTGGTCGCCGAAGGGCAGGTGGGAATTATTGGGTTGGCTGGGCATGGTGTATCTCCTTTTGAATTTTATGATACCAGGCGAATATTTTGACCAAAACCGGGTTTAGCAAGAATACTGCCATCCCGAAACACTTCCTGCCCGCGCAGCATAACGCGCCGCACCTGACCTTGTACCTTCCAGCCCTCGAACGGCGTCCAGCCACAGCGGGAGTGCATATCTGCGGCGTGGAGTCTCATAGGCGGCGGTCTCATCCACTTCGACCCAGGTCTCAGGTTGCTCGGGCAGGCTAAATATGCGACGTGGGTTGATCACGGACTTCTCGATGATTTGGTCAACGGTCAGCCGACCTTCATGGACGGCGGTCAGCAAAAGCGGCAGGAGGGTTTCCAGCCCGGGAAATCCGGGTGGAGGGTTCTCACCATCTTTCTCGGCCAGGGTGTGCGGGGCGTGGTCCGTGGCGAAACAGTCGATGATGTCGAGGTTGGTCCACAAAGCATCCACATCCTCCTGCTTGCCAGCCGCGGGCGGACCTCGCCACGCCCGGGATGACCTTGGCAGATGGCAGGAATGTCATCCCTGGACAAGAACAGATGGTGCGGGCACACCTCGCACGTCACCTTGATCCCGCGTTCCTTGGCTGCTTTGATTAGCAGGATTTCCTCTTTCAGCGAGATGTGGGCAATGTGGACAGGTCGGTCTAAATGTGCCGCCATCAGGATGACCGCCGCCATGCTGCGGCTCTCGGAATGGGCCACGATGGGCATGTGCTTTGGCCAGTGCTGAAAATGCTGCTGCCAGAGGGTCATATCGTCCAGGCGCAGTTGGCCGAAGGTGCTGTCAAGGTACATTTTTAGCCCAGCGGAACGCCCGAGCGAGGGAAGCCGCAATCCCGGCATTGTCCGGCCCTGCGCCGAGGAACTGGGCGATAGTCACAGCGTGCTTTGTGTTGCGCGGCCTCAAGCGCCAGGTCGAGGGTGGCAGCATCGAAGATGGGCGGTTTGGTATTGGGCATGGCAAGAACCATCGTCACGCCCGCCAGCCAGCGCAGCGGACGTGCCGGAATCCCAATCTTCTTTGTGGGTGGCGCCGGGTTCGCGCATGTGGACATGAGGGTCAATCAGTCCAGGGAGTTTGATCATCGCTTGCTCCAGATACTTTGGCTGCAACCGCGGACGGCAGAAAGGTACAGGGTTATAAAAAAAGAGAGCCGATAACGGCTCTCTAAAAACGTTTGGAAATGGACAATCCGGCAGGTTCGAACAGGAAATTTCGGATAAGAAGGATACGTGACCATATCGGGCGGAATTATAGGCAGTCCGGGATTTTTGTCAAGGGTTTGATGAGATGAATCATGGCATTATGTCAACCAACTTCAACGCAATTTGTTATAATCTCCACATATACCCAAAGGAGACAAGAAATGGCATACACACAGTTCAAAGTCCCTGCAGGCGGGGAGAAAATCACGACGAGTGGCGGCAAGCTCCAGGTCCCGGACAATCCGATCATCCCATTTGTTGAGGGCGATGGGACCGGGCGCGACATCTGGCGCGCTTCGGTGCGCGTATTCGATGCGGCGGTCCAGAAGGCCTACGGCGGTAAACGCAAGGTCCACTGGATGGAGGTCTTTGCAGGTGAGAAGGCATTCAGGCAGTTCAAGACCTGGCTGCCGGATGAAACCGTGGAAGCTTTCAAGGAATTCCTGGTGGGGATCAAAGGTCCGCTGACCACACCCATCGGCGGCGGCATCCGTTCGCTGAATGTGGCCCTGCGCAAACTGCTCGACCTGTACGTCTGCCAGCGCCCGGTGCGTTACTACAACGGCGTGCCTTCGCCGGTGAAGCACCCCGAATACGTGGACATGGTCATCTTCCGCGAGAACACCGAAGATATTTACACCGGCATCGAGTTCCAGTATGGGACCGATGACAATACCAAGTTCATGAAATTATTCAAGGAAGCCTTCCCGAAGGAATATGCCAAGATGCGCTTCCCCGATACGGCCGCCATCGGCATCAAACCGGTATCCGTGGAAGGCACCGAACGCCTGGTGCGTGCCGCGATCAAGTGGTCGCTGGAAAACAAGCGCAAGAGCGTGAACTTCGTCCACAAGGGCAATATCATGAAGTTCACCGAAGGCGCCTTCAAGGACTGGGGCTACGCCCTGGCCAAGCGCGAGTTCCGCAACGAAATTGTCACCGAGCGCGAGACCTGGATCCTGGGCAACAAAGAGAAAACCCCCGCCTGAGCGTGGAAGAGAACGCCAAGCTGATCGATCCTGGCTTCGATATGATGTCGCCTGACCAGCAGAATGATATCACGCGGGAGGTGGAAGCCGCGCTGAAACTGTGGGCTACACATGGCGACGGCAAGTGGAAATCCAAACTGATGATCAAAGATTCGATCGCAGATGTCAGCCTGCAATTCACCATCATCCGCCCCCGCGATTACGATGTGATCGCCACCCTCAACCTGAACGGCGACTACCTTTCAGATGCGCTGGCTGCGCAGGTGGGCGGGATCGGTATTGCCCCTGGGGCGAATATCAACTACGTGACCGGTCACGCCATCTTTGAGGCCACCCACGGCACCGCGCCGAAATATGCCGACCTGGACAAGGTCAACCCCGGGCTCGGTCATTCTCTCCGGCGAGATGATGTTCCGTTACCTGGGCTGGACGGAAGTGGCCGACCTGATCGTCAAGGGCATGGAAGGTGCGGTGGCAGCCAAGACCGTCACCTACGATTTCGCCCGCCTGATGGACGGTGCAACGGAGATCAAGTGTTCGGAGTTTGGCGACGCGATCATCAAGCACATGTAAGGAACCGGTAAAGGATTCCGTTAAGTAAGCCGGGGCTGTCCAATCTTTTGGACGGCCCCGGCTTTTCTTATTTGGTCGCTGCGTGGAGATTAATTGATCGGCCTGACAGGGCGACCTTCGATATACCCGCGATAGCCCTGCGGCTCAAGCTGGAAGCGCGGCCCATCTTCATCGGCCCACTTGAAACCGTAAGTTTCCGGCTTATAGTTCTTGATTGTTTCCCAAAGGCTGCCAATAGCCTCCTCAAAGGAACCATCATCATAAGGTTCTCCCTGGAAAATCATCATCTTGCAAGGCGGCAGATCGATCAATTCAAACCCTTCTGGGACGAATCCGGCATAATCCAGCGGAAGTTCAACTCCCTGGGCATACAGGGATGTGCCGGGTTTTCGCAGATTGCCAGGCAGCCACATACCGATCGGTTCATAAAGAGCCTGCTGGATGCCGCAGAGGACATCCCACACATCGCAGTCTACTTCCTCACAATAAGCAAAGTAATCGGCCGCCTTGATACCGCGCTTGAGAATTATCTTTCGGGCCGGGCGATCCACAACCTGGACAAAAATAGTGCTGGCTTTCGGGGTTTCAGACATTTTATGGTCTCCTTTCTGCAGGGCGAGATAATATTCACGGACATCGTTGGGAATGAATAATTTGACGGGGGGCCTGCTCCGGGAAAAAAATTGAGGAGTCAAGCCAAACTGCTTTGAAAAGGCACGCGTAAAACCCTCATGGGAATCGAAGACGAAATCAAAAGCCACGTCCACGATCCTGGCGTTATCGTGCATCAGCCTGACTGCTGCTCGAGACAGCCGCAAGGCACGGATGTATTCGAAAGGACTTTTGCCGGTCAGTGACTTAAAGATCTTTGCAGCGTGCCATGGCGAATATCCCGCCGCATCTGCCAGCATATGAAGCGTGATCGGCTCGTGCAGATGCGTTCCGATATAGGACTGCATCCGTTGAACTGCGTTTATGTTATCCCAACTATCCAATCGCTCACCTTATGGAGAAAGGATACCACCAGTTTTCGAGCCGCGCTTGACCTGGGTTGTGGTGTCGAATGGAGGACAATGGATTTCTCCCACGCTGACCGGGTCTGGGTAACCAAAAAAAAGAGAAGACCGGTTATTTTGCGGTCTTCTCTTTTTTGGTAGTTCAAAGGCTTACTTGTTCAGGCTGATGACGTAGGCGATCACATCTGCGATCTGTTGCTGGGTCAGGACATTATTTTGACCAAAGGCAGGCATCTTCAATTTTGGATTGGTGCCTGCAGGTGTTGAACCACTTTGAACGAACAGGTCAATGTTGAGGATAAAGGTTTTCAGATCCGTGCCCTTTAATTTCCGGGTCAATCGGATTAGCACCGGCACCGTGCCATCATCCGAATCCGGGTTTTCAACACCCTCCTGTCCATTCACGCCATGACATTGCTCGCATTGTGCGGTGTAAACCATCAGCCCGGCAACTGGATCGCCTGTCAAATTGATGGCGTCTCCGGGGATCGGGACCGGTGTCAGTGCAGCAGCCTCCGCGGCTGTCTGGGGCATGCCGTTCATGATCCAAATGGTCAGCATGTCTATGTACTGTTGGGTGAGCAGTTTCGTGGGCGGCATCTGGCGGATGGTCTTTCCCGTGACCGGGTCCAGACCTTCATGTCCGTTGATGAGTTTGATCATCAGGCTTTCCGGGTCGCCGGCGGTGATCAGCGGGGCATTGTCGCCGGTGTTCAACATTTCCTGGTAGGAGGTCATCAGGTAGTTGTTGTTCTGTTTCCCGGCCCGGTGGCACGAAATGCAGTAGCGCTTGACCAGCGGCTGGATGTGGACATCCCAGGAAGGCACTTCGCCCGCGTTCAAGGTCGGGATGGTGCTGATCGCTCCGGCAGGCATGACCGAGCGGTCATCCCAGGAGTAGCGCAGGTAAGTCACGATGTATTCAATTTCCGATGGGGAAAGTGTGCCGCCATAAGCACGTCCAAAAGGCGTCATGGCGGGATCTTTATCCGGCTGTCCGTAGGAAATGATATTGGCCAGGGTTTCATCCGTAAATGTGTACATCAGGTCCTTGGTATTGATCGGGTTGAGGGTAATCCCCTCGAATCCCTCCACACCAATGACCTCGCCGCCTTCACCATTGGCTCCATGGCATTCGACGCAATTGATCGAATACAGGTCCTGTCCGAGGGAGATCTGCTCGGGGAGCGTATTCGCCACCAGGACCTCGGTTACGGCCGCGGCAGGCGGCGCCAGGAGCATCACAAAAATGGCCACTACGATCATCAACACGGAGGCAATGACCGCCGTCCATTTTTGCAGCCGGCTGGTAAAGGGTGATGTGGCCTTACTCCCGTCTTGCGAGGTGGATTTTTTCCCCAGGAAATTCGATCCAATGATCAGGATATAAGCCAGGGTCGGGATGACCAGGCCGGTCAGGAATTGAAGCAAGGTCATCGTCGACATGCCGCCGTTTCCGGAAATTGCGGGAACACCGGAAATCGCCGTCAGGACAACCATGCTGACCACAAACACCCCCATGATACTCAGCGCCATGGTGCGCCGGGAATAGTGCCGGTAGGGGTTCCTATCGATCAAAGGCAGGACGACCAGGAGCAGGATGACGAGGCCCGGGATGACTGCCGTGGCAATCCATTCAATTTTCCCGAGCAAAGGGATTTGTCCATAAACGGCAAGGAACTTGAACAGGAACAGGAAATACCATTCCGGTTTTGGGACGAAGGCCGTATCGCTCGGATCCGCTTTGGGTTCACCCGGCACACCGATGAAAGTTGCGAGCATGATCAGGACGATAAAAATCGCCAGTGAAACCAGCAAATCCTTAAAAATGCTGTCCGGCCAGAAGCGCTCGCCTTTTTGCAGGGCGATCTTGTATTTTTCGAGAACGTTTTTCTTTTGTTCTTCTTTCATGTCCGCGCTCCTTTAGTCGTCCTTGCCCGGGAATTCAAATTCACCGTGCTTGATGATGAGGAACAGGTGGACACCGATCAACCCGGCCAATACAGCCGGGAGCATCCAGATGTGAGCGGCAAAGAACCGGCTCAAAGTCAGGGAGCTCAGCTCCGAACCGCCGCGTAAAGCTTTCATGATAAAAGTGCCTACCCAGGGCACGCTCCCGGCAATGTATGTTGCCACCGTTGTTGCCCAGTAGGCTTTCTGGTCCCATGGCAGAAGATATCCGGTGAAACCCATCCCCAGCGTGCACAGCAGCAAGCCTACGCCGATCAACCAGGTCAGCTCACGCGGGTACTTATAGGAAGCAGTAATAAAGACTCGCAGCATGTGGATGAAGACAACCAGCACCATGGCTGTCGCACCCCAGTGGTGAATGCCCCGGATCAGCCAGCCAAAGGCCACACCGTTCATGATGTATTGAATGCTGTCATAGGCGTGGTCTGGAGACGGGGTGTAATACACGCTCAGGAAAATGCCGGTGGCACCCTGTAGCAGGAACAGGAAAAGACTGGCCGAGCCAAGCGTATTCCACCAGTTCCCTTTTGGCTCGGGGCGGTCGAGGGTGGCTTTATACAGGTCATTCAAGGAGAGTCGTTCATCCAGCCAGGCGAAAAGCTTCTTCCACATTGTGGTTACCCTCCCAGGAAATGAATGAACAACGTGCCGTCTTCGACCTTGATCTGGTCACCGGCATAGCGATCGAGCGGCCGGGGCGGCGGACCGCCCAGCACCTCGCCGTTGATCCCGAACTGCGCGTCGTGGCATGGACAGATATATTCCTTTTTATCCCCATCCCAGTTGACATGGCAGCCCAGGTGGGTGCATTTGTTCGACAATATCACGGCGTCTGTTTCAGAATTGCGCAATACAAATACCCCGTAGCTATTTACGGATTTTTCCCAGCCATTGGCGGTACTGCGCGTGAATGTTGCCAGGGTTGGTTTCCCGATCTCAAACGCATCCATTTTGCCCAGGGGAATCCAGGCATCCGTACTGTCAGACTTAAGGGCCGGATCGATCAGGTAGTCGATGGCCGGAAGGCCAATTGCCGCCCCAATAACCGTACCCACCGCCGCCGTTGTCAGTTTAACAAAATCCCGACGGCTGATGTGATGAGAACCCGCCATGCGAACCTCCTGGTTTTGGTTGGATTGTACATTAAGATAGCTACAAATCCGCGTGATATGATTATAAAGACGATTCGTCCATCCCCAAGAGGATGTCTGGAATGATTAAACCATGAGTATTGTCACTTTTAACTAAGGAAACGAGGATGGGATAATAGACCATGTTAAAATTCTTTGCCGCCGCGCAGGCGCGTTGCGGTGGTGAAGGTGTACCTGGAAGGCAGAAGGCCCCCTGCCTTGGAAGGGGCATCCCGCTGGTCGTGGATCGAAATGCTGCGTTGGCTAAAGGAGGAGTAGATGGGTCTTAAAAGAGAGGTTGGCCTGATGGAAGCCCTGAGGTACCAGGGAAAAGGCCCGATGTTGACCTATATCCTGCACAGGATTGGGGGACTGGGTATCGTACTCTTCGTGGGATTACACATCCTGGCAGGTTATTTTTCCAACCATGCCTGGGGGACGACCGTTGGGATCTTCATCAACACCATCTATGAGCACTGGCTTTTCCAGATAATCATCTTCTTCTGTGCACTCTTCCATGCCATCAACGGATTGCGCATTGTTATCCTGGACCTCTGGCCGAATTTAATTGAATACCAGCGCGAGGCCATCTGGATTGAGTGGTTTGTTTTTATCCCCATTTACGGGATTGCACTTCTTGTCATCATCCGCAGTGGATTGGGAGGCTAGAAAATGAATACGAAACCAAGAACGGCTCCCCAACGCGGGTTTCATTTCGATTATCTGATGTGGCTGTTCACCCGCCTTTCGGCCCTGGCGATGTACCTGATTGCGATAGTGGGGATTGTTGCCGCCCTGCTCATGAGTGCCCGCCAAAATATGACCGTAGCCGACCTGATGCGCTGGGCGTTCATGCCCAACTCCACCCACGTGATCAATACCAATATCCCGGACATCGAGGCTTGGAAAGGCATCTTCTGGAATGTGATGGCCATCCTGATGCTCTTTTTTGCCGGGGCACATGGATTTCACGGCCTGCTCAATGTATTGGAAGACTATATCTCCAGCACCAGGCTTCGCAACACACTTCGTGTGCTGGTTGTCCTAATTTGGCTTTCCATGAGCGCCATCGGTATCGCCGTGATCCTCACTTCCTAGGAGCAGCAGCATGAAAACCCATCAATTTGAAGTGATCGTAGTTGGCGCAGGCGGGGCGGGGCTGATGGCCGGCCTCTACGCTTCCAAGTCAGCTAAAACAGCCATTATTTCCAAACTTTATCCAACCCGATCCCACACCGGCACCGCCCAGGGCGGTATCGGGGCGGCGCTCGGCAGTGAAGAAGAAGACCATCCCGAATGGCACACCTACGATACCGTCAAAGGGTCCGATTATCTTGGCGACCAGGATGCCATTGAATTCATGTGCGAAGAGGCCGTCCAGGCGGTTTACGAACTGGAACACATGGGATTGCCTTTCGACCGCACTCCGGAAGGGAAGATTTCACAACGACCGTTCGGCGGGCATACCAATAACGTGACCGGCAAACCGGTCAAGCGCGCCTGTCATGCCGCCGACCGTACCGGTCACATGATCTTGCAGACCCTCTACCAGCAGTGCATGAAGAACAACGTGAACTTCTTCGATGAGTTCCAGGTGGTGGACCTGCTGATGGTTAATGGTGCTGCTGCCGGCGTGGTTGCCATTGAACTGGCTACCGGCGAGCTGCATGTTTTCCACGCCAAGGCGGTCATTTTTGCCACTGGCGGGCATGGGCGCATTTGGGAGATCACCTCCAATGCGTATGCCTTTACTGGCGATGGTCCGGCGGTCATCATGCGCCGCGGTCTGCCACTCGAGGACCTGGAATTCTTCCAGTTCCATCCTACCGGCATTTATAAGCTCGGGATTCTAATCACGGAAGGGGTGCGCGGAGAGGGCGGCGTCCTGATCAACGGCAAGGGCGAACGCTTCATGGAAAAATACGCCCCCGGGTCAAGGATTTGGCATCCCGTGATGTGGTCAGCCGTGCCATCTACATGGAAATCCGGGATGGCAATGGCGCCAATGGCCAGAACTATGTTTACCTGGACATGCGTCCCGAAAGTGTCAACAAATATGCCGCGCTGGACGGGCGCAAGAACAAGGATGGTTCGGCTATCGCCGTAACAGGTGAAGAACTCCTGGCGAAATTACCCGATATCGTGGATTTCTGCCGTGTTTACCTGGGCGTGGACCCAATAACCCAATTGATGCCGATCCAACCCACCGCACATTATGCCATGGGCGGCATCCCCACCAATAAGTATGGTGAAACAGTATTGGATGAGTCGAACGCAACCGTCCCCGGTTTGTATGCCGCGGGGGAGTGCGCGTGTGTCTCTGTTCACGGAGCCAACCGGCTCGGTACCAATTCACTGCTTGACCTGGTGGTCTTTGGAAAGCATGCCGGCCTGCACGCGGCTGAGTTCGCCAGGAGTGCTCCTTTCCAACCCCTGCCCGCAGATCCGACCGAATTTGCCAGTTCACAATTTGACAGGATCCGCAATGCAGATGGAAAGGATAACGCTTTCGACATCGCCACTACCATGAAGAAAGTGATGTTCGATAAGATGGGAATCTTTCGCTCAGGCACTGGCATGGAAGAGGCTCTCAAGGTTGTGCGCGAGCTTAAGGAACGCTTTAAGCACGTCACCGTGACGGATACCGGGAAGATCTTCAACATGGAATTGATCAATGTCTGGGAGTTGGGGAACCTGCTCGACCTGGCAGAAATGACCACTGTATCTGCCATTGCGCGCACCGAAAGCCGTGGCGGGCATTCCCGCGAGGACTATCCCGATCGTGATGATAAGAACTGGCTCAAGCACAGCCTCGCCTGGGTACGCCAGGATGGCGCGATCGATCTGAAATACAAACCGGTCGTACTCACGAAGTACGAGCCAAAAGTGCGGACTTACTAGGAGGCAGTCATGGAAGTAACTATCAAGCTCTTCCGCTACAATCCGGAAAAGGATAAAAAACCCTCCTACAAGACCTACAAACTGGAGGCGATTGAGACCGACCGGGTGCTGGACCTGCTCGAAAAGATAAAGGGGTACCAGGACGGGACGTTGTCTTTCCGCCGCTCGTGTGCGCATGGGATCTGCGGGTCTGATGCAATGCGAATAAACGGGTTCAATCGCCTGGCGTGCAAGACGCTCGTCCGTGACACGGGCGCAAAGATCACCGTCCAACCCCTGCTCGGACTGCGCGTCATTAAAGACCTGATCGTGGACATGGAGCCGTTCTTTGAACATTACCGTTCCGTAAAGCCATGGCTCATTAATGATGAGACGGCTCCCGAAAAGGAACGCTACCAAAGCGCCGAACAGCGCGCCATTTTTGACGATACCACCAAGTGCATCCTGTGCGCCTGCTGCACCACTGGCTGCCCATCCTTCTGGGCCAATGAGAAATATGTCGGACCGGCAGCGATCGTGGCGGCACATCGCTTTATATTTGATAGTCGTGACAAAGCTGCCGCCGAGCGTTTGGCAATATTGAACGAAGTATGGGGAGTCTACCGCTGCCATACCATTTTCAACTGCACGCTCGCATGCCCGCGCGAGATACAGATCACCAAGGCCATCGGCGAAGTCAAAATGGCCTTGACGACTGGAAAACTGGAATAAACGATGAACCCAGCCCCGGTTTCTTTGCGGAACCGGGGCTGTCTTTCCAAGTAAACCCCTTCATCCATTCATTTCATAAAGATATACCTGCAAGGCAAGGTTTCCTTGAGTCTTTGCCCATTAAGATAAACCAAAACACTGGTTTCGCTATGCTCGATTTCTGCTAAAATCGCCATTTCCGGTTATAAATACAGAACAAAGGACACTCCAATGAAAATTCAAAACATCCTGCGGCACTGGCTGCCGCTTGCAGTTGTGATCACGGCGCTTAGTGGACTGGTCTACCTGGTGGTCCAGCAATCTCTGCGCTGGGGCGCGAACGACCCACAGATCCAGATGGCGGAAGATGCCGCCGCGGTTTTGACGTCCGGCGGGGCACCCGAATCGATTTTACCAATCGACCAGGTGGAAATTTCCACCAGCCTGGCACCGTTCATGGTTATCTATAGCGATACAGGGGAGGGCATTGCTTCCAACGCTCTCCTTCACGGGGTTGTTCCTGCCCTGCCCCCGGGTGTTTTTGCCTATACCCGTCAAAATGGTGAAGACCGGGTATCCTGGCAGCCCGAGCCTGGAGTCCGGATTTCTGCCGTGGTGGTTGCATATGGTGGAGCTCAACCCGGTTTCGTCATGGCAGGACGATCGCTGCGGGAAGTTGAGAAGCGCGAGGATCAGGTCCAGCAGCTCGCTGGGATCGCCTGGCTGATTTCGCTGGCTGGTTCCCTGGTTGTTGTTGCAGGCAGCGAGCTGATCTTTGCCGAAAAGAAACACGTTCTTTGATCGCATGAACATGTCAACTAGTCAAAAAACCCTCTTTACAATCTCTGGCGCTGAACCGACCTCCTGCTGGGTGGTCCGACTGCCTGCCTCCTGCTGCATGGTTTTTCCTCCAGCCCGGATGAAATGCGCTTCCTGGCTGAAGACCTGCACCAACGCGGTTATACCGTACTAAATGTTCGCCTCGCGGGTCACGGGACGGACCCGGGTGATCTGGCGCGCACGCACTGGGCCGATTGGCTGCTTTCCGTGGAAGAAGGACTGGACCTCCTGAGGGGAGTATCAGACCAGGTTATCATCATCGGGCAGTCCATGGGGGGGATGATCGCCCTGACCGCTGCGGCACAGGTTCAGGCGGCAGGAGTGGTTGCGCTGTCCACACCGTACTTTGGGTTTTCATTTGCGCAGGTACTTTTGGCGCGCATACTGGGAGCGCTGGGTCTGATGGCTCGACAGCAGGCGAAAGTGCCCCCTTCTGATGCAGATCAGCGTATCGGGAACGAACCGTCCGGCTACTCCCGGTACCCGATCAGGATCATTGTTGAAATCCAAAAACTCCAGAAAGCCATGCAGGCCTCCTTGCCCAAAGTGTTGATCCCAGTGCTGCTGGTTCAGGCGCGCATCGACATGGGCGGCAAGAACGACCTGGAGCAAATTTTAACCAGGCTTGGGAGTAAGAGGAAAGAAACGCTGTGGCTGGATAATTTCGAGCATACCGTGGTGCGTGATGAGAAGCGCCAGGTGGTTTTCAATGCAATCGGAGAATTTCTAATGAGTTTGGAGAAGCAGGAATAATCCAGCATGAAAGCCCGGGTTGCTCCCGGATTATTAAAATACCGCCAGCCTTCCGATCAGACCTTGACCATGCAGAACGCGCGAACGTGCCCGGAAGGGCACGTTCGGGTTAGGCAGAATTTGGAAACAGGGTGGCTAAACGCTTTAGTGCCAGGACGCCAGGCTTGACCTGACGTGTTAGAACAATCCCCGCACCATCAACAGCAAACCAAATATGATAAATGGGACGCCGACGATCGCGCCGATAACGGTGATGGTGAGGACGATGCCGACGATCAGGAATACCAGCCCGAGGATGACAGCAACCAGCCGCCCGGTGCCAGCCACGATCCCGATCACCAGTTTCCAAATGGCCCAGAAAGGCCAGAGGATCCAGGGTACTTTATGGTTGTGTTTATGTTCTTCTGTCATTGCAGCCTCCGATATAAACATACGCTTCCTTGCATAAAAAGTTGTAATTTGTGAAGCGCATTTAATGGATGGGGGTTTGATTTTGCTGGCTGACCGCCTTCACAAATATTTCCACCATCCGCTCCAGATTGATCTCTTCTGATACGATCCGGTAGGATTCCGCCCCCATGCTCCGCAGACGGGTGACATCAGACAGCGCTTCCCGCAGTACATCAACCAGATTCCCGGCACCCGACAATTGCCAGCCATTCGACCGGCGGACAAGATCGTCGTTTGTCCCGTCTCCCTGGCCCATGATGACCGGCAGCCCATAGGACATGGCTTCCTGGACTGCCAGCCCCCCGGTTCCCGGCAGGACGAACAGGTCTGCAGAGGAAAAATACGGTGCCAGCTCTGCTCCATGCCTGGCGCCGGGGAATTCCGCGGACGGGTAAATGTTTTTTGCCAGGCTTTCCAGGGAAGAGCGTTCGGGTCCATCGCCCACGATGACCAGGCGCGGCTGGATGTCTTTGCCCAAGGCTGCGCAGGCTTGCAGGAGCGAATCGATCCGCTTGCGCCCCTGTAACCGTCCAACAAAAAGGACGGTCGGCTTCCCGTCGAAGGCGGGTGGGCGGCTTGGCAGCGGAGAGCTGGGACGCACTGAGGCAGCATTGGGTGCAACGAATATTTTATCTTGTGGAAAACCGAGGGCGGCATACTCGTCTGCTCCACGCCGGCTGTAGGTGATCAGACGCGTTGAATTGGTTCAGGAAGGATACCCGGCGGGCCTTGCGCATCCCGGACATGGGTCCCGTGAGTGGAGGAGCTCCCAACCCCCAGCCAAGTACCGGGCGGCCGCGTTGCTGCATCCAACGGACTGCAGCGGAGGTGGAAAGGTAGCGTGGGTTGGCCTCCACGATGAGAGCATCCGGGTTGCTTTCAGCCAGCCAGGGAAGCAGGCCGCGTTGAACACAAAGGTAAGCAGGGCCGTTGAATAAATGGAGGTTGTGCGCCATCGTCAACCGGGCGACGTTCACGCTTTGCGTGGTGGCAATTGATTCGGAAGGGCGGGGCAGGCCGGCGAGGACGCTCAACCCGCCGTCACAGGCGGCTGCCAGCGCATCGAAAAAAGCGGCGCGGTAAGGCGTGAGCACGCGCTGCTGGAGGGCGAGTATCCCGGGATACCGGTTCATGTCACTTCACTCCCTGAAGGGGGCTTCGGTTTCGCCACGATGTACGCCTTCCAGCCCAGCGCCTCCAGCGAGGGGACCGGTGGGGTGCCGGGGCGCATCCAGCAAACCTGGTAACCGGCGGAGGTAAGCGTCTCCCAGGCCGCGCGGCAGGCTTCGGGTCCGTGCAGTTCCATCAGCAAAAGCGGTCGTGCCTCGCTCAACACCCGCAGCATCCCGGGTAGTGCCAGCACCTCGCCGCCTTCAATATCCATTTTGACCACCCCGGGAGGAGGGTTCCCCTGGCGGTAAACAAAATCATCCAAGGATACCCCGGGAACCGTCAGCTCTGATTCGTATTTGTCATCACGACCAGCTGACCCGGCAACTTTGCCCATCCCGCCGGAGGCGTGGACCATGAAGCGCACCGGACCAGGACCCTGGGTGACGGCACGGTCGATGACCGTCACGCGAGACCTCCATCCGGTTGAGCGCCACGTTTCGGCGCAGTTGTTCCACGTTGGAGGGCAGCGCCTCGAAGGCGAATACTCTCCCGACCTCCCCGGCGGCTTTTGCCAGCAGGAGCGACACGTAGCCGATATTCGCGCCCACGTCAAAGATGATCGCCCCCTGGGGAATGAGCTCGCGCAGGGCGGACTGCAGTTCCGGCTCATAGGTTCCCAGCCAGTAATCCTTGTCGACCTGCATATCGAGCAGGATGGTGAACCCCGCCAGGTCCCCGCCAGCCACCTTGACTTCCACCAGCCCGCTGGGGGCGGCGCGGTTCAGCCCGCCGCGGATAAGGCGTGCCAGCGGCTTGATCTTGTAGATGGCCTGTTTGACGGAGCTTGGCAGGATCCTGGCGGCGAAGGCCGCGATGGAGAGGAAGGCGGATTTCATAAGAGAATTACCACAAAGACACAAAGACTCGAGGTTTTAGAGAATAATTCTTTTGATACCATATTTGATAACAGCAACATTAAAGTTTATCAGGAACCCGAGCCGTTTCCCGGTCAGTTTCATTTGAGATAGTAGCTGTGCTTTATGAGTATCATTCAAATTCTCAACTGTCTTTATTTCGCAAATCACCTTGTCCTCGACCAGTACATCTAGACGAAATCCCTCATTAAAGGTAATTCCATCGTAGATGATGGGTACGGATACCTGTCTTTGAACCGACAATCCATGCTTTTTTAGTTCGTGACAGAAACAAACCTCGTAAACGCTTTCCAATAATCCCGGTCCCAACGTTTTATGGACCGTAAAAGCCGCATCCACGATCTGTGTCGCGATATTCTCTGTCCCTGGCGGAAGCGGAACGTGTACTCCAGTACGGACCATTTACCCTCCCGGCAATATTAGTGTTTGGGAATTAATAACCACAAAGTCTCAAAGAATAATGAGTATTCTTAACTTCGTGCCTTGGTGTCTTGGTGGTTAACCTAAATAATCACGGAAAAAATCACAACTTTCATTCGGTATCCAAATAATATTAACCTCGAAGTCTCAAAGGCACAAAGTATAAAGACACAATTCCTTTTCCAAAAATCTTTGTGACTTCGCGCCTTTGTGGTAGTTGGTTTTCTATCCCAGCAAGACAATTATTCAAAAAGAAGAAACCACGAAGTCTCAAAGGCACAAAGTAAAACCGGGTATTCTGAACTTGGTGCCTTGGTGTCCTGGTGGTTAATCCTCAATAATTCACGATAGAAAAAATATCTCTCATTCGATTTCCATATAATGTTAACCAAGAAGTCTCTAAAACACAAAGGAAATTGAATATTAGTGACTTGGTGCCTTTGTGGTAGTTGGTTTTCTATCCCAGCAAGACAATTATTCAAAAAGAAGAAACCACGAAGTCTCAAAGGCACAAGGAAAAACCGGGTATTCTGAACTTGGTGCCTTGGTGGTTGATATATTATCCAAGGAGGACATTCAGGTAGCGATCCACCATGGACTCCAGGCTGAAGGCTTCCTCGGCGCGCTTGCGGGCGGCCTGGCGGAAGTGCTCATTGTTCTGAAGGATCTCCGCCGCAGCAACCGCCAGGGCAGGCAGGTCGGGCTTTTCCAATTTCCAGGGATCGCCTCCGTATGGGACGAGCCGACCGGCATCACCGGTGACCAGCTCGGGCAGCGCCCCGGTGGAGAACCCCGCTGAAGGCAGCCCGCAGGCCAGGGCCTCGATGACCGAATTCGGACAGGCAGCATTGAGGTCTGCCGGGTAGAGCAGGTGCGCCGACCGGTCGAGGGTGGGGATTTGGTCAGCGGGTACCTGCCCGGCCCAGCGGATGGGCACCCGGGTCTTCTTTCGGGACTCGTCTTCCAGGCGCGCAGACGCGCGGCCAACCACCATCAGTTCGATGGGAGTGTTATATGCCAGAAGCTCGGCCAGCCCGATGGCGGTGGCCAGCCCGGTCTCGTAACCGCCTTGCAGGCTGCCTTCGACCACGAGAAGCCTGGAGATTTTCGCCGGGCGCTCGCGGGGACCCTCGGGGGAATAAGCCGTGAGGTCCACACCGTTGTGAATGACGACGGAGGGAACGCGGTCAGGGCCGAACTGATTGGACCACCAGCCGCGCACGAATTCGGACTGGTAGACAATGTGCGTGGCCACCCGGAAGCGGAGCAGGGCCAGCAGGGTATTGCCGTACTCGGCCCGCAGGAAGTGCCGCGGACCGGTGGGCAGGCGGCGGTGCAGCCAGTTGATCCCGTCCAGGCGCTGGATGATGCGCATCCCCTGCCGCCTGAGGTGGAGCAGACCAGGGAGGTGGCGGGTGGTGCTGGTGAGCAGCACGGCGTCATAGGGGATCTCCCCCAGGTCATAGCAGACCTGGATGCCGCGCGCCTCGAGACCGGCGGCCATTTTGGCCTGGAAGGTGGTCACACCGCCGGTATTGGCAGCTCTTGGAATGATGCAAATGCGGGACACGAGCGGATTATACCGTACCGCGCAGTGTTATAATTTGGACAGGAGTTGTCGCATATGTTCAACTTTACAGGTCCTGATCGACGCAAGGAAGAAGAGCGGATCCGCAGCGAAAAGCGCCTGCCGCCCGGGCAATCCCTGACGTTGAAGTTCCCCGTGCTGCACTACGGACCGGTGCCCCCCTTCAACCCGGCCACGTGGGATTTCAGGGTCTGGGGCGAAGTGGAGCAGGAAAAAACCTGGAACTGGGATGAGTTCAACCAGCTGCCGCGCGGCAGGGTGACGATGGATATCCACTGCGTGACGCGCTGGAGCAAGGCGGACACCCTCTGGGAGGGCGTGTCGGTGCGGACGCTGGTGGAGCTGGGCTTCATCAAGCCCAGGCGCACGGCGCAGTACGTGATGCAGCATGCCGAGTACGGGTTCACGGTCAACCTGCCGCTGGCGGTGGTGCTGCAGGAGAACTTCCTGCTGGCAACCCACTTTAACGGCCAGCCGCTGACCCCCGAGCACGGCGCTCCCCTGCGGGGGGTGGTGGGAGCCATCCCCGGGCGCAGTGAGCTGTCAAGCCCCTATTTATGGAAGGGCGCCAAGTGGCTGCGCGGGCTGGAGTTCATGCCGCGCGACCGGCTGGGTTTTTGGGAAAAGGCCGGTTACAGCAACAGTGCGGACATTTGGAAGGAAGAACGGTTTGCTTGAAATTTCACCTTACCAGGCCCAGGCAGGACTTTTTTCTTGTCCGCCGCGTTAAAGAATGCTTCCAGGTTGCCGGCCGGCATCACAGAGGCGAAGAACCTGCCGCGTGTCCCTTTGACAAAGGCCCAAACATGGGGGATATTTCGGGGACCAAAGAACGAATCGCCTGGTTTTCCGTGAAACCGTTTGTCCCCTACCTCGAGGATAAACTCGCCTTCGAGGACATACCACCATTCATCCTGATGGTAATGCAGATGCCTGGCCGGGCCGCCCTTTTGGACGAGCGTGATCTCCACGGCAAAGAGATCGCTGCTCTCCTGAGCCGTGATTTTGTAGGCAACCGAGCTGATGCCAAGGGTTTTCAATTCGCCGAAGCGATCCTCTCCAGCTGGAACCATGTGCGGAAGAGGCATTTTTGTGGAAGAAGGCAAAGTGTTTTCCATATCCATTTTCCTTTCTCAGGGAGGGTGAAATAGGAGAGTTGGAGATATATGGATAATATAGGTCTATTATATGATGTTTATTATTGCTCTCGTCGCCGTCCTTCGCGGAGCACTCCCAAGGGGAGCGGCGGCGGGGACGCCGCCTCGAGCATAGTAAAGGTGTTTATTATTTACCACTAAGGCACCAAGGCACGAAGGCAGAAAATCTAATAAACTTAGTGACTTTGTGTCTCCGTGGTAGGTTCTTTTATGTAAGTTAAACAAAAAATGGGGCGGGTCTCTGACCCGCCCCATGATTAATTAATTATGGTCGAGTGCCCAGGACGACCGGGATGTCCAGTTTCTGGGTACCGCGCATGACGGTGAGGGTGACGGTATCCCCGGGGGATTTGTTGAGGATCAGGTAGCGGATCATGTCAGAGAAGGTGACCACGGGCTGGCTGTCGATGGCGATGATCAGGTCGCCGCCGCTGTTGAGGCTGGTGGCGGTGCCGGATACGGATAGGGGCGTGGTGCCCGCCTTGACGCCTGCCGTATCAGCAGGTCCGCCAGCCGTCACGCTGGTGACATAGGCGCCAGAGGTGACCGCCAGTTTTAGAGCCTGGATCTCGGTGAGGGAAAGCGTATCGATCGTGGAAACTCCCAGGTACGGATATGCGTAGCTTCCACCCTGGATCAGGCTGGGGACGACGCGCTTGACCAGGTTGATGGAAATGGCGAAGCCGATGCCCGAATTGACCGGCTGGCCGCCGGTGCCGGTGGAGGTGGATTCGATCGAACTGTTTATGCCGACCACTTCCCCGTTCAGGTTCAGCAGCGGGCCGCCCGAGTTGCCCGGGTTGATGGCCGTGTCGGTCTGGATGATATCGACGCTGGTGTAGGATCCGCCGGTGGTGGCCTGCACATTACCGGGCAGCGCACGCCCGAGGGCAGAGACGATGCCGGTGGTCATGGTGCCGGCGAGACCGAAGGGGTTGCCGATGGCAATCACGGTCTGCCCCACCTGCAGGGCGCCGGAATCACCCATGGGCAGCGGGTGCAGCTCGGAGGCGGGAACGTTCACCTTGATGACAGCCAGGTCGGAATAGGTATCCGTCCCGATCACGGTGCCGAAGGTTTTCAGACCGGAGGCGAAGTCAACCTCCACCTGGGTGTCGGTGCCCACCACGTGGTCGTTGGTGACGATGATGCCGTCAGCATTGTAGACCCAGCCGGAGCCCAAACCACTGGGGGTCTGCACGGTGACCACGCCCGGGCTGAATTGCTGGTA
Source organism: uncultured Chloroflexia bacterium (assembly GCA_963817265.1). Taxonomy (GTDB): domain Bacteria; phylum Chloroflexota; class Anaerolineae; order Anaerolineales; family Villigracilaceae; genus UBA877. The sequence continues at coordinate 105,678 of CAWFNU010000014.1, forward strand.
AATGGAGGTCAGCTGGCTCTGGGAGGAGGATTGACCGGGTGCGGTGGAGGGGGAAGGCAGGGTGGGGACGGCTGCAATAGGGGCAGGGGTGGGGGCGGAGGAAAGGGGGATGATGCCGGTGAGCTGGCAGCCCATCATAGTGAGTAGCAGGATTACAACGGGGAAAGTTAATTTCTTGTTCATGTGAAGCTCCATTTGAAATTCCCTAGATCAGGACGTATAGGGCTTCATTCTAAAGAGTGAAGATTAACAGCAAATGACAAGCAATCATAGAAATGTGTTAATATTTCCGAGATTGCCGCGCCCCTGCAGAAACCGCAGGGGCTCGCAACGACACATCCTTTTTCTATTTGAGTTTCGCTGCCTCGGCCAGGAGCGACTTCTGCTTGGCGGTCAGGGTGCGGGGGATCTGCACCTTGAGGTGCACGTACAGGTCGCCGGCCGTTTTTGGATTCTTCAACTTGGGCAGGCCGCGCCCCGGCCACGCGGAACACCTGCTCGGGCTGGGTGCCGGCCGGGATGGTGAGCACCACCTTGCCGGAGCAGGTCTTCACCTCCACCTCGCCGCCCAGCATGGCCGAGAAAACGTCGATGGTGACGTGGGTATGCAGGTCGTCGCCGTCGGGTTCGAAGAGCGGGTCCTCGGCCACGTCCATGACCAGGTAGATGTCGGAGGGAGAACCGTCGGAGCGGGAGGGACCCGCGCCCGGGATGCGCACTTTCGTGCCCGAGCGGACACCGGCCGGGATGTTCACGTCGACCCGGCGGGAACCGATCTGCAGGGTGCGGGTGGTGCCGGAGCAGGCCTCCTGGAGGCTGATGGTGACCTCCTGCTGTAAGGCGGGAGCAGCCCGCGAGGTCCGGCCCCGCATGGCTTGTCCGCCGGTGGAGCCGCCGAAAATGGAGCGGAAGAAGTCCGAGAAGGTGCCGTCGCCGAACAGGTCATCCAGGTTAACCTCCTGGACGTTGCCCCCGCCCTGGCTGGAGGCCCACTGGCCCCAGTCGAAGTTGCCGGGCGCGCCGCCCTGCTGCCACTGGGAGTAGGACTCGCCCAACTGGTCGTAGCGGGCGCGCTTCTGGGGGTCGCTCAGCACCTGGTAGGCCTCGTTGATCTCTTTAAAGTGGTCCTCGGCCTGCTTGTCACCGGGGTTGCGGTCGGGGTGATATTTCATGGCCAGCTTGCGGTAGACCTTTTTGATCTCGTCCGCGGAGGCGCCGCGCGGGACGCCGAGGATCTTATAGTAGTCGCGATATTCCATGGGACTCTTTTGATCAGGACCTTTATGAAAAATAGTTAGTGCCGGGGTGAGATGAAGTAATAAATTTACTACAATTCTTACCACAACACCCACAGAACGGGGGCAAGAGGCACATAGTAATTATATTCAAATACAATAGTTTTTTCTTCTTCGTGTCTTAGCGACTTGGTGGTTGAGGCTAAATAAACACTCAAAACCACAAAGGCACGAAGGCACTAATTTATTGTATTCCTTGTTCTCAAAGCGTTTTCTTCGTGTTCTCGTGCCCCCGCACTCCGGGGGTAGACCTGGTGGATAATTCTTCTTGAATCATTGTCTGCTTGGACAGAAACCTCCTACCACAAAGGCACGAAGGCACAAAGTAATTTTATTTAAACGCTTTAATATTTTTTTCTTAGTGTCTTAGTGACTTGGTGGTTATCGTTAAATATATGACCTAGGCTATTATATTCCAGAGGGGAGCGCCAGACGGGAGCTGCGGCGGGAGGTTAATGCAACTCTTATGCGGGGTGAGTAGAAGGGATATACTAGGCGGATGTTAAGAATAATTTTTAACACAAAGTACACAAAGGGCTCAACGTAAAAATATATGGTATTTATTTCTTGGTATCCTTGAAGTACTTTGTGACCTTCGTGTTAAAGTTTAAAATATTAATTTTGGATCAGGTGCTTATGAAATCGATATGCGTGTACTGCGGGTCGGCAAGGCTGGCGAGCCAGGAGTTTTTCAGGGCCGCACAAGGAAATGGGAGAGACACTCGCCCGGCGAGGGGTGACCCTGGTGTACGGCGGCGGCAAGACCGGGCTGATGGGAGCGCTGGCTGACGCGGCGCTCGACAACGGCGGCGAGGTGATCGGGGTGATCACCGAGGGGATGAACACGCCAGAACTGGCCCACACCCGGTTGACCCGCCTGGAGGTGACCGCCACGATCCACCAGCGCAAGGCACGCATGTACAGGCTGGCGGAAGGCTACATTGCCCTGCCCGGCGGCTACGGCACGCTGGACGAGCTGTTCGAGACGCTCACCTGGGCGCAGATCGGGGAACACTCCAAGCCGGTGGGGCTGCTCAATGTGAACGGGTATTACGATGACCTGCTCAGGATGCTGGACCGGGCGGTGAAGGAGAAACTGCTGTTCGAGGAGCACCGCCGTGCGCTGCTGGTGGATGCGCAGCCCGAGGGACTGATCGAGGCGATGGAGGGGTATCAGACGCCGACGGAAGCGGTTAAACGCTGGATGAACGGATAGCAACGACATGAGCAGAATAGCATCGACAACTCACCCCAAGGAAGTCCCCTCCTCAAATTCTTTCCAGCCTCACCTGCCCTCCGGGGCACCCTCCCCAAATGAATCCATTTGGGGAGGGTTGGGGTAGGGCTGTATGCGTCGGCTCGAAGCATCCTCATTCCGGGAATGACATGCTTTGCATCGACGACTCGTGTCGTCGACACCTGCACCCCTGGCACTGCCCGCCACCCTGTCCAGACCCGACAGGGTCAGGAGGGCAGGTGTGCACCAAACGCAGTGCGGTGCAAGTGTGTGGCGTGTGTGCGGTTGAACCGCACGCCGCGCACGGTGGATGAAACAAGAATAGCATCGACGACTCACCCCAAGGGAGTCCCCTCCTCAAATTCTTTCCAGCCTCACCTGCCCCTCCGGGGCACCCTCCCCAAATGAATCCATTTGGGGAGGGTTGGGGTAGGGCTGTATGCGTCGGCTCGAAGCCACAGGAGGCATCGGGCTCTCGTGAGCCCGATGCGGCCTACGGCAGCTGGATATAGCAGGAAGCATCGGGCTCCCTTGAGCCCGATGCGGTAAACGGCGGTTTGAGACCGCCGTTCACCGTGAAACAATGGTTTTTTAGCATTCTGACGCGCCAGAACGACTAGAAACGACTGAGAGGATTTAAGCATCATTTTTTCGATGATGACTGCGTGAAACATTTTTTCGTGATTGATTGTGAAGGGTCATGTCGCATCATGAGTCCCTGGTATTTGTATTGCACGAGGCACGGGGCGCGCAAGATCGGTATAAGAATAACATGTCGCGTTTGCACCGCAAACTCATGTCTGCGGTATGGCGTACGGGCGGCTGACCCGCCCGTCGCGCAGCCCATATGGAATTACTGCGCTGATGGTTTACCATTGCGGTAAACCACCCCCATACACCCGGTTTGGTCACGGGTTTTCTCGCTGGCACTGTGGCTGCAAGGGTGATGGGAATTGGATGATCTTTGAGGATCAAGCAATTTCCTCATCGGCAAATCCAATCAGGAGGAGACGGAGGCACACCAGGAGGGCTTGCTACGGAAATACCGAGGAGACGAGGATGAACACTTTGGTCGGGATAGGTTGTTAATGTGCACGACATCGACGATTCATATCGTCGATGTGGCAGATTGCGGCCTGAAGCCGCATCTGCACATCGCGGCAAGGGTAAACAAGAACAGTTTCCCCAGCATTGTAATTATAGAACAAATGAGCTATTTTGTCAAGTAAAGGGTTGTTTACAGTTTATCTAGAACCTGATTTCAAAAATATCCGGGCAATAAATAACAGATGAAACATTCGCCCTCCCGTCTATCTATCAAAATTCCGTATCTTCTTGTTCGATTATGTTAACTAGGTTCTGAGCAATCTTGCCCCTTTGTTCCCAAACTTGTTCGTTTATTATATTTTTCCCAATTGATCTATTTAAAGCAGTAATTAAATACTTTTTATTCATGACCTTAACGTATTTTATTGGTTTCGGAGAAATTACAAACGCATTTGTGAATACAAGGATTGGCGTGATCCAAGGTGTTGGGCCAATAAGATCGCTTATTTCTTTTTTAAGCCAAAAGGAATTATTTAGCACTTGTGAAATAAAATCCTTTTCCGGATATTTGCCATTGACCAAAAGTGTTTGATCTTCTACAGTAACTTCACCCCCATGGGATTTGGTTTCAATCAGGAAAACCCCATTCCTTTTACTAAAGACGATATGATCAATGTTCCCATAGGGGCTTTGGATATCGTGCAGCACTAAGAAATCTTCCGTTAATTTACCGAGCAAATCCCCAATCTTTTCTTCCGATCGGGCGCCACGTATGGCTCGCTTTTCTTCCTTGAGTTTCATATCAACTTTTCTTGTGAACAATCTAGAAATAATAGGGAATCCAAATACTACTAGTGCGAGAACAATGACCCCTCCTCCTGCCCAATTGCGATAATTCGCCAATATATACAAACTTCCGATCAGAATAATCAATATTTCTACTATCGTAATCCAAACAGCTGATTTTCGACGTTGCCCAGCCATTTTCCAGGTAGATTCTCCCGCCACTGAAGATTGTGAAAATGATCCCCGCAATATCGCAAGCAATTGTTTTGCCCTGGCGTTATTCGGATTGATACGGAGTACTTCTTTAACACACCTTAATCTTTCAGTATCGTTCTCGGCAACGTTATAGAACCAGCCCCAACTGCGTTCATCATTTGGATAATTACGCATAGCATCGCCAAGAATTTGCCGGGCTTTTTTATTATCCCCACTCTTTACTGCTTCAATTCCCTTCACAATCAATTCATCTGACATTTTTGCCCCTTTCTCTGTAAAGGTAATATTATTTTGACTTCCCGAAGTGGAGAGAATCTTAAATCACAATCCCCATAACAATCTAACAGTGATATTCCATTGAAAAAGAACCAAAACGCTCCATCAAAGAATCGCAATTAATATTAGTTCATATCACCTTGAATCCAATTTCCTGCAGGAACATAAAGGTTGGATCATAAAACTTGCTATTTCGAGTCGGGTCTTGCGAACACCCTTCTGGAACAACTATCACCATTCCTTGCCTAGCGTGTGTCAGAAGAACACGATAGGCGTTTTTTAGATATATTTTCTTTTCCGGTTTCTTTATATGATTCCAATGATCTCCTACGAATGACCAATGTTCCCAGCCATTATTGTTGTATCTAAAATCAGCATCCCAGTTGATGCATGCCCAATCCAGTTCCAGACCTTGAATATCAAATTCGGTGACAACATCTTCAAGATAATATGACGAACGCACATCTTCTTTTCCATCGAGAAACCAATGAATTGGATCCACTGGTGATCTTACGTCTATGGCATATGGTTTTAACCTTTGTGCCTGAGAAGAGACAACAATGCCATATCGCTCCGAGCCGCGCGCTTGCTGTTTCAACCAATGTTTTGCTTTTGAAATATCCCGCGTGAGAATAATCGGATATTTTCTTTCCACATGAGCGAAAGTCTTTCGGGCATCCACAATATTTAAGTCGAGTAATTGTTTTACGAGTAAGGAGACACGCTCAGCACGGAATGAACGCATGGAAACGGCAAGATGCAAATCTTTACTGTAGTTAATGTTGGGACGCGCTTTGACTTCCTCCAATATTTTTCCTGCTCCATATTCACTGTCGGTAAGTTGAGGAGATATGTAAATATGCCAGTCGGGATAAGAACGGTTTAGAGCCCTAATCCACTCGCTGATCCCAGCCTCTCCGGTGTTAATTTCCTGCCCACCACCCACCAAGCAAACGACCACTGCCCAATCAGTATGACGATCAAGGCAAGAGATAAGAAATTCCGGTTCTGATATTTTGAAATTTGGAGTCTTCTTTCGTCTAAGCATGAAATTTGCTGTCTGTTTTAAATCCCAGGCGCGTTGTGCTTCATCAAATAATGCTACATGTTCGATGGGTGGTCTTTGAGAATCAATAAGGCATTCGTCGCGAAAATTATGAACGTTTTGAATGAACATTTTCACGTCACTCATCGCCTCAAATTTCTTGATCTTGCGGCCGAATTCTTTCTCATGTCGAACTCTGTCCCTTGCTAGTGCTTCGCGAAGAATTGCAACAAGTGGTCCGTTACCAGATAGGAAAACACTGTACAGATCTGTATTTTTATCAATATGCGTTGTTGCAATATTTAGTCCAACTAAGGTTTTACCAGCACCAGGAACACCGGTAACAAAACAGATAGATTTTTGCGATTTCTCTTTTGAAAAACTGATAATCTCTGAAATTGCATCGGAAGTGTCACTGAGGTTGATCGCGCTCGCATCGCTCCTCGAGATTTCCTTAACGGAATGACCATTATAGAGAGCCATTGCTGCTTCGATAATTGTAGGGGTGGGACTGTATCGACCGCTTTCCCATTGGATGCGGTCGACATTGGCGCCTTCCGCAAAGTCTAAAACGGTACCAATTACGTTATCAAGCAATTCCACGTTGCACTTGATGGGGAAAAGTAATTTATCGTTTTGTGGGGTTACTTCCACAACAGGTTGAATACTCTTGGCTTTAGTACAGATGAGAACTGGAGCAATTAGGAGAGCATGGCTCGATTCGTGAAAGTTTTTTAGATCTAAAGCATAATCCCATACTTGATCTATGGCATATGAAGTGAATTCTTTTTCGCCGATTTTGAATTCGAGAATAAATATGACAGGGCCAATCAATAGAACTACGTCAATGCGTTTCCCCATACGCGGAATCGAATATTCAAAATAAATTGCCCCCCTAAAACGCGAAAGCACCTTTTGTAGAATAATGATTTCTTCCAACCAAGCATCGCGTTGGGTTTGTTCGAGAGAGAAATCATTATTTTTGGCGAGAATACCTAAGATCTCATCTGGTGTGGCTTTAATAAAATTTTCAATCGAGTCGGAAAAAAATTGCCTAATCATTTGTCCCTCTCATTGATTATACAACGCGAAAATGTATCCTTGTTCGACGAGAGTTTAGCAAGAAATTGTCAGGTGAGCGAATTGGAAATTTCCCTTTATTAATTGATAATTATGAAGGTCCTTTGATTTAAACATGAGCTGGGGGAGTAAATCTTACAGATGGAATAATATAGATAAATGAGATATAATTACACTATAATACGCACGCGTTTCGAACACGAATTCGTGCGCGCTCACCGCCTTCCGATCCACGAGTTGTTGCAGGTTGGGAGATGGGGTGGAATGTCAAAAATGAACAACCAGATGAAGCAATTGAACTTCAAAGCAAGACAACCATCCATAATTTAATCTTAAAGGAATCAATGAAAAAACCAGGTGTGTTTTCGTTTGTATTCATTCTGCTCGGCGCCAGCCTGCTGGCGGCTTGCGGGGCAGCCCCCGTTTCGAACACGGTCCCAAGCGGGCCGGCGGTCGCGCCGCAGGGTTCGGTCGCGACAGCAATTCCACAATCGACCACGGCGGAGTTCAGCCCCCGCCAGTGGAGCGAATTGCACGCTGCTTTCGAAGGACGAGGTCGGCACAGCCCTGGGGGAACCTGTCCTGGAGTTGCGGGATCCAGTTAAAGACGGATCCCTGTGCGTCTACCAGTCCCAGACCATGATCCTCGAGTTGTCCATCATAAAGAAATTTGGCGGCCTCGGTGACAGCGTCGCGTACATGCAAGGCACCCGGACGAACGGGATTGGCGATGCCCCCGTGGATGTCCCAGGGCTGGGGGATGAGGCGTTCTACCACGGCGCTGCGGCGTATCGCATCCTTTTGGTCCGCAAGGGGGCGGTCGTGTATTCGTTCGGCGTGCGGACCGTGACCGCGGACCAATCGCTGGCATCCCCGGCGAATGCCCAGGCATTGGAAAAGGCGATCGCCGATCTGACGCTCAGCCGCGTGCCGTAAGGGAAGGAAGAGGCTGGCAAAGAAGAAATAACCTGCCCTACCCCATCCCTATCGGCGCCTCATGGCGCTGAATCAGCCGATGGCAGCTTGAGGCCGCCTCGGCTAGTCCCTAAATCAAACGATTTGGGGAGGGTGTCCCGAAGGGACGAGTAGGGCTAAAATTGAGGATAACGCATCCCCCGTCGATCTTGGACGGGGGACATATAATTCCTTTACCACGGAGACACAAAGTCACCAGGTATTTAAACTTTGTGGCTTCGCGCCTTGGTGGTTGAAAACAATTGATTCTTATCCACAACCTCCGTCCCTGAAATCCTTTGGATTTGGGGAGGGTGTCCCGAAGGGACGAGTAGGGCTAAAATTGAGGATAACGCATCCCCCGTCGATCTTGGACGGGGGACATATAATTCCTTTACCACGGAGACACAAAGTCACCAGGTATTTAAACTTTGTGGCTTCGCGCCTTGGTGGTTGAAAACAATTGATTCTTATCCACAACCTCCGTCCCTGAAATCCTTTGGATTTGGGGAGGGTGTCCCGAAGGGACGAGTAGGGCTAAAATTGAGTGTCCCCAAATTGTGTCATTAACCACGAAGACACAAAGTCACCAGGTATTTAAACTTTGTGGCTTCGCGCCTTGGTGGTTGAAAACAATTGATTCTTATCCACAACCTCCGTCCCTGAAATCCTTTGGATTTGGGGAGGGTGTCCCGAAGGGACGAGTAGGACTGAACGGGAGAATCGTCAGGTTGTTAATGGCATGGAAATGGGTTGGCGGGGAAGGAAACGGTCATTCATGCCCGGGCAGCAAGGCTAAACGAAGCAGTATAAAAACGACCAGCGAGACCAGGATCAGGATGAGTGCGATCGGTTGTGCGGCGTCCAGGCCATAGCCTTGGAAACGTTCATAGATCAGCACGGGGACAATTTTTGGGTGGTAGGCAAGTATGACGACTGCTCCAAATTCGCTGATCCCACGTGCCCACATCATGACCGCTCCCCCCAGTACCCCGCGCCATGCGAGTGGCAGGGTTACATGCCAGAAAGCCTGCCAGTGGCTGGCTCCGTCTGTCATTGCGACGCGCTCCAATTCATCATCCACCATGGCAAAAGCCTCGCGACTTAGATTGACCAAAAAAGGCAGGCTGACGAACAGCATCGCAACCACGATCCCAGCCACATTATCCGTGAAAGTGATCCCCAATGGATAAAGCCATTGACCGAGCAAGCCCCGCCGCCCAAAAACCAAAAGCAAGGCAATGCCGGCAGCGGTATGCGGAATGACGATGGGCAAATTGATAATGGCTTCCAGGAGACGTTTTCCGTGAAATTTACGGCGCGCCAGCAGGTATGCCAGGGGGACGCCGCTCCCCAATGCCAGGACCGTGGCGATGGCCGCTGCGCCAAAGGTTAACCCGATGGATTTTAGAACTTCCGGGTCGCCAAAGGATGCCAGGAAATCTGCAGGTGTCGTCGAGAGAAGCGTACTTGCCAGTGGAAGGATCACGAACAGGACGAGCAATCCACCTGCGGCGGAAAAGAGCAAATCAAAGACGAGCCGCTTCCGGTTCAGGGAACCACCTCAGGAATACACAAGGATTGAAGGGAGGCAGGCATACTTGCCAAACCATCACATGGAGCAGGATCAAACATGGGATGGTAATCCGCCTCCATGATCGCCCGACCTTGCGGGCCAAACAGGAAGGATAAGAATATAGCCGCTTCAGTGGGGTGCGGAGCATTTTCCGGAATAGTAATACCGTATCCAATGCGCTCACCTTGAAAAACCGGTTTTACTGAAGCAAAGCGCTGGGATTCTTCATTTACCTGGACAGTGCTGTAGAATTGTTGATCAGCTTCTTCTCCCAAATTGAGGGCATCCGGTAATTCGAGCATGCTCAATCCATGCTGGCGTATCACGCTTTCGTATTCAAAGGCATAATCCAGGTCACCCGATTCAAGCAATGCAATTAATTCGATGCTTGCGCCACGCAAGAGGATGTGGGAGCCGGATTTGGTCTCCACTATCTCCGGGACCGTGACTGTGGTGAGGGCATCTTCACTGAAGATACCGAGTGGGTAACTAAACTGCCCCTTAAACATATCCAGGAAGATCATGGGTACGTGATAGTAATCGCGAGCCAGGGCATAGACCATCAATGCACGGTAACCGACCGCGTCGAAACGCGGGTCAGCCAGGCCTACTTTGACATCCGGACGTGAAAGGATCTCGTACCAGTTTTCAGCAGTTATCTCAGATGCATAAAGGCTTTCGGAGTGAAAAGCCAGGGCTAGACGGTTGCTGGCAAAACGAATGTACCAGTCGGCATATGGCTGCCCGGTATCCGGGTCATTCGTGGTGTACATGAGCATGGGGATCAGGGAGGCATCCGCTGTGGCAACCACATCGATCGGTTCGTGCAGATCGGTGACATGACGCATGACCTGGATGCTGCCGTGGTACTGCGCCTGGACATCAATTTGAGGATACTGGATCTCGAAGGCTTTCTCCAGGTCCCCAAAGGGAATGATGAGACTGCCGGCTGCAAAGACCACCAGGGGTGTCCGGTCGGAGCTAAAGCCCTGGTGTGACAATGGGTGAACTTCCCTTACACCCATTTGTGATGATGGAAAGAAGAAAAACAACGGCAAGCAGGGCAGACTGGGAGGATTTCATGGCATCAGGATTATCTTACCAACAAACCTTCAGTTCACACAAGATGAAAAGGATGGGCTGTAAGCAGCCCATCCTTTTTGTACGGTTATTCCGGACTTTATTTTACTGTGATAGACACCAAACCTTTTACCCAGGCCTTGTTGGATTGATCGGGCATCGCGGCGTTGTAGACACCTGGAGTGGCAGGATCAAAAGCAATCAGGCAATCCGTACAAGCCTGGACGGTTGCCAGGTCAAGATCACTTGCGAAACCGTCGCTGGCGGTCAGGGTCACGGTAACGGCTCCAGCCTTGATACCAGCCTGATTAAGGAGATCATTCAGCCGTACACCCGTGTAATCTGTCGGACCATTTTTTGGGTGCGTCAAGTTAAGGGTGACCACGGTCATGGCGTGGAGGGCAGAATCGGTCAATTGGAGCTCGCTATTGACCAGGCCGGTGACTGTCAGTGTGACAGGTCCCTGGGTTGCAACTGGTGGTACGGGTGTCGCAGCAGGACCGCACGCGGAGAGCAGGATAGCCACAAGGGCAAAAACGGACAAGACAAGCAAGGTGGTGCGATTGTGTTTCATTTTTTCTTCTCCTGATAAGATTGAATTTGTTCACCTCGCAGAGGTAACCTGTGAGAGCCTAACTCCATATTTATTGCGGTAGAACACCGCCGAGAAAATTAATTATCAAATTGTCAATTTCCTTGATAATTGTTTATTTCGCTTCGATCATGACCACGTTCTTGACCCAGGTACTGGTGGGTTGGTCTGGTAGAACGATCATATACATTCCTGGAGTATCCATGAAGGCGAGCAAGGCCTTGGGGCAATCCCGAACATCTGACAGGTTTATTTCAGCGGAGTAATCGTCGGAAGCAGTAAAAGTGAGTTTTGTTACTCCATCTTTTAGGCCGGCTTGATCCAAAAGGGGATTCAGCAGGACACCCTGGAATTCCCCCGGTCCATTTTTACCTTGCGCAGATATGGTAACGATGTCCATCGCTCTCAGGTCAGCATCCTTCAGGGTGAGTTCCTGGTTGACCAGCCCCTTTATGGTCAGGGTGCCTGCATTTTCAGGCACAACTGCTGCAGTGGGGGTGGAGGCAGGTTGGACATTCACCGTGATCCGAGAGATTTGTCCCACCATTTGGTTGTTTTCCAAACCGACACCGACCAGGCGCAATGGATAATATTTGTCGGGCAATTCGCCTTCATTCACTTGGAATGCCACCAGGATGTCATTATTTTCTTTTATTGTCTGACTGTCCAGGGAGACGGTATATCCATCACCGCCAACAACGTCGACGGTATAACCGGCATCCGCCAGGGCATGGTTATAGGCGTTCTCGGTATGGCTGTCTGCGTCGTCGACTTCCCCCACCAGCAGCCATAAAGGCACCCCCACCCAGGTCTGCCCATTTCCATCCTTCCAACTGGTGCCATGACAACTGGGCGAGCCGCAAGATTGGAAGGAATCCCGTGTGACAGGCGAGGAGATCGCACCGGATAAATCCAGGGTCCAGGTCTGCCCTACCGGCGCGACCTCGACCCTGTTTACCCATTTTACCGACCAGTGACCGTCGACCACCTGATTGTTCTTGGCGCTGATTACAATTAATCTCAACGTACCTTCTTCATTGGAATTCAATGGCTGTCCATTGTGCTCGTAAGCGATGATGGCGGTAAGCGGGTCGTGGGTGGTCAGTTCATTTCCGTTGGCTGGATCATAAGCGATAAAAGATCCATTCATGACCTGGTCGTATGAAAAGGTCATGCTGTAACCATCTTCGGCGGTTATCGTGACACCCATGGACGAATCAAAGGAAGTGCCCAGGGCGGAAACCAGATCCTTGATCGCCACGCCTTTAAATTGCTCGGGTATCGTGATCTGTCCCGTGCTGCTCTTGATGCCACCCTGTCCTTCGGTGCCAGGTAGTCTCTTAAGATCTGCCATGGTGAGGGCATGCCCGCCGCCAGGACCCACCAGGGCCAGGATGGTTCCAGTCGGTTCATTACTGGCAGGTGTCTCGGTCGGTTTTAGCCCGCACGCGGAGACCGCCAGGGAGAGGATGAAAAGGAAAGAAATAACGGTAATGGAATTGCGATGACGATTCATGACGGTTCCTTATCAGAGTGGAATTTGTTCGCCAGTATGCGTCGTTTCATAGCCGGTGAGGGTTTCGATGCTGTGGCGGAATACACCCGGTCTGTAATGTATCCAACAGAGGAGCCAGCGTAAGGCTTTGTTCCTGGGGAAAAACGATATCATAGCGTTCGTGGAAGAGGGGGAGGAAACCCAGCGTAAATTGTCGGGCGGTTGCATGCAGACCCAAGGCTACATCGGCTTTTCCGGCCTCGATGTATCGCCCACATTCTGTATGGGTACTGACGGCATTTTCATAGCCTCGGATACTTTCACTTGGTATGCCCATGATCTGCAATTGGTGATCAAGCCAAAGGCGGGTTCCTGAACCTGGATTGCGATTAATGAAGGTTATGTCCGGACGAGTCAGGTCGGACAGCGAATGGATTGCTTTTGGGTTGCCAGGCGCAAGAATTAATCCCTGCTCACGATGGGCAAGGGTAACAACCGCATAACCCGGTCTGGAAAGAAGTGACGGATAAAGGGAAGGTTGTATTCGCCGCTCGAGTCGAGCAGATGCGCGCCAGAGACATTACACAGGTTTTGACGCAAAGCAACCAGACCATCCAAGGAACCAACCGGAAGGGTGAGAATGTCAAGATGGTCGGAGAGTTGGTTGGCAAGTAATTCCACTGCCAGGTCATGACTGCCAGAGAAAACAAGCATGGGTCTTGCCGGGTTTATCGGAAGAATGAGTTCCTGTACCAGGAAACCGCTGGCGCGGGCACGGTAGAATTTTTCGACCACCCCTGACTGGACGCGGGTTTCAACTAATTCCACCAGACCGGCAGTTTCCAATTGCTTGAGATGGTGGCGAACCCAGGCCGGGTGCTCGGAGAGAGATTTCCCAAGCATGGTCAGGGAAGCAGGACCCGCCATTAATTGCTTTAAGATGGCAAGCCGGCGCGGATCTGCCAGGAGTTTAAGTTGATCGAATGACCGCAGTTTTCGGATGGGGAGCATAGCCGTTAAATATTTCCTTAGAGGCTATTAGTGTAGCAAAATGAAATTGGGTTGTCAACGAACATAAGTAATAGGAATGCATGTAAAGAGTAATGGTTTGTGAATTAATACGCAAACTTATCGCCCCATACGGGTATAGATTATCAAAGCACCAGGTATCCAATCCCATATCGTCAGCCGGGCGGCGAAGGATATTGTTTGACCTGGTCACCGGCGTCTTCATTCTGGTGGGTTCCAGGGGGCGATGATACTGTACCCTCCGGATTGAACCGAATTTTTCCCCCCGGTTTGGGTCGATTCGAATATCTCCAACCCCACCCATAAATGGAGATTTTATTTTTCAGACAACTCGATCTGACCCTGCAACCTGGGGTATTTCCCGACGATCCCCGAGTAGAAATCCTTGATCATTTTAAAATCAGCCTGAATATCCCCGCTGGGTTTCAGGCTGGGTCCCAGCCCGCAGACCTTGTTCCCATAATCCAGATAGGCCATCACGATCGGGACCCTGGCTTTAAGCGCGATATAGTAAAACCCCGAGCGCCAGTGGGAGGCCTTCTTGCGCGTCCCTTCGGGAGAAAGCCCGATGATCAATTCATCGCAAGAATCATATAGCGCCGCCACCTGGTCCACCAGGTTGGTACTTTCACGGCGGTTGACCGGGATGGCACCCATCGACCGCCAGAATAACCCCATGGGCCAGCGGAAGAGGGAGTCTTTGCCGAGCCATCTAACGGGGATCTCTTCGGCGGCCATGAACAGGAGGATCACCACGAAGTCCCAGTTGGAGGTATGCGGCGCGCCGATCAGCACATAGCGGGTGGTATGGGGAGGAATGACATCTGTGCGCCAGCCAAATATTCGCAGAAGGAAGCGGGCAACTGCATGAGCCAGTGAGGATCTTTAAATCCCTAATGCCAAAGACATGAAATTTTATCCTTCATTGAAAGATTTTTCCTGCGATTTTTTACACATAAAGTAAATGCACTCACAATTGAACGCTGATCTGCGTTGGGGAGTTACCCCGGCGCACGCTGGAATGCCAGGTTGCATTTTCCGGTTGGACTTCTCTCGACGCAAAGGCCAATACGAATGCATCGGGGACCAGCGAGTAGGCGGCGAGGTGATCCCCATCCCGCGGCAGCAGTGGGTTCAGCTGACCGCTTTCTTCACCAGCGCGCTGATCCTTGCCTCTTCGCTGGCAGTCAACTCCTTCAGCGCGAAGGCGGTCGGCCACAGGGCGCCCTCATCGAGGTTCGCCGTGTCGCTGAAGCCTAACGTGGCGTACCTCGTCTTGAACTTCTGCCCGCTTTGGAAGAAGCAGACCACCTTATCGTCCCTAGCATACGCGGGCATCCCATACCAGGTTTTTGGCGAGAGGGCTGGCGCACTGGCTTTGATGATCGCATGCAGCCGCGTTGCCATGGCGCGATCGGGTTCCTGCATCGCGGCGATCGCCGCGAGCACGGCGTTTTCCCCTTCTGCCTTGTCCTTGTTCGCGCGCCTCCGCCTTCAGCTCCTGGGCGCGAGCCTTCATCGCGGCTCGTTCCTCATCCGTGAATCCCTTGGACGTCTTACTGATCGAGGAAGTGGTCTCCCTGGCACCGCCTGCCACATGTCCTTGCGGGAGGTCAGGTTTGCCGGGCTTTGGCAATTCTTTCTTTGGGGTCATGGAAACCTCCGTACTTGGTGATTGATTGTCATTGGATCATGGTTTTCACCCACCGAATGGTTTTCCTCCTGCCCCTGCGCTCTATGCCGGGGTACGGATAGGGGAGTGGGTGTTGATAATGTCTGAGAGTAGAAACAATCCAGGCTGGAAAAATTCTCAAGAACGACGTTGTGGCTCGCCTGTCCTGCAACAGCTGTGTTAGGCGGCAGGGATTGCGCGTCCATCCTCGAATCCATTTTTGGGATCGGGGTTGTTCTCATCGGATTACCGATCATTTAATCCCTTTCCCATGAGAATTTGCGGCACATATTTTTCAATCCTTGCCTCCCGGGTTTTGGATTGTTTGGGTGCAGAAAAAAACAGGATATAGCCTCTTTGCCGTCCAGGTGTCAATCCCTCAAATGCGTCTTGCAAGCCGGGAACTGCCTCCAGTTGATTAATAAATTCTTCGGGAATGTTGAATTCTGCAGTCTTTTTATAAATCACTTTCAAACCGGCCTTTTCCACTTCAATGGCTTCATGGATATAAGCTTTCAAGATGGGTTCCAGCTCAACGATTTCTCCAACAGTCTTGAACCGGATCTGGCGCCCCGCCTGCACATTCTCCGTTTGCTGGATGAGAACACCATCGGGCATCCTGTAACAAGGCACCTTTGATGAACAGGATCGCACAGTATTCTTTAAATCCATGGATTAGAACGATGTTACTGTTCTGAAATGTGTAACAAGGATGCATCCACTTATATTCTTCGGTCAGCCCGCAGTCAAGAATGATCATTCTCAATTTCTTGTATTCTTCCTGCCACTGTTTGGCGTTACTAAAAAAGAAATCAACCTTGGGATTCATACTACTCCTTGTCATGGGAAGGGTTTTTTAGGCCACATTTCAAACCGAAAACAAAGTTTGCCCTGCAGTTTGTGATCGTGGTGCGGGCGGGCTCCATTCTTATCCCCGGACACCATAAGGTGAAGCATGGAAGGGTGCTCAAACGACTGCTGAAACCCAATTGTTTCATGATAGCATGTTTGCTGCGTGGGCGTATTAATCATACCATTAATCTCCTAATTGGAACAATTATTCGTAATAGTTCCCTTGTTTGGAAAAAAATTAGAGAGGAGGTTTGATACAGGCACACTCCCATTCCCAAAAGTTTTGCGGGAGGCGTGGAAAGGCCTCGCCTACCTTCCTTTCATCCACCCAAGCTAAGGGACGTTTTGGCGAAGATCCTCTCCACGCGAAACTCCCCCGTCCGAGTTGGGCGGGGGAGTTCTTCCTGGACGATATCGGTTTTCAGGCTGCGGCTGTTTCGATTGAGACAGTGGTGAATTTATTGGACAAAAGACGCGCCACAGCCACACTTCCCACACCAGGATTAAGAGGAACGCGAACGTACTCACGTTGTCTGACAGATCCGTGTTTCCGAGCAATCCGAGCAACTCCGGAGACAAACAGGATCAGTCCAGCCAGCAGGGACACTACTGCGAGGCCCGCGCGGCATTCGGGCATTCCTGAAGGTGAGAAAACCATAGATCAGGAACGGGAATGAGAACAAAAGGTACCATAAGTTGCCAAGAGTACTGTTCCCGTAGTTAGCCATGGAGAAAACGTCCGTCCCGATCGCAGCGATCAATAGGATCAGCCCGGCGAGGCTCAGCCATTTTGACTCGGCGCGGTGGGCAACGTAGAGCGCACAAAACACGAAAACCAGCAGGAGTAAGCTGATATATTCCAGGATCCCTCCCACCATGGGTGCGATCATAAAAAATACCATTGCCGCGATCATGGCTATGGCGCCTGCGAGGGCGCACCATCCGGCTGTTCGAAAGAGTTTATTGGCAGACATGAACTTGTTCCTTTATGGGGTTAGGGTAATCGGCATGGTTGCGTTGACCGGTACCAGGCGCCTGGATCAACGTCGAACGTTTGGATTTTTGGTGATCGCGGGGGAGAGGCTCCTTTCTCCAGATGTGGAGCAATAAACCGTACCTCGAAATATCATGTCTGCCAGAAATTTTTCCCATTTCCAGTTCGGACCTCCAGCCTGGTCGTCCAATTCCTCGAGGATTTCCCGCCCTGGCGAACGCTGATATGGGAGCAAAACATGTCTCACCTGGAGGATATCGGTGGCCATATTATTTTGATATTATACAGCAATTACCTCCAAATAGTCTTATTTGTGACAGATTTCTCAATCGTTTTGCCGGTATGATCTCGTATTCGTTTTTATTCGTTTTCGCCGCCCTTTGGGAAAAATCAGAAATTTCCTGGACACGGCAGTCATCCTGGCAGCCCCTTTTTTGGGTGTATGATTATCCTCATGTCCACTCTCGCGAGCGCGCTGGATAAGTTAACCGCTCCTGCCCACCTGGTGCTTCCCGAGCCGGATGGTGCGCTACGCTGCACAGCCTGCGGGCACCGCTGCCTGGTGAGGCCGGGAAAACGCGGTATTTGCCAGGTGCGCTATCACGACGGGACGGAGCTGCGCGTTCCCTGGGGCTACGTGGCAGCGCTGGCAGCCGACCCGGTGGAGAAAAAGCCGTTCTACCATCTGCTGCCCGGTGCCATCGCGCTCACCTTCGGGATGCTCGGCTGCGACTTCCACTGCGGCTACTGCCAGAACTGGCTGACCTCGCAGGTGTTGCGCGACCCATCCGCGGCCGAGGGAGCGTATTTTGTGAAGCGGGTGACCCCGGAGCAGATCGTGGAGGCAGCCCTGGATGCGGGGGCTGAGGTGGTCGCCTCGTCTTATAACGAACCGCTGATCACCAGCGAGTGGGCAGTGGCAGTGTTCAAACAGGCGAAGACAGCAGGCATGAAATGTGTTTATGTCTCCAACGGGAACGCCACGCCCGAAGTGCTGGAATACCTGCGCCCTTATTTGAGCGGAATGAAGATCGATTTGAAATCGATGCAGGACAAGAATTACCGGCAGTTGGGAGGAGTGCTGAAAAACACGCTGGACACGATCAAGCGGGTGAAGGAAATGGGGCTGTGGCTGGAGGTGGTGACGCTGGTGGTGCCGGGTTTCAACGACAGCAGCGAGGAACTGTGGGAGGCGGCACGCTTCCTCTCCTCCGTTTCAGCAGACATTCCCTGGCACGTGACAGCTTTCCATTCTGATTATAAGATGGAGGATACCCCCAGCACCCCGGTGAATACCCTGCTGAGGGCGGCGGAGATCGGGCGCGAAGCAGGGCTGCACTATGTGTATGCGGGGAACCTGCCAGGGAGAGTGGATGAGTATGAAACCACCTTCTGCCCCCACTGTAATACCGCCCTTGTGGAGCGGACCGGTTATCGGGTGCGGTCGATGAGGTTGGAAGCGGGTGGTAAATGCCCGCACTGCGGTGGGATGGTAGCGGGGATCTGGCCCGAGATCGGGGGTGTGGCGGGGGAATACGGACAACAGCGGTGGGATTAGGACATCTGCCATATTGAATCAAAGCCTGAAATACTGTACAATTTAGACAGGTAGTGCCCCTCATTACCGATCGTTCGCGCAAGGGAGAGAAACCATGGACATTATCAAGGTATCCGCAACCTCCCGCACCTCCGCTGTGGCCGGGGCAATTGCGGGCGTAGTCCGCGAACACAAACGGGCGGAAGTGCAGGCCATTGGAGCGGGAGCAGTGAACCAGGCCGTGAAAGCCCTGGTGCTGGCGACCGGCTATCTCAAGAATGACGGTATCTGCGTCGTGGCAGTTCCTGAATTCGTGGATGTGGAGATAGAAGATAAAGTGCGTACGGCGATCAAAATCGTCGTGGAACCCCGCTAAAGTTTAACCCCCTGTTCTTCAATCCAGGCATTCAGCCCGCGCGCCAGTGGCAACGGCGGAGGGTTTGTTATAATTGAGGGGAGGGAGTCCCTGGGACAATGCTGCGCGGAAGAGAATTATTGCTGAAGTGCACCTGCACGCTGCTCGCACTGGGAGTGGTTATTGGCGCGCAGGGAAGTAGGGCAGTGCAAGCCGCGCCGGCAAATACCCCTCATCATGATAATGTAGTGATCAGCGAGTTCCGTACCAGGGGACCGGGTGGGGTGGACGATGAGTTCATCGAGCTGTTCAACCCGACCAGCGCGCCCATCTCCATCGGCGGCTGGAAGATCTGGGCCTCGACGAGTAATTCGAGCAGCACCATCCCGCTCTTCGTCATCCCGGATGGGGTTACGCTGGCGAGTGGAAGACATTACCTGGTGGCCAACACCGGCTGGACAGGCAATGGCGAACCTCCCATCACAGCGGACGGCACCTATAACAGCAACACGATCCCAGACAATGGGGGGATCAAGCTGACCACCGCAGATGAAGCAGTGATCGTGGACCAGGTGGGGATGAGTGCCACCACGCAATACCTGGAGGGTACCGCCCTGGCTCCCCTCATCGGTATTGACAACCAAAGTTACGAGCGCAGACCAGGGGGAAGCCTGGGAAGTTGCATTGACACGGACAACAATGCGACCGATTTCAGCCTGCTCGCACCGCCAAACACCTCTCCCGACCCGCAAAATTTGTCCAGCGATGCGACGACCGCCTGCATAAATCCAAACCAGACGGTTAGCTTCACATCCACAGCACCTGCCAGCACGCAACGGTGGGCGGTGCAACGTATACCCCCGCGGCGGCAGCCACGTCGGGCTTACCCGTGATTTTCACGATCGATGCGAGTCGCCAGCTCGGTGTGTACGATCAGCGCCGGCACGGTCTCGTTTGTTGCACCAGGCACCTGTGTGATCGATGCCAACCAGCCTGGCGATGACCCCGGCGACCCCAACTATTATTATCATGCTGCTCCCCAGGTGCAGCAGTCTCTTCCCGTCAAACAGGGCCAGACCATCACCTTCACATCCACAGCCCCTGTCAATGCAGGGGTGGGCGAGACCTATACCCCAACAGCCACGGGTGGAGGTTCGAGCAACCCTGTGATCATCACGATCGATCCGGACGCGACGGCATTCTGCTCTATTACCGGAGGGGTGGTCACCTTCAATGACATTGGCACCTGCGTGATCGACGCCAACCAGGCCGGGAATGATACCTGGAACGCCGCTCCCCAGGTCCAGCAATCCATCCCGATCAGGATCAACCAGACCATCAGTTTCAATTCCACAGCTCCGACGAGTGCAGTGGTTGGCGGGACAACCTATACACCCGGCGCCACAGCCACATCCGGCCTGGATGTAAGCCTCACCATCGACTCATCGGCTTCGTTAGTCTGCTCATTCAGTGGTAATCACGTTTCTTTTACGGGGGCGGGTACCTGCGTGATCGATGCCAACCAAGCTGGCAACGCCACCTTCAATCCGGCCCCACAGGTGCAGCAGTCATTTTCAGTGGTAGCAGCCGCAACTGCCACCCCGACAGCGCCAACCCACCCGGTGATCAGCGAGTTCCGGTCACGCGGCCCTCTTGGAGCGGACGATGAGTTTGTCGAGATCTACAATCCAGGCAGGGCGGCGATCAATATTGGTTCCTGGACGATCAGGGCTTCCAGCAGCTGCGGCACGGTCATAACTGTCCTGGCAACCGTGCCTGTCAATACCCTGCTCCTGCCCGGTCAGCATTACCTGATCGCCTCGGCGGGAGGGAGCATCAGCGATCCAGACAGGACCTTCACTGCCGGGATCGAGGATGAGGGAGGGGTGGCGTTGTTTAACTACGCCGGAACCGTTCAAGACATGGCCGGGATGTGCGCGACCACAACCTACCGCGAGGGGTATTTCCTAACTCCTCTTTTGGAAGTAAACGAGACTATAAACCAGAGTTACGAACGCAAGCCGGTGGGCGCCACAAGCTGCTATGACACCAACGACAATGCCAGGGACTTTGCTCTGGTCCACCCGGCCGACCCGCAAAACATGGACAGCCCGATCGTGATGTGCACAGGCGTGGTGCCCTACACACCCACGTTCACTCCCACCCGCACTCCCACCCGCACTCCCACGCGTGCCCCCACTGCCATCCCCGGAAACGTGGTGATCAATGAGTTCCTGCCGCACCCGCGCAGCGATTGGAACGAGGACGGGACAGTGGATAGCGGCGACGAATATATTGAACTGATCAACATGGGTACCGCCCCGATCAACATCGCCAACTGGAAACTGGATAACGGCGCTGGAACAACAGCCTATATTTTGACCACCCTGACCCTGCTGCCGCGCCAGATCGCGGTCTTCTACCACGCCGGCACAGGCCTGCCCTTGAGCGACCTGGGAGGCAGTGTGCGTCTCGTCAAACCCGACGGGCGGACGGCGGATATTTTCAATTATCCACTGGTGGTGGCGGGGGACCGGACGTGGTGCCGCCTACCGGATGGGAACGGGGAATGGTCCTTTGCCTGCCGCCCCACTCCGGGAAGGCCGAATGAGGCGATTAAATCCGGGACTCCTGGTCCAGGGACCGGAGAAGGAGCCAGTTCGATCTGCATGAAAAATCTCGTGCCGCAGATCGTGCTGAACGCAGAATGCTACAGCCCGGGCGGGGAAATGTGGTGGCAAGC
Source organism: uncultured Chloroflexia bacterium (assembly GCA_963817265.1). Lineage (GTDB taxonomy): Bacteria > Chloroflexota > Anaerolineae > Anaerolineales > Villigracilaceae > UBA877. The sequence continues at coordinate 127,539 of CAWFNU010000014.1, forward strand.
GGGAAAGGTTGAGATCTTGATAAAGAGCCGCCTGAAATGGGACAGCTTTGTTGAATAAAAAAACTCCCCGGGCTTCCGGGGAGTTTGATTTTAATCGCTGGCAGCGCGCGCCACTTCTTCAGGGTCGAAGATGACCTCCTCTTTACCGGTCAGTCTCTCCTCCACTTTGCGGGCGATGAGTTCGAGGTGACCATTGTGCGCCACATAGTCGACGTCATCGGCAGGGACGGTGAGTACCGGGCAGAGGGTGAAGTCGGCGATCCAGGTCTCGTACAGGTTATTCAGGCTGGTCAGGTAATCAGCGGGGATGGTGCGCTCGTAATCGCGACCACGCCGTTCGATGCGCTGGGTGAGGGTGGGAACTGATGCGCGCAGGTAAATGACAAGGTCGGGCGGGGGCAGGAACTCGACCAGGGTCTGGTAGAGTTCGCGGTAGGTCTGGTAATCGCGTGGGCGGATGTGTCCCTGGAGGAAAAGGTTGTGGGCAAAGATCTCGGCATCCTCATAGACCGAACGATCCTGGACAGCCGAAGATGGGTATAGCGCAAGTTGATGGTGAGCGCGGAGGCGGTGGGTGAGAAAAAAGATCTGCGAATGAAAGGCCCAGGCCTGCATGTCTTTGTAAAAGTCGGCCAGATAGGGATTTTCGGCTACCGGTTCAAAAAATGGCGTCCAGCTCAATTTTTTGCAGATCATTTCCACCAGGGTGGACTTCCCCACACCGATATTGCCTGCAACCGTCACGAATTTTTTCATCTGACCCTCTTGTGAACACCTGGGTGTCCGTAAATTTATTACTGCTTGGCAGCCAATTCCTCATCAATGATGGCTTTAAAATCTGCGAACGGGTGCGCCCCAATAAATATGCGGCCGTTGATCACAAAACTCGGGGTACCATTTAATCCCAAACGCGCGGCTTCCGCGGCATCTTCCTGGACTTCCGCACGGGTGCGGTGATCGTCCAGGCAGGCAGTGAAAGCATTAATATCCAGCGCAAGGTCGGAGGCATACTGTTCATAGGCAGCGCGGCCCAGCTGGTACTTGTCGCTGAAAAGGGCATCGTGATACTTCCAATAGGCACCCTGTTCTCCAGCGCAGTTGGCGGCTTCGGCAGCCGGGAGGGATTCGGGATGCCCGGGCAGCGGCAGATCCCGATAGACGAAGCGGATCTTGCCCGGATAGGTGGCCATCAACTGATCATAGGTCTGTTGATACCAGGCTGTGCAATACGGGCATTGGAAATCGCTGAATTCAACGATGGTGATAGGGGCGTCTGCGGGGCCAATGGAGGGGTCACCCTCGGTCGAAACATTAACACGCTGGGTGCCGGTAGTATCGGCTGCGGCAGGTGCAACCTTGGGACTCCAAAGCAAATATCCAGACCCCAGCCCGAGGACGAATGCCACGGGGAGGAGGAGGTGTAGATATGGGGAAAGAGGCTTGTTTTTTTTGTGCGGGGTGGGGGTGAGCATGGCGGCGATTATACTGCTTCTTTCTGATAATCGTAACTCTTGGGTTTTTAGCAGCGTTCCCAGGTCATTCTAATACAATCGGAAAGTCGTACGATATGCTGCCAAACCAGTGAATTCTTAACTCACTGGTTCCTTGCAGCGTGTAAAAGCGATCTCCCGTGGGACAAAGGGACGAAAGATTGAACCATATCTTCAAGGTAAATCGAACCTGGCTTATCAAGAATTTGCCCTGAGCAAAATGCCTCAAGGCAAATTTTGGATTGATGGATTAGTAAAGCCGGCCCAGGGTTTCGGTGCCGGAGTTGTTTTGATCGTTCCACCAATTGGTATATAAGCTGTCACCGCTGATGGAGGTGGTCTGGTACGAGAGGGTTACCTTGGTATCCGGGATGTAATAACTCCAGGTGAGAGAACCCCCAGACCAGGTCTGGGAGGTGATGTCATAAGTTGTCGTTTCCCAGACAACCGACTGCACCACGTACTCATTATTAACCCAGGCAATTTCAAATGTGTCTTGGGTCTGCGGGTCCTGCCACGTGCCAGCCAGCCCGGGCATCGTTTCCTGGCTGCTCGCGATGGTCGGTTGGACAGCCGATGCACTGCCGCGCAGCAAGGTCTCTGTCCCGGAGGATCCATCGCTGTATGACCAATTGGCATTCAGACTATCGCCGCTCAGGGAGGTGGTGGTATGTGTAACAGTGAGATTGAGGGTGGTATCCAAATACGACCATGACAATGAACTACCCGACCAGGACTGGGTGGTGATCGAGTATGAGGTCCCCTCCCAGGAAACAGAGGTCACCACGTATTGGCTATTCTGCCAGGCTATCACAAATTCATCATTGGTATCCGGGTCGTGCCAGGTTCCAGCCAGGCCGGGCATCGCCTCCTGGCTGCTGGGAGGCTGCGTAGCTGGAAGCTGGTTGCTGGGAGGCTGGGTGGCTGGAAGTTGATTGCTGGGAGGCAGGGTAGCTGGAAGCTGGTTGGCTGGAGGCAGGGTCCCCTGGATTTGATTGGTTATTGTAGGAATGAGCGAACTGCACGAGCAGGCGATAACCGCCATGGCAAGGACGAAAGTTAGGACGGTAAGAAACACTTTCTTATTTGGGCTCACGATATTCTCCTTCTGAGGAATAACCAAAGGGCGTAACGTTATTGTACAATATTTGCGGGGAAATGTTTCACGCAATTACCAGTCATTTATCCTGCAAGTTGCTGCACCCTGCCCACCTGTCCGTCCATCAGGCGGACCTTGATGCCGTGCGGGTGCATTGCCGAACTGGTCAGGATTTCCTTGACGATGCCCTCGGTCAGTTTACCCGTGGCCTGGTCCTGTTTCAGGATGATGCAGACACGCGACCCGGGATGGATCTGGAGAGCGGGTGGGAAGGGTCATCATTACTTCAAAAGGCTTCGGCGAAATTCAGGAAGACCTGGATATCCTCGAAGTTGCTCACCAGTCCGACTGAAACGCGCACCGCGCCGGAGGATTTGCCGTCAATGCACAGGCGGAAGTCGTCCAGGCTCAGGCGCTGGTCGTGGCCTGGCTGTGTGAAACAGGCAGCCAGTTCGGGCTTTGAAATTCCCAGGGCGATCTCGCCCGCGCCCGGGTTGCAGAAACAGCCGGTGCGCAGGGATATATTGTGCTGGTTGGCTTCCTGCTCGATGGAGCGGTGGTCGACCGGCACGCCGTCCTGGTCGTAGAAATTGGCGGTCACCGCGCCGCCGCGCTTGATGGTGGTCAGCGGCCCGTAGATGCGCACCAGCGGAACCCCGCTGCTGTGTTTCATTGCCGACAGGTTGTCGAGCAGCCATCCTGTAAGGGTGCGCACGCGCTCATGGATGGTCTCGTAGCCAATGGACTGGATGTGCTTCAGGCCAATTTCCACAGCCGGGATGTTGAGATAATCAAGCGTCCCATCTTCAAAGGCGGCAGGTGCCTCGGCCAGGTAGTACTTGTCGCCCTGGACGGAGGCAACGGTGATCGTCCCACCGGCGAACCAGGGGCGGTGCAATTTCTTCAACGCCTCACGGCGGGCTACCAGTGCACCAATGCCGGTGGGGTAGCCAAAGATCTTGTAGAACGAAAGCGGGACATAGTCCGCCTTATATTTGCTTAGGTCAAGCGGGTTACTGGGGGCAAAAGCCGCCGCATCAAGCAGAACATCCCAGCCTTTGTCGTGGGCGCGTTCGATCCATTCAAGGGGGTGCTGAACTGCGGAGAAGTTGGATTGAGCCGGGTAGGCAAAAAGGTTGTTTTTGTGGGCGGGTGCTATGTCCAGGGATTTGTCCAGCATCCCCGTTTCCACACGCATGTCCGGAAGGCCGACCGGGATGTAGGTGACCTCGGCGCCTTTGGCGTGGGCAAATTCCCGGATGCCGTTGACCGAGTTGTGGTTGTCAAAGGTCAGCAGGTAGCGGCTGCCCGGTTCGAAGGGATAAGACTCGCCGACCAGTTTGAGTGCTCCACTGGCGTTCTGAGTGAAGATGACCGTATATTCAGACGGGTCGGCATTGAAGAATTGCAGGATGGTGTTGCGGGTGCTTTCGATCAGGTGAGTGGCAGCCAGGGAGGTCGGGTTGGAAGAATGCGGGTTGCCGAAGACCTGTTCGGCAAGCACCTGCTGGTGCAGGCGCATCTGGGAATCGGCATACAGCCCGCCGCCGGTGTAATCAAGATAAACCTGGCCGGTGTGGTCGAGGCGGGCGTAGTCACGGTCCCGCAATTCGTCCAGGTCGTGGGTCTTATCGTAGGTCGGGTATTTTTGGACAAATTCTGCATATTCTGGCATGGCGACTCCAGGAGAAGGATTAGAGGAGTGGGAGTGGGTGTGGGTGTCGGCGCGCCTGCAGTATCGTATGGCGGCCAGGGGATCGTGACAAATCCGGTATAACCGTGTTTTTCGGCAGTGTAAATGCGGGCGCTGGAGGGAACCAGGCAGCCGGGCTCGTCGATGACGTTAAACCCAAGCAATCCGGTGTTCTCAATCAGGGGGGGCTTGTATTTGTAAGGGATAAAGACCTGCTGACCGGCCTGGCAGAGACAGGCCTCGATCAGGTAGCCCTCATAATCGTCCTCGGTCATCCAAACAGCAGCCCAGTAGATGGTAACCTTTGTACCGCTGCGGACCGCCTGCACCCCGGTGGGCGGCTTATATAGATTCATCGAAAATGGAAAAGCAGCGTAAGAGGAAACAATTCGGATGTCGTGGGTGGTGACGTCACCACCATCATTGAAGCGTACATATTCGGTTTTAACCCAGCAGGGATTCCAGCCGTGCACTCCCTGGATAAAAAGGTAAGTGCCGTCCAGGTTGCGCCCGATCACCTCCATCCAACTGGTCTCGTTCAATCCGTATTTATACAGGTATGAGTCCCCTGGACCATACCAGCAGGCAGCATGCCTCAGGATGGTGACGACGGGTGGGTCGGGCGTGGAGGTGATGGTGGGCGTGCGGGTGATGGTGCTGGTGAGAGTGGGAGTGAGCGAGATATCAGGGGTCAGGGTGGGAGTAAGGGTGACAGGGATGGGCACTTCGACGATCTGGGTTACCTGCTGAGTCACCTCGCGGGTCACTTCCTGGGTTACCTGGCGTGTCACTTCCACTGTTTGCCGCACCGGAGTGGAAGTGGGGAATACTCCCGCAGGCTGGCAAGAAACACCCGCCACGACCAGAAGTACGACAATTCCATAAATGTGGCGAAATTTTGGGGAAAGGAGAACATTTACCATTATTTTTCTCTCTGGATCGTTTATTTTACCGGTAATAGTTACCGATAGGTCCGTCCCTGAGGCTGGCAGGAATTTTTAAGCCATTTTCAAGGACCATGGTATTTTAGCACCGCTTTGTCCATTTAATAGGGTTGCCTGCCTGACATCCTCATGATAAACTTATCAACGATGTCATCACCTGTGCTGATCATCACGACAGACATCCCATTTGGGGAACATATCCGCCAAATTCTGGAGGAAAAGCGGCGGTTTGTTGTCCGCGTAACCGGAGAACAGGGGGCAGCTGCAATGTATGGTCGTGAATTTAAACCTGCGGCAGCCTTCCTGGACACATCCATGCCGGAAACGATCCTACTAAAAATTGGATCCCAACTGCGGCAGGCCAATCCCGAAATTATTTTTGTCGTCATTTCAGAAGCGGGCTGGCATTCAGCCCTGGAAGAACTTTTCCCAAAGGATTACCTTTCCAAACCATTCTATGCGCCTGACCTGCTGGAGATGATGGAGAATTTCTTCCCCCCTCCTCAACCCAGGATCAGGCTTCCTTCACAAATAAGGTTGACTCTTCTAGTGATCTCCCCTGGCTCTCGGATGTAAACCGGGCTGCCCAGCACCTCACCCGGCTGACGCTCGAATCATCGGCGCAGGCGGCTCTCATCACCCGCACCGACCAGTTATGGGCCTACGCTGGACAATTGCCCCAGGAGGCAGCCCGCGAACTGGCCGAAACGCTTTCGCGTTACTGGGACCACGAAGAGGAGAACGACCTGGTACGGTTTGTGCGCCTGACCTCCACCGACGCCGAGCATATGTTGTATGCCACCCGACTGGCTGAAGGCATGGTGTTGGCACTGGTATTCGATGCAGAAACACCGTTCAGCACCATCCGAACCCAGGCAAGCCAATTGGTTCATTCGCTTTCAACCTCACCATCTGACGATTCCCTGGACGAGGATGGGACGGGGGGCGATTTGGGATCCAGCCCCGGTCCGGAGAATCCGCTCGAACATTCCGACCCGAAATCCGCTGGACCTTCCGGTTGGGTCCGGGTACGATTTTGATACCATCTGCACAGACGCCCCGCATAAATTTGATCCCGCGGTGCCACTGCAGCCTGCTGGAGCCCCGCATTTAAGCCGCGAGCCCTCCCGGCGAGCGCGACTCAGACCGCTGGTCGACACCGACCAGAGCGAACTAACCGATGCCGAAGAGGAGATGCTTCAATCCCAGGAGGTCACCCGAAAGATCAAGATCCGCAAACCATGATCCGGCTCCAGAGACCATCGAGGAGAGCACCTCCGAACTCGAGCGCCTGAAGGGGCACGCAAGATCGTGCTGGAACCAGTTCGCCGCCCTCTATAACCTGGATTATGCCTGCCTGCTGCTGCCGCGTTTCCCGCAACATCACATGACCGGCGACCTGTTGGACCGGCTGGGGGAATGGGTGCCACACATTTGCATCGCCTTCGCCTGGCGGCTGGAATATATCTCGGTCCGACCGGAATATTTGCAATGGATCGTCAACGTGCCGCCGGCTACTGCACCTGCCTACCTGATGCGCATTTTGCGCCAGCACACTTCTGAAAGACTTTTTGCCGAGTTCCCACGCTTCAAAAAAGAGAATCCTTCCGGTGATTTCTGGGCGCCAGGTTATCTCATCATGGGAGGCTCCCAGCCGCCGCCAGCCCAGTTGATCAAGGATTTCATCACTCAGACGCGCCAGCGGCAGGGAATACTTCCGCAGAACCACTAGCCACCCTTCATATGGTACCAGGCGGTCTCAACCGTCCGCCTTCCTCGGAAAACCGTGCCCCCAACCTTATACCTAATTGACGGCCATGCACTGGCCTACCGCATGTATTTTGCCCTGACAGCCGGTGGGTCCAGCCAGCGTTGGCAGACGTCCACCGGCGAACCAACTGCGGGGATTTACGGTTTTGCGCGTGAACTGCTGCGCATCCTCGAGCAGGAAAAGCCGGATTACCTGGCAGTGGCATTTGACACGGGCAAGACCTTTCGCGACAAGATCTTCCCCGAATACAAAGCCACGCGAGCCAAGATGCCCGATGACCTGCGCCCCCAGATCGAGCGCATCCGCCAGATGGTGGATACCTTCAACATCCCGCGCCTGGAGATGGAAGGCTTCGAAGCCGACGATGTGCTTGGGTCTGCGGCCGGATGGGCGGCCAAACAGGGATTGGGTGTCAAGATCATCACCGGCGACCGCGACCTGCTGCAACTGGTCAACGACCGCACCATCGTCTACCTGGCCGGTGACGACCAGAACTTCATCACTCCCGAAGACGTGATGGGCAAACTTCACGTCCGGCCGGAGCAGGTGGTGGATTACAAGGCCCTGGTTGGCGACAAATCCGATAACATTCCCGGGGTGCCAGGCGTGGGCGAAAAGACCACCGAGAACCTGCTTGCCAAATATGGGACACTGGACAACATCTATGCCCACCTGGAGGAGATCGAGCCGCGCTGGCGGACCAAGCTGGAGGCCGGAAAAGATTCCGCATATATGAGCTACAAGCTGGCTGCCATCCGCACCGACCTGCCGGTGACGATCGACCTGGAGCAGGCCCGCCCGAGGTTTTTGAACCGGCAAAGGTGGAAGCCCTGTTCCGCGAGCTGGAATTCAGGACGCTGATCGAAAAACTCAAGAAAATCACTGGCTGCCAGCCCAGAATTCGCCTGCCGGGAACAGGCAGATAAGTCTCTTCAGCGAAGCTACCGCTCCTGCAGCCAAAAGCAGTCAGAAAGTCCCAACTAAAAATCGAATATACTAAAGGTCCATGTGGTGGATTCGACTGCGGGCTTGACAGCTTTGGCGAAAGCACTTGCACATGCGTCCATCATTTCTTTCGACACGGAAACCACATCCACCGACGAAATGACCGCCAGCCTGGTGGGCATATCGCTGGCAGTCAAAGAGGGTGAAGGTTACTACATCCCGGTGGGACACCATGTCGGCACCCAGCTCCCGCTCGAACAGGTAATTTCCGCAATACGCAGTCCAATGACGGATCCGCGCATCCCAAAGATCGGGCATCACCTGAAATACGACTTTATCATGCTGGCTCGCTGCGGTCTCCGCGCGACACCCCTGGGCTTTCGACACCATGGTGGCCGAATGGGTGGTCGATCCCATCTCGCGCAACCTGGGGCTTGAAGAGCATGGCAGACGTCCGCCTGGGCGAGAGCATGACCCACATCGAGGAGCTGATCGGCACCGGAAAGAACCAACGTTCAATGGCCGAGGTGGCGATTGCTGAGGCGGCGCCCTATGCTGCGGCAGATGCCGAGACCACTCTGCGCCTGATGCCGCTTTTGGAAACCGAACTCAAGCGCGTTCCAAAATTGTGGGACATTTTTGTCAATTTGGAGGTACCGCTCATCCCGGTGCTGGCCGACATGGAAATGACCGGGATCGCCCTCGACGCGGATTTCTTTACCAAATTCTCAGTGGAATTAAATACACGGATCGAACAAATTGAGAAACAGGTCTATGCCGAAGTCGGCAAGACCTTCAACCTAAACTCTACCCAGCAGCTCTCGGAAATCCTGTTCGGGATCCTGAAACTTTCCCCGCCCAATAAGGGGAAGAAGACCGCCTCCGGTCATTACTCCACCGCGGCAGGCGTGCTGGATGAACTGAGCGGAAAGCACCCGGTAGTGGATATGATCCTGGAATACCGCGAACTTTCCAAGCTCAAATCCACCTACGTGGATGCGCTGCCCCTGCAAATCCACCCGGAAGACGGGCGCGTGCACACCTCCTTCAGCCAGACCACCGCTGTGACCGGGCGACTTTCCTCGTCGGACCCGAACCTGCAGAACATTCCCACCCGCACCGACATGGGGCGGCGCGTGAGGCGGGGTTTTGTAGCCGACCCCGGCAACGTGCTCGTCTCGCTGGACTACTCGCAGATCGAGCTGCGAATTGTGGCACACATGGCTGGGGACAAGGCCATGTTGAACGCATTCCGGGGCGGTCAGGACATTCACGCCACCACCGCGGCAGCCATATATGGTGTGCCGCTTGACAAGGTGACCAAGGAAATGCGTCGCCATTCCAAGGCGATCAATTTCGGGCTCATCTACGGCATGTCAGCTTTTGGCCTGACGCGCACAACCGAATTGACCCTGGCTGAATCACAGGATTTTGTGGAGGCGTATTTCAAGCAATTCCCAGGAGTAAAAAAATACCTGGATGGGATCCGCAAGGAAGCTGCACAGGACGGTTACGTGGAAACGATGCTGGGTCGCCGGCGGTATTTCCCCAACCTGAAGAGCAGTATGAACCAGGTATTAAGGAACCGCGAAGAACGTGAAGCCATCAATGCTCCCATCCAGGGAACTGCTGCTGATATAATGAAAATGGCCATGATCAAGATCCCGGCCGCGCTGTCTCAGGCCGGGTTACGTGGCAAAATGCTCTTGCAGGTACATGACGAACTGGTGGTCGAATGCCCGCGCGAGGAGTTGAAGGAAGTTGCCGGGGTGGTACGGGACGTCATGGAAAATGCATTCAAACTGGACATCCCGCTTTCCACCGAGGCACGCTGGGGACTGAACTGGGATGAATTAAAACCGCTGGTTTAACCACTTCAGCAAGGGAAAACTATGGCAGGACGCGAAGATCAATTCCAAAAAGCAATGAACACGGGCCATTCCCTGGCCTGGGATCAGCAATGGGACAAGGCTGCCGCGGCCTACCGGAAAGCGCTCGAAGAATCCCCGGATAGCCCCAAGGCGCTCTCCAGCCTGGGTTTGGCGTTATTTGAGCTCCAGCAATACGACGAGTCGCTTTTGGTATATCAAAAAGCCATCCAGGCGGGTCCCACTGACCCGGTCCCAATGGAAAATGTTGGACAGTTATCAGAGCGGTTGGGGAAGAACCAGGACGCCGTCCAATCCTATATGAAGGCAGCTGAACTATACATCCGGACCCAGGACGTGGACAAAGCGCTCACAAACTGGGTGCGCGTGACCCACCTAGAACCCGGGCATTTCACTGCCCATTCTTACCTGGCAATGGTCCATGAACGGCTCGGTCATCCCCAGCAGGCATCAGCCGAATACCTGGTGATGGCCAGCCTGGTCCAACGCACGGGAGGCGCGGAGAAAGCCATAGAATTTGTATCCCGCGCGATCCAGCTGGATCCCCACAGCCCCGAAGCTCACCAGGCGCAGACCATCCTTTTAAAAGGCCAGTTGCTCCCCAAACCCATTCACCCCCAGGGAATCACGGATAAGCTGCAAATGAAGGTGGTGAAGCCGAAGGAAGTACCGAAAATTGCAGATACCGGTCTCAACCCGGTGGAGGAGGCGCGTAAACACGCCCTGACCCGCCTGGCTGAGATCTTGTTCGACTATACGGACGGCGGCAGGGAATCTCCAGGCTCACAAACTGGGAATGCAAGCCATTGCGCGCGGCACCGGAGAGCTGGACCCGATGCAAAGCGAGCGGGCCAATATCATGCTTTACATTGGTCAGGCGATCGATGCCCAGACCAACGGACAGGATGCGCAGGCTGCCGAGGAACTTAATAAGGCACTGGCAGCCGGCCTGACGGACCCTGCGCTGCTCTTTGATCTTGGGTTGCTGCATTCGAAGGGTGAGCAATTGGAAAGTGCGGTGGGTACCCTGCAGGGGGTGGTAAAGGATCCCAAGTATGCGTTGGGAGCGCGCCTACTGCTGGCACAGACCTTGCGACAGTTGGGGCGCCTGCCGGAAGCCGTTACGGAGACCCTTGAGGCACTTAAATTGGCAGATTCGCTGGTCGTGGCACCCGACCAGGCAGATGGGATTCGCCAGTTATATGAACCGCTGATCGAAGCCCAGGCCAGCCAATCCGATACGGGGGTCATGGAACAAATTTGCGAAAATGTGGGGCAACTATTGCTGCGCCCGAATTGGCGCACAGAAATGATCTGGCGCGCGCTCAGCTCCCCAGGACAGAGGAAGGGGTACCGCCCATGCCCCTGGCAGAAATCCTGGCCCAGGCCCAGAGCGGTAAAGTCATCGAAACGATCGGGAGAGTCCGATTGCTGGCACACGCGGGTCACCTGCGCACGGCCATGGACGAAGCCTTTGAATCATTCAAGTATGCCCCCACCTTTCTGCCACTTCATTCCCTGGTGGGCGACCTGCTCATGCAGGAGGGTCGCACGCAGGATGCTGTAACCAAGTATTCAGTGGTAGCTGATGCGTACAGCGTGCGCGGTGAAGCCGCCCAGTCGGTAAATATCCTTCGGCGGATCGTGCAGGTCTCGCCCATGGACATGGCTGTACGGACCCGTCTTATCGACCAGTTGACGGGAAGCGGGATGGTGAATGAAGCCGTGGCTGAGTACATTGAGCTTGCCAATATTTACTACCGGTTGGCCGAACTGGATATTGCCCGCAAGACCTACACCACAGCCCTGCACCTGGCACAGCAGGATGGTGCCAACCCGTCGTGGAGCGTTAAACTCATGCGCCGCATGGTGGATATAGATATGCAGCGGCTGGACTGGCGCCAGGCCCTGCGTATCTTTGAGCAATTGCGTACGCTTGAACCCGACGATGTCGCGGTCCGAAAAAGCCTGATCGAACTGAATATTCATCTAAACCAGCTCCAACAGGCTACAGCTGAACTGGACGGGTACCTGGTCCATTTGGAAAGCACCGGGCGAGGCAGGGAGGCCATCCCATTCCTCGAGGAGTTGGTAAAAGAGAATCCCAAGCAGGCCATCCTGCGGCACGCATTGGCGGAACTCTACCGCCAAGCGGATCGCATCCCGGCAGCGGTAACCCAACTGGACGCCCTGGGGAACCTGCTCCTGACCGCTGGAGACCGGGAGGGTGCCATCCAGGCCCTGGAGATGATCATCTCGCTAAATCCACCCAATGGCCAGGATTACCAGGTCCTGCTAGTCAAAGTCAAATCAGAATTATGAGATAAATTCCCCTGCACCAGCGGGGGAGTTTTCTATTTCCCGGGGAATCACCGGGAGGATTTGCCAACCTGGATAATTTTCGCCAAAATGACCAGGGAGCGGGAAACTAATCCCGACATGGATAGTTCTTGATGTCAGAAGGTATGAACGATTTACCGCTGCATTTCATTGGCGAGGAGATCAAAACCCACTTCGATAAGCCCCTCGTACGCCAAAAAACTCCGCCATGTCCGGATGCCTTCACCTGGCAGGAGCGCAAGTACCGGGTGGTTGGGAAAATATCCGAGTGGCACGATTTTACCCGGCGTGGGCGGATGGCTCGCAACATGCGCCCGGCGCATGCCGCCATTGCCGCAGAGCGAGGTTCCCTGGGGGTGGGTCGTTTCTATTTCAGGGTGCGCACCGATACAAACCAGGTATTTGATCTGTATTACGACCGGGCCATCAAGGACGTCGATGATCGTCTCGGTCACTGGTTCCTTTATCGCGAGCTGGAAGCCTAGCTGCTCCTGCACTTCCACACCCCCGCCGAGCCTTGCTGCGGGAGTTCCCATGAAAACAAAGCTTCGGTCACGGATCGGTCACCGGGTGTTTCGAAGATGTGACCTTCCCGACATCCTGCCGGGAAATGACGGTGATACAATTAAATTATTCGAAAGGAGCGTATGAAAAAGAATATTTTTTCCTTGCCCGCTCTGGTCCTGCTGGTTGCAATTGCCGGTTGTACACTTCAGCGCGGCATACAAGCTCCTCTGCCAACCTCGATCTCAATTCCTTCGACCACCCCTTTGCTCTCCACGCCAACAACGGTTGTCCCAACGCCCATCCTGCCCACTTCCACCATAAGTTTGCCGACCCTCTCGCCCGGCCCTGCTGCCACGAGTACTTTGCCCCAATCGACTGCTGCCATCATCCCCACGCCCACAACCGGGGTCGTCCCCGGCGCAGCCTCCGGGCCGTACGGCGTGATCCTGGTCACCCCCGGGGATGTTCTGAACATCCGCACCGGAGCCGGAGAAGGTTACCCGGTTGCGGGATCCTTCAACTCCACTGCAAATAACATCATGCGCACCGGAGCCTCCTCCATGGTGGGGGCTGATCTTTGGGTGCAGGTACTGAACCCGGGCGGAGGAATGGGCTGGGTCAATTCCAATTTTCTAACGGAGTACGTCACCCCTGCCACATTCTGCAATGACAGCCGGATCAGTGCCTTGCTGCTCAGTCTGGGCAATGCATTTAACACCTCGGATGGGGCTGCATTGGCTGCCCAGGTCAGCACGACCCACGGCATGACCATTTACCTGTGGCGGCAGGGCATGCCCCACACCTTTAAACAGGCTGATGCTCGCTGGGTGTTCGAAAGCACTTACCAGCATAATTGGGGCTCGGCACCAGCCATGGGAATGGATACCATTGGCTCATTTCACGACAAGGTACTTCCCTGGTTGCAGGATGTGTTCAAATCCAACTATACCCTGACCTGCAATTCGCTTGGCTCTGCGGCTCATTATGGAAATGATCCCTGGCCGGTCGAATATGCCAACGTTAATTTCTACACGGTCTTTAAACCCGGTACGCCCGGCATTGACCTGGACTTCCGCTACTGGCTGGTGGGGGTGGAATACGTCCAAGGGCAGCCAACCCTCTTTGCCTTGATCCATTTCGCCTGGGAGCCATGACAGGTTCTCAACCCGATTAGATCAAAGAACCCGCTTTCATTGCGAAAGCGGGTTCTTTTGTGGATTTATTTCGCCAGTAGCTCCACCAGTACCCTGGCGGAGTCTTTTTCCACTTTTTCATGCAGGCTGCGGCCGTGGGCATCCATGGTAACCACCACCGGGAATTCCTTGACCGATATCACCCAGATGGCTTCCGGCACCCCGAATTCCAGCTTGTAAACGCCCAGCACTTCCGTCACGGATTGGGCGATCAGTGTGGCGGCACCGCCGATGGCGTGGAAGTAAACACCGGGCACTTCCTGGCAACCCTTAAGGGTCCTTGCTCCCATGCCGCCCTTGCCGATCACGCCTTTGAGGTTGAAGTGCTTCATCACGTCAGCCTGGTAGGGTTCTTCGCGAATGGAGGTGGTGGGACCGGCAGCCACAAATTTATACTGTTTGGTATCCAGTCCTGAGACCACCGGACCGCAGTGATAGATGACGCCGCCCGCCAGGATAAGCTTGAGTGCCTCATAGACTTGCAGGTCTTCGCCCTGCGGAGGGCGGGTTTTTTTGATAAAAGTCTCGATCAGCCATTTGTGGACAACATCGCGACCGGTGATCATGACACCCGATAATGCCACCGGTTCTCCCACTTCCAGGCTGCGGACAGTTTCATCATTGATTGGGATGCTGATTTTACGCATGCTGCTCTCCTTATGTTCACCACGGATGGTGCTGGGACCGCATGGGTTTCCTGCTTAGTCCGGGTGCCTTTGAGTTAATCGTAAGTTACCGCCTCACCTTGGACGGTAAGCTTGTGCCTGCGATAGGCCCAGCACATATATGAGATGGTGACAAAGTAGGAAGCCGGCAGACGGGATAACCCGGTTATCCTGGTATCCAGCACGGTGGTTTTACCGCCGAAGCCCATTGGTCCGATCCCCAACTGGTTAGCTTCGTCGGTCAGGCGTTCTTCCAGTTCGGCCAGTTTTTCATCTACGTTGCGGGTGCCGATCGGTGTCAAAAGTACCTCCTTTGACCTTACATAACCGGTGCCGCGATCGCCACCAATGGACACCCCCAGGATGCCTGGAGCACAGCCCTGCCCTTGCGCTTTTTGAACTGCTTCCAGGACAACCTTGCGGACTCCCGCCAGGTCCCGCCCAGCCTGGAAGGAGGTTTCACCGACCTTCCCGGAATAGGGGATCGAATATTGCGCACCGCAGTTCTCGGAACCACCGCCCTTGAGCATTAGTTCAATGGTTAATTCGTTGCCTTCGACCTCTTCAAAATGGATATAGGGAAAATCGTCTCCGCCAAGATTGTTTCCGCTGTTCTTGTCGGTCACGGCGTCCACGGCATTGGGGCGCATATAGGACTTGCGCGTGGCCTCTGCGAGTGCCGAGCGGATCTGCTGCTTCAGGTATAGCGTGCTCCAGCCGGCAGGGTATTTGACATAAAAGATGGGGGTGCCGGTATCCTGGCAAATGGGGCTGGAATTCTTGCGGGAGAGTTCCACATTCTTGAGGATGGTCTCGAACGCGCCGCGAGCCGCCGAGTGAGGGGCTTCCTTCTTAAGGGCGGCATGCAATCGTTTTTCAACATCTGCAGGCAGATCCGTAGATGTAATGCGGATCAATTCAAGGATCTCGTTGCTCAGGTCGCGCATAAATGCCTCCATTAAGGGTGATCTGGTAAACATATGATACTCTGAAAATTTGGGAAAAAGAGTAACAAAGCGCGCATAATTGACAGGCGGAACATCCCGAAATGGAATCAAAAAAGGCTCCCGCTGATTTGACCTGCGGGAGCCATAAAGGAGGGCGGAGTGATTTATGGCTTGTAAACGACAAAATTATGGAACATGATGTCGGTGCCGGCAACACTAAAGGTTTTGGCGATCAGACCAACATCACCACCGGTAAAGGTGCTGTCAGTGGCAGAAGCCACCAGCGCACCGTTTACATACAGGGTAAGCTTGCTGCCAATACAATCAGCGCGAATGTGATTGGTGGCAGCACCCTGGACGACGTTCGAGTCGGCGGCCAGGTTCCCGTCCGAGGCTGAAATGATGGTTTTTGTTTTGGCATTGTCTATCCCGATCCCAACGTAACCGTCGCTGCTGATGTAGAAGAAATAGTAATTATCCACGTCCTGGTAGCGGCATTGCACCCCAAAGGCATTGTCATCCGGACCGCCAATTTTGGTCGCATCCACTTCCACGCGGACATCGCTTTGGAAGGTTTGGTAAGGGTTGGCAAAGAAAAAGGAATCGGTCTGAATGACATTGATCCGGTAACCGCCATTCTGATAATCGGTGGAACCATATTCGTTAGTTGCCCGGTCCCAGCCGCTGTTGACGTCGGAGAAGTTGTCCTGGAACAGGATCTGCTGTCCGGTGTTGCCTGATGGGATGGTTGGTTGGGGGTTAACAACAACAGGCGGTAGAGGAGTGGGGGTGGGTACCACTGTGTTAATGCCGCAAGCCAGGGCAACCAGAACCAGGGCAGCCAGAGCAATATATACTTTTTTATTCATGATTACTCCTTTTAATATAAGAATTGGATTAATTTCAAGAGTATACCTGAAATAACTTCTATTGCAAGACGGATTTTAAATGATATATAATTCTTGTTTGATTGCAGGCTCTCTCCTTGACAAAAGCACCCAAAAGGCGATAGAGTACATCCGATGCCAAACGAAACCGACCTCCCCCCGGAAATCCTGGCAACCATCCGCAGTCGCGCTGGCTGAAGACATCGGCAGCGGAGATGCGACCACGAACAGCATCGTCCCTGCCGAGGCAGTCATGCGCGGCCAGATCATCGCCAAACAGGAAGGCGTGATCGCCGGGCTGGACGTGGCTCAGGTTGTCTACCGGATGGTGAACGCAAAGGTGGACTTCAGATCCCAGGTGGCTGAAGGCAGCCGCGTGACGGACCGCCAGGTGCTGGCACTGGTGGACGGGCCGGCGCGCAGCCTCCTGACTGCTGAACGGACTGCCCTTAACTTCCTGGGACGCATGTCTGGCATTGCCACCCTTACACGTTCCTTCATGGATGCTGTCGCTGGGTCGAAAGCCATCATCCTGGACACCCGCAAGACCGCGCCCGGGCTGCGACTGGTGGATAAACTGGCGGTAAAGCGCGGCGGCGGTGAAAACCACCGCATCGGGCTTTACGATATGGTGCTGATCAAAGACAACCACATCGATTTTGCCGGATCGATCAGCATTGCTGTGGAACGCGCCCGCGCCGGTGCCGCGGGGCTGATGATCGAAGTGGAAGCCCGAAATCTCGAGGATGTCCGTGAAGCCCTTAATTGCAAGGTTGAACGCATTTTGCTCGATAATATGAGCCTTGAAAGCATGGCTGAGGCGGTGAGGATTACGGCAGGCCGCGCCAAATTGGAAGCCAGTGGGAACGTAACCCTGTCGACCGTCCGCAAAATCGCAGAAACCGGCGTGGATTACATTTCGTCGGGCGCGTTGACCCATTCGGCAAAGGTGTTCGACGTATCGTTCGACTACCTGGCCAGGTGAGCTTGCGCTCACGATACCCCATCGTCTTATCGTTAGGAGTACCATGGATCCAGAAGTTCAACAAATGTACGAGAAAATGAAAGCCAAACTCAACCGCATCGTCCCCGATGTGGAACTGCGCTACAAGGCAGAGATCGCGGTGGAGATCAATAAACTCAAGCTGGAGCGCAACGCCGTCATCCTGGGCCATAATTACATGGAGCCGGCGCTGTTCCATTCCATCCCGGATTTCACCGGGGATTCGCTCGATCTCAGCCGCAAGGCTGCCCAGACGGACAAGGATGTCATCGTCTTTTGCGGGGTCAGGTTCATGGCTGAGACGGCCAAGATCTTGAACCCTGATAAAACCGTGCTGCTGCCGGCCGCCAGGGCTGGATGCTCCCTGGCAGAATCCATCACGGCCGCAGATGTGCGGGAATTGAAGGCAAAATTCCCAGGTGTGCCGGTGGTAACCTACGTGAACACCTACGCAGATGTTAAAGCTGAGTCCGACATCTGCTGCACCTCCAGTAATGCAGTGGCAGTCGTCGATTCGCTGCATGCGGAGACGGTGATCTTCCTGCCGGACGAATACCTGGCGAAGAACGTGGCGCGGGAGACCGGGAAACATATCATCTTCCCTGCCTCCGGTCCACTTGGGGGAAACGTAGCGGGCGGTGCAGCAAACGGTGAGCTGGATTACCAGTTGATCGGCTGGCGCGGGCGCTGCGAGGTGCATGAGAAATTTACGCTCAAGGATATCGAAACCGTGCGCGCACAATTCCCGGATGTGGTCATCCTGGCCCACCCGGAATGCAGCCCGGAAGTGACCGCCGCGTCGGATTTCTCCGGTTCGACCAACGCCATGATCCGCTACGTCCAGCAGTCGCAGGCTCCCCACTATCTCCTGCTGACCGAATGTGCCATGGGCGATAACGTGGCTGCGGCGAATCCAGAAAAGGATATGCTGCGTTTGTGCATGGTGCGCTGCCCGCACATGAACATGATCACCATGGAAGATACGCGCGATGCACTCAAATTCAACCGCTATGTGATCGACGTGCCCGAGGATATCCGGGTGAGGGCATACCAGGCGGTTGATAGGATGATTAAAAATCGGATAATGTAGTCACGATAAAATCGTTCCAAACCAAAACCCTATGAAAACTACTGACGTGCTCATCATTGGCTCCGGGATCGCCGGAGCCACCGCCGCCCTGAGATTGGCCCAGACGCCGCAGAGGCGCATCATCCTCATCACCCGTGACCCGGACCCGCACGAGTTCAACTCGCGCTATGCCCAGGGCGGCATCATCAGCCGGGGACTGGATGACAGCGCCGACCTGCTGGTGGCAGACATCCTCGCCGCAGGCGCGGGAGCCTCCCTGCCGGAAGCTGCGCGCATCCTGGCTGAAGAAGGGCCGGCGCTGCTGCAGGAAGTCCTGGTAGGGACGGCGGGCATCGTATTCGACCATGAACAGGACGGCGACCTCGAGTTTGGACAGGAAGGGGCGCATTCACGACGGCGCATCCTGCATGTGGGTGACGGGACCGGCAGGGTTATCATGGATGGGCTGATCGCCGCGCTGCGAAAATGTCCCAATGTGGAATTGCTGACCGAAGCCACCGCCGTGGACCTGATCACCTATCCCCATCACTCACGTGATCCGCTGGCTGCCTATCGACCGGTGGCCTGCCACGGCGCCTACGTCTTTGACCGCAAGGGAAAATCCGTCCACCGCACCCTGGCGGCAGTCACCATCCTTGCCACCGGTGGGATCGGGCGCATATATCGCAACACCACCAATCCACCAGGCGCGCGCGGCGACGGGCTGGCAATGGCTTCCCGGGCCGGGGCACGCATCCTGAATGCTGAATACGTCCAGTTCCATCCCACCGCCCTCTCGGTACCGGGAGCGGAGGGATTCCTGATCAGCGAAGCCGTGCGCGGCGAAGGCGGCATCCTGCTCACCCCGGATGGTCGGCCTTTCATGGAAGATTATTCACCCGAGTGGAAGGACCTGGCGCCGCGCGACGTGGTGGCGCGCGCCATCCACACCGAGATGGAAGCGCACGACTATTCCTATGTCCTGCTCGACATCGCCTCTCACATGCGGGCAGCTGAGATCAAAACCCGCTTCCCCAATATCTATTCCGAATGCAAACGTGTGGGCATCGACATCACCCGCGAGTCCATCCCGGTCGTGCCGGCCGCGCACTACTTCTGCGGCGGCGTGGCAGTGGATGCATGGGGCCGCTCGAGCGTTGCCAACCTGTACGCGGTGGGCGAAGTATCCTGCACCGGTCTGCATGGAGCCAACCGGCTCGCTTCGACCTCGTTATTGGAAGGCCTGGTGTGGGGAACTCGCGCCGCACGGGATATCCAGGAGCGCTTTGCTGCGAACCCCCAGCCGGTTATTCCCACCCGCGACGACATTCCTGCCTGGGATGAAACCAACCTGACGCAGGAATCCGACCCGGCTCTCATCCAGGGGGATATGCAGACCATCCAGAACATCATGTGGCACTACGTTGGCCTGGTGCGATCCGGCGACCGGCTCTCGCGTGCCATCCGCGAGCTGCGTCACCTGCAGAACGAGATCGAGACCTTCTACCGCAAGACCAAGCTGAGCGACGGCCTGATCGGCCTGCGCAACGCGGTGGAGGTGGGGCTGGTGGTGGGACAGGCTGCCCGCCACAACCGCCAGAGCCGGGGCTGCCACTTCCGCTCCGATTCGGTGGACGGAGGGGACCGGTTGTTATGAAAGATTAGTGGAAGGATCAATAACCAAAAAGAGACGGAGGTATCCGTCTCTTTTTTGATTTGTAAGTCTGGAAGTTTACCGGTCAATCTTTGTTTGTTCCAGTTCTTTCATTTCGCCGGTGGCGGTAAAGACCGTGCGCTCGCAGATGTTGGATACCCTGTCGGCGAGCCGTTCCAGGTTGTGCGCCACCCATAGCAGCATATTGGCTCGCTCGATCGTCTTGGGGTCCTGGATGATGAACATCATCAACTCGTGGTAGATCTGCAGGTAAAGTTCGTCCACCTCATCATCTTCGGCCGGGATGGCACGGGAAGCTTCCACGTCTTCATGGATGAAAGCGGTCAGGGCGCGGTGCAGCATATCCACCCCTTTTTGGGCCATGCGCGGGATGTCGATCAACGGTTTGAGCAAGGGAAGGTCGGCCATGCGGATGCTGACGGTGGCGATGCCCTTGGCATAATCGCCCATGCGCTCCAGTTCGCCGCTGACCTCCAGGATGGAAGCCAGCAGGCGCAGGTCGTGCGCCATGGGCTGCTGGGTGGCGATGACGATCATCACCTGTTCTTCGATGGCGTAGCGCCTGGCGTTGACCTGCAGGTCGGTCTCCTTGATGCGGCGGGAGGCATCCAGGTCGCGTTTTTTGAGCGCTTCCACCGAGCCCAGGATCTGCTGCTCCACCATGCTCCCCAAGCAGGAGCATTTCGTCTTTCAATTGTTGAATTTCTGTTTCGAAAGTTTTTCGCATGTGAACCGTAGCTCCTTGGCGCTCTTTACCCATTATAACCATTTTCAGTTCTCTGGAAATATCCTTCACCACTCACAGAGACATCAAAAAGAAGATCATCCAAACCGCCCGGTGACGTAATCTTCAGTGCGTTTGTCTTTGGGACGGGTGAATAATGGTGTTGGTAGCATCAAATTCGATGAGATGCCCGGCGCGTGCTTCGTCGATCATCATCATGGCAGTGTAATCCGAGACGCGTGCAGCCTGCTGCATGTTATGGGTGACGATGACAATGGTGTAATCTTTTTTGAGTTCCTGCATCAGTTCTTCGATCTTTAGCGTGGAGATCGGGTCGAGGGCCGAGGCGGGTTCATCCATCAGGATGACTTCGGGCTCCACCGCCAGCGCACGCGCGATGCACAGGCGCTGCTGCTGCCCGCCGGAGATGGACAGTCCGGATTGGTTGAGTTTGTCCTTCACTTCGTTCCAAAGTGCAGAGGCCTTCAGGCTGTTTTCCACGATCCCTTCCAGGTCTGATTTGTGGCGGATGCCATATAGCCGCGGCCCATAAGCCACGTTGTCGAAAATGGACTTGGGGAACGGGTTGGGGCGCTGGAAGACCATCCCAACCCGACGGCGGACCGACACCACATCCATGCGTGGGTAGAAGCACGTTCTCCCCGTCCAGACGGATCTCGCCTAGCATTCGGCAGCCAGGAGTCAGGTCATTCATGCGGTTGAAAGAGCGCAACAAGGTAGACTTGCCGCAACCCGAGGGACCAATAATTGACGTGATCCTCTTTTCGTGAACAATCAGGTTGATCTCCTTCAAGGCCCGAAATTTTCCATAATATACATCCAGGTTCCTGATCTCCACCTTGGCAGGGGTTTCTTCAAGTGCGGTAGATTGAAATACCGATTCTGCAATTTCCATCTTCATAGAGTTAACCTTTCATGCGGCGGGTGCGACTTTGCAGCCACAACCGCGTGGAGACATTGACGATCAGAACAAACAGCATCAGCACCAGCGCTACAGCCCAGGCTTGATCCACCCGTTCCGGGTAAGGTTGTTGGGCATATTTCCACAGTGCCAGTGGGAGCGAATCCACCGGCTGGTTGATGATTCGCCCAATGATCTGGAAGACAGATTGATGACCTTGTATGCCACCAGTTATGATCTGTCCGATGTCGAAGCGTTCGTTCCCCAGGGCGGTCATGAGTAAAGGCGCCGTCTCACCGGCTGCCCGGGCAAGCGCCAAAAGAAAGCCAGTGATGATCCCATTGGAGGCAGCCGGGAAAAGCACGCTTAGCGATGTCTTCCATTCGGGTGCGCCAAGTCCCAGTGAAGCCTCGCGCAGGGTTGCCGGAACCAGTCTAAGCATTTCTTCCGTGGTGCGGATAATGGTCGGCAGCATTAAGAACGCCAGTGCCGCCCCGCCTGCAAGTCCGGAAAAATGACCCATCGGGACCACGAGGACTGCATAGGCAAACAATCCGACAACAATGGACGGGATCCCCGATAGGACGTCTGTGCTGAAGCGAAGGGCCACTCCCAGAGGGGTATTCGGATAGCGGGCCGCGTAGAAGGCAGCCAGGACACCGGGCGGGATGGCGAATACTGCAGCCAGGAGCGTAACCACCAGCGTCCCCTCGATGGCAGACAACACTCCTCCCCCGGTAATTCCCATCGGACGAGGAAGGTGGATGAAGAAGTCCAGGGTGATGTTTTTACCACCACGGATGACCACATATCCAATGATCCAGAAGAGTGGAATGAGCGCAAGAATGGTCACCAGGCCTGTGAACGTAAGCATGATTGCATTGACAATTTTACGTCGATGGGTACGAGTTGCCCGGTTATGGTTAATCAGGTCAGTAAATGTGCTCATGAGCGCACCTCCTGGGGGGCTTGGCGGGTCACTTGCCAGACCAGGAATCGGGCCAAGATATTCAAGAGCAAAGTGATGATGAATAAGACCAGGCCAATTTCGATCAATGCATCGGTATGGAGTTTGGAAACCGACTCGGCAAATTCGTTGGCGATAATACTGGCCATGGTGTAACCGGGTTGGAGCAGGGAGGAGCCTCCCTGGATACTGTTGCCAATGACCATCGTGACGGCCATGGTCTCTCCCAAAGCCCGTCCTAGTCCCAGGATGACCGCCCCAAGAATACCTGACCGACCGTATGGGATGAGTACCTGCCAGATGGTTTCCCATTCGGTGGCACCCAGCGCTTTGGCTGCTTCCCGCTGTGAACTTGGGAATCGCCAGAAACACATCACGTGAAACCGCCGCGATGGTGGGAACGATCATGATGGACAGGATCAGGCTGGCCGCCAGGCGGGACGATCCGCTGGCGGGGATGGGACCTGTGAACAGGCTGCCCAACACCGGTATCTGCCCGAGCGTATCTCCCAGGAAAATTCCAATCGGTGCCACCACTTGAGGCAGAAAGACAAAAATTCCCCACAGACCGTACACCACGCTGGGGATGGCTGCCAGCAGTTCCACCAGCCAGGTCAGGGGCGTGCGCAGCCACGGCGGGCAGAGTTCAGCCAGGAAGATGGCAATCCCGATCCCGATCGGCAGGGCAAAAAGAATGGCAAATAAAGAAGTTTCCAGCGTGCCATATAGGAACGGCCAGGCTTGGAAAAGGTTGTTGACTGGATCCCAATTGGGGTGTGAGGTGGGCGCCAGAAAGGACCAGCCAAATGTAGACCGCGAATCGGATGAATCGACCCACAGCAACCCGCCGACAGCGATCATCAGGATGATCACCAAGGCTGATATTCCGATGATCAATCCCTGCCAGGGTCGATCGCCATAGTGAAGGGCCCGACGAATACGGGTCTGCCAATTTGATTCAGGGAGATGTTTATTTCGCTTTAGCATGGATTGTCCAGGTCTCAGTGCAACAGCCAATATCATTTGACGTTGGCGGGATTATTTTCGTACATCCGAAAGGGGTCTTTTTGGGCATGCTATGAATGCTGATGGAGGGCCTCCTTGCGAAGGCCCTCCTCTTAAAAGGGGAAGATGTTGGAGTTTAGGGCTTCAGAACGGGCTGGCCGCTGCAGGTAACTTCACCCAGTTTGGCAAGAACGGTCTGGCGGACGGCATCCGGCAGAACAGAGTAACCAAGCTTGGTGGCTGCTTCCTGCGCGCCTGGGTCGGTCTGGGCCCATTGCAGGAACTGGAGCAGTTTCTGAGCCTTGACACAATCGGTCATGGTGGAGGTGTGCAGAATGATATAGGTATAGCCGGTGATCGGCCAGGCGTTATCGCTGGAACCATCCACGATAGTAGCCGTAAGCTGGGGAGTGAAGGCATTGGCAAACTCGGTCATGGCAGCTTCCACGCTGGCAGCATTGGCTGTAACTGTCTTGCCAGCTTTATTCACTATTTGCGCGAAAGACATACTATTGGAGATGGCATATGAGAGTTCCACGTAACCAATGGAATTGGGAGTATTGATTACGGCCGCAGCCACACCTGCATTACCCTTGCCACCCAGACCTTGTCCAGGCCACTGGACGGATTGCGCACCGCCGGCAGTCCAATCGGCGCTGAACGAAGTGAGAGCCTTGGTGAAGATCTCGGTTGTACCGGAACCATCCGAGCGGTGGACGGTGGTGATAGCCGCATCTGGAAGGTAGTCCACCAGTCCTGGATTGAGGGCAATGATCTTGGGATCATTCCATTTGGTTACTTTGCCATTGTAGATGTCCACCAGGGTCTGGCGATCCAGGATCAGCTTGGGCAGGGCGACCGCGGTCTGACCGGCTGCCGGGGTCGGGACTGGTTTTAGAGCGATGTTATAAACCGGGACCACGGCACCAGCCAGCATGGGAACCATTTGCAGGTCAACTCCCTGTGTGTATTGATCAGTGCTCAAGAGGGAATCGGAACCGGCGAAATCAACAGTGTTGGCGAGGATGGCGGTTTTGCCGGCACCGGAACCCACACCGGTATAGTTGATGATGACGGATGTGTCAACATACTGGTAGGCATAGGTCCATTGGGAATAAACGGGCAGAGGGAAGGTGGCACCCGCACCGGTTAACTGCACAGAACCAGCCGGAAGCTGGGTAGCAGACGCAGGACCCGGAGTAGAAGTCACTTCCACAATTTTGGTTTGGATCTCGGTTTGAGGTGTATTCGAAGTTCCACAGGCGCTGAGAACGACGACCAGAGCCGTAGCAATGGTCATAACGATAACTAATTTCTTGGACATTTGATTCTCCTTTGTTTTCATGACACTATGTTAACAAAGGATGTTTAAGGTCCCCCAAACAACTGGTTAACGTTCGGTTAATGTTCCGGGATGATAAATCCCGGTCACTATTGGTGACGGGGCGGCCAGGTTTCTATTTCACCCTACGATCGGTACAGTGAAGTGGAATGAACTCCCCCTTCCTTCTCTGCTTTCGGCCCATATTTTGCCCCCATGCGCCTCCACAATGTGGCGTGCGATCGAAAGTCCAAGTCCTGTCCCGCCTGTGGAACGGGCGCGGTCGGATTTATAAAAGCGTTCGAAAATTCGTTCAAGGTCGTCAGTGGGGATGCCGACTCCGGTATCACGGACCGAAAATCTGACAAAGTCCTCATCTGCCGCGGCGGAAAGTACCACTTCTCCACCCGGGTGGGTGAACTTGAGCGCGTTATGGATGAGATTGACCAGCACTTGCTCCAAGCGGGATTGGTCCGCGCGCACGACCCATTTTTCCTGCGGGTCATCCACTCGCAGCACAAGCCCGGCGCGTTTGGCTTGCTCCTGCATCCTGTCTTTAACCGAATCCAGAAGCACGGCAACCTGGACAGGATTGAATTCCAGTGGGACCTGGCCTGATTCGATTCGAGTAAGTTCGAGAATTTCGCCCACCATCTGGGTCAAGGCATCCACCTCGGTTTCGATGAGACCAAGGAAACGGGATGCAGCCTTAGGATCCTCAAGACCGCCCTCACGCAGGGTTTCTGTAAGGGCCTTCAGCGAGGCCAGCGGTGTCCGCAGTTCGTGGGATATATTAGAGATGAAATCACGCCGCACCGTTTCAAGCCGGCGGACGCGGGTCAGGTCCTGGACGAGCAGCAAAGTGCCGCCGGTGTCCTGGTCAGGGATGACCACCAGTTGCAGAAACTGGCGCCGGTTGGGTAATTCCACTGATTTGCTTTGCAGTTCGCGGTTATGCTGGCAGCGGCGCCAGGCCTCCACAAGTTGGTACTGCCTTAGCACTTCCGCCACCGTGCGCCCGGAAGGATCGGAAACTTCGAAGAGCCTCCCCACCGCCGGGTTGGCAAATAATACATGCCCCTCAATATCTGCGATCAAAACACCGTCCGTCATTCGCTCCAGGACGGCAGCCAGTGTTACCCGCTCGGAGTCCGCAGCCTGGGTGCGCCTTAGTTCCGACTGCGCCAGCATTTTGACTGCGCTGGAAAGTTCCTCCAACCCCGGTTCATCCCCTGGCACGCTCGTCACTGGTCGTTCCTCATCTGCAATATGGCGGATGGAAGCCGCGTAGCGCCGCAGCCTGCGGTGCAATTTAGCATAGCGCCAGGCCAAAACACCCACCACTATAACCAACAGGACCACCACGGTTAGCAGAAACCAGTTCATATCATGTTCCGCATAAATATCGGTGGGTCAGGCGGACGGAAAGCCAGGTCAGCACCCAATTAACCGCTAACAGCCCTGCCCCGCCAACCAGGATCAGTCCCCAGATCATCCCCCAGGTGACCGTAAACGGCAGAAACAGCATGCTTTCCAATTGTGCTGGCATGCTTGTCTCGTTCAATGCCAGCATGGCAGTGATGATGCAAATGCAGGTGAGGATGGATGTGGTGAAGATACAGGTCCGGAGGGTTGTCGCCCGTACCTTAGACCGATCAGCCAAATTTCGAGCCAATTTTCCTCCAACGACAAATCCAGCCGGGATTGCCAGGGTAGCATTGAAGACCGGCAAGCCCATGAAGAACCCAAACATGCCCATGGTGTAAAAGAGGTAAATCGCAGTCCACGATATTTCCCCATATTGATGGGCGCGGGCGACCAGGTTTTTCAAAAGGAAAATATCCGCCAGGATGCCAAGCGCAAAACCGCTGATGGCACAAATGGCAATCCATCTTTCCGGCAGAAGCGCAAAGGAAGTCCACCAGAATCCGAGCAGCCCGGCAAGCGGAGAAAGGGGAGCAAGAATGAGGCCGAAAGCAAATCGTTCGATATTCGATTTCATACGAATAATCTTACCCTTGTGAGACTATCAGGTACTTTCGCTTGCTATCAATTTTCTGGGAGCCGGTGAGAACCCATGCCTTGAATTACTGCTACCCTTCGAACCGGTAGCCCCCGCCGCGCACGGTGACGATCCGGATTGGTGCTGCTGGATCTGCTTCGATCTTTTGTCGAAGCCAGCGCACGTGCACATCCACCGTGCGGCTGTCGCCGATGTAATCCCAGCCCCAGACACGCTCCAGGAGGAATTCGCGCGAGAGCATCTGGCGTTTATGTTCGGCGAAGAACAGCAGTAGATCATATTCCTGCGGCTTGAGCGACAATACCTGTCCATCCAGCATGACTTCGCGGCGGGTCTGGTTGATGACCAGATTGTCGAATGCCAATGTTTCCAGGGAAGACGGAGATTCGCTGTTCGTTGCTTTTGTCATTTCATCACGCACGAGTTGTGCACGCCGCAACTGCGCCTTGACCCTCGCCAGCAGTTCCCGCATCGAGAAGGGCTTGGTCAGGTAATCGTCGGCACCCACTTCGAGCCCCACGACACGGTCAATTTCGTCATCGCGGGCAGTCAGCATCAGGATGGGAACAGTCATATCGCGCCGCAGGATTTTGGTGACCTCGAAACCGTCCAATTGCGGGAGCATGATGTCGAGCACGATCAGGTCCGGTTTTAAACGGCGGGCAGCATCAAGTGCTGCGTCGTCCGTCACCGGCAGCCTCCACGGTATAGCCCTGTTTTTCGAGGTTGTAGACCAGGGTTTCCTGTAAAGAGGGTTCATCTTCAACAACAAGGATGGTTTCTGGCATCGTGATCCCTATGAGAGGAAGTAGTGCTCCCCTACCCAAACCTTCCTTGAACATAATCTTCAGTGCGCTTCTGCTTTGGGTGGGTGAAAGATTTCCTTTCCCTGCGCCCATTCGACCAGTTCGCCCTGCAGGAAGAAGGCGGCATAATCAGCCGTCCGGGCGGCCTGCTGGACGGAGTGCGGCACCAGAATGATGGTGTAATTTTTCTTGAGTTCCTGCAAGGCCGATTCCACTTTGCCGGTTGAGATCGGGTCGAGGCCGGAGGTGGGTTCGTCGAGCAGGATGACCTCCGGTTGGTTGGCCAGGACGCGCGCCAGGCACAGGCGCTGCTGCTGCCCGCCGGAGAGGGCGATGGCGGGGTCATCGAGCCGGTCCTTGACCTCGTCCCACAGCGCGGCCAGTTTCAGGGAGCGCTCCACCGCCTCGTCCAACCGGGATTTGTGCTTTTCGCCTGCCAGTTCCAATCCGTAGGTCAGGTTCTGTCGGATGGACATCGGCAGGACGACCGGGCGGGCAAAGACCATCCCGACGCGGCGGCGCAGGGCGATCACGTCCGTTTTCGGGTCGAGGATATTTTCACCATCCAGCAGGATCCTGCCTGAAATGGTTTGGACCTCGGTCAGATCGTTCAGGCGGTTGAGGCAGCGCAGCAGGGAGGATTTTCCTCCACCTGCCGGTCCGAAAAGAACAGTGATGGCATTGGCGGGAATGTTCAACGATATGTCTCGCAGCGATTCGGTCCCGTCGGAATATTGTAAAGATAAATTTTCAATGATTATCTTGTTTTCAGTCATTAATGTGTTCCCGGGCAGACTGATTTACCATTGTCTTTTCGCCCTCGCGCGCGAGCGGATGAAGGTTGCGATCAGGTTCATGCCCAGCACGAAAACGATCAGCACCAGCGCTGTGCCGTATTGGATCTGGATGGGCATTTCAGGGACCTGCGTGGAAATGACAAACAGGTGATAAGGCAGAGCCATGGTGGCATCGAGCGGCGAACCTGGCAGGCGCGGCAGGAAGAAGGCTGCCCCGGTGAAAAGGATCGGCGCTGTCTCCCCGGCGGCGCGCTCCAGGCCCAGGATGACCCCGGTGATAATTCCAGGCAGCGCCTGCGGCAGCACGATCTTGCGGATGGTCTGCCAGCGAGTGCCGCCCAGCGATATGCTCACCGTCCGAAAGGACTGCGGCACAGCTCGCAGGGCTTCCTCCGCCGCGCTGATGATGACCGGCAGGGTCATGATCGAAAGCGTCAGCGAAGCAGCCAGGATGCTGGTGCCAAATTTCAGGAAAAGGACGAACACACCCAGGCCGAACAATCCATAGACCACCGAGGGGATGCCGGCCAGGTTGATGATGGCAATGCGGATGAGACGTGTCACCCAGTTCTCTTTTGCATACTCTGCCAGGTAAATGGCAGCCGCGATGCCGAGCGGCACTGAAAAGACGGCAGTCCCAAGGGTGAGGTAAAACGTCCCTACAATGGCTGGCAGGATGCCCCCGGCGCGCATCCCATTGCTGGGCATGGCGGTCAGGAATTCCCAGGAGATGGCAGGGGCGCCTTTGGCGATGATATAACCGAACACGCCGATGATCGGGACGACGGTCAGAACGGCTGCCAGGGAGAGCAGTGCAACCCCCAGACGCTGGACCAGGAAGCGATCAACCTTGATGCTGCGTTTCATGACAGGACCCTTTCGGCACGTTTCCTGGATTTAAATACCACCGACGATGCAGTGATATTCACCACCAGGGAGATCAGGAACAGCACCAGTCCAATGAAGAACAGCACATGATAGTGAGTGCTGCCATTGGCAACCTCGCCCATTTCGGCGGCGATGGTGGCAGTCATGGTACGGACGGGTGAGAAGATGGAGGTCAATTTGATCGCCATCACCGGCGCGTTGCCGGTGACCATCATCACCGCCATCGTCTCGCCGATGGTGCGACCGATGCCAAGCATCAGGGCGGTCAGGACGCCGGAACGGGCGGCGGGAAGGGTGACCCGCCAGATGGTCTGCCACTTGGTGGCACCCAGCGCCAGCGCCCCCTCGCGGTAGCTGTGCGGGACAGCATCCAGGGCATCCTCGGCGATCGAGACGGTGGTCGGGATGGCAATCCCGCCCAGGAGCAGCGCCCCGGCCAGGGCAGTCAGGCCGGTGGGCAGGTCCAGGAATACCCGCAGGAATGGTGAGAGCAGCAGAATTCCAAGAAAGCCAAGCACCACCGAGGGCAGTCCGCCCAGCAGTTCCACCAAAGGCTTGAGAATCTCGCGCATCCAGCGCGGGGCGATTTCGGAGAGGAAGACGGCCGTCCCAATCCCGAATGGAATGGCGATCAGCATGGCTCCCACCGTGACGATGAGCGAACCGGTGAGCAGCGGCAGGATGCCAAAGTGGTTTTCGATGGGATACCAGCGCGTGGTAAGCAGATCGCCGAGTTTGACTTCGACCAGGGCCGGGAGTCCTTCGCGCAGGAGGAAGAAGAAGATGAGCATGACAAAAACAACGGCAGAATAGCCGCAGGTTTTTACGATCGCAGTGATGATGGTTTCACGCCAGTTGAGGGATTTATCCATTAAGCTCCTGGGTCAATTGCCTGTGGGATTATTTAATCGGCACGAAACCCAGGTTGGCCACAATCGTCTGGGCTTCGGGGGAAAGGATCCAATTGAGATAATCCTTGATGGCGCCGGTCGGTTCTCCGGCTGTATACATATACAGGTCGCGTGCCACCGGATAGGAGTTGTCGTTGACCGTTGTGATGGACGGAGCAACAAACGGACCGTTGGCATCGCGTGCGACGGCGATCACGCTGTTCGCCAGGTCGGGTGGAATGTACCCAAGACCATCGTAGCCGATGGCATTGGGGTTCTGGCGCACTTCGTTGATGATGCCTTCCGAGGAGGGCAGCAGCAGGGTGTCGGTGGAAAACAGGGTCGTGTTCTTCGAGTCGCCCAGACGGATGACCGTTTGCAGGAAATAAACATGGGTTCCGGAATTGGTCTCGCGCGAGAGCCGCACGATGGGGCGGTCATCGCCGCCCACCTCGCACCAGTTGTTGATCTTACCGCTGTAGATGTCGGAGATCTGTTGGAGGGTCAAGTGCCGGACCGGGTTCTCCGGGTTGACGACCACGGCGATGGCATCCCGGGAGACCACAAACTCGACCGGCGTGATTCCGTTCGCTTCCGCCTGCTTTATTTCATCTGCTGTCATGGCACGCGAGGCATTGGCGATGTCCACCGTCCCATTGATGAGGGCGGCGATCCCCGTTCCAGACCCGCCGCCGGTCACCGAGATGCTGATGTCGGGATGCTCGGCCTGGTAACGTTCCGCCCAGGCCAGGGCCAGGTTGACCATCGTGTCGGAGCCTTTATTCTGGATGTAGGCGGAAACCCTGGTTGGGGAAGCGGGTTGACCAGAACCTTGTGTGCATGCAGGCAGGAATAACAGGAGAACAAGCAGGATCAGTCGGACAGGTTTCATCGTCCAGATTATAAATTATAACCAGGTGCTCATGCAGGCGGAATCGTGTAAAATTGACCCGTGACCGCACCTCCTGTATTCGCCATCTCCAACCTGGATTTCTACTACGGGGAGAAATTGGCACTGTCCAAAATCAATATGGATATCCTGCCGCGCAAGGTTACAGCCCTGATCGGACCTTCGGGCTGTGGCAAATCCACCTTCCTGCGCTGCCTGAACCGGATGAACGACACCATCCCCGGGACACGCCTCGAGGGGCAGATCCTGCTGGAAGGCAGGGACATCTATGCCCCCGATTACAACGTGGCCGAACTGCGCCAGCGGGTGGGGATGGTGTTCCAGAAACCAAATCCGTTCCCGCAATCCGTGTACGATAACGTGGCCTTCGGTCCGCGCGTGCTGGGCATGGTCCAGGATAAAGCAGCACTGGATGAGCTGGTGGAACAGAGCCTTCGGGATGCAGTCCTGTGGGACGAGGTCAAGCAGGACCTGAAAGCCAATGCCCTGGGCTTTTCACTCGGACAGCAGCAGCGCATTTGTATTGCACGCGTGCTGGCGGTCAAGCCGGATGTGATCCTGTTCGACGAATCCACCTCCGCCCTCGATCCCATCGCCACCGGTCGTATCGAGGACCTGATCGCCGAACTCAAGAAGCAGTACACCATCGTCATCGTGACCCACAACATGCAGCAGGCCGGGCGCGTTTCGGATTACACCGGTCTCTTCTGGCTGGGCGAACTGATTGAGTTTGGACCGACCCAGAAGATTTTTACCCGCCCCGAGAAGGAATTGACCGACGCCTACCTGACCGGGAAGATGGGGTAATTATTCGGCCCGGAATGAATGGTTTGCATGATTCAAAGGTTGATATCCGCCCTTTGCCTGCTGCCAGCTGCGTTATGGA
Source organism: uncultured Chloroflexia bacterium (assembly GCA_963817265.1). Lineage (GTDB taxonomy): Bacteria > Chloroflexota > Anaerolineae > Anaerolineales > Villigracilaceae > UBA877. The sequence goes on from CAWFNU010000014.1 coordinate 159,795, forward strand.
ATCCAACTCTGCAGGCTGAATGTGTAAACCATTAATATAAAAAGGGTCATGCATATCCCAGCTGCCAGCAAGCGAACCCATTTCGGAAGGACCAGATTCTGAAGGCCAATAAAAATTGGGAAGGCCGTATAAGAGTGTCGAAATGCGCTCATCAGGGGAAGGGCACCGTTGTAGAAGGAAAAGATGAGGGGGCTATAAAGGATCAGGAGCAGCGAATAAATGCGATAACTGGGACGCAGGAAACGCCAGGTCAGGACCAACAGGAGGACCATAACCGTGAAGCCGCCCAGTGTCAGGACCACGTGTAGGCGAGCCACTGGGTCGTGGATTGCCCGATTGATCGTTTCGATGAACAGCTGCCACGGCCAAAGGAATGTCGTTCGGCTTTCTGTCATATCAGCGCTGGGGGAAATGAGCAGGGAGAGAAACCATTGTTGAAAATGGGGAATATCGAACCTGATCTGATTTACGATCTGATTACGGACGATCGTCCAGATGACAAAAGTTGCCGGGATGCATAGTACTGAAGCCCACTTCTGTAAAATCCTCCATGACCAGCGTCGGTTCGCTGGATCCCCCCACAACTCGATGATGAGGGCGACTACCAGGACAACCCCTGCCACTTTGGTAAGGGTAGCCAGCACCCCGAACAATGTTGCCAACCACCAGTGCTGATGTCGGGCGGCAAGGAAGCATAGGGCTGCAAAGAGGAAAAACATGCCCTCCGTGTAGGGAATGAAAAATACCATCGAGATGGGAAAGATGAGCAGGGACAAAGCTGCCGATCTGGCCTTGTCATTTGGCAGGTCGAGACGAGCCAGCCGTTCGAAAACATAAATAAAAGCCAGGCCGGCAACTGCGCTGATCAGCAGAAGGCCGACTGCTGGGTCGATCCCAAATAATGTTAGCAACTTCGCTGACCACGGGAAGAGTGGGTAATATGCAGTAGATGAATTGCTTGCGTTATAACCGCGAGTTGCAATCGATAGGTATTGGAGAGCGTCCCAGTGAAATAAAGGTGTAACTAACACGCGCTGCAGCCACAACCCCAGTGGTAAGGACGGGGGCCACGCTGGTAGGCTGCTCTCCAAGGCGATAAATGCATGGACGCTGGAAGCCTTGGCAGCAACCAGGAAGGAACTAATGCGCAGGAGCAACCAGATCAGGAAGATCTGCATATGGATCGAATTTAATTCATATCAACTTGGGCTCTTTCGTCCCCACAGCACGTGTTGCGGGCGGTTAACATCAACATGAGAACCATCATTTCCCTTCTCATAATCTTGGTGAGTTCAAAATCGTTCAAATCACGAAACATAAAGTCGATCACCCTTCGTTCCAGTCTTTTTCAGAGGACTGCCTCTTGATTGGCAGCACCTATATCGCCAGTCTCTGAACAATAACTTGCGTTTTTTTTATCTACCAGGGATTCTTGTAATGATGCCATATTTTCAACTATTAGATTCTGACAAGCATGACATGATATTATCACAATCTAAAGTTTCTCATCGCGGATTAAAGTTTATGGGATACACTGGGTTGGATTGGATGAATGAATGTTATGAATTCAACGCGAACCAAGGAAATTGGCATGGGAGTACGGATTGAAGTGGTCACCATTCTATGGATGGTGATCGAGATGACCGTTTCGATTGGCGCGGGCATCGCAGCACGAAGCGTGCTCCTGACTGCCTTTGGGGTGGACAGCCTTATCGAGCTGGTGAGTGGCTCGATCCTGCTGTGGCGGCTTTCTGTCGAACAACGCGGGGGAGATCTAGTAAATGTTAAACGCGCAGAACGCCGGGCTGCGTGGGTGGTTGCCGCCAGCCTGGCTCTCCTGTGCGCCTATGTTTTGATTTCCTCCGTTTACCTGCTGCTCACCCATTCCCAACCTGAGAGTTCCGTCATTGGGATCGGGATATCTGCGGCGGCCCTGCTGATCATGCCCTGGCTGGCTGTATCCAAGCGCAAGATCGCCAAACGGATCAACAGCGCAGCCCTGGCGGGGGACGCGGCCAATTCATTGACCTGCGCTTACATGGCTGGGACTGTGTTGGCAGGGCTAATCTTCAATATACTATTCGGGTTATGGTGGGTCGAGTATATTGCCGCACTGGTATTCCTGGTCTGGCTGTTTCGCGAAACCCTGGAAGTTTTTGCGGAGGCGCGCGAAGATAAAAATGAGCAATTGCATAGTGGTTTCACTAACCTTTAGGTTGGTTTTGCTTATTGGGAAATAAGATAAATAGCAAGGGATCTGGTAGGAAACGCAGTAGGTTTTCCCATATCTTTCGAACTTGTACAAAGTTCACAGCCACTTCCACTTCGGTCGACTAATTTTCCGACCTTTCCATGAAAGGCGCCCAAAAAGGCTGTAAATAACAGATTGGCATGCAACCGCGATGTTTGCCAGGATGGTGAATGGATACAAGAATGCCAGTCCGGGGGGGACATCAATTTCTAAATAGGGTATCAACCACAAAAGCAAAGACAGCCCAATACAAATAGAAAGATCAAGAGCGTGTGCCTTAGGCGCATGCGCAAAAACCATCAGAAGAAAAACCATCAATGGTTCCCAGAACATCACCCCCAACCAGGCAAAAACAAACAAATAGGGAATCAAGCGGAAATCGAAGGCAGCGAACAGGTTCTTTCTGAATCCTCCGATGGCTTCGCTGCTTTCATGATACATCCGGCATGAGATCAAATCTGCAACATGGATTACACGCCAGCGCATTCCAGCTGCATTGATCTTCCTTGCCATGAATATATCATCCACAATGGATGAACTATCGCGGTTATGTCCTCCAATTGCCAGGTAGGCTTCGCGTCGAAACAACATCATCTGACCGACCGCGAAGGAGAGGGCGTTTAGCTTAATCTTGTAAGCCAGCTCCAGTGGATCAAAGCAAAGCAATGCCCATGAAAAAAAGGGGACAAGCAGTCGTTCACCCCAGGTATTTACCTTTTGCCGGGGAAGACCAGTCAATAAATCAGCTTTTTCTCCCACCAGGGCAACGAAAATGGTGCTCAGGGTTTCTGGCTTGTGGACAGTATCTGCATCTGTAAAAAATAGCAGCTCACCCTGGGCCTCACAAGCAAGCTGGTTACAAGCCCAGTTCTTTCCCACCTGGCCTTCGGAGGGAGGTTCACCATCCAGGATCCTCAACCTTGGTTGCGTTTCAGCAATAGTATCCAGAATGGATCTTGTAGTATCGCTTGACTGATCATCCAGGACAAGCACCTCAAAAGAAGGATAATCCTGCGCCAGGAGGGATCGAATACAGCCAGCAATATTCCTCTCTTCGTTGCGAGCAGGGACGAGGATTGAAATCATCGGGAACTTAATCGGGGGTTTATGCCTTCTTGCCCGGTGGGAAACTCTTATATTGCTCAGGATAACCGCTAAGATGACAGCCTGAAAAATAGCCAGGTGAAGGATCAGGTCATGGGTTAGATATGAATTCACTGGAGGTCTTAGCCCCTTGGCCGCGGGAGAATCTTTGCCAACCACGGGCGCAAATTTGGGCTTTGGCGCAGGTCGAGGCGATGCGTCCAGGCTAGAATGAGTGTTTCACTCGCCAGTACCCAAAAAAGAAATGGATCAGGCATCCAGAGCAGCAGCGCCACCAAAATTCCCCCTAAAGCGAACAAAACCGACCACCCGGGCAAAGTGAAGATGGCGAATCCAATCATCACCGCAACCACCGCTGCCAGGGAAGCCTTCCAGATCGTTAACCCAATCCATACTCCCAATGCGGTAGAGAGGGCTTTTCCTCCCCGAAAGCCCAAAAAGGGAGAAAAGACATGCCCCAGGATCGGCGCCACTGAGATCAGATACATGGGCACCCCGCGGATCCCCAGGTTAAAATACGCCAACCCAACAGGAACAGCCGCTTTACTAACATCCAAAAATAGGGTTAATATGCCGGTCAGCTTGTTACCGGCCCTGTAGACATTTGCGGCTCCCGGATTGCCGTCCCCATAATCTCGTACATCCAAACCAAGCAACAGTTTTCCAACCCATACAGAAAATGGCAGCGATCCGCAGACAAAGGCAAATAGAATCATTCCTATTGAAACCATAAAATACTCATAAAACCAATATTATGACTTAATCCTGTTTTGTTTTTTCACTTTTGCTATTTCTTTGATTACCCTGTCGGCTGCCATTTTCCCAGTCAAGATGGAAATTGGCAAGCCGGATGGGCTGAACGTCCACTGGCCTGCCTGGACCACACCAGGAATTGGAGTCCGGATTGCGTTAAGGATCCCGGGCAACCTGTTTTCTGCTGGCATGGGATTATTGCTAAACGCCCATCCCGTTATGGCACCGTCTGTGTTGCCAGCGATCTTCGCCATGCTTGTTGGGGTGGATGAAAACCTTTGCAGGATGGCGTCTTTGATGCCTGGATAGATTGATGCATTTAATGTATCGATGATGCACATCTCGCAGAATGTTTTGAAGGACTCGTACCAATCCATCTCCTCGATATATTTGGTTAGTTTGTAATCGAACAATACGCTCACGATGAGCCCCGTTTTTCCTGGGGGAGCCAATGTGGCATCCCTCATGACCGGACATGAAATCTCAAATGTAGTCAATGCAAAGAATTCCTCCAGCCATTTCTCGATGGTCTCCCGGGTTCCATGGTCGGGAATTGGCCCGGCTGCTGATTGACCATTTCTGCTTGGCGTGTAGAAGAAGTGTTCACTGGCTTTACTGGCAAAGTAGCTCTTGTCCAGGTCCAATGCCAGATACAAAGTAAAGACGGAGTCGTTTCCAGCTTTATCTGCAAGCACTGCCTTGCGTTCAATAATTCTGTTTTTTACCTGGCTGTTTTCGATATTATCCTGGTTGACATATCGATAGAGAGACTTTAAATCTGCAGCCCAGACCAGCCACTGGTATCCATGTTTCCTGCCTTCCATATCAGTAACGAGCCGCTTGTCTGGATCAATGGCAATGATTTCCGTATTTTTGCTGATTATCCCATTGTGGTTTTCAATGAAGGTCACCATTTTTTCTATCAACGCACCCGTGCCCCCGCGCGGGTAATAATAATCAAGATACAAGGATAAATAGCTCAGTGCGAAGAATGTGGGTGTATCGTGAAAGAAATGCTGCGTGATAATATCCAGCAAGGGCTGGTTATGTGTAATATTTTTTTAAATATTCCTCGACCGGTTCATTTAGTTTCGCAATTTTCGGGGCAGTTAGGGCATATTTCAGCATCCAGGGAAGGATAACCTTGAGCAGGTAGCCTCGATCCTTTTTCATGTCAAGAAAGAGGGGGTTATCGATCCCGTATTGAACTTCCAAATACTGCATGATCTTCCGGATTTGTATCATTATTTCGACAATCTCATCCCTGCTGTCTGGAAATTGTCGGATGAGCAGGTCCTGATACTCCGTAATGCTCTTCTTTGGAATTGATCCAAATCACCTCGTCTTCGATCCCAATGGAAATCTTGTTTTTAAGGAATTCGACTTCCAGGCCCAGTTGCTTTAGCATGGGGAAAACCACGCCGGAGTTCTCGATCGCTCTTATGCCACCGTCAAAGACAAAACCCTCACGATCAAACGAATTGATGAGGCCTCCGCATCCGTTTTGCTTCTCGCAGAGCAATGTTGAATACCCTGTCTTTACAAGATAGGCAGTTGCGGTCAACCCCGCAATCCCACCACCAACCACTATGGCGTCATAATTCATATCGAATCCTCCAGTTATAAAAGGAAGATAAAAGGAAATCGGTCTGTTTTCCTGTGGAATTATTTCGTTCTTTTTTCAGGGTCACTCGCACCTGCTGCACTGAAAGTCTAAATAAGGATCACGATTATCAACCCGAATTGGATAGACCTGTGAGGGATTCGCTTATGCTCCAAATCTTTTTTCCTAATGAGCGGTCCAGGGCGTGGGGAGCTGGTTTTTCATCGATTGTCAGGTTGAAAAATCTTCCATTCACACCTGCCATCTCCGGGGCGGCTGCCAGGTAGTAAATGGCATTGCCGGAAATGACCGGGTCTTTCAAAATCCACCAAAGTAAATAACGTTGGTACCACTGGTAGAGCAAACCATTATTCATGCCAATATTTGTTCTCACTTCTCCGGGATGCATGGCATTAATGGTTACTCCGCTCCCCTCTAGTCTATCCGATAATTCCCAAACCGTGAGCAGCTGTGCAGTTTTTGAAGCCCCATAACCTTGTAGTCCTTTATATCGACGGTTCGTCCAATTGAGATCGTTCAAATCCAAGCCGCCGAAACGATGCCCCTGCGAATTCACCTGGATGATCCGTGCTGGAGCGCTATCGATTAATCTATCGAGGAGCAACCTGGTGAAAAGAAATGATGCCAAATGGTTTACGCAGAAAACTGTCTCGAGCCCATTCTCATTCACTGTGCGTCGCGTGGTATGAACTCCGGCATTATTGATGAGTACATGGATATGAGGATGAGAATCAAGGATGGTTTCGGCCGCTTTCCTGACCTCATCAAGCCGTGCAAAATCCGCCTGGACAACCTCCGGTTTAATTCCGTATTGGCGGTCCAATTCCTCTTGAACCCTGGTCGCCTTTTCAAAATTCCGGCACACCAGAATAAGTTGTGCTCCACCCTGTGCAAGTCGTTTCGCGGCTTGATAGCCCACACCCGAGGTGGCTCCCGTGACGACACAAACGCGCCCATCCATGCGGGCATCCGTTGTTTTTTGAACCATGCGTGCATTGGCAATAAATTGGAGTTCTTCGGGGATTTTCACACTCATTGCCTCCCTACCCGAAATATTTATGCAGGAACTTCCGGTAGGTTCGGTGGAAGTAGGGAATCCCATTGAAGATATCGCCCCATAGATCAAAATAATCCCTCTGGTAGATGATCCTGTTGTCATCATCGATGGTAAGCTTTGTGCATCCATGGACGGGTGTGCTTGGAAATTTTTTAAACATCATCACCAACTTCCACTGAAAGAAAACCTCGTGAGAATCTTTCACGATAGAGATGATATCCATATTTAACTGTTTGCAGCGCTTTGTGAGACGGTTGCACATGGCAGTGAATTCGTCGATTCCCTCGATCCTCTGGATGCAGTCCTCAAAGAGGATATCCTCATGATAATACGGGTAGAGGTGCGACCAATCGGGTTTTCCTGCCGTGTTATAGGTAAGGGACCATAGTTCACGGATCCGTTCAATAGTTAGTGGTTCCCTTTCAGTTTCACTCTTTCGATCAGGATTATCGTCCATTTTCGCTTTTCTTCACTTTCATTCTGGGTTTTTTACCAACATCAATACATTTTTAAGCCGTACATAAGAATCAAACACCTCATGCAGTGTTTTGATTCAGATACCATGAAAACTTAATCCTTTGGATGGTCGTAATTATTCTTCTAAATACTAAAGTTCACTCATTTTTTTATGGTGGACAGAAACAAGACTCAAAATAGGATTATGAACACTCGACCAACCTTATATGGTTTTTTGGGGGGGAAAATTAGGAATGAAGATTACCCGGACCTTTGTCTATCAATAAAATGCAGATATTTGCTAGTAACTTTGTGAGTAAACCTTGCTACCCTTAAAACTAACCGGCATTAATTTTAAATCCAGGAAAATTTTCAGGATGGTTTAAAAATATTTGTGTTCCCAAGCGGAGATAATAGGTGGTTGCGGATTATAACAAAATTTTGGTCGAGTTGTTTTCCTACTTTTTGCCAGGTTTCCACCCTGATTCCTCGGCTGGCAAGGATCAAAAACAAACAACGGGGCGGATTCCGCCTTGGCAATTTACTTGACGCCCAGGTAGCGAAGGTTCTCTCCGCTGCTCCCCGAGGTGTAGGTATCCGGATCAAACACAATAACTGGACTTTCAGTTCCAGCTGTAATGGTCACCGGTACCCAGCCCTCCAGCTCAGCTCCGGGTAGTATCTTGTTGGAAAGCCAAACCCGGTCGGATTGAGTAGGTGTATAGATCCAATCTCCATGGATCTGATAGCCGGACTCATCCATAGCATAGAATGTGTCCGGACCAACCCAAACGGGTAAGTCGTGCGGGGCTGCATAGCGCAAATTTACATGCAATAAAAGGTACTCTAATCCTGCTGCGGGAACAGTATACACGTTATCCAGACAATAGATGGAGGGCGGTGGTGACCTGTTTGGATCCGCAACTGAAACTGCCACATTTACGTTCGACAGCTCCACCGGGCAGATCTCACCCAACCTGGCTCCGTAATTGTCAAGATTTGGAGTGTGTTTTTATGCTGAAATAGGATTTCCAGATCCAGCGAAGTAAAGAGTTATTAAACCTGCTGTCCGTCTGATCAATCAGACGGACAGCAGGTTTCGTTTTTAAATCCAGGCCATTACCATTAGAGCGTGATCACCTTGTCTGCTTTGAGCTGGGCTTCAAGGATATCCGCCATCCCACCGACAATCCCCACTTTCACTTTCTCGGTCAGCCCAAAATAATTGAGGCAGGTCGAGCAAATGATCAAGCGGACGCCTTTTTGCTCCATTTGAGATAATTGCTCCAGGTGGGATGATCCCTCCACCACCAGCTTGACCCCCTCGGTATAGAAACATATGGCATTTGGCAGGGTGTCATTCTTCAAGAGCAGGTTGAAGTATGTATCCAGGAGTTTATGCTGCAGTGCCGGGTCAGCAGATCCCATGCCTTCCCGGGTGATCAGGATTACAGTACTGGTGAATGAAGTTTCGTTGTACACCGCATACCTCGCATAATGGATGTATTTAACGCTGGTCTAATGGAAAAGAAAGTATCTTTGATTCCCAAAAGATGAAGACTTAAGATTTGGATCGACGTCCCATTGGAATTTGAACCTGCACTTGTTTATTTTCCCTTTAGTATAGCATTTCACCGGGGAAGGGGCAATCAGGGAGCAGCAAAGCGGGCAGGGTATAATTGCCGCAATGTTCGAAATCGTCTTCCTTGGTACATCTGCCTCCGCCCCCTCCGCCAAACGCGGGCTGTCCGCTCAAATCGTTAAGCACGATGAATTCCGCTTCCTCATCGACTGCGGTGAAGGCACCCAGCGTCAGATCCTGCAATCCGGCATCGGCTTCAGGAACCTGAGCAATATTTTCGTTACCCACGGTCACCTGGACCATATCCTCGGTCTGGCTGGACTGCTCTCCACCTTCATGCGCTGGGAAACCATCGAGGAAATGAACATATACAGCGGCAGGTGGGCGCTTGACCGCATCCACGATCTGCTCTACGGCGTGGTGCTGCGCGGCGGACAGGCACCGATGGTCCTCAACCTGCATGAAATCAAACCCGGCGTGTTCTTCGAGGCCGGCGATTTCACAGTGACTGCTTTCCCGGTCTTCCACCGCGGTTCAAACTCGCTGGGGTTCAAATTCGAGGAGCGCCCGCACCGCCCATTCCTCCCGGAAAAGGCGGAGGCATTGGGAGTCCCCTTTGGACCGATTCGCCGCGACCTGGTGGATGGGAAAACCATCACGCTGGATGACGGACGCAAGGTGGGGCCGGAAGATGTGCTGGGTCCGCTCAAGCCCGGTGTCCGCTTGGTTTACGTAGGGGATGCAGGCCGGACCGACGACCTGGATGCCGTTTGCCAGGATGCCGACGCACTGGTCATTGAGTCCACTTACCTGGAAGAAGAGGCCGAACTGGCCAGGCAATTCTCGCATTTAACCGCCAAAATGGCCGCCGAACTGGCTACGCGGACGAATGTTCGCCAATTGGTATTGACCCATCTCTCGCGCCGTTACCGGGAAAAGGATGTGCTGACCGAAGCCCAGGCCGTTTTTCCAAACGTAAAGGTGGCGCGTGATTTTGATGTATATTCTTTTAAACAGGAAGGCTGAGCATGCCCCGTTTCGAAATCGATCTCAACCCGCTCGACCACATTACCGTGGATGCCATTGGCAAGCCGGGTGCGCGCGTTTTTTACATTCAAGGCTGGCGTAATACCGACCCACAGCCGGTGACGATCATCATTGAAAAAGTGCAACTCCAATCCCTGGCCCTGGGGGTTGACCAAATGCTCACGGAACTTGGCAAGCAAAAACCCGAGCTGAATGTGGTGGTGCCGGAAATCGACCCGGACAAAATGCGCATCAGCCCGCCGGTGGACCCGCTCTTCCGCGCCGGCGAGATGGGCCTGGGCTATGACGCCGATCACGACATGATCGTTATCATGGTGCGAGAGGTGGTGATGGAAGGGGGTGACCCCGACCAGGCCTCCGAGGTGCGCTTCTGGTGCACGCGCATGCAGATCCGCCAACTGGCGGACTGGAGCCAGGAAGTCATCAGCCGCGGGCGGCCTCTTTGTCCGCAGTGCGGTCAGCCCATGGATCCCGAGGGTCATTTTTGTCCCAAGAAGAATGGGCACAAGCATTAAGTTATAGACCACGGGTACGAGTGGGAAATTCGTATTCCTGAGTGGGAAATTGTCTTTGTATGGCCAAATCTTCCATGACCGATGAAATGGAATTTCTCCGCCCAGCCCTCGAGCAAGGCGAGATCGAGCTGAAAGGGCAGTTCATGCTCGGCTCGAATTACACCTTCCTCGTCAACGTCCTGTATGCGGGAGAGGAAATCCAGGCAGTTTACAAACCCATGCGCGGCGAACAGTTGCTGTGGGACTTTCCCGAAGCCTCCCTGGCTGGGCGTGAAGTGGCAGCCTACCTCGTCAGTGAAGCGCTCGGATTTGGCTTTGTACCCCTGACGATATTGCGTGATGGGCCGTTCGGACATGGCTCGCTGCAGCAGTACATCGACCACAATCCCAACCTGCATTATTTCAATCTCAAACCCGCTGACCGGGCGCGCCTGCAGCCGGTGGCCCTGTTCGACCTGCTGATCAACAATGCCGACCGCAAAGGGGGTCATATCCTGCTCCAAAAGCGGACGCGCAAGCTCTACCTGATCGATCACGGGCTGTGTTTCCACGCCGAAGACAAACTGCGCACCGTGATCTGGGACTTCGCCCGGGAGCAGATACCTGCCAACCTGGTTTCTGCACTGACTAACTTCCATGAACTTTTGCACCATGACCTTTCGGCAGACCTTCAGCCGTATCTGACTCCGGAAGAACTTGCTGCTCTGGATGCGCGCACCGAAGCGCTGCTGGCCAACCCGCTCTTTCCCGAGCCGCCGGATGACCGCCGCTCGTTTCCCTATCCACCCGTTTAACCTGCCTCGCCACTCTTTGGATTAGGAGCACTCCATGAAATATCATCTCGCCCTGCTCGGTTTCGGCAACGTCGGACGCGCCCTGGCGCGCCTGCTCCTGCGCAAAGAGTCCGAACTCCAGGAGAAATACGACCTCACCTTCCTGGTGACTGGCATCGCCACCGGGCGGCATGGAGCTGCCATCGACCCGGACGGCCTTGATCTCGAACGAGCCCTGGCGCTGGTTCAAGGGGAACAATCCTTATCCCCGTTAAGCAAAATTCCTGTGACCGGACCGTTGGATTTCGTCCACTCCGTCCCCGCCGACGTGCTCTTCGAGAACTCCCCGGTCAACGTTGCCACCGGTCAGCCCGCCATCGACCATTTGCGCGCAGCCCTGGAGAGGGGAATGCACGCCATCACAGCCAACAAGGGTCCGGTCGTCCACGCCTACCGGGAACTGACCGACCTGGCCCGGGCAAAAGGTCGCAAGTTTTATTTCGAATCCACCGTGATGGACGGGGCACCCATCTTCTCGCTTTTCCGCTCCGCACTTCCGGGAGCGCAGCTCAATTCCTTCCGTGGCATCCTGAATTCGACCACCAACCTCATCCTGGGGCGCATGGAAGAGGGTGGGACCTTTGAGGACGCTGTTCGATATTGCCAGCAGATCGGACTGGCGGAAACCGATCCCTCCGGCGATGTGGACGGCTGGGACGCCTCCATCAAGGTGGCTGCGCTGGTCACCGTCCTGATGGGCGTGGACTTTAAACCCCAGCAGGTGGACCGCACCGGCATTCGCGGCATCAGCGCGGCCATGGTGGCTGAAGCCAAGGCTCAGGGCAAACGCTGGAAGCTGGTCTGCTCGGCTGAAAAAGATGGTAGTGGCGTAAAAGGACGCGTGGCTCCGGAACTGGTCGCCCCTGACTCTCCACTTTACAGCGTGGAAGGCTCCTCCTCCATCATCGAATTCCATACCGATACGCTGTCGAGCCTGAGTATCGTGGAGGGCAATCCCGGCCCGGAAACCACAGCCTACGGTCTGCTGGCTGATTTTATAAATGCGGTGAAGAACCAATAGCGGGGAGTGGTCGCGCTGGGTGATTGAAGCCTAGTCCAGCAGGAAAGGTCTCATCAGGCTCCATTGTTCCTTCCATTCCTTCCCAACAAGGTCCCTGGCAGGTGCCGGGAGCGATCGCGGCCATTGCTTCCCTGTCAACACCGGTAAGGTTATACAACATGAATGGAAGCACCAGGAACGGGGGACCGGCGTTTTCCTGAGCATGTTTTGCCAACAGGATGCTTACATTGGCCTGCTCTTGCGGGGTCATCACCCCCGCGATGACACCGGGACCAAAGGAACTTTCCTCCACACCAGTGTGTGAGGGCCATTTTGCCAGTATTTTCCTGAGGCCATCAACAACCACATCGAGCCCTAAAGTCGGGTTTGCCCCTGAAAGATCAGAAATGGATTCCCTTACCGGGTTTAAGGCAGCTTCGATTTTTTTATGGTCGACTGACAATCGATCATAGGGCGCCGCAGGGAGTCTTTCTTTCAGCACAGGGAATGCGATGGTGTCCTCCCCCAGGTGATGAGCCGCCAAAACAGAACCAAGGCTCTGGATATAGAGACTGAACCCGCGTTGGATGTTTTCGGTCGGGAACCCCGTGTTTAGGTACTCCCCTCCCTTGCTCCTTCCAATAGTGAGGCCCCGGGTGAGTACTTTATGGATCCGAACCAGGTCTTGGGCTAGGTTGGGAAGGGTACTGCCATTCGGTATCATATGATCTATCCTTCAACTTCAAATACTTTACCTGCAATAATTCAGGTCTCTTTGGAAATGGTTTCTTAATGGTTCCCTGAATGGATTTTCATCCGTGGCAGTATCGCCTGGCAGGTTGCCCATTCTCACACTGGTTTTCCAATAATATTTGTCTGTTCGCCAAGATCAGAAAATATACTGGCGACAATTCAGGGAGGGATATTCATCCGGGTTTGCCTCAGGGAGTGCTGGCACCCGACTGGATGGGGATGTCGATCGTCAGGGGAATCTCGCCGCGCAGCATTTGTGTGGCTGCGCCTGCCAGACGCAGGTACCAGTCGTTGGGCAGTTTAATCCCATCGGCATCCATCGTGACCAGGTCAACTCCCGCTGGCTGATCGTTTACGGTTGCGGCGACTTTGTACATGGCGGTCGCCTCATCCACCTCGTCGAACATGGCATTGTAGATCATCGGCACCCCGATCGAAACCGCGTTGAAGACTTGCCGCCAATAGAATTTCCCGCCCCGCCGGGGAAAGTCATTGAAAGGGGAACTGCTGTCGTTGTGGAAGGAGGTGCCCGGAAAAACAACTGGCATGTATTCCGCACCGCATTGGGTGGCTGCAGCCATATCCTCGATCATCGTGGATTTGTATTGGTCCACCTCCGCATCGGTTTTGTAACGGCCCACGGTCCAGGGGCTGATGACGTTCAAGGCGCAGTAATACCCCGCCCAGCCTGGGTCGGAAAGGGAATCCCTTTTAAGTATTCGCCACCAGGTGGGAACTCCGCCCATTAGCGTGACCTGGTATTTTGGGTCCGGGTTATTCTTAAAGAAATCAACCAGTTGCATTGCCTGTTGGGGAGTCCCGGGACGATCTTGGAATCCCAGCCCCCAGAGAGCCAGCACCGGTTTCCCCGCATGGTGTAAATACGATGCGCTTTCCGTCACCTTTAATACGTCCACCAGGTATTTCCAGTCGCTTTCAAGCTCGTCCACAAAGGTGCTGTCGTTCATGCCGCTGATATCGTACATGATGGCAAACACGCGCCCGGTGGCTTCTGCCCCGGCGATGACATTTTTTGTCACCCCGTTGCGTTCATTAAAATATACCGGGTCGGGCAGTTCGCTGCCAAAGCGCTGTAAAAAGATCCCATCCACACCATACTGGTTCATCCACTCGAAATGGCGCAATACGGTCTGGGGGTTGTAAGCCGAGTAGAGATATGCCGGCTGCCCGTCCGGAAATTTCATGTTCGTTGGGCAGCGTTCCCCGGGAGTCAGTTCGCTGGTATCAGGCCACATATCCACCCGGAAGTCCGCAGCCTCCGGGACATTGTTTTTAAACCAATGAAAATACCCGTTGACTTGCGACCCATCGCCCGGACAGGAGAACCAGCCCTGGTAGCCCATCAGCAATTTATGTGCCATGGTCGACGCATCCACTGTTGTATGCGGGATGATTGTTTCAGTTGGAACACCAGTAGAAGTGGCCTCTAAAGATGGCTCGCTGGGTGACGGCACACCTTGGGTCGGCATGGGAGAGTTTGTGGGAACCTGTGTCGGGGAGGGGCTTGGACTCACCGTGCAGGCGGTCAGGATCAATATAGCCAGGCAGGCGCTTATAGGACGGGTGAGCTGTCTGATTTTGGAGTGTTGGATCATGAGGGCCTTCCTTCAGCCAATGCAGAGGCCAAATATATTTCTCTGAGGATACCTTATTTACTTCATAATGCTTATCAGGGCAAATAACCCAAACCCAATGATGATCGCACCGGAAATCCGGTTGACCCATTGTAATAAGGCTTGGTTGAACCTGGCCCGAAACAGGCCCACTCCACCGCTAAGCATTAGCCACCAGGAAGCTGACCCTGCAAAAACGCCCAGGACCAGTATTCCTGCCGACCCGTAATTTCCACGGACTGCCCCCAGGCCCAGGCCCGCAAATATTGCCGCGAAGGAAATGATCGTCATTGGATTGGTGAGCGTTAGAAAAAATGTCGAGGCGTACGCCGCCAGGAGACCTTTTCCCTTGCCAGTTGCTGCTTGATCTGCGGGTTTTGCCAGCAGGGTTTTAACGCCTAAAAAGCAGAGGAAGATGCCGCCAACCAGCCGCAACCAGACCTGCTGGCTGACCAGGAAATTGGAAATGAACGCCAGCCCGAACCCGGCGATGCTGCCGTAGATCGCGTCCGCGCTGGCAGCCCCCAGCCCCGATACGAGACCGGATGCCCAGCCGTCCGCCAGGGTGCGCCGGATGCACAACACGCCGATCGGTCCAACTGGCGCTGCAATCGAAAAACCGATGATAAGTCCTCTTAGCAAAAACGCTATGTCCATCAATTCTCCGGGTTCGATGTCAAGGATGGAGGACAGGCTGGACCGCTTTTTCCGATAAAGGTTCTTCCTGTAATTGAGTGATCATCGTGTCAATGTCCGTTACCCAGGAGAAACCGAATGCAAGGTTAATCAGGCTGGCCGTATGCATCTCTTCAGTGATGCTCCCCGATCCATCGGCGGGAAAAAACACCCGGTAATCTCGAAAATAAGCATCACGGGCGGTGGATTCGCAGCACATATTGGTCATGATCCCGGTCACAACCATGTCTTCCACCTTCTGACAGCGCAAGATCGTTTCCAGGTCGGTATTGTAAAAGGCCGAGTAGCGGTGTTTGAAAATTACCTTCTCATTGGGTTTCGGAGAAATATCCGGGTGGATTTCGCTTTCGGGGCTTCCCTCAAGACACATGCCCTCCCACCACCAGCCCATGATCCCTGCATCCAGTTGGTCGGGATGGTGCACATGCCTTGTATAAATGACTGGACGGTTTGCCTGCCGGAAGGCATTAATGATCTTGACTAAATTCGGTAGGATTGCCAGTCCGCCGCAGGTATAGGAAGGGGAAGCAGGGTCCAGGAAAAATTCCTGCATATCGATCACCAGCAGCGCGGCTTTATCCCGGTGTAGGTGCATGACGTGTGTATTAAATGGCGCTATGTGTTCCAACCAGGTTTCTTTCTTTTCAAAAATCGTTTCCGAAGTGACATATGCTTCCATTGGAATTCCTTTACTTCAAAGGTTGTGTATTTTATTAATACCCTAATCTATTTTTTCCTGCTCGATTTGGAAACGGCTTTTTTTAGGTTTTCCGCGACCCGGTATTTAACAATTTTGCTGACCAGTTTTAAGGGCAAGGGTTTTTCAAGTGGGAATTGTACCGAGCCTTTAGCCCCTTTGTAAATGGATAGCTCTCCCTTAAAGGCCTCGATCCCGCTTGACGTTGGATAAAACCCAATGTGATTGGTATGAGCGGCAAAATGGACCAGGTTTCCTTTCAAAAAGAAAGTAGGCATTTGATAACTGATTTTTTCCACTGCTTCAGGCGCGGCAGCTTTTATGGTGGCCCGCATTTCTTCCAGGATTTTCTGGATGTCCTTTGGAAAGGTTGCGATGTACTCATCAATGGACGTGAAACCAACTTTATGGCTTTCCGTGGGAACTCCTTTATTCAAATTTATACAAATATCCTTCGAATGGGTTATTCAATTACCTGTTAGTGGAGGATCAACTTATATTCGCTGCGAACTCAAAACTCGATCCATCCAAGTATAGAGAGTATGCCGGGTTCTAGTCAAGTGGGTGACGGATACATTCGAAATGGTTCGGGGTACAATAACGCTGAAAACAGGCCATGCATGACCACTAATCCTCCCTCCAACATCTACCTCGCCCTCGGGTCTAATATCGGCGACCGGTTTGCCAACCTGCAGGCTGCCATCGCCGCCCTGCCGGATACCGTCACAGTCCTGGCACAGTCACCGGTCTACGAAACGCCTCCCTGGGGTTTCACCGACCAGCCTGCTTTTCTAAACATGGCGCTCAAGGGCGAGACGACCCTGGGACCCCTGGACCTTTTAAAACAGCTCAAGATCCTGGAAACCCGGCTCGGCCAACTCCCCGCGGTCCGTTGGGGCCCGCGCCTGATCGATATCGATATCCTTTTCTATGCCGACCTGGTGCTCGACATCCAGGGGCTGGTCATCCCCCACCCCCGCCTGCAGGACCGTGCCTTTGTGCTCGTCCCCCTGGCAGACCTGGACCCCGACCTCGTCCATCCCGTCTTAGGCAAGTCCGTCCGTGAATTGCTGGCGCTTGGTGGATTCGACTGGAGTAAAACCCTATGATCCTGTTGCCTGATGGATTGGATTCCGAACCCGCCCTGGCTTGGAAGATCGCTGTCGACGTGCGCGGGCAGACGCCCAATTCCATCGCAGCCAGCCAGGCTGCTGAAACCGTCCGCCGCTCCCCGCTCGTGACCCAGTTGCTTGCTGCATGCGACCGCACTGGTCATGCGTATCGCAAGTGGATCGGCGCACACTGGACCCTGTCCCTGCTGGCCGATTTGGGCTACCCTCCCGGCGACGAGTCCCTCCGCCAGTTAATGGAAAATACGTACCACGCCTGGTTAAGTCCATCTCACGAAAAATATGTACGCCTGATTGCCGGTCGGTTCCGCCGCTGTGCTTCGCAGGAAGGCAATGCCATCTGGTCGTCACTGCGGCTGGGCCTGGCAGACAAGCGCACGGATGAGTTGGTCTCCCGCCTGCTCAAATGGCAGTGGCCCGACGGCGGCTGGAACTGCGACAAGCGCCCGGAAGCAGACAGCTCTTCCTTCATGGAATCGCTGATCCCCCTGCGGGCATTGGCGCTGTATGCCAAACGCTCGGGGGATGTGAAAGTAAGGCAGGCTGCTGACCGCGCCGCCGAGGTTTTCCTCACCCGCCGCCTGTTTAAACGCCTGCTCGACGGGTCCGTGATGGACAAGCATTTCGTCCTGCTCTGCTACCCGCCCTACTGGCATTACCACATCCTGTTTGGCTTGAAGGTCATGGCACGAGGCGGGATTCATTTCCGATCCAAGATGCAGGGAAGCCCTCGATTTGCTCGAATCCAAACGCCTGCCGGACGGGGGCTTCCCCGCCGAGGAATCGTACTCCCGCCCGACCAACCCATCGCTGAGTGGTTACACCCCGGTCCGCTGGGGCGGGAAGAGCACGAAAAATATGAACCCCTTCGTGACTGCCGACGCATTATACGTGCTGCGCATGGCGGGCAGGGTCTGAATGTCAATCCGGTTATAATCTACACAACCCAAAGGAGTTCTCCCGATGACCGAAATAAAGCCCCTTTACTGGAAACCCGCTCCCGGCATTGGCTACAGTGTCGCCCGTCGCCCTGATGGCGGCATGACCCTTACCTTCACGGATCTGTCGGATGCCACCCTGCAGCACTGGCGCGAATTCGCCCTGGAGCACCTGCTCTCATCCGATCGTCTCACCCGCAACCTGTACGACCTGCGCCAGATCAAGGAGATCCCCGAGAAAGCCGTCCACATTGCCATCGAGGTGGATAGTGACCCCGGTGCGCGCAATATCCGCCTGGCGGTTGTGGTCAACAATGACAAAATTGCCAGTGCCGTGCGTGAGATCTACTACGCCGTGGTGCCCGAGACTTCGGCAGCCATCAAGATCTTTACGGACATTGAGGCTGCTGAAGCCTGGCTGAGCCGCTCGTTGGATCAAATGGTGTAGAGTTCCCTGAAGTCGTTGCGAAGATCAACCATGTCTTCTCTTACAGTTGGCAGCCACACCCTGGCTTGGGGGGAACGCACGTACGTAATGGGGATATTAAACATCACCCCGGATAGTTTTTCGGGGGATGGACTCCTGCCCTCACCCACTCCTTCCGTTTCCGCTGGACCAGGCAACGGGATAGAAATGATCCTGGATGCAGCCCGCCGATTCCTCGCCTCCGGGGTGGATATTCTCGATATTGGCGGCGAGTCCACCCGTCCTGGCTCCCGGCCGGTGAACTCCGCAGAGGAGCTGCTACAGGGTGCTCCCGGTAATTCAGGCCATTGCAGCCGAGTTCCCCGATGCCTTAATCTCCATCGATACTTGCAAGTCTGAAGTAGCCCGCGCAGCCTTTGATGCGGGCGCTCTTATCCTCAACGATGTCTGGGGTCTCCGCTTTGACCCGCACCTGGCAGCAGTGGCAGCGCGTGCCAATGTCCCGGTGATCCTGATGCACAACCGCTCCAAGCCTGCCAATATCGAGGTCCGTGAACGGCTTGGCAAGGCTTATGCCGGCTCGGAATATGAAAACCTGGTTGAAGACGTGAAACGCGAACTGATGGATTCGGTTCTCATCGCCCGTTCCGCTGGCATCTCCGATGAACGCATCATCCTGGACCCCGGGATTGGTTTTGGTAAAACGATCGAACAAAACCTGGAGTTGATCGACCGCCTCGACGAGATCCGTTTGCTGGGGTTCCCCGTCCTGCTGGGAGCCTCCCGCAAGTCTTTCATTGGCTACACCCTTAACCTGCCTCCCGATCAGCGCTTGGAAGGGACAGCTGCCACGGTTGCGGTGGGCATTGCCCGCGGCGCGGACATCGTGCGCGTCCACGATGTGGAGGCAATGCTGCGGGTGGCTCGCATGACGGATGCCATCGTCCGCCGGGGGAAACATGCCTGAAGATTATGATGACAACCTTCTAAAGCAAGGCATCCTTCACTTCCGATCGAAGGAATTTGGGTTGGCGCGTCGTTATTTTGAGCGTGCCCTGGATACCTCTAATGACCTTAAGACACAGGCGGAGGCGAATTATTATCTCAGCCGGGTCGAGGAAGATCCCCGCCAGAAGCGCAAATTCCTGGAAGAGACCCTGGCAGTTGACATGGGTCACGCTGGGGCGCGGCGTGCGTTAGCCATCCTGGATGGAAAACTCAAAACGGAAGAGATAGTCAACCCCGATGCCCTCCCGGCTCCCGGGCCGGGTATGACATCAGTCCAGGCGGACCGTTTCCCCTGTCCTCAATGTGGAGGGCGCATGGTCTACTCCCCTGATGGCATATCCCTTGTTTGCGAAAGTTGCAGTCGAAAGCAGAAACTTCAGCACGCGCACACCCGGACCTGAACAGGACTTTTTCGTTGCCATGGCCAATGGAAAGGGGTTCCGCAAAACAGGTTCTGCAAAGACATTCAATTGCCAGGGGTGTGGAGCCAATTTTGTTCTGGCTCCATCCGAACTGACCGGGGTATGCGCCTATTGTGGCTCCGCACATGTGATCGTCTCGGAAAAAGCCAGCGAACTGGTCGAGCCGGACGCCATCATCCCCATGGTTGTCGAAAAAAAACAAGCCAGGGAACAAATCGCAAAGTGGGCAGCTGGAAAACGCTTCGAACCACAACAAACGGATGCATCACCACGCGGACTCTACCTGCCCGTTTGGGCCTTCAACTTGATTGGCAGCATCCCCTGGAGCGGACGGGTGATCCGCAACAAGCGGGAAATGCCCATCTCTGGGGAAAGCCCCGCCTTGTATAACGATATTTGTGTTCCCGGCTCGACAAGACTGGCGAGCCTAGCTTCTTGAACTCCTGCCCGAATACAGCCTCTCGTCGGCTCCGGCGTACGACCCGCGTTTCCTTTCCGGCTGGCCCGCCCAGGTGTGCGAGAGGAGCATGTCGGATGCCGCGCTCGAGGCTCGCCGCATCACTGTCGAACGGATATGTCGGGACATCTACATTGGTCATGGGAACGTCCTTCACCTGCGTTATTCGGCTTCATCCATCTCAATAACTTCCTACCGGCTCATCCTGCTGCCACTTTGGATAGCAGACTATACCTTGGAAGACGAGTGTCACCAGGTGGTCATTAATGGCCAGACCGGGACTGTCCTTGGTGATATACCGAGTCGCGGTTTGAAAGACCGCCTGGAAGACCTGTTTGGCTCCTGGAACGTCTGATCCTGGACTATGTCATCCATTCTCACCATCATCCGCCAGCGGCGCCAGCGCCGTGACCTGATCCGCACTAGTGCCCGGCAGCGTTCGCAGCGGGCAGTCCTCGGGCTGGGTTTCGCTGCTAGCGCATTGGTGGTGGCGCTGGTATTAACCGCCACCCTGACCTACGCATCCTTGACGCGCGGGCTGCCTCCGATCGGGCAGGTCAGCGTGCTCCTGAATCCGCAGGACGGTCAGCTGCTCCAGCCCACCCGTTTATACGATCGCACCGGTCAGCACCTGATTGATACGCTCTCTCCCACCGACTCCAACCGTACCTATATCTCCTATACCCGGTTCCCTCAAAGCCTGGTCAACGCCACCATCGCCGTTATCCAGCCGGATTTCTGGACTTCTCCCGGTTACACCCTCCAGGGCTGGCAGGATCCATTGGTGCACCCAACCCTGGCACAGCGCCTGGTATACGACCTGGTGCTGTGGGATCAGCCAGCCTCCACGCTGCGCAGCGTCCATGAGCGCATGCTGGCTGGCCAGCTCATCGCCCGTTACGGCAGTCAGCAGGTGCTCGAATGGTACTTGAATAGTGCAGACTACGGTCACTATGCTTACGGGGCGGAAGCTGCTGCGCAATTGTATTTTGGCAAGTCCGCCACCCAGCTCAGCCTGGGCGAATCGGCTTTGCTGGCGGCAGTGGGCCAGGCGCCGGTCCTCAACCCCCTTGACGCACCCTCGGTTGCCAACCAGCGCCGCGAACAAACTCTCATGGTCATGCAAAGGCTTGGGTTGCTCACCGAAGACCAGGCTTCCCAGGCCATTGCCACTCCCCCAATTCTTGCTGATGTTCCTTCAAAGCATTCGGACATCGCTCCTGCATTTATCAGGCTTGTCATTTCGCAGCTCGACGCCCGCTTTGGTTCAGGCCGGGTGGAACGCGGCGGTCTGGTCATCCTCACCAGCCTCGATTACGACCTGCAACTCCAGGCCGTTTGCGCAGTGCAGGCTCAACTGGGGCACCTGGCGGGTGTCTCGCAGGATAACCTGGCCCCCAACAACTCCGCCTGTCCCGCTGCCCTCCTGCTCCCACGCTCCAGCCAGGCGATTCCCTTCCAGGAGCTTCTGCCAGCGTTGTCATCCTCGACCCGCAGACCGGGCAGATCCTGGCCGCGGTTGGCGATATGAACTCTGCAGGTCAGGGGTCCGCTGTAACACCTCACCCGGCTGGGACAAGCATTACCCCCTTCATTTACCTAACCGGGTTCTCACGCGGTTTCAACCCGGGCCTCCCTGGCATGGGACGTTCCCGGCTCGGTCTCGGTCCCCGGACAGGTGTATCACGGACCCGTCCGCCTGCGCACCGCCCTCGACAACGATTACCTTCCGCCTGCTCAAATGGTCCTGTCGCAAATGGGCACTGAGAGCGTCCAGAACATTGCCGCTTCATTCGGGCTTGAGTTCCCTTCCGGGCTGCTCAAGGATGATTTCGATCTCTCCCCCATTGCGCTGGCAGGTGCATATGCTGTCTTTGCCAACAATGGTACCCAGGCAGGGCAGAGCATGGCTGGCACCGCACTTCAACCGTACACCGTGCTGCAAGTTACGAATGTGGACCACTCCACCTGGGCAGATTGGACTACCCCTCAGACCCAATCCCTGCTCAGTCCGCAGCTGGCTTATCTTATGAACCACGTCCTGAGCGACGAGAGCGCCCGCTGGCCTTCGCTGGGACATCCCAACCCACTCGAGATCGGCCGCCCAGCCGGGGCGAAACTCGGGCAATCCCTGGACGCTTCCACTGCCTGGACGGTGGGCTATACCCCCCAGCGTGTGACCGTTGTCCATTTGACGGGGACAGGGTCAGGCCCCGTGCCGCCGCTTCTATCCGCGGACCTTTGGCACGCCTTGATGCAGGTTGCAGTGCGTGACCTGCCCGCTGCCAGTTGGGAGGCGCCGTCTGGTATCGTCACGGTGAGCGTCTGCGATCCATCCGGCATGCTGCCCACCACTGCCTGTCCAAATGTGGTCAGCGAGGTGTTCCTGGACGGGCGCCAGCCGGTGCAGGCGGATACCCTTTACCAGACCTTCCAGATCAACATTGAGACCGGCCTGCTGGCCACCGTCTTCACCCCGCCGGAGCTGGTGGAAAAGCGTGTCTACCTGGTTGTTCCGCAGCAGGCGCGCCTGTGGGCTGAGAGCGCCGGGATCAACACGCCGCCCACGGCGTATGACACCCTTCAGAACTCCAGCACTGCTTCCGGACGCGCACATCACCTCACCCGGGATGTTTTCCGACGCACGCGGCAGGATCGACATTTTAGGCAGCGCGGCTGGTGCGGACTTCGTCTCTTACCGTCTTGAATACGGCCAGGGGCTTTACCCATCAGCCTGGGTGCTGATCGGCACTGACAGTCTTGCCCCGGTGTCGGACGGAATGTTGGGAGTGTGGGACACGAGCGGACTGGATGGGCTGTATGCCCTGCGCTTGATGGTGGTGCGCTCCGAACAGCGGGTTGACCAGGCTGTGGTCCAGGTCACGCTGGATAACACTCCGCCGCAGGTGGCCATCTCCTATCCGCAGGCCGGTCAGGAACTCAGCGCTAGCCCGGGAACCGCAAGTGGCAGTGCTCGCCCAGGCGAACGATTCTTTCCTGGCGAAAGTGGAATTTTATGTGGATGGCGTTTTGGTGGGGGAATCTGACCTGGCACCGTACGGAGTGTTCTGGCAGTCGAGGCCGGGCAGGCACACTCTGCGTGTGGTGGCAACCGACCGGGCTGGGAATACGGCCGAGGCCAGCTTGGCATTCACGGTGAAATAAAACCTCCTTGCATGCAGTAAGATCCAAAATTAATATTTAAAAGCGGGAATCCGGTACCTCAATCTCATATAACGGTTGTCCACACTTCAAGTCATTTTCGATATTCCCCTTTACATATTTATTAATCCATCGGACACTGGATTTTTCATGGCAGGGCTTTCGCAAATTGACAGAAGAGTTCCCCCCATTCTTTTCCCTCCTCTGCCATGACTCGCCTGGCGGTTCCACAACCTCCGTTTCCGTGAGAGCCAGGTGGCGCAGATCATCGAACTCATAAGTGAGGTTGTCGTCTCCAAAGCTCAGCGGTCGGTCGGTGTTGTAGCGCAGGCCCGAGGCCATCATCAGCAAATCGCGAATCTGCGATCTCTTTAAAGTGCGGGTCGCGTTCCGCCAGTTCAGGGATGTAATCGGTGATGGGGTCGTCCGCACTGTGGATGTACCCTTCCTGGATGGCGATCCCGATCAATGCGGAATCAAAAGACTTGGCTACGGAATAGGAGGTAACGATTGAATCGCGCTGGACGCTCTTAAAATAGCGTTCGTAAATGACCGTGTCATTTTGTACGACCACGAAAGCCAGGGTCCCCGTGTCTGCCAGGAAATTGTCCAACGCTGGTATGGAGGGGTTGGCCTGAAAGGTCTTCTGGACCAGCTCTTCTTTCGATGTGTCCACCGCGAACTGGAATGGGTCTGGGCTGGCAGATAATTTCCGTTCAGGCAGGAAACGGTAATCATAGGCAGTGCCCATGTCCTTGAAGACTTCATTGACCATATACCCAGGCGAATATCGCAAGCTGATGATACCAATATAAAGTAGGAACAATCCAAGCAGGCCCAACCCAATCCAAAGAATGGTTCGCAGAAGTAGGATAAGAGCCTTTTTCAAACCCGCTCTCCTTTCTCCACAGGATAATCCATTATGGTCTCATTCGCTGCTGGTGTGTGTAAAAAAACTAGGGGTTTTGAACCTGGCACTCTATCGTCAGGTTAATTTCTGGAACAGTGACCTCCAATTGGCTGGCATCGAAATGGAACCGGCGGGTGAGTTGCCCGATATCGAAGACCTCCAGGATGAAAGTCTGTGAGTTCTCCCAGTAGCCGGATTGCGCTGTTCCCTGGGAATCCAACCGGTACTTTCCATCCAGCCCGATCGGTGAGGAGGTCTCCTGTCCATTCCGTACCATCGAGAATACGCCCGTGTTGGGATCGTTGAACTCCAGCTGGAAACTGGTCACGCCGACAGGATTGGAATCGCAGGTGTAGGTCTTCCCGGAAACCACCTTGGCGATGTCGGGCTGTAATGAAAATGGATGGTTGCTGGAAACCTGCGCAGCGGCTGAAACGGCCGCGGTGAGTTTTGCCTGTCCAGCAGGGTTGGCTGGCTTTTGTGCAGGTGCGCCCAGAAATGTTTTTATCAGGAACGCCAGGTCGATATCAGGACCACCGGCCGTGACGACCACCAGCGCATTCATGGAGGGGATGATGCGGATAAACTGGCCGCCCCGTCCCAGGGCGTAGAAATCGACCGGTGAGACCCACCAGCCATAACCATAGCCGTATTCATTTCCCACCATCCGGCTGTGCGCCTGTACGGAGTCCGAGACCCAGGCAGCCGAGACGATCTGGCGGCCCTCCCACTTGCCCTGCTGAAGCCATAAAAGACCCAGTTTGGCAGCATCCTGTGGTTTCAGGTGCAGGTCACCCCAGCCGTGGGGATAACCCTGTGGATCGGTTTCCCATGCCACATCCCGGATTCCCAGCGGTTCGAACAGGACCTGTCGGGCGAAGTCGAGTTCCGTCATCCCGGTGGCCTCCTGCAGGATGGCCGAGAGCAGGTGCATGCCCGGGCTGTCGTAACAGAACTTTGTCCCTGGCTGGCTCGTCATCTTGACGGTCCAGGGCTGCCTGGACCCAGTCCGGCTGGGAGCGCATCGCGTCCAAGGTGGGCTCATCCCCATGAAAGCAGCCCGATTCCATGCCGTTGCGCATGCTGACGAGATCGCGTACGGTCAGGCTCTTCTTGCGGTCGTCAAGGTTGGCGATCGTCCGGTTTGGAAGAAAGGACACCACCGGCTGGTCGAGCTGGAGCTTGCCCTGGTCGGCGGCAATGGCAATCAGGGTGGTGGTAACGCTCTTGGTCACGGAGCCGAGATCGTGGGGGAACGATCCGTCGTATGGAGAAAAAGTGGCATCCAGCACCACATAACCATTGCGGATGATCATCAGGCTGTCAATGGCAACGTGTTTGTCAAGGATGGCCTGAATGCCTTCGGCAAGCCTGACAGAATCGAGACCCTGTTGCTCAGGGGTTGTGTTTTGCCAACCGCTTGTCGGCCAATAGTCCGGCACCGGCTGGGTTGGCAAGTTGCCACGACCAGGTAGAAAAATAGTTGCCAGTGCTGCGAACACGACCAACAGCAGGGTGACCGGCACCCATATCCAGAGCCTGTTGCTTCGGATGGCTTTCATGTTCACTCCTATCCCATGTGGTCAGGAGGCGGTCTTGAAAATGGAACCACCGATGAAACCACCAACGGTTCCAAAGATGATATTGAACAACGCGCCAATCAGGTTGAATACGATGCTCCCCCAGGAAGCCATAACAGAATTCATCCCCTGGGTGGCATCTGCAGGCAGGACTGAGTTGAAGACAGTGGATAATCCTGCCGCACCAGCCAACCCGATAAAACCCAGCAGGAAACCGAGAACCCCTGCGCACAACCCGGTCAGCGCACCGATTTTCACTCCCTGTCCAACGGTCAGCGTGCCACTCTGGCGCCGGTACAGCCAGACCGCGAAGATGGCGCTTCCCCAAAAACCAGCGCACAACAGACAGTTAACCAATCCAATGATGGGAAGATTGGAAACCAGAGTGGTCAAAACGGCTCCACTCAGGCTGGCGATCCATAGGTTCTTCGCATTCATGGTCAGGCTCCTTTCCTGTGGACGAGAAAAAGGTGGATGAATCATCCCTTGCCAGGATGTTATTCATTTGGATTTTTGTACTGGCACCACTCACTCTTTAGCTCTTGGCACCGGATGCGAGTGCCCGTTCCAGTTCCGCGGGGTCTCCAGGGGGCGCACACGAGCATTGCCCCTTGAGATTAATATACAATAATCCTTTATGTTGAGTCAAGCGGTCTGGGATAATTAATAAAATCCCATCCTCCAAAACGTGTAGTTGCATTGTTCATTTGAAATCGCTATACTTTTATTAATGGTCAATAATTAATTGCCCTCGTCGTTCTCGCAGAGATGATTAGTGTGGAATGCGAAGGCAAACCGGTTCTTCATTTCCGATTATCTGTCTTTCTGGATTAACCTATGGATCAATGGTCGCTCTACAAGATCATGAAAAAAAGCCGCCGGTTTGAGGAAACCATCACTCAACTTTGGAAGGATGGTTTGATCTCCGGCGAGATGCACCTTGGAACGGGGGAAGAGGCGATCATCGCTGGAGTCGTATCCCATTTACGACCTGGTGATGCAATGGCCCTGGATCACCGCGGCACTGCGGCTTTATTAATACGCGGCGTGGACCCAGTCTTACTATTGCGCGAGATGCTCGGTCGCCCCGATGGGTTGTGCGGTGGCAAGGGCGGTCACATGCACTTATTCTCCAAAGACCATCTCGCAGCCTCCACGGGAATCGTGGGTGCGGGTGGGCCTGCCGCGATCGGGTTCGCTCTGGCTGCCCAAACATTAAATCCAGGAGCAATCGCGGTGGCTTTTTTCGGCGAGGGGGCAATGAACCAGGGTATGTTGATGGAATCGATAAATTTGGCTGCAGTCTGGAATTTGCCTGTTCTCTTTGTTTGCAAGGACGACGGTTGGGCTATCACCGCCAGTCAGGGCACTTCAACCCGTGGGTTGTTGGGCGATAAGGTACGCGGCCTGGGTGTCCGCTACCTCCAGGTGGATGGTCTCGACGTTAACCCGGTCTGGCAGGCAGCCGGCCCGGCCATCGAACGAGCCCGCTCCGGAAATGGACCCACCTTCCTCCACGCCCGGTGTGTTCATCTCGAAGGCCATTTCCTGGGCTTGATCCTTCTCCGGATCATTCGCGCCCCTTTTCGCGAACTGCCGCGGATTGTAGGGCCTCTCATCCATTCATTCCTGAGTCCCACAGGCGGGCCGTTGCGCGAACGTTTGTCTGGATTGTCGTTCATTCTCTCCACCATCATGGCAACCTGGCGCGATCCACGCCGGTCTTCCACCAACGATCCATTGGCACGCGCCCGGCTCCCCTTGATGGTTAACCCGGTTGAATTAAAGGAATTGGAGGACCGTATCGAGACGGAAATCGCTGCCACTCTTGCCTCCGCCCTCCAGGACGGGGACAGCATGAAGACAATGTTTTTCACCGAGGCAGTGGATGATGCCCTCGCTCAAGCCATGGTTGCTGACCGTTCCATAATCGTCTTCGGCGAGGACATCCCCTTGTTGCGCCGCAACCTGACGGTTCGTTTTGGACCGAAAAGGGTAAGGGGCACACCCATTAGTGAGAGTGCATTCCTGGGGGCAGGTGTGGCAGCCGCGATGGCCGGGTTGCGTCCGGTCATTGAACTCTATATGGTCGACTTTTTAGGCGTCACGATGGATGCCCTTCTAAACCAGGCAGCGAAACTCGTAACTTTTTCGGGCGGCAGTTGGACCGCGCCGTTGGTGGTGCGCGCTCCCTGCGGTGGAGGTTACGGCGACGGCGGGCAGCACGAGCAGTCCCTTTGGGGCTGGCTGGCGCATATCCCCGGGTTGACTGTGGTCGTGCCCTCCACTCCAGCTGATGCAGGTGGGTTGATGCTGGCATCCCTCCAACACGACGGACCGGTCGTCTTCCTTGAACACAAATTGCTTTCAGAATCCTGGTTGGAATTCCTGGGCTCAGGAGGGCGGCAGAATGTCCACTTCAACATTCCCGCTCAAGGAGCGCGCGGCCCCGTGCCAGCAAGGTGGAAACCGATCCCCATTGGCAAAGCCGTTCTTCGTCGGGATGGCAGCGATGTGACCCTGGTCAGTGTAGGTGTTGGAGTACATCGCGCCGTGGAGGCTGCGGAAATCCTGGAAAGCGAAGGTGTTTCAGGGGCGGTATTGGACCTGAGGACGGTCACCCCGCTCGACAAAGCTGCCATTCATGAAACTGTCAGGCGAACGGGGCATTTGCTAGTGGTTGATGAAGATTATGAAAACTTTGGTCTCTCGGGCGAATTATCAGCAGTAGTCCAGGAAGCTGGAATTTCCTGCAAGTTCGCCCACGTTTGCACTCAGATGACCATCCCCTATGCCCGGAGCATGGAAGATCAGGTGTTGCCAAATGTTGAACGGATCTGTACTGCTGTCAGGACTCTAATACAGTAAGGTGCGAAACTGCCTTGCCGGCTTTTACGGGACCGCTCCATGCCGCTGGCATCTTCAATATACTCGATGATTGATCCAGGGATACCGCTATGAATTAAGCGATGCTCAATCGTATCCGCAGTTTCAATAATTACGTTACCAACAAGATCTTGATCCATATTTCAAGAAAAAATTCGGGCATTTCGCCTTTCTGAGCCATGTAGGATGTAAAAGCAGCAGACTTGATCGAATCCCGATCATCGCCGAACCATTTATGGAGGGATTTGTGTTCGCGTTAACCTGGGGGAAATAAGTGGATTGGTATGAAAATGTGAGGGCAAAGGGAGGATATTCGCTATTATGGAAGAATAACAAAAATCATAAAATACCCCCCCCACTTCACCCCATTATCACATTCACCTCGTGCATTTTCCCATCTTCCACCAGCGGCATCTGATTGCCTGGCAGGATTTTTCCATCCAGCATGATCTGCCGGACACCGCGGTTTATTTTGTCCGGGTTCTTTACATGGATCCGGTAATGGGTGCTTCCAATAAGGGTATCCACTTTATATCCTGGCCAGGCGCTTGGAATGCAGGGGTTGATGGTGAGCATTGCTCCCGCCCTGGTAATCCCCAGGATGGCTTCGATGCCCAGGCGGTACATCCACCCGGCTGAGCCGGTGTACCAGGTCCAGCCGCCCATTCCGGTGTTCGGGGTTTGGCTGTAAATATCGGCTGCAATGACGTACGGTTCCACCTCATAGCGTGCTAACTTTCTCGGGCGTAGTCGGCATGGGTGATGGGGTTCAACATGCGGAATAACTCCCAGGCGCGGTCTCCCTGCCCAAGTGCGGCAAATGCCCACGCGCTCCAGACGGCAGCATGGGTGTATTGCCCACCGTTTTCGCGTACACCTGGCAAATAGCCCTTGATGTAACCGGGGTTGTTCTCCGTCTTGTCAAAGGGTGGGGTAAACAGCAAAACCATTTGCTCGGCTTGTTTCACCAGCAGCCTGTTGACGGATTCCATTGCTGTCGTTGCCCGCTTTGGGTCACCCGCTTCCGATAATACCGCCCACGATTGGGCGATCGAATCGATCTTGCACTCATCATTTTCATGCGAACCCAGCGTCTTTCCATCATCGAAGAACGCCCGCAGGTACCAGTCTCCATCCCAGGCATTTGCTTCGAGCGCCTGGGATAACGTTTCCGCCTTTTGCAGATACGGGGCAGGGTCATCTTTCATCTGCTTGGCCAATCCGGCAAATCGTTTGAGCGTGGCGCACAGGAACCAGCCCAGCCAGATGCTCTCGCCGCGCCCGCCCACCCCAACCCGGTTCATTCCATCGTTCCAGTCACCCGAGCCCATCAGCGGCAGGCCGTGCACACCTGTGGTTGTACCCTTTTCCATTGCCCGTCGGCAATGTTCATAGAGCGAAACCATATTGTTCATCGTTTCAAACTGGGCATACCGCTCCAATTCGGCAGGCTTGAGCGGGTCCCCTGCCAGGAACGGGATTCGCTCGTTCAAAATGGATGTATCCCCGGTGGTGTTGACGTACTCTGCGGTGATATACGGCAGCCACAGCAGGTCGTCTGAGAAACGGGTGCGTACCCCCCGCCCTGCCGGTGGATTCCACCAGTGCAGCACGTCCCCCGCCTCGAATTGGTGCCGCGCAGTCTCCAGGATATGGGCGCGCGCCAGGTCCGGGCGGGACAGGACAACTGCCAGCGCATCCTGGAGCTGGTCGCGGAATCCAAACGCACCGCTGGACTGGTACAATGCGGTCCGCCCCCACAGGCGGCAGGAAAGCGTCTGGTAGAGCAGCCAGCGGTTGAGCATCAAGTCCATGTTGGGGTCTGGTGTTTCCACCGTAATGGCGTTCAGGATGTCATCCCACTGCTGCTGGACGGCTTCCCAAATGGAATCGACCTGGCCTGCACTCTGGACCTTTTCGATCAGTGCCAGGCTTTCCGCCCGGTTCGCACCTTCGCCGACCAGGAAATAGATTTCCTCCTCCGCACCGGGTGCCAGGTCAACATGCAGTTGGATCGCCGCACATGGGTCCAGCCCGGCATTGACCGCACTTCCCAGGCCGATCCGCCCGAGCGCAGCCGGCTTGCGCAGGCTGCCCAGGCGTCCCAAAAACTCGGTCCGGTCAGCAGTCACCCCGTGCGGTTTTTTATTGGCTGCCAGGAACGCCACCCGTTCGCCGAATTCGCTATTAAAGCGGTTGCTGGCAAGCAAGGCGTTTCTATCCGGGTCGAACTCCGGCATGATATGGGCTTGTTGCGTCTCCCGCGTTGTGCCGAGTACCCATTCGGCATAATAGGTGATGGTGATGCGGCGCGGGCGTTCCCATAGGTTTTTCAGGCGCAGGTGTGCAATTTTAACCGGCGCATCAGGCGCCGCGAACAGTCGCAGGTTCTGGTTCAGTCCGTGACTTTGACTCTCGAACCGGGAATAGCCTGCTCCGTGACGAACCACGTGCAGCGTGTCTGCCCCGGCAGGCATGAGCGTGGGACTCCAGACCAGCCCGGTTTCCTCGTCCCGCAGGTATAGCGCTTCCCCTGGCAGGTCGGTGACCGGGTCATTGCGCCAGGGGGTCAAACGGTTCTCACCGCTGTTCACCGCCCAGGTGCAGCCTGAGCCCGCCTCGGACACCAGGAAGCCAAACTGCGGGTTGGCAATGACATTGATCCACGGGTGGGGGGTGTGCTCTCCCGGTTTCAGGTGGATGACGTATTCCCTTCCATCCCGGCTGAAATCCTCCCAGGCCGTTGTCCATGAGCAGATCGCCCGGGATTTGAAGGGACGGCGTCGGTTCAGGATCTTTATCGGGGGAAAATGTAGGCGTGAAATCTGGCAGCCAGGTGGGTTTCCCGGTTAAACAACTGGCGTGTTCGGCCAGTCTGCCCCCTTTTTCATCCAGGACAACTCCCGCCACCGTTTGCAAGCAGGATCTTCTCGGCAGTCTGAAGCTGGTCTGCTCGCAGCACAAAAATCCCGTCTCGCTGGTTTAACAAGCTCTCTGCCCCCATGCGCCGGATCTGGCGCTGGATGGCGTTGTGCAGGTCGAGGGCATAACCTGTATCCTGGTCGTTCAGGATGACCAGGTTAACGATCATATGATGGCTGCGCCAATAATTGAAAGCCTGCAGGGCTTCCGGCAGCAGGGGCGATTCCCCATCTCGGATGTGTAACCAGCAGGATGGGATAATCACCAGAGATGCCGAATGCCCACAACCCGGGCTGGCCCTTCTCGTTTTGCGCCAGGAGGTGCGGCGCTGGACGTAGAGTTCCGGTTGGGTACAGCAGGGCGGATAAAATCCGTTGAATATTTTCCACGGCGACAGCATTCAGCCCCTGGTCGAGCAGTTCGCTCTCACTCCGGGCGCGCGCCCCGTCAAAAGCCCGGTAGATGTCCTGCCCGGTCCGATAGTGTGACATCTTTTCCAGCGCTTCCTCGCGGGAAGCTGCCGCCAGGGTAACAAAGCTGACCCGGGTTTTTGCGTGCGGTTTCAGGTCAATTTCCTGTCCCAGCGAAAAGATGGGGTCCAGCGACCCGCCGGGGATATCTGATGGCGAGAGTGAGGCAATCGTACCCGCACTATTTGGGACAAGCGGATTGCGCCCCGTCCGACCCCTGCCAAGGAATCGAGCTCGGTCACTCTCGTGGTCGGCGGTCATTTTACGCCCGGCTTCTATCACCAGCGTATGCACCAGGACCACCGGCTTTTCATCGTCTGAGCGCACCCGTCGCTGGAACAGGAGCGCATTTTCATGCGGGAGATATTCGCTCTCGATAAATAGCTTGTTGAACGCTGGGTGCCTCCGGTCGGTGGCTTGATCCGCCAGCACCACTTCGCCGTAACTGGTTAGTTTCAACCGCCGGTGAACATCGCTGTCGTTCAGGATGTTTACCCTCCGGATTTCGACTCCATCCGGGCTGACGGTCACCCCGGTGCGCAGGGAAATGCCGTGGTCCGAACGCGGGAACTCCACCTTGTACGGATAATATAAAACCTCTTGTTCACGATCAAACTCCGGGATAACCCCCTTCTCTGGGGTCCATCCGATCGGCTGGCAGGTCGCGGACCAGAGTGCACCATTCTCGAGGTCTTGCACATAAATCCAGGTGCCCCACGGATCGAGGCTGGTGTCGGCCTGCCATCGGGTGAGCGCCAGGTCCCGCCACTGGCTGTATCCGCCCCCTGCATTGGTGATCAAAACGCTTGTGTCACCCTGTGAAAGGATATGCACTTGCGGAATGGGGCTGTCAACGGGCACCCGCCACGGCGCGCTGTCCACGGAATGTACCACCTCGGGAAGTTCCACTGGTTCGTCGAGATGGGGGTATTCAATGGGTGGGTTTTGCGGGATCTTTTCCTGGAGCAGAAGTTCCACGCTCTGGATGCGCTCATCGCTGTGGAAACGCTCCACCATCACGTCCTCTGACAGGGAATTGCATGCCGCCAGCAGGATCATCCCCTGGTGGTGTGCCATATAGGATTGCACCACGGCATGTTCCTCACCATCCGGCAGCCGCGTTTTTGTATAATCGAGGGCCTCATAATAACCATATCGCCCCAGCATATTCAATTGCTCCAGGAGCGTCATGTTTTCCAGCACTTCCCGCGGTTGTAGCGATAGCCCTAGCAACGAGGCATAAGGAGCAATGACCAATTCACCAGGGAGATCCCGTTTATATCCCAGATCCGGTACACCAAACGCCCGATACTGGTAGTTCATATTGATATCGAAGGCATAGTAGCCTGATTCCGAAATTCCCCAGGGCACTTTTTTCTCTTGCCCATAACACACCTGCGCCTCGAGCGCTGCGTAGCAGCTATCCGAGAGGAACGTACCTGCATAGGTCTTTGTGAACAGGGCCGGCATGAGATATTCGAATATCGTGCCGCTCCATGAGAGCAGGACCTGTTTGCCGTTCACGATCGTCACCGGTCTGTCCCAGGTGCTGCCAGTGACTCTGCGGCACATCCCCTTTGGCGATCGCGATCAGGCTGGCAACCCGGGCTTCGGAAGCCAGCAGGTCATAGTAGCTTGTGTCGAGTTGTTCGTGCTGGCGTTATACCCGATGTGGAACACTTGGCGGCGCTCATCGAATAAAAAGTGGAAATCCATGCCGGTCACGGCAGCGTTCGCCTTCTCTGCAATATCTCGAAAACTATTCAACAGGGGCGTGACTGCGTTTCGTGCTGACAATAGATCCAGCTCGAGTTTTCGGCACCAAATCAGCGCAGTCTGGTTCGTGCTAAGACCGGGATTACCTCAGGCCCTTACAGAATCCGGGACACGCTCATCCTTCAGTTTTGCCTCGAATTGCTTCAGTTCTTCCAATAGGCGGTCATACACCTCTGCTGCCTGTCCCAGCGAGGGCGGGACAACAGGCAGGCTGCTTCGAAATACTGCCAGTCGGATGAATTGCATGAACGGCAGGGGCTCGATTCCATTCAGGCGGCTGCAACCATGGAGCAAATAAATTCAGGCTGCGCTGCATGTCTTGCAGTTGGTGTTGCATTAAATTGAGATAGAGTTGGAGTTCGGACAGGGATTCGGCCTGGAGATTGGGATGGCATTCGAGCAGTTCCATCAATCGGTGGGAGACACGCTTCCCAGCCTTCACCTGAAAGCCAGTCAAGGGTCTTTGTCCATTCGTCAGGCTGGTTCTGGATTGGCACTGAGGCGCTCGTAGATGCTGGTCAATTCGACTTCAAATGATTCGATAGAGGCATCCGGGTTGTTTTTTTCCAGCGCTTGCAGCGCTTCTGCCAGGATATCCAGGATGGCGAGCAGACCCTGCCATTGCTTGTTGCCCAGCAGTGGCGCATCCATCAGCGCCAGGCATCCCTGTTTTAGCGTGATCATGCAGGCTGCCAGGTTTCCGCTGTCCACGGTCGAGATATAGCGGGGCGGAAGCGCCGCCAGTGTCTGGGAGTCGTACCAGTTCAGCAAGTGGCCCCGGTAGTGTTCCAGCCTTGTCCATGCTCTCAAAAGTGACCCGCAAACGGACTGCCAGTTCGGACAGGCCCTAGGTAACCTAAATCATACGCAGATAACGTGGACACCAGGAATAGACCGATATTGGTCGGCGTGGTGTAGTGGGCCACATTGCCGCGCGGCGACTCTTGAAAATGATCGGGCGGCAGCCAGTGGTCATCGGGACCTGCAAACTGTTCAAAAAATGCCCAGGTACGCCGCGCCAGGCGGCGGACCTGCCTGCGCTGGGCCTCGCGGGAGTGGCGAGGGGATGTGAGTAATGGGCTTGCTGATCACGGTGGCGATTTGGGGAGCGATCAGCCAGGCAACCAGGAGGGGCAGTGCCACCCATAATGCACTCGGATTGAAAATGGTGACGGAGATCCCCAGGATGACCGTCACGATCAAGGACCCCGCCATCTCACCCCAGGTCTCGAATCGTGCGTTCAATCCCAACGAGCGTGCCGCATTCGCCGCTGTCGTCCATTGCAGCAGGTTTTTCCGTTCGATCAACAGGCGGATCAAGGTCGTGCTGATCGCACCCAGCATGAGCAGCGCTTCATAGGGCAGGAAAAGGACTGCCAGCGCCCAGCGTACGAACGGGAATCGGGTCGGTTCGAAGATCTCTTTATGGGTCATCCGCCCGAGGTTTGTGCCTGCTCTGCTGCAGGGTTTGAATTGCCACGGGCAGGGCAGAAGGAAGCAGCACCAATAGGGTCCAGACCAGGGAGGAGCCGGGCAGGAATAACCAGCCTGCCGCGAGCAACAGCCAGCAGGGTGGGCGGCAGGAGGCTGCGCCGCAGGTTGTCGAATATTTTCCAAAGGTTGATGATGGATAACCGGTTGGGAGCCATCCCTTTTTCGGTGTGGACGATGGGGAACAACCAGGGCAGCAACTGCCAATCGCCGCGGATCCAACGGCGCAGGCGTTTGGTATAGGCCAGATAGCGGGATGGGTATTCCTCGTACAGGACGATATCTGTCACCAGCGCTGCCCGTCCATATATCCCTTCGAACAGGTCGTGGCTGAGCAGGGTATTTTCGCGGATCTGACCTTCCAGGCTGCGCTCGAAGGCCGCCACATCATAGATCCCTTTGCCGACGTAACTGCCCTCCCCAAATAGATCCTGGTACACATCCGACACGGCGAAGGAATACAGGTCAAACCCGGCATTCCCGGCATAGATTTGCGAAAAGAGCGAACGGTTCGCGCTGGTGGGCTTGATCGCCACCCGCGGCTGCAGGACGGTATACCCGGCCACCACCGAGCGCCCGTCGGCGGCAAATTCGGCATGGTTTAAGCGGATGCGCCAGGGTGGCTACCATCCGGTTGGCACTTCCCTGTGGCAGGGAAGTGTCTGCGTCCAGCGTGATGACATACTTGATCGCAGGTCCCCTGTCTTTTGCTGGAACTGCAGCCCCATCGCTGGCATCGGGGCTGCTTCGAAAGATGCTTGCATCACCTACCTGGGTGGTATAGGAAGTTCCCCCCAGGTTGAGCAGCAGGCGATTAAAATCCGCCAATTTTCCGCGCTTGCGCTCCCACCCCATCCAAACCCCTTCCGATGGGTTCCATTCGCGCGATCGGTGGAATAAATAAAATGGGCAGGCTTGTCCGTACTTTTTATTGAGATTTTCTATGCCGGCACTCGCCAGCGCCAGCAGTGGGTCATCTTCCGGCTTATGCTGCGTGGGAGCATCTCCAAAATCCGTCAGCAGGGCAAATGTCAGTTGCGGGTCGGGATTGGAGAGATGGTAGAGTTCCAATTCTTGCAGGAGATGGTTGAGCTCGTCGGCATTTTCCAGCAAGGTCGGGACGACCACCATGGTGCGGTTCCCCGGCGGGATTCCCTCCGAAAAATCCATGCGCGGCAGGCTTTTTGGTTTGACGCGGTGGGTTACATTCCAGTGCACGAGAGTGATGGCGCTTTCCAGGGCCAGTCCGAATCCCAGCACGCCGGTGATGATGAGTTGGGCAAGCGCAGCCGCCTGAAAACTTTGCGTAGATAAGCAGCCCCAAAACAAACAGCACGGAAAGGATGCCAATACTCCCCAGGTAGGTGGCGGTGGGGAATGCGAGCAGGGCACGCTGAAACCGGACACCAAAGTCCGGTCGGTAGCGCAGCCTTTTTTCAAGCAGCGTCCGCCCGGCATCCAGCAAATAGTAGCCGACGTGAACCTTCCGGCCTTGTACACTGTTGCTAACCTGGTTTGACAATACGTCCCGTGCAGATGGCGGGACGGTCTCGCTTCCCTCGGGTGTCGGGGTCCCCGCATCAGGACCTGGCACCCATTCGCGTCGGGCAAGTTCAATTGCCGCCAGAGCGACTTCCTCTTCGCTGCAGGGCGAGTGTCGCGCCAGGTCCTCGATGACACTGCGATAATTGTTGCGGGTGTCAAAATCCATCGCCTGCATAAATCTCAGCCGGGTCGTCGCGTAATATCTGTTCCACCCTGCTGGTCTGCTCAAAGAATATTTTCCAATCTGTGGCAGACAGCAGGCGCAGGCTGAGAAAACAGTTGCTTACAATGAAATCATTTGGCAGTGCCGGAGAGGCAAACAGGTCCGGGGATTTCGCTAAGTAATTCCGGGTCTTGAAGTGGGCTCAGGCTTTCCGGCGCTTCAAGGCCGGTCAGTTCGGATGTTGCATAAACCAGCCGCTCCAGGATCCCGATTCGCAGCATGATTGGGGTTGCCCAAAGTTCCCCGATGGTCAGCGGTGTCACCTGTTGGTAGGCTTTCACAAACGCGGCCGCCTGGTTGAGGTCGATCTGGCTCTGGCTGTACCCGATCCATTCCCATGCCAGCGCAAAAACCCGCGGCAGACCCTTCAACGCTGTCCCGCCCAATCTCGGCAATTGGTTTAGATAGCTGCTTGGCAGGTCCTCTTCTATTTGGTTGAAGGTTTGGGTGATGATATAGAAATTATCCAGCATCCATTCGCTTGCGCGCGACACTGGTAAATCCGTGGAGGTTACAGCCTTGAAGATGCCATTCGCATTGCGGAGCGTCTGTTCCCAGCTCTTCAGGGCTTCCACAAGGGAAGATTTTTGATAGGGGGGTTTTTCCAACTGGTGCGAATTTGCCAGCCTGTGCGCAAACTCACTCAATCGACTATCTGCCTCCGGCTTGGCAGATGCGGAGAGATTGACCTGCGAGTCAATTTGCATGGATTACCGCTCTGCGCGCTCTTTCTCCAGAAGTTCAACCGGCTTTTGCTCTTGCCTGGCAGGCAGATCCTGTACGATCAGTAGAGGCGCCTTGCCGTACAGGATGAAATTGTTCACCATGCTGCCATATGGCCATTGATGATTCCCCGAATATCCATGCGCGCTTAGCGTGACCAGGTCGATATTTTCCTGCTCCTCAAGTTGATGTAAAGCGGCTGCGGCATTATCACTGTTAAACAGGTGACTTTTTACTTCTATCCCCTCCAGGTAGGAACGCGACTTCACCTGTTCAAGGTAGTGACCGGCTTCTTCCAGGTTCCGTGCAACAACCTGGTTGGACAGGTCAACATCTTCCCGTGACGGTGGCATTTGACGTGCCATTTCCGGTGTTTCCACCACTTGCACAAGGTGAACCTGAGGCTTGTGAAAATGAGCCAGCTGGGTGATGATCGGCAAAACATTTTCAGCCCGCTGGGAACCGTCCAGCGGGACCAGGATGTGCTGGTAAACCGGGCCTTCCGATATTTCTCCCGGTCGATCGACGTATTGTTGCGCCCTAACAATGAGCAGCGAGGTTGGCGCGCTCAGGACGATTTTTTGCGCAATGCTGCTGATCCCCCATTTGGTCACCCCGCTGTTCCCATGGCTGCTTATAATGATTAATTTCATTCCATGCTGTTGGGCATATTCGGTGATCCCCTCCGCCACCAGCCCATCCAATACCATTGTGCGCGCCCGCAGCCCGGACTCTTGCATCCGCGCCTTTGTTTTTTCCAGGTAGAGTGCTGCCTTGGTTTTATTAATTTGCCAGTTTAACAAATCAAATAACTGTGCCGGGGCGCCAACCTGGTTCTTTTCGAGCATGCGCAGCAGGGTGACCTCTGCATTAAAACTTCGGGCCATGGCAACTACGTGAGGGATTACGCCCTCTGCCAGTTGAGATCCGTCCAATGGGACGAGAATGGGATTGAACATGGTTCACCCTTTCATTCCGTTAATGGTGCCGTTTTCAGCCGGATTAAGGTTTGGAATTCCTTATCGACCGAATCATGACAGGCATTAATGATGTAACTGGGTGGGAGTCATCTCGCGGATGCGAGTATTAATTTGCAGCGTCGTGTAACGGATCAATGGTGTCGTCGGGAAACGCACACGGCCGAAATGATTCTTCCAACCGGTATCAGTTTGACTAACTATAATCAGTATACTCCACTTTGATATCGTTGGAAGCCAGGCTTGAAACTGGAGCGGCGCGAGGCTAAGGGAGAACTTGGTTTCTGTTCTGCCCTTGCCCAGGAATTAGTAGATGAAACCCCAGCCTGATATTACTCGGAATGGCGCACACATCGGGTGCTGGGGATTTCCATGGAGACATGCCCCGCTTATACAGTAAAATATATTTGTTCGTTCTTGGGTTATGAAAGGAAGTCAACTATGGAATTCAATGTTCTCCCCACCTCTGACCGTCTGCAGAAAACCATCGAAGCCGTCCGCGCCCGGGGAATAACCGTCACCTTGGTTGAAACGAAGGAAGCTGCCCTGGCACATTTGCAAACCCTCATCCCCGCGGGTGTCTCGGTGATGACCGGCGCCTCCATCACGTTGCAGCAGATCGGGTTTGAACCTTTGCTCCTGGGCGGGAAACATCCCTGGCAGTACCTCAAAGCTGGGATCCTGGCAGAAAAAGATCCCGCTCATCAGCTGGCGCTACGCAAGCAGGCCACATTGGCTGATTATTTCCTTGGCAGTGCGCAAGCCATTTCGGAAACGGGAGAGATCCTGATCGCCAGTGCCACCGGCAGCCAGTTGGGAGCGTATGCCTATTCGAGCACCAACATTGTTTGGGTGGCGGGCACCCAGAAGATCACTCCTACCCTTGACACAGCCTTTCAACGGGTGCGCGAGTTCGTTCTCCCCCTCGAAGATAAACACATGAAGCAGCTCTATGGTGACCAGGCGCGCAGCTTTATCGGAAAGATCCTGGTCTTTGAATGGGAAGCCTCCTACCTTCACCGGACCGTCAACCTGGTACTGGTCAATCAAATCCTGGGGTTCTGAGGAATTATATTCCGCCAGGAAGCCTCTCTTCCCATTGCAGTCGTCCCCTATAAGGAAAATCATTTCTTATAGGGGTTCTTTTTCACACCCCTTCTGCTGATCCCCAATCCAACGATCACAATAACAATGCTCATCCCGATCCCCGCCAGGGCCAGGACTACAACATAGGTGTGCAAAAGGGAGCGTTGTTCATCAGTCAGACCAGCCAGCTTGCCAATGGTTATGGAGATTACCTGGTGGCCGTTATTCCCGGATGAATCAATCCCGCTCAAAGTGATCAGGTGTTTACCGGGGCTGAGATTGGAGAGGATCATCTGGTTTCCCTGCCCCAGGATACCATCGCGGTCGGAAGTCCACCAAAAAGCAGCTGGATTCTCGATTGGTCCATCCTCGATATCCGTTCCATAACCCTGGAAGTACAAGGGTTGTCCCTCGGCATAGCTGGCACCGTCTTCCGGAAAAGCGATATATATGTCTGGTCCTTTTGGAGCAACGCTGAAGATCGCATCCGAGATATCCTCAGCTGTATTCATGCCATCCGTGGTGACAATCTTAACGAGGGCATTCTGGCTCCCTTGGATGTTCTCCAGGTCAACAACCAGCTCATTGGACTTCGTATTGGTAACCAGGGCTGTCCAGGTCTGACCTCCATCCGCGCTGAATTGAACCGTGTAAGCCAGGGGGTCTCCATCCGGGTCACTGGCTTGCCAGGAAATGGTTTCTTTTCCCTCTGCTGCCCAGGTATCACCGCCATTAGGGCTGATTAATTTTACATTCGGGCTGTTTGGACTGGCTGTCTGCCTGCCTATCTCATTTCCTCGGTATTTGAATACCACTGCATGGGTTCCTTCCACCCAGGGGACGATCAGCTGGAGCACTCCTTCTTCCGCTGGTTCTGCATCTCCAGATCGGACGGGACCAAATCCCCGTGAATACAAAATGCCGCCATTTTCAGCCAGTAATTCAACAGAGTAATTTCCATCTCCCATATCATCCCGGGTACCAACTGGGAGGGATGTTTGATAAAAACCATTGTTAACAATAACCTCGTTTGGTCTGGCTGTACCGCTGGCCACCAAAAATAATTCATTTCCTTCTTTCAGTCCGGTCGGGATTGAAATGCTGGCAAGCTCGACGTTCGTTTCCCGTGCAACTTCTCCGATGGCTTGAAACAGCTTAAGATAGGAATACCTGGAGATCCAGGTATCATTTTCATATCCGCAGTATCCCATGATGTCAAAAGCGACAAATGGATCGTATATCTGCATTCGCAGGATATCGATTCCAAATTCATCCAGGTGCCCTCTCGCTACAGGATATCTGGAGTCGGGATTGGCCGCATTACATGCACTGGTTGCGTGATTTAGGCCGTGGTTGTGACCGATCTCATGCGCTGCAGTTTTTCCGGTGATCCGGTCTCCCGTTTCAACCACTCCCGCGGCTTCGTCTCCTGGGGTTTTTCCACAACCCGTTAAATGGGGCGGTGGCGCTGTGTGATCCACCAGTCCATAGTAACGCGTGTAATCTTCAGGATCGATGGTCCATAGATTTAGCCACCAGAGCTCATTCAGAATATCGGTCCAAAAATACCCGCAGCCATTATCCACCAGGGCATCCCCCTCCACCTCGATCGGGGCTCCGCTGCGATATCTCCAAAATCGAATATCGTAGATCGGGTATACCCTCGACATCCAATCGATGATTTTCCACCCTTCCTCCAGGTTGCCTACCGTGCCTCGCGTCGCAATGGGGATGAATACAATATGCAGGCTGTCCGACTGATAAATTCGAACACTCTCCAGGGTTTCATTATTATCATAACAACACTCAGGGGGGGTATGTTCCGGATTGATCACCAGTCTTATGCGCAGCTGACCGGGTCGTTCGATAACTTGCACCGGCAAGAGGAAATTCAGTGTTCGGGTCAGGTCTCCCCGGTACGCGGCAACCGGGTTGGGCACGTTATCCACCGTGACCGTGGCGAGCGGCATGGCTAAATGGAAATCCAGGGCATCGCCCTCGTAGATCATTAGATACCCGCTGACGTTGTCCACTGGACCCAGGTTGGATGCCAGGTAGGCGCGCACCAGGGTGGGTTTTTTCTGGATGAGCGGGACCGAATTGTCTTCGCAGGATAAATTATTCATGCACTGCACAGCCTGCGTGATTTCAATCTTCACCACCCGGATATCAAGTGGGATCGGTGTCGGCGTGGGTGGTGGAGGCACATAGTAAACAGTGACCCGCGCTTCGCCTTCCTGCCCTGCCTCATCCCTTGCCGTCATGACCAGGGTGTATGTTTGGTTGGGTGCAAAATACGCCCCCGAGCTGAATGTTAGCAGGGAAAAATAAAGTTGGGGGTC
Source organism: uncultured Chloroflexia bacterium (assembly GCA_963817265.1). Classification (GTDB taxonomy): domain Bacteria; phylum Chloroflexota; class Anaerolineae; order Anaerolineales; family Villigracilaceae; genus UBA877. Next base: position 202,272 of record CAWFNU010000014.1, read on the forward strand.
TCCTCCGGCGGGACTAAAGCTAAGCGGACCGGAAGCAACGACAGTACCCGCTGCGTCTCCGGAAGAGGTCTCAATTTGATAATTAACTGCCGCAAGTCGGCGGTCTTCTCGAATTTCTCCCGTGAAGGAAACGTCTCCTCCAGTGATCATTGCTCCCTCGCCAGGTGAGGTGATGGTCACTACGGGAGGCATATCCACGGGAAGTGTTTGTGTGCTGTAGACCAGGGTCAGGTCATCCAGCAAGCGTGGTTCAAACGTTGAATGCCCTTCAGAATCAGAATATTCAAGCGTGGCAAAAGTGACCAGGTCCTCAGCCGCAGCCTTAAAAACGAGGCAATGTTTAATATCGGTTGGTGCTTCCGGGAATTGCACGGTACTGCTCCCCAGGAATAAAACATCTCCCGATCCGCCTCGATATCCAAAGACTGACAAAATCGCATTAACGGGTTCAAGTGCATAGACGGGCTCTACCTGGCCCACGAACATCCCCAACGCTTGCAGCGGGCGGCTGAAATGCATCCGGATCGGATTCCCCGAACTCCCAAATTCATTTGAATCCACGCTGCGGCCGGAATAGGTGCCTGAATGAACGGCGATCTCCGGGATGGTCACCTCCAGGGTGGTGTCAAAAGACACTCCAAATTCCCCCTCCAATTCTGATTTCAATTTTTGACCGGCACGGAAGCCTTCAAAATCTACCACCTTCGCATCTGTACCCAACCCCAGGTCTCCGCAGACGGAGGCTGGTTCACTCGGTGTTGGGATGCTGGTTGCGGTCGGTACCCGCACGGGGATCCAGGTATCAGTGGGAATGGGGACGGGGACAGGTGTGTTGGTATTGGCTGGCGGGATGATCACCAGGAAATCTGCGGTAACCATATCCACAAACTCCGATCCATAACAATTACCGCACACGGTGACGGTATGATTCCCCGCTGGAGCATCCATGGGCACGCTGAATGTTTGCGTAAAGGATCCCGACGAGATCATGAAAGTGACCAGGGTCGCTCCGTCCCAGCGGATTTCACCACCCGCACCCGGGATAAATCCGCTGGCATTGACCGTGATGACGGTACCAGGAGTTCCTGAAGAGGGGTTGAGATGGATGGCCGCCACTGCCGCTGGGGCAGCCTGTACAGGCAGGTTGAATTGCATGCTCATCGATCCCATTAGGATCCCTATCACGAAGAAAACCCTGGAAAGGATGAACACAATAGGGTGTTTGGTCATATTCACCTCCTGGCAACCCGCAAAGAACGAAAGCCTGTCGGGTTGGTGAGCAAAATTCCGGGCTCTTGAACCTTGGAACTGGTGCCGATGACTAAATAAAAACCGTCGACTCTTGGGTCGGCGGCTGCATATCGTCTATTGTGTGAACTTCTTGCTGCGGTGGCGCTGTCATCGCCGGGAACACTATTCACTTTATCGGGATTGTTTTTTTTATTATAAGGCGTTGAAGGATTTTTTCAAGTACCCCTCCGGATTGGCAGCAGGGAAATATAAGCTGTCAATTGAGACTGAACCATTAACCTATTGGGGTTTCGGGGGTTGGATCTTGAGATGCGCTGATCCGGCAATTATTCTCCCCTTAATTTCGTTTTTGTGCCAATCGCTTTTCGATCTCCTTCGCGGTCCTGGTGATCGAAAGTCCCCCATACGCCGTGCAGCGCAGCGCGCGCAGGGGAGCATTTTCCCCACCGCATCCATGGTTTCAATCACTTCATCCAGCGGGATGACCGGGTCGAAATCTGCCAGGGCCATATTGGCGCACGCCAGCGCATTGCTTGCAGCCATTACGTTCTTACCGAGGCAGGGCACCTCCACCCGGTTTGCCACCGGGTCGCACACCATCCCCAGGATATTCTGCAACGCCATCGAGGCCGCGTTGACCGCCTGCTGGGTGCTCCCACCTGCCAGTGTGACCAGGGCAGCCGCGGCCATCCCCGATCCGGCACCGCATTCAGCCTGGCAGCCGCCCACCTCCGCCGCGAAAGTGGCGTGCGCCGCTATAAAAACGCCGATTAGCCCTCCAGCCAGCATGGCGCGCGTCATGTCATCCTTGGAAAGTCCCATCGCCTCCGCAGCACCGATGCATGCGCCCGGAAGCCCGCCGCACGATCCCGCTGTTGGGGCTGCCACGATCAATCCCATGGCGCTCTTGGATTCCATCAGCGCCGTGGTATCCATGATGATCTGGTTCAGCACCCCGCCTTCGATTAGTCGCCGCTTATCCATCCTTGCTTTGAATTTCCCCGATTGATATCCCAGGATCCGGTCGGCATACTGCGTGCCAGCCAGCCCCGCCCGGATGGCACCCTGCATGATGTCGATGATATCCGTCATCTTTTCCATCACCTGTTCAGCGCTGATGGCGCCCCTGGCGGACTCGTAATGGACGGCCAGTTCCCACAGCTCCAGGTTTTTATCCCGGTTGTATTCCATCATCTCGGCACAGGTGATGAACGGTACTTGGGATTCCCTGTGCGACAGGATCGGGAGCACCGGTCCGATTTGTTTGACGGCAAGGATCTCGAATTTGGAGCGCACCTCGCTGAGGATTTCCGGGGCTAAAAATTTCTGGGACTTGATCTCAACCAACCGGGTCCGGCTGCTGCCCAGGAGCTGGACTTCATCAGCCTGGAGATTTCCTTTCAACCACCTCAGCAGTCTTTCTCCGTCTTCTCCAACAAACATGAGTGTCTCGTAATAGTCACCCGCCAGGGATACCTTGACCCCGTCGATCTCGATCACTTCGATGATCCCTCCGCCGGTGGAGATGGCGCGGCAGGCTGTGGCTCTCCTTGGAATTCGTGACGGTCATCTTGTACGTGTTGGGGTGCCCCGCCTGGATGGGGGTGATGGTGATCTTGACCTTGATCCCGGCTTCCCGGATCGCCTCCGTGGAGCCTGGCAGCCTCTCGTCGGTAGCCTCCCACCCCAGGAAGCCGGCATACAGCCCCATGTCCGAACCCTGGCTTTCGTGGGTGGTGGCCAGCGAGCCGTCCGGATCGAATTCGATCAGCACGTCTTCGATCTCCCCATCCATCAGGTCCCGCACCATCCTGCCGATCCGCACCGCCGCAGCGCAGTGGGAACTGGAAGGCCCGCGCATCACGGGGCCGATCACATCGTTGAAGATACTGGGGGTTGAATTTTCCATTTTCCTTTTTTCCAAACCAACTATTTTGTCCGGGATTTATGCAGTATATCCCCATTTCCCCCCATGAGTAATTTTTACGAATGAATTAAAAAAGGATAGTGAAAACGTTCAGCGCCTACCCACCTTTGGTCAATTCAATGATCCTACCCGGCTCCGCTGGCAGGTCGGTAATCTGAATTCTTTGCCTGTGTTATTGATCCACTAATATTCCCCCAGCCGCCTTTGGGTCGCAGCTATCTGGCCATTTTGTTTTTGGATCGTATAGCGCACCTTTAAGGTCAGCCCCATCCAGGTTGGCCCCCCTCAGGTCAGCCTTTCTCAAGTCTGCTCTTCCAAGGCTGGCCTCTCTCAGGTCAGCCTCTCTCAGATCGGCTTCATTCAGATGAGCGCCCCACAGAAGGGATTTGGCCAGGTTGGCCTTGGAAAGATTGGCGCCGGTCAGGTCAGACCCTGGAAAATAGGCCCCCTGAAGATTTGCTGCCGCTCAAATCAGCACCCCTCAGGTCAAGGTTTGCCAGATCCAACGGGCTGGGTTTTTTCAGCAATTCATCCAGTTCCTTTTTGGTAATTTGCATGGCGCGTCCTCCTGAGAAACCTTTGTCTGTCCTGGAGGTTTAACTTTATCTCCTGTCGATGATTCAAGGCGATGGCAGTGTACATTACTTATTATCCCAAACGCACGTATTTTTAACGAAACTTGCAGATCATATTTGGCAAACTGCTGAATGGAAAGGTGCTGATATCCGCAGAAACGGCCTAACTACAGGGAGGACGGTTGGTGTTGTTTGGATACATTCGACAGCGGTTGGCTTTTTAGATATTTTGAATTTGAAAGTACCCTGAAGGGTTTATCGGATGATACTTTAACATCACCAATTTGAAGGGTTCCGGTATTATCCCGATTGGCTTGAGAGGAGACTCTTGACCTATGAACAAGACCACATCTTGTACATGGGGGCCACAGTTGCTCAACATTTTTAAGACAAACTCCAAATTCTGTGCCAGGCGGCTATCTGCTGGTGCCATTTTGTTACCCGGAAACAAGTTTTGAAAAGGGGATTTCATGTTGTGCAACAAATTCCGTCCAATCTTTCGGTTGATTCGTCTTCCAGGTTTGCAAATACCAGCGCATGATCTCATGCCGGCGGGAAATCGCGCCTTTGAGAGTGGTCCGGGTATTCCGGGGCGTGATGGATGAATCCCATTTGCTTTCAACCAGATAGACGGCTTGCTGCGTTCCCAGGATCGCATCGAATTCACCAAATTCGGCGCTCAAATGGTCCTTATCAGCATGGGCACTGAATCGGCCCCGGCGACCAAAGCTTGGCCGGTAAATAATAATTGTGGCTGAAGGATAACTGTTATCCCCTAGGGTTCTTAATATCTCATCAAGCTTTGATGTAATGGCCCAATAGGTGAGCGCGTCTTCACCATAGCCGATTATTTGACTCATTTAAACTCCGATACAAGGAATATGGACCAATCCAGCTTTACGCCGTATCGTAATTCTTTGTTCACCGCGCATGGCCTGCCCCTTCGCTTAGTATTATTATAGGGGAAGCCCCGGCAAGATTTAAGTGCATAAATATGTATATCCCCATAAGCTGGAATCAACTTATCGTAACCTAACTACAATTGATATCCTCGGTTAAAACAAACGAGCCAAAAGCATTCTCCTCAGCCGGTTCGGGTGGAGTCCCGGCCAGGTATTGGAGAGATGGGGGATTGACACTAGAACGCATGTTCTATTATAATGCATGCAGGAATCAACCATGCCAAGCAAACTCCGCCTCATCACCGGTTCCCCCTCCCTCACCACCTCCTACATGCGCCGCTGCCTCGTCCGGCTGGCGGTCCACGCCCCCATCCGCTGGCTCATCTGCGGCAACTACCTCGACCTCCAGCTCCTCATCTACGACGTGGCCCGCCGGGCCGGCGGAGATTATTACCAGCGTCCTCCAGCACAACATCGCCATCTCCCGCGCCGAGACCTGCTACCAGGTGGTGGCCCTGCTGCGCAAGACCCAGGCCGCCGGCGCCCCCACCTTTGTCACCGACCTGCTGCTCCATTTCTACGATGACAAGGTCCGCGAGGACGAAGCCTCCGAACTCTTCATCCAGGGCATCCTCGCCCTCAAGGGAGCTGAGCCAGGCCGGCCCGGTCATCGTCAGCGCCTCCCCCGGCACCGAGCGCACCCAGCTCTACGCCTCGTTGTTCCGCAGCGCCGACCGGGTCACCCGCCTGGAAGGAAGGGTACGACCATGGGTCATAACACCGCTTCCATGACCATGCGCTTCAGGTCCGAGCGCGCCTTCTTCGACGGCTACCGCCGCGCCCTCCTGCTGAAGAGCGACCAGCTGCTCTTCGACGAGCTGTGGGATGTGATCGAGGCCTACGTCCCCTCGGTCGAAAAAAGCAACCACCCGCTGCTCATCGCCACCCTGCTCATGTCGATGATCCTCGAGCAGAGGAAGCTCATCACCGCCCTGCAGGTCCAGATGGAAAAGCTGCAGCACGAAGCCCAGGCCGATCAGCGCCTCCAGGCCGCCGAGATCTGCCCGCCTGAAGGAAGACATCCAGCACCTGGACGAGGATGTCGATTCAAGGCTGAAGCGCCATGCGGGCCGAATTATCCGAGATCCTCTACCCCTCCGATGGTGCACTCTAGTCTTTCCGGCTGGCTGCTCTTCATCTACCCCGACGAACAGGACGGGGTCGTGCTCTGGGTCCTGGGCGAGGACGGCTCCCGCCGGCGCCTCACGGCCTCCTTCCTCTCCGCCTTCTATATCGGCGGCGAGCCCGGGGCCCTCAAAAAGGTCGCCGCCTTCCTGGAACAGGACATCTTCAGGGTGCGCTCCTTCCTCACCGAACGGCTCGAACTGTACGACGGTCCCCAGCAGGTGCTGGCCGTCCAGACCGCCAACCCGGTCCTCCAGCAGAACCTCATCAACGACCTGAAAAAGCGCTTCGGCGCGGCCAAACTGCGCTACTATGACATCAACATCCCCCTCTCGGTGCGCTACGCCGGCCGCCACCGGCGCTTTCCCCACCGCCCGCTGTTTCTTCTCCCACGATGCCGAGTTCAACCTGCTCAACCTCTACCCCCAGGACAGCCCCTGGGAGATCGACTATTCCATCCCCGGCCTGCGCACCATGACGGTCCTGCCGGATGCCAACCCCCAGTTCTCCCATCCCGCCAGCCTGCTCATCACCTGCGGCGAACAGGAACACACCCTGCGCCTCGACCAGCCCCTCCAGGTGCTCAAGGATTTCTCCGCCCTGCTGGACACCTTCGACCCCGACATCCTCATGGCGCACTGGGGCGACGGCTGGCTCTTCCCCGCCCTGCTGGGCTGGGCCCGCGAATTCAATTTCGATTTCAACCCCAGCCGCGACCTCCGCCACAAATACCTCTCCCGCGACGAGGTCACCTTCCAGAGCTACGGGGTGGTCCATTACCGCGCCGGGCAGACCTTCCTGTTCGGGCGCGCCCACATCGACCCCGCCAACGGCACCACCGGCGGCTTCAGCATGCACTCCACCGTTGAGCTGGCGCGCGTCACCGCCCTGCCGCTTGAAACGGCCGCCCGCAACAGCCCCGGGGCCGGCTTCACCGCCATGCAGATGGCCGAGGCCCTGCGCCGCGGCGTGCTCGTCCCCGAGCACAAGGTCCAGACCGAGCGCTTCAAATCCGCCGCCGAATTCAATCTGGCCGATAACGGCGGACTGAACTACCGCCCCGTCGTCGGCCTGCATAACCACGTGGCCGCCCTCGATTACTTTTCCATGTACCCCAGCCTGATGGTGAAGATGAACATCAGCGGCGAGACCGTGGGCGTCACCGGGCAAAAGACCCTCTTCGTCCCCGAGACCCATGTCCCCATCACCCAGGACGTGCCCGGCCTGGTCCCCTCCGTCCTGAAGCCCCTGCTGGAGAAGAGGCTGGCGGTCAAGCGCCGCATGGCCCAGTTGGGCGAGTCCGACCCGCGCCATGCCGAACTGCACGCCATCGCCGATGCCCTCAAATGGCTGGGCTACGTCTCCTTTGGCTACCAGGGCTTCAAGCACAACCTGTATGGCAACATCCAGGCCCACGAAGCCATCACCGCCTTCGGGCGCGAGATGCTCGTCCGCGCCATCGAATCCGCCCAGGGTCAGGGCTATGCCGTCCTTTCGGCCAACACTGACAGCGTCTTCGTCAAGCGCCCCGACAGCACCCGCCCTGCCCACTTCCAGCCGCTCATTGACGAGATCAACCAGCGCACCGGTCTGGTCATCATGCCCGAAGCCGTCTTCGACTGGATCGTTTTCCTGCCATCCAAGGGCAACCCGCGCATCGGCGCCGTCAACCGCTACTTCGGCCGCATGGACAACGGCAAGCCCAAGGTGAGGGGACTCGCCCAGCGCCGCATGGACACTCCCGCCTGGGTGGTCCAGGGCGAAAAGGAGATCATCGCCCTCTTCCTTTCCGAACCCAACGGCAATAAGCTGGCTGCCCTGCTGCCCGCCGCCGTGGACCTGATGCGCCGCAAGATCGACGACCTGCTCCAGGGCAGGGTGCCCGTCTCCGACCTGATCATCACCCGCCGCCTCTCCCGCAACCTGGACCAGTTCAAGGGCATCTCCGACGCCGCCAGCGCCGGCAGGCAAATGGAAGCCGACCAGCGTACCGTGCAGGCTGGGCAGAAGGTCGAATACATCCGCATCCTCGGCACCCAATCCGGCGTCCAGGTCGTGGACTACGTCCACTGGCCCGAGGACCGCCGCATCGACAAGCAACATTACTGCGAGCTGCTCATGCGCGCCGTGTACCAGCTGCTCCATCCCCTCGGCATCCGCGAGTCTGACATGCCCGCCCTGGCGGGTGACGGCATCCGCCAGCTGGGACTGTTTGCAATTAAACCTGTCCTGCTCTCCCAAAGTAAGTTTCCCGCCTCTATGGATTAGATCTTTCCAGCTCTTTGAGAATCACGCCCATCACATCTGCTGGATGTTTTATTTTCTATTTGGAACGATTCGGTGACATGGTCATTCTCAATTTCAGCCCTACTCGTCCCTTCGGGACACCCTCCCTAGATCCTTAAGATTTGGGGAGGAATGGGGAGGACTGACAACCTCCCTGTGAAATGATGTTATACGGGCACACATTGTCCCCGTCCTTAGGGGAAAATATCGCCCCCACAACAAACACCATCCTATCAACCACACGGGTTCACAACGGGTTCGGTTGGCGCGATTGTCGAAATCTTCAAACCCCTTGTCCCTTGACGATCAGGACGCGATATCCATTCCAGCGATATCTCGCACCCGCCGAGGCGGTCTCAAACATCCACCTGCGGCATCGATGCCACTAGGAGTCAAAGGTACAATTCTTACGATCCCATGCCCGTTGACCAGGCCGATAATGACCGGCTGCTTTCTTCAAGCAAAGTTATAATCAGGCCAAGGAGTCCGTTATGTCCCTCAACCTTCCCCTCGTCCGTGAACAATTCCCTTCCCTTAATCGCCCTGCTGTTTTCTTTGACAACCCCGGCGGCACCCAGATCGCCCGCCAGTCCCTCGAGCGCATCCAGCACTACCTGCTCGAGTGCAACGCCAACCACGAGGGTGCCTTTGCCACCAGCCGCCAGTCAGACCTGATCCTGGATGAAGCCCATGCCGCCATGGCCGATTTCCTCAATGCTGCCCGACCGCAGGAGATCGTCTTCGGCAACAACATGACCACCCTCACCCTGCACATCAGCCGCTCGCTGGCACGCAGCCTCAACCCCGACGACGAGATCGTCATCACCCGCCTCGACCACGACGCCAATATCTCCCCCTGGCTGCTGGTGGCAGAAGACCGCGGCTGCAAAATCACCTGGATCGACTTTGACATGGAAGACTGTACCTTGAAGCTGGACGAATTCGCCAAGGCACTCGAACGCAAACCAAAAATCGTGGCATTCGGGTATGCATCCAATGCGGTCGGGACCATCAACCCGGTGAGAAAAATCACCGAGATGGCCCACGCAGCCGGCGCGCTGGTCTACGTGGACGCGGTCCAGTATGCCCCGCACGGGCCCATCGATGTACAGGCTCTGGGCGTGGACTTCCTGGTCTGTTCCTCCTATAAATTTTTCGGCCCACACGCCGGCATCCTCTATGGTCGTTACGACCTGCTGGAAGAGCTCAAGGCATACAAGGTCCGCCCCGCCACCAACTCGCTGCCCGGCAAGTTCGAGACCGGCACCCAGAACCATGAAGGCATCGCCGGTGTGCTCGGCGCGCTGGAATACTTCGAGTGGCTCGGAAGAACCTTCGGCGGGGAGCAGGAGGAGGGGCTGAAAGAGAGCGGTTATGGCGGGCGGCGGCTGGAATACAAGAAAGCCCTCACGGCTCTGCGCGCCTACGAGTTCGAACTCAGCCGCGCCATGCTTGCGGTCTTGGAAAAGGTCCCGGGTCTGCGTCTCTACGGTCAGCCCGACCCGCGCAAGGTGGATGTGCGCGTCCCCACCTTCGCATTCACCCTGGAAGGCCGGCACCCGCGCGCCATCGCCATGGCCCTGGCAGCTGAGGGATTCTACGTCTGGGACGGGAACTACTATGCCCTGGCAGTCACCGAGCGCCTGGGTGTTGAGGCTTCCGGCGGCATGGTGCGGGTGGGCGCGGTCCACTACAACACGCTTGAAGAGATCGCGCGCCTGGGTGAAGTGTTGATGAAGCTGAAATAAACCCGAAAGAGGATTGAATTGGTTTTTCCCTTCCCCCTAAACCTGGGGGAAGGTTTTTATTACATCCAGCGCCTGTTCAGGTGACACTCCGCACTCTCGGGGGAAAACTTCCAAGGATATAATACATTCATGATGGCGAATATAACCCCTGTTGAAAAAGTGGCTTCCCTGCTGCAGACCATCGGGCAGGGATCCCGCCTGCAGATCCTGCTGGCCATTGGCGCAGACGAGCCCTGTGTCTGTCACCTGGAAGCCACGTTCGGTTGGCGGCAGGCTTACCTCTCGCAGCATTTAATGGCGCTGCGAAAAGCAGGCATTGTTGTGACCTCACGCCAGGGCCGCAATATCCATTACCGCTTGAGCGACCCACGCTTCCTTGCGGTTATCCACCAGGCAGCCGAGGTGCAGGGCGTCACCCTGCCGGAACTGGCGCCGTCACCGGAATGTGATTGCCCGAATTGCACGACGCGCAAAACGGCTTGACATTCGTACTCATTTGAATACGTTTCCACCTGTTCCCATGACACATTTTGCAGGCATCCTTCCGGATCTCATACAATGATCGATAAAGAACAATGGATTGAGGTCGATGAACAAGGTCGGCTGATCCTGTCACCGAATGTGCAGGAGCATTACGGGATTCGACCTGGCGCGCAAATACGTATGAGGGAAGACCCAACATCGCTACGGTTGCACCGTCCAATCACCCATTTGGCCAAGGTATATGTCGAGCCAACCAGCCGCTGCAACCTCACCTGCCGAACCTGTATCCGCAATGCCTGGAATGAAACCCAGGGGGACATGACGGAAGAAACCTTCGCGCGGATATTGGAGAGCTTGAAGAATTTGCCTTTTCGCCCGGATGTTTTCTTCGGCGGCTTCGGGGAGCCGTTGATGATGCCTGATATTGCCGGAATGGTGGCAAAAACCAAGGCCGCGGCCGGAAAAGTTGAATTGATCACAAATGGCATGCTGCTCACCGAACAACTCTCACGCGATCTAAGCCAGGCCGGCCTAGATACGATCTGGTTCTCCCTGGATGGTGCCACGCCGGAACAATACGACGGTGTCCGCCTGGGAGCCACCCTGCCCCTGGTTCTGGAGAACATAAAGCGCCTTGCCTACCTGCACCATGAAATCGCCCGTACACCGAAAATCGGAATATCTTTCGTTGCGATGCGTAAAAATATTGCTGACCTTCCGGCGCTCATCAGGATGAGTATCCGCCTCGGTGCGTCGCAGTACATGGTCACCAATGTATTTCCTTACACGGAGGAGATGTGCACGGAAATGCTTTGTACCATCACCATCGATGGGGTTGATTCAACCCCATCCTCCTGGGCGCCGCACATTGACCTGCCGCGCATGGATCTGAACCCGGACAGCAAGGATGCCATTATCAAAATCCTGTATGACCGGACCAATGTCAGCCTGAACGGGGTCAACCTGGGGCAGGAAAAAGGTCGCTGTCCATTCATCGAACGCGGGTCCGTGGCAATTCGGTGGGACGGGGCGGTCAGTCCTTGCCTGCCTTTGATGCACCATTTCATGACCTTTTTGAATCATAAAACCCGATCCGTCCGCAGTCATGTCATCGGCAATGTGAATGACATGGACCTAAACACCATTTGGAATACACCTGAATATTTAGATTTCCGCAAGCGAGTAACTGAATTCGACTTCGCACCATGCACCTCCTGCGGTGGATGCAGTATGTCGGATTTAAATGAAGAAGACTGTTTCGGCAATACTTTCCCGACCTGCGGCGGTTGCCTGTGGGCGCAGGGAGTGATCCAATGTCCGTAGAACGATATTTCCAGAGGAATAACACATGTCAAACTTTTTAGAAACCACGGTTGATAAATTCACCTTCAAGGTTGCCACGGACCGTTTTTATACATCAGAAGGCGTCTGGGCAAAGGAGGAAAAGGGTCTCGCCTGCATTGGGGTGTCTGACTTTGTCCAGCAGCGCAACGGCGACGTTGCCTTTGCTGAAATCAAACCCGTTGGAACAGTCCTGGCTGTGACAGAGGAATTGGCGGTGATTGAGACGATCAAGGTGAACATCTCGTTTTCATCGCCGGTGACTGGAAAAATCATGGAAGTTAACCCCGCTATGACAGACACCCCGGAAGTGATCAACCAGGACCCTTATGGGAAGGGATGGATGGTCACAATGGAAGTTGAAGAATGGGAATCCCAGCGAGCCACATTGCTCACCCCGCAGGCTTACTTTGAGATCATGAAGAGCCAGGCGGAAAAGGAAGCACGGAAAGCATGAAGCCCCCTATTCAGAAAGTTTTGATCGTGCCCTGCAGTGGGATCGGCAAGACGTATGGGACTGTCAGCCGCGAAGCCGCCTTCATGGTTACCGAAGATTTACGACCGGGGCAGACCCAAATGATGCCGCTGGCGTTATTGGTTCTCGGGGATGACGAATCCCGCTCTGCAATTCATGATTGCCCTGCCGTGACCATCGACGGCTGTAAACTGGCCTGCGCTGCGCATATGGTCCGGCAAAGCGGCGGGATGATCGTGCAGGAATTCGCAGTCCTGGACGTTTTTCGCCGTCACAAGGATCTAAAGCCCCAGGGAATTGCTGTACTCAACGAAGGCGGGCAGAAACTAGCCCAGGTACTGGCCGAGGAGATCTCTTGCGTGGTGGATGGAATATATCCCGGGACACGGGGAGGTGAAAATGCCTGAACTACCCAAGAAAAAAGTCGGGATCATCTCCTGCTCGGGAGAGGAACTCCCGGAGGGTACGGTGTCGCGGCTGGCGGCCCTGAAAGTCCTCGAACAGCTTCGCCCGGCGCAAACTGTCACCATTTGCCTGCCGTTATTCCTGGCTGGCGGGGAGGGTGACCGAGCCTTTGCTAGGTTCTACCCTACCATCGCCATTGACGGTTGTGACAAACGCTGCGCAGCGCGCGGTACCGAAATGTACTCCGGCAAACCTGCTGCAAGCATCGTCGTTTCAGAACTCACCGCTGAACGCGGCCTGGGAAAAGCGGAAGGGAGACGCCACCTCAACGACGCCGGTCTATTGGCGGTGGAAACGGTCGCTGGGGAGGCGGCATTGCTCGTGGACGAATTATTGCACACTTCCTGGAACCGCACCTCAGGAGTTGTGGAAAACACCAGTCTGCCCGTCGTACAGGTGCCGGTCCAAGCGACCTGTTCCTGCGGTTCCGGGATTCCGGTCCAGGATATCCTCATCAATGGAAAGACAGTTTCATTAATCGCCCTTCCGCTGATTTTCCAGCAATTCTTTGATTCAAAAAAACAGGCCTCACACGACAGCACCGACGAACTAATGGCAAACGTGAAGATCTATAACTCAATCCCAGCGGGTGAAGAAGAGGCCTACGGGGAGACCTTGATGCGGGAATATGCGGCCTTTTGTGAGCTGCAAGGAGCATCCAAATGAGCCGCACTGCCATCTATAACACCACCGTCGCCTGGAAAGGGGAACACTGGGGTCAACTCGTGATGGGCAATGGTCCTGAAATGGAATTCTCCGCGCCTCCCGATGCACAGGGACATCCCGGAGTCCTGACCCCGGAAGATGCCTTTGTTGCGGCAGCCAATACCTGCATCATGATGATGTTCCTCTGGGCTGCTGAACGCTACAAACTAAATCTACTTTCCTACGATTGCAGGGCCGAGGGGACCAAGCTGATCGAGCTGGACCGCACAGAGACTTTCACCCAGCTGCACTTTCGGCCGGTCATCCGGATCGCCGCTGGGGAGGAAGACCCAAAAGCCGTAGAGGCGCGTACCCGCCGTGCCTTAAAATCCGCTCAAAAATACAGCCTGGTGGCGAACTCGGTGAAGTCTGAGATCGTCATTGAGCCAGACATTAAAATTCAGAATGACTAGGTTTTCGGAGGTGAACATGCTTACGATCAAAGTGTTAGGTCCTGGATGTCAGAACTGTCAAAATTTGGCCTCCCTGGCCACCCGGGCGGTCAATGCTTTAAGTATTGACGCAAAAATCGAGAAAGTGACCGACTATGCGGAGATCATGAAATATAAGCTCCTGGCGACCCCGGGGCTGGTGATCAATGAGAAGGTGGTTTCTGCAGGCCGACTCCCAAGCGAAGCCGAGATCACCACCTTCCTGACGAACGCCCTTTTGGCGGAATGAATGAAGAAAGTTCTCTTACTCTGCACCGGTAACTCAATCCGCTCCCAGATGGCTGAAGCGATCGTCAATGCCAGGCTGGCGGATGACTGGGTGGCCTCTAGTGCGGGGACCAAACCAGCCAGCCACGTCCATCCCAAGGCTTTGGAAGTCCTGGCAGAGATCGGAATCCAGCATGCGGGTCGTTCGAAGCTGGTGGATGAATTCCGGGGGGTGGACTTCGACCTGGTGATCACGCTGTGTGACTCTGCCCAGGAGGAATGTCCGGTCTGGCTCGGGAATGGGAAACGCCTCCATCACGACTTCCCCGATCCCGCCAAAACGGGTGATAGGGCTGATTTCCGAAAGGTTCGTGATGACATCGCGGCCTGGATCGTCCCGATGCTGAAGGACTATGGAAATTAAAATTTTGTATATCGATGACTGTCCCTCCTGGCAAGGCGGGCTCAAGAACTTGAAGACCGCTCTGAAAGCCGAAGAGTTGAAAGCAACCATCCGCTTGATTAAAGTCCCGGATGACGCTGCTGCAGGCCGCCTTAAATTTTTAGGTTCGCCTTCATTTTGGGTAAACGGCGTGGATTTATGGCCCGAAGCGCGCAAGCGATATAACCTCAATTGTCGCGTCTATGCGACTCCTCAAGGACTTAAGGGCGCTCCAACCGTGGAAATGCTGCGCGCAAAGCTGCGCGCACAAAGCTCCAAAAACTCTGACCATCCCTAATTCAAATGGAGACACCATGACCAAAGAAATCAACACCACCAAAAAACTCTCTTTCCTCGACCGCTACCTGACCGTTTGGATTTTCCTGGCAATGGCCATCGGCGTGGGCATCGGCTACTTTTTTACCTACCAGGTTGCCAGGTTCAACGTCCTCGTTTCGATAGGGACGACCAATGTGCCGATCGCCATCGGCCTGATCCTGATGATGTTCCCTCCGCTGGCAAAGGTCCATTATGACGAGCTGGGCGACGTTTTTCGGAACTGGAAGGTGCTGGGTTTGTCGTTGCTCCAGAACTGGGTCATCGGGCCGGTGCTGATGTTTATCCTCGCCATTATCTTCCTGCGCGGATATCCGGAATATATGACCGGCCTAATCCTGATCGGGCTGGCGCGCTGCATTGCGATGGTCATCGTGTGGAATGAGCTGGCTAAAGGCGATAGCGAATATGCTGCCGGGCTGGTGGCTTTCAACTCCGTTTTCCAAGTGTTGTTTTACAGCGTATACGCCTATGTTTTCATCACGGTCCTGCCAACCTGGTTCGGCATGACCGGGAATATTGTTAATATCACCATCGGCGAGATTGCCAAAAGCGTATTCATTTACCTTGGTATCCCATTCATTGCCGGTTTCCTGACGCGCTACTTTCTCGTCCGCGCCAAGGGCAAGGACTGGTATCATACTAAATTCATTCCGAAGATTAGTCCGCTTACGTTGATCGCGTTACTCTTCACGATCGTGGTGATGTTCTCCCTTAAGGGTGAGTATATTATCCAGCTTCCACTGGACGTAGTGCGCATTGCCATCCCCTTACTGATCTATTTCGTGATCATGTTCCTGGTTAGTTTCTTAATGGGCAAGGCCGTCGGCGCAGACTACAAAAAGACCGTCACTCTCTCATTTACAGCTGCCAGTAACAACTTTGAACTGGCGATTGCTGTCGCAGTGGGTGTGTTTGGTATCAACAGCGGCGCGGCTTTTGCTGCTGTCATTGGGCCATTGATCGAAGTACCCGTGATGATCGGGCTGGTAAATGTGGCATTCGGTTTGAAGAAGAGGCTCTTTTTAACTGCCGAGGCAGAATGAAAATCGGCGTCAAAATCCTTGGTTCCAAGACCCCCCAACGCTACTCGGTTCGGCGGGCAGTGTTAGCCGCCCAGGCTGGCTTGTGTGTTGAAGCCCCCGACCTCCTGATCGAAATATCCGAAGTGAAGGATCTTGCCGAGATCGCGAAGTTCACTCCAGTGCTCATCTATCCCAGCCTGGTGGTAAATGACCGGTTGGTGTGTGTGGGGAGATTCCCATCCAAAGATGAGGTGCTTGTTTGGTTTCAACAAGCGCTTGCAGAAAGCGCTTGAATCAGAATTTGATGGCTAACCTTTCAGAGGAGAATACCCATGGACGAAAAATGTGATTGCAAGAATGAGAAATGTGATTGTGGCTGTGATTGTTGCGGCGGAGATGGCGGGTTCGAGCGCCAATTTCTAACAAAAGCCGAGCAGATCGAGGAGCTGGAATCCTACCTGGCAGAACTCAAGCTCGAGGTCCAGGCGGTGGAAGAGCACCTGGCAGACCTGCGCAAGTAGCCAGTTTCAAAGAAGAGCGGTCAAATCGACCGCTCTTCTTGTTTAAATTCGACCAATTCCACCAGGTTCCCCGCCGGATCGCGGAACATGACCCACCGTCCCGAGTTGTCTCTTTCCACCCCCCAGGGCGTTTCCACGCTATATTTTCTGAGTTTTTCGACCGCATGGTCGAGGTCCGGGATCGAAAAAGCGACCACGGGGAAGCGCGGCTCAGGATCAGGTGGGAGGGCAGGGCGACCCTGGACAATCGTCAGGAAACACCCCTCCATATTGAAATGCGGACGATCACCGGCATGATGAGGAATCATGGGTAACCCGACTACGTCCCGGTAGAAATGTGCAGTAGTGGGTACATCTTCTGCCCAAAGGGTGACAACAGCGATACGATGGACCATAAGGGTTCTCCTGATTTAAAACAAGATTCCCGCCAGTGCGGGAGAGGGTCCGAATTCCTAAATTAAGCGCAAACACCTGGGTGAGGGGGGCACCCAAGTGTTTGCCTGAGTATATTAGCAGAAAACAATAAAAAAGACAAGGGGATAATCTTAATATTTTATTAGATAATATTGGGGGTCTTACGAACACGATCGATGATCAATCCCCCCGAGACCTAAAGAGGGCTCCCAGTCTGAATATCCTCTTTGCCAAAGCCATCCTAATTCGGTTACCTTGCATGAAGGAATGGATAATACCTGGAGGGACTTGCTAAGTTGAGCATAAAATTGTTCACGAACCAGGAGCTATAGGATATATTGTGTCGGTTGGGGGAAGCATGTTCCTTCACTAGTTCGGGGTTGGTGCTTAAGTCTGTCCTCAGCGAGCAAGGAAACTTCCGCCTGCTAGTATTATGGGCACAATTTTGATATAATCTTCCCAACTATTCCCCAATTTATAATAATATTTGGAGGGTGTCGTAATGAACCTGAAACGGATCGTCCTGATCGTCAGCCTGGTTGCCATGCTGTCCATCCCTGCTTTGGGAGTAGTGTTTGCGCAGTCTGCGTGGGCAATCCGGGTAAACCAGGTCACGACCCTTGAGACTCAAGACGGGGTGAACTTAAAGATCTACTTTAATGTTTTCGAACCAGAAACCGGAGCTCCCATCCTGGATGCACAACCCTCCAGCGCCCAGGTGACCAACCTGTTCACCAACCTGGTGTCCTCGGGGCAGGTAAAAATTCCCGATACTCCCATCTACATCACCCTGGTCCTGGATTCGAGCGGAAGCATGCGTGGAGCAGCGGCGGAAAAGCTCAAGCAAGCAGCCAAGCAAGCGCTTACCAACATCCCCGATAATTCCTTCTTTTCCGTGATCCAGTTCGATATAACGAGCAAGCTGTTGCAGGATTTCACTGCGAATATCGGCTTAGTCAACACGGCGATCGATCATTATGTAGTTAGTCCGAATGCGACCTGCCTGTATGATGCCGGTTATTCTGCCGTGGAAACCCTGAGCAAGGCACCCGCCGGCCGCCGGGCGGTTATCATCTTTACCGACGGCAAGGATGAAAAAGGTGACGGCTCCCCGTGCAGCAAGCACAGTTACCAGGAGCTGGTGGGACTGGCGAGCCAAATGCAGGTGCCGGTTAACACCATCGGCCTCGCAAACTCCGCCTCAGGCATAAACTCCGGGGAACTGGGGGATATGGCTGTGAGTACGGGTGGTTTCTCTGCCATTGGCGATCAAGCCAACCTCGCCCAGTCTTTCAACAAGATCATGGATGCGCTCAGAGCGCAATGGATGGTCGAAACCGTGGTGTATCCCAGGGAGGGGAAGAATGACACCACCCTCACCGTTCTTATGAAGGACGGCCAATCCCTGACCAATTCATTCACTTTCACCTCAAGCACCACTTACCCCGGCCCGGCGAGCCCCGTGGCAGCCCAATTTTCCGGATTGCTGTTCCACCCGGAGAACAGCACGTATGACATCCAACTCTCGCTCACCTCGCCTGAGCTGGTCAGCTACGTCAAGGTCTCCATCTGGGATAAAAAAGCCGGCTCCAAGGTAGCCGAGTTCGTTTTTAATGATCCGGTGGATTCCAATACGTTCAATTTCGCAACGGACCAGCTAACCGTTGGGAGTGACTATGAACTGCATATCATCGCGGTGAGCCGGGCGGATAATACGCCCTTCCCGCTGACGCGGGACAGCCAGGGAAACACTTCCACGGAGCTCATCCACGAGTTCTCGTTCGACCCATCCGCACTCTTTCCGAAGATCGAGATCCAGTCAGTGGCACAACAGGCCAATGATCTTGCAGTCACCATCACAACCAGCAATACTGACCTTATCGGCGGCTTTGACGGCTGGCTGATCGATGAGAACACCAACACCCAGGTGAAGAATTCCAATTTCACCATTGCTGCACTGGGGACGAGCAGCGGAACGATCGTGATCCCTGCCGAAGCCAACAAGATCCCGGATGGCAAGTATACGCTGGTTGTGCAGATCCTCGGCAAGAGCAACCAGGTATACTCATCCGCCAGCTACCCCGGGGTTGTCTACGCTGCAACCCGACCTTCCATTTTCCAGACCGCCTGGGCAGCCCTGATCGCCTCACCCATTTTACTGGGCGCAATCATCGTCATCCTGCTGGGAGCCGTTGGTTACTTTATGTTTATGTCAATGAGGACAAAATCCATGAGCGGGACGCCGGTGATGCAGGGACGCCTGGGTGGAAAACTAACCGAAAAGCGCGGTGGCGGGGCGGTTCTCCCACTCGCAGACAACGAGCCAATTCCAATCCGCGGTCAACCAATGGGAGGGACTGCCTTTCCCGTTTCCCAGCCCACCTCACCACCGCCCAATCCACCGGGTGCCTCCCGTCCGGCAGCAAGCAGCCGGGATGATCGCACCATGCTTGCTGGCGGAGAAGAAGGGGCAACCATGATCGCCGCCCAGCCGGTGGCTGCAAAAGCCAGCCTTACGATTACACGGAGCCCGGAGGATGCCTCCAACCAGGGCCGCCAGGTCACCTTGACGCAGTTCCCCTTTGTTATTGGGCGGGTGGAAGGAAACCTGATCATCAAGGATCCCAATATTTCAAGGCGCCATGCCCAGATCACTTATGAACCTGCAAGCCTGACCTACTATATTGCCGACTTGAACAGCAGCAATGGCACGCGATTGAATGAACAGCGCCTGGCATCGGGACAACCTGTCCCGCTTACCCGCGGTGCAATGATTGGGCTTGGTCCCAATGTATCGATCCGCTTTGACTTAACCTAGGGAGGGACCATCTGTGGGAAGTAAAGTACAACTAAACTATGATGAACTGAGAACGGACGTCAAGAAATTCCGAAACGAGGGGGAGGATATTGTAAATTTGAACTCATGCCTTCGTGATCGAGTCCATGACCTGCACAAGGACTGGGTTGGTGAAAGGCGCGGATAAATTCTTTAAAGAAATGGAAAACGATCTTCTGCCCGCACTTACGCGTTTATCAGGCGCCCTGTTTCATGCGCAGGACGTGCTGCATAAGATCATGCAGACCATCCAGGCGTTTGATGAGGACACCGTCGGCTATTTTAAAATCGATTTTGCTCACGTAAACCCGATCAACATTGGCGCGTTCCTGGGGGGTGCGGGATTGGGTGCCGGGATAGGCAGCATGGCAGGTGGATCATTGCCAGGTGGAATACCGGGAGCAGGCGGAGAAGGAGTAGGGGTGCCAGTAGGTGCAGGAAACCCCGGCGTCGGAGCAACAAATTCCTTAAGCGGAACGGGTGAGCCGGTCTCCAATCCGCAAGCAGGCTCCGGTCAGATCGGGGGGGTAGGTCAACCGGGGGCAGGCGGACAAATCCCCGGCGTCAGCGCTGGCGCAGGTGGCGGAGGCAGTTCGAGCCAGGGGCTGCCAGGGGACGTGCAGGGCATGGCGGGCGGGGTCGGTTCCCAGGGCGGAAGCAGTGGGGGAGTATCCATGGGCAGCGGGTCAATCGCCCCCGATCATATTTACGAGGGTTCTTCGGGCGCGGGTGCAGGCGGCAGCCTGGGTCAAGCCGCGCAGGCAGCCGGCTCAAGTGACGGCGGATCACAGGGATCTGCGACAGGGGGAGGAACTGTGGCAGCAGGCGCGGCGGGAGTGGCCGGCAGCGCGGCCATTGGGGTTGCTGGCAAATCCATCAAGGGCAGGCTCAGGAAGAAAAAGAAATAAGGAGCTGCGCGGGACTCAATCCCTAAAAAATAACCCGCTTGACTTTGATTTCGGTTAATGCTAATGTATTCAAACCTTAATCATCATCCGAAAGGAGGCAAATCCAACCATAAAGCAACCAGCTTTTCCGTTGAACAATGCAACAACATGCCGGAGAAAGACACCATAGACGAAAAAGTAATAACGAGCCGGTCCTAATTATTCAGAAATCAAGAAAGGATGAGCTATGGCTAGTATTAGAAAGCTTAATTATGATGATATGAACACCATTATTGGTAGATTTAAAAGCGAAGCGCAGGAGATCGATGCGCTGCTCAAGCAAACGAAGGGCAAAGTCGAGGGCCTGCACAACAACCAGTGGGTGGGGCAGGGCTCGGAGAAATTTTTCAGCGAAATGGAACAATCGGTATTGCCTGCAGTAGGCAGACTGGTTGGAGCCCTGGGTCATGCCGCTGATGTTGCCCAGAAGATCGCAGACACCATCCGCCGTTTCGATGAAGAAACCAAGAATTTCTTCAACAACTTGATATAGGCTAGGAGGATAGAATGGCCGATAAAATTCGTGTTAATTATCCTGCGCTGGAAGACATGGCAAAACAATGTGATCAAGCCGCCCAACGCATACGGCAGACAGCAAGTATGGCCAATCAAATCGCCCAGCAGATGCAGAACGGCGCATTGCAAGGTGAATTCGGGGACATATTTGTGCAAGCCCTGGGTGTTTTCCAAACAAAAGTAAATAAACTCGCAGAGAAATTTGCTGAGGAAGCTGGCGACATACGCGGTGCGATGTCTGACATGCAGGCGGCTGATAACGCTGCCGGTGGAAAATTCTAGGAGGTGAGATATGTTTTCGTTCATACAAGATGTGATTGGCGGGATCATCAGTTCCGTTTTGAGCCAATTTAACTTTATCCAGGACTTAATCACCACACCGCTGAAAACCATGGTAAACCAGGTTGTGCAAGGCGTGTGGAAAGGGAATGGAGCAAACAAGTTTGTCGCTGAAATGACCGACCAGGTCATCCCAATGATCGCCGGTATTCTGACCGGCACACAGAATTATGCCAATGCCATCAAAAAATCCCAGGATCACATGCTGCAGGGATTTCAACAGGCCAGTTCCATAGCGAATAGCCTAAACGACGTATTTAATAATATCTTTTAGGATAAGGAGAGAACATGGCTACTGATGAAGTCTTTATGGACATTCCGCAAGTGGAGACCATGGCCAAAAATTTTCATGCATTTGGCGATGTGCTGGATAATGTCGCGAAAGCGATGAGCGCGTTGAGCGCGACCCTTAAAGCAACCGCATGGTTATCTTTAGGAGCCACGGCTGCCGCGGCAGCTTATATAGACCGGATCGAACCCAACGTGAAGAAAGCCGCCGCTAAAATGAATGAACTTAGCCAGGATGTTGTAAGTGCCATTCGATCATATCGCGACGGCGATAATACAGGATCCCGGCGGTTCATTTCTTAATCCATCTTCACATGGAGCGCCAGGATAAGAAGCAGGTTTGGATGTGATCCATCCTGGTGCCACATTTCGAATGTACTTCGGGAGGCGTCAAAGAATCCGCGCTTATAGAGGGTGATCAACTCTACAAGCGCGGATTCCCCACCCGGCAAGATTATTCCCCCCTTCCAGATCACGTGAGGCATTATGAAGCGAATCTGCCAACGCTGCAATGTGATCTCACAGGACTTCAACCTGTGGTGTCAAGAAAAGTACTGCCCAGCTGAGAACGCCACTGAGATCTTCGACAATGGCGAATGGTTTGGCCCGATCGAAATTGTCCAGCCGATGGTCATCACACGCTCCGCAATTGTGTACCAGGCGCGACGTGGTGAAGAGGCAATCCTGCTGAAGGTCGCCAATGTTGGCTGTGAGGAAAAGCTCAGGCTGGAAGCCAAAGCCTTCCTGCAGCTTGCCAAGGTCGGTCAGCACCCGCTGCTGCCCGTGCTCCTGCCGGCGCACCCGCAGGGCACGATTGACGCTCATCCCTATGGCTGGACAGTGATCGAAGGCCGCGTCAAGTACTACGAGGTATTTAAATTTGTCGACGGCACGATCCTGCGCAACCTGCTGCTCAAAAATCCACAACCCTGGTATCAGCATGCCGGGTGGATCATCTTGAGTGTTGCCGATTGTGTGTATTACCTGCACAAGGCAGGCAAACTCCACTTGTGCATCAACCCCGATGTTATCCTTGTGAGACTCGACAAGCAGGGCATACCGCGCCCGATCCTGCTCGACCTCGGCGTGGCGGATCCTGGTAAAACCATCTATGAACTGTGGAATGAGAACTACAACCTGGCCGCCTATACGGCGCCTGAAATCGCCGACGGCCGCAGCGGCGTGGGTCCTGCCTCGGACGTCTACGGGCTGGGAATCCTTTTATATGAAATGCTGGCAGGCCATCCACCTTATGAATACCATCTAAAAAAAGACCCGGCAGTTCTCAAGAACGTGATGGAGGGAGAGTTCAAAACCACGGGACGCATAGACTTGAAGAACATCCCGGATATCGCTGAAAGAGCCATCAACCGCCAGAAAGACCAGCGCTTTCCCGATGTGATGGCATTTGTAACTGCGCTTCAGCCGAACTTTCCTCATATCCCAGCAGAACGGCGGTCGTTCCATATAAATTGGCGGATTTTGTTTATTGTCCTTGGAGTGCTGCTGGTAATTTCGCTGCTCCTTGTACTGGCATTATCCATAGCGCCTGGTTAACCAGGGAGATGACCCATGTCTGATAAAATTTTCATTGACCGCCCACCCCGTATCGAACCCCAGCTTCCATCCGGGTTGTTTCCCGTTCCAAACCCGCCTGATACAAAAGAGAATTTTGGGCAAATGCTGCAGCAGGCGTTCCTGCCCGCCGTGATGATCATGGGCTACCTCCTGGCATCGGTCTTTGGAGGACAGCGCGGCGGCTTACTCATGATGATCCCCATGGGCCTGTCGGTGGTTGCCACCATTTCCCTGGCGGTTTACTCCAGCATGAGGGAACGCAAACAGCGCGAAGAAGCGGAGGCCGCCTACAAGCGCCGCATAAGCGAGCTGCGCCGCAAGATGGACAGCGAGCATGAACAGCAACGCATTTATTACTTCTACAATTACCCCGACCCGGAAAAAACCCTCGGGATCGCAGCTGACATCAACCGTGCCTTACCGGAGCGCGAGGAAGAGATCCGCTCGGGTACGCGCCTGTGGGAGCGCCGCCCCCACGATCATGATTTCATGGTCCTTCGTCTGGGTATCAGCACGCGGCAATCCACTGTGATCTATAAAATTTCCGATAACGAGAAAACCGAGAGCCCATTGATGCGCGAGGCCACCCGCCTGGCGGAAGACTTCGCGCTTGTTATTTAATGTACCGGTGACCATCCCGATGATGATGCCGACCGATGAGACCGAAAAGAAGAAGGTCGAATCCAAAACCCAGGATGAGGAAGGCAAAGAGGAACAAACGCAGGAGTCCAAGGGGATCACCATCCGCCATTCCATTGGCATTTCGGGAAAAAGCTCCGAAAAGGTGCATGCCTATGTGAGGACGATGCTGGTGGATTATGCTGCCTTCCAATCGCCGCAGGACACCATGCTCTACGTGGCAGGAACAAGCGAAGCCCGGCAGTACTGGCGCTGGGCTTATGCCCTGCCCCATTGTGTTGGATCGGATCGAACGGAAACGCTGTTGTTCGAAAACGATGCAAAGCCGGGTGAGAACGAAGCCGACAATATGCGGTTGTTCTGGAAGAATGTCCGCACCATCCTGGAGCGCCGCCGCATGCGCCTGCAGGACAAGGAAAGCGGCACGGATGTCAAGCTGCCTTTTATGCTGGTGGTGGTCGACGTGCTTTCGCAAGCTCCGGATTGGTCAGCCCTGAAAGACCTGGAGAGCGAAGCGGCTATTTCCACCATCCTTATGGATGGCCAGATACTTGGGGCGGGGATCCTGTTCCTGGTTCCAGACCGATCGTGTGTACCCAGCCGGTGCCTGTCCGTGATCGAGGTGGATGACGATCCGAAGGACGAGGACGCCGCCATTTTCCGCTACGCTGAGACCGGCTTCAATTCCATCCTGTATGTGGGCAGCACCAAATTGGTTTCCACGCAGGAAAAGGCGCGCGAATTCTCCCGAAATCTTGAGATGGTCGATTTGCGCCGCGGCTACGGGTCCAGCCTGGCTGCCACCGTCACCCTGATGGAAATGCTGAACGTGACGACGCTCGACCAGTTGCAGCAGATGGCCCAGGAGAACTGGAAACGCAGCATGGATCCCAAGGTGGCAGACTGGCTGTTTACAGCCGTTGGCCTGCTCTCGGGCAACGAACCGCGCGTACTCACCTTTTCCGCCAAGGCGGACGGCGTGCACGGTATCATCGCAGGCTCGACGGGCTCAGGTAAATCCGAGTTATTGATGACCCTGATCATCGGCATGGCGCTTAATTTCAACCCGGATGTCCTCAATTTTGTGCTGGTCGATTACAAAGGCGGTTCCGCATTCGAACCTTTCAAACGCCTGCCGCATAAGGTGGATATCGTCACCAACCTTGACCAATCCGCCACCGCCAGGGTGTTTGCATCCATCATTGCTGAACTGGACCGGCGTCAGAAACTGAATACCTACACCAATTCCAAAGATATTGTGCATTATCGCAAGAAGGGTCTCAACCTTGACCCGGAAAGACCACCATACCCACACTTGTTCATCATCATTGATGAGTTTGCGGAAATGATCTCAGGCAACGCCGAATACAAGGCGCAGCTGGAAAGCATCACCCGCCTGGGACGCGCCCTGGGGGTGACCCTGATCCTGGCTGCCCAACGCCCGGTGGGCGTCACCGACCAGATGCGCGCCAACATCAAGTTCCGCATCTGCCTGCGCGTGGAAACGCCGGATGACAGCCGCGAGGTATTGCGGCGGGCTGATGCTGCCTTTCTGCCTCCCGGCATCCCAGGCCGTGGCTACCTGCAGATCGGCAATGAAAACGTTGAACTCATCCAGACGGCCTATACCGGCGGTGATTACAAGGGACCCCAGGAGGAGAATGCCGTTCCGAATGTGATTTGGGTGGACCGCCCGCGTAAATCTGCCGCGCAGAAAGCCACCGAGCCTCCCAAACTTTACGATGTGATCGTTGAAATGATGAACAACCTGGCCCAAAAGGAATCGCACCCCCAGTGGCGACCCTGGCCCGAGTTCCTGCCGATGCAGACTGGCGCCAACGTTTTAAGCCTGCAGACCACTCTCGATACCGCCTACATGAATGATGCAGATATCGAAGTGCTGCGGATGTACAACAAGGAAGATGCAACCAGCCTGACCCTCAACGAAAAAGCCACCTCTTTCTGGAATGATGGGTTTGAATGGCCAGGCATTCAATGGGGAAAAAATACCATGCGACCCCTGATCGGGCTGGTGGATAATCCATACCAGGCCAGTCAGAGACCCCTGAGCGTCAATTTCCCGAACGGGCATGCGGTGGTGTTCGGAGCATCCGGACGCGGGAAAACAACTTTCTTACGCACCGTGATCACCAGCCTGGCGCTGACCCATTCTCCCGACGAACTGCATATCTACATCCTGGACTTCGGCGGGCGGGCATTGAGCAGCCTGGTGGACCTGCCGCATGTCGGTGCAGTTGTGACCTCCGAGGAGGAGGAACGCGTGCTGCGGGCGCTGCGCAAGGTCAACGACATCATTGATCAACGCCAGGTGCTTTTCAGCGATGCCAGGGCAAACAGCCTGGACTCCTATAACCTCTCTCACCCCGAGAAGACCCTGCCGGCAATCCTGGTGGTCATTGATAACTTTGCCGAGTTCAAGGAATACTTCGAAGGGCTGATGGGACCACTGATCTCCCTGGTGCGCGAGTCACGCGCCTACGGCGTGCACTTCCTATTCTCGGCAGATACACCCAATTCACTGACCGGAAAGTTATACAACCTGATCACCGAGCGCTTCACACTCAAACTTTCGGATCCCTCCGAGTACGCCGACATCGTTGGACGCGGTGTGCCAGCCGATCTTAGTGCAGTCCCTGGCCGCGGCTATGTGCGGGTGGGCAGCACCCCTCTCGAGTTCCAGACAGCGCTCACCTTTACGCCCGAGGAGGGCGACCCGGGCGGGATCAGCAAAGTCAGCAAAATGTGCATGCGCATGAAAGAACTGTGGGAAGGAAAATGGAAGGGCGAGAAACCGTCCACCGTTGAGACTTTGCCCCTGCGTTACTCGCTCGACAACCTGATGCAACAGGTGACGCTGCCACAAGTGCGCCACATATACGGGGTAATGGGCATCGACGACCGCACGCTGGGACCGGCGCTGATCGACATCGAGCGCCAGGGTCCGCACATGGTGGTCATCGGCCAGCCGTTCTCCGGCAAGACCACGACCCTGCGCACCATGATGCTATCCGTGGCGGCCAATTACTCGCCCGATGAAATCATGATGGTGTTGATCGACTTCTCGCGCAAGCTGTGGAAGGGCAGCCAGACCTCGCTGGCCAACATTCCGCACGTGGTGCAGACCATCGACGACATTGAGCAATTGGACGATTTCCTGGAGAATATGAAGGTCGAGTGCGCCGAGTTTGATACGAAACCCAAGCGGCGCAAGATCATGATCTTTATCGACGACTACGACGCCTTCACCGAAGAGGCCGCCCGCAAGAAGATGTCCTTCTTCGAAAACCTGTCGATGCTCATCCGCAAATACCAGACCGCAGGTGTATTCCTGATCGTGGCCGGCTCGCTGGGGATCATGAGCTCATCGGACGACCTGCGCAAGGTCTACGCGGCTCCGAATTTTGGCATTGCCCTGAGGAGCGCCGACGCAGTCAACCGGCTGAACGGTAAATTCCCGCGCAGTCTCGCAGATGCGGAATTGCCCATGGGGCGCGCCTTTATCGTCCGCTCAGGTATCACCAACATGCTGCAGATCGCCACCCCGTACGCCAACGACGAGGACGTCGAACGCTCGCTCGATCTTTGGGTGAACCGCATCATGGAACGATACCCGCAAAAAAACGTGACCTGGATCTCCGGAGGTAAAGGAAAGAAAACCACCGATGGGTCAGGCAAGGCAGGTGCTCCCGCGGTTTCTGCAGGGGCTGACCTGTCCAAGTACGATATCCCCGAGCTCAAGAAGCTGTTGGTTGGTGCAGGGCTGCCGGAGTCGGTAACAGCCCTGTTCAGCGACAGTGACATCGTTGAGAACGCCCGGGCGATGGGTCTGCTGGATGCCAAGCCGGAAGCCAAGCCGGAGGCCAAGATAGAAACTAAGACGGAAACCAAGCCGGAAGCCAAGCCTGAAACCAAGATGGAAGCCAAGACGGAAACCAACCTTAAAGTAAAACCTGAAGAAAAAGCGAATGCCAAGGGAAAGAAGGATAAGGCAGGTTGAAATGAGCGATTATATCGACGTTAAGATCGATGTATTTGAAAATAATGACCAGCGGGCACGCATCCTCGAAAGCCTGACTCCCACCGGGTTGATTCAAGAGATCCTCAAGGAGTTCGATGACATTTCCGCCGACGCCCCTGAAAAATATGCCATCTACCTGAAAGGCATGGAGCGACCCCTAAATCCCACTTCCACCATGGCGCAACTGGACATCCAACCCCAGGATGAACTGGTATTTGACTATGTCCGGCAGCCTATCCGGCAGATGCTTAAGCCAAAGGATTATGCCTTCCTGCATGAAGTGACAACAGGGAAGACCTACGATATTCAATGGCAGCCAGCAGTGATCGGCCGTCCTGACTCAGATGTGGGGCATAACATCATCCTGGCTGTGAACGTGCAGCTTTTGCCGCATGGCAGGACAGTCTCACGCAATCATGCCCAGATCACATTTTCCGAAGGACGCTACTTTGTTGAACCGCTGGCTGAGAATAACCCGGTCTTCCTGAATGGGAAGGAGATCGCGTTGAACAGCAGGCGCGAAATCAAGAACAGCGACAAGATTGCCATCGGCCGCCACAAGGTAACCATGGTTTTTGAGACGCAGCGACCAGGGTTCTCCCCGGTTGTCGAATTAAAATCGCAAGATGCGACGATGATGCCACCTGTATCACCAGCACCCGTTCCGGCTGCTCAGGAGGGATACGCGCCCGCTGGTAGAAATGCCAGCTTATCGACTGATGCCCCCCCTGTTACTTTCCTGGTCATTGAAAAAAGCTCGACCCCTGAAAATGTGGGCCAGAAATTGACGCTCAACGAATATCCATTCCTCCTGGGACGCACACTCCCCCTGTTCAGCGGTGAAAAAGAAATCTCACGCAGGCATGCTGAGATCACTTATAACCCGCAAAATAGGAAAACCTATATTACCGACTTGAACAGCAGCAACGGTGTCACAGTAGACGGCAGTCCCATTCGCCCACAGGAACCTGTCAATATTGAACCAGGTACCAGGCTGTGCCTGGGGAACGTACTCTTCCTGCGGTTTGAAGCATAACTATTGATCGTGGTGGAGTGATAAAGCCTGGGTTGCATTATTTGCCCAGGCTTGTCGCGACTTGATTTCCCTGTGTCTTGATTTACGCAGGTATTGCCAAAAACGCTCCTGGTCCTATCCACCCAGAATGGAATCTTTCTTTAAACATGAATTTGGGTTCACGCCCCCATTCCTTGAAAATATCACACTAAAAAAAACCCTCTCGAACTCATGCAGAGGGGACCAAGCACTTCATCGATTATTTCGCGCTTCTCAAAGCGCATTGTTTCCAGGATTTGCGATACATTTAGAAGGAGCCGTTCGAGATGGTGGTCCCTGGTGCCCCAGGCGGGAATTGAACCCACAACCTTAGCCTTAGGAGTGCTCTGCTCTATCCGTTGAGCTACTGGGGCAGTAAAAAGATTATACCAAATTCTTTCTTGCGTTTCCTCTCATCCGTTGCTATACTAGGGTGTTGTGTGAACATCCAGATAAAATCGTCCAGTTAGACAAGGTTTCGAGACTGGCGGGTAATGGGTTTCACCAGGAGCATTATTATCCATGGACCCAATTAAGTTCGGTCGTTATGAGATCAAAGCTGAGATCGGTCGAGGCGGGATGGCAACCGTCTACCACGCCTACGACCCGCGCTTCGAACGCGAGGTAGCGCTGAAGGTTTTACCGAGCGCCATGCTGCACGATCCACAGTTTCGTACCCGTTTTGAGCGCGAGGCCAAAACCATCGCCATGCTCGAACATCCTGCCATTGTCCCTGTCTATGACTTCGGTGAGGAGCAGGGGCAACCTTATTTTGTCATGCGCTATATGACCGGTGGATCGCTAACTGACCGGATGAAAAAAGGACCGATGCCCATCCAGGACGTGGTCCACCTCTTCGATCGTTTGGCACCAGCCCTCGACGAAGCCCACTCCAAGGGCATCATCCACCGCGATCTAAAACCCGGCAACATCCTCTTTGACCAATACGGCGAACCTTACATCTCTGATTTTGGGATTGCAAAAATCGCCTCCAACCAGACCAATGTCACTGGCAGCGCCATCATGGGGACTCCAGCCTACATGTCGCCGGAACAGGCCCAGGGCGAGGGCATAGACGGGCGCTCAGACATTTATGGCCTGGGCGTCATTTTATTCGAATTGCTGACCGGGACGCAGCCTTATCACGGTGACACCCCAATGAGCGTGGTGGTCAAACATATCACCGACCCCATCCCGCATATCCTGGATATCAAGCCTGATCTTCCTCCAGCCGTAGAAGCCGTTATCGAGAAGGCCATGGCCAAGAACCGCGAAGAACGCTACGCGACGGTCAAAGACCTGACCCACGCTTTGGATGCGATCGCACGCAGTGAAATACAAGACCTTGGTGATGGTGACCAAACCCTGGTCTCTTCGCCCACGATGATCAATCCCAAACGCCCCGCACCCGAAGGCAGAACTGTTTTAGCAAAACGAGAGAAGAAACCCGAGCCAACCCCTGCTGCAGCGCGGAATAAATCCGAACCCACCCCTGCTGCGCCGCGGAAAAAAACAGGGCTGTGGATCGGCCTGGGAGGGGCAGCCCTGCTTGTTTGCCTGGGTGCCGTGGTGGGAATCGTCATGTTCCGGGATAAGATTCCTTTCCTGACCGCGCCCTCTCCGACGCCAATCCAGGTTATTGGCGCGAACGAGACGTTGGTAACCCGCCAACCAACAAATACAAAAACCCCTGGCGTGGTTCCTCCACTTGTGACCAATGAACCGCCCACTGCCACCTCCACCTCAACCACGATCCCCAGCCCGTCGCCGACCACGCAAGGGTTGTCCAATATCGGTGGTGCAGATTTGATCGCCTTCCTGAACAATAATGACATCTGGGTGATGGGCGTGGACGGCAGCAACCTGGCCCAGGTCACAAAGGACGGCGGGACTAAATATGATCTACAATGGTCGCCAGACGGGCAACGCCTGTTCTATATAAGCGGCATGTGCATTCAATCTGTTACTGTTCCGAGCGGGGAAGTGACTGAGATCACATGCTTTCCCGCAGCTACCTACCTGGAGGCATTTGAGATCTCTCCGGACGGGAAACAGGTGGCCATCAGCCTGAATCGAGTTTTGTATGTAGTGCCCTTTGATTTGGACGCGATTTCAAATGCCCACCTTTGGACACAGTTGCGGGACATGAAAGGGTGTTATACATACAATACTGACCAAAACCTGGCTCCTCCCAAGAGTGTGCGCTGGTCGGGTGATGGGAAAACCCTGGCAATAAACGTAAACAGCGTGGATGCCGGTCGCCGGGTGGACATGATCAGCATTTTCGATATCTCCACTTGCAACAGCACCAGTCCATTTGCGCGCGATAATTTCCCGGCGTCCAGGTTTGCCATGACCGGTTACAGTACCAACCCGGTCATTCCTTCCTTTGCCTGGGATGGAAACACCTTATTTGTCCTGAATAGCAAGATCCGCTATGAATTGGGCTATTTGTACGCGTACAACACGGAGACAAAGCGCGGGGAGAACCTCGACCCGCTCCAAAGTACCTGCTGCTACGCTGCGGCACGCTTCAGCCCCGACGGATCCCACCTTCTTTTCATTTACCAAAATATCAACAACGCCAAAACACAAATGTATTTTGTTTCCTATGGAACGATCCGCACTGGTGTAACCTATACCCCGCTGACGCTCCCGGATGGTTTCTTCAGCACCTTAAGCGATCACCTCGACGTCACCCTGCGACCTGCGAAACCATAACGAAACCATTCCCAGGGAAATAAAAAACTCCCCTTCTGATCATGGAAGGGGAGTTGCCATTATCCTTTCATTCGCTGCTTCCAGCAGCCATCCAGTGACCTCCTCCTTGGCTGGGACCCTCCCGCTGCATACCACCCGCTCGTTTATTACCAGGGTGGGTAAGACCAGCACAAATGCATATTTCCCAATCTCCCCGGGGTCGGTTACTTCGGTTATTTCAAGATCCAGGAGAATGCACTTGGAGGAAAGTTCCTGCTGTGCAGCCGCGACCAGCCGCCGAACAACGTAACGTTCGGGATATTGAAGGCCGAGGATTTTGACATTCACCACAATAGAGATCCCTTATTATCGTTTGTGCAATATATCACATACATTTTACCCCAAAATGCATTGATACGCCAACCCAGAGTAGTACAGAGAAGCGAGCCTTGGACCCCAGTCTCCAACGTATTTCCTATAAAATTGCGGGTGACCATCATCCCAGAACAATCCCTCAATCCCCCCAGCCATAAAATTGTCCGTCGATCAGGTACGCAAGGTTGTATGTGTCGTTCATGGAAGTGCGGCATGATTTGCAGCCAGGCGAGTCCCCAGGGACTTTTGCAATTTCCTGCCACGGAAAAATAGTTTAATAGCCCCCGTTATAAAAGAATCATTTGATTGAGCAAGCTTGAAATGAATTCAGGAAGAAGTGAAAATGAGAGAGCAACAGGTCAATGCCCCCTCGGCTTTGCCCAACTCGGACTCGTCCACAAGGATCGGGTGAATGCCCCGTGATTCCAAACGCCCCCGCGTGTTAATGGGAAGCAGGGCTGGTAGAGCACTGATTCGCCCACCATGAGAGCGTTGGCAGCATAGTTCTCTGACGGGTCGATGTCAATAAACTTCATGCCCGGAAAATTTTCCTTGTCCACCCAGGCCGGGTTGAGCAGAAGCGTATCCACCCTTACCCGGGTCACCGCCGATTTAAGGTGCAGGCATCCGGTCACCTGGACGCCTTTCACAGAATAGCCGAACTGTTTCAAGGAGGCTTGCATCTGGTCTATTGCAGCCAGGTTGCTGCGGCTGGAAATACCAACAAAAATGGTCTTGCCAACCGTCAGAACATCCCCACCGTCCAGCGTGCCGGGAGCCCGGATCGAAAAAAGTTTGCGGTAGGAGGCCAGTGCCTGGGCAATGGATTTAGTTTCCTCCAGACGCGACTCGGCTCCCGGACGAGTGATCACGGCGCATTCGTCGAGCACAACTGCCGTGTCTTCCACAAAGACCGAATCGGGCAGGCTCGTCTCTTCCGGGAGGGAATGGACCTTCACTCCCAGGGTGCGCAACGCGTCTTCATAGGCATGATGCTGGAGTCGGGCGCGTTCGAGATCGATCGGGACTGCGTTCGAGATGGGTGAGCTGACACTGGTTTATGGCCGGGCTGACAGGGCGCGTGATGGCGATAAGCATCTGTTCTCGTATCAATACCGTTTGAGAATTATTCGTAACGTCCACCCTAAAAGCGCAAATGCTTTACGGTCAAACCATCATTGATGATTTCTTTAAGCGAGTTGATCCCAATGCGCAAGTGCAATTCGGAAAAGTCTTCCGTCACGTGTTTGTCTGACTCGGCCGTCTTGATCCCGTCGGGTGTCATCGGCTGATCGGAGACCAGCAGCAGCGCGCCGGATGGGATCTTGTTGAAGAAGCCGACGGTAAAAATGGTGGCAGTCTCCATGTCTACAGCCATGGCGCGGATACGCACCAGGTATTTTTTAAAAATATCGTCGTGCTCCCAGATACGCCGGTTGGTCGAATAGACTGTGCCTGTCCAGTAATCATGATGGTAGTTGCGGATGGTGGTTGAAACGGCCTTTTGAAGATTAAATGCCGGGAGAGCCGGCACTTCCGGAGGGAAGTAGTCATTCGATGTGCCTTCGCCGCGAATCGCAGCGATTGGCAGGATCAGGTCTCCCAGATGGTTACTTTTCTTTAATCCGCCGCACTTACCCAGGAAGAGCACTGCCTTTGGCTTGATGGCTGAAAGCAGGTCCATGATCGTGGCGGCATTGGCTGAGCCCATTCCGAAATCGATGATCGTAATTCCCTCGGCAGTGGCGTTGGGCATCGGTTTGTCAGGACAACAGACCCGGGTGCCATTCATCTCGGCGAACATGTTCACATAGTTGCTGAAATTTACCAGCAGGATGTATTTTCCGAACTCTTCCAGGGGAGTACCGGTATATCTTGGCAGCCAATTGTTGACAATTTCCTCCTTGGTTTTCATACCGCCTCCCAGACTTGATACAAACCCAGTTGGCCATTTTCCCCATCCGAAAGGAAAGATGAGCCAATCCGAAATTGGCTTTCCGCTGCCAGGGATTCCAATTCCGCCTCTTCAAAGTGATGGACATAGCGCAGCCCGCGTCCCCCGCTGCGCCAGTCGAGCAGGTAGTCACCGGGATCCACTTCCTGGTCTGAAAGTCCCACCTCCTGCCAGGGCTGTACCCGGATCTTAAGTTTTTCACTATTCAGGAACTGCCATTCCGAATGGATGAACTTGCCGCCGGGTCGCAATAAGGCATGGACCTTCTGCATGATGCACACGCGCAAGGAGTCCCCTGGAATGTGATGGAGGACCGCGAAGGCTGTGACCAGGTCAAATACCTGGTGGACCGGCGCCAGCATGCGCTTGTCCCAATCCGTGGCGGTCAGGTCGGCACGGATAAACGTAGCCGGGGCATCTTCCCACCCGTGCCGGGCAACTTCGAGCAGGGGCACGCTAAAATCCAATCCCGTATAGGGACCGCGCTGACCGCCTGCCGCATGCGTTCACGTGCCAGTTCCCCGTTCCCGCAGCCCAGATCAAGGAGCGCCTCATCACCGGTAAGAGTGTCCAAAATCCGCTGCACTCCAGGCTGGAGACGTTGGCGCGTGGAAGAGAACTCCCTCCCGAAGGTCTGGTAGAATTGCTTGTTCAGCAAAAGCAGCCGCGCACTGGTCTCGGTTTTCATAAATCTGATTATATCTGTGTTTGGTGATGGTAAAGAAACAGAACTGGAGCGAAATGCGCTCCCTGCCCCCCGAAAAACTGGCCCAGGCGCGCCGCGCTCTGGAAGATGTGCGCGCTGGGAAATCCCTGGGCGCCGCGCTGCGCGAGCATGCGTGGAACGACGCCCCCCTGCACAAATCTGCGTTGGTGGCAGCCTACCAACTGTTGGTTGAATCGGGTGAATGGGATCCGGATGAGACTTTGCTCGCCATCATCCGGCTCAAACCGGTGCGGACGCTCTCCGGCGTTACCACTGTCACGGTGCTGACCAAGCCATATCCCTGTCCGGGAAATTGTATTTTCTGCCCGGATGATATCCGCATGCCAAAATCCTACCTACCCGACGAGCCTGGAGCCATGCGGGCGGTGGAGCACAACTTTGACCCGTACATGCAGGTGAAATCCCGCCTGGAAGCTCTCAATGCGGTGGGTCATCCGACCGATAAAATCGAATTGCTGATTCTGGGTGGAACGTTCTCGTCCTACAGGCGGGACTACCAGGCCTGGTTCGTTCACCAGTGTTTTGGAGCCATGAATGGCAACCCCTCCAAGGCTTTCACGTCGGAAGGGAAAGCGGTCCGAATGGATGGGCTTTCTCTCTCCCAGCTCACCAATGAGACTGCCACTCACCGCAACGTTGGCCTGGCGGTGGAGACCCGTCCGGATGAGATCACCCTGGATGAATTAGCATGGTTCCGCTCTCTGGGGGTAACCAAGGTGCAGATGGGGGTTCAAAGCCTGGATGATGCCATTTTGAAACTCAACCAGCGCGGTCACACCGTTGCGGAGGCGCACCGTGCTGTGGCCTTGTTACGTGCAGCGGGGTTTAAAATCGTCCTGCACTGGATGCCCAACTTGCTGGGAGCCACCCCCGATTCTGACCGGGCGGACTTTCCCCGCTTGTGGGATGGTCTCTGTCCTGATGAGATCAAGATATACCCGACGCAATTGCTTAAAAATGCGCCCCTGTATGAAAGTTGGAAACGCGGCGAGTACCAGCCCTATTCCACCGGCGAACTGGTCCAGCTCATCGCGGACGTTAAACCCAGCATCCCGCGTTATTGCCGGGTCAACCGCATCGTACGAGACATCCCGTCAACGCATGTGGTTTCAGGGAACAAACGTACCAGCCTGCGCCAGGATGTGCAATTCGAAATGGGGAGGCGGGGAACTCATTGTGATTGCATCCGCTGCCGCGAGGTGCGCGGGGGGCAGGTGAAACCCTCTTCTCTCCGCCTGGACGACCTGGTCTACCAGCCTGATGGAGCTGAGGAGCATTTCCTGTCTTTCGTCACTCCCGAGGATCAACTCGCCGGGTTCCTGCGGCTTTCCCTCCCGCACCAAGGATCACCCACTACTAGTTTCGCTGACCTGAAGGAATCAGCGATCATCCGTGAAGTCCACGTTTATGGTCAATCCCTCGGGGTGGGAATGGAGTTGAGCGGTGCTGCCCAGCATACCGGACTTGGCACACGGCTTCTGGTGGAAGCCGATAAAATCGCCCGCACAAAAGGATACCGCCGGATGGCAGTCATCGCGGCGGTAGGTACTCGTCAATATTATCTGGAACGCGGGTTTGAACGCGGGGAAAACTACCTTGTAAAAGGGATCTAACTGCACATTTGAAAGGGCAGCCTAGAGGCGGGGTTTAGTGGGGACCTTTTTCCCACTCTGCCACTGCCTGGCGGATGAGCGCCTGGATTTCTGGTTCAGGCACCGCATCAATTCCCTCGAATTTCTTCAGCCCATCCTTTACCAGCACGATTCCGCCCGGCCCTTCCGTCAGGTGGAGGTCACGGTCTTTAAAGGGACTATTGGGCAGTCTAGCTTGCAGCACATCGTCTATTTGTGCCACGATGCTCTTGAGCACCGGTTCAGGTTTGACCGGTTCGACCGCTGCCTTCCCTTTCTTAACAGATGGAACTGCAGGGGCTGAAGCAACAACCGGACTGGGGCTGGGCGGAGCCACGACGGC
This sequence comes from uncultured Chloroflexia bacterium, assembly GCA_963817265.1. Classification (GTDB taxonomy): domain Bacteria; phylum Chloroflexota; class Anaerolineae; order Anaerolineales; family Villigracilaceae; genus UBA877. The sequence continues at coordinate 238,978 of CAWFNU010000014.1, forward strand.
GGGAGCGGCAGGCTGGGGGGGTTCCAGCCAGGGGCGCAACTCGACCAGCATGTTCGCCAACCGGCGATGCTGGTCAGGGTTGAGAGAGCTCTTTTTCGTCCAGACGTGTTCCATCCATCTCCAACCATAGCTTTCCCGAAAGAGTCCGCCAGGCGCGCAGGATTTCCGCATCACTCCCGGTGGCAAGTTTATTCCCGCTGGGAGCGGTATGGTGAGGATTCCTGGGAAGGCGGTGGGGCCATGCGCCGGTTTTGTGCACGCTGGATTAATGCGCCAACGGCTGCGCCCAATGATGCAAAAACAATGAATAGAAAAATAATTGTTGTGTCCATCAGTTATTATTTTACAGGATATTTGGGTTTTGCGCGCACCTGACAATGAGGGCAAAAATGCGTCCCACGTTGCCCGACGGTGATGCGCTGGATGGGTGTTTTACACACCGGGCAAGGCTCTCCCGTCCGCCCGTAAACCCGGAAATGGTTTTGAAAGTCTCCACCGCGATAAACCCAATCTATGCTGGCACCATTCCTGCGAATGCCCTCCTCCAACACCTCCCGGATCGCATGCCATAAACCGTTTACCTGTTTTTTTGGATAGCAATTCTGAAAGCAATAATGGATGGAGTTTCGCCAGGTGCAGGGCTTCGTCCGTATAAATGTTGCCCAGGCCTGCCAGGAAGCTTTGATCCAACAGGAGAGGTTTGAGCTGCCGCCGCCTGTGATGCAGGGCGGAATAAAACCATTCTGGAGAAAATTCTTCAGAAAGGGGTTCCAATCCAAGATCCTGGAAGAGAGTGACAGTGATCCTTTACCAGCCAAACCCGGCCAAATTTGCGGGGGTCACTGAAGACCAGGCTGGTGTCTGCTGACAGCTGCGCAACCAGCCTGTCGTGTTTTGCCGGCTGGTACCCGCCCAGGACAACCAATAGATCCCCGCTCATGCGCAAATGGATGATGAGATGCAGATCTGACAATTGAAGGTCAAGGAATTTAGCCCTGCGGGATATGGATTCAATCCGCTGACCCTTGAGAAGCTTTTTGAACTCCGCCGGGGAGGGTGTAGCCAGCGTGCGCGCCCAGCGCAAGTCGGCGGAGAGGAAGGTCTTTCCGATCAACGCCGGGCGCAATGTGCGGGCAATTGTCTCTACTTCGGGGAGTTCGGGCATGTGCAGGTTGAGTGCGGGAGTATCAAAGATGGCGCCGTTTTGATATCCCTAAGAAATCTGCTCGGAGAGATACACCTTGATGCCCATTTGCTTGATCTGGTCGATTTGCGCCTCGATCCAGTCTATGTGGTCTTCCTCATCTTTAAGGATGGATTCAAGCAATTCCCGTGTGCCGTTATCGCCCTCTTCCACGGCTAGCTTGATGGCCGCATTATAGGCCAGGATGGCCCCGTTTTCCGCCTCCCAGTCATTCTGGTGGAACGTTTCGACCGAATCGCCGATGTGCATTTTGTTCAACTCACTGACGACCGGGTTGTTCTCCAGGAAGATGATGCGGCTGATGTGCTTTTCCGCGTGTTTCATTTCATCAATGGCGCGCTTTTCGATGGTATCAGACAGGTGTTTGTACCCCCAATTGGCGCACATTTCAGCCTGCACCATGTACTGGCTGATGGCGGTAAATTCATCTGCCAAGAGAAAATTGAGCTTTTCAATGACCCTGGCATTCCCTTTCATCATTTTCCTCCATTTGAGAAGTGTCGGACTGGCACATGTCCGTTAGACAAGCTTATTCATTAAACATCTGCCCCACGCTGCGACCTTCGTGGGCGCGTCGGATGACTTCGCCAAGTAAGGGGGCCACGGTCAGAATGGTCAGTCGGCCGCCGAACACTTCCTGTTTTTCCTGGGGGATGGGCACACTGTCGGTGGTGATGTATTCTGTCACCGGCAGGGCAGCCAGTCTCTGGGCTGCATCTGCAGAGAAGATCGGGTGGACAAACGTTACGTAGATTCGTTGGGCACCGTTTTCCTTGATCAGGTTGACTGCCTGGGCGATGGAGCGGCCGGTATCAATCTCGTCATCCACCAGGATCACATCGCGGTCCTTCACATCACCGATGATCGTCAGCGCTTCAGCCCTGGCATCGTTGGCGACCCGGCGTTTTTCGACGAATGCGATCGGGGTATCAATGCGGGCGGCGAAATCCCGGCCTTTCTTGGCATAGCCCAGGTCAACGGTCACCACAACCGGGTCCCTGAGGTACGGACGCAGGTTCTCCAGGACGTATTGGCACAAGATATGGGAGGCATTCAGAACATCCCCGGGGATTGAGAAGAAGCCCTGGATCTGGTAGGCATGCGGATCGAGGGTCATGTACCGGTCAGCACCGGCGATCTGGATCATATCGGCCACCAGGCGTGAGGTGATCGGCACGCGCGGCTGGTCCTTTTTATCCGAGCGGCCGTAGCACAGGTAGGGTGCTACCGCCGTGATCCGTGCCGCCGAGTCCAGGCGCAGGGTCTGGAGCAGGATCAGCAATTCCATCAGGTTGCGGTGGACGGGCGCAGCGGTATGCTGGATGACGTACACATCCTGTCCGCGTACGCTGCTGTGCAGCTTGACGAACAGGTTTTCGTTGCGGAAACTCAACAATATCCCGGCCGCACAATTTCTCGCCCAGGTAGTCAGCCACCTTTTGGGCCAGTTCCGGGCTGGCGGTGCCGGCATAGAGCTTGATGCCGCCGTACACGCGCAGTTCGTTTGATTGTGCCATCTTCCGCCTATTTTTACGGAGTCCAATCCGAGCGCAGATACGCTCATGATCAGGTCGTCACAATACCTGCCTCGCGGAAATCCGCCTCGCGGCAGGACGGGCTTCCTGGATAAACCCGGCCTTTTCATAGGCACGGATACCGCCCAGGTTTTCGGCGTCCACACGCAGGAATATGCGGTTCAGGTTCAAGGTCCCAAATCCATGCTGCAGCAGGAGGCGCATCACCTCCGTGCCATAGCCCTTGTTCCAGCAGGATTTTTCCCCGATGAAGAGACCGACTTCAGCACTGCGGATGCGCCAATTGATGTCGAAGAAACCGCAGTTACCGATCGACGCCAGCCGTCGCCGGTCCTTGATTTCGATGCCAGGGGTTGTTCCTCGGGGGACGCTTGAGCATGTTCTCAAACCATTGCTCCTCGGTGGCCTGCGAAATGGGCATGGAAACTGGAGGAAACGCCGGACCTCCGGATCGTTCAGCCATTCGACAAATTTGGGCAGGTCGTTGCGCTCATTCGCGCGCAGGCGGATGCGTTTCCCGTAAGCATGAAAATCTCCATATAAATGAGGCACAAGGTTGGAAGTTAATAGGATTATACTATCCTTGACCTGCCGCGTGTGAGGATATAAAATGAGATAATGCTCGTTTGTTCTATTGTTTCACAACTTGTGCTATACTCATATCAACATGCAGAATAATGCTGTCCTGAATGCGCGCCGTCCTGGCCGGTCTGGGCCGAATTCCTCCGCACGCCGCGGACTGGATAGTCTGGCTGCTTGGGCACTGGAAGCCGCCGGCCCGCTGACGGTGCTGGGTGCACAGGTCCTCTATATGGGGCAGCCCGCTCCTGCGCCCCGGTGTTGTCGAATGGACAGATTGAATGCATTGGCCAGCCTGCTGGAAGATCACAGCGGAAGCACTGGCATTTGCCGCTTTCCTTCGGGAGGAAACGTCTTCATGAGTATCGGGCTTGAATTGGCCGGTTTTGGGGTGGTATTACTTGAGCGCAGCCATGATGCTGGGGCTGTCTATCCTGCGCCGCAAGAACCCCCCTGTTTTCCGTGATATTCCTGCCTTCACCCGCCTGCGCCAGGCGGTTGGACTTGTCGTTGAAGATGGCAGCCGCCTCCATGTTTCACTCGGGCGCGGCGCGCTAACCACTCCCCAATCCGCCTCCGCCCTGGCAGGGCTTGCCCTCCTGCGCCGCTTGGCAGACCTGACTTCTGCCGGTGACCAGCCCCCGATTGCCACCTCCGGCGACGCGACGCTTGCCATCCTTTCGCAGGACACCTTGCAGACTGCAGCAAAACTTCTGACCAGGATCCTTCGACCCCAACTGGACGGTTGACCGGTCTTACTCCCTTTTCTTATGCTGCCGGAGCAATCCCGGTCATCCGCGATGAGAATGTTTCCGCCAATGTATTGATGGGGAATTTTGGCGTCGAAGTGGCCTTGTTGACTGACGCGGTGGAACGCAGAAAATTCCTTCGTGCTGGCCGGGAGTGACAATCTGACAGCCCAGGCCGTGATCTATGCCAGCGCGCAGGAACCGCTCATCGGCGAAGAGATTTTCGCGGCGGGGCGTATGTTGAATCTGGACCACTGCACTCTGCCAGCTTGACCGTGCAGGATATTCTGCGCTGGCTGCTCATCGCCGCCATCCTGGTGGGGGCACTGCTCACCTTGGCAGGTGTTTTGTGAACCCAAGGCGTTTCCCATCTTTTAATACCATTATCAGCACATCCATCGCGATTGCCAGCGGAGTCCTCTGTTCTGGCAGGTTTCTTTTTCGTTAAACAGGCGAACGGGCAACCCTCCCTGCTGTTGAATATCCGCCTGACCTTGCTGAGCTGGGCAATGATCCTGGCTGGTTTTGCCGTTTTTATCGGTATCATAAACCTTTTCCAGGTTCACGTTAAAAAAATCCAGAAAAAACAAAAAGGTTTCTTCTACAGTCTGCTCATGCTGGCCAGCCTGCTGGTTACTTTCCTGATCGGGCTGGTAAAACCGGGTCAAATGGAAACCATATTCACAACAGTCCAACTTCCGGTGGAAGCCAGCCTGATGGCTCTCCTGGCTGTTACCTTGACCTATGCCAGTATCCGCCTGCTTAGACGCCGGCTCAACTTGTTGTCCGTTGTGTTTCTCGTGACCGCCCTGCTTATCCTGCTTGGAACCGCCCCCCTGCCTTATATTGGCAACATACCCGGGATAAGTGATTGGCTGCGCCCATTTATCGCCCAGGTGATGGCTGCCGCAGGGGCACGCGGCATTTTACTGGGAGTGGCTCTCGGCACGCTTACCACCGGCCTGCGCATCCTCTTCGGAGCTGACCGTCCTTATGGGGGGAATAAATAATGGCTGATATTTTCTGTCCAAAATGCGGCAAGGTCAACCCATCAGAATTGGAAACCTGCCAATATTGCGGAACCAGTTTGAAACCGCTGGCATCTACCTATTTGGACGCACCCCTGCCGATCAAACCAGGGGAAAGCCCGGTGGTGAAAAACACCTCCGAGTTTGAAAAAGTCAGGCTTGCCACCAGCGACCTAGTCCACCCCGGGGAAGCACCTACCGTAAAAAGTACCTCCGCATTGGAATCGACCCTTCCCTCCTGGTTGAGATCTCTGCGGAAGGGGGATGATTCGGCAGAGAACGAATCTGGAGTTGGCACACCCCCTGGGGAAAGTCTGCCACTTGGACCAGCACAGGAACCCAACCCGGAATCAACGGACGATCAGCCGGATTGGCTTACCGGGCTCGGAAAGATTGTGTCGGATGACGAGAAAGAAGTCCCTGACTGGCTGGCCAGCCTGCGTGAGGAAAAACCAGACAATACCCCCCTGGAATCCACATCGCTTCAAGAACCCGCCCTGAACACAACAGGAAGCCTCTCCATGGGAGAAACCGAAGCAGACTGGGCGGCGCGCATGGGCGGTGAGCCAACACCAGAGGCGCTGGAGACCAAACCTGAAAGTGAGGTGAGCGAGGGTGGCGAGTTTTTTGATTGGCTGGATTCTTTGAAACCCGAATCTGATGTTCCCAGCTCCGGCGTACAACTTCCCGAACCCCAGGATGAAGCACTGAACGAATGGCTGTCTGCTCTGCCTGGCAGTTCCGAAGAAATCCAGCAGGCAACCGTAGAAAATGAAGGATTGCCAGAGAAGACCGATCAACCCCTGGAAACACCTTTAAATTTGGAGCCGGCTCCGGTTGAAGAGGACATGAAAGTTGCAGGGATTGATGCCCCAGACTGGCTTTCCAATTTAGGGTCCATTCCCCCTGTTTCTGAGGAACCCAGCAGGGAAAGTCTCCCCGAGTGGCTGTCAGATATGGAAATAAAGGCTGGCCCAGAATCTGTACCTCCTGCAACGCCTTCGAGCAGTGACATTCCAGCTCCCGGAGATGCCGGCAACGAATTTCCAGACTGGCTGGCTCAATTCCCAGCAAGCGAGCCTGGGATTGATGGACAGCCCACGACGAAGAAACCATCTGACACAGTTCCCCTGTCTTCCGGAATAGAAGCCGGCACCGGACCCCTGCCGGAATGGCTGGCGGGGATCAAGCGGACAACACCCCCTTCGGACGCGACTCCGGCACTGATTGCCGGCAAAGAAGTTCCTGGATCCGGGGAAAAGAGTACTCCCCCCTTCTCCATGGAAACGCCCGATTGGCTCTCCCAATTGAAACCGGAACAGGTCACAGAAAAAGCTTCTCCGGGAACTAACCAACCCATCACCCCGGATAGCATGGAGATTTCCGAACTCCCTTCCTGGGTACAAGCGATGCGCCCGGTGGAATCCGTGATGGAGGAAACCAAGTCAGCTCCCCAGGAGCAAGCGCAGATCACCGAAAAGACAGGCCCGTTGGCTGGTTTGCCGGGGGTGCTGCCATCGGTTCCCGGGCTGGGTACATTGCGCAAGCCGCCAGCCTATACTGCGGTGCTCCAGGTCACGGAAGGGCAGCAGCGTTATGCTTCCGCCTTGGAACAGCTGATTACCAGCGAAACACAGCCGCAGGAGGTCGGGAAATCCCGGCTTGCCTCCAGTCGTTGGTGGCGATGGTTGATCGCCGTTCTCCTGATCGCCGCGGTGGGATTGCCACTCTACCTGGGTATCCCGGCTACGCCTGCCAGCACACTCAACCCACCCGAAATGGTGAGTGCCTTCACGCTAATTGGCAGTCTGCCCTCCAACGCACCCGTCCTGGTGGTTTTCGATTATGCCCCGTCCCTTTTCGGAGAATTGGAAGCTGCCGCGGCACCCCTGATGGATCATTTACTGCTCCAGGGACCGCGCCTGGCGCTCATCTCCACCAGCCCGACCGGTCCGGCATTGGCTGAACGCCTGCTGCATGATCCTAATGCATCCCCGCTGGTTGCGGCGCATAATTACCAGCCTGGACAGCAATATGTTAACCTGGGATACCTGGCGGGTGGTCCGGCGGGGGTCCAATATTTTGCCAATTCACCCACCAGTGCAGCCCCATTCACACTGGATGGTACTCGCGCCTGGAGCATGGCACCCCTGCAAGGGGTGCAGGTATTAAGTGATTTCGCTGCCATTATTATTTTGACAGACAGCGCGGATACCGGGCGGGTTTGGATTGAGCAAACGAGTTCGGCGATTGGCAATACTCCCATGCTTATGGTCATTTCTGCGCAGGCGGAACCAATGATCCTGCCATACTATGATTCTGGTCAGATAAAAGGCCTGGTTACCGGGCTGGCGGGCGGGGACGCTTATGGGCAGACCTTTATCCGCCCTGATGCGCAAACCGGGTTGGCGGAAAAGTATTGGAATTCATTCGGCGTAGGAATCCTGGTTGCAGAATTATTAATTGTAGCAGGTGCACTCTGGAATGTAGTTGCGGGCTTGCGATCCCGTGGTGAAAAATCGGGGAAAAGGATCTGATCATGCCAGCCATCCTCTCTGCCAATTTGGTTGACCTTATTACCGGTGGGATAAGTTTCCTGCTAACCCTGATGGTATTGAGTTACCTAATTGGCGATAACCCCCTTTTTCGTGTGGCCATATACATCTTTATCGGCGTTTCTGCCGGGTATGTTGCTGCGATCACATGGCACCAGGTGTTATACCCGCAGCTCATCGTCCCGATGCTTTCTGGAAGCATGGGAGAACGACTACTACTGATAATTCCCATGGTGCTTGGGCTGCTGCTCTTATTGAAACTCTCGCCCCGGACAGCAAGCCTGGGTACTCCATCAATGGCTTTCCTGGTGGGAGTAGGCGCAGCAGTTGCCATTGGCGGGGCAGTGATGGGCACGCTTTTCCCCCAGGTGGGGGCTGCCATGAACGCCTTTAATCTATCCAATGCCGGGAAGTACTGGCTGGAACACCTGAGCGAAGCGCTGGTCATGCTGATTGGCACGATCACAGCGTTGGTGTATTTTCATTTCGGGGCGAAGGCCACTGCCACTGGTCCGCAGCGTGGGTTATTTGTCAGTATCCTGAGTCGGGTTGGACAAGTCTTCATCGCTGTCACATTTGGGGTCCTGTTCGCGGGTGTCTTTGTAGCCGCCATGACTGCTCTGATCGAGCGGGTGAACTTTATCGTTACCTTTTTATTATCTTTGTAAATCCTTTGCATCCTCACTCGAGGCCTGACCTTTATGCCTGTTTCACCGGATAATGCTGAATCCCTTTTGGCTGTCGATGTTGGCACAATAACAACTCGTGCCGCCTTCTTTGACATTGTGGAAGGCCGCTACCGGTTTATTGGATCCGGCAGCGCTCCAACAACAGCCATCGCGCCGTATCGAGATATCAGCGAGGGCGTTCGCCAGGCGATCGAAGATCTGCAAGTAGTCACCGGACGAAAATTCCTGGGGGAAGGCTACCACTTGATCATGCCACCCTCAGAGGGCGGCGGGGTGGATTCTTTCGCTGCCACCCATTCAGCGGGATCAACCATCAAGACCGCTGTTGTTGCCTTGTTGGATGATGTTTCCCTTGAAAGTGCACAGCGATTAGCCCACAGCACCTACACCAATGTGGTGGAGACGATCGCCCTAAACGATACACGTAAGCGTGAAGAGCAAATTGACAGTCTCGTGCGTCTTCATCCTGACTTGATCCTGGTTGCAGGCGGGACGGATGGTGGGGCAGAACGCTCTGTCCAACGCTTGATTGAAACCGTGGGTCTGGCTTGTTACCTGCTTCCGCCCGATAAACGCCCTGTCCTTCTTTTCGCCGGAAACCAGGACCTATCGGAAGAAGTCAAGCGAACTTTGCAGCCGCTGACATCTGCCATATCCATTGGCCCCAACCTGCGCCCCGGTATAGAAATCGAGAATTTACAACCCGCCCAGGCTTCCCTGGTTGAACTTTATAACCATATACGCCGTGGCCAAATGAATGGTTTGGATGAACTTAACGCCTGGGCTGGCAACACCCTGGTGCCAACCGCCTCTGCTGAAGGTCGCATGATCCGGTTCCTTAGCATGGTATATGATGCGAGTAAAGGAATCCTGGGCGTGGACCTGGGAGCGTCAGCCGCCACTGTCGCAGCAGCCTTTGGCGGTAACCTCACATTAGGCGTGTATCCCCATCTGGGTCTTGGCGAAGGCATTGTCAACCTGTTGCGGTTCACCAGGGTGGAAGATATCCTTAAATGGTGTTCGCTCGAGGTTTCCCCTGAGGCAATCACCGATACTATTTATCAAAAATCCATCCACCCGGAAAGTACACCCGCCACACCCGAAGACCTGGTTATTGAACAGGCATTGGCACGGCAAAGTTTATCCATTGCTTTGAAAATTGCTGGCAAAGATTTTCCCCGCACAGCGCGACGGGCAGCGCTGGGCTTATTGCCATTTTTTGACCCAATCCTGGCCGCAGGGAGCGTGATCACCCATGCACCCACCCTTGGACAGGGATTATTAATCCTCCTTGATGCCATTCAACCGGTTGGCATCAGCACTATGATCTTTGATCAGAACTATCTTCTCCCGGCTTTGGGAGCAGCAGCCATTCGCAATTCCATCCTGCCCATTCAAATCCTTGAATCGGGTGCCTTTCTTGGAGTGGCAACTGTTATAGCACCCTATACCAATGCCCGCCAGGGAACGCCTGTTCTGAATGTTCGCCTTACTTACCAAAACGGCAATGAGAACCGGATCGAGGTGCAGCAGGGCGCCCTCGAGATCATGCCGTTGCCTGCCGGTCAAACGGGACGTCTATTTCTGGAACCATTAAATCATGCTGATCTGGGTTTCGGTTCGCGATCTCCCCGGGAAGACGGCATACCGGTCAACGGATCAGCCCTGGGAGTGGTCATTGATGCCCGAGGACGCCCCCTGCGCTTGCCATCTGACAGTGCAAACCGGCGCGAAATTATCAAAAAATGGTTGTGGACATTAGGAGGCTAGACTTTTCATGCTGGCGCCTGTTGTGAAAGTCCTGCCCTTGACCACCCTCCGGCGTGAACGCCTGCTGCCGGTGCCGGGACGTGTCACTGCGCATATGGATCAAAAGGTGACTCCGTTGGATGTGGTTGCTGAGACCCATTACGGGCAGGGGCACCTGCTGATCGATGTGGCCCTCACTCTTGGGGTTCAACCTGAAGCTGCCCAACGACTGATCCAGGTCAAGGCAGGAGAAATGGTGACCAAGGGAGATACCATCGCCCAGCGGATGGGGCTCATCCCGCAGGTCATAAAAGTGCCAGAAAATGGACGGGTTATCCTGGTGGGCAGTGGACGGATTTTAATGGAATCCGGGGATGGAATTTTCGAATTGAGAGCCGGCATCCCAGGCAGGATTACCCGCCTGATCCCTGACCGGGGTGTTGAAATAACTTTTAATGGCGCACTGGTGCAAGGAGTTTGGGGGAACGGTCAGATTGGACTTGGACTGCTGATGCCGGTTATCAGCAAACCGGATGAGGGCCTCTCGGTTAATAATATTGATGTCAGTTTACGCGGGGCAATACTCCTGGCGGGATATTGCAGCGATCCGTCTGCCTTGCAAGCCGCCGCCGACCTGCCGGTGCGCGGAATGATCTTGGGCGGGTTTTCCCCGGCACTCATCCCACTGGCAACTCAGATGCCGTTTCCGATCGTGGTGGTCGATGGGTTTGGGTTAAAAAAGATGGATCGCACTGTTTTCCAATTACTGACCACCAACGCCAAGCGCGAAGTGACGCTTAACGCAGAACCCTTGGACCGGCAAACAGGCATACGTCCTGAAATCCTTATCCCCTTGCCTGTGACGGAAGATCCGCCGCTTCCAAAGCTCGTGCAACCATTTGCACCGGGGCAACCGGTGCGCATGACGCGTGCACCCAATGCCGGATCGATCGGGACCCTGACGGTCTTGCTTCCTGGTCTGACGGCGGTCCCCAGCGGATTGCGCGTGCCTGCTGCAAAGGTGGAAATGGAATCTGGTGAGCAAGTTGTGGTTCCGCTTGCCAATTTGGAAGTCCTAGGGTAATATATTTCTAACGAGGAGGAAGAAGACATGTTGGATGAAGGTAATGCCCCTAGTATGACGGAAACACCTGACGCCCCGCCGCCAGAGGAGAAAAATAACCGTACTTTCCTGATCGTGGGTGGGGTCATGGGTGGCTTGGTCTTCCTAACCCTCGTGTGCATGGCTGTCTATTTCCTGGTCCTTGCACCCCGCATCACCGCACAAAGGACCTGCCGCCCAGGCGACGATCGAAGCCGGGAATGCCCAGGCTTTACTGCAGTTGACTCAAACAGCCCAGGCCGCTCTCTTTTCACCCACTCCGCAGACTTCACCCTTGCCGCTGGCAACCGGTACGAAGGTACCCAATACACAAGTTGCCAGTCCCACCCCCGTCATTGCGGTGAACACCCCGGTTGCCACCCCTACCAATGATCCGGCTACCCTGGCTGCCTTGCAGACTCAACTGGCACTTCAAATAACGTCCACGGGCCAGGCTGCTGCTGGTACAGGGACCGCGGCCGCTGCAGGAGGCATGCCTTCCACGGGATTCTTCGATGAGGTTGGACTGCCCAGTATGATCATCCTGGCGTTGGCGCTGGTGGTGGTCATCTTCCTGGCACGCCGATGAGGAAATCCCCTGCAAAATAGCGAAATTTAGGAGCAGACACAGGGGTCTGCTCCAATGGGTGGTACTCGCGTGGGTCCGGATTATTCGGACCCACGCTTTATTATTTACTGCACCACGTTACACTTTAATATGAAGAACCCTACCTTGCGTTTTCCCCTCGATCAGGTCGCGCTGGCTGCGACGCTTTCGCCGTATCCCAGCAGGGCTTTCACCATTTCCGGGTTGCGTCCTTCTGCATAAACGCGCAGCACCGGTTCGGTGCCGGAGGGGCGGATGAGCAGCCAGGAATCGTCGGCCATGATGTATTTGACACCATCAATGTTGCTGATCTCAGCCACCTTCTGCCCACCAATCTCCGCCGGGGCTTTCTTGATCAGGAAATCGGTCATCTCTGCCTTGGCAACCGGGTGATGCAGGCGCAGGTCCGTGCGCTCGTAAAAAGCCGGGCCAACCTCCGCCAGCAGGTCATCCACCAGTGCAGACAGGGGTTTCTTCGCCACGGCAATGATTTCCACCAGCAGCAAACCCATGACCGGACCGTCGCCTTCGGGGATATGTCCCTTGAACGAGATGCCGCCTGATTCCTCGCCGCCGATCAGCACATCCTCTGTCATCATGTAATCAGCGATGTGGTTAAAACCAACCGGTGTTTCATAGAGTTTCAAGCCATAACGTTTGCACAGACGGTCGATCATGCGCGTGGTCGAGACGGTCCGCACCACCGCCCCGCTCCAACCTGCGCTTTTCGACCAGGTAGCGCAGGGCGAGAGCCATGATCTTGTGCGGATCCACAAAATTACCGTGTTCATCCATGGCACCAATGCGGTCTGCATCGCCATCGGTGGTCAGACCAAAATTGCCCATGCCTGCGCCGATGGCTCCTGCCAGTGCACCCAGGTTCTTGGCGATCGGCTCGGGGTGAACACCGCCAAAGCCCGGGTTCATCTCGGAGCGGATTTCGGTGATCTCGCAGCCGGTCCCTTGCAGGAATGCCTTGATCACACCCCGCCCGGAGCCGTACATCGAGTCAACCACAAAACATGGAGGGTTGTCGGCGATCAGATCGCTGTTGATCAGCGTTCCGCAAATGCTCGAAATACGCCGGCAGGGGATTGAATTTCTGGATGAGACCCTGTTCGCGTGCCAGGTCAAAATCCATCAGGTTCGGGCCCCGGGCGCGTTCTTCGTTGTCGTTTAGGTAAACCTCCACCCGGTGGCATTGCTCGGGCAGAGCCGAACCGCCATAAGCGGCTTTCAGTTTGACACCGTTATAACGCGGGGCATTATGCGAGGCAGTGATCATCACTCCGGCAATGGCTTTAAGGTTCTTGACCGCGTACGAGATGGCAGGGGTGGGCGAATCCGATTGGGCGAGATAAACGGTAAAGCCATTGGCCGCCAGGACGCGGGCCACATCTCCTGCGTAGCGGTCGGAGAGGAAGCGCGTGTCGAAACCGACCACGAATTTTTTGGGATCCGGAACGGAACCGCCGTTTCCGGATTTGTCCCAGTACTCGGAGGCCACTGCATCGGCGATGGCCTGGGTGAGCATGCGCAGGTTATTGAAAGTAAATGTGTCTGAAATGACGGCGCGCCAGCCGTCCGTACCAAAGTGGATGGTCATCTAAAGCTCCAAAAATGGAATGAATGATTAGGGGGTTGGCGTGGATATGGTTGTAGGGGCGGGTCCTGGGTGGTGGCAGTCAAAACTGTTTCCAGCACCCAGCCTTCCAGGTTATTCACCCGGACCTGTACCCAGGTGGATGACAGGATCACTTGAGTTTCAGGCAGGACCTCGACCAGGATACCGTTACTGAGGGCAGTAATCACGCTCCCGGTCCAGAACCCGGCTCGGTTCGCAGCAATGCACCTCCACCGGAAGAAGCAGAGATTATTGCGTAAGGAGGGGTCGGTTGCAGTGAGGGGGTCAGCGTATATGTGGCACTTGGCACGGTGGTGGGGATCGTTGTTGATGTTTTGATCACGACCGGGGTGGCGGAAGGCAGGACAAGGATGGTTGGTGTTGGCACCACGTAGCGGGCGGCAGTAATACCATTCCGGATAAGATCACCAGCCCGGTCAGAATGACCAGTGCTACCAGGGAAAGCAATCCGATGAAGACTGGGAGGATATATCCACTGGCTTTCATCGGTTTGAAATGCATTACCATCAGCACGATCCCGCCAACCACCATTGCCAGGGCCAGATGGACCAGGGAAACCAGCAGACCGTTCGGCCAGAGCATCACACCGTTGATATCTTTCCCGATCCCCAGCCCAATGCCCGCCGCGCTGATCGGCAGGAATAATCCGTATGCCAGCATCACACTCGCCAGGATTGGTTTTTGCTCGGAGCGGACGAAGGAGATGGCCAGCAGCGCCGCTCCCAGTGCCACCACCAGTAAATCCGGCCACCACAATTGGGCATGGATCCGGGCATAATAAAAGGGCAAATTCTCCCACAGTCGGCCAGCCATCCCGGCCAGAGCCCCGGTCAGGAATACCAACCCACCTGCCACCAACAACACCCCCAGGGTCAGGAAGAAAAACCGCCAGGAGCCGGTGACCGTGGCCAGCATCACACCCACCCAGGGCGTCAGGAGAGGAGCAAGCAAGATACCCAGCAGGAGCAGGGCGGGTGCATTCAGCAGGTAAGCTGCACCCAAAATGACCCCGCACAGGAAGGCGAACAGGAAAAATTCAAACGACGGGAAGGCTCGCCGCGCCAGACTGTCCAGCAGGGCAGCCCGTTCATCCGCTGCAAGCGGGACAAGCATGCGCCGCGCCCTTCTGCGGCGGGCACGCGGCAGATGGGCAAGATCGCCAATCGGAGTAAATCCTTCCGGTAGGATCGGCTCTTCGGGGAAGTTTTCTTCCGAGGGGGTGGGTTCTTCCGGTTTTGGGTTCTCTTCTGGCAGGTCCATTATTATACTCACTTCGCAGTGGATATCCTTATTATACAACAACGAAGGACGCCAGGGTCACCTGGCGTCCTGGTTCTTGTCAAACCCAGGCTGGGGTTAGATCCAGCCGCGCAATTGCATTGCCTTGGCCACACGGTCAATGGCAACCATGTAAGCGGCATCGCGCATGTACACTTTCTGCTTGATCGACATATCCAACACGCCGTGGAAGGCGGAAGTCATCTTCTGATCCAGTTTCTGCAGTACTTCTTCCTTGGGCCAGTAGTAGTTGGCATCATTCTGGACTGACTCAAAGTATGAGCAGGTCACACCGCCAGCGTTGCACAGGAAGTCGGGGATATCAAAGATATTATTCTTCTTGAAGTAATCATCTGCCTCGGGTGTGCAGGGGCCGTTGGCGCCTTCTGCCACGATTTTGACGTTCTTCGAAATCTTCTTGACGGTCTCGGCATTGACGTGTCCTTCGATGGCTGCCGGGATCAGGACATTGCAGTCCTTCTCGATCCACTTTTCACCGTCTTCAACGACATAACCTGCCGCTTCGGCCTTTTTCTTATCGATCGTGCCATACTGGTCAACAATGGTCAGCAAATAGCGCGGATCCACCCCGTTTTTGTGGCTGTAGGTATAGGAGGTCTTTTCATGGCGGTCCCAGCAGGAGACGCAGGCAACTTTTCCGCCCAGCATTTCGATGAAACCGATGGCAGCATATTGCGAAACGTTGCCAAAGCCTTCGATGGCAGCCACGGATTTTTTCGGGTCAATGCCCAGGTGCTTCATGGCTTCACGGACGGTGTAAATGACTCCGAACCCGGTCGCTTCGGTGCGGCCTTCTGACCCACCACCGCCCAGTGGCTTGCCGGTGAAAACGCCGGGGGTGTACACACCCACCAGTTTGGAATATTCATCCATCATCCAGCCCATCATCTGGGGAGTGGTGCCAACATCAGGAGCAGGGACATCCTGGCGGGGACCGATATTTTTCCACATGATCTGCACCCAGCCGCGGCACAGGCGTTCTTTTTCACTTACCGGAAAGCGTGGATGGATCAACGATGATGCCACCCTTGCCGCCGCCCAGCGGAATGTCTGCCACGGCACATTTCCAGGTCATCCAGGTCGCCAGGGCGCGCACGGTATCGAGCGTCTCGGCAGGATGGAAGCGGATGCCGCCCTTGTTTGGGCCGCGGGCGTCGTTGTGCTGGACACGGTAGCCCTGGAAGATGCGCATCGAACCGTCGTCCATGCGCACCGGGATGCGGAAGGTGAATTCGCGCATCGGCCATCGCAGGACCTCGGCCACTTGTGGGTCGAGTTTGAGCATTTTGGCAACGCCGTCAAACTGCTTCTGCGCCATTTCGAAAGCATTAATCTGTCCTGCCATGTTTGTCTCCTTAAAAAAGATTGATTTGCGGTGAGAATATAAGCGGGCACCCCGGACTGGAGGCCCGCTTTACTCTATGCTATGTTTAACCATTCCAGCATAAGGTTTTCCACCAAGAAATGTCATTCCCATTAAAGGTACTCGATTATCAAAACTACGTCAATATGACGAATTCCATGGACACGCGTGATTTACTTCGTGATATTTGACACAAATAAAATCCAGGGTCCGGGGGTTCCAAAACTGGTGGAAATATTCGGGAGTGCCTGCAGGGGAACACTGCCTGCCGCCTTCAAATAATCCCCCCGTTGCTACGGTCTTCTGAAACCACCCTTACCGCCCCTTTTCTGGAGTGATCCCTTCACACCGTTCATCCGCCCTGCTACTCTTTATCTTCCGAATCTTCATCTTCCCCGGAATCAAGTTCCAGCCGGACCTTTTGCGGGTCAAGCTGGATCCAAAGTAAAAGTACATGCCCATCTTCTGACTTGACCGTGCGCGCTGCCACGATGGGGGCTTCTTCTTCCAACCCCAAATCATTGCGATATTGCAGGTGGATCGGCTGGTTATTGCGCCAACGACGGTAACAGCGTTCCACCAATGCCGGGCCATTAAATGTCCGCAGTCGGGTGAGCAGGGTCAGCGGAAGGAAAGGTCCTTCACCGACACTGAGCGCCCAGCCATCCTGGACGGGTTCGAATACAGGGGGTGGTCCTTCGATGATTGTGATTTTGTCATCCATATGCACCTTCTAGGTGTGAAATAATACCATAAACCCGGATTTTATTCGAATCTTATGGATTTCACCACTCTCTATGCCCCTGTTGTGAGTCCCCCGGTCTCCCTCCCAACCTTTTTTTAGCACGATTTCCCGCGTTCTAAGGGATGGAACCCGTTTGGAGGGGATCCAGCAATTAAAGGGCATGGGTTGACCAACGCGGATGCCCGGGGAAACAAGGCAGCGGGTTTACCGAAGGGCAAACCTCTCGAAGTGAATGCGTGCCTTCGGCACTCCGCACTTCTGAAGCGCGTGCACCACTTTCGTCATCATGGGGGGCGGCCCGCAGACGAAAACCTGGGGATTTTCAAACCCATCCAGGTATTTATGCAGGAGATCGACGTCTATGTACCCCTTCTCGCCTGGCCATTCCGATTGGTTCGAGAGAACATGGACGACCTTCAGGGAAGGCAGGACCGCAGTCATTTGCTCCATCTCGCTTCTGAAGGCAATGTCTTTTTCCGTTTTATTCCCCCATAATAGGATTACGTTTCGTTCCAGTTTTTGGTCAACCATATAGCGCAGCATGCTGATAAATGGAGTAATCCCAATCCCTCCGGCAATAAATACCAGGTTCGGCGCGTCATGATTAAGGAAACTGAACGTCCCATACGGCATATCAACATATGCCCCGTCGGCCAGGGTGGTGTCTTTAACCGTCGTGGTGAAATCTCCCACTGCTTTTACAGATACAGAAAGGTCGCTGCTGGTGGGACTGGACGAAATGGTGAATGGATGCGGATCCGTGCGGCGTCCGTTGTGCACCAATGAAAGGAGCAGGAATTGACCTGGTTTGTGGGTTGCATTTCCCCCATTAAAATGAAGGCTCCAGGTGTCAGGCGTTTCCTGTACAACATCGGTGACCTGCAGAAGGTGCTGCCGAATCTGGATGCGCTCCCAAAGGATGGCCGCGACGAGCAGCACGTATAGACCGCCCAGGATGTACCAGAACACCAGCAACGGTGGTTGACTCGCCAGGTCGCTGCCCAATAACAGGCTGTGGGTAAAGATGATCGGAACGATGATGAAATTGAACCAGTGGATCTTTTTCCAACCCTCATATTTCAGGGACAGCCTTCGATAAAAAATTGCTGACCCCACGGTCACCAGGGCCATCAGCACGGTGATTAACCCAAAAATCATCGGCCATTTCAAGGTGACAAAACCCTGGGCCAGCAGATCAGAGGATGCGTGCAGAACCGGGTGGGATAGCATGAACGCGAAACCAACAATACCGGCAGTTTTATGAATCCCCAGCAGTTTGTCCTGCCCCAGGCCCCGCTCGAGCCATTTAAACCTGGAACTGAGCGTGATCTGGAAGAGCACCAGGATAAATCCGACCAGCGCCAGGATCCTGCCAATGGCGCAGGGGTAATCGGTGGCCATATCAACTGCCAGGAAACCAGGCATCCAGAAATAGACGGGGATTGCAATGATAAGGGCAAGCAACCCAAAAAGAATCCATTTTTTCATATTCAGCCTCCTGATCTGTCTTAAGTAGTTACAATGCCATTTCGATAATGTCTTCCAATAATGGTTATTAACTGGATGGAACGACCTTCCCCCGGCATAATTAAACGGAAAGATGGAAAGATCGAGCCCTTCGGACCTTTTTTCTTTCTTTTCCTCGTGAAAACAGGCAATTCAATCATGTTATCTATCATCATTCTAAGCATGTCGATGTCGGGCACAATTTGGATTCATTTGAATTCATTTGGGATTCTTAGCTTATCAACCAGGGTGATCATGAGCCAGATCTCATTATCAATTATTCTAACAACCCTAAAGTTTTCGTCTACTTTTATAGCGCGTCCATGCCCCTCTTTAATGGGCATAGGATAAAAAAGGAGCGATCCAAAAAGGGCTCCTTCAAGATCAATCTTCGTCATTCCTCCTTCGGCGGCGCGGCAGGCCCGTAGTCCAGCACCTCGCGTACCCCGGTTCCCGATTCGGGCGGACCGACGATCCCCTTTTCTTCCATCGTGTCCACCAGCCGGGCTGCGCGCGTGTAGCCGATACGCATCCTGCGCTGAAGCATCGAAACCGAGGCGCGCCCCTCCCGCCGGACGGTGTCGATGGCGTCATTCAGCAGCGGGTCGCCTTGCAGGGCGGTGATATCCTCGAACATGGGCACCTGCTTGCCCTCCTGGTTCGGGGGGTTCAGCGGAATCCCTGCAGGGGAAACCGCGGGAATTCCACCCGGAGTCCCGGCTGCCGCGCCATATGGGCTGGATGCGCTTGCCTGCTGTTTCCAATAATCCACCAGGCGTGTAATTTCCATGTCTGATACGAAGACACCCTGCAGCCGCACCGGTGCGGGTGAGTCGGGTGCCTGGAAGAGCATGTCACCGCGCCCAAGCAGCCGTTCCGCTCCAGGCTGATCGAGGATCACGCGGCTGTCGGTGTTGGATGCCACTGCGAAGGCTATGCGGGCTGGGAAATTGGCTTTGATGAGACCAGTGACCACGTCAACCGAAGGCCGCTGGGTGGCAATGATCATGTGAATGCCGGTGGCACGCGCCAGTTGTGCCAGCCGGGTGATGGTGCGCTCGGTCTCGTCGGGGGCGATCATCATCAGGTCTGCCAGTTCGTCGATCACCACCAGCAGGTAAGGCAGCTTCTTACCGCCCTGTGCTGCAACGCGGGAGTTGTAATCAGAGATATTTCGGGCGCCGATCTCTGCAAACTTATGGTAGCGGTTATCCATTTCCCGAGTCATCCACTGCAGCGCGCCCACCACCCGTTCAATCTCCACCACAACCGGGGCTAAGAGATGGGGAATGCCGTTGTACCCGGTAAGTTCCACGCGCTTGGGGTCCACCAGGATCAAGCGCAGGTCGTCCGGAGTATTATTCAATAACAGGCAGCTCAGGATGGCATTGACACATACCGACTTGCCGGAACCGGTCGTCCCGGCGATGAGCAGGTGCGGCATGGATTCCAGGCTGGTTGACTTGGGATGCCCGGCTACATCTTTGCCAAGCGCAAAGCGCAGCGGCACCTTGCTGCGGGTGAACAGCTCGCTCTCCACCACTTCGCGCAGCGCCACCAGCGCCATCTCTTCGTTCGGGACTTCGATACCCACATAGCCGTGGCCCGGAACGGGGGCCTGGATGCGGATGCGCGGCGCAGCCAATGCCAGTGCCAGGTCATCAGCCAGTGCCGCGATCTTGCCAACGCGTACCCTGGTTTGTCCTGAGCGCGATTCTACAAAGAGCGGTTCCACACCGAACATCGTGACCGTAGGCCCGCGGCTGATCTCGACCACCTGGCTGGGAGCACCGAAGGAAGCCAATGTCTCTTCGATCAACTGAGCCCGCTTCTGAATAAATTCCTCGTTAACCTTTGGAGCTTCAGCCGGTTCCAGGATGTTGGCCACCTTGGGAAGCACCCAGGTGATGACCGGAGCGGAGGAAAGGTTGGTCCTTACCGTCACACCGGGTGGGATTGCCGTGACCGGTTGTGATTCGGGTGGACGCAGCAGGGGAGTGAAATCGTCGAGCGGCTCTCCCGGGGACCCGCTTCCAGCTGAACCTTTGGATTTCTTCGGGAAGAGCTGTTTCAGCCAGGCATTGAATATCGATCCGAGCGGTCCTGTCCATTTGAACATCTCGCCCATGGAGATGTCCAATGTCATTGCCAGGGCAATCACCAGCCAGGCAACCACTACGATGACCGTCGCAGCGGCCCCGATGGCACCCACCAGTCCCTGCTGGAGCAAGGCGCCGATGAAACCACCACCCTGGCCAGCCTGGGCGCGCTCGATGGCTGTGGCGGTAGGACCGTCCAGCCCATGGAACGCGGCAAGCAGCCCTATGAACAGAAGCAGCATGCCGATGACCCGTTCGATGTTGAGCGTCGGAAGCTTGTCCACGTGACGGGCCACCAGCCAGGCACCCAGCACAAGCAGCCCAACCGGCAGGACATAGTCCCCCCAGCCAAAGACCCGCGCCAGGATGTTGATCCAACTTCCGGTGAAACTGCTCTTGTTGGCCGAGAAGAGGCTTAGAAGAGTCACCAATCCGACGATCGCCAGCACCACGCCGAGGATGTCCATCCTGCGTTCAGGGGAAATGCTGTCGAGCAGGCTGAACCGTTCCGGAGTTATCTTGGACCGGGAGGGGGACCGCCTGGCCTGGCGCGGACGAGGGCTGCTGCTGACGGGCTCCGGGTCCAATTCGGGCAGATTGCGGCTGCCGGAGCGGGAGGGCGGTTTTTTGATCGGTTTTTTCGAGCGGGTAATGGGCATGGTAGTTAATTATAGCACAAATGGTCTAACGACCTTTGTGGTTCATCCCGGTTGTTTTGTATTCTGACGCAGCCAGTCAAGGGTTCCGTCGAAATGTTCCTGGTGATGGTCATAGGAAGCAAGCATAGTGAAAACAAGCGGGCGCCCTTCCATCCACGGGAACCTCCCCTCATTCAGCAGATCTTTTTCGGAAATTTTCTCTCCCAGTTCCAGGAACCGGAGATAACCGATTTTCCAATTAAGATATACCTTTGACCAGGGTAAATCACGGTTTGTTTCAAAAATCCAGTCATTGATCTGATCTACATTGGCTGCATTTGGATCCAGCTCGGGAGGCCATTTCGGGTATTCTGGTTCATGGTCCAGCGAACCAGCTTCCAGCCGCGCGATGGAACGCTGCTGCCAGGCCCATAAATGGGCCATTTCATCCTTGGTGGACCATTTGGAAGGCAGGTGTGCTGCCGTGATTTGTTCTTCGCTTAAGGGCTCGAGGATTCCCTTCCAACGGTTAAATTGCTCTTTTAGTGCTGCCAGGATATGTTCATTCATGTTCATTTTCGTTCTCCCTTTCGTTCATATCGCGGTGCCGTCAAAACCTCTCTTCCGCGTTTGTCGGGCGGTCGGCATTTACGAATTCGAGCTTGCATAGTGAAGCAGGACGTTCCCCGAATTAAAATTCTTTGCCTCGATAAGCCTGAGGCCGGTACTTTCGAAATCCTTAAAAAGTGGTTTGCCTTTCCCCAGGATCACCGGGGAAACAACGATCAAATACTCGTCGATCAATCTCTGCCTCGCCAGCAATTGAATGATCGTGCCGCTTCCAAAAATGGTAATGTCTGGTCCGGTTCCGGCCCTTAACTCTCTCACTTCCCGGGCGACATTTTCATTCACCAGCCGAGTATTCATCCATGAGACGGCATTCATGGATTTCGAAAAAACAACCTTGGTCATTTCGTCCAATTCATTCGCCAGTTTCCGCGCCCGGGGTCGGCATTTGAATCCATGGACACGTGAGGCCAGTAGCTTTCAAACATCTGGTAGGTTATCCTGCCGAGCAACAGCGTATCCGGACTCATCATCGCGTGCGCGGCTTTGTCAACCTCGGGGTCGTGCACAAACCAGTCAATTTCGCCATTTGGACCGGCAAAATAGCCGTCCAGCGAAATCCGATTTAACACTACCACTTTTCTCATATTCTCTCCTGATGATTACGATACCGATTTCCTACCATTATCGCGCCACTTCCGGCAGCTTTCCAACGAATCGGAAATTCACATTCTGAGTCCTGGCTGCATTTCCCTAATGCCAGGGGGGATTAACTGGCACCTGGAAAAGATTCGTAGGGCAGGCTATGCAATTGGTAATCCGGACAGTATTTTCGCCAATTTATGGAACTCGATCTGCGCGTGGTTCTCCATCTCCATTTCGAATTTCTTCGAAAAAACGATTTTCAAGAGCGGGTCAAATATCTTCCCAATTCCTTCCAATCCCACGGCGAGGATATGGGTAATTTTAACCGCATCCTCCCTGTCTTCAAATTCCAGGGTTAGCCACCCCGGGAGGCTGATGCCTTTTTTCATTTGCCAGACCAGCTTCCTGCCAGGGATGATATCGATCACCTTTCCAACAAATTTTAACCTGCGACTGCCGACATATTCGTCAAAGGTGACCAGGTTCCCAAGGTCACCCGGATGGCGTTCCAAGGTGTGGAATGAAAGGTGAGTTCCTTCCCACCATTTTTGATATTCTTCATCAGTGCAGTTCAAAAAATAATCCGCTATCGCTTTCCCCGATGTGTTATTCACATAAATTTCGGTCCTGATTACGATCATTCTCGTCCCTGCAATAGGTCACCGCTTAATTCCAAAACGGGAGAAGTGACCTTCACCTCTCCCGTTATCTTCATGTGAGACTACATCTTTTTCAGCAAATCGGCTTTCTTGCTCTGGAACTCCGCCTCGGTCAGCACCCCGTGCTGGCGCAGCGCATCCAATTGCGAAAGCAGGTCTGTCGGGTTGGGGGCTGGGGGTGCCGGCGGCATTTGCCCGGGAACGTGCTCCAGTTTTTCCTTGGCGTTGATCATTGCGCCTTTATATTGGATGGGACGGCCGATGTGGGTGAACTTGTTCGCCCCCAGCTCGCTGGCGGTCAGGATTTCGATATCGCCGTAACCAAGCATGCGCCCCATGAAGGACTGGCTCAACTTTACGTCATTGACCTTTTCCAGGGAGGAATCGGTCACGTTCTTGTTGAATACGCCGGATAGCTGCATCACGCGGCGGTTGGTTACCACGTATTTGCGCCCAGACCAGATGAGGACATCCCGGACAAGGCTGATTATCGGGAAGATCAGCAGCAGGTATCCAAGCAGAACCAGCGGATTCAGCACCAACAAGGCATAAACCAGGGTGATCGCCACGATCAATCCCACTGTCAACAGGCTCTCGCTCAGGATCTCTCCTGCCAGTACCAGCCAGTGTTGGTGAGTCACGAAAAGCACCTCCTCGTTATCGCCCAGCAAGCTTTTAAGATATTTATCGCTCATGATCATTGCCTCCAATGTGGATTATGGCTAAAAACATAAACCAGTATAGCAAGTTCCCCGGGATAGCGCAATATTATGACAGTTGTTTGCGATAGAAAATCCGCTCATACCCTTGATCGAATTTCCTTTCATATTCGACATATCCGATCTTTGGGTAGAAGACCTGGTTCTCCGTCATTTTAACGTTGGTGCACAAATAGATCGAATGAAAACCACTTTGTAGAGCTTGCCCTTCGGCAAATACCAGCAACGCCCTTCCGATCCCCGTGCCTTGCAGTGAAGGGTTGACCGCCACCGTATCGACATAGAAGCCCCCTTCAGTCTCGTATTGAACCAGGACGCCACCTACTTTCTCTCCAATCATTGCCACCCAAACTTTGCCGTCCCTAATGATTTCGGGGAAGTCTGCCAGCATGGGGGCAGGTGGCTTGCCGATCCGTTCGATATAAGGAAAAAAGGCAAGCCTGACGCACTCTGCAACCGCCTCCGCCTCCCCGGCCACTGCGGATCGGATGATCGGTTTGCTGTCGGGGAGGGGTGATCGTTTCATGCCAACTTCTTGATCCTATCAGGCGGGTTACCAGGCTTGCCAGGCAAGAGGCACCTCGGACCTGCTCACGGCTTGAGCTCGAGTTCCGCTCTCACCACCCCGGCGCGCTCGTGGCGGGCAGTCACTTTCACCTTTCCACCCTGCGGGGCGCGCACGACCCATTCAACCTTCAACCGGTCATCGGTGCCACCTTCCCAGCCTTCGGGGAATGCGGCTTTATAGGCGCGCCCTTCCAGTTGGGCAAGTTCCTGGCGCGGCTTGCCCGACTGCAGGGAAGCACCCTCCGGCAGCTCGATCTCGCAGATCACGCCCCGGGAGACTTTTTTCTCCACAGCTTTCTTGGTGACATAAGAGGGCAGCCAGCCGGTATTCTCCACCACCAGCTGGATGCGGTAGGCTCCCTTGCCGATGGTTTTTACTTGGGCGGAATGCAGGGCCAGTTTTGGAGAGATCAATGCATGCCAGATGATCCAGTCGGGGAAGACCTGGATTTCTTTTTCGAGGAACTTCAGCGGCGGGTTGACCCAATAGTTCATGGAGTCCCACCCGCCCAGTTCAACTTTGCCCAGCTGGGGGTGGTCGTAGGCATACCAATCCACGTATCCCTTTTTACCCAGCACGTCCCTATTCCACTTCATCAATCTAAGATCGTCCTCCAGCGGGTGGTCACGGAACCACTCGATATATTTGAAATCTTTGATCCCTGCCTGACGCATGGGACTCCAAATTTCCACCGTCCAGGAAAAAATTCCCAGGTGATCGTACATCCAGGTATCGAAGGCACCTGTTGTCACCTTCTTGGGATGGTAGCGGAAATCATGATAGCAGGACAGGTTTGGGTAACCTGTCATGAGGGTTCCCTGGTCGCCAATCTTCTTGTAGGTCCAAAGATCTTCGGGAGGAAACTCATCGTCGGGGCGGTCATCATAGGGACGCAAAAGCACTCCACTATACGTGTGGAAGGTGACCACGCCGGTCAGGTTGGGGTGATTGACAATGAAGTCCACAATATTGCGCGACTCCGGCTCGCTGACCGGGTACGGACCCGCTCCATGCTGCTCATTTTCCTGGTGCCACGCCACTGGGAAGTTCCTGTTCAGGTCAAGTCCCTCTTTGGCATCCTGCGGCTGGATGGTGACCCCATCGAAATTGCGCAAAAGTCCTTCCGGCAGTAGCCGGTAGTAACTTCCGCCTGCTTCCACGGGGTCGCGGCGGACCATCAGGCCTGGATCATCCGGATGTGTTTTCCAGGCGCCGTTCCCGTCGGGGATCCGCATGGTTAGGATGCGTCCGTCACCGTCGATATCCTCCTGGAGTAGTCCCTCCACCGCCTCTTCGTCGAATGGGTAGGGACGTGTGCTCGATCGAATAATCCTGGGTTTATCCGCCAATGCCCATTCTGCACCGTCGGGGTTGACGCGCGGAACGATATAAAAGGCGCGAGTGTCCAGGGCAGTGGTGATGCCGGGATCCTTTCGATAACGGGTGATGAGGGCGTTGATGAAATACAAGACGGCCATTGACCCCGCCACCTCGGAGGCGTGCAGGTTTCCGTCCACCCACATGGCAGGCTTCTCTCCATCCGGTCCCGTTTTAAAGTTGGTTGCGGTCACCAGCCAGACATCCCTGCCCTCATGGCTTTTTCCAATACTTTCAAGCCGCAGCAGGTTGGGGTGTTCCTCCACCAGGGTTTTTAGTATTCGAGTCAGTGCAGCGTAACGGTAAAAGCGGTTGAAAGCGATGGCGGGCATAATTTCTCCTAGCGAGTCAAATTATCCAAAATGGTCAAAATTTTCCCGGCAATGACGGCCCGGCTGAAATGTTCTTCCAGGTAGGTACGCCCCGCCAATCCCCTATTCCGGCTTTTACCTGGATCGGCAACCAGTTTTTAACAGCTTCGGCGAGTGCAAAGGGATCCCCTGGCTGGGCGAAGATCCCGCAACCGGCTGCCTCAACTACGTCGCGGATCACTCCATCAATGGCAAGCGCCACGGGCCGGCCAGCCGCCATGTAATCGAACACCTTGTTGGGATAGGTGGTCTTGTATTCTTCCAGGGGTTTTAGGATGGCGAGGCAGGCGTCCGCGCCCGCCAGGGCGGCAGGCATCTCCATCTTGGGGATGGACGGCAGGAACAGGACATTGCTCAACCCCATTTCCACTGCTCGTTTTTGGAGGGCTGGTTTTTCCTTGCCGTCTCCGAGCAATACGATCTCGACCTGGGGGGTGTCATTCCCCAGGATCTGGGCGCAATCCAGGACAACGCTCAGGTCATTCGAAAGACCGTGCGCCCCGGCATACAGGACGACAAATTTCCCAGCCAGGTGGTGCCGGGTACGGAAAACCGAACCATCGTCTGCAGGATCGAACATTTCCGGGTCGGCGCCGTTAGGTACGAGTTCGACTTGGCGTGCGCCGCGCTGCTTCACATGCTCCACATAACCAGGGCTGTTGACCATCACCAGGTCTGCGCGGCGGTACAGGAATCCTTCCAGCCAGGTTGATAATTTGATCAAAGTGGGATTTTTTAGCACGCCCACCGCAATGGCGAACTGGGGCCAAAGATCGCGCACCTCGAAGAGAAAGGGCTTTCGCTTAAGGCGCGCCAGCAGCCAGGCGGTCAGACCCTGGAAAATTGGCGGGGAGGTTCCCCAGACCACGTCCACATTCTTTACCCCCAGGCCGATGAAAAACGAGGCGGTCATGAACGACACAAACGCGAAGACTCGCTGGATGAAGGATTTATGCAAGCCGGTGGTGGAGGCCGCGCGGAGTACCTTCACCTCTCCCTGCCTGGCAAATTTTCCGACGGTCTGATTGTTGCTGGTTCCTGGAATTGGGGCGCCGGTCAAATAACTCACCCGGCTGGCGATCACTGTAACGCTGTGTCCGCGCGCTGCCAGGTACCGGGCGAACTCGTGGTGGCGGGTTCCTCCTGGTTCATCCAGCGCTGCAAAAGCCTGATGGATAAGCAGGATGTGCATGGCAGAACCTGGTCTCCTGGCCTCACACTGCAAGGATCAAGCGGAGGGCAGAAACATTATCATAACCCTAGTCAGGGTAAATGGAAACTCTGCTTACATGGATATTGTACGATACTCCATGGATTTTCGGAGAAAGGGAAACTCTCCCCCTGTAATGCACTTCTGTTCCCCAGCCAGGCAAAAAAAAAGCATCCTCGGATGCCTGGGTTTTGATGCCGCTGTTTGCTACTCGAGCTGTGCCAGGCCGTGCTGAATAGCGTAGCGGAGAATATCGATCTGCGAGTTGAGTTCCAATTTTCGCATGATGTTGGTGCGGTGCGTTTCAACCGTGCGTGCACTGATCACCAGTTTCTTGGCGATCTGTGAATTGGAATTTCCTTCTGCGATCAGTTGCAGTATTTCCCTTTCCCTGATGGAAATTCGCTCGTCCAGGTTGAATTCCATGCTGGTTCCCATAACGACCGCATCGATGATCTGCTCCGATACCAGGGTGCTCAAATACCGTTGTCCCAGGATGACCGCCTTGATGGCCTGGATCACATGCTGGAAATCGTCGTTCTTGACCACGTATCCGCGCGCCCCGTTCCTGAGCGCCCGGACGACGTACGAGGAAGAGGTGTGGGTGGTGATCATCACCACGGGCATCTCGGGATTGCGCTGGTGGATCAATTTGGTGGCTTCGATCCCGTTCAGGTTTGGCATGCTGATATCCGCCAGGACAACATCCGGGTGAAGGTTCTCGGCGAGCTCGACCATTTCA
This sequence comes from uncultured Chloroflexia bacterium, assembly GCA_963817265.1. Classification (GTDB taxonomy): domain Bacteria; phylum Chloroflexota; class Anaerolineae; order Anaerolineales; family Villigracilaceae; genus UBA877. The sequence goes on from CAWFNU010000014.1 coordinate 266,928, forward strand.
TTGCCGTCCGCGGCCTCACCAATGACTTCGATGTCGGGTTGGGCGTTGAGCAGAACTGTGAAACCCTGCCTGACCATGGCATGGTCATCAGCGAGTAATACTTTGATCTTTTTTATGCTCAACACCTCCTTCCCTTAAAAATTCCGCACATCCCGACGGTGAAAACCGCATGTTTACGGGGTTAAAACCGCTTTCCGGGCGAATCCAATGCATCCGGGGAGGTCAATCCAGGCGAAAGCGTTCAGGAATTCGCGCAACCAGGACACGTAGTACTTTCCCGAAATTTGCATTAAATGAAGCGACTTTCGGGATGTGAATGCGTGGATCAGCAAGTGATTATTCATGCGTGAATTGCGTATTTTAAGAACTCTTAATACCCTTGGAAGGCTGAAAACCCCCAGTTCTTGCCCGTGCAGGCGTGCCACACATTCGTTGAGGAATGTGTTCATCTCACCTCGTAATTCCCCCCGACTGGATTTAATCCGCGGGACTTATCAACACCAGAATCTCCGTTAATGAAAAGCGTACTCTCCCGCATGGTTGCTTCCTCAATAATTCCCTATAAATGAGCCGCAAAATGAATGATTTATCCTGCAATAATGGCCGTTTTCTGTTGAAATGAGAACTATTCCGATCGAGATATTTGGAAAGAAATCCCAACCAAAACCCGAAAAAAAAGATTAAATGCCATGTATATTTTACACCAAATATCACGTAGTAGGTTGCATGAGAACTCCCTTCAGATGGGTCATGCGGCATTAATATTATGCGTTACCGATGAAAAAAATCCATAAAACACTACGGATAGCCTATGGGGATATGACCTTTAGTGCTACTGATAAACCGGGGGTGCGAATCGGGTGGAATAAGTGCAATCTTACCGTGATCCTTAGCTTTATTGGTTATTACAGTACGTTAGAAATGGGTATTAACCCTGGTGGGAGTACGGGTCTTACGAAAAGCGAGATTCCTTCAATTGTCAGGGGTCTCTACGAGATATTTACACGCACGATAGCGCATTTTACACAGCGATTTCAGTAATTTCCTTATTTCCGCCCAGACCGGTTGGATACATAATTTAGCTATACGCCATAGAATCTTTAAGTTGTTAATAATCTTGCATTAATGTACCTTTAATCTAGCCTAACCAGATCACGAAAAGAAGGCATACTATGTCGCAAAAGCAGATTATGATTGTGACTCCTCATTCGGACTTTGGCGAAATTGTCAGCCAAAGCCTGGGCAAGGAAGCCTCGTGTGATGTGATCGTCGCCACATCGATTTCCGAGGCCATTACCCAGACCAAGAAGAGCAAGACCCTTCATTATGCTTTGCTGGACATGGAAATGGGGGTTGAGAAGGTATTGGAGCAAGGTTTCACCTTGCGAAATGCATTTCCTCCCATATCCTTGATCTTGATTTCCAAGAAATATCCACCCCCCGAGATGGAAGATTTACGCCCCTGGAAATTTCTGCGTAAACCATTTGTTCAAAGGGAATTGATGGATCTGATCCGCGATGGGAACGAAAGTATCAATCGGAACTTTGAATATATCGAATCGAATTTCAGCAGCCAGGCGGAAGTCGCTGGCCCAGCCTGGTATATGGATGAAGCACTGGCGACAAAGAACCTGGTGGCGGCCACCTCCAACCTGGTGGTCCAGGAAGCGATTCTCGTTTCCAGCACCGGCATTTTGGCCCATTCCGGGGAGCTTTCCAAGGATGCAGTTGAGGAGTGTTCCCGTCTTGTTCGCAGGTATTGGGGGGATGACAGCACCGCGGACTTGATCAAACCAGTTCGCCTGCAAACCACCAGCAAGAATCACCTCCTTTCCGCCACCGTGTTGGCAGTTGGAATTATCCTGGCGCTCACCTTTGACTCTGAAACCCCCTTCGATATTTTACGCAGCCAGACCCGATATTTAACCAATGTATTGAAGAACCCCCGGCTTTCGCTGCCTGAGGTGCACATCCTTCCCAAGACTCCGGAAACCCCGGTGCAGGAAGTGAAGGCAGCGACTCCGGTGACTCCCCTGGAAAAGCTCCCTGAAATTATAGATGTCACCAGTCCTGCCATCAGTGATTCACTGCCCGACCTGCTGTTTAATAAATCTGCCGTAACCGCGCCAGTCGATAACCTCCCCCAGGCAGACACCGCTTCGGATCCCGACCAAAAACCTGAAGTTGATGATCTGACAAGTCCCTCACCGGTGAGTTCGTCCGAAGCCCCTGTGGCTGAACAGGAAAGTCAATCACCCTGGACTGGTGCGACCGAGCCTCAATCAAGAAATCCTTACACACACACATCCTTCGTGGTTCATGAGAACCAGCCGGCCCAGGCCAATTCACCGATAACTGTTAGCGGGGAAATAACCCGCAGCACCCTTAGTCCCACTGAACCGAGCATGTTCGATGTGTATTATGCCTGTCTGCTTGTTCCACGTATCAAAACGCACGAGTTGGACAGCGATTGCGCCAGTTTCCTGCGGTCTGAACTGCCGAATATTTTCCTTGCATACAGTTGGCGTCTCGAGCAATTGGTGATCGATCCCACCTACCTGCAGTGGGTGGTTCGGATCCCTCCAACCATCGCACCGGCTACCCACATTAAAGTGATCAGGAGGGACAGTTCAAAAATGATCCTGTCGAATTTCGCCAGGTTCAATCGCAATGAATTCCTGCGGGATTTCTGGTCCCCCGGTTACCTGCTCGGCGGTGGCCGCCATCTAATTCCCGATGCGGAAATCGCTGAATTTATTATGCTGAATCGCAAACAATTTTACTCAGACCAGAATATAAATTACCAACCCAAAAGGGAACCGCTGGATTACCGGTTATAAGGACCCCGCTCCAGAAGCGCGGATCCTACAAGACCCATTCATGCGAGCCAGTAATGACTGATATCACGGTAAATCGAATCAGCGAGATCCTGCGCTTGGTATTCGATTTGTTATGGTTTGAACCCCAGGGCCTGTATGTATCGGAGATCATGCGATATATCCAGGCCACCGTGCCATTGTCGGAGTACGAAACCGGCTACTACGCTTACGCTCCTTATTCACCCCGGTATGAAGTTGTCATACGTGTAGGCACCATCCCTCTCGTCAGGGCGGGTTGGTTGGAAAAAACCAAGAACGGCCGCTGGTTCATTACAGAAGCCGGTCGCGAAGCCTGCAAGCGCTATAAAAATGCTGCGGATTTCTTCGAGGAATCCGTTCGCCTTTTCGTCCAATGGAAATCCAATGAAAACAGCCGGCTTGTCCAATTGGGCGCCACCCCGTATAACTTTGCCGTGGAAAACTCCTGGGAACAGATCCGGCAGTATATCGATGGCATGGATATGCGCGATCTGCGTGAGATGATCAGCGTACTCTTGAAAGCGATGGGCTGTTACATTGCCTGGTCAGGTCCGGTTGGCGAAGAAAATGAACTGATCGACCTGATCTGTTATAAGGATGATCCGCTTGGGCTTAACTCCGACCGCATTGTTGTTCATGTGGCGAACAAATCCCAGGTTTCCACCCGGGATGGTTTGAGTGCGTTCATGAATATCCTTAAGCCTAATGATGTGGGACTTTATTTTTCGTTGGGCGGCAGCACCAATGACTTGAACCGATTCGCCCTGGCCCAAACCCAGCAGCGGATACGGCTGATTGATTTGGATACATTTGTCGATCTATGGGTTGAGAACCAATCGAATATCGACCAGGAGAGCAGGATAAAATTCCCTCTGAAACCGGTTTACTTCCTGGCATTTCCAAACCAGGGTTAACCACCAATTCTTATTCTCTTCCGAAAGAAAAAACAGGCGGACCCTTCGGGGTCGCCTGTTTTCGCATTTTGGAAGGCTGTTGAGGAATAATTAAAACATTGTTTTCCCAATAGTGTTTTGAGAGTCTCCCTGAACTGCCGAACAATTATATATTGATCAGTCAGGCCCTTCCGGGATCAAGACCGGTTCTTCCGGCCAGCCTTTTTTTTGTGCCCGCACCACCAGTTCGGCCAATGGACGTGGTTTTACTGGCTGTTCCAGTATTTCAGACACCGGCATCCAAATCGGACGGTAGGTTCCTCGCTCCGGGAGCGAGTTCGAATAACTCTTCCCCCTTGCCTGTCCCAAATGTGCCGCTGGTGACTTCAACCAGGTAGTAATATTGCCATTTCCCCTGCCAGCCGTATTGGGCCACCAATTGCTTGAGGGTCACCTGCAGCCCCAGTTCTTCCTCGGTTTCCCGGACTGCAGTCCTTTCAGGAGTCTCCGCCTTTCTCCACATGGCCTCCGGGGAACGTGAAATAATGCAGCCCGGCGCGGTGACGTTCAATCAGCGCGACCTTGTTATTCAGTACAAGGATGATACCCGCCCGGTAACTCATTTTGGAAAGGTGAACTCCGTGCTGAATTGTACTTCATTTATGGATAAAGTTTCGACCGCCAGCGACAATGACGGGAGCTTGCTTCCATAGGTTTGCGAAACCCAGCCGCGCGTGGCACCCGGCACCCCGGAACCTGCCAGCAGTTCTCCTGCCCGCACGAGGCTGAATGTGATCGGGTTGTCAGTGGGGGAGTGCTGAATGTCGATCACCATCCTGCCTTTGGGTGTATCCAACCGCAGGATGTAACCAGGTCCTTCATGATCGATTTCCCATTTCCAGTCCGGCAGCAGCCAGTGCAGGCGGAATGTCCGCGGCTTTCTATCCCAGGGCATCCGCAGCGGCAGGACCTCGTCCTCCACCAGCCAGCGATCGTCTTCGCACACGCTGACAACCCGGGTATGGCGGCACCCGCCTCCCCGAATTCTGCCGCGCACCCGCTGGAATACTTTCGGGTCTTCGGCTGGGACACTCTTCCTGTAGGCGTCAAACCAATCCAGGTAGAGGAACCGCCCGGCGCGTGTGAACTGGTCCTTGCCGTTCACGGTGATGGTGTTATGCACCATTGCCGTGGTCAGGCTGTTATCCCACGGGCTGTCAGCGTTATAGAGATACGTCCCAGCGTCCTCGCAGATATTCATGCCGCGCCACGACAGGTCCAGGTGTAACTGGTCGGCATGGGAAGGGCGTGAGGTGAACTGGGCAGTCCGCAGGGATGCCCAGCTGTTTTTGCCATAGAGTTGATCGCCCAGGTAACGCGGCAGGGCTATGCTTCCAGGACCCGCCGCCTGTGCTCCAAACCATAACGCCATTTCATCCCAGGCGCCAGGCGGTAGATCGTAATCGAGGATCAGTCGCGTCGACTGCGTGCAGCACGGGACGGTAGTCGCTGAAGGGAAGCACCGTCAGTGGGAAGATATATGCCCCGTCGTTGGCGCCCAGGTTTGGGGCTGCGCCTGATTTCAGAGTCCATCAATGCCAGCAGCCAATGAACGGATCGCCGGATCGCCACCAGGGTCGGATGCGGCCAGCGGTAATTTCTCCCCGAGTTGGTCCGGCGCAGGAGCTCGATCCACAAGACCACTTGCAGCATCAGGCGCTGGTAATTGGTGGAGTGCTGGGCATATTCCCCATACCCGTCGATCTGCTCTTGCAGCCCGCGGTTGATCCAGCGCCAGCCCATGGCGCGCCAGCGGGTAGCATCCGGGTGATCAGGCAGGGCCAATCCGGCAGTCAACAGGCCGGCAGCTTCGGTGAGCAGGTGGTTGTTCTGCTGGGAACGGGCATAGACCAGCGTGGGGGGAATCCTGGCCGCATGAGCAGCAACTGAAGCCGCCAGGTGGGCTTTGCGTTCGGGTGTGGAAGCGGAGGCACCCTCAAATACTTGCGCCGCCCAGACGAAAGCCAGCAGCCGCAGGGCAACCTCCTGGCCGCTCATCCAATGCGGACCCAGGCAGGGAGGGTTGGAGTCCCTGAATAATTCAAAATATTTCCAGAACGCCTGGGCGTATTTTTCCTCTCCGCTTATATGGTATGCGCGCCCCAGGGTAAACGCCCACCCGAACCGTGCAGGTTCCCACACAAATTTGATGTCGTGGATGGGAGACTGCTCCCAGGGTATGGGAAATTTTCCGGTTTCGTAGGCAGTCCAGTCGTGTAATTTACCAGGAAGAGCAAGCACCAGGTCCACCGCGGCCGCCCCGAAAAGACGGATCTTGCCGCTGACGATTTCGTCCGCCTCGGCGAGCAAGGCAGCTTTGCCATCCTCTCCAAGCACTGCCAGGAGCTTTTCTCTCGGGGGCAAAGTCACCAATGGGTGCAAAAATCCATTCACCTCCGGCAATGCCCGCCCGGTGATCCGTTTATAGTGCCCGGTCGCCAATCCCAACCTGTATAGTCCGTTGAGCACCAGCGGTTGGAGACCCAACTGTTGGAGCGCTTTTACGGCGATGTTTAACCTGGAGAAAAAATTCATCAGCAAACCCGGTTGAGATAAGCCAGGGCAAAGAATATCGTGCTCACCTGCATCGTCTGGAGCAGTTCACCATTCTTCGCCATGGTAATTACTTCCTCCAGAGGTTTGAGGAACACTTCGATCTCTTCCGCCCCGTCGAGATGCTGATGGCTGACCTTTTCAGCATCCAGAGCCAGGAAGGAATAGATCAGGTTCGTATGATTGGCTGGGTTCGGAGAAACACAGCCCACCTGGATGATCCGGTTGCTCGTGTACCCTGTCTCTTCAAGCAGTTCCCGCTTGGCAGCCTCCTGCGGGTCTTGGTCTTCCTTGTCCATCATGCCCCCGGGCAGTTCCACGATCACTTTTTGTGCGCCGTGCCGGTATTGGCGGATGAGCACCACCTGCTCCTCTTTTGTCAGCGCCAGCACAGTTGCCCAGGTGCCGAATTCGAACACCGTCCCTTCGATGATCTCTCCGTTGGGGAGTTCGCAGCGGTCGAGGCGGATGTTATCCCGCAGGTGGGTCGAATCCAGGATCTTCCAGGGTTTGATGGTCATGGGCGAATGCCGATATTATAGTCTTTATCACCAGTTGGATTGGCACAATGTAAATGAACTGGAGGCTGGCGGACTGCTTTCTTAAAGCAGTTTCGCCAGCCTCCAGGCTTGTCTCTTTTGCAGCCGGGTCAGGATTTTGCCGCTCTCAGCGCGGATGGAAGCAGTTCAGCCGCCGCGCGCACCTGGTCTGTGGAGCATGAGAAGGCGAAGCGGATATATCCTTCGTTAGCCGGGCCAAAGGCGGAGCCGGGAGCCGAGCCGATGCCTGCCTGGTCGATCAGGTAAGTTGGTCATCGACCAGTCGTCGGTTTTACCCTGGTAGCCGGGCCAGTCAGGGTTGATGCTGGCCCACATGTAGAACGCTCCGGAGGGCTTGAAGGGTTTGACATAAGGGCTTTCTTCCAACGCGGAGAAGAGCATATCCCGGCGGGCCTGGTACTCGGCAGCCATCGCCAGGGTGAAATCCTGCGGGCCGTTGATCGCGGCGGCCGCGCCGTACTGCGTCACCGAGTTGACCCCGTTGATGGTGCAGCGCACGAGTTTTTTCAGGCGCATCAGGATCATTTCGTCGGTGGCGATCACGTATCCCAGGCGCAAACCGCTCATGGCGTAGGTTTTCGAGAGCGAGAAAACGGAGATGGTCCGGTCCCGTGCGCCAGGCAGCGAACCGAGGCTGACGTGCTTTTCGCCGTCGAAGATGACGTGCTCGTACGCCTCGTCGCTCACCAGCAGCAGGTTGTGCTTCTCGGCGAGCAGGGCGATCGCTTCCAGGGTTGTCCGCTGCACCACCATCCCGGTTGGGTTGTGGGGGGTGTTGACGAAGATGGCCCGCGTCCGCGGGGTGATCGCGGCTTCGATGTCAGTCCGGGGCGTACAGGTAGCCTTCCTCCGGGCGCAGCCGCACCGGCACCGGCACGCCGCCGCCCAGGCGGATGTTCTCAGCGATCTCGGTCCACATCGGGTTGGGCAGGATGACCTCATCTCCGGGATCGAGCAGTGCGCGGAAAATAATGTACAGCCCGTTCATGCCGCCGTTGGTGACGATCACGTTATCCGGCCCTGGGACCTGCAGGTTGTTTTCGGTTGTCACCTTGCGGTGGATGGCCTGGCGCAGCACGGGGATGCCGGTCGAGGCGGTGTAGTGGGTCTGTCCATCGCGCAGCGCTTTCTCCATCGCTTCACGCGCATGCAAAGGGATATCGAACGATGGGTCACCCGACTCCAGCCGTAGGATCTTGCGTCCCTTGGCTTGCTGCTCCAAAAGCCGGTCTCGCACCTGGACAATGGCGCCCAGGGAGACCTGGTCAACAATATGGGTCATAGCAACCTCCGAATATTAAATTTTTTGATTATACCCCGCGCCGACAACGATAGCAATTGTTTTGGATGATTTAAGATAGAAACCGATTGGGTCCCGCAAATTTCTTAATCCGTGGAAAATATCCCCCCGGTGTGCTGCATTTATATGGAGAGTTTCTTGATTAGGATCAAACAGGGATTGTGTTCGTCCCAGATGCGTGGGAATTCCTCCAACGGACGGAAGCCCATCGCCTCGTAAAAGGCCCGGGTGCGGGCGTACCCCTCGTCCGGGCGGGAGGGACCTAGGGTCTTGACCTGCAAGTACTCCACGCCCATGGAGGCGGCATGGGTCTCTGCGGCTTCCACCAGGGCGCGCCCGATCCCTTTCCCCTGGTCCTCCGCCCGCACTGCCATCACAAAAATTTCCGCCGAAAATGGGTTATGGCTTTTCAGGCTGAGGAAACCCTGCACGCTTCCATCCCTCGTTGCCAGGAAGGTGGGCAGGTGTTCCACTTCCCGTTCATACTCCAGGAGGGCTTCTTCGATACCGAACCAGCCCGGCAGCCCGCGCAGGATGGGAATGCATAAAGACGCTTTGTTTAGCAGAGGTCCTTCAATCTTGTAATCCATATCAAAGCAACTTTGGGTCACACACCGTTGAAATCCATTCTATTCAATACAGAATCGGAATGCATCCAATTCTGTATTTCCGGGTTAAATTCTTACGCCCCCACCTATTTATTTTCAATCATCAATTCCACTTGTTCCAGCAATGCTGGTACTTCGTTATTAATAATATCCCAGACTATTTCATCACTGACCCCGAAGTAGTGATGTGTCACAATATCCCGAAACCCGGAGATTTTTCGCCACTTCACTTGCGGGTATTTGGTTTGCAATTCCACCGGGATGTGTTTTGCCGCTTCGCCGATGATTTCAAGGTTTCGTAACACGGCATCATAATGAAGATCGTCCCCAATGAATTCTGTAAATGTCATCCCCGCTGCGTATTTTCTGACTTTTTCACAGCTTTCCTTTATATCAGATAGAAACAGGGTTTCATCACGTGACATGGACAAGGTCCCGCATGATAAACGGCTGCATTCTTGGCTTGATCGATTGCATCATGACCAGGTCCACTTTGGATCCCAAAATATCTTCGAGATAGAACTTGGTATCCATATAGCGGTCAAACGTTGCCCGACCCTCGAATTCAACCAGGATATCTACATCACTTTCGGGCTTTTCCTCCCCGCGTGCAACTGAACCGAAAAGAGACAACGACTTTACGCCCAGTCTTGTCAATTCTGGTTGCTTTTTTCGGATGGTGGAAATTACATTCTTGCGCGTCATGATTTAATTATACGACAAGCTTGCTTTCGGTGCTTATTTTTATCAGCGCACCACCCGCCTGCAGGCTCTCCACCGCCGCGAAGGTCGCCCTTGTCACCCCGATCAGTTGCTCGTAGGGAATTGGCGCTTCCCCCCCGCCGCGGATGGCGTTCACAAAAGCCGCCCACTCGCCTGCCCAGCCTTTATCCTGCGTCATTTTGGCAACGCTCCGCCGTCCATCCCGCACCGTTTCCAGGGACCGGAAATCGTCCAGCACCGCCACCTCACCGCCGCAGAAGACTTCGAGGCGCTCCTTTGGGAAGGACTTGTCGCCGTTGGCGAGATAATCCACCACGCCGATGGAGCCGTCTGGGAAGGTGAAGGTCATCGAGAGATTATCTCCCCGGTACTTGCCGGCGTCCGGCAGGGACTGGGCGCTTACCGAGACTGGTGCCGCGCCGGCTAAAAATGTCAGGAGATCCACGAAATGACAGGCTTCGCCGATGATCCGTCCGCCGCCCTGGGCCGGGTCCTGCGTCCAGTGGGTGAGCGGGAGGTACCCGGCGTTGACGCGGTAGTGAGCGTGCAGCGGTTCGCTGCGCTTCGCCAGGAATTCGGAGAGCTTCACCGCCAGCGGGGCAAATCGCCGGTTGAAGCCCACCGTCAGCAGCCCGGGGAGGGGGCTGCAGGACCCCTGGTTTTCGTCTTCTTTCCACCCGTACCGCTGAATGAAGCGACTACCTTTTCCAACCCGCTCGCGTCGATCGCCAGCGGTTTCTCCACGAACACGTGCTTGCCGGCCTGCAGCGCTCTCACCGCCAGGTCGGCATGCGTGTCGTGCCGGGTCAGGATGGCAATTGTGTTGATGGCCGGGTCGTTCAGGATCTCGTCGTCGCTGGAAGCGGCATATGCGAACCCGAATTTTTTGGCGGCACTTTGGGCATGCAGCCCGCCCGCCGAGGCGATCCCCACCAGTTCCAGGCCGTCCACCTTTTGGAGCACGGGCAGCAGCGTGGCGTTGGCATACAGGCCTGCGCCCAGCACACCGAGTTTCACCGTCTCAGTTTTCCCGCTGGACGCGGTGATGGAAACGTGACCCGGCTCGTGGGAACATTGGAATCTTCCTGCCGAATAGGTGAGCAGCACTCCCAGGAATGCCTGTTTCTTCTTCCCGGTGATCACCTCGTAGGCGTCAGCAGCTTTTTCGATCGGGAAGCGGTGGCTGATCAGCGGTGCCACCTTCAACTTGCCGCCCGCCATCAGGTCCACCACGGCCTGGAAGTTGCGCCCCTCCGTCCAGCGTACGTAGCCGATGGGATAGTCGAGCCCATTCTCCTCGTAGGAGGGATCATAGCGCCCCGGGCCGTAGGAGCGCGAGTTAATGAAGGAGAGCTCCTTCTCGTAATAGACCTTGCGCGGCAGGGATAGTCCCACCGCACCGGTGGCCACCACGCGCGCCCGGTCGCGGGCGAGTGACCGCTGCCAGCTCCACCGGGTCATTCGAAGCGGTGTCGGCGCAGATGAGCACCACGTCGAAGCCGCGGTTGGAGGTGAAGGCCTGCGCGGACTCGACCGCCTGGTTGCGCAGGCAGGTCGTCAATCCCAGCGAAGCCGCCAGCTTGACCCGCTGCGGGTCTGGTGTCGATCCCGAAAACCCGGCAACCGGCTGCCGCGGCGATCTGTGCCGCCAGGAATCCCAGCAGGCCCAGGCCGATGACTGCCACGCTCTCGCCGATCTGCGGCTTCGGCCAGGCGGAACCCGTGCAGGGCGATCGCGCCCAGGGTGGTGAAGGCCGCCGACTCGAAATCCACGCCATCGGGCAGCGGGGTGAGCAGGTTGCGCGGCACCACGTTGTATTCGGCATGGACCGCGTAGCCGCCGCCGGCGCAGGCCACCCGCTGCCCAACCTTGAAACCTTCCATCCCGCCACCCAGGGAAACGATCGTGCCCGGCCGAGGAATATCCCAGCGCCATCGGCTGGTCGAGACGGTTGAAGGCGGCCTTGACGGTGGGAATGGCGCCCTCGCGTTTCATCTTGTCCATCACCTGGCGGACCAGGTCGGGGCGCGAGCGGGCTTTGCCCACCAGCGATTTTTCGCCGAATTCCACCAGCATCCGTTCGGTGCCGGCCGAGACCAGCGAGGCGGCCACCCTGACCAGCGCCTGTCCCGGGCGTGCGCGTTGGCGCGGGCACTTCGAGCACGATGGTCTTTCCGTCGCGCATGTTTTGCAAGACCTGTTTCATCGTTTTTCCCTGTTCCCGGTTTAGCGAGGGCAGCGACATTTCCCGCATGCGTTTGCATTTTTGGAAGTATACCGCAAGAAAGCGCCGCAGGGATGGCAGCGTCCGCGCGGCCGGGAAACGGGTAAAATTATCCTGCAACCCATGGCAGACACTGAGATCAACCTCAGCCGTACCAAGGTCGTCATTCCAGCCCTCCGCCCGGAGGTCCTGCACCGGGCGCGCTTGCTGGCACTTTTCGATTCGCTGTTGGAAAAGCAGCTCATCCTCATGACCGCCCCGGCCGGGTACGGCAAGACCTCGCTCCTGGTCGATTTCGCCCGCCAGTCCCAGCTGCCGGTCTGCTGGCTCTCGCTGGATCCGCTCGATAAGGACCCCCAGCGTTTCATCGCCTATCTCGTCGCCTCCATGGCAGAACGCTTCCCCGGTTTTGGGAGACGCTCCAGCGCCGCCCTCCGTTCGATCACCAGTTTCGACCAGGATTCCGAGCGCCTGCTTGTCAGCCTGATCAACGAACTGGAAGACCGCATCGACGAGCATTTTGTCCTGGTGGTGGATGATTATCAATTCGTGGATTCCGTTGCGCCCATCCGTGACCTGTTCAGCCGCTTTATTTCCCAGGCGGGCGAGAACTGTCACGTCGTCCTGGCGTCGCGCCGGCTTCCCACCCTGCCCAATATTGCCATGATGGTCGCCCGCCAGCAGGTCAGCGGGTTTGACCTTGAGGAACTGGCTTTCCGTCCGGAAGAGATCAGCCTCCTGTTCGAGAAGAATTACGGCTTTAAAATGGCGAGTGAAGTGGCCGAGGAACTGGTCCGCCAGACCGAAGGCTGGATCACCGGGCTGATCCTCTCCGCCAACGAGGTGGCTCGCGAGGCACCCGACCCTGCCACTGCCGCCCTGTGGGCCAGCCGGATGCGCGCTGCCCGCGCCTCAGGAGTGGACCTGTGGCATCTATCTGGACGGGCAGGTCCTCTCCCGCCAGGCACCTGCGGTGCGCCAGTTCCTGCTGCAAACCTCGCTGCTCGATGAATTCGACGTTGACCTGTGCAAGGCGGTTCTCGGCCAGGGCAATTGGAAAACTCTCCTGGAAACGGTGAGAGCCAACAATCTTTTTGTCTTGCAGGTCGGTCCGCACGGCCGGTGGATGCGCTACCACCATCTCTTTGCCGAGTTCCTGCGTGAGCGCATTCTCCAGGAGTCACCCGAGCGTGCCAAGGTCATCCTCACCCGGCTTGCGGAGGTGTATGAAGAGCGCGGCGAATGGGAAAAAGCCTATTCCATCGTCCGCCAGCTGGGTTACCCGCTGGCTCTGGCAGGGCTGGTTGAGCGCGTTGGCGACCGGATGTTGTTGAGTGAGCATCTCATCACCCTTCAATCCTGGCTGGAGGATATCCCCGAAACGGTGATCGAAGAGCGTCCTGCCCTGCTCTCGCTGAAAGGTGCCTTCCAATGTGGGCTGGGGAATGGACGCGAAGCGGTGCCTCTGTTCGACCGCGCCATTGCCATGCTCCAGCAAAAGGGCAGCGATCCCATGGTCCTGGCGCAGGTATACGTGCGCCGCGCGGCTGCCCGCCGAATTGGTGGGAGACTATGCCGGCGCGGTGAAGGACGCCGACCAGGCGCTTGAACTGGCTGGCCGTGATCCTGACCGGGAACAGGTGCAGCGCCGAAGCCCTGCGCTTCAAGGGTATCTGCCTTTTCAGGCTCGGGCAGCCGGAGCAAGCCGTCACCTTCTGGAGGATTTCTCCGCCGCTATGTTTCCCTGGGCGAGGCACCAAGCATCGGTCGCGTTCAAATGGATATGGGCTGGGTCTCCCAGGCGATCGGCAAACACGCCGCTGCCGCGCAGTATTTCCAGGCCGCCCTGCAGGAATGGGCGCGCGAGAACAACCTTTACTCGCAGGCCAATGCTTTAAATAACCTGGCTGTTTTGTACTACATGCAGGGCGATTACAAATCGGCGGTTCGGACCCTGGAAGACGGGCTGGACTGCACCCGCCAGGGAAGTTATCGCCCGCAGGAAGCGCTGCTCATGGCCAGCCTGGGCGATATCCTGTCTGACCTGGACGAGTTCGAATCCGCCCGCCAGACCTATACCACCGCGGCCGGGATTGCCCAGCAGGTCAGCTACCAATTCCTGGTGGACTACCTGCTGCTGGTGCGCGTCCGCCTGGCGCGCTTGCAGGGCCGCTATCCCGAAGCCCACGGCTGGTTAAAGGATGTCCGCCCCCTGATCCAGTCTGCCGGATCCAATTACGAATCGGGCCTCCTGTCCCTGGAGACCGGCTGCCTGGCGCTGGCGGAGGGTAAGTTCCGGGCAGCCTTGTTCGAGCTGCAAAATGCCCTCGATAAATTCCAGCAGGGCAGCCTGGCTTCCGAAACGGATTGGACCCGCGTCTGGCTGGCTGCCACCTGTGCCGCCCTGGGGGATGAGGCCGCCCGCGCGCCCTCACTTGCAGGCGGTCCTGGCAGCCCTGCCCCCGGAAGGAGGCGATACCCCGCTGGTTCACATGCTGCGCCACGCGGCTCCCTGGCTCGCAAAGTTGCAGGCGAACCCGGATGCTGATCCCCTCCTTCAACGTGCCGCCCTGGTTACGCAGCACCTTCCGTTGTTACGCAAACGCCTGCGCCGCAAGCTGAAGACCACCCCGCTCCAGACCTCCCGGCTTACCATCCAGACCTTGGGCAAGCCCCAGGTGCGCGTGAACGGCAGGGTGGTCACCCAGTCACACTGGCAGTCGGCTTCTGTCCGCGATCTGTTTTTCTTTTTTTTGTTGAGCCCCCGCCCGCTCACCAAGGAGGAGGTCGGTGAAGCCTTTTGGCCCGATATTGACCCCGACCAGTTGAAATTGCGCTTCAAGAACAACCTTTACCGCCTGCGCCATGCCCTCGGGCGGGAGGTGATCCTGTTTGAGAACAACGTGTATTTCTTCAACCGCCACCAGGATTACGAATACGACGTGGAGGAGTTCGATTCTCATATTTCACAGGCCAGGATCGCCGAGCGTATCGATGACAAGATCGCTCTCCTCCGCCTGGCTGTCAAACTCTGGCACGGCACTTACCTGCAGGGGCTGGATGTCGGCTGGGCCTGGCCTGAGCGCCGGCGCCTCGAGCAGGAGTGCCTCGAAGCCTTGCGCCAGCTTGCCGAACTCCAGCGCTTGGGCGGTGACCAGGCATCTGCATTGCAGGCCTGCCGCCGTGCCCTCGAAGTGGACCCCACCCTCGAAGATTTCCACCGCCTGGCCATGCGCCTCTACGCGGAACGCGGCGATAAGCTGGGTGTCATCTGGCAATACCAGTCCTGCCGCACCGCCTTGCAGGCCGAGTTGGATATCGTCCCTTCCGCCGAGACCGAGGCGTTGTACCAGCGCCTCACCGCTTGAATTTTGCAGACACCTCTCTTCCTGGTGGGGGATTCAGCTAATAGCAATCATCTCGCACGTTTCAGGCCGCATGCCACGCGGAGAGACCCCTTCGGGGGATTTATTTTTTTAATATTTTAGATTAAATATGAAGCCACCTTTGAAGCCTGCCCCGGCGTACCATGGGAAGATATCCCAAATGAAAGAGGTGACTAATGAAAAACCAGTTATTCTCCCTGCTCCATAAGCTCAACCGACAGCACGTCCAGGTTGCCTTCGCTCTCCTGGCCCTCGTCCTGTTCATTTTGGGCGCCGGCGCTCCATCGGATGGCGGGATCCTTCCGCACTAAAGAATGATCCTGCTGATTGCCCTCCTGGCCGGGCTGGCTGCCGGGTTCCTGTTTACCCGCCTGCAGCACCGATCATGGACGGTTCCACCCCTGCTGGCACCCGGGCTGGCCTTGCTCGCCTTTCTTCCCCAGGTGCTGGTTGCCTGGCTGCCCCCCGTCCGCGATCTTCTGCCGGACGGGCTTGTTGTTGCCGGGCTGTTCCTTTCCCTTGCGCTGCTGCTGCTCTTCTGCTGGATCAACCGGCACCTGTCCGGGGTGTGGATCATGGCTCTCGGGTTGGGTCTCAACCTGCTGGTCATGGCCGTCAATGGCGGTTTCATGCCCATCAGCCCCCAGGCTGCCAGCCGCCTTGTACCAGCCGATACCCAGGCTGCCCTCGCAGCCCTTGCCAGCGGCACCCGCTTCGGCCTCAAGGATATCCTCCTTCTCCCCTCCCAGACCCACCTGGTTTTGGCTCTCCGACCTTTTATTGCCCCCAAAAGGGTTCCCGTACCAGGTCGCCTTCAGCCTCGGAGATGTCCTTATTGCAGCTGGGGTCTTCTGGCTCATGGTTTCCCAGGGGAAGCCTCTGCCATCCTTATTAAATATCATCACCCAGAAGCACAAAATGAAAATGACAAAGGAGAGTCAATGTTAACCACCCAGGATCTTAAATATTCTGTCTCCATGCAGGTTTCCCCCTCCATGGAAGAGCACCTCGAAATTTCCCGTCTGCTTGCTGCCGCGGTCGTCAACCCTTCTTTCTGTGACCGCCTGCTCGTTGATCCCCGCTCGGCCATCGATGACGGGTATCACGGCGAGAATTTCTATCTTTCCGATGCAGAACGCTATTCCGTCCTGTCCATCCACGCTGACACCCTGGCGGATTTTGCCCGCCAGGTCATCCAGGCATGCGGCCTCGACCTGCATCCTTCACGGCCTGCATTCGCCCAGGCTCCCGTCTTCGTCGGGATCTGAGCGTTAAACCGGACTTTGCGGAGGGATGGGGCACGATGGTCATGGGGACCGTCGTGCTCCGCATCATCGTCCCTGCGCTTTTAAGAGGTTAATATGGAACCTGAATCCTTGAACGTCCCGGAAAATGGATCGCAAAACGACGCCGCCATCAAGCTGGATGCGATCTTCCGCGCCCTCCCCGACCTGCTGCTCTCCCTGGACTCGGATGGACAGGTCCTCAGCTACCAGGCAGGACGCTCCTTATCGTTATATCTCCTGCCCGCCGACCTGGCTGGGAAACAGATCCAGTCCATCCTGCCTCCCGAAGTGGCGCATAAATTCACCCAGTCGTTCCAGGTGGCGCTGAAGACCGGCAAGGTGGTCTCCCTCGACTACCAGCTCCCGGGCTCCGATGGACCCCACTGGTTCGAAGCCCGCCTGGTCCCCTCCGTGGATGCGCGCCTGATCGCCGTGATCCGCGAGGTCACCGACCGGGTCATTGCCACTGAGCAGGTGCGCCACAACCTGCAGCGCCTGTCTGCCCTGCACTCCATCGACGCCGCTATCAATTCCAGTTTTGACCTTCATGTCATCCTGTCGGTCATCCTGCGCCAGATCACCGGCCAGTTGGGCGTGGACGCCGCCGATATCCTCCTGCTCAACCAGCGCACCCGTATGCTTGAGTTCGCCGCCGGGCATGGCTTCCGCGCCCTGAGCACCCAGCCCGCCTCCGTGATGATCGGGCAGGGGTACGCCGGCACCGCGGCCCTTGAAAGGCGCACAGTCTCTGTCCCTGCATTGGATGAAGCCCAGTCCAACGCCCTCTTTTCGCCCGCCATGGAGCGCGAGAATTTCGCCAGTTATTATGCCATCCCGCTCATCACCAAGGGCCAGGTGGAAGGCGTGCTCGAGATCTACCACCGCACCCTGCTCAAGCCCGCCGATGACTGGTTCGAATTCCTCGCCACCCTCGCCGGCACTACCGGCGTTGCCATCGACAGCGCTTCCCTCTTCCAGGACCTGCAGCGCTCCAACGTCGAGCTGTCCATGGCGTATGACACCGCCATCGAGAGCTGGGCGCGCGCCCTTGAGGTCAGCGGGCGCGAGACCCAGGCGCACACCCAGCGCGTGGCAAACTGGACCGTGCAGCTGGCCTCCGCCCTGCACGTGGACGAAAAGGACTTCAACGACCTGCACCGCGGTGCCCTGCTGCACGACATCGGCAAGCTGGTCATCCCCGAACACATCCTCAACAAGAACGGCATCCTCGATGACCGCGAGTGGGAGATCACCAAGAGCCACCCCCGCCGCGGCTACGAACTGCTCTCCTCCATCAAGAACCTGAGCGCTGCCCTCGACATTCCCCGCTGCCACCACGAGCGCTGGGACGGCTCCGGCTATCCCGACGGCTTGCGCGGGGAGCGCATCCCGCTGGCTGCCCGCATCTTCGCCGTGGTCGACGTGCACGATGCCCTGCTCTCCGACCGCCCCTACCGTCCCGCCTGGACCCGGCATGCTGCTCGCACATATTTGCAGGAGCAGTCCGGCATCCTGTTCGACCCGCAGGTGGTGTCTGCCTTTCTCAAGATCGTGGGGGATTACCAGCTCCCGTCATTGGGGTTGGTGTTGTAAGGGGAAATGCCTGGCTGGCAGGGGGGAATAAATATTAATCTTGCGGATTCAATTGCAAGGATAATATAATCGCATTTATTACTAGACAAATCAAGCAAAAAACATTCTATGAGACAATTGATCTTTGTCGCTTGATATTACCCTAACTATTTAGGATTTTATACGGACTGCCTGGCAGCCAATATGCGACCCGCAAACCCGCGCGTTGGGAAGCGAAATAGTTTTTCAGGAGGGATGAGATGAATACATTTAAAAAATGGCAAAACAATGAAAGTTCTGAAGGAAAGCGACTATTTGCGCTGGTTATCGGAGCATTAATATTTCCAATAGGTATTCCGGCAATTCTTGTTACTAATCCTTCCACAAGTAGACAAAATAATTGGAATTGGATCATTTTATGTTGGATATGGAAATATTATTATTGGCGTAATCGCAATCATCATGGGCGGCTTTTTTGCATATCTGGACGATCATCGCTCAAATTAAATTGGCATCCGGAACACCTTTTCCGATGCTGCCAACCCAAAAATTACTGATCATCGGACCCTTTAAATATTGCAGAAATCCAATGACCCTGGGGACCATAATTGCCTATTCCGGAGTCGCAATACTGGTCGGATCGTACATGGCTCTTTTCGCAGTGGTTGTTTTCGCTTTGATGCTGCTGGTTTACCTGAAGGTGATCGAAGAGAAAGAACTGGAAATGAGGTTTGGACAGGAATATTTGGAGTACAAGAAAAATACTCCCTTCATCCTTCCAATTCGGTTCGTAAAAGCAGAAAAGGGTCAAAAACAAGAATCATAATTCGCTGCCCGATCCGGTCAACGAAACATGGCTGAAGGATGAGGTGAGAAATAAGGTGATGACCTTCATCGTTAATGATATAAATACCGACAAAGCTTACTAAAATTTAGCTGCATTTATTTCGATAAATATTGAAAATAATAAGCTTAAGGATCGAATTCTTTATAAGAAATCGAATTGGCTTGTTATTTGGAATACATGCAATATTCCAGTAGTTGGGCAGTCACTTAATTTATACAAAAATTTGGATAAATACTTTGAACAATAAATTTCTGATCGCATTTGATTATGATGGCGTGATTGTAGACTCTTTAAACCAGAATTTATTGGTGGCCAGGCAAGCCTGTCAACAGTTGGGGCTGAAATCGTTTCCTACTCTCAATGATATTGAGCAATTGGAAAACATGTCTTTTGAAGATATTGGCAGGCAGATCAAAGTTCCCGAAGACCGACTTAAAGACTTTACCTCTATCGTATTTGATCAGCTAGCACAAGATACCAATACCCTTTTCATATTTGAGGGCATATCTGACCTCCTGTTTCAACTGAGCAAACAACACACTCTTGTTGTTGTTACGACAAATACCCAAAAAGTTGTTGAGCGCTTTCTAAACAAGCATGGTTTGGAAAAATGCTTTGTGAAAATAATGGGGGACGAATGGCAGGGAACCAAGCATGAGAAAATCATCCGCTTTGCGCGACAATTTAATTTTGAGAAACACTTGGTATATCTTGTGGGCGACACAATATCAGACATTAGGGAAGCAAAGTTGGCTGGAATAAATTCGATCGCTGTTTCCTGGGGTTACCAGAGTTGAAATAAACTGATGCAAAAATCGCCAAATTTTATTGCAGACACACCACAGGATATTCTTGACATCTTTGAAGGAATTCAGCTCTTGATGCGGCAAGGTAGCGAAATTCATGCCTGGGATGTTAATGACGAGATATCATTATTAACTGGTGCAAAGTTTGGGATACCTCGCCTTTGCACAGAAGATATATATCAGGCTCTTGCTTTTCGAAATTAAATGTCGTTAGGTAACGCCTATCCCGCACACAAT
Organism: uncultured Chloroflexia bacterium; assembly: GCA_963817265.1. Classification (GTDB taxonomy): domain Bacteria; phylum Chloroflexota; class Anaerolineae; order Anaerolineales; family Villigracilaceae; genus UBA877. Next base: position 286,842 of record CAWFNU010000014.1, read on the forward strand.
CCATTGAACTGGTGGGGCTTGGCCCCATTTTCATTCATTTTTCTGACTTCGAATTATTTCTGCTTCCAAGCAGGGTCCAGGTTGGGATAAAATATTTCAGAAGCCCATCCATGATAATTGGCGGCAGGTTATCCCAAACGTCAGGCTTGTTCCTTGCCCGATTTATCCCATAACCTTGTAGCGAGGAAGGGTTAAATGGAAAATAACCAAATAGCGATCGATCCAAATACTCAAATTGAAGTTATTGGAAACCTGACAGATAGATTGAAGACTTATTATATTTATCCAGATATCGCTGAGAAAATCCATAGTCAGCTGAATAAACATTTAGCGGAGGGGACTATTCCGATATCACCGAGGGCGACCTTTTCGTGTTAGCTCTAACCTTGCATATGCAGGAAGTAAATCACGACGAGCACCTGTGGGTTCGGTGGCATCAGGAACCCTTGCCGGAAGATGACGCTTTGCGTCATAATCGGGTGTGGCAGGAAGAGCGGTTTTTGGAAGCCAGGCTGGACAATTTTGGCTTTTACAAGGTCGAAAGGTTGCCTGGAAACATCGGTTACCTCGACATCCGCTATTTCCATCGGGCAGCCTGGGGCGGGGATACTGCCACCGCTGCAATGAATTTTCTGGCAAATGCGAGTGCGTTGATTATTGACCTGCGGAAGTGTACAGGCGGCTACCCGGCCATGATCTCCCTGATCATCAGTTATTTATTCGGGGAAGAGCCAATCCACATAAGTAGCATATACTGGCGCGATGACGATATTACTCAACAGTATTGGACCTTGCCGTATATCCCCGGCAAGCGATTAGGGGATATTCCAATTTACGTGTTGACCAGCAAACTCACTTTCTCGGGGGGGAGGGATTCGCATCGATCCTTCAAACCCGTAAGCGTGCCACCGTGATTGGAGAGAAAACCGACGGAGGTGCACATCCAGGTGCTTCTTACCGGTTACACCCACACTTCGAAGCATTCATCCCTATAGGACGTGGGATTGATCCGGTGACTGGAAAGGATTTGGAAGGGATTGGGGTTATCCCCAATGTTATTATGCCGCAAGAACACGCGTTCCTGGCTGCCTACAATAGGGCGCTCGTCGAAGTCCTCGGAAGGTTTGGCGAATTGCCTGCGGGATCGTGCAAGGCCTTGGCCAAGGAAGCACAAATAGCGCTAAATAATCTGGAATCCAATCAAAAACTCTGCCCCAGATGTGGTTACCAAAACCCGATACATTCGGTCAGATGCAAAAACTGCGATGAGTTGCTACCAGACCAGAAATCATGATTTATGCTTCTAATGATTGCTCCCGACAACGGGGTAACCGGTAAATATGTAAATATTCGTAATGTGCCCCAACAGGTCTTGATCCTCAGACCGCCAAGTTCAAAGTACCTGTCAAAATGCCAGCCATTTTGCTTCCGGACTGGATTTGGGCCTGAATAAGATTGATCGCAAGTCCCACTCCTGCCAGGCCCACTTACAATCCTGCAAAGTGAATAATCAGGTTTGTAGGATTTTTATTCCTGCTTCTGGGAACTACAAATTAGAACCTCTCAGGAACAAAACAACGGTTCGAGTCCTCTCGCCCCCTACGGGGGTGCAAAGAACGCGATGGGCACAAGCGAAAATATTCTTTTTCATTATCGCCTGTAGAACTAAATAAATCGGCATATATTCTTTATGTTGGCCGAATACCGCTCAATCTACAATCACTGTAAAGGAGTATATTATTTCGTCCGAAGATAAATCTGATTAGACTTTGTCAATGTCAATCGGTGAACGGAGCGCAACATTCCTTTAATCAAGGTTTAAGATATACGTAATAAAATGTCCTTCATGAACAAACTTACTCTCTTTCATAGAATTACCTTCTTTGCCATCGTGAGTCTTGTGATCTTATCCTGGAAGTTACCCCTATCTTTGCAGGAAACGACAACCCCGACTTCGAATTCGGCTCCAGGGCTCTGCGAGTGGAGGATCAAACGGGGGAAATGGCGGCAACCAGGGAGGCTCGAGAAACGGCGGTCCGAATTCCCCGGTGTTCACACCTGTTTCCACACAAGAGTCTAAACAACAACACCTGACCCAACTCCACCTACTGGAGGACCGTATATTGTCAAGCAAACCCTTAATAAGGTGAGGCGGAAACCATTTCTGGTCAGGTCTGTAAAGTCACGGACCGATTTGTCGTTCATTTCGTGACCCCGAAGGTTACTTTCGACACCACATACGTGCCCCTTTCCGCCATGAACGGAAACTATAATTACGGTTACAGCTTTCCTAGTTTGGGAGAAACAGACACCGGAACCGGCACGTATTCCCTATCAAAAGCGACAGACAATTCAGATGCACTCATTCTCAACATGGTAGGAAATATCCATACCGTGTTTAAAGGGGGTAGACACCAAAATCCCCTTCACTTACGTGTTTGAGCTCGTGCCATCCACACAGACCACTTGCCCGTAAACGGTTTTAGAAATACCGGTCGCCAAAATAGGAGCGCCTTGAAAAACGCTTTCTTGAGCAAAAAAACGTGAACGAATGCCCCATTTTTACCATTAATCGTTACCAGTGAAGGGATTTAACTCCACCATAAGGCGATTTTCGTCCGATTCACCCCGCCGAAAGGAGGGACTTAAATTGTCCTAGGTATTTTGCCCCCTCTGAATTATTGTCACCCTCTCGACTTTATATTATCCCTAGACACAGCATCCCCTTGGGGACACTGGAACATAGAGTCTATATGCTCTAAACAAATGTGCCCTAATGAGGGTGTATTTGTTTAATCGCCCTGGCCATCCAACCCGCGTGATTTGGATACTTGACGCAATTACGAAGTTGAAACCCCACTCGGGCAACCATCAGCTGGATCAGGTACTCATAAAGTATGCAAAGGAACTTAATCCAATGCATCACGTTTCTCTCCAAGCGTTGGAGGGAGCGCTCTCGCCTTAATGGATGTTTTGGGGAGCACTTATGATATAGTGTTAGTGGAAATAATGCTTATACTGACCGATCGATTTAAGGATGTCAAAGGAGGTTCTACCATGTCTGAAGAAAGAACGTATACCGGCTTGCGCCGGTTTAACCTGGTCATGGGTTTCCTGCACCTGGTCCAGGGCGTCTTCATGAGGGCCATCAGCAACGACACCACCTACCCGGTGTTCACCAACTTCCTGCGCTTTGACCCCGCGAAACTGACCCTGGTGCCCAATCCGACCCAGGTCTATGACCTGCGCTTCGGGCCGGCGGTGGCGGTCTTCCTGCTGATCTCGGCCGTCGCGCACTTTTCCCTGGCCACCTTCGGCTACAAGTGGTACGTGGCCAAGCTGAAGAGCGGGATGAACCCGGCGCGCTTCTACGAGTACGCGCTCAGCTCTTCGCTGATGATCGTGCTGATCGGCATGCTGGTCGGCGTGACGGATCTGGGCGCGCTGATCCTGATGTTCGGCGTCAACGCCATGATGAACCTGTTCGGGATCATGATGGAGCTGCACAACCAGACCACCGAGAAGACGGATTGGACGGCGTTCATCTACGGCTGCCTCGCCGGGATCTTCCCCTGGATCGTCATCTTCCTTTACTTCTATGGATCGCTCGGTTCCTCGGATGCCAAGCCGCCGGCCTTTGTGTATGCCATCGTCCCGACCATCTTCGTGTTCTTCAGCATCTTTGCGGTCAACATGGTCCTGCAGTATAAAAAGGTCGGTCCGTGGAAGGATTACCTCTTCGGCGAGCGGGTGTACATCGTCCTGAGCCTGCTGGCCAAGACCGCGCTGGCCTGGCAGATCTGGGTTGGGACGCTGCGGCCCTGATCGGGTTCGATGAATCAATTTCAAAAGGTCTCTGCGGTCATTGTGACTGCAGAGACCTTATGCAATATAAGAGGCTGGCGTACGTTCTTCCCATTCTTATCGCAAAGGCAGAAAAGGACCATCAACAAGAAAATTAATTCGCTGCCCGATCCGTTCAAAGAAACTTGGCTGAAGGAAAAATTGAGGAATAAGATGATGACCAACATTGACAATGAAATGTTGTAGCGCCAGTTTGGAGCCGCAATAGATATGCTGGGCGACGCCCTGCGCGACTGCCAGGGAGCCTGAAAAACGCATTGTGAAAATTATCCTAAAATTGTATTTTCAGGAAAAGGTTGTACACTGGTAACAGGCGGGGGGCTGTTTGAGATAATACTTTTTACGCATGTGTTAAATTTTGGAGAGATTTTAAATGAGACCAAGACGGTTGGTGGTTCAACTTATTTCGTTCATCCTGATCATCAGCCTGGTTACCGGCTGCAGTTTGGGAGTCGTGCCTGCGGCCTCGCCGCAGATCGTCACCCCTTCGGTTGCCGCCACCCCTGACCCCCTGCTGTCGGAGCTCAAGGCCGCCCTGCTCAGTGTCCAGTCGGGTGATACCCGCCCCCTGGATCAGAGCGAGCAGGACGTCACCGAGCACCTCCGCGAAGCCAGCGGTGCTCGTGCCGCCCTTGGTGATCAGGCGGATGCCGTATTTCTGCAAATCGATCAGGCCAAGGCCACCGCCGTGCAGGCCATTCTCACCCAGATCCAGGGGATTTCCGGCGTCACCCCTACACCTGCGCAGAGCACGGCCCTGGCTGGGTTGTTGAACAGCCTGGGGATCGCAGCGCTCTCCTCAGGGGATTACCAGATCATAACACCCGTCCTGTCCTTGGGATTGCTGGCGGGAACCTCCTTTATGATGGATCGCGCCCCTCGCGATGCGAATGGGAACACTTCTCTTCCACCGATCGAGGTCGTCACCACCAACGATGATGGTGTCAGCATCTACATCAGCTTCACTCCCAGGATGATGGGTTCGCATATGGAGGGTAGGGTGGAAATGATCATGAGCGTCACCACTCCGGTTGCTTACGAAGAATCCGACGACCGGCACCTTGAGCGTGGAATTGTGCCCCGACGCGCAGGGGGAGGTGCCGATGAGTTTTACCTTTACAGGCAGCTCCAACGTGGGCAGCGGTGGCATGCAATCGACAGCGAACACCCAGGCCACCGGTCACGTTGACGATGAAGCCAATCTGGACTCCTACGACCTGCAATCCACTTCCTCTTTAGCCCGCCAGCCTGGTTTGAACAATCCGAATGGCATACCGAATCAATTTGTCGAGGCCAATTTCACGATCCATGCATCGACCAGCGATCCATCTTCCACCACAATAGGAAATCTGGATTTTACCAGGGCCTCCTCACAAGCTGATTGGAATTTTGCAGGAGATATGGCCAGAATTATGGTGGTGTTGAACGTGATGATGACCAGTGTGGCTTTTATGATGGCCGAGATGCAGTGGAAAGGGGGATATTGTCTGGATGTAACAGTACCCGAGCCGGGGTCAGGTACAAAAACGGTTGAACCCAACTCTGAAACACGGTTCACTGCTAATGTCCGTCATAAGTTTGAGGGGGCTGAACTGCCCCTGCCGGTGATCGCGACGCTTACCGGCGGGCAGGTATCTGTAGCCCCGGCGGGCACCAAGGTTCCCGCCCCTGCAGCCTTTACATACACTGCGCCGGATCAACCCGGACAGACTGCCACCGTCGGCCTGGAGACGCGCTCCAAGCGGGGGATCGCCAAACTGGAACTCAAATTCAACACCAAACTCCCTGCCTGGAGCGGTGAAGGGCAATATCACACCATCGGGCAGAACAACGGGATTGAAGTAAAAGAAGATTATGCATTCTCAATCACCCTTCATATCCTTTCCGACGGGACGATCGAAGGAGGCGGGGAGCTTACAAAAGCGGGCGCATCCTATGGAGGCTTTGGGATGACCTGTACTCCGGTCGGGATCGCTGCGTTGAATTTTCCTCCACTGGAAGTGACCGGCAGGGTCAAACAGGACGGCTCGCTATACATTGCCATCCAGAGCCACCCGTCCACCAATACCTGGCATTATGAATGCGCTTCATCGGCTGGCGGATCATTCCCTTTGGATCAGGGGACCGACCCGGGGATAGGGTTGTTCGAGGTCTCCATCGTCGCGGAGGACGGTGCCCAGACCAGCGAAAACCAGGCTCAGCCCGGAGGTGGCGGCGTATCGGGTGGCTATAGCTGGGAATTCCAGATCCACAAGGATCCAACCCCATAGCTTTGGGGTTCTCCTGAAGCACGCAGGCGAGGGATCGGGGCGATCATGACTCTGGCTCCCCTGAGTGGGGGGCGCGACCGGAAATATAAAGTTGGCATCCTTCAAGCTTCGGAAATGGGGGGGAATGTCTACCGCTCCATGGGCTTTCAGGAATATTGCCAAATAGGTCAATATGTGTGGTCATCAGAGCATAAGCATGAGCTGGGCTGACACCCCTTGCCGATGACTTGGTTGTGCCTCCTGAATTCATGGACGGCTGGTGCGATCCTCTGAGCACCTGACTCAAATCGTTTGGAACCGCTTTTGAAGCAAATCATTGCGATATGGAATCTGATGCAATGCATTCAACGGTGCATGAGCGGAGATGTTCACAATAATCACAGGAATAATTTCAAGTGGAGAAAATTATGTCCGAATTAACCCCCGCTAAGCTCGCTGAGATCAATGAGTTTGGAGAAGCAGAGGCCCAGGCGAATTATTTCCAGTGTGCGCCACCGGAGTTTGTCCGTCCATTTAGGTTGGAAGTTAAACATTTCGGTTCGGTGGTGGTGACCATGATCCCGGAATATGATCATCCCCTCTACAACCGGATTTTGGGTTTGGGGGTGGGCAAGCCTGCAACGGAAGCAACGTTAGATGAGGCGATTGCTGTTTTTCAGAGCGCTGGATGTAAAAATTATATTGCTCAGGTCAGCCCATTGGCACAACCCGCCCAATTACCAGATTGGCTTGCCGACCGTGGTTTAAAGCCGGGACGGAACTGGGCAAAAATGGTTCGGGGAAATGAACCGGCACCGGACATTTCCACTGACTTGCGTGTGGAAAAGATCGGGAAAGACCAGGCGGATGCATTTGCCGATGTTACTCTTCCGGTCTGGAAAATGCCGCCCGCCGGTCGTCCGCTATTGAGTGGGAATGTGGGCCACCCTGGGTGGCATCATTACCTTGCATACGATGGGGAAAAGTCCGTATCAGTGGCAGCCATGTATATAAATGGTGAAATAGGCTGGCTTGGTTTTGCGAGCACGCTTAAAAAGTACCGCAAGCGCGGCGCACAAGGTGCCATGTTCGCCCGCCGTATCGATGATGGACTGGCGCTGGGCTGTAAATGGTTCATTACTGAAACTGGAGAAGACACACCCGAAGACCCCAATCCCTCTTATCACAACATGCTGCGCAGTGGGTTTAAACTGGCTTATTTGCGAAGGAATTATGTTCATCTTGCTCCCGTGAGTCCTTTACGACAAGTGCGCCGGGCAGCCCTCATTGCCGGTTATAGTGTGAAATTTGAATGGCAGCACCTTATGCGGCAAATAAGAGAAGGCTAGCAAAAGCTTGCTGCTGACAGCTCCCTTCACCGCTTCCCCTGGGCTATTCCATTCCGAGGGATCCTCTCTATATACTTTGCCAGGACTTGAACCCGGAACGGCCAGCTACCTGGGTCAAGCCCACTGCGAGGAGCTTTTCAATAATTGGTGATTCGCAGATTTATGTTGTGTGCATCATTTAAATCATATACAATATAAATTGAAATTCATCCACTTCCATTGGGTCAAATAAATTAGTACTATTTGGTCAGGCAGGTATATAAACGGCGCTGTCGACCGCATAATCCCTGGTTTGCCCGCATCATCGATAGGGATAATCAAATGTTTCCATTCATTGCCAGGTATAAGAAAGAAAACCGTTCTGCCCGCAGTCGTCTACTGGCAGGAAGTCGACTATACAAAACATCTGCTGGCGATGTTGAAGCCACGCTCCTCGGTCAAGGAAATCCCATTCTGATATCTCACGGCAGCGGTGGCGGTTACGATATGGGACTTTGGTTGGCACAATTAATCGGTGGGCAATTTCAATATATTGCACCATCACGCTTTGGATACTTGCGTACACCGGTACCGTCAAACCCTGGACCAGAAGCCCAGGCTGACGCGTATGCCGCATTGCTGGACACACTCAAGGTTAAATCAATCATCATTATTGGGCTCTCTGCCGGGGGACCATCTGCTTTGCAGTTTACGTTACGTCATCCCAAGCGCTGCCGCGGGCTCATAATGATATCCGCCGCGAGTCGCTCAGTTCCCCCCTTGCCTCCCATCCTGCGGGCCATTTACCCTTTCATGCTAAAGTCAGATTACATCCCTTGGTTATTCTATACCATGGCTCCTCATGCTGTATTTCAAGCAAATGGTGTCAGTCGTGCCTTACTGGCCAAAATCAAATTTGAGCGGAAAAAAATGCAACTCCTTGATGCACTCTACCAGACTACTTTTCCAACCACCCCACGCCGTGAGGGTATGATTAACGACCTGCAACAACTCACAAATTTTCCAGCTTATCCACTGGAGCATATCACCGTCCCGACTCTTGTCCTTCATGCAGCCAATGATCCGATCATACCGATTGAATCGGGGGAAATTTCTGCACATACCATACCGAATGCGGCATTTGTTCGATTGGAGGATGGAGGACATTTTGCATGCGTCACACATAGAGAAGAAACAATGCCATTTGTGCAAAGTTTTCTCCAGCGCGAGGGATGCTGGGATTCCAAAATACCCACGAGTTTAAGTGAATAGACGAATATCTCGATGAAATCATCAACAACCAATCTCGTTCTCGCTCCCGATGCTGCCATTGATCTACACCTTCATACCACCTACAGTGATGGCACCTGGACGCCCGAGCAGTTACTGGATTACCTGGTGCGTGAGCAGTTTGGCCTGGCGGCCATCACCGATCATGATCGGGCAGATACCGTCGCTGCGCTCCAACAGTTGGCGCTGGACAAACACCAGCCCGTGCTCGTGGCCGTCGAAATGACCACGCTGTGGAAAGACGAAATGTCGGGCAAAGACGAAATGTCGGGGCAGGACAACATGACGGACCTGCTCTGCTTTGGGTTTGATCCACCCCCGAATGCCTTGAACGACCTGGCCCAGGACCTGTTGCGCCGCCAACGGGAGAACACCCGGGAAGTCTATGAGAACCTGCAGCGGAAAGGGTATACATTTCCTCAAGACCCCGACGCGTTGGCGGCCCTCTTGGAACAACCCAGCCCGCAGCAACCCCATGCACTGGTCGCCCTCTTAAAAGAACATGGCTATGGCACAGGCGAACCGTCGGCGGGGAGAATCGTTCTGGAGGCGGGCTGTACGTTTGCGATGAACGATCTGGCCGCGGTGGTGGAGGCCGCTCACCAGAGTGGGGCTGTGTGCCTCATCGCCCACCCCGGACACAAAGACGGGTTTGTGACCTATGATGTTCAAATGTTGGATAAACTCCGCCAGGATATTCCGATTGACGGCCTGGAGGTCTATCATCCGAAGCATACGCCGGACCAGACGGCGATGTATCTGGAATATGCTCAGCAACACCACTTACTGATTAGTGCGGGTTCCGACTCGCATCGCCCGGATAAGCCGCCCATCAAATACCCGGCTGAATTGAGCCGGACCCTCCTGGAACGGGTGGGCATCCAGATAGAGTAACAGATCCCCAGGTCGGCGGGATGCACACCTCTCGCGGGCAGGTGACACGCCTGAGGCTTTTCCCTCTTGACAAAATAGAACACAAGTTCTATTATTAACCTATATCTTTTCACACTGGCCAGTTTTTTGTTTGATTCTGTCATTGCGAGGAGCGTTCTTTGCGACGAAGCGATCTCAAAAAATGATTTTACCCTTCAAACAAGGGATTGCCGTGCAAAAATGCGGCTCGAAATAATATTCGTGGGTAAATACATTAACCTGGCTGGATACCATCACTGGTATATCACCTCTGTATGTCCGTACCTTAAAAACTGTAAAATCCTATTTGTTCCTATTCGTTCCTTAGGAACAAAGGACATTCACGTCAGCATCGGGTTCCCAATTGCCTATCCACCAATATTATGGATCGGTGGGTTTTCAACCCGGTTCCATCAAAAAATCCTTCAAAATCACTCAGTCGTTTCTAGTCGTTTTGGTTTGCCATTCCAGCGAACCTTGGGGCATCACTCCCCATGCCCCATCTGGGACTCCGGTGCGGCCATAAATTAACGCCATCACCACCCCGAAGGTCATACCGGCAATTTTGAATTCATTTCACCATTAATTGATGGGGCTTAGTTCGTGCGTTGCGTAGCTGTACCGCAAATGGTGCCAGACTGTCCCGTCGATGGGTCCGGTGCCGGCATAAGGTTCCCACCCCTGTTTGCATAAGACCTGGATGATCCATGCACCGAGTCTTTTTTCGTTCCCCTGCAGCTCTTCGATCCGGGTGAAATCACCCCCCCTATACACCTTGCAGGTGGGTACCATTTTTTCGATCTCCCCAATGATCCAGTCCAGGGTTCGATTATCGATGGTGACGATCTGGATCATACTTTGTACATAGTTCAGCTTAAAATATTTATATCTGCTCATTTCTCCTCCACCGACCGGTAGAGAGTCAACCGGGCATTTTCTCTTAAGTATATTCCACTCTCCCCACTTTGTAACATGTTATTTATTAAAGTGATCTTCCATTGCAGGTATCCAGACCCTGCAACCCGTGAGGGTGAAGTGCGTATACTTTCATGATAACGAATAATCCATAAGGAGAGACTATGACCACTGAATCGGTCCCGACAAAACAGGAACATCACAAACCAAGAGTGATCCGCCAAACCGGCGCTTCCGAAGCCGTCTATGGGTTTGGCCTCATTGGCGCCTGGATATATTTCATCGGTCACGCCACAACTTTCTGGCTTGGCGTGCTGGGGTTTTTGAAGGGGATCGTCTGGCCTGCCATGCTGGTCTACGAGCTGCTTAAGTTCCTGCATATGTAGGCACCCAGCATACCAACTCCTGCCTAAAGGCGCAATTCCTCCCGACATAGACGCAATTTTCGAATTGCGTCACTTTCACACGTTGCATCTGCATTCCAGTTTTGTATGAAATCCGTTCCCTCCTGATAAAATACAGCATCCAATATCCTACATCCCAGCTAATCAGGAGAACATCATGAAAAACCACCGCCGCCCTTCAGTTCCCTGGATCCTGGTTATCGCAGTCTTCCTCCTTCCGGGGCTGGCTTGCTCTTTTACCCCGAGCCTGGATGATGCCGGAAACCACGTGGCCGATCCAGGCTTTTCCAGCATCACCAAGGTTGAACCGTTCTGGGGCAACGGCACCTCCACCTCCTCGCTGACCTATGGTCTGTATGTCACAGACATGAAAACCATCGCCTGCCAATCCGCCACCAAGGTCACCCTGCAGATCCTCCCCGATCAGAATTTCCCGGAAAGCAGCGGTATTCCTGCTGGAGCGTATTCCCCCGACGAGTATTTATTTACGGCCGAAATCCTCGATCCGATTCCGTCCTTTCAGCCATCCGCTGCCGATAAAAACATCGAAGAATGCGTGGATAGCTCCATATCTGATTCTGTCTCGGTCAAGATCAATGGCATTTACAACACGCGCACCAGGCAATTAACCCCCATGTATATTTCCCACTATCCATGCACGCCCAAAGATGTCACCATCGGTTTTACCACTCCCTCCTTCCCGATTGGATCTGAGAATCCATTACAAGGCATTAGCGGGAGTGTTACCTGCAAATCCGAGCAGCAGACGTATTCGACCTCCTTTATGTTGAGCCAGCTTCAACCCTGAAAAATGAGCAGGGACGATATTCTCCCTGGCATTATTTCCTGCGAATATTTAGCATGCATAATAGGAGGCACCTTGAACGTGAAGCATGCCAGTGATGTTCCAGCGGAACCTGTGAAAGCGGGCAATAAGACCACCATCCAGGTGCTTATCTCCTCCGCGGAGGGGCCCAACTTTGCCATGCGGCGCTTCGTCATTCAGCGCGGCGGGGGTATGCCCAGTCATACCAACACGGTTGAGCACGAGCAATACGTGCTGCGCGGCCGCGCCCTGGTGAACATCACCGGTTAAACCTTCCAGGTCAGCGCTGGGGATGTGGTCTTTATCCCCGAAGGTGCCCCGCACTGGTACCAGAACAACGGGGACGAGGATTTTGAATTCCTGTGCATCATCCCCAATAAGAAAGACCATATCCGCCTCTCGGATGATAAAAATTGTTAGCCTCGATTGTGTAATTCAATTACTCCCGCTGCGTCTCTTCTCCCCCATATCCGGACCGAAAATGGGCGGACGAAAGGGGGGCTGGTTCCCCTTTCCCGCTTTATAGTTGTGGGGGGGAACAGCAGGAACGTGATCATGATCCAGCCCGTTACCAGCACCCCCACACTCACCGGTACGGCCACCAACTGGATCCCCGCCGCCACCGCCCATACTCCCAGCGCTTGTTTCCAACTTGCCTTGAGCAATAATTTGATCCAGAACAACCCCGACACCAATAAGATCCCCAGGCCGCTCCCCAGGCATAAAACGGGATCGTCATTGAATGCCTTGACGGCAAGTACGGTCCCAATTCCAAGGACGATTTGCAGGAACGCAACCGAAAACAGGACCATGAATTTTGGGCGTTCCCCCTTCGTCGTCTGGAAACCGATCCGTGTTGTCCATGCCATGATTCCGCATATGAAAAAAAAATGACCCCCAGTCCGATATATAGGGAGACCGAAAAATTCTGGAAGAAGTTTGCTCATTGAAGCCTCATGGTCGCTGGGTGATGTTGATTTGAAAATATCCCTCTACCTTGGTGTCGGCATCCCGCTGATTGGTAAAAAGATTATCGCGCCATTGCTCCCGATTTCAAATACCCAATGACGCCGCGGGAGCGACCTGTTTCACCCCCTAATTCCTTGTTCCTCAGAAAATGGAGGATTGGGGTGGGATGCCGGTTTCCATTAGGAGTGATCGCTTTCCCGGTTATTGCCTTGACGGACCCAGAGGATATCCCACCAATTCGCTGGCTCACTTTTGTTACTTCGCGAATATTTCCCTCCCAGGGTAGGCCACCTGCCTCTGGCGAAGGGGCAATTCTCGAATTTCAGCTGTACGTCTCCCCCAATTTCTGAATTTGAGATGGGGGACTTGTCCCCCACAACCCTTAAACTCGCGGTTGAAATCCGGGAATATTGGTTATATACTGAATGGGGGGTTTCGCTAAATCGACATCTGCCCGGGCATCCCAGCGGCGCTGACCGCCGTCATACCTGAGCTCAATCCACCGGGTAGTTTTGCAAGGGGAGGAATTCATGAAAACGAAAAGAATTGTCAGCATCCTGTTGGCGGGTTTTCTTCTCATTGCTACCGGTCCTGCCTGTATCATCTCATCTTCCCCAGGCTCCTCCCTCCAGGTCCCTTCTCAACAGCCAGGACTTCCCACCACCACCCTCCCGGAAGGGGACACAGTAAAGCCGCCCGGCCTCGGATCGATAACCTATACCCTTGATTCCGCCCGCCAGGTGAGCGCTGAATATGACATGATGTCAGACTCCAGCGTCGTCCTCTCCGTTGGCGATGCAAATGGCTACGGCTGGGTGCTCAACATCCCTTCGGGTGCATTGTTGGCGAACACCAAGGTCAGCATGACCCCCTTTGCCACGATCGATGGTTCCCGATCGGGTGCAAAGATCATCAGCGGGGTGCAGCTCGAACCGGATGGTCTTCAATTTACAGACGCGGTCCGACTCTCCGTTACGGCGCCCATGGAAAACCCCGGGGTTGGCCTGATCTTTTCCTTCGCCCAGGACGGCTCGAACGTGGCATTCGCGCCCACCGCCAATACCAGCGGGGGTAAAACGGCCATTGCCGAGATCTGGCATTTCAGCTCTGCCGGTTACACTAATGGTGATGCTTCCGGGCAGGATGGTCTGAATGCCCTTCTGAAGCAGGGCGAGGCGGAATACAGGTGGGCCCTGGCAGCCGCCAAGCTGTTCATTCAGAACGGTGCTCCTACTCCTCCCCAGCCTCCTGCCATCAGCCAGTTTTGCCGCGGCACCGAGGTAAACCCGGAGGATCCGATCCGGGCTGACCTTTTCGAGTTTAGTCGCTCCTTTATGGATCCATATACCGAGATCATGAGTATTTTATTGGCGGCGATGAAAGATTTGCAACTCCTTGGCTCCAGTGTGGATATCACCTCGGGGTCGGATGCAGCCATAAAAATTGCTCTAATGGCAGAAAACTCCATCTGGCAGTTGGGCACGCAGGTTCAAACAGAGAACCCGCCCGACCGACTGTTCGCGGTGATAACCGTCGCGCTGACAGTTGAACGCAATGCTGAATTGCTGGGTGCACCTACCGAGTTGCTGCCCGTGATTACCGGGTGGTCCGAAACCATCCGCGATTATTACCTCGCCCGCCTGGAAACCGACCACGATTACCGGGCTTTCCCCATGTTGATTACCCTGGAAAAATGGGTACAGCTCGTCGGCGGCATGGATCGCTTTGGGGATATCATGTCTGCCATGACCTTTGAAGTGATCATCGATACGAGTTTTAATGCTACCTGGTATTCTGGCGAAAAGCTTTTTGCGACCGGTAACGTGGTACAAAATTCGGATGTCAAAGAAATCAAGAATGAATTGAAACCGCCGAATTTTCTTTGGGGAACGGTGAACAACTTCATAATAAAATCTAAAAGCGGAACCTTTACAGATTCTACTGGAAGCTACCCGCTGGGCGGTCTGGAGGATACCGGTACCCTTTGGTTGTTAAATTGGGATGCATGTGTGACCAAGACCTTTGACACTATGGTCACCGGTTTTTATGGAGATGCTCAAAGTAAACCTGGAAAAGTCGCCGGGGCTTCGTCCATGGTCAGTTTTAAACAATACTGGTGGAATAATGCTGGTGCTTTCATGTTCACGGTGCCCATGCAGAACCTGAGCCCCACCCTTGGCGAAGGGAGCTTTTCCGGTTCTGGTTCCGCAGCAGATGGTGACTTTACCAGCAGCGGTCAGATCCATATCATCATCAAACATACCCCCTAAAGGATTTTGGCCATCGTATAATTAAACAATGTCCCGTAAAGTGAATTCACGGGACATCTTATATGGGTAATTCATTTCATGAGTTGCAACCATAAACGATCGGGAGGGTTCTCATCAAAAAGTCCTCTAATGAAGAGGACTTAGGTGAGCGTAGAGAGGCTCGAACATCGTCCCCTCCGCGGGGGCTCTCAACAAAAAAGTCCTCACAAACAAGAGGAGCTCTGATGAGCGTGGAGAGGCTCGAACATCGTCCCCTCTGCGGGGGCTCTTAACAAAAACTCCCCAAAATGGGGAGTCAGGATGAGCGTGGAGAGGCTCGAACATCGTCCCCTCTGCGGGGGCTCTTAACAAAAACTCCCCAAAATGGGGAGTCAGGATGAGCGTGGAGAGGCTCGAACATCGTCCCCTCTGCGGGGGCTCTTAACAAAAACTCCCCAAAATGGGGAGTCAGGATGAGCGTGGAGAGGCTCGAACTCTCAACAAACGGCTTAAAAGCACGAAAAACCGCTTTCACGCAAATCCAACTAAGAGCCTGCTTTTTTGCCCGAATCCGTTTGCCGATTCGCCTTCAAAAATGCGTTTGAAATATTTATTTATTCGGTCAACGGATTATGCAGAGCAGTCATCATGTACAAAACGAGTATCCCAGATTTCGATAACATTAGTGAAGAGTTAAAAAAAATATCTCAAGGTCAAAACAGCGGTTCGAGTCCGATTGGGAGCACAGGAACATATCGTCTATATATTCCACATGTTGCTTTTTTATCTATTATGTCCTGCCTTTTCAGGGCGTATTACTTTTTTTCTAGATTGAGAAGAGAGGTACAATCGTTTCACAAAAAAAGCAGGAATCCCAGCCCAAGGAGGTGGATGACTTGGCCATAATCCATACTGAGAGTCTAGGACGAGTATATCAAACGACAACCGGCATCATCCGCAGGAAACGCAAGGACATCATCGCCCTGGACAGTGTGGATCTCGACATCCAAGCGGGGGAACTTTTTGGCCTGCTTGGCCCGAACGGTGCGGGGAAGACCACCATCACCCGGATCCTGGCAACTGTGCTCCTGCCCACCTCCGGCTTCGCCCAGGCATTCGGATTGGATGTTGTCAAGAACGCCAAAGAGATCCGCCCACACATCGGCATTGTGTTTGGGGGAGACCGCGGCCTTTACTGGCGTTTATCAGGGCGGGACAATCTTGAATATTTCGCCACCCTTTACGGCATTCAGAAAGATAATGCCGGAAAACGGATCGGGGAATTACTGGAAATGGTGGGCCTTGCAGATCGTGCCAACGAACGGGTGGAAGGTTATTCGCGCGGCATGAAGCAACGTCTGCACATCGCCCGCGGCCTGATCCATGACCCCGAACTGCTCTTTCTCGATGAACCAACGGTCGGCCTCGACCCCGTGGCAGCCCGCGAACAGCGCAAAGTGATCAGCGATCTGAAAAGCGCCGGGAAAACCATTTTCCTGACTTCCCACTATATGTTCGAGATAGACACGCTTTGCGACCGGGTGGCCATTTTGAACAAAGGCAAGATTATCATTGTGGATACGCCTTCCTCCCTAAAAAACCTGGTGGCAGACCTTGAAGTCGTCGAGATCGAATGTTTTGGAGTTACAGAATCTTCCATTGAAAACCTGCGCAAGCACCCGGCGGTGGTGGCGGTGAACGTGGAACCCCTTGACCAGACCCAATTGTTACAAATCCAGGCTCCGGCCGGCACAGAACTTGTCCAGGAATTCCTGAAACTTCTAAACGGTGTTCAAGTAAAAAAGGTCGTCACCCGCCAGCCGACGCTTGAAGACGCATACGTCAAACTGGTCGGCCAGGATTCAACAAAGGCATAACCGATGGAACGCCTTACTCCAGGAACTGCGCTTAAAGTGATCCGTGCCTCATTTTTACTCCAGACAAAAGAGCGCATGGTTCAGGATTTTTTTGTTTTCACGCTTGTCTTTCAGCCCATTCTTTTTACGATCTTGACGGTGGGCACTTATTTGTTTGGGGGTAAACCCAGCTTCGGATTGTTTGCCATCACCGGGGCAGGAATGATGGGAATCTGGAATAATAACCTGTGGTCCTCTGGCGAAATCGTCAATCACGAACGCGGTTTAGGGACGCTTTCCTTCCTGATTGCCTCACCAACACCGCTCTTGCTCGTCCTTTTTGGAAAGAGCCTGGCCAACGCGGTTACTTCGATCATTGCAATGGGAATGACTTTTGCAACTGGAGCAATTGTCTATCATTTGTCACTTGGCATTAATGATCCTTTTGGGTTCTTGATGGGATTGATCCTCACGGTCATTGCGCTGACATGCCTGGGATTGGTCCTCGGATCGCTATTCGTACTCACCCGTAACACCGCCTATGTCATGAACGTGGCGAATTACCCGATCTACCTGCTCTCCGGCCTGGCCGTACCTTTGACCATTTTGCCGGTATGGACACATCCGTTCTCGGATGCGCTTGCGACGACCTGGGGGAATCTTGTCCTGAACCAGGCGGCTGGTTCCCTGCCCGGAAGCCCGCTTGTCAGTTCCTTGTGGCTTATCGGGCTATCCATTATCTATCTTCTGATCGCCCTTGGGTTGTACAAGCGTGTCGAATATCGTGCACGCCAGGCCGGCAATCTGGAGATGTGGTGATGAGCGTATATTTCCGTCAATTTATGGCAGGCGTAAAAGTTTCGCTGGCCCTCTATCTTGCCGACCTCAATCCATGGATCGTGCTCGGAGTTGATGTTCCGCGTGCGCTGTTTCAGGCATTGTTCTTTGTGCTTATGGCAACAGCCGCAGGCGGGGGCGCCCAGGCAAGATACGCCCTGATCGGGAACGCCGTTCAAGTGGCTGTCCATATCGCCATTATTTTCATGGCAGGTGTCATTGAGTCGGAAAAATGGACAGGGACGCTCATCTACTGGATCGCCTCTCCGGGGAAATGGCTGCCCACCATGCTTGGGCGAAGTGTGGCTGATTTTGGCCGCGCCATTTTTACCGCCACGGTCATTTTTGCCGTACTTATTCCTTTGATCGCACCCGATATTTCTTGGTTTAACCTGTTGCGGGCTGTGCCTGTCATTTTGATCACGCTGGCCTCGGCAAGCACAATTGGCTGGCTGGTCGGATCCATTGCCCTTCCGGTTCGCTGGGGTACGATGATCGGCAACGTGATTGCTTACTCGATGATGATCTTGTGTGGTATTAATTTTCCGGTAACCAGCCTGCCCCCGGTCATGCGAATGACCAGTTATCTTTTCCCTGTGACAAACGGGTTGCTGGCCATACGCGCCATTATTGACGGTGCGAGCTATACTAGCGTTCTGCCACTGGTTGGAAAGGAATTGATCATTGCTTTTGTTTTTGGGACTGCAGCCTGGCTGACCTTCGGGAATCGCTTACGTATATTAAAGCAAGGTGGAAATTTGGAATTGATGTAAATTGTAACGAAGTAGACATGTATGATATTTAAATATTGCTTCCCCAATCATCGTTGGGCAGCCAGCAGAGACAAAGCAAACTATGGATGAACTTCTTATAAACTGGAATATTGGAAACGTCAGTGCCATCGAGCCAATATCTTCTTTTTGGGGAAAGACATCGCTTGTCAAAACAGTTAATGGGCATTGCTTCATCTTGAAAGAGAAGTCTGATTTGTTGCAAACGGAGCAAGAATTCAACCTTCTGTCCGGTGTGTCGAGTGTGGGTATGCCAGTTGCAGTACCAATCCGCACCGTGGACGGGGTATGGTACACCTCAAGCAAAGGAAAGATATTCTGACTTTATCCACGGCTCCCTGAGAAGATCGTTGTTGACCACTATGCTGGTAATGCCACCGGAAGAGCGAAGGCGTTTGGCAAGGCCATTGGTTTTCTGCATACTTGCTTTCTAAAGTGTAATAGCTTGAGCGGTTATCGAGAATTGAAGCTAATCGAGCAAATCCAAGATTGGGCTCTCCCGTGTATTAGAAAGAATGGAAACGTAGTTGATGGAGGCAAAATTGAGAGGATCTGGGTGAGATTGAAAGGAAATGGGTTCGTCGGGGATGTAGCCTTCGATCAGGCGGATCTCTTCAGGCATGTTCAGCTATACAGGCGAGGGTTCCCCCGCGGAACGTAAATATTACTTGTAGTAAACACACTTTTGATGAACGATGCAATTTATCTCCCCGATATCTCCTGAGATTTCCCAAGGGCACAAAACAAAAAGGTCTACCACAAGGGTCGCCCCTACAGCTTGTCCAGTCTTCATTTCCCATACCCCCTTAAAAAAAAGAATTAATTTTTTATCCGGCCCTCGGTTTAGACGAGAAGTTCTTCATTATTAAATTAACATAGACTGCAGAGACAGCAGATTATTCGTTTCCTTTTTCGCGTACCACTGCCCTCGCGTGCTTTTTTAAAAGCCCTAAATCATCTCTGGCTGATGGGGATTCTTAACAAAAAAGCCCTCCATTAAGAGGGCATTGATGAGCGTGGAGAGGCTCGAACTCTCAACAAACGGCTTAAAAGGCCGCTGCTCTGCCATTGAGCTACACGCCCGGTGCGGACTGCATTCTATCACGCCCCCTATAACCCGTCAATCATCGCCGCGCAACAGCCGGTCCAGCCCTGCGAAATCAACCTTGGCTGTGAAATCCAGGCTCAGCGGCGTCAGCGACACCTGCCGCTTGACCCGGAGCACGTACACGTCGCTGTCCTGGCGCTCGTTCTCCAAATTGGCGGCTTCCTCGTAATCCACCACTCCCTTATCCTCCCAGGATGTCCGTTTCGGTTTGACAGGAATGTAGTAGCGCTGGTTGGCCAGCCGGGTCACCTGCCAGGGAGTTTCGCGGGTCGCGCTGGAGGGAACATCCAATTTCAAGAAATCCACTTCCGGTGGGAATTGCTTCTCAAGCAACTTGCGGGCAAAGTAAGCCGTGAACCAGGCTGCCGGTGCAAAATCGATCTGGGTGGAGTAGGTCAGATGGTGCTCCCGACCGGTTTCCAGTGATGCCGCCAGCGCGGGGATGCCATGCGACGCCGCTTCCATGGCTGCTCCCACCGTTCCCGAGATGGTGATGCCAGTTGCCACATTTTCCCCGTAATTGATGCCCGAGACAACCAGGTCTGGTTTTTGGGGCATGATCTCCAGGATGCCGTGCAGCACCGCCTGAGCCGGTGTCCCACCCACTGCGTACACTGTCCAATCCTTACCGCATACATTCAGGATCTCGGGACGGATCACGCCATCCGAGGTCATTGGCAAGGCGCGACCCATGCCTGAGGATTGCTCGCGCGGCGCCGCCACGGTCACATATCCCAGGTCCGATAGGGAAGCAGCCGCGGCCCACAACCCGGGCGAATGGATCCCGTCATCATTGGTCAGCAAGATCTGGCACTTTTCCATGAAATCTCCATATACTTAAGAAAAAAAAGCGGGGGGCTGCCCGCTTCCGTGGTGCCCCTTGTGCGATTCGAACGCACGGCCTTTTGGTCCGCAACCAAACGCTCTAATCCGCTGAGCTAAAGGGGCAAATTATTAAGCGGCGAAAATTGTAACCTACAATCAGATGAAGGTCAAGCATTCCCTCTCTGACCATCCGACATTGCGATTGCTCCCCCGTTCCAAGTGGGAGAGAGAAGCCCGACACTTGAACCGCAATGCGTTTTGTGCGAGACAGGTGGGCAATCTCCTCGCAACTGGGATAAGCGGAGGTCCAATGTCAATTCTAAGGGGAGAAGGTCGCCTCCATTGTCATCCCCCACAGCAGGCGGGGATCGGGGTTCTTTAGCAGGATGTGCACGGTGTAGAGAATGTCTCCGCCCTGCAAAACTGGAGCTCCGCTAATTGACTCCACCGCGCCATCCATAGTCACCCCCGGCAATGCATCTGCAGTAAGTCTCACCACCTGCCCGACGTCTCACCTTGACCACGTCCGTTTCGGTCAGGTCGCTGGTGTCCACATACCACTGGCTGGTATCCGCCAGTGCCACAGCCCAATTTTGCGGGCCAACCATCTGCGACACCGAAACGTTGGTATCCGCCACGATCCCGGCGAAGGGTGCTTTCAAGTCGTAATTATCCAGCGTACTTTGCGCAGCAGCCACCTGAGAATTGACAGCTTCCAGCTGAGCATTTACCAGCGCCAGTTTATCCCTGTCCGGACCATTCACGGTGTTCTCGAAGGTGAGCCTGGCTTCCGCTTCAGCTGCCACGCTCCCGCGCAAGGTTGCATCCAAAGAATCCCGGCGGCTGGTCAGGTCCACGGCTTTCACCACCGCAGAGTCGTAATTGGTTTGGGCTGTTCTAAGCTTGTCTTCGTATATTTTCCGTGTGGCATTGGTGGCTGGCAGGTTGCTGTACTTGGCCAGGTCAGCTTCCGCGTTGGTCAAATCGGTTTTCCGAGAGGTAACGTCTGCCTGTGCGTTATCGATATCCGTCTGGATGGTGTTCTGGTCGAGTTTATCCCATGCCAGTTGGGCTGCTGCCCTCGCTTTTTGTGCATTCAGGTACGCCTGCCAGGCCTGGGCGTGTGCAAGTTCCGCCGTCCGCACCAACAAGTCGTATGATTGTTGAGCAGCCAACTGCTGTGCTTTTGCGCCTGCAAGAGCCGCCTCCACCTGTTGCCGGTCGCCGAGTTTCACCAGCACCTGTCCCTTTGTGACTTGTTCACCCTTCTGGACCAGCACTTCCTCCACCCGTCCATTGGCCGGGAAGCTTAGATAAATGCTTCGGACCGGGACCAGGTGCCCAGTGGCGATGACGGTATCCACCGGGGGGATGGGTGTGGTTGTAGGGGTTGCTGTTCCTGTCCCGCTGCAAGCTGTCACAACCAGGAACGAGGCCAGGCATAACACGATCACCTTGATAAATTTGTTCATAATAAAACTCCTTCCAATCCTGCCCAAAATAGTTGCCCGGGGTTTGGAGCTGCCCCAATTTCAAAATAGGTACCATCGTGCATTATATTTGCTGACTACTCATAGGCCAGCACTTCGCGGATGGTGAGTTTTGCTGCTTTACGTGCAGGCAGTATACTTGCCAGCGCTGACAGTGCCAGCACAACCAAGAGCCAAATTAAAAAGCCTGTGAATGTGAAGTGGACCGCGATTTGGGATTGAAAGATCGCCGAACTAATGATTAAGGATAATAAATAAGTGATCGGATAGGACAGCAGAGTACCCAGAATCCAGGAAATGCTGCCGATCACCAGACCTTCCACGATGACCGTGCGCATGATCTCCCGATCCTCTGCTCCGATCGAGCGCATCACCCCAATCTCGCGTGTGCGTTCCAACACGTTCATGCCCATCGTACCAGTGAGCCCGATGCTTCCAACCAGCGCGGTCAGCAGTGCCATGATCAGCAAAAAGGTGACCAGGATGTCGAGGCTGTCCGAGGCGGTCTTTAAGGTGGACGTTCCGGTGCGAGCCTGGTTCACGTGGAACCCCTGGGCGCGGAAATATGCATCGATGCGATCCGCCATCATTTGCTGGTATGCCGGGTTGTGTTTGTCGGTGACAATGCGGTAAGAGAAGGCCTGGTTGGTAATGTGGGTCAGATTCGAAATATATTCGTAGGTGCTGTAGGCAATGGTGCCCTGCTGACTGACGAATTGGAAGATGCCAACCACCAGCCAGTCATCTTCCTTGCCGTTGATCTTCAGGTGCAGGGTTTCCCCGGGCTTGAGGTCAGGAAACTTCGTCAGGATGCCCTCGCCCACGGTGATGGCCTTGTTGTCTCCTGGCACAAGCCAACGCCCGGAAATTAACACTGGCGCAATCATAGTGCTGTTTACCGGTGGAGCCAGGATTGAGATATTGTCAGCGGTGGTGCCGTCCGGGTAAAGCGCTTCGGCGCTTGCGAAAGCCCAGCCTTCCACTGCCACCACCCCCGGTATTTGCCTGGCAGCCAGCTCAACTTTATCCAAGCGGTAAATCGTGTCAAAATCCAGGGAAACATCCGCCAGGAAATACTTACCGATCTGATCGATGTAATCATGGAGGGTCACCCGCACATTAAACACGGCGATGAAGATCGCCCCGCCCATCGTCAGCGTGAAGAGCGTCAGCACCAGTCGGCTTTTACGCCGGAACGTGTTGCGCAGGGAAATGAGCAGGGGACGCGGGATGTGGACGCCGCGCCGTGCCAGCAGGCGGCTGAAACCCAGTTGCAACCGTTCCATGAACGAATCCCGGTGCGTGAACCCAGGGTCACGTTTCTTTTGGTCTCCCACCATCTCTCCGCTGAGTGCCCGCAACACCGTAATGTGCGAACCGTTCAGCACCGGCAGGAGCCCCGCCAGGAGCGGCACCGCGAGCCCTACCACGATCTGGATGATGAATGCCAGCGGTACGATGCGGTAACCAAGTAGACTAAAATTAATTTTATTGGCGATAAATGCCGAAAGTGCGTAGGCACCCTGTCCACCCAGCGGAACGGCGATCAATAAGGCGATCACCCCGAAAGCCAGGATCAAGATAATATACATCTGGAAAACCTGGTTACGGCGCGCACCCACCAGCTTCATCACACCAATATGACGCAGGTGTTGGTTGAGCAAGGCGCTCAAGGTGTTGGCGATCAAGGAACTGCTCAAGAACAGGATCAGGATCCCCAGCGCCAGCAGGATCCCCAGCACTGCCTGCACCGTGGAGGCCAGGGGGTGTTCGTTGGTTTTGGATGAACGCGAGCGCAATACTATCACGCCGTTCTTGCTGACCTTGTCACTGACGGTGGTGGACATCTGGCGCAGGGTTTGACTATCGTTTTGCCCAGTGGTCAGCGTCACATACAGCCGGTTGAACGTGTCCGGTTGGTGCAAATACGAGAGTGTGTTGGTGGTTATGTATGCAAAGGGTTGGGCCAGGAAATCGCCCGCCCCGGTGCTCGGATCTGATATGATCCCAGCCACCTTCATGCTCTTGATGGAGCCATTATCGAGCTCAAATTCGAGAGTATCGCCCACCGAAACATTCAGGTCTGTCAAAGCCTTTCGTTCCAGCAGCACTTCGTCCTTCCCCGGTTGGCCGGTCCCGGATATGGTATGCAAAAGGTTGATTTGCATCTTGCTGAAATTATCGATCGCCACCATGTTGAGTGCCACCCACTGGCTGCTGCCGGGCAGGCGGGCCCGCATGGCAAAGACGTACCGTCCTTCGGCTTCCTTGACGCCGTGCATCCCATTGACCACGGTGATTAGGGTGTTATCGAAATGCGTGGTGCGCAGTTCTATGTTCATCGGGTTATTGGCTGCGTAGCTGGCGCTCATATCGTGGGAGATGATCACATAGGCGCCAACAATGACCCCAATGGAAAATACACCCACCGCGATCGAAAGGACCACCAGGGCTGTCCGCGAAAAACTTCCCGTCAGATCATGAAAAACTTTTCGCCAGCGCGGACGCATCATTGGGGTTCTGCTTTCCTTAATTCCTGCCTCGACGGTCGGCAGTGCGATTTTCTTCCAACCGCACTTGTACGATCTTGCCAATCATTTGTTCCGTAAGCGGAGAATCGCGCAGTAATTTATTAAATGGATCGCGGTGCAGTGCGGCTAGTTCCACCGGTCCATCTGCGGAAGCGCGGATGCTTGCAATGGATTGCCCCCCCTGCAGAAGTTCGATTTCACCGAAAAATTGACCCGGTCCCATGGATGCAATGCAGGTTTCCCTGGGATCAAACTCCCGCAACCTTCCCGTTTCCTGGATGGGGCGCAGCACTACCTCCACCACACCACGCTCGATCATGAAAAGATAGTCCACGTGCTGACCTTCTTGCAGGATGATGCTCCCCGCTTGATGAGAAAACCTTTCCAATTGACGGGTGGCTCCCAGCATCTGGCGATGGCTTAACAAAGGCAGGCAGCGTGCCACCGTCTCATCCACCAGTTCGCCGTCGGTGATGATAATGGTGCGTGAAGTCCGTTCGGTCAGGGACGGGTCGTGGGTTACCATTGCGATTGTCTTTCCGCTGCCTGCCAATTGGTCGAACAAGTTGATGATCGCTTCCGCTGATCGCGAGTCCAGATTCCCTGTTGGTTCGTCTGCCGCGATAACAGGCGGATCATTTGCCAATGCACGCGCGATCGCAGCGCTCTGCTGCTGCCCGGTAGAGACTGCCGCGGGGAGTTTATGAGCCTGTTTTTCCAATCCAACCATTTTCAACAATTCCATCGCCCGCTTTGGACGTTCGTCGAAGTCGTACTTACCCACATAATCCATTGGCAGCATTACATTCTCCAACAAGGTCAACATGGGCAGGAGTTGAAAGAATTGGAAGACGATCCCGAGGTTTTGGCCGCGCCATAATGCCCGCTTACTTTCGTTCATATGGTAGATATTTTCCCCATTAATAACCACCTGCCCCCCAGTTGGATGATCGATGCCGGTCATCATGTTGAGCAGGGTCGATTTACCGCTGCCGGATTTTCCCACGATGGCAACAAACTCGCCCCTCTGCAGGGTCAGGTCGATCCCTTTGAGGACATGAAACTCGCCGGCGGCATTCTTGAAGGTTTTTTCCACCTTCTGCAATTGGATGGCTGGCTGCCCAGTTGGAGCCGAACCAGGATTCTGCCTCATTGGTTCCCCATCCCTATGCCGGGCGTGGAAATCGCTTTTGCAGGCAAAGCATCGGGAATGATTTCCCCATCCTGGATGACCAGGTGGCGCGAAAAGCGCGGAGCCAGGCTATTGTCGTGGGTGACCATGATGATGGTTTTCCCATCAGTAATCAAGCGCTCGAACACTTCAAAGACATGGTCAGCCGTCAGCGAGTCGAGGCTCCCGGTGGGTTCGTCGGCCACAAGAATGGGAGGGTCGTTCGCCAGGGCGCGTGCGATCGCCACCCGCTGCTGCTGGCCTCCGGAAATATAGTTGGGAAGTTTATTGGCATGTTCTTCAAGTTCGACCATGCGCAAAAGTTCCAGGGCGCGCGTGCGGCTATTGGTACGGTTGTACATCCCGCATAGGTCCATCGGGAGCATGATATTTTCAACCAGGGTAAGCATCGGCAGGAGTTGGAAGGATTGGTAAACCACACCCACACTGCGCCCGCGCCAAAGGGCAAGGTCATCCTCACTTAAATTGTGAATGGATACCGGTTCGCTATCCTTATGGATGATGACCTCACCGGAGGTGAGATGGTCTACACCGGTGATCATGTTCATCAAGGTGGATTTGCCTGCCCCGGATTTACCAATCACCCCTAAAAACTCCCCGGGGAAAATGTCCGCGTTGATATCCCTCAACGCAGGAAAATCACCCGCGGCAGTCTCATAAATTTTGAAGACTTGCCGTATTTGGATGAGTGGTTGGAGTTGATGCAACGGGGGAGTTACTTCTGCGATGTTTTTTTGCTTACTGGGTAACACGTTTTTCTCTTCCGAATTAACCGGGACACCACCAGGAAAGATTGTACTACATGTCACCAACGATTATGAATGGGTAAGTTAAGGCATTCGTGAGAAAAGCGATGTTTCTTGAACTTGTCCCGGTCCAGTGAACCGGTATAATAGGGCCACCCAAGGAGAATGAATGAACAAATTCCTGGAAAGACTGCAGACCGGCAATACCCTGGTTGCCGATGGAGCTACTGGTACCAACCTTCAAAATATGGGCCTCGAGCCCGGTATTCTCCCCGAAGAACTGGTCCTCGACAAACCCGGGTTAATCCTGGAGTTGGAATCGGCCTTTGCGGCAGCCGGGTCGGACATTCTGCTGACCTGCACCTTTGGTGGAACACGTCTGCGCATGAAAGAATCGAAATATGCCAGCCGCGTTGCCGAGATCAATACGCGTGCTGCAGAATTGGCTCGTAAAGCCGCTTCCTCCCGCAGCGGTATCCTGGTCGCCGGTTCAATTGGACCAACCGGCCTGCTGATGAAACCCTTCGGCCCCCTCACTGTTGATGAGGCTACGGCTACATTCACTGAACAGGCACAGGCTTTGATTGCCGGAGGCGTGGACTTGCTAGTCATTGAGACTTTCTTTGCATTCGATGAAGCCGATGCTGCATTCAAAGCAGACGCGTGCGCTTACCGATCTCCCAATCGTGATCTCCTTCAGTTACGATCGCGGTGTGCGCACAATGATGGGCGTTAAACCAGCTGAGATGATCAAACGTTATAAAGAATTGGGTGCTGCCCTGGTGGGTGCCAACTGCGGCACTACCCTGGAAAATATGGAAAAAGTTGTCCATGAATATGCTGCCGCGGAACCAGGTTTTCCATTATGGATCAAGCCCAACGCCGGACTGCCACGCATGCAGGATGGGAAAACCGTTTATGATATACTGCCCGGCCAAATGGGCGATTTCGCCAAAAAAGTGGCAACCATGGGAGCCAGAGTGGTAGGGGGTTGTTGTGGGAACACCCCTGAACACATTGCTGCGATCTCGAGGTCTGTCCATTAAGCGTTCCATGAACCCAGGAATAAAGAGCATTTTCCAGAACATCGCGACCACCGTGAGAATCGGAGGCCTGCTAGTGGTATTCCTTGCGGCATGCACATCTTCGTCCACGCGCAACCCTGCGGATGCAACATCCCTCCCCGACGACAATCTGCCTTCCCCAACCCAGCCAGCACCTTCTCAGAGCCTTCCTTCTCCAACTCCCGAAAGCACTCTCATATCCACCCCTACCCCGCTTCCCGCGGATTTCTGGCAAAGGCTTCCTGTCATCCCACAAGAAATCAGCAGCCGAGTCCGCGAAATATACCGCCTCGGGTTGAGCCTGGGAAATAATCCGCATATTTTTTCGCGTATCGGCGATTGCACAAGTGCTGCTCCTGAATTTTTGGTGGGTTTTGACGGCAATTACAACTTGGGGGAGTATACCTATCTCCAGCCCGCCATTGATTATTTCCACGGTTCTTTTGGCCGTCCGAGCCTTGCCGCAAAAGCCGGGTTGAACTCCGCGGGGTTATTGACCACTCTCTGGACTGGCGACCAGTGTCTGAAAAACGAGACGCTACTTGACTGTCAATACCGCCTTGATCGTCCCAGTTTTGCGATCATTTCCATTGGCAGCAACGAGTCTTATTATGTACACCATTCCCCTGGTTTATTCGAATCCAACATGCGCATCATCATTGAAGACACGATCGCAAAGGGGATAGTCCCCATCCTGGGCACCAAAACCGATAATTTGGAAGGGGATAATTCGATCAATGCCACGATTGCCCTGCTTGCCTATGAATATGACCTGCCGCTCTGGAATTTTTGGCAGGCCGCCCAGCCTTTGTCAAACCATGGGCTGGCTGATAAATCACATCTTAGCAGTATCTCCTATCTCAATTTCACTGATTTCTCCATCCCCCATAGTTTGGAATATGGTATGCAGGTGCGCAATTTGACAGCATTGCAAATGCTGAATTTCCTCCGGGAACAACTAGCGGAGACTTCCCCAGTTGATGTGGGACCATCTCTAACGCCAGCCCCCTGAAATCCTTCTCGAAGCCTTGGAAAAAAAGCGGGATAGCTGAAAGTGGGGGACAAAGTTGGGTTTTAAATCAAATATGGATCGCGGCCCAAAAAGTCATCAAATTTGAAATGAAAGGGGGAGAATAAAAAGGAGCCGACTGCTTTTGAGTCGGCCTCATGATTTCTCTGCATCTAAGAGTTTTTAGCGATGTAGGCGTCCACCACGCGCTCGAGGATATTGAGCGGCATGGCTCCGTTCTTCAAGACCACGTCGTGGAATTTTTGCAGGTCGAATTTTTCTCCCTGGGCATTCTTCGCTTTATCGCGTAATTCCACCATTTTGATCTCACCGATCTTGTAGGCACACGCCTGCCCGGGCATAACGATATAACGTTCGATCTCGCTAACAATGCTCTCATGAGCGCTGGCGGTATGAGTCTCCATGTATTCGATGGCTTGTTCGCGCGTCCACTTCTTATGGTGAATCCCCGTATCAACTACAAGTCGCACAGCGCGGAACAGTTCGGAATCGAGGTAACCCAGTTCTCCATAAGGATCATCTTTGTAGGAGCCGATCTCACGCGCCAGTTTCTCGGCATACAATGCCCAGCCTTCTGCATATGCGGTGAAGGGCACCATGCGCCGGAAAAATGGCACGCCTTTTAATTCCTGTGCGATCGCAATCTGGAAATGGTGACCGGGGATGCCCTCGTGGTACGACAGGGTTTTCATCCCAAATTTCTGGATCTCGTTCATGTCGCGCAGGTTGGCGTAAAAAACACCCGGGCGAGATCCACTCAGGTCACCAGGCTGGTAGTATGCTCCCGCAGACCCTTTTTCACGAAATTCCGGAACGCGTTCAACTTTCAGCGCCGCTTTTGGGCGGACAGCAAAATACGGGGTCAAGCCGGCATCCATTTCATTCAGAATGCGCTGGTACTCAGCCATCGCGGCGAGACGACCTTCTTCGGTATTTGGGTAAAGGAAACGTTCCTCTTTTCCAAATTCGGCCAGTTTCTTTGGGGCATTATTGATGTCTTTATAATCGAGAGTATTTAGGATGGTCAGCATCTCCCCTTCGATCCGGGATACTTCTTTTAAACCAATCTCGTGTACTTGCTCAGGTGTGTACAAGGTGGTGGTGTTGCTGCGCAGGCAGTGAGCGTAATACTTGTCCCCTTGCGGGTGTTTCCAAACACCATCGTCATTTGAAGCTTTCTGCTCCAGTTCTGTGAAATAGTCGATGAATTTCCGGTAGGCGGGATACACCGTCGCGGTGATGGTTGTCTCAGCAGCAGAGAGGAGACTTTCCCGGTTTGGCTCGCTGACCTTTTCCAATTTGGAAAGTTTTTCCTTGAATACGGTGTAGAGTGGATTGGCTGTAACCGGTGGGCTGATGAAGCCGGTCATCTCATCTATAACGCGGCGGATGACAAAGCGGGGCGGCAGGATACCCTTTTCTTCACGGATTTTTAACCCTTCCAGGACCTGGTCGAACTTTACTCCGAAGCGGGTCAAACGTTTAACGTAGTTACGCCCCTCGAGGTGGCTGACCACCGGGTGCATGGTCATCATGAAGTTGGGTAGTTCAGATTGGATACCAAACATCTGGTTGAGCGGGTAGTCGTGGAATCGGAATTTCTCGGCGTGCGCCAGATCATCCAGGAAATAAGCCATAATGTCGGTGGAAAGCAGGGTGCCTGGTGATTGGCTTTGGCGGGGATAACTGCGCAGCAATGCAAGGTCGCGCTTCATCCATTTATACATTTTCGTTTCGTTTGCGACAGAGACATCTGAGAGTTTGGCGTTGTGACCGTGCAGTCCAAACTTTTCCAGGATGCCAAGCATGGTTAGCAGTTCAGGACCTTTCAGTGCAAAATGGATGAAGGTGCGCGCGTAAAGTAATTTGATGCTCCACGGTTTACCCCAAATGAGCGCAAAAACAAACCAGGCGAGTAAAATAAAGATTACAACAATTAATCCATAAATGATGGGCATGGTAAATTCTCCTCATTAATGTCTAGCGTGATTTTACACGAATACTACTTTCTGAGGGAACCGGGGGGATTTATAATAAAAGGTAGAGAGGAAATCCCTTTCATGAAAAAATGGACAGCCCTACTAGCCCTGATCTTTCTTTCCGCCTGCGGTGCTGATGTGCCCCCGGGCTCAGCGAGCCAGCCCCCCGACCTGATCACGCCTATAGAAGCATCACCTGTCATGACGGGGGAGTACTGGCATCCTGCCCTCGGCGGCTCGTTTCAACTGCAGTTCAGCGGGGACCTGGACCTGTCGGTGCAGGCGGATGTTTACGATCTTGATCTATTCGACACCACCCAGGACACAGTGGCTGAGATCCATGCCGGCGGCAATCGAGTGATCTGCTACATCTCGGTTGGTGCGTGGGAAGACTGGCGCCCCGACGCAGACCAATTCCCGGCAGATATTATCGGTAAGGATTATCAAGGCTGGCCTGGCGAAAAATGGCTGGACATCCGCCAGATTGACGCACTCGCCCCCATGCTGCGCCTCCGACTTGATTTGTGCGCCTCAAAAGGTTTCGATGGTGTGGAGCCAGACAACGTGGAAATTTTCAATAATGACAGCGGTTTCCCGATCACATACGCCGACCAGCTAGCCTTTGCCATGTGGCTGGCAAACGAAGCTCACATCCGTGGACTTGCTGTTGGCCTTAAGAACGCTCCCGATATGGCCGCCGATGCCTTGCCGTATTTCGACTTTTCAGTTTTGGAGGATTGTTTCGTCTATGGTTGGTGCGCTGACCTGCGAGCCTTCATTAATGCAGGGAAGCCGGTTTTCGCCATCGAATACACTGATATGGGCGTTGACTTCAAAGCTGCCTGCGCAGAGGCACGATCACTGGGGCTGAGCATGCTGTTGAAACACCGCAATCTGAATGCTTATCGGGAGACTTGCCCGTGAATGTTTTTTCCAACGGTAGCATGTGCCAACTGATTTGTTTGAGTGCCAGTTTACCGTAAATTTTTTCCAATTCATGATCATTATTGGTTATCCCAAAAAGGGTGTGTCAGAGCGCTTAGAAAAGAGAAACCGGGCAGGAGAGATCCTGACCGGTTTCTTCCAAAATCAGATTCTGCTGTTAGTCCATTCCAGTGCCCGAGCAATCGAACTTATCCCCCAGCGGGGTTTGCACCTGCACCGGGTAATCGTTGTCCAGGATGCCGTAGTTGCTCAAAATCGCCTTCACATCCGTTTGTCCCAATGCCTGGTCAGCAGCCCAGCGAGAGAGCGTGAATCCGCGCCAGTTCGTGTCGGGGTTTTGGCTGCGCTCCGCGAAGATGCGGCAAGCCAGGGATGCCCCAACGGTGTCTCGCGTACCGGGTGTCAGCTTCCCATCCAGGAGAGCATTCACCTGCGCGGGAACCGAGTCAGGCGAGAGCGAAGCCAGGTAGGCCACATCCAAAGTTTCGCCCGCCGCGGCACGCGCTACGTTTTGCCGGACGATGAACCCATCCACGTTCACCAAGGTGAGTGTGACAGCAAAACCAATGGAAGCCAGCAAGGCAGATAATGCAAAGAGGCGCTCCCGGCGCAGAATATCGAGCACCAGCACGACCGCAAGCAACACACCCAACCAGATCAAAAAGATATGGGTGTAAGTTCTCAGTCGTGAGAAGCCGTATGCAGCCTCATAGAGTACCAATCTCTGGAACGCCGAGGCCAGCATCACACCCACCAGCGCCACCATCCCCAAGCCCAACCCAGTGAACACCCAGCGCTGGGTTTCGTCCTTGCGCTTGACCACTGCGCTCAATCCCAGGAAAAGCAGCAGGCTAAAAAAAGCCACAGTCACAAGTTCGCCGAACCCGCGCCGGGCGTACTCTGCATAGGTAAATCCCTGCACGCTGATGTTTGCCTGCCCGCCGAAGAAATATTGGAACTGGACAACAGCAAAAAGGGCGAACAATGCCACCACTGCTCCCAGGATCGACTACCGCCTCAGTAAATCCCAGGAAAGGTGGCACGAGAGGTTTGTCCAGGCCCACCAGTTTTTCATCCTGGCTCTTCGATGCCGCGTGCAGGAAGGTACCCGCCAGGGCATACGCTCCGATCAAAATATAGATGAGGCGGAAGATGTATTGCGGCAGGTTCTCCAGCCGGAAAAGCTTGACAAAATCCTGCACGCGCTGGGCGAAGACCAGGTCGGCAGAGGAGAGCAGGGCGGCGAAAAAGACCAGGATGGGGATGGCGATCAGAACCCCGCGTGCAACCGCCCCTAAACGCTTCCACCCAAGCCGTGTTCCTGGGGAGGAATATTCGGGCGTTTCCCCAACCTGCTTCCTGTTTTCTGTTAAGAAGATGATGGGCCGGGCAACCATGCTGGCAGCCAATTTTATGTACTTGACCAAATAATCTGCCAGGCTGTACGAGGGCCAGCGACCGCCCAGGAAGGTGGAAGCCAGCACCCCCATCAACCCCAGGGAAAATGCAACAGCCAGGAAGATGCTTAGCGGCTCCTGGCGAATGAAGGTCATGGCAGTAAAGAACAGGATGGGGATG
Source organism: uncultured Chloroflexia bacterium (assembly GCA_963817265.1). Lineage (GTDB taxonomy): Bacteria > Chloroflexota > Anaerolineae > Anaerolineales > Villigracilaceae > UBA877. The sequence goes on from CAWFNU010000014.1 coordinate 319,820, forward strand.
AGCAACAGCAGAGCCTTCCAGGATGGTCGGATTCCATTCAACCCCAGAACCAGGAACCCACCGGCGAGGCATAAAATTGTGAAAATTGCGAAGTTGATCCCGGGTGATTGCTTCCAGAAAAGGAAGTCGAACAGCCACCCCAGCGCCAGGGCCACGATCCAGAGAATGTTGGTGCGTTTCATAAAAGTCTCCTCCACCGAATTTCCATTCAGGATAGCCGAAGTATGCTTCCCGGAGCTATCAAAAGGTATCACAAGTCATCCAGATTCACAACAACCGGGTATGATTTACCGGTCAAACAAACAATCAACCCCGATCCCTGGGCGAAAAATCCCCATCCATTGCATTGCCGCTCCCGAAAAACACCGGGAAGGGAACCAATTTATCATATTATTTGGGCGTTTCAACCGAATTGCCTGCCATTGACATACAAATTGATTTGTGCGATACTATTTAAAGCGCAGGGAAAGTTCCTGCCTCAAATCCGCCATCCTTATAGAAGAGGAGGTGGTGCCCAAAATGGATAGTAGTTTGAAACGAAGCGCTGTGGCATCCCTCCTCGCTCTGCGATAAAGGTGCCACAGCGCGAACAGGAAGACCGCCGAAAGGCGGCCTTCCGCTTTAATACCGCCCACTTCCTGGAAGATAAACCAACACCAGAGAGTTTATTCCATGGCTTATGCCTAAAATCCTGGTTGTAAAATCCTATTCATCTCCAAATGAAATGCCCAGCCCGCGGGCAGTAATGACGCCGTCGCTGTTCATGTCCACTCTTTTGGGAACAGCCAGCGCCTCGCCCAAGGGGATGGGGAGAACCTGAGCATTGTGCAGAGCCACCATATGCGCAAGGGCTCCAGCGGCAACAGCCCGAACCGCCGCAGCACCGTAACGGGTGGCAAGCCAGCGGTCGAACGCTGTAGGGGAGCCGCCGCGCTGAACATGGCCAAGGACGGTGACACGCGTTTCAAACCCCTGCCCTTCAATGTACTGACCAACCTCCTGGCCAATCCCTCCCAACCGGGGGATGTAGACCTCGTCTCCGGAGCGACGGTATACCAGCTCCCCGCCCACATGTTTGGCCCCTTCTGAAACTGCCAGCAGGCTGAAATGCGCACCGCCCTCGGCTCGCTCGCGCACTTTCTTGACGATCGATTCGAACTTGAAGGGGATCTCGGGGATCAGGATCACGTCTGCTCCACCGGAAACACCGGAATGGAGGGCGATGAAGCCCGCCTCCCGACCCATTAATTCCAACACCATGACGCGGTGGTGCGCTTCAGCAGTGGTATGGAGGCCGGTCGAGGGCCTCGGTGGCGATCATCAGGGCAGTGTCAAAACCAAAGGTTACTTCCGTTCCGCCAATATCATTGTCAATGGTTTTTGGTACCCCCACCACCGGGACGCCCTTGGCCCCCAGTTCCATGGCAATCCGCAGCGTCCCGTCGCCGCCTATGACAATCAGGGCATCCAGTTTGAGTTGTTTGATGGCAGCCGTGACTTCGTCGGAGACATCCACGACGATCTCCTTCCCGTCGCGGAGGATTTTGCGGGCGAATGGGTTGCCGCGGTTTGCAGTGCCCGAGGATCGTGCCGCCGCGGGGCAGGATGCCGCGCACAGCACCAGAGTCAAGTGGGATGATCCCGTCAGGAGCGATGAACCCATCATAACCGTCCCGGACCCCGAGCACCTCACAACCATAAAGGTTAATCGCTGTTTTGGTTACCGCGCGGATGACCGCATTCAACCCCGGAGCATCCCCTCCACCAGTCAGAACAGCAATCCGTTTCATGGTGCCCTCCTTATGATCATAAATGATTATAAATCGCAAGGGCGACCATCGGGTCGCCCTTGAAAAATTCTTTACGGTGCAATATGAGTGAACCGCCAGCTGTTGGCTGATTGCTTCAGGGTGGAGCTGACCCCAATCACCTCAAACCAGGTAGTGCCAGGTTTAAATGCGAAGGGTGTCCCATCCGGGTTCGTCAGCGAGACCACATTCGTGCTGTTGCGCTGCCAATTAACCTGGTAGGCCTGCCCATCCCGGAAAGCGTATCCGGCTCCGGAACCATTGAGCTGGATATCGTAAATACCCTTGCTGTAGAGTTCATGAGCAACGTATAAAACCACCATGTTATCGAAGGCAATCGGCTGGTTGGTCAGACGGTCGGTCAACTGGGCATATTGCTCATTTACATTGTTGTAATCCTCGGTGGTATCAGCAAATCGGAGATACTTCCCGGTGGCTGGGTCGTAATCCCAGCGGTTGTAGATGACCCCTGAATAGCGGACGAAGACCTGGGGTACAGGCGTGCCTCCTGCAGGAGGGGTGAGGTTGAAGGACATGCCGTCCAGGTTTTGGCGCGCATTATTGCCCAGGGAAGTGGCATAGGCGCTCAAGGTGGCTGTGTTGGCGACCAGGAAATTGGCACCATTTGGGTCGAAGCGGGTCAACGGGGTGGTCGCCCCTTCGATGACCAGCCGGTCAGCAAACTCGGAATTCAGGAAACGATCCATCTCGACCACGTAGGCGGAACCGAAGGCAAAGAAGGCTTTGTAGCCGCGCACCAACTGGGCATCTATAAAACGTCCCGAGCGGATTGGCCCGACGATATCGGCATTCTTCCCGAGGAATACGGCAGCAAAGCGGGTATTGCCTTCCTCGGTGTAATACTCAAAGACGATATCCGCCAGCGACAGTCCCCACTGGGGGCGATTGTTGCGGGGGATGTTGGAAACCTTGATAAGCATGGGGCGACGGTCCAATAAAACCGGGTCGGCTACGGGCAAACCGGTGAGCGGGTCCACGTCTGATGGGAAATTGGTCGGGCCGTACCCTTCGGGCGGGTAGGATGGCGTGGGCGTAGGCGAAGGGGTAGGCGTGTCAGAGGGGAGCGGGGTAACAGTGGGAATGGAAACCGTCGCGGTTGATGTCACAGTTGGCTCAACCGTAACAGCAGGTCCGCAAGCTGCCAAAAGAACAGTAAGAGCCAGGAATGCAAAAAATAGTTTCTTCATATAATGAAACCTCCGTACAAAGGACGCTGAAAAACCTCAATTGTTCCGCGAGAATGGGAGGCCAAAAGATTCGCACAACCCCGCGGGGAAGAAAATATGGATTATTGTCAAAAACCGCAGCTCCCCCTTGGACTGCGGTTTCCTTCTTTTAGACCGGCGATATCCAAGGAGAACTAGTAGGAAGAATTGGAGTGCGATATTTCCAGGTCGTTCACCCGCACGAATTTGGGGACGATGATCGCAGTCGGATTGCGGGCGCCATAGCTCTGGGAGGTGTTGTACGGGACGGTGGCCTGCGAGAGCCAGGCGACCTTGTCGCCGAAGATGTCGAGCAGGCTCTGGGTCAGGCGCACATTGTACGGCACCACCACCGAACCATCCTTCTTGAGCAGCAGGGCGCCGAAGCGCGAGCTGCCGGTGATGATGCCCTTGGAAGGATTGACGATGTTCATGTAGTGCAGGAAGGGGATGTAGAGAATATCCTTCTCACGCGGCATGGTTGACCAGGTCCTCCAGGGAATTGATACTCCTGTTCGCCGCCGTGCGAGCACCAGGCTTTTGTGCACCGACGGTGTGACCGGTGGCCTTGGCGCCGAACTCATCGGCATCATCCTGGAACCAGGTGAATCCCTGGAAAACCCCGTTCTGGAAGATCGGGAACGGCTTGCGGGCGATGCCGGTGAAATCGCGCTTGAAGGGGAAGGTCTCCAGGCGGGTTGGGATCGTCGACGAGGGTGAACTTGTCCGAGAACACCTTTTGGCCGACCTTGTCTTCGCCCAGGAAGGAAAAACCGCGTTTCATCGAGCCGCCGTTGAAACCGATCCAGTTCATAAAATTGAGCATGTCGGCGATGGCGGCGGTGCCAAAGACGATATCGTAGCTGCCCAGCGGGATCTGCTGGGGGGTGTCGGTCTGGTAATGCTCGACCAGGAAGGCCAGCTCCTGCCGCAGGGCTGACCGGGTCCAGGTCCGATCTTTTCTGGGCGGACTGCTCGGCGGTCACTTCCCATTTGAGGGTGGAGTGCGACAGGACGGTCGTCACCTGGGCGTCGGAGGTCTTGAAATACTGGGTATGTTCCGAGCGGGTATTGATCTGGGCGATGATGTTCGTGCCGCTGGAAAAGATGCCCGACAGCTTGATCTCCTCGGTTTCCAGCCCAGCCACGGCCTGGTTGAAGAACTTCAGCCGTTCCTCGTTGCTGATCTGCGCCAGGGCGGCGTCGTACCCGCTTTCGTCGGCGAAGGATCGGCAAAGACCGGGATGGTCGGCTGGTAGGTCAGCGGCTGGGCGTGCTGGACCATTTCCGCGGCGATGTCAATGCCCTGCTTCATTTCGTCGAGCTTGCCCAGGTCGGTGATGAGCTCGTAACTGGCGCGTTTCCTGCCGGAATAGGCGGTGATCTCCAGGCGGATCAGGTGCTCGTTGGTATTCAGGGAGATGGCCGAGTTGGCGAAGCGCATCAGGTAGCTGTCTTCTTCGTGGTAGAAAAGCGTCACTTCATACCCCTTGTCCAGGGCGTATTTGCGCAGATCCCTCAAGGTTTGCAAGATTCGTTCCTTCACGGCTATTCTCCTATTCTCACGTTATCGAAGCGGCAGACCGGAACCCCGTGCCCCAACTGCATGATCTGGTTGGGCTGGCCCTTCCCGCAGTTATCCACATACTTCACCTGCCAGGTGGACTGATCGCCCACGGCGGAGAGGGAGTTCCAGAACTTGACGGTGGCGCCCTTGTAGGTGGGGTTCTTGACCACCTTCGTGATCTTGCCGTCTTCCACCAGCCAGCCGATCTCGGTGCCGAAGTGGAACTGTTCACGGTTCGAGCCGATCGACCAGCTGCGGTCGCCGTCGAGGACGATGCCTTTTTCGGTCTTGCTGACGATATCGTCCAGGGTGCCGTCCGTGCCGGGGTCGATGTTGATGTTGGTCATGCGTTCGATGGGCACGCGGTAGAAGGCGGTGGCACGGTTGGCGCCGCCGCTGCCGTTGAAGATCTGGCGTTTGGCGCGGGCGTTGGCTTCCTCCACCATCTGGCGCCCGGTGATGGCGCCCACCAGGATGCCCTTGTCGATCAGGACCGTGTTCTGGGCGGGGACGCCGTCGTCGTCGAAGCCGAAACTGCCGGGGGAATTGGGCAGGGTGGCATCGGCGCGGGCGGTCAGCTTGGGGGAGCCGTAGCGCAGCTTGCCGAAGTCGTCGAGGGTCACGAACGAACCGCCAGCGAAGGCCAGTTCGTAGCCCAGGATGCGGTCCAGTTCGAGGGCGTGACCGATGGTCTCGTGGGTCTGCAAATACATGATGTTGGGCAGCAGGATGACCGAGCGGTCTTCCTTGGGACACTCGTCAGCGGCCCGGACCTGGTTCATCTCCTTGACGATCCGCTCGGCGTTTTCGCTGAAGAGTTCCTTGTCGAGTGTTTCCCAGCCGCGGGTGTCACTCCGCCTGGGGGGGCGGAAAGAACGCTCAT